>NZ_JBLFES010000003.1:0-676925 GCF_047345745.1 Maribacter algae
CCGCTAGCGTTCATCCTGAGCCAGGATCAAACTCTTCATCGTTGTTTCTTATATATTCGTCCCAACGTCTCCAAATTCCGTCCCCGGCCCCGATCCTATCGATCTAAATTCTTGATATCTTATCTGTTCTCCGAAGTACACAAGGCATATGCCCCGGTACCTCGCTCTCCACAATATTTCAATGAACTACTCTTCATGGACGGAACCCCTGAGGCCCCGACCGACGCCACGGGAATCCCCCAAAGCGGGTGCAAATATAATCAGCATTTTTAATTACACAATGGATATTTCGAAAAAAAATTAAAATAATTTTAAAAAAAATATAACTAATTGATTTTAAGTGATTTGTATTAAAAATTAAATTGACCCAATGCATTAAAATGATATTTAACTGGGAATCAACGCCCTATCCGAATAGGTGGAAATTCATAAAAAAGTCAAATGATTAAAATACAATGAATTAAACAATAACGAAAAACAGCTATGAGAAGAAATTCCAAACGAGACCAAAGCGAATTACAAAGTCTCTATATGGATAATTTGGAGCCGCATAAAAATCATAACCAGTAAAAGAAGAATTAAAATGTTCCGCTTTTAAATATATTCTGGTCTGTTTCACTCTAGCGTTTATGAAAAAATCCAATAATGGAAACCCCCCATGCTCCTCATCGTTTTGAACATAAAACTCTCCTAACAGAGGGCTATATGCATCCATCGTATAGCTTGTGAAATATTTAAAAGTGATTCCGGTCTGCAAATACATCGCTTTATTAAAGACATCCGAAGAAAAATACAAAGTATTCCTCGTTACCAACTGTGGTACATTTAATGCATTATTATCTTGAGAAACATTCTGATACATTACCTTATTGTTCAAAGCAAACTTGCCCAATCTGAATTCTTTGGAATATTTTGCTTTTAAATACGATATGGCAGATGCTTGTTGGAAGGGTCGGATATTGGCTTGCTCTCTATTTTCCTCTATCAATACGGAAGTGTCCGAACCAAAATATGTATAGTTGTTTATTGTTTGATAGTCAATTGAAAGTTGACCCCATACGCTAGAATCAATATCTAAACGGAAACTATTTGTATTCTCCTTCTCAAAGGTGTCCGTATTTTGCCAATTATAATTAAGGTATTCGCTTTGATAGAGCAAGAAATTGAAATTTGGCATACGTGATGATGAGTGTACGGATAGCTCTACTTTATGTTTATCTTTTATCATATATGATGCCGATGCATCCAGTATATTTCCTGTAAGCTCTCCCGACAGGTTATACTTTAATGAACCCTGTATATCAAAATCACCGATTCTTTTGATATAATCACCTCCTAAAGCAATCTCAGTACCTTTTAATTGATTTTGAATAGTTTGCCCCTCCCCAGTTATAAAAATGCTATTAAAAGCATAATTATAATTATACATATTAGCGTTCGCCCTAATAAGTCCTAGTGTTTTATTGTAGAATTGAACATTAAACTGATTATAAAACGTTTTTAGGGATGCTTTGTCATCTATACTTGATAGAACAGATTCACCAAAATATTCGTTACTGTTATCCTGCAAAAATTGATAAAATTTAGTCTCGTAATTAAAAGCATGACCGATAGCCAAAGAAGTTTTTTCAACGTAACTTGAATCTTTCCTTTTTCTAATTAATTTATATTGATGATCTAGATAATACCTCTTGCCTAATACCTTATTGTCAGCATCATCAAAACGGACATCCACTCTAGGTCTATTTCGAAAATCCTCATCCCCTGATTCAAATTGAAGCTCCTTGTCGGTAAGCCCCCCGTTTTCTTGCGAGTCAATGTTTTGAGCTGCGATATGGGCTCTTATTAAGTATCTTTCATTTTTAGTCTGATAATTTACCGTAGTCCTGAAATTTCCCGATAATATCTGATCAAATTGGTACTTGCCTAAAGATCGATGCCCTTTATATGCTAAAGAAAAATTCAATCTTCTAGAAGTATTAAAAGTCAACATTGCATCTAATAATTGACCTTGTTCTAAAGTAGTCTTAAAAAAAAGATCTGTCATAGGAGTAGGAACATTATAATAGTCAATATCCTCTATTTCCAAATAATTGTAGTGTTTAGCCTTTGCCCCAAGTTTCGGATATAAATCTCTCCGATTCAAATTGACACCTAGCTTATTATACGCTTGGCCTGTATTTGAGAAGGGCATCAACTCAAAATCATCTTTTCTAAGATAATTATACTTGTATTCCTTTTGAATAGTAAGTGTAGTATCCAAAAATGTGGTGTCCCTTTCGAAAGAAATTATTTTATAATCTTCGATTGTAAGACCTAAGATGGAATCATTGGTGAGTTCTCGTTTTAGATTTTTATTAGGTTCAATCGGTAGGTCTGTACTATCTCTCTTTATATTATCTCCTTTGGGCTTATCCTCTTGGCAAAAAATAGTTGAAGTGAAAAGAAGTAATAAAAGCGCAAAAAGATATTTCATGCATACATATTGTCTATGGCAAAGTTAATTTTTTTGTTCCTAAGTAAATGTGAAAGTTTGGGGAATAAAAAAACCCCTGTTTCTCAGGGGTTTTTTATATAAATAAAATTAGTGATTAATTCTCGAACCACATTGGAGCAGTCAAATTCTCAACACCGGGAGCATTTGGATTTGCGGTCACCTCACTAAGTGGTATTTGATACCTTCTAATAAAATCAGTCAAAACAGCACCTGTAGGAAGCGTTAAATCTGGAACTTTGTTTCTTCTCCAGTCAGTCCATGACTCAATTGCTCTAGTAAAGTTAGCAACATACGTTTCTTCGTGAATTTTCCTCAAAGCAACTGCATCACTATCTCCAGAAATACTAGCCCTGGCAGAAGCCATGTAAGCATCTTTATCAGCAGCAGCTATTTCTCCAGGTTGACCATCATAATAGTCTAGAGACTGTTGAATTCCTGCTCTATAGAAAGCATTTGCATCCCCAGAAATATATCCTAGCAAAGCTGCTTCCGCCAGATAAAAATTGGTCTCCGATGCAGTAGCATATCTATCTGGCATACTTCTCCTAATAATATTTAAGCTAATGGTAGATACACCCTCCGTACTGAAAACACCTTGCTCCTGTCCTACATAATTACCATCATCGTTTGTATCAAAATAAGTAGCACGTCTAGGATCATCATTAGCATTCATAATATCTATTATGGGGATACCTCCACCCCAAAAAGTATTAACACCACCTCCAAATTGATCAATAGTTTTCCAAATCGGATTTTCATTACCTGGAGTATCAGTATAGCGCAATTCTGCATCCTCAGACTCATCCAATATTAAAGGTTGATTTGCCACAGCTTGAATGTCAGCTTGAACAGAAGCAGGATCTACATTTGCAATTAACATCAAAGCCTTCAATTTCAAAGAATTGGCAAAACGAATCCAAGATTGCCTGTCTCCATTATATACTAAATCTCCGCCTTCCACGATATCAGTATCTGTCGAAAGATTAGCTAAAGCTTCATCCAAAAGCGCAGGAATACCTCTTAATACCTCCTCTTGAGAATCAAATTGAGGTGTTGGAAATTCAACGACCTGCAAAGCTTCGCTAAAAGGAATATCCCCAAAAATTTGAGTTAAATTAAGGTATGCAAAAGCCTCAAGCACTTGGGCCTGCCCCTTCACGTTCAAAGCTGTAGGATTATTTGCATCTGTCAGAATCTGCATTTGATTCAAATTCCTAAGTGCCGTAGTATATTGACCAACCCAAACGTTGTTGGTAGTGTTAGCACTGATGTTATATCTCTCAGGATTGGCAAAAACTCCAAAACCAACCGTTGCCGACCATGACTGAGAATGAAAGTTTGTAGCATTCATTTCTACAGTTCTGTTAGCAGACAGACCCGCAACTAAAACCTGAGGCAATAACAAATCAGCCTCAATAACGATTGCAGCTAAAGGATCGGTATTTATACCTTCAATGGAATCTTCACAATTAACCAATGTGGATCCCAATAAAACACATAAAAATGTTCTATAAATTATATTTCTCTTCTTCATTTCTTAAAAATTAACTGTTAAGTTCATACCAATACTCCGTGGACTTGGAACAGAACCACGTTCAATACCATCTAATTGACTTCCTGAACCTCCAATACTAGCCTCTGGATCTATATGAGGAACCTTAGAGTTGAATATTGCCAAGTTACGACCTTGAATACCCATTTGTAAAGCTTTAATAGGAGTTTTTTCCAATACGCTAGATGGAAAAGTATACGTTAAACTCAACTCTCTCCATTTAATGAACGTCGCATCAAAAATATTACCTTCAGCTATACTGGCACTTGAAAATTGAGACCAGTATCTCTGAGTACTCTCAATAGGTGTTGTGTTTGGAGAAAAAGTACCATCACCATTGTCAACAAAAGTATTAGGATCCACAAATAAGTTATCCCTATCAACTGCTGTCTCTGCTGCCAATCCACTAGTTCTTAAAGCACCTACTGTATTAGAAAATAACAATCCTCCCTGTCTCCAGTCAAATGTAGTCGAAAGTCTAAAGCCTTTGTATCTAAATGTAGTGGACAGACCCATTGTGAAGTCTGGCTGTATTGTACCTAAATCGCCAGCCTCTCCAATTTGTCTGATACCATTTTCATCAACTAAAATCTGGTCTTCTATTTCATTACCTTCACTATCTGTAGCCCTAGCAAATCTTGTTCCAAATAATTGAAAAGGTTTACCTTCAACTGCTCTTACTGATATACCATTAAATTCTGTTGCTAAGTTCAAAGATTCTCCAGGCAAATCAGATAAATCCTCAACAATAGTTTCATTTTGGGTGAAATTAGCAGTCAAATCCCAACCGAAATCACCAGTTTCAATTATTCTCGCATTGACATCAATTTCATAACCTTTGTTAGATACACCACCAACATTCGTTAAGAAGTTAGCAAATCCAGAAGTCTGAGGTGTTGGAACGAAAACAATATCGTCTTCCGTAAGGTTTGAATAATAGGTAGCATTAATATTTAATCTACTTTTAAACAATCCAAGTTCCAAACCTACCTCATAATTTTCCTGATTAGAAGGTTTTAATTGTTGATTTGTAATACTACCGTCCGTGTTAAAGGCTAACTGTCCATTGAAAGGAAAAGTACCCCCTGTTCCAAATTGACCAAAGAATGCATTATCTGGATTAAAGGTGAAATCTAAAAGATAAGGATCCGTATCACCCCCAACGTTTGCCCAACTACCTCTCAATTTACCAAAACTGAATACATCTCCTGAAATACCCAAGGCATCCGAAAACACCCAACTCAAAGAAACAGAAGGATAGAAGAAACTATTATTTTCTACAGGTAATGTAGATGAAAAATCATTTCTTCCCGTTGCGTTCAAAATCAACCAATTTTTGTAGTTGAACGTTATGTCACCAAAAACACCAAAGATTCTTCTAACACTAAAATCCTTAAATGGGTTATTCACGTCTGCATTACCAGGTGCAAAAAGCTCAGGAACAGTTAAATCAGAAGCAATGTTTCCGAATCTTTCAAAAACCCTTTCATTCCATTGCATACCAGCACGTGTGGTAACATTAAAATCATCAGAGATGTCTTTATTGTAAGTGGCAATCAAATCCAATGTAAGCTCTCTACTATTGATTAAGTCATCTCTAAACCCACCATTCAATCGCCCTATGGTCCCGATTGAGTTTTGAGTAAATCGCTTGTCAACAGAGGTATCATATCCCGCTCTTGCTAAAACATCGAACCCATCAAAAGGAAGGTATTGCATAGAAACATTACCAAAGAAACGCTCAACATTAACTTCAGGAGCATTTTCAAATGCTACCCAGTAAGGGTTATTCTGTTGCCCACCTGGATCGTTTATTTGATTGCCTTGGTCATCCCTAAAATTTCTAAACAGATTATAATCTGTTATTCTTGGCTGAAAATTAACAATCCCAGTAAGTACATTCGGGTCATTGGCCCCAACTCTAGCTGTACCGGAAAGGTTAGTTCTAACATAGTTAAAACTAGTACGAGACTTCAATTTTTCTGAAAATTCTTTACCTGCATTAAATCCTACATTTAAACGATTTAAGCCTGAATTTGGAACAATACCTCTTTGATCCGTGTAGGAAATACTCAATCTATAATCACTTCCGTTTTCGCTTCCACCGGCAACCGTTACACTATTGATACTTGTAGCACCAGTTTCGTAAAAATCTCTTAAATTTTGTGGAAAGGCTCTAAACGTGGTTTGTTGACCATTAAAATTCTCATAAGTCTGACCACTCAATGAACCTATGCTTGGACCCCATCCTGCAGAAAACTGACCGTTAGGCAATTCATTAAAATCATACACACCCTCATCACCAGGCGCGAATTCATTTTGATAATCAGGAAGTACCAAGGGCGTATCAAATCTAAAGTTTGAATTAAAAGATATACTGGCTTTTGAACCTTTTTTACCTCTCTTAGTGGTTATCTGGATAACACCTCCAGATGCTCTTGACCCGTATAATGCAGCAGCAGACGCGCCTTTAAGAATGGTAACGCTTTCTATATCATCTGGATTGATGTCTTGGGCTCTGTTACCGAAATCAAATCCACCAGTAATTCGAGAACCACTGGCCGTATTGGCATTTGAAATAGGAACACCATCTACAACAAATAAAGGTTGTACGGTTCCCGATAAACTTGAGTTACCCCTAATTAATATTCGTGTAGACCCACCGACGTTACCACTTTGATTTGTGATTAACAATCCCGAGGACTTCCCTTGGAGTGCATTAAGAACGTTGGATTCACGAACTTCATTTAAATCCTCTGATTGTACAGTTGAAACGGCATAACCTATGGTTCTTGCCTCACGCTCTATACCAAGGGCAGTTACAACCACTTCCTCTAATGCCTCAGCATCTTCTTCCATAGTAACATTAATGGAATTGGACGCACCAACTGTCCTGTTGACTGTCTTTTGCCCGATATAACTAAATCGTAATACCTTGCCCTCGGCAACATTAATAGAATAATTACCATCAAAATCGGTTTGAGTACCGTTAGTAGTTCCTACTTCAACAATAGAAACCCCAGGCAATGGTAATCCTGATTGATCCGATACAGTACCGGAAACTGTTTTTTCCTGTGCATAGGAAAAAGAGATGAAAAACACCAATAATGGCGTTAACATCCATGTAAACTTCTGTTTCATGAATTATAATTTTTGAATTAGCTTGCGCCAAAAGTCTTAAAAATTGCCAACTTATCCAAAAGGTATCCTAACGCTATTTAATATTTTGTTAAAAAACGCTTATTATTTACGAAAAAAACAATTTATTTCAATTTTTATTAAATATTATTCAAATTTTTAACCGTTAAAGTCACAGCAAATTCATAAAAACTTCAATAAAGACCTATTAATGCTCAAAAGTTTTTACCAATATTCAAATGAAATTGGCACGGATGAAGCCGGTAGGGGCTGTCTAGCCGGCCCTGTCACGGCTGCGGCAGTAATACTTTCTAATAGTTTTGAAAATGTTTTGCTGAACGATTCCAAACAATTATCGGAGAAAAAACGCACTATTCTAAAGCCTATTATCATGAAGGAAGCCGATTTTTCAGTAGTGGCTCACGTTTTTCCAGAAGAAATTGACGAAATTAACATCTTGAATGCCTCTTTTCTAGCCATGCACAAGTGTATTAATCAATGTACCATGAAAGTCCCGTTGATTATTGTAGATGGAAATAGGTTTAAACCGTTCAAAAACATTCCTTTTGAATGCATTATAAAAGGTGATTCTAAATACATGAGTATAGCCGCGGCATCCGTTTTGGCCAAAACAACAAGAGATGCTTACATGGAAAAAATCCATGAGGAATATCCCATGTACAATTGGAAAAAAAACAAAGGTTATCCTACAAAAGAACATAGAGAGGCCATCAGAAAATATGGTATCACCAAATATCATCGTAAATCCTTTAGACTTCTTCCCGAGCAACTTACACTTGATTTATAAATACCATAAATTTGTGTAATCAAAGTGTTTTTAATGCGTAATACGTTTTACCTCATATATTTTATATTTATTTTAATTGTAGCTGGATGTTCTCCCGAAAAAAACAAGGCCAGTTCTTTAACCGGATTCATTCCCGAGAATGCCTCAATTACCTTAAAAATTAACGACTATCAATCTTTCGCATCAGACTTTAAGGATAATAAAATTATAGCTCAACTCAAGTCACTTCCTATTGGGCAAAATATTTCTAAAAAATTAATTCCGCTTCAATATGTAGAGAATCAGTCCGAGGGTTTATTGACTTTCATTGGAACCGATGAAAATTTTGACTTCACTTATATCTCTGAAGATTCTCTTCAATTTAATTTTGAGCATAGTCCCAATAAGTCGTTGGAAACTTTGGAATCAGGTGGAAAGACATTCAAGAAATATCAAATAGACAGTCTACAATTTTACACAACGCAATTATTTGAAAAAGAGATTCTCAGTTCCTCATTATCGGTTTTGGAAAAACTCAAAGAAAATAACCGTGATAACATCAAGAATGAGCAATTAGAACGATTGCTCAATGCTTCCGACAGTACAAAAACTGCCAACCTTTTTATAGATTTTACTAAAGATGATAGTATCCATAAAATATTATTAAGAGACAAAGAGTCGTCCCAACTATTGAAATTTACAGATTGGATTTCGCTGGATGTAGAAGTAGACAACGAGGAAATTCTATTAAATGGTGTAAGTGTCATTGGCGATTCCTTAGCGAACTATCTAGCCATTTTTAAAGACGCTGTAAACAAACCCGGCAGAAGTAAATTCTATGCTCCGAAGAATGCGAGCTCTTACAAAACTTACACACTTCCAAATCACAAGATATTCGATTTCAATAGACAAGAATATTTAAATATCGATATTCAAAGAGATTCATTGTTCGCTACGGTCGAGGAAGTGGGAATCGCTTCCATCAAGAATGAAAAAATAGTATTCCTGCATACCTATGGTGCCGCAAATATTATGGATTTTTTAAAATCCGTTCAAAAAAATACTACAGATTTTCAGGGTTCGGAAATAATGGAACTAAACGAAAGCAATTTCCTGAATCAACATTTCAATCCACTACTATTGGATTTTAAATCCAATTTCACATGTATTCTGGAAAATACCCTAATTTTTTCTGAGCGAAAGAAAACACTTGAGAATGTTATCAGAGATTATAAAAGCGGGAACGTCTTTGAAAAGTCGAAAATCTTTTCCACTGCAAATAGGATTGTCACCAACCAATCGACTATACTGACCATCGAAAACGGCAATGGCTTTAAAGAATCACTTTCTACGATTATTTCCCCTGATTTTTCAAGTTCCTTTGATATAACCGATTTTAAAGAGTTTGTATTTGGCTCCCAATTTGTATCAGAAGGTGATTTTATGTTGACCACCTTTTTCATAAAAAAAATATCCGATGAAAATAAAAGCAATACGGTCTCTCCAATATTTAAGATTGAATTGGATGCGGATATTGCGACAAAGCCCCAATTCGTAATCAATCATAGGACCAATAAAAAGGAAATAGTTGTTCAGGATGAGGACAATGTACTATATCTCATATCTACAAAAGGGAAGGTCCTTTGGAAAAAACAATTGGATTCTCGCATTCAGGGAAGAATCCAACAAGTGGATATCTATAAAAATAAACGATTACAACTAGCCTTCACTACAAATAACCAATTTCTAATTCTCGACAGAAACGGAAAAGAGGTTTCACCGTTCAATAAAAAATATGATGGGGGCAACTTAAACCCATTGGCAGTATTTGATTATGAAAACAATAAAAATTATCGTTTTGTGGTTACCCAAAACGATAAGGTTTTCATGTACGATGGTAAAGCACGGATTGTCTCCGGATTTAAATACACTAAAGCGGAAGCAAGTATCTTAAAAGCGCCTCAGCATTTCAAAATCGGCAAAAAGGACTATTTGATTTTTCAGTTGGAAGGCAACAAACTTAAAATTTTAAATAGGGTCGGGGATGTGCGGATCAAAACCAAGGAAATCATCCCCTTTTCGGAAAACGACTTGCGCCTTTACAAAAATACTATCGCCTTTACTACGACGAATGGTCAGCTCTTTCAAATCGCAACGAACGGAACGGTCAAAAAAACAGATCTGAATCTTAATAAGGACCATGGTATGGATGCTACTTCCAAGACCTTGGCCATTATGGACGATAACATACTACGAGTACGAGATAAAAAAGTAGCCTTGGAGCTTGGGGTATATACAAACCCTGCTATTTTTTACCTGAACGATAAAATATACGTGTCGGTGACGGATATCCAGAACCAAAAATCCTACCTCTTTGACAGCCAAACAAAGACGATACCCGGTTTTCCCATCTATGGCATTTCTACTATTGATATGGTGGATATGGACAACGACAAAAAACCGGAACTGGTCATCCAAGACCAAGAAAATTCCTTTACCGTTTACAAAATACGTTGACACATATTTTTTCGGGATTCATAAAGAAAGTACTGCCAACTATACAATCCTAAGTCATTGACCTGCTCTTTTTGATAATTTTATGGTGATGTATTCTTCAGTTCAAGAAGTATACTTTCTATAAAACCTTATTCATTCAAGAGAACTACATATGAAAACTACATATTCCCTCGTCAAGATAATTTTCGTAACAGGTATTTTTATGCTATGCTCCACCTGTGCCAATGCCCAGTTCCTAAAAAAGTTAGGGAAAAGAGCGGAGAAAGCCGCTGAAAGAGCAGTTGAAAAAAGGGTCGATAAAGAAGCTACAAAGAAAACCGATCAAGTTTTGGATAGTATTTTGGAACCTGGTAGCGGCAGCAGTAAAAAAACGCCTTTACCGACTGGGGGAAATCCTCAAAATCAAACTCCGGATGACAATCCGTCATCGGAGAATACAAATGGTCAAGACGCTTCTACCAAAGAAAATCCTAAAACATTATCGATCTACTCTAAATTTGACTTTGTACCCGGTAACGAACCGTTATTTTTTGATGATTTTTCCAATGAATTCGTTGGCGATTTTCCCAGTAAATGGAACACTAACGGCGGTGGAGAATTAACGACAATAAATGACGGAGATAACAAATGGCTAAAGATACTACCCGGATATAATAGTATGTATATTCCCGATATTACGGATTTGCCAGAGGATTTTACGCTCGAATTTGATGTAATCGCCAATGGATTGAACGATAAGACGTCCTCACAATCATTTTTGAGTATCATTATAGCGGACAACAACGATTTTAACAAACCTAAAAACTTCGGGATGGCAGAATATTCCTTTTGTCAATTTATAGCTACAGGTGTCACCGTAGAAAACGTTGTTAATGGTACTAGACAAATCAGAAATACAACCCAAGCCGATATTCGTGATGTTGTAAAAGCAAAACATCACGTTTCCGTTGCCGTGAACCAACAACGCTTTAGAATGTGGATCAATGAACAAAAACTTGTTGATGTCCCTAGATTGCTCCCGGCAAATGTAGCAATGAAAGGCATTAAATTTCAGCTAAGGGGCACTAATATCAACCAAGAGAATATATATCTGAGCAATTTCAAAATTGCCAAAGGCGGTGTGGATTTAAGGAGAAAGCTTATCTCGGAAGGTAAAATATCCACCAATGGTATTTTGTTCGATTCCGGCTCCGATAATTTAAAAGCGGAATCCATGGGCATTATTCGGCAGATATACCAAGTCTTGCAACAAGAAAAGGGCATTAATTTGAAAATTGTAGGACATACCGATGCCGATGGTGCTAGCGATGCAAACCTTAAACTCTCCAAGGCACGTGCCGAAGCCGTTAAAAATGTGCTGGTCGATATCTATGCCGTTGATGGGAACCGACTCTCCACCCAAGGCAAAGGGGAAACCGAAGCGGTAGGCGACAACTCGACCCCAGAAGGAAAAGCGCAGAACCGGAGAGTGGAATTCATAAAACAATAACTAAAACTGAAAAATTATCCCATGAGAACAAAAATCATTATCGCCCTGACCTTATTATATAGTTCTACAAACCTTTTTGCACAGAATAACTGTAGCAAATACTATCCTATGACAGAGGGCACCAAATTCCAATACACAATGTTCGATAAGAAAGATAAAGTGGAGGGCACAACCGAATATGTTATTTCAGAAGTAGATGATTCCCGTGGTGAAACCGAGGCTACCATGAAAACAAAATTCACGGATAAAAAAGGAAAAAACGTATTTGAATCCGACTTTAAAATCACTTGCACGGGAGAAGGTATAAAAATAGATTATAAAAGCCTTTTCCCCTCGCAAATGGAACAGCAATATAAGGATATGGGCATGGAAATGGATATTACCGGAACGGATATACAACTACCGAACAACCTCTCCGTTGGACAAACCCTAGATGATGCCAATGTAAACGTAAGTATGAACATGAGTGGAATGAAGATGAAAATAGATGTGGATATGACGGATAGAAAAGTAGAAAAAAAAGAATCGGTCACCACCGCTGCCGGAACCTTTGATTGTTATTTGATTACTGAAAAAAGCACGTCAAAAGTGATGATGGCCAATCAAGAAACCAGCAACAAAGTATGGCTCTCGGAAGGTGTGGGTATGGTAAAACAAGAAAGCTATGGAAAGAATGGAAAGTTAATGACCCGCATGGAACTGACCAAGTTTAACTAAAGATAATAATTGTATTAAGAAACCTCGGTCTAGACCGAGGTTTCTTGTTTTACGAGCTCTGCTTCAAATAAGGTTTCAAAGTGTCTGAGGAGTTTTTGTTTTACCTCGGCCATATCAACTTTTGTCTTTCCCAATTCAACAACATTCCAGGAAGTCACCGCCTTGTCCTTTATCCCACAGAAAATCATCAAATCAAAATAGAAAAAGGCAATATTTCTATTCAGTACAAATCCATTCAAAGCTTTCCGGCGTTTGTAAACCTGATTACAAATTTAACCTAAGTCGATAATCACAAAGTCTCAAGTTAGTAACCCTCTGATTATCTTAAAGATAAATAAACCCACTCACACATTATTTTTCACCTATTACACAAATCATGGCATCGTCTCAGGGGTATTAGTATAATTTTGAAATCAACACTAGATACAAACTTTAAAATTCGGCCGAAGTCCAAAGTTTTTCTTTCCATGTGTTTACTGTTTTAAATGAAAACATAAATAAGAAAAATCAAAACAATGAAAAATGCAATTTTAAATTTTAAACTTTTAGTAATGGTACTGGGTGCCGTAATGTTATTCTCCTGTTCGGCGGAGGATGGGGAAGACGGAGCCATTGGCCCACAAGGCCCCGCCGGGATTGACGGTGTAGACGGTGCCAATGGGCAGGATGGTGAAGATGGCAATGCCAATGTAACATCTGTCTTACTGGAAAATCAAACAATTAGTAATGGTGATACTGTGTTCGATGTGCCTCAGCTTACCCAAGCCATATACGATACCGGTATCGTGTATGCATATGTTACGGTAACCGGCAATAATTATTGGGAAGTTTTGCCTCTGTCTCTCGGAGGTCAGATAATTCTTGAAATTGATAAAATTGAAATCGGGAGTATTACACTAAAAGCCAACTTTACGCAATCAAACCTTAGGTTAAGATTTGTTTTTGTTGAAGGTAACCTAACTGGCAAAACAATCATTGAAAACATTAAAAAAATGTCCTACGAAGAAGCAATGGATTATTTTGGATTGGAATATTAAAAGGTCATATCCTAAATAATTTAAAACCTCGGCTCAAACCGGGGCTTTTTGTTTTACGAACTCAGCTTCGAACAAGGTTTCAAAATGTGCGAGGAGCTTTTGCTTCACCCCATCCATATCAACTTTTGCCTTTCCCAATTCAACGTTCAAGGAAGTCACCGCCTTGTCTTTTATCCCGCAGGGAACCATTAAATCAAAATAGCCCAAATCCGAATTCACGTTTAGTGCAAAACCGTGCATGGTCACCCAGCGGGAAGCTCTAACGCCCATAGCGCAAATCTTGCGGGCAAAAGGGGTCCCAACATCTAACCAAACTCCTGTTTCACCTTCGGAGCGTTCTGCTTTGAGACCGTACTCGGCCAAAGTCTGTATAACCATTTCCTCCAACAAGCGCAAGTATTTATGAATATCAGTGAAAAAATTATCCAAATCCAAAATGGGGTAGCCCACTATCTGTCCAGGGCCATGATAGGTAATGTCTCCTCCCCTATTTATTTTATAGAATTTGGCCCCTTTTTCCGCGAGCTTATCTTCGCTCACCAGAAGGTTGGATAGGTCGCCGCTTTTACCCAAGGTAAATACATGCGGATGTTCCACAAATAAAAAATGATTTGGAGTTTCAACGGTAGTGCCTTCCCTTCTGTTGGAAATTTTAATGGCCAATGTTTCCTGAAAAATCTGCTCTTGATAGTCCCAAGTTTCCTTGTAATCCTTACCTCCCAAATCTTGTAATAGCACCTTTTTGTTCATTACCACAAAGATAGTGATTGTGTGGTGATAGCTATCTAGTCTTCTAGCTCCACTTCAAGATTCAGCACCTCAGGATTTTTCATTAATTCTAGAAATCCTACCTCATAAATTAATGTTTTTCCATCTGCAGAAAACATGGCCCCATGGACAGAGGCGCTTTTTACTCTTTTCGGAAAATGATATTTTAGGGTGTAGGTAGAACCTGCCAAGAACATTTCTGCACTCTGCAAGCTATCGGTCATTTGTTTGTGCAATTCCATATCGGTAATGATGGCTTTTCTAGTGAACGTGTTGTTCTGAAAGTTATAATCCACTTCAGAGGCTTGCTCATTATCGCCCATGATTTTGGGCGTATTGCCCCCTTGCGGATTTAAACTGCTTATACTTTGAAAAGAATTAAAGGCATCCCCTATTTCATTTATGTTCTTAAAATCGTTATACATATCAAACTTCATTACTTTCTCTTCAGGATTCATGACCATATGAAGTGTAAAGGGTTCCAATTTTTTCAATTTAGCCTGTTCTTCAGGCGACAGGGTTGCTATACTATCCTTTTTGTCTTCTAAAAATTGTTTGAACGATACAGTAGAATCAATTGCCTTTTCACTGCTTTTCATCATTTCTTCACCGGCCATATCCATCAATTGAGAACCATCAAAATTGATGCTGATCTTCCCGGAGCCATCCTCTTCTAAAAAAATTTCTTCCGTAAAATTGCACGAAACTATGAGTCCTATCAATATTAAAAAGGACCAAAACTTAGCCTTTATCATTTTGTATTTTAATTTGGATTATTAAGAATGACCAAGGCAGCAATAACACCTGGCACCCAGCCACAAAAAGTTAAAAGTAGTACAATTAGAAAAGAACCGCAACCTTTCCCGATAACCGATAACGGTGGGAATATAATGGCCAGTAAAACGCGAAGAATACTCATGATCAGTGATTTTGATTGATGTATCTTATACGTCACCAAACTCGCTGTTTTGTTACAAAATATCCTATTTTTACGGTAATAGGACAAGATTTGTGAAACCTACCAGACTCATAATTTTTCTAATCTTTGCGTATAGTTCTGCATGGGCGCAACATCAATTTAGTGGATATCTTGCCGATAGTACTGCCAACAAGACCGTATATCTTTCCATTATCGAAGATTACCGCAAAACTTCCAGGACCTATTTGGACCAAATTATTCAAAAGTCGGAAACCGATACTACAGGTTTTTTCAGTTTCAACGGAGATTATCTACCTTCAGAAAACAGGATTTACAGCTTACATGTAGACAATTGTTCGGAAGCAAAGGAGAACAAACATTATTTAGGTGGATGTGAAAATAGCGAACGGGTACTTTTCATTGCGAACAAGAACGATACCATTTACTTTCCCACCACATTTGATAATGAAATCTTTTGTAACATCACTTCAACCAATGCAGCTTCCAGCCAACTATTGGACATCAATCTTCTAAAAGAGGAAATGATTTTTGATTTTTCCAATTACAGTAGTCCGGCCAATAAGCAATTGAATTTAAAAAAATGGTTTCACAAGCTTCATTCTTTTGCTCAGGGCTTAGACGAACCTTTGGCAGAGCTTTATGCTTTTGAATTTTTATCGGACCGAAGAAATGAAACCTATGAATATTACTTGAAGGATGTTCAGGACAATCCATATTACGATAGTTTATCCGATAGACTTCGAGAAAAATATCCAAGTGCTCGGTTTACCCAGTTATATGCTTCGGATATTTTAATGGACAAACAATTGGGTAATTCCAAAGAATCCGCTGATTTTGATTGGAAATGGATATTGGCCGCATTACTTTTTATTTCGGTGATATCGAACCTATATCTCATATCTAAAAAAATGCAACGCGCAAAAAAGCAACAACAAACTACCCTGGGTAAATTAACGAATCAGGAACAAAAAATTGTTGAATATATTTTAGCGGATAAAACCAATAAAGAAATTGCCGCTACACTTTTTATAAGCGTGAGCACCGTGAAAACACATATAAACAATCTCTACAAAAAACTGAATCTTACCAATAGGGAAGACATCAAAAAAATGTTTTCTTGATCCTTTAAAAAAATCCATCTGGGGTCTAGTCCTCATTTCAACCCTATAAAAACTCCAAAATCACTTTCCTTTTTACAATTTAGATTTTCATTTAAACCATTTATTATGAAAATCTATACAAGTTTTATTATTGCGATCGCAATTGCTCCTTCCCTTTTTGCGCAACTGACCAGTCAAGAAATTTTATTTAAAAACGGTAGTTCATTTTTAATTGGTCCAATTAGCGTTAATGATTTATCCCAAGGCAGTTACGCCAATTGGTACCGGCCAAACTATGACAGTTATGGTGTTGATAGCATCAATGTTTCTAAATTTAAGAACGAATTAAAATCATACCATATCCTTGTTTTTCTAGGTACATGGTGTGGCGACAGCAAAAGGGAAGTTCCAAGATTGATGAAAATCCTTGACACGGCCGAATTTCCATCGGAAAATTTGAAAATGGTAGCCTTGGACAGACGTAAAGCGTTTTACAAAAAAAGCCCTACCGGAGAAGAATGGGGATTGGGCATAAAGCGCGTACCCACTATCATTTTCTACAAGCATGGCAAAGAAATCAATAGGATCATAGAATCTCCCAATAGTACTCTTGAGAAAGATATGCTAACCATTATGAACGGTACTTCTTATGAACCTCATAAAGCGAAGTCCTTACATTTTGACTAAATGGATAAAAACCTTAAAATAGCTTTTAAAAATTCGTTTTGCAAAAAACCTTTTACTATGGGCAGATTGAAAGATTAATGCATTGTGGCTATATTTGCGGCTCTAAAAAAGCATACGATGCAATTATCCGAACAAGAAGTCGTCCGAAGAGAAAAATTGGGAAAATTAAGGGAGTTGGGCATAAATCCATATCCGGCACCTATGTATCCTGTCAATGCTACATCAAAAAGTATTAAAGATGATTTTCAGGAAGATAAAAAAGTAATCGTTGCCGGAAGGCTAATGTCCCGCCGAATTCAAGGGAAAGCTTCGTTTGCGGAAATACAGGATAGTGAAGGGCGCATTCAAGTCTATTTCAATCGCGATGAGATCTGCGAGGGCGAGGATAAGACCTTGTACAATGAAGTATATAAAAAATTATTGGATATAGGCGATATCATAGGTATTGAAGGCACGCTCTTTACTACAAAAGTGGGTGAAAAAACCATCATGGTCAAAAACTTTACCATGTTGAGCAAGGCTTTAAAACCATTACCGCTCCCTAAGCAGGATGCAGAGGGAAATATTTATGATGAATTCAACGATCCGGAACTCCGCTATCGGCAACGCTATGTAGATTTGGTAGTGAATCCCAAGGTGAAGGAAACTTTTATAAAGCGAACCAAAATTACCAACAGCATACGGGAATTCTACAACGAACGTGGTTATTTGGAGGTGGAAACACCAATTTTACAACCTATACCTGGTGGGGCGGCGGCAAGGCCCTTTTTAACGCACCACAATGCCTTGAACATTCCTTTGTATTTGCGAATTGCCAATGAACTTTACCTGAAAAGGTTGATTGTAGGCGGATTTGATGGAGTTTATGAATTCTCAAAGGATTTCCGTAACGAGGGGATGGACCGTACCCACAATCCGGAGTTTACGGTAATGGAACTTTATGTAGCCTACAAGGATTATCATTGGATGATGGAAACCACCGAAAAGCTGCTGGAAAAAGTGGCTATCGATGCCAATGGAACTTCAAAAGTTACGGTAGGCGAAAATGAAATAGAGTTTAAAGCCCCATATGCAAGGGTTCCCATTTTAGAAGCCATAAAAATACATACCGGGGTAGATGTGGCCGGAATGGATGAAAACGAACTTCGTGAAACAGCCAAAAAATTAGGTCTTGAAGCGGATGAAACTATGGGCGTAGGAAAACTGATAGATGAAATTTTTGGTGAAAAGTGTGAACATCATTACATACAGCCTACGTTCATCACGGATTATCCCAAAGAAATGAGTCCGCTTACCAAGGAACACCGTTCTAACCCGGCATTGACGGAGCGTTTTGAATTGATGGTCAACGGCAAAGAATTGGCAAATTGCTATTCCGAGCTGAACGACCCTATTGACCAACGCGAACGTTTTGAGGAACAATTGCGTCTGTCCGAAAAAGGGGATGATGAAGCCATGTTCATTGATCAGGATTTTATCCGTGCGTTGGAATATGGCATGCCCCCAACCTCGGGAATCGGTATTGGTATAGACCGCTTGGTGATGTTAATGACCAACAATTCCTCTATTCAAGAAGTATTGTTTTTCCCTCAAATGAGACCGGAAAAAAAGCCGTTACAGTTATCGGAAAATGAAAAAGCAATTTTTGATATCCTCAAAAAGGAGGCAAAAATAGAATTATCCGTACTTAAGGAAAAAGCAGGACTTAGCAATAAAGCTTGGGACAAGGGCATCAAAGGATTGACAAAACAAAAAGTAGCCAACGTCTTCAAAGAAGGAGATGTTTTGTTTGTAACGATTTCGGAATAGTTTCTATTGATAGCCTGATAAAAAAATCATAGCTTAGAAGCCATATCTTTTAACGCATGGCATTGAGCAAAAAATTAGGGCTTTTATTAGGTCCTATCCTTTTCCTGATTTTAATAAACCTTCCGGTATACCTTATTTCGAATAATGCAGATGCCGTAATTGCCATAGCCCTTTGGATGGTTATCTGGTGGATCACAGAGGCGGTCTCTATCTCCGTAACGGCATTGTTGCCCCTACTCCTATTTCCCATTTTAAAGATTATGCCCATGGGAGATGTCGGGGCCAACTACGGTAGCCCCATTGTATTTCTCTTTTTTGGCGGTTTTGTAATGGCATTGGCATTGGAGAAAGTAAATCTGCATAAACGCATCGCTTTAAATATTATCAAAATTACCGGCACCACCCCCAACAAGGTCGTTTTAGGGTTTATGATCGCTACTGCAGTATTGAGTATGTGGATCAGTAACACGGCCAGTACGGTGGTCATGCTGCCCATTGCGATGTCCGTTATCCAATTGTTGATCAATGATGAAGACGGTTTTACCAAACAGGATAAAAATTTCGCTTTGAGCGTAATGCTGGGCATTGCCTTTTCCGCCAATGCGGGCGGTATCGCCACGGTCATCGGGACGCCCCCCAATTCGGTTTTGATAGGACTTTTAGAGAATGAATATAATATTGAAATCTCTTTTTTGAAATGGATGGTCATGGGGCTTCCGTTTTCCATAATCCTAATTGCCTTATGCTATTGGGTTTTGGTTAAATTGATGTTTCCCAACGGAAATCTAAAATTCAATGCTTCCAAGGAAATCATTGCTACGGAACTTCAAAAGCTTGGGCCTACCTCGGGGAAGGAAAAAATGGTCTTGGTCATTTTTGGCGTAACCGTATTCCTTTGGATTTTTAGAACGGTCATTAATTCCATATTTCCGGATTTGGGACTTTCCGATACCATGATCAGTATTTTTGCTGCCATTTCACTTTTTGCCATTCCCTTCAACCTGAAAAAAGGGGATTTTATACTGCAGTGGAAGGATACCCAAAAATTGGCTTGGGGCATTCTCATTCTTTTTGGTGGAGGCTTGGCCTTGGCAAAAGGAATGTCCGTCACCGGAATTGTGGATTTGGTTGCGGACGCCATCGCAAAAAGTGAAATCAGTGTGCTTCTAACCGCATCGCTCCTTATTTTTCTAATGCTCTTTATGACGGAACTTATGAGCAATGTTGCCCTAGTTGCGGTATTGGCTCCTATGGTGGCCGGTATCGCTATCGGATTGGGCGTTCCCTTGGTCTATTTGTTGATTCCCGTTACCATGGCCAGTAGCTGTGCCTTTATGCTGCCCATGGCCACACCGCCCAACGCCATTGTATTTGCCAGTGGCTATATAAAAGTGCATGAAATGGCCAAGGCCGGTATTCTTTTAAATCTCATTTCAGTGGTGTTATTGGTACTTATGTTTCAGTTTGTTATACCCATCTTATTTTAAAAGATAAAGCCCCTACAGATGGTAAGGGCTTTACACTCGACTAATTCAGAAATTAAAAATTCAATTCCCTATATAAAAGACGCCAAAAAAATAAAATTGTTACAAAATAGGCTTATGATTTCATTAACAAGTCTTTAAATTAATTTTTCAGTTCTTTGGGCGACTTAAAATAAAACTCGAGAATGACTAAACAATTACTATCGCTATTGGCCATTGCTTGCTTTATGCTCAATACCCAATCAACCGAAGCGCAAATTTTCAAAAAGAAAAAAAAGAAGACCGAAAAAGAGGCTGAAAAGCCCAAAGAGGATAAAATCAAACCTTATAACAAGGTCATTACAAAAGATGCCAAAACGGACACGGGTCTTTTTGATGTACATATAGTGGACGACAAGTACTACTACGAAATCCCGGATTCCCTGTTCAATAGGGAAATGTTGATGGTAAGCCGAATTTCCAAGACCGCCTCTAAAATAGGTTTTGGTGGGGGAAAGATAAATACGCAGGTATTACGCTGGGAAAAGAAAGATAAAAAAGTATTGTTACGGGTTGTCTCACATGATGTGGTAGCGGCAGATTCACTACCGGTACATGAGGCTGTGGTAAATTCAAATTTTGAACCTGTATTATACGCCTTCGATATTAAGGCACTAAAAAAAGATTCGTTGAATCCTGCAACGGTAATCGCGGTAGACGATATTTTCACAAAGGACACAAAAGCAATGGGAATGCCGGAATTCTATAGAAAACGGTATAAAGTTTCCAGATTGGACGGCGACCGTAGTTTTATAGAGAATATTAAAAGTTATCCTTTAAATGTAGAGGCCCGGCACGTAAAAACCTATTTGGCCGGTGCAGCTCCGAGCAACGCGAGTTTAGGTTCCATTTCGGTAGAAATTAACAATTCTATGGTATTGTTGCCGGAGGAGCCCATGAAAAAACGCTACTTTGACCGTCGTGTGGGCTGGTTTGCCAGAGGTCAAGTAGATTATGGTCTGGATGCCCAAGAAAGTAAGACCGTACAGTTTTTGGACCGCTGGCGTTTGGAGGTCAAAGATGAGGATATTGAAAAGTATAAAAAAGGAGAACTGGTAGAACCCAAAAAACAGATTGTCTATTATGTGGATAGGGCCACCCCAAAACAATGGGTGCCTTTCATAAAACAAGGTATTGAAGATTGGCAAATTGCTTTTGAAGCTGCCGGATTTAAAAACGCTATTGTTGCCAAGGACCCTCCTACCCCCGAAGAAGACCCGGAATGGTCTCCAGAAGACGTACGTTATTCGGTAGTTCGGTATTTGGCATCTCCAATTCCCAATGCGAACGGTCCCCACGTGAGCGATCCCAGAAGTGGGGAAATATTGGAATCGGATATTAATTGGTACCATAACGTAATGACGTTATTGCGCAACTGGTTCTTTGTACAGACTTCCGCAATTAATCCGGATGCCCGTGGAGTAGGCTTTGATAATGATGTTATGGGAAGACTTATCCGTTTTGTTTCCGCCCATGAGGTAGGTCACACCCTTGGACTTCCGCACAACATGGGAAGTAGCGTCGCATATCCTGTAGACTCGCTTCGCTCTACAAGTTTTACCAAAAAATATGGCACAGCTCCTTCAATTATGGATTATGCACGTTTTAATTACGTTGCCCAACCCGGTGATGAAGGTGTCGCCTTAATGCCTAATATCGGTATATATGATAAATATGCCATCCAATGGGGATACAAGCCTATTTTGGATAAGACCGCAGAGGAGGAAAAAAGCACTTTGGACAGCTGGATTCTAGCGCACGCCGGAGACCCGCTCTATCGTTTTGGACATCAGCAAGTAGGAGATGTTGTAGACCCTAGTTCACAGACCGAGGATTTAGGTGATGATGCCATTAAAGCGAGCGACTATGGGATTCAAAATTTAAAAAGAATTGTTCCCAAACTAATTGAATGGACCCAAGAAGATGGCAAAAATTACGATGATTTAGAAACCCTTTATGGGCAGGTCATCTCCCAGTTCAACAGATATATGGGGCATGTATCCAACAATATTGGGGGTGTTTACGAACATCACAAGACCTATGAACAAGAGGGAGCGGTGTACATGCCTGTCCCAAAAGAGCATCAGGCCAATTGTATGGCTTTTGTACAGCAACAGTTATTCAGAACACCGGAATGGTTATTGGACCAAGAGATTTTTAGTAAAACGCAATATTCGGGTTTTGTGGAGCGCATACGTTCCATGCAGGTAAGAACCTTGCACAATATACTTAGTTTGGGCAAAATGGCAAGACTTATTGAAAATGAGACCGCTAACGGTTCAAAAGCGTATTCACTGATTGACATGATGAGCGACCTGCGAACCGGTATTTGGTCCGAACTTCGCACTGGCAAAAAAATAGATACCTACAGAAGAAACCTACAAAAAGCGCATATAGACCGATTGGGTTATTTGATGACCGCTAAAAACGATGCCAAGAAACCTGAATTTGGAGGGTATCAAAAATCAACAGTGGTGAATACAAGTCAGTCCGATATTCGTTCTACGGCAAGGGCCGAGTTAAAGCGGTTAAAAAGAGATATCAGAAATGCAGTGGGAAGAACCGCTGACCGCATGAGCAAATATCATTTAGAGGATGCCATAGAGCGAATCGACATGATTTTAGACCCAAAATAACGAGATTCGATTTAAATCGATTTTTAACGTAAATCGATGAAAAGTAAATAAGTCCGATGACCCGATTTGCTTAACCACAAACATAGGATTTTAGACCCTACAAAAAGCCCATTTCACAACAATGGGCTTTTTTGCGCCTTTATTTTAAATAGCTTTAATCTGAAATCAAAAACCCCCGGAAAATGAACAATAAAATCAAAAGCCTCCTATTTTTAAGCTGTTTTTTACTAGTTGCTATGGCCTTTCATCTAAGCAATCCTAAAACTATTGTCAAAGAGGAAATACCAAAATCGAACCAATTGGCAGATGCGGATATTGTAATAGACCCCCATAACAATACCGAAGACAACATAACCACAGAATAAATTTACCAAACTACTAAAACCCGGAGCGTGGCCAAAGCCACGCTTTTTTTATACCCGAAAACTAAAAATTAGTTAAAAAAGCAAAAAATTAAGGTCCAATGCTAAACCTTTAGCGGTTACCAAAGTCAAAAGAATATAAATCAAAATTAAAAAGCATGAAAAAAATAATATTTATATGTCTTTTGTTATTGGGCGTAACCCTAAATGCGCAACAACGGCAGCAGAAAGACCATAGAAAAGCTATGATACAAAATTTAACTGCAGCGCAGATTGGCAACTTGGAAGCCAAGAAAATGACCCTGGCCTTGGATTTGACCGATAGTCAACAAAGCAAAATAAAATCCCTGTTTACAGAACGGGCAGCAGAAAGAAAAACGAAAATGGAAGAACGAAAAGCGGCACGGGAAAACGAGGAATCCAAAAAGCCTTCCCCCGAAGAACGCTATGCCATGGCAAATGAACGTTTAGACGAAAGAATAGCCTTTAAAAAAGAGGTGAAGACTATCCTGAACGCAGAGCAATATTCAAAATGGGAAGCTTTGCAAGAAAAACAAAAAAAACGTCACAAGAAAAAAAAGAAGGGTCACCATAGTGAAAGATAGGTTTGGTTGGTTTTTAGATAGATGAGATACCCGCAAATTGCGGGTTTTTTATTTATTGTATGATATTTCTTTCAATTTTAGTATATTTCGTTTTAATCGATTATTATTAGGCGAACTAAATTTCGATATAAAAGGAAAATACGACCCGACCAAAACCATACATTATGAAAACAATGACCTGCAAAGAGTTAGGTGGAGCTTGTGACCAAGAGTTTAAAGCGGAAACTTTTGAGGAAATAGCAGAACTCAGTAAAAAACACGGTATGGAAATGTTCCAAAAAAATGATACCGAACATCTGCAAGCCATGAACGAAATGAAAACGTTGATGCAATCGCCTGAGGCAATGCAGGCCTGGTTTGAAAACAAAAGGGAAGCGTTCGATGCTCTCCCTGAAAGTTAAGCAATGAAAATAGTACGACTCATTCTGATTTTTCTTTTTGCCGCGATGATGCTCCTTGGAGCATTCAATCATTTGTACGCGCCGGAAACTTATGCAGCGTTCATTCCAGAATTTGTTCCGGAATCTTTTGCAAATGTGCTATCAGCAATTGTGGAAGGCCTGATCGGCATTGCTTTAATAGTTCCAAAATATAGAAAATGGGGCGGATTTGGGTTTTTCGTCTTAATGATCGCTTTTTTACCCATTCATATTTGGGACCTGCTCAAAAATACTCCCGCTATCGGTTCAAAGATGGCTGCGATGATTCGTTTGGGTATTCAATTTTTATTGATTGCCGGAGGTTGGTGGATTTATAAAGCAACTCCAAAAGCCAATTAAAAATTCAGTGTTTCCAACGCTTCAATTGTTTCGTCCAAATCGTTATAACTAAGGGCATCGTTCAAAAAATAGCTCTCAAAGGCACTTGGAGGTAGATAGATGCCTTTATGTAGCATCCCATGAAAGTACTTTTTGAACAAATCATTGTTTCCTTTCGCTGAAGAAGCGAAATCCGCAACGGGCCCTTCTGTAAAATGAACGGATATCATACTTCCAAATCTGTTAATTTGATAAGCCAATCCTTTTTTGGAAAGTACCTTGTCCAACCCTTTATGCAAGTACTCCGTTTTATCCGCTAAACTTTGAAAAACCCCGGGTTTATTGTTCAGTTCTGTCAGCATTGCCAATCCGGCACTCATTGCCAAGGGATTTCCGCTCAATGTACCGGCTTGATACACGGGCCCGTCCGGAGCCAAATGATTCATGATTTTTTCCTTTGCCGCAAAAGCACCTACGGGCAAACCTCCACCGATAACCTTTCCAAAGCAAAGAATATCCGCCTTAATTCCCAAAGCTTCTTGAGCACCTCCTTTTGCCAGCCGGAAACCTGTCATTACCTCATCAAAAATCAACAGTATATTTTCGTTTGTGCAGAGTTTCCGTAAGCCTTCCATAAAAGCTTTTGTGGGTACAATGCATCCCATGTTCCCGGCCACGGGTTCAATGATAATAGCGGCCAATTCTCCTTTATTCGCTGCAACGAGAGCCTTCACACCCTCTAGATCATTATAGTTGGCCAACAAAGTGTCTTTAGCCGTTCCTTGGGTAACTCCGGGACTGTTGGGACTTCCAAAAGTGACCGCACCACTACCTGCCTGAATCAAAAAAGAATCCGAATGACCGTGATAACAACCTGCAAATTTGATAATCTTATCCTTTCCGGTATAGCCACGTGCCAAACGAACAGCACTCATACAGGCCTCGGTACCACTGTTCACAAAACGGATTTTATCAATATTGGGCACCATGGATACGGCCAGTTTAGCCAGCTCGGTTTCAATCTCCGTAGGCATTCCAAAAGAAGTCCCCTTTTTAGCTTTTTCGATGACCGCATTCAAGACCGGTTCATGCGCATGACCCAAAATCAAAGGACCCCAAGAGGAAATATAATCTATAAGTTTATTCCCGTCCTCATCGTATAAATAGGCTCCCTTTGCTTCTTTGACAAAAATTGGATCTCCCCCAACCGCTTTAAAAGCCCGCACCGGGGAATTAACGCCTCCCGGAATATATTTTTTTGCCTCTGAGAACAACGCACTGCTTCTTTGATAAATCATTTATACTATTTGTTGATATTGATATTTTTTACCATCAATTTTTGTCCTATGGAGAGTGAGGAATCCCTTAAATTGTTCATCCGTTTCAATTCATCTACGGAAACATAATATTTTTTGGAGATGGCATAAAGCGTATCTCCTTTTCTAACGATGTGAACGGCATCCGAATCCGTAGCGACCAAATCATCATTTTTAAACCCTTGCTTACGGATTTCCTTATCGTATTTGTACAATTGGTATTTCTCGATCAAATAAATCAATTTTTGAGGATATTTCTTATCCGTAGCATAACCCGCTTTTCGCAATCCTTTTGCCCAACTTTTATAATCGGTGTTCCTATAATCGAACAAAAAAGCATAACGGGAACGGGTAGTCAAAAAGATACTATGGTCCCGAAAAGAAAACATGGGATGATTGTATTTTCTAAAACACTCCCCTTTTTCGTCATCATCATGAAAATCATAATCGCCCTGCCATCCTTTATGACATTTAATCCCAAAATGATTGTTTGTTTTCATGGCCAGTTCCCCCTTACCATAGCCACTTTCCAATAATCCCTGTGCCAAGGTAATGCTGGCAGGAATTCCGTAAGCTTTCATTTCCAATTGTGCGATTTCGGAAAACGTTTCGATGTATTCTGAAATAGTTTCTATCTTGAATTTTACAAAACGTCCGGAATCCTTTGGCATAGAAGTATCCGAAGCAGACCTATTCTTAGAAGTTTTATTCCTGTCCGCTGCCAGTACATTTTTTGTTCTGAGCCTATCCGAAGTCGCTTTTTTGGACTTACACCCCAAAACGAATATTCCCAAAACAAAGAGCAGTACAATTTTGTTCTTCATAGCCGTAACAAAGGTAAATTTTTCTTTTTCAGTATCATGTTCATCCCGGCAATTCCTTGCAAACCGCCTGTATGAATGGCCAAAATATTAGTTCCGGTAACAAAACTATCATTCTTAACCCTATCCAACAACCCAAAAATCATTTTTCCGGTATAAATTGGATCTAGAGAAATTCCTGTCTCTATTCTAAAACTGTTGATGAACTCGACTAATTCAGCCGTTACTTTCCCATAACCACCAAAGTGGTAATCCGTATTCAATTGCCAATTATTTTTGTAGACCCACTTCTTTATTTCATTTTCCAGAAAGTTTCCTTTTAATGTCGAAAAACCAATAATCTGTTGTTCGGGTTTAGCCGAATTTATGAGTCCGGCAACGGTTCCGCCAGTACCTACACAAGTACAGACAACATCAAAATCGGTATCGGAATCCGTTAAAATTTCTTCACATCCTTTAATCGCCAATGCGTTTGTTCCTCCTTCGGGAATCAAATAAAAGCTTCCGAATTCACTTTTCAAATCGGTTATAAAATCTTCCTGTTCTTTGGTTCGATACACTTCTCTGGACACAAATTTAAATTGCATTCCGTTTTTATGGGCCAGCTTTAAGGTGGGGTTGGTATGCCACTTATCTCGTAATTCATCTCCTCTTATAATGCCAATGGTCTTGAAACTCTTTTCCTTTCCGGCTACCGCAGTGGCCAGAATATGGTTGGAAAAAGCCCCGCCAAAAGTCAATAATGTATCTATATTTTCCTTTTTTGCCTCTTGAAGATTGTACTTCAACTTTCTGTATTTGTTCCCGGATATAAAAGGATGCAGCTCATCTTCACGCTTTACGGCAAGCGTAATACCTTTACTTTCTAATATAGGAAGATGTATGAATTGATTTTCGCTTTGCACTTAGGCTTTTTTTCCTAGCCAAAGATATTTCATAAAGCTGAATGCCTTTCTTTTTTGAAGATATTGTTCGTTTTGTTCATTGGCATAGGCTTCACGCTCAAAACTAAGATTTTGATAAGCCTTATAACTGTCCAAATACCATATGGTCTTCAACAGCCATTCTAAAACGTATAGGAAATAAAAAGGAATAACCAATAGTTCCAATTGCTGACGCAAATGGATTTTTTCATGGTTAATGAGGGTGGCATCACTTTTTAAGGTATCATCTTTTAAAAATATAAAAGGCCAAAGTGAAAGACCTACGTAGTTTTTATAAAAAAAATGTCTAAAAACCAATATCATACACAAAGCGGTAATGGTTCCAATCAAAGATAAATGCTAAATATCGCTCCTTAAAAAATATGGGATTTTGTTACCAACAATCTCGACAAATGGAAGAAACCAACGGAAAACGCACTCATTTATAGTGGCTTTAGGGTTTAGTTAAGAAGGTTATCAACAGAAAACGATTAATTTTATGGAGGAAATCATAATTTCAGTTCTGTTGAAAGAAATCATTCCTATTGAAGAAGGCGATTTTTATTGGTCGGAAGAGGGTTATCGGGTATTCACCAAACAATTTCACCTTAAAAGAGGTTATTGTTGTGAAAGCGGATGCAGACATTGTCCTTATGGATATGATGCTAAAACAAATAGACAATAACATAAGTTGTTCGGCATGATTTTTGATTTGATATTTAACAAAATAGTTGTAGACAAACCATAAAAATCCATTGTTATGAAAAGATTTAAATATTTGGCCTTACCCTTGCTGGTTTTGGTCTTTTTGAGCTCCTGTACATCAGTTCGCGTATTATCCGATTACGACCAAAAAGCTGATTTCAATGAATATAAATCCTATGCTTTTTATAAAACAGGAATAGACAAGGCCCAAATTTCCGATTTGGACAAAAAACGAATTTTACGTGCCATTGAAACGGAAATGGGCAGTAGAGGCTTTGTAAAATCTGAAAATCCCGATTTATTGGTGAGCATTTTTACCAAAGAACAAGAACGTGTGGACGTCTACAACAACAACTTCGGCTGGGGAGGCTGGGGCGGTTTCGGATGGGGTTGGGGACCTGGTTGGGGCTGGGGACCTGGACTCGGATGGGGTTGGGGACCCGGTTGGGGCGGAAGCCAAGTCAGTACTAGAACAGAAGGTTCACTATATATTGATTTGATCGATACCCAAAGTAAGGATTTGGTTTGGCAAGGAAAGGGCGAAGGCACCTTATCCAACACCAAGAACATAGAAAAGAAAGAGCAACGCATCAAAGAATTTGTTTCCCAAATTTTGGAACAATATCCCCCAAATGCCATTGCTTCAAAATAAAAGTTAGATTACATTGTTTTGATCGGCGATACTTAAAAGTATCGCCGTTTTTTTTATAGCAACGGGTACTGAAAACTATTTTTAGCTTCATTTAAGACAAAAGCACTTTTTACCGCACCAATGTTGGCCAAAGATGCAATTCTCGTTTTGGCGAAATCATAATAATCATCCAAATTTTTAACCGTAATCTTTAGAAGAAAATCAAATTCGCCACCTACCACATAGCACTCTGTCACCTCTTTAAAATCCTGTACTTGTTTTAAAAAATCGTCCATTAGGTTTCCCTTTTGCGCCTCCAAGGATACAAAACTGAAAACCGTGATACTCTCTTCTATTTTTTTAGTGTCCAGCACCGCCACGTAGTTTTGTATATATCCATCCCTTTCCAATCTTTTGATGCGTTCATAGATCGGAGTTTTGGTCAACCCCAATCGATCAGCGATTACGGTAGCAACTGTTTTTGCATCTTTTTCGAGTATCCTTAAAATATCGCGGTCTACACTATCCAACTTTTCCATATCATTTTTTCCTGTTTTGCATTTTAAATCATTCTAAAAATAATATTTATTCCTTCTAAAATAACGTTATAAGGGAATTATTCCCAATTTATTATGAAATAATAAATCAATACACTTATTTTATTATTTTTAATAGAAAATAGTATGCTATGACGTATGAAAGTAATCCTGTTTTAGAGAAGCTTCCCAAGCATTTAAGACAATACATAAAGCCACAGAATTATGAAGAGTATACCTCTATCAATCAAGCGGTTTGGCGTTATGTGATGCGCAAAAATGTGGATTACCTGAGTCAGGTTGCACATTCATCTTATGTAGACGGACTTAAAAAGACGGGCATCTCCATAGACAACATCCCAAATATGTACGGGATGAACCGTATTCTAAAAGAAATTGGTTGGGCGGCCGTGGCCGTTGATGGTTTTATTCCACCCGCCGCCTTTATGGAATTTCAGGCCTATAATGTGCTTGTTATTGCTTCGGACATTCGTCAACTGGAACATATAGAGTATACACCCGCTCCCGATATTATCCACGAAGGTGCGGGGCATGCCCCAATTATTGCCAATCCCGAATATTCGGAATATTTGAGACGGTTTGGAGAAATAGGTTGCAAAGCGATTTCCAGTGCGAAAGATTTTGAGCTCTATGAAGCTGTTAGGCATTTGTCCATCATCAAAGAAGCGAAAGGAACCGACCCTGAAGAAATAACCGAAGCTGAAGAAAAGATTGATATACTTCAAAAAAATATGGGAGAACCCAGTGAAATGGCCATGATCAGGAACCTTCATTGGTGGACCGTGGAATACGGACTCATAGGGAGTTTGGAGCAACCCAAGATTTACGGGGCCGGACTACTGTCCTCTATTGGCGAGAGCGCTTGGTGCATGACGGCTGAAGTAAAAAAAATACCGTATTCCATTGCAGCGGCCCACACGGCTTTTGATATTACCAAGCCACAACCACAGCTTTTCGTAACACCGGATTTTGCCTTTTTAAGTCAGGTCTTGGAAGATTTTGCCAACACCATGGCACTACGTACCGGCGGGTTAAATGGTATTCAGAAACTCATTAACTCCAAAGAACTCGGAACTATAGAATTAAGTACGGGCTTACAGATTTCCGGTAATTTTGAATCGGTAATAGCCTATAAAGGAAAGCCTATCTATTTTCAGACCAAAGGAAAATCTGCCTTGGCATTCCGCGAAAAGGAACTGGTGGGCCAAGATGCGCATCAACATGCAACTGGTTTCGGCTCTCCTTTAGGCAGGTTAAAAGGCATCAATATCGCTATTGAAGATATGAGTCCAAGGGACCTAAAAGCGTACAATATCTATGAAGGAGAGCAAGTTTCGCTGGATTTTGAAGGAGGTATCAACGTGAGCGGTAAGATTATCACTGGAACACGAAATCTTCAGGGACAGATTATCCTTATTACTTTTAAAAATTGTATTGTTTCATACAAAGACAAGGTACTTTTCAAAGCAACGGACGAGCTTTACAACATGGCGATAGGAGAGACTATCGTTTCTGCGTTCAACGGTCCGGCAGATTTAAAAAGTTTTGATCTTATAGACCATGAACTCAGTAAGACCATAACGCAGAAGAGCGATGCATCCGAAACCGCATTAGAAGGGTATTATCAACAAATACGGGATTTTAGGGAAGGTAAAAACACTACTATTTCCAGAAATAAGGTTTTTACCGTGCTGAAAGAAAATTTTCCGAAGGACTGGCTCTTGTCCGTTGAATTATATGAACTAGCGGTGTCCAATGGAGATGCAGAATTTGCTAAGGACATTAAAAAACACTTGGAAAATGTAAAACTTGAAAATCCTAAGCTGGGTAATTTGATCGATGACGGTCTGGAATTGGTAAACGGTATAAAAATCAAGGTGCAAAAACTTTCAGTTCGTTAAAATCGTTTACCGTTTGGGAATTATAGCTCAATTTCCAGCCCATGCTATGGGTCAAAATAAGCAATTTTTGAAGCTCGCTCAAAAGTCTGTTTTTAGCATTGCTTTTTAGAGATGAAGCTTCCACTTTTTGTAAGAGCGATGACTTCACATTATGCTTTATGGCATTGTAATCGCCAGCATCAAAAGGATTTAGATAATCGGCCGTGACATCGTAATACTCAAAATCGGGATTGAGACTTATCTCTGGCTCGGGAATATACTCAAGATATAGTGTCTTGCTCTCTTCATCCAATTTAAATGTCAACTTAGAAAGGTCGTATGCAATCGTTACATCGGCATTTACGACTACCAGAGCTTTTTTCTCGGCGGTCAACAGAGGCCCAAACAGCTCTTTAGAGTCTTTATAATTGTAGACTTCGGCAAAATGGCCTTCGGTCACGATCAATTTAGAAACGTTTTCTATCTGTTGCTGAATCAGCATGGAGTTCTCCTGAAGAATGAAATTTTCATTTTTCCCATCGGAACACGAACGAAAAATGATAAACCCGATCAAAATTATAATAATGGCAATCAGAACCTTTTTCATAAACCTTAACCTTTCCGTTAAAGATACAAAGTCAGGGAAGAAAGTTATCTTTTCAATGCAAAATGACCTGTAAGGCTTTTGCCCGTTTCTGTATCAACGTATTGAAACCAATAATCTGTGGCGGGCATTGGTTTGCCATTAAACTCACCATCCCATGCAGCGTCCAAATCCGGATTCAGTTGTTTTAATAACTTCCCGTATCGATCATAGATATATATGAATATGGTTCCCGTACCTGCAAGTATAGAGGTATCCCATACATCTGATATCATATCTCCGTTAGGTGTAAAATATCTTGGCAATCCTAAAGAAGCACCGTCCGTACATTCCCCAACATCAATAGTTATTGTAAAATTGCGCTCAGATGCACAACCATCCGACTCGGCCCGTACATAAATCGTCTGGCTATCTACAATAGTATCGCCTGCAAGCAACAACGTTCCACCGCCATTGGGCTGTGTATAATAGGAATTATTGTCGCTCAAATTTGGCAAGACATAGGAATTACATGTTTGTACATCTTGTAAATTATCCGCCATGGTACCTGTAACCGTAACCGTAAAGTTACTTTCATCGGTACATCTATTATCGCCAGTCCCCGTAACCGCAAACACATAAATGGTCTGTGTACTTGTAATCACATCACCACTGTCCAATAACGTTCCCGTTCCTCCAGGACCTATATAATAATTATTATTCGCACTTAAATTTTCTAAGGTATACCCGGTATCCTCAACACAAATAACAACATCCGAAAACGTATCCGCAGTTGCTGGCGGATTGGCAATGAGGCTAAAAACCGTTTCGTCAAAACATGTAGAGGAAGCTTCTACCCTCACGGTAATCTGTTGTAGGTCCGCAGTACTGTTCTCATAAGATGGGGTTAGTGTCAGCGGATCTCCCATTGCATTAAAATAAGATACGGTCAACCCAGTTTGTCCATTCAAAACCTGCGATTCAATAGCTGCTATATCCAGCGAAAAGACTGCGAAACCATCATTATCACTATCACAAACCTCAATATCTTCTAGAGCATTCGCAATAGGGCCATCCGTTACGGTAATCGTAATAGGGTTTCTTTCCAAAACCAAATCCGTTACAATGGTGCTGCTGATTTCACAGGTATACACGCCAGAATCCAAGGATTGAACATTGTTGAGCATTAAGCTGGGCGTATTGGAATCAGGTATTTCAATACCTTCCTTAAACCACTTATACACATTAGCGCTACCACTTGCCATCGTTTCTAAAGTAATGGTATCGTCAGCACATACTGTTCTATTTTCCACATCATTGATCGGAGCCTGAGGATTGTCATTAAAGTTTGAAATAGTAACATAATCCACAAATTCATCTTCAAAGTCGCCAAACTGAAAATTATTGAAATCAAAGAAAAAACTATCCAAGCCTGTATTTGATGTTAAATTTGGAATCTGTCCTTCGAAACTATTTTCACTAATATCGAACAAGGTTAAATTGGAGAAATTGGCAAATAATGGGGGTAGAACCCCGCTTAAGTTATTGCCATTAACAATAAACCATATCAAATTGGTCCAGTTGCTGTAGGAGTCAGGTATTTCTCCCTCTATCTGGGTATCCCTAACCACAAAAAATTTCATATTGGTAAGGTTGCCCAACGTAGCAGGGAAAGTTCCGGTGAGTTCTTGCGAACCTATTCTTAAATCCTCTACATTGACAAGATTGCCCAGTTCTTCCGGAATACTTCCTGTTAATTGATTATTGGACAACTCAAAAGTTCTTAAATTAACAAGATTCCCATACTCTGGATAAATGACGCCCGTAAAATTATTCGTTCCCAATTGAAGCCTTTGAAGATTTGTTAAATTTGTAATGGCCAGCGGTATCTCCCCGGATAAATCATTGAATCTAAGGGAAAGAAAAATGAGATTGTTCAGAAGCGTTAATGACATTGGTATTTGACCGGAGAGTTCATTATTCTCTAAGCGAAGCGAAGTAAGGTTCGTCAAATTACCTATGTCCGTAGGGATTTCACCCGAGAATGCATTACTTCTTAAATTTAAGTTGACAAGATTGGTCATACTGGTTATTGTCCCGGGTATTGGACCCGAGAGCTCTCCAATGGCAAGATCTAACACCTCCAATTGGGTAAGGTCCGCTATTACAGACGGCAGTGATCCTACTAAATTATTGCTATTTACGACCATTCCCGAAGGGTTCATGCTAATGGACAGCACATTACTTCCATTGGTAAAAAGACCATACCAATCGTTGGTTACAACAGTAGCGGATAATGGCGTGGCAAAAACCCAATCATTGTTGGGGTCGGCATCTGTTTCACTTACCCAGTTAGGTCCGCCCGTAGCATCATAAAAGGTCTTTAGCACCTCTATTTCGGATAACGGGATCTGTCCGTAAGCCACGCTGATAAAACTGGAAAATAGTACGGAAAGGAATAATCTCTTCATCATTGAACTAAACATTGCATCAATAACGAAAAAATAATTCATATTGTATAGCTTTTTGTTTAGGTAAAAATATCCTGAAAATCCATTTTGTGCTATCATTCCCGGACAAGTACTCTAAAAAATTGATAAAAAGGGTAAGGCACCTAAAAATAAGCAATTCCCAATGTTCTAGTCAAATGAAATTTTCGGGTATCGCTCTTGTAATTTCTGTTTTAAATTTTCCAGCTTTGCGGTAAATTTCCCGTACTGATTGGAATGAATATTGAACGGTCTATGTGCCAAACCTTTTTGAACGGACGCCACATCTTTCATTACACTTTGTGCTTCCCCAGAAATCCATACTTCGGTAAATTTTTCCCAGATATAATCAATTGCTACATCGTTAGGGTGCACCATATCAGCCTTATAAAAGCGATAGTCGCGGAGCTCATCCATCATAATTTCATAAGAAGGGAAATAAGCCTCCCCCCTTCCCCCTCCAAAAAAGGGGGAGCTTAATTTTTTATGAATTGCCGTCACCAAATGCGCCTTGCTTCTTTGGTTTTCTACGAAACCATCTTTTAAATGCCGTACCGGAGATACCGTATAAACAATAGCAGCAGTTTTATTGATTTTTCCGATTTGATGTACTATCCTTTTAAGACTATCCAATACCTCTGGTACCTCCAAAAGCTTTTTATCAAATTCTTTCTGAGGCACTTTATGGCAGTTGGCGACCGTAATTTTACGTTCCTTATGATGGTAAACCCATGCCGTTCCCAAAGTGATGACAATATGTGAGGCCATTTCAATCTGTTTTCGTAATACATGCAAACTTGAATTCAGGTTTTGAAGCAGGTCTTCTTTTGAAACATCGCTCAAATCCGAATGTACATCAAAACAATGCCATCGTTCGTTTAAAAAAAATAGGTCTTTTTCCGTGTAGCTATACTTGTCAATAGCTTTTGTCACGACATTTTCAATGGCCAGAGGATGAAACAATATCCCAAAAGGGTTCTGTACCGATTGAAACTTAAAATAATCCAACTTTGCTCCGATATTTTCAACAAAACAGGACCCCAAAAGCAGTAATCGGCTTTCATAATCAATTTGAGGCTTCGCTTTTTCGAGCGGTATTTGGGTTTGGAGTTTCATTTTTCAGTATTCAGTTATCAGTGAACAGTCATCAGCTTCAGAGGTAGTGCTTACTGTCACTGCCTACTAGGTTAAATAACCTTTGGCTTTCTCCAAAGCCTCATCAATCCCATTAGGATTCTTACCGCCCGCCGTTGCAAAGAAGGGTTGCCCTCCACCACCGCCTTGAATGTATTTGCCCAATTCACGCACAATACTCCCCGCGTTTAGGTTTTTCTCGGCGACCAATTCCTTGGAAATATAACAGGATAATAATGCTTTTCCATTTTGTTCGGTTCCAAAAAGCAGGAATAAATCATTCTGATTTTGCCCCATTTCAAAGGATAAATCTTTAATACCAGCAGCATCTAAATCCACTTTTTTGGATAAAAATCGCACCCCGTTGAGTTCTTGCAACTCATTGTATAAATCACCTTTCAAGCTTTTTGCTTTTTCCTTTAATAACTGTGCGACCTGTTTTTTGAGTTCCGTATTTTCATCTTGCAGTGCCGTTACCGCTTTCACGGGATCCTGGGCTTTACCCAAAGCATCTTTTATTTCATACAACAATCTATTGTTCTCAAAATAGAAATCCTTTACCGCATCACTGGTAATGGCCTCAATCCTTCGTATTCCAGCTGCTACGGCACTTTCCGATTTTATCTTAAAATGCCAAATATCTGACGTATTCTTGACATGCGTACCACCACAAAGTTCAATGGATTTCCCAAATTTTACGGTACGGACCGTATCCCCGTATTTTTCCCCAAATAATGCCATTGCTCCCGCCTCCAAAGCTTCTTTCACGGGTACATTACGTTTTTCTTCAAAAGGAAGTTGCCCTTCTATACGTGCATTCACAAAATTTTCTACCTCACGAAGTTCTTCTACTGTAAGCTTGGAAAAATGTGAAAAATCAAACCGTAAATATTTGGAATGCACTGCGGAACCCTTCTGTTCCACATGTGTTCCCAACACCTCCCGAAGGGCTTGATGCAAGAGGTGCGTTGCGGTATGGTTGGCTTCCGTACGTTGTCTTTGTTTTTGATCCACTACAGCCTTAAAAGTCCCTTCCAGTTTTTGGGGAAGACTCTTGGTAAAATGGATGATTTCGTTGTTTTCTTTCTTTGTATCGATAATATAGACCACATCTCCATCAGCAGATTCCAGATAGCCTTTATCCCCTACTTGCCCACCACCTTCGGCATAAAATGGGGTTAAATTGAAAACCAACTGATATTGTTCCCCGTCTTTTTTAGAGGTGACTTTTCTATATTTGGTTAGCTTAACATCGGTCTGCAACATATCGTAGCCCACAAACTCCTGTTCGCCATCTGCCATTAAAACTTGCCAATCTTCTTTGGAAACTTCCGCAGCGGATTTAGAGCGATTTTTTTGTTGTTGCATAGCGGCCTCAAAACCGGCCTCGTCCAAAGTATACCCTTTTTCGCTAAGAATCAGGGCGGTCAAATCTACCGGGAATCCAAAAGTATCGTACAGTTCAAACGCTTTTTCACCATCTATAGTTTTATTTTTTGCCGACTTGATGATGCTTTCCAATAATACCAATCCTTGATCCAAGGTCTTTAAAAAAGAATGTTCTTCTTCTTTGATGACATTTTCAATGAGTTGCTTTTGTTCCTTAAGTTCCGGAAAGGCATCGCCCATGGTCTGCGTTAATACGTTTACCAAGCGATACATAAAAGGTTCTTTGGTTCCCAAAAAGGTAAATCCGTAGCGTACGGCCCTCCTTAAAATTCTTCGGATGACGTATCCTGCCCCGGTATTGCTTGGAAGCTGACCATCGGCTATTGAAAAGGAAACCGCTCGTATATGATCAGCGATAACACGTATGGCGATATCGTTCTCTTCACTCTTACCATACTCCATTTGACTGATGGTTTCAATCTCCCGTATCAGCGGGGTAAACACATCCGTATCATAATTGGACCGTACGTTCTGCAAAACCATGCACAAACGTTCAAAGCCCATTCCGGTATCCACGTGTTTTGCAGGTAAATTCTCTAAAGAACCATCAGCCTTACGGTTGTATTGCATAAAGACAAGGTTCCAAATCTCTACCACCAAAGGATGGTCTTTATTCACCAAACTGGCTCCAGAAACTTTTTCTTTTTCGGCTGTCGGACGAATATCCACATGTATTTCGGAACATGGTCCACATGGACCTTGATCCCCCATCTCCCAAAAATTATCCTTCTTATTGCCCATGATAATCCTATCTTCGGGCACGATTTTACTCCAAATCGAAAAAGCTTCATTATCCTTTTTCAAATTGTCCGTATCGTTACTTCCTTCAAAAACAGAGACATAGAGACTTTCCTTATCAATCTTAAAGACATCGGTCAACAATTCCCAGGCCCAAGTAATGGCCTCCTCTTTAAAGTAATCGCCAAAGCTCCAATTACCAAGCATTTCAAACATGGTATGGTGATAGGTATCCTTGCCTACTTCCTCCAGATCATTGTGCTTACCACTTACCCTAAGGCATTTTTGCGTATCCGTTATCCGCGAATTTTTGGAATCATTGATCCCCAAAAAGAATTCCTTGAATTGGTTCATTCCCGCATTGGTAAAAAGCAGGGTCGGGTCATCCTTTATGACCATAGGTGCAGAAGGAACTATTTTATGTTTTTTTCCTTCAAAAAATTTCAAAAACCGCTTTCTTATTTCCTTGGAATTCATCTAAAATGGTAAGCTTTTACAAATTTTAACTGTTTATACAAAACAATTTTTATATTTGTTTGTTGTGTTAAAAACAAAGCACAAAAATAGGATAAAATCCAATCATGTCTAAGGTAAAATACTATTACGACCCGGATACGCTATCGTACCGTAAGATTGAACCGCAAAAGTCCAAACGTTATAGAAATATTGGGTTTTTCTTTTTAGGTTCTTTTCTATTTGGGCTATTAGGACTTATACTTTTACTCAACACCAACCTCATCAATACCCCAAGGGAGCTTTCTTTACAGCGCGAAGTGAAAAATTTTGAGCTTCAATTTGAACTTTTGGACAAAAAAATGGAGCAGATCGAGGATGTTCTTGCCAATATTGAGGAACGTGACAATAATATCTATCGCCTCTATTTTGAGGCCAACCCCATATCCGAAGAGCAACGAAGAGCTGGTTTTGGGGGTATAAATCGATATAAATCATTAGAGGGATTCAATAATTCCGAAATGATAATTTCCACGACCAAAAGATTGGATATCATAAAAAAACAAATAGCCATACAATCCAAATCATTGGACGAGATTACCAAATTGGCCAAAGAAAAGGAAAAGTTGTTAGAGGCCATACCCGCCATACAACCCATAAACAATGAAGACCTTAAGCGTATGGCATCCGGTTACGGATGGCGCTCCGATCCCTTTACCAAAGCACGAAAAATGCATTACGGAATGGATTTCACCGCACCCAGGGGCACTCCTATTTATGCGACCGGTGACGGAAAAATAACGCGTGCGGACAACAATTCCTCAGGTTTTGGAAAGCACATACGTATTGACCATGGTTATGGCTATTTGAGCCTTTACGCCCATTTGAGCAGATATAATGTCAAAAAAGGACAAGAAGTAAAACGAGGGGACCTTATCGGATTTGTGGGCAGCACCGGACGTTCCGAGGCACCACACTTACACTATGAAGTCTGGAAGGACAAGGACCGCATAAACCCCCTTAATTTTTACTACGGAAGTTTATCTCCGGAGGAATATCAGAACATGCTGAAATACGCGAATCAAGAAAACCAATCCTTGGATTAATGCAAGTAGAACTCCCGGAAAAAAGGTATTACGGCATAGGCGAAGTTGCCCGGGCCTTTGGGGTAAATACCTCCCTAATACGTTTTTGGGAGAAAGAGTTTGACGTCTTGCAGCCCAAGAAAAATGCCAAGGGCAATAGAAAGTTCACACCACAGGATATCAAGAACCTTCAGTTAATCTACCATTTGGTCAAGGAACGCGGTTTTACGCTAGAAGGGGCAAAAATCCATTTAAAGGAGGAAAAACAAAAGACACTTTCCAATTTTGATATCATCCAAAAACTGGAGCGCGTTAAATCCGAACTTTTGAAAATCAAAGAACAACTTTAAACAACACGACCATGAAAAAAGGAATTATTGTACTTATAGTTCTAGCCCTGATCGGCTTTGGATTATATAGTTGGGGCGTTGGCTTTAATAACACCGCCATAAGCCTAAAGGAAACCTCTACAAAAACGTGGGCCAACGTAGAAAGTGCCTACCAACGTAGAAACGATCTTATAGGAAACTTGGTTAAAACGGTTCAAGGAGCGGCGGATTTTGAAAGGGGAACTTTAAAAGACGTCATAGAGGCACGGTCCAAGGCCACTTCCGTGAGTATAGACCCAACGAACATTACGCCTGAGCAATTGAATCAGTTCAATCAGGCACAAAGCGGATTGAGCGGTGCTTTAAGCAGATTATTGGTAACCGTGGAACGCTATCCGGATTTGAAATCCAACCAAAATTTTCTGGAACTACAATCCCAATTGGAAGGAACGGAAAATAGGATAAATGTAGCCAGAGACCGCTTCAATGCTACGGTAGAGCCCTATAACCTTCATATTAAAAAGTTTCCGAATTCCATTTTGGCCAGTATCCTAAATTTTGATGAACTGGCTTACTTTAAGTCTGAAGCTGGTTCCGAAAAGGCTCCCGATGTAGATTTTGACTTCGAATAAAGCCTATGTCCAAAGTTGAAGATTTTCTCACACAATCCGAAGAGGAAGAAATCGTTGAAGCCATTTTAAAGGCCGAAAAAGAGACCTCTGGGGAAATTCGTGTACATATCGAAGCCCATACCCACATGGAACATATGGATAGGGCAAAGGAAATTTTTCACTTTCTTAAAATGGACAATACCAAAGATGAAAATGGTGTTCTTATCTATGTTGCCGTTAATGACCGAAAATTCACAATTTACGGAGACAAGGGAATTGACAAAGTAGTACCTAAAGATTTTTGGGACACCACTAGGGATGCTATTCAAGAAAAATTTCAAGAAGGCCATTATAAGGAAGGAATCGTTGCGGGGATTCTAAGTGCTGGCAAAGAGCTGCAGGCGCATTTTCCTTGGCATCACGGAGATACAAATGAACTGAGCAATGAGATATCCAAAAGCTAGTATTGCTTTTCTACTTTTCCTTGTTTGTCTTCCGTTATGGAGTCAGTTCCAGATTCCCAAAAAACCAACGTTGGAAACGAGCGTTTACGATTATGTAAACCTTTTACAACCATCCCAAAAGAAAACTCTAGAGCAAAAACTTATCCGATATTCGGATAGTACCTCTACCCAAATCGTTATTGCCATTATTGGTAGTACGCAAGGAGAGAATATCATCTACCTCGGTGCACAGTGGGGACAAGAATGGGGTATTGGCCAAAAAGGGAAAGACAATGGTATTCTTATCTTATTGGCACGTGACGATAGGAAAATAGCCATAAATACTGGATACGGTGTGGAGGGCTCGTTAACGGATGCCATGTCCCGAAGAATCATTGAGGGGGTCATTGTTCCGGAATTTCGTAGCGGAGATTATTTTATGGGATTGAGCAAAGGCAGTGATGCCATTTTTCAGGTCTTAACGGGCGAGTTCAAGGAAGACCGAACGTTCTCGACCAACGATGGCTTTCCACTAAAAGCCTTGCTTCCTATCCTAATTTTCATCATTATCATGATTATCCTGTCCAAACGCAATAAGCGCAATGGTGGTGGTCGCGGTGGAAGAAGAGGGTCCGGACTCGACCTTTGGGATGTTATTATCCTAAGCAATATGGGCCGAAGTGGGCGTTCCAGTGGAGGTTTTGGCAGCGGTGGTTTTGGCGGTGGTGGAAGTTTCGGGGGTGGCTTTGGCGGCGGCTTCGGTGGAGGTGGCTTTGGCGGCGGAGGTGCTTCTGGGGGGTGGTAGATAAGGAATTAGGAAAAATATTCTTTTAAATAATCAGCTGACGGTTTTGAGTGTAATTATTTAGGAAAAACAACCAACAGAATTTTCCATCAAATACCAAGTCTTTGCATAAAATAAAGGATTTAAATTTGGAAATCCTTCCACAATAGATTGCACCTATTTTTGTTGTAAATTTTTATTCTCCTTTGATTTCGGCTAGAATTGTACCACCCTCAACTTTTTGTCCAATCATTTTGAAGAAAACCAGTTTTCCACCAACAAAAGTTTCAAATTCAAATCTTTGTTCTTTATTTTCCACGGTGCCAATAATATCTCCTGGTCGAATTAATTGTCCTTTTTCAAAAAACCATTCCTTAACTCTCCATTCGCTTGAGTTGTCAAGTCCATCTGGGAATATTATTTTTTCCAATTCTCCATTTTTGAGAATACGACCTTTTTGCTCCTGTTCTGTTTTTAAATTTGAACTATCAAGTCCAAATTTTTCTATCTGTTTGATTATCCACTTTCTCATTTTTTAATTTACTACAACTTATTTATAATGACATAAAACAAATCCATATCCCACCAAAATAGCAATAAAACCAATATAATCACTTTCCCGCGCTAGAACTTTTTGAACAATGAACAAAGGTTCTCATTCCCATTCTAGTTTCTCATTTCTAGTTTCCTGTTTCCTGTTTCTTTAAACCAACATCACCGTTTTCCCAATTTTTTCACAAAGAAAATCCAAACGAGAATCGAGTCTCGTAACTCTTATAACAACTACTCTCTAAAAATCCCCTTTTCCAGTGAATCAATACACTACATTTTAAGGTATCTTGCTATGGCATAAAGCCAAAGTTTAATTCTAAGATTTCCAGAAAATGGGCCGTATTCTAAAAGTAATTTTTGCTTTGTTGTTCCTCATCCTAAGTTCTTGCAAGGACAAAAAGGACAACACCACATTAAACACGGATAATCTCTTTAAGTTTAAGGAGTATATCAGTTTTCATACCCATGGCAATCAAAGTATTGCTTCGCCCATACGTTTTGTGCTGTCCAAACCGCTAGAGCAGTTTGAGGTTACCCAAGAATTACCTTCTGAATACATCAAAACCAATCCAAAGATAAAGGGCAAACTTTCCATTGAAAATGGTACGGAATTACTATTTCAACCCGATGATTACTTGGAACCGGACACCACCTATGAAGTAACGCTTCTATTGGACAAACTCTATGAGGATATTGATTCGGAATACAAAAAATATACGTTCGCTTTTAAGACCATAGCTCCTAATTTTAAGGTAGACCTAAATGATTTACAGTCCTATAGCAAAGACTGGCAGTACCTTGAGGGAACTTTGGAAGCATCGGATTTAATAACGGCCGAAAACGCCAAAAGCATACTTCAGGTAAAGCAGGCAGATAAAAACATTCCCGTAAAATGGATGAATACCAGTGAGCACAGTAATTATTTCAATTTTAAAATCGATAGCATCAACCGTAAAACCGAAGATTCCGAACTTGTTATTTCATGGAACGGGGAAGCCCTGGGAGTGGATAATGTAGGAACCGAAAAATATACCATCCCGGGATTGAACAAGTTCGTAGTCCTAAATGCGAGAACGGCCACTGCTCCAAACGCTTCATTGACCCTGAATTTTTCAGAACCGCTACAGGCCAATCAAAACCTGAACGGTCTCGTGACCATCGAAAATGCCGAAACGCTGCGTTATGAGATTGATGGCAACGTATTAAAAGTATATCCCTCCAATCGTATTTTGGGCCAGGTCAGGGTCAATGCCTTTGAAGGCATAAAAAGTGCCTATGGTTTTACCCTGAGCAAAACCTTTTCGGAGCTTGTTTCCTTTGAGCAATTGAAACCACAGGTAAGGCTTATTTCCAAAGGCTCTATTCTTCCAAACGCCTTAAAAACACCCATTTATTTTGAAACGGTAAACCTTTCCGCGGTGGAAGTTAGGGTCATTCAGGTCTTTGAGGATAATATGCTCCAGTTTTTACAGAACAATGACATAGGACAACGGTATAATTCGGACCTCAGACCCGTGGGCAGAAGGGTTGCCTATAAAGTCATTCCTTTGGAAAATAGCGGAGGCAAAAATAATGGTTATTGGAAAGCACATGCCTTGGACCTCTCAAAACTGATTCAAATAAACCCGGGATCTTTATACCGCGTAGAGTTTAGTTTTAAGAAAGAACATACCCTTTATACCTGCGGAGATTCCCCTGAAACGGTCGATGATGATTTCATCGCGGATTCCCAACAAAGCACTACTGAGGAAAGTTTAGAAGAAAAGTACTGGGACAATGAGATCTATTACTGGAGAAATTACGATTATGATTGGGACGAGCGGGACAATCCCTGTCATAGCGCATACTACAATGCGGAGCGGGTGGCGTTCACCAATCTGCTAGGGAGCGACCTTGGGTTGATTGTAAAAAAGGGAAACAATAGGACCTATCATTTTGCGACGACCAACCTCTTGACCACAAATCCGGAATCGAATACCAACATTAAACTGTATAACTACCAGCAGCAGCAACTCGCCGAAGTGACCACGGACGCAAACGGATTTGCAGTGTACGACGGGGAAGCTTCAATCGCTTTTGCCGTAGCGCAAAAAGAAAACAATTATGCCTATGCCAAATTGATGGATGGCAATGCCATTTCCCTGAGTAAGTTCGATGTTTCCGGTGAGAGCTTACAAAGTGGCCTACAAGGGTTTCTTTATACGGAACGAGGTGTGCACAGACCAGGAGATACCGCCCACCTGACCTTTGTCCTAGATGACCGGAACAATCCGTTACCTAAAAATCACCCTGTGGTACTGGAAGTATCGGACGCCCGTGGAAAATTGGTGCAACGTAATGTTTTAAAGAACAATCCTATTAAAGTCATGGATGGCCTTTATGCCAAAAAAGAGAACAATTTTTACTACTTCCCCATCCCTACGAAACCGGATGCGCCAACTGGTACTTGGAATGCCAAAATAGTAGTAGGCGGCGCCGTTTTCAATAAAAACTTAAAAATAGCTACGGTAAAACCAAACCGATTAAAAGTAAACTTTGAATTCGAGGAAGAAGTCTTAAAGGCTAATGAAAAAGCAGTCGGTAATGTAAATGTACAGTGGCTGCATGGCGCACCCGCTAGAAATTTAAAAATCGACATTAATGCAAAACTTCAGGCAACCACTACTTCTTTTGAGAAATTTAAGGACTATCAATTTCAAGACCCGATCAGAACGTTCAACGAAACCGAAATACAATTTCTCAATAGTAAATTGAACGAAGAGGGCAATCTGAGCATCAATCAAAAAATTAATGTGAACGCTAAAGCACCGGGCATGCTCAAAGCAACTTTTACCACAAAGGTTTTTGAAGGTGGTGGGGATTTTTCCATCGATGTATTTTCAAAAAACATAGCGCCTTTCAGTCATTTTGTGGGATTAAAATCCCCAAAAGCGAAGAGATACGGTTCTTTTTTAACGGATGAAAACACCGAATTCGATTTGGTTTCCGTGGATGCTGACGGCAAATCCGCAGGAAATAGAAAATTGGATGTAAAAGTCTTTAAAATCGAATGGCGCTGGTGGTGGAACAGAGGGTACGATAACCTTTCGCGCTACGAAAATGCTACTGTACACCGGCCTTTTAAGGAAATGACCGTCACGACTTCAGCCAATGGAAAAGGAACTTTCAAAGTAAATGTTCCAGATAATGATGGCGGTAGGTATTTGATACGAGTCATTGATCGTGCTTCTGGTCATGCAACAGGAAGACCCGCTTATTTTTATCGAAATTGGTGGCAAAGACCGGCCTCTAACGATACCGAAAGTTCTAAAATTTTGATTTTTTCTGCAGATAAGGAAACCTACCAAACCGGGGAGCAGGCAAAAATTACTTTTCCTTCGGATGCAGGGGGAAGAGCCCTGTTAAGTGTAGAAAACGGTTCCGAAGTACTTTCCCAGCAGTGGATCGAAACCCAATCCGTAGAAACACATGCCAGTATTCCTATTACAGAGGAGATGGCTCCCAATGTATATGTGAATATTTCCTTGTTACAACCACATGGAAAGGTAAAAAATGACTTGCCCATACGTCTGTACGGTGTGGTATCGCTTTTGGTGGAAAATGTAGCTACCAAATTGCGGCCTAAACTCCAAATGCCGGATGTGCTACAACCGGAAAAATCTTTTGAAGTCACCGTTTCCGAGGAAAACAGAAAACCAATGACCTACTCCTTGGCAGTGGTGGACGACGGATTATTGGATTTAACCCGATTCAAAACACCGGATATTCACAGTGCCTTTTATGCACGGCAAGCTTTAGGCGTAAAGACTTTTGACATTTTTGATGATGTTATGGGAGCCTATTCCGTAAGTGTGGGTAATATCTATGCCATTGGAGGTGGCGATATTGCCCAAGGTTCCAAAAATAGAAAAGCACAACGTTTTAAACCCGTTGTCACGTATCTAGGTCCATTTACGTTAAAAGCGGGCGAAACAGCGAACCATACGATTGAAATGCCCAATTATGTAGGTTCCGTACGTACCATGCTCATAGCAGGGAATGCAAATAGTGCTTATGGCAATAATGAAAAAACTACACCGGTCAGAAAACCTTTGATGGTGCTCACGTCGTTGCCTAGAAAATTATCCCCTGGGGAAACGGTTACTATTCCGGTCACGGTATTTGCCATGGAGAAAAAAGTGAAAAATGTAAGTGTATCCATCAATACCGGCAAAGCACTTGAACCTCTTGGCCCTTCTTCAAAATCGATTACTTTTAATTCGGTAGGAGAGCAAATCGTGAATTTCGATTTTAAAGTGAATCCGTCCACTTCTTTTCAAACCATAAAAGTAAAAGCTACGGGAGCAGGGGAAACCGCAAGCAATGAAATAGAGATTGATGTTGAGAATCCGAATCCGGTGACCACAAAAAGTATATTGTACACTTTGGAGGCCAATGCATCAGAAGACATTTCTTTTGAAACCTTTGGTACTTCCGGAACCAATACAGCGGTTATGGAATTCTCTACCTTACCTCCGATGGATTTCTCGAAACGTCTGGAATATCTCGTACGGTATCCGCATGGGTGCGTTGAGCAAACTACATCGGCTGCGTTTCCGCAATTATTTCTGGCCGATGTTTTGGACATCGATTTTGAAAAGAAAAAAGAAACGGAGAAAAATGTAAAAGCAGCCATCAAAAGATTGAACGGGTTTCAATTATCCAACGGCGGGCTTGGTTATTGGCCAGGCGCAAGGGAAGCTGATGATTGGGGAACTTCCTATGCCGGACATTTTATGTTGGAAGCTAAACAAAAAGGATATCAATTACCGCTCACTTTTTTGAACAATTGGCTCAGGTATCAAAAGAACCAAGCAAAACAATGGAGCGGTAAACGTTATAATTATAATACCGATTTAGTCCAAGCGTATAGACTTTACACGCTGGCCTTGGCTCAACAACCGGAATTGGCCGCCATGAACCGCTTACGGGAAACCAAAAATTTGAGCAATGAAGCCAAGTGGCGTCTGGCAGCCGCATATGCACTTGTTGGTAAAAAAGAAGTGGCAAAAACACTTTTACAGAAAGCCAATATCAATTTTAAAGCGAATGATTACGATTATAGAACCTATGGTTCCGTTTTTAGAAATAGGGCGATGGCTCTGGAAACGCTGACCTTGTTGGGAGATTCCCAACAAAAAGAACTGGCCCTATCGCTATCCAAGAACCTGTCGTCCCAAAGATGGTATAGCACGCAGGAAACCGCCTATGCATTATTGGCCCTGGCGAAAATGGTCGTTAAAAACGGTGGAAAAGCTATTGATGTAACATTTACCCAAAATGGAAAAAAAGTCAGCGTGAAGACCGATAGAGCTATTGCGCAACGACCCATTACCATCGCTGGTTTTACCAATAACATTCAAATAGAAAACAAACAGGGAAATATTGTTTATGCTACCTTGACCCAAAGCGGAAAATTACCTGTTGGACAAGAACTGGCACAACAGAAAAAACTGAGCCTAAAGGTGGACTATAAAGATACCGCAAATAAAAGCATCGGTATTTCTACTTTACGACAAGGAACAGAGCTGGAAGCAAAAATAACGGTGTACAATACCACGAACGATACCATGGAAAATCTAGCCCTGACCCAAATTGTGCCCAGTGGATGGGAAATTGTAAATACTTCCTACACGGATAATGGCGATAGCAATACCAGTAAGGCAGATTATATAGATATCCGCGATGACAGAACACATTTCTACTTTGATCTAGGCGCTAAAAAAGCGAAAACGTTCCGAATAAAATTGAACGCATCGTTTTTGGGGGATTATTACCTGCCCGGTAGCCAAGTGGAAGCTATGTATGACAATACGAGCTACGCAAGAAATAAGGGGCAGTGGGTGAAGATAATTCGTTAATTAGGACGAATAATATGTTAAAAAAACTTCTCAAAAAACATCGGATAAAACTTGGTGTATTCCTAGTTCTATTTGGTGTTTGGTTTTTTTGCCTGCCCTCCGTTTTATTCAAAACGCCCACTTCTACAGTGGTAACCAGCGCAAACGGGGCTTTGATAGGCGCAAGAATAGCCGATGATGGACAATGGCGTTTCCCTAAATTGGATTCGGTTCCCCATAGATTTAAAGAAAGTATCTTATTATTTGAGGATGAGTACTTTTACGAGCACCCAGGATTTAATCCTATCTCCATTTTTAATGCGATAAAACATAACCTTACAAAAAAGACACGTCGAGGTGGAAGCACGATTACCCAGCAGGTAATTCGTCTGAGCAGGCTTAACAAAAATCGTACTTATTTTGAAAAAATCATAGAACTGGTCATGGCAACACGACTGGAATTTAAATATTCAAAAGACGACATCTTGAAACTCTATGCCACGCACACGCCCTATGGAGGTAATGTTGTTGGTCTAGAAACGGCTTCATGGCGTTATTTTGGTATTGATGCACATGAACTCAGTTGGGGCCAAGCTGCCACACTAGCGGTATTGCCCAATGCGCCTTCGCTTATTTTCCCTGGGAAGAATGAAGCGCTGTTACTTAATAAACGTAACCGACTCTTAAAAAAACTATTTAAAGAAGAAAAGATTGATAAAACCACTTACGAACTGGCCTTGATGGAACCTTTACCTAACAAGCCGCTACCATTGCCCAACATATCCCCCCATTTGACCGAACGTATTAAAAAAGAATATACAGGGCAACGCATCAATACCAGTATAAATTACACCCTACAACAACAGGCCAATGTTATTGCCAAAACCCATTATGAACGTTTAAAACAGAATGAAATCAATAATCTGGCCATCTTGGTCCTTGATGTCGAGACGCGCAAGGTTTTGGCCTATGTGGGTAATTCGCTATCGGATAAAAACAATGCCAATTATGTTGATATTATTACCAAAAATAGAAGTACGGGCAGTACTTTAAAGCCCTTATTATTTGCTTCGCTCCTGGACGAAGGCCAACTTTTGCCAAATACCTTGGTCATGGATATTCCTACGGTAATCAACGGATATAATCCTAAAAATTTTGATAAGAAACATGCTGGAGCAGTGCCGGCAAATAGAGCATTATCACGCTCCTTAAATGTTCCCGCCGTGAGATTATTACGCAAATATGGTTTACAGAAGTTCTATAATAAATTGAAGAAAATAAATCTGAAATCTCTAAATAAACCTGCTGGTCATTATGGTCTTGCGCTTATCCTTGGTGGTGCGGAAAGTTCGCTTTGGGAAATTACACAGACCTATGCGGGAATGGCAGCGTCCCTAAATTATTTTTCTAAGAACATGAGTGTTTATAGAACGAAAGAATATGCCTCGCCAAACTATTTAAACCAAAAAGTTATGGATTTTGGCGAAACCAACTTTGAAACAAACGGATTCAATGCAGGGGCAATTTATCACACTTTTAAGGCGATGAAAGATGTAAATAGACCGGAAGGCGATGAAAACTGGCAGTTTTTTGATAGCTCTCAGCCTTTGGCTTGGAAAACCGGAACCAGTTTTGGTTTTAAGGATGCATGGGCCGTGGGCGTTACCCCAAAATACGCCATAGGGGTTTGGGCAGGCAATGCCGACGGTGAGGGAAGACCTGGCCTAACAGGTATTACTGCGGCGGCACCAATCCTTTTTGAGGTTTTGGACCGATTGCCCTACAGTGGTTGGTTTGCGGAACCTCTCGACGATTTGGTAGCATTGGAAATTTGCGAAAAAAGCGGCCATGGCGCATCATCTTATTGCGTTAATTCCGCAAGAGTTTTAGTCCCTATAAATGGAACAAAAAGTAAATCTTGCCCTTATCATAAGCCTTTGAATTTAGATAGCTCAGGAAAATATCAGGTAAATGCCTCCTGCTACCCGTTAGAGAATATCCAAACTAAAAGTTGGTTCGTTCTGCCCACAATTATGGAATATTATTATTCCAGTGCCAACACGGATTATAGAGTTCCTCCACCATTTTTAGAGGGTTGTTCCGTTGGTGAGAGTGAATTAATGGAATTCATCTATCCCAAAAAGAATGAAGTTGTGTTACTGCCAAAAGATTTAGGAGAGAAAAAAACCGAAGTCATTTTTAAGTTGGCCCACCAATTACAGAACAGTCAAGTTTATTGGTATTTAAACAACACCTATATTGGAGATACACAGGATTTTCATGAAATGATTTTACCTATTACTACCGGAACCTATCAGTTAACGGCCGTTGATGGTGAGGGAAATCAAATTCAACAGACGTTAAAAGTAAAAATGGCTTCTCAGAATTGATATCTGCTACTTTTTACGCATAAATACAGTAATAGGAACTCCGGAAAAGTCAAAATTCTCACGAATCTTGTTTTCCAAATATCTTTTATACGGTTCTTTGACGTACTGCGGAAGGTTACAGAAAAAAGCAAATTGGGGATAAGGGGTGGGCAACTGCGTACAGAATTTAATTTTTACATACTTACCCTTATAGGCAGGTGGAGGATAATTTTCGATAAGCGGAAGCATCACCTCATTGAACTTACGTGTAATAATTTTCCTGTTTCTATTGTTGTAGACCTCAACTGCAGTTTCGATTGCTTTGAAAATACGTTGCTTGGTCAGCACCGATATAAATAAAATAGGAACATCCGTAAAAGGTTCAATCACCTTTTTTATCTTTTGAGTATACTGTTTTATAGTATTGGTCTCCTTATCCTCTACCAAATCCCATTTGTTCACTAAAATGACAATGCCTTTATTATTCCTGGCCGCCAGCCAAAATATATTTTCCACCTGCCCGTCAAACCCTCGTGTAGCATCTAGTAATAACAAACAAACATCAGCATGCTCTATGGCCCTTACGGAACGCATTACGGAGTAAAATTCCAAATCTTCCTTTACTTTGGCTTTTCTGCGAATACCTGCAGTATCTACTAAATTGAATTCAAATCCGAATCGATTATATTTTGTATCGATACTATCTCGTGTAGTTCCGGCAACATCGGTTACAATGTAACGGTCTTCACCAATCAACGCATTGATAAAAGACGATTTTCCGGCATTGGGTCTTCCCACTACTGCAAATCTTGGCAAATCACTCTCTTCCTCTATAGTTTCCGGAAGCACCTTTACAATAGCATCCAACAGTTCTCCCGTTCCACTGCCATTAACACTGGATAATGTATAATATTCACCTAGTCCCAAGGAATAAAATTCGACCGCATCATCCTCGCGCATGGCATTGTCTACCTTGTTTATCGCAAGAAAAACAGGTTTGTTCACACGTCTCAAAAGCTTTGCAACATCCTCATCCATACCGGTAACTCCCGTCTCCACATCTACCATAAATACAATTGCATCCGCCTCGTCTATCGCCAGCTCTACCTGTTTATCGATTTCCTTTTCAAAAACATCATCACTGCCCACCACATAGCCTCCTGTATCAATAATGGAAAATTCTTTTCCATTCCAATCGGTCTTTCCATAATGACGGTCACGCGTAACACCGCTCACGGCATCTACGATAGCTTCTCTACGCTGAATTAATCTATTAAAAAAAGTGGATTTCCCGACATTTGGCCTTCCTACAACCGCAACTATTGCACTCATGGTACTTATTTAGCTGGCAAAGGTAGTATATCCTACGACGGTATAGAAGTATGTATTATCATTTACCGGTTAATTATTACAGGAACCATTGGTGCCATATGTGAATTTTTACCTAAATAACTTTGCCCTATTTTTCTTTCACATATAGTTTCAGCTGGCGAGCCATAAGCAACAACATTACTGGGTATATGTTTAAGTACCAATGCTCCAGCACCTATTACCGTATGGGAGCCAATTTCAATATTCTCTATGACACTGCAACCTAAACTAATGGCTGAAAAGCTACCTAGAATCAAATTACCTCCAGTACAAACATTGGATGCTAGACTCGAGAAATTACCCATGATACCATCGTGTCCCAAAGATGATTTCGTATTAAGGAAACAATGATTTTCTATTAGGGAACCGGCGTTAATAATTGCACCTGGCATTATTACTGTACCTCTTCCGATACATACATTTTTACCAACAACAGCACTTGGATGAATGACTGTTATAAATCTAAAATCTGGAACGATTTTATTGATTTTATCCACAAAAAGCTTTCTAGACCAATTGTCTCCAACTGCTACAACACCTCCACGTATGTTGTATGCGGACATAATATACGGCAAGTCTTTTTCCGAGCCAAGAATAGGATATCCTATGTGCGAAAGTCCTCTCTTTCTTGAAGAATCAACAAAACCTACAATTCTAAATTTTCCTTGCTTTTCAATACAATCAGCTACTACTTTACCGTGTCCAGATGCTCCAAAAATGATAATATTTTCCATAGTGTTCGGGGATTTTAGCATTTTATCGGTGAAACTATGCACTTCATCGATAAATCAAAGATAGCTATTTTCAATTAGGAACAAAGGAAAATGGTGACTCTATTCGTTAAATTACAGACTTTATTGAATTGAGTGTTTGAAAAATTCGAATTTGATAGGGTTGCTATATCAACCGGAATAGCCAAATCTTTTTAGCTGCCTGCTGTCACTACGCCAATTCTTGTTCACTTTTACATAGAGTTCTATGTGTACTTGTTTTCCGAAAAATTGTTCCAAATCTTTCCGGGCCTCTACCCCAACTTTTTTGAGCGCAGCACCTTTATGCCCGATGATAATACCTTTTTGTGAATCGCGCTCAACCATAATAACGGAACGCATTCGAATGATATTTTCATCTTCCAGAAATTCTTCGGTTTCTATTTCAACCGCATACGGAATTTCCTTTTTGTAGTTCAATAGTATTTTTTCCCGTATCGTTTCGTTAACAAAAAATCGTTCGGGCTTATCCGTCAACTGGTCTTTTGGATAAAAAGGTGGCGCTTCGGGCAATAATTCCATAATTCGCTCAAAAACTTCTTTTACATTAAAATTTTGCAAAGCGGATATGGGGTGAATTTCAACCTTGGGCAGTTGCTCTTGCCAGTATTGTATCTGTGCCTCCAGCACCTCTTGTTCTGAAGCATCTATCTTATTCAATAATAATAATACGGGAATTTTACTATTCCTTATTTTCTCAAAAAAGCGTTCGTCTTTCAATGCTTTCTCCCCTATCTCTACCATATAAAGTAATACATCTGCATCTTCAAAGGCAGATTTAACAAAATCCATCATTGAAGCCTGTAAATCGTATGCAGGCTTGATGATTCCAGGAGTATCGGAAAGAATTACCTGAAAATCCTCACCATTGACTATTCCTAAGATTCGGTGTCTTGTGGTCTGCGCTTTTGAGGTTATGATTGATAATTTTTCGCCTACAAAAGCATTCATCAAGGTGGATTTTCCCACATTAGGATTGCCAATGATATTTACGAAACCTGATTTATGCTTTTTTTTCATCCCTTAATTTTTGAAAATATACCTTGGCTGCTTTATTCACTTTAGGTGCCAACAAAAGTACTGCTATCATATTTGGAATTACCATGAGGGCGTAGGACAAATCGATTAAATTTTTTACTACTTCTAAAGAAGCTACTGCGGCGAAAACAATCATAATCACAAAATACCAATTGTAAAATCGTCCGATTTTCGCATTCGTAAGAAACGATAAGCATTTTACACCATAGTAGGAGTATGTAAATAAAGTAGATAGCGCAAAGGCGGTAACGATTAGCATCAATAAATCGTCCCCGAACCCAAAAAGCGTCTTTTCAAAGGCCGAAAGAGTCATCACAATACCACTGCTTTCCTCTAAATAAGCACCACTCAGAATAATCACTACGGCCGTAAACGTACAGACCAAAATAGTATCAATGAAAGGTCCCAACATGGCAACCAAACCCTCACGTATGGGTTCATCATTTTTAGATTGCCCGTGATACATAGGGGCACTACCCAAACCGGCTTCATTTGAAAACATAGCCCTACGAACGCCTATAATGACCAGCCCCCAGAACCCCCCGGTAATAACAGTATTGAAATTCCAGGCTTCCGAAACAATCAATTTCAACGAAGGCAGTACTTGCGAAAAATTCATTGCCATTACAATGATTACAGCCAACAAATAAACCATCACCATTATGGGAACTATAGCCGTGGCCACTTTTGCAATTTTGGCCAGTCCGCCAAAAATAACAAAAGAGGTTACTATGGCCAATATAAAACCGATTGTTAGCTTCCAATTGAAATCGCTCATTCCTATTAAGGATTCCGATGGATTTATAACACTCATAAAGGTTTCCGTAAATTGATTAGCCGTGAACACTCCCAAAAATCCAAAAAGCCCTGCTATCGCAAAAAATATGGCCAATGGCCTATATTTCTCACCTAATCCTTTTGTAATATAAAACATAGGACCTCCCTGCAATTTCCCCTCGGAATCCTCCCCTCTGAACATAATGGACAAACTACAAGAATAGAACTTGATACACATACCGATAAGGGCCGTCATCCATATCCAAAAAACCACACCTGGACCGCCATCATGAATTGCAATGGCAACACCGGAAATATTTCCGAGACCCACTGTAGCTGCAACTGCGGCAGATAGTGCCTGTAACGAACTTACATCTCCTTTAGCATTTTTATCGTCATATTTACCGCGGATAACAGCAATGGCGTGGCCAAAAAACCGATAAGGAAGAAATTTTGAATATAATACTAAAAATAGCCCCCCGCCGATCAGTAAAATAAACATGGGCCATTCCGTACCCGAGATGGCTTTGACCAAAAAATCATTCAGTTGATTCATAATTTCGAAGGTAACTATTTCCCTTAAAATTTAAGCTATTCCCATATTTTCAAATCAAGGATTCAGAAAATAGAAATCTGTAAGAGTTAATACTTCTACCATGCGCGGCATTAATTCTGCCACTTCTTTTGAATTCGCCATCGCTTTTCAAAACAAGGCAAAAATTCTATGTGATGGATACCTCGTTCAAGCTCGGCATTAATTCGGCCAATTGTTTTGAATTCGCTATCACTTTTCAAAACAAGGCTTCATTAATTTGGAAATAACATTAAAAGAATTGTATCTTTGTCGTCCACATCGCGGGATAGAGCAGTAGGTAGCTCGTCGGGCTCATAACCCGAAGGTCACTGGTTCGAGTCCAGTTCCCGCTACTAGCCAAAAAAGCCTTTCAATTTCTTGAAAGGCTTTTTTAATTCCAAAATAAAATCTCAATACAGCTGCTGCAAAATCCATATGAAATAGAAAAAAAACCAATTCATTTATTGAATCATTTTGTATTCCTCTACATTTAGGTCATTCATTTTGTCATCTCTACTATGAAAAAAAGAACTGCCCGACTCCTTTTTGTTAACTTATTTATCGTATCTCTTTCTATCGGCCAACAACTGCCAGATGGTTTCCCCGATACGGAGCGAACGAAATTAAGTCTCAATCAAGGTTGGAAGTTTCATCTAGGCAATCCCGAAGCAATCTATTATCAAAAGAATTTTGACGACGCTAATTGGAAAACCATAAACGTTCCACATACTTTGGAACTTACTTCTTTGACCTTGGATGGGATAGAAGATGATAAAACACAATCTGTGTTTCAAAGGAATGTAGGGTGGTACCGAAAAAATATCAAGGTCAGTGACTCTCGGAAAAAAGTATTCCTGGAATTTGAAGGAGCTCATCAAGTGACCGATTTGTGGATAAATGGAAAACATGTTGGGCAACATTCCGTAGGTGGCTATACCCCTTTTCATTTTGATATAACCGAGTTTGTAAAAAGAGGTGAAACCAATCAAATCACTCTGCTTTTGGACAATAGAAGAAACGAGGTCGTTCCACCAGACCCTGGACCTTTTGATTATGTAAAATTCAGCGGGTTATACCGTGATGTATATTTGGTAGAGACCGATCCCTTACACGTCACTTTCAACTGGGAATCCCTGAATTCTGGAGTCTATATAACTGCCCCAACGGTTGACCCTGTTCATAAGAATGCAACCATCAATATTAAAACTGCTGTCAAAAATGAGCGTTCCGCTCCTACATCCGTTGATCTGGTCACTAGAATTTTGGATAAGGAAGGGGTTGCCGTACTACGTTTAACGCAGTCTAAAACCATAGCACCGGGAGAAGAGTTTCAGTTCAATCAAATAGGAAGTTTAGAGGATAATGTGCATTTATGGGATATTGACAATCCTTACTTGTATCGCGTGAACAGTGTTGTACTGGTCAATGGGAAAGAAGTGGATTTTGTCGAGAATAAAATTGGTCTAAGAAAATTTCAACAAGACCCTGAAAGAGGTTTTATGCTAAATAACAAACCCATAAAGCTTATTGGGTTCAACCGTCATCAACAATATCCGTATTTGGGAGATGCCGTACCCAATTCACTGCATTATAAGGATATGCTTCAGTTTAAAGAATTTGGATTCAATGTAATGCGAACAGCACATTATCCTCAGGATGATGCCATACTTGATGCTTGTGACGAACTAGGTATTTTAGTGTATGAAGAAGCACCGACTTGGATAGCCGTTTCCCAAAATGAGGAATGGTGGAACAATTTAGAAAAAGCCGCACGGGCCATGGTCCGTAATCATAGAAACCATCCCTCTGTTGTGATGTGGGGCGGCGGCGTAAATCATCGTGGTTATGTCCCTAGACTTCACGATGCAGTTAAACAGGAAGACCCAAATAGGCTTACCGCTTCGCAGGGGGCACGTTGGACAGGCTGGCAGGCCTCCGGTTTAACGGATATAAACGCCAATATGCTGTATGGTCCCTTTCTTTGGGACCGTACGGAACCTATATTCGCTATGGAAGGAGGTAGAGGGCCCAAGGCATTGGCTCCATACAAGAAAGATTCTTTGATGACCGGCCTTATCGCTTGGGTAGCACATGCGTATTACACTTTTCATCCCAATCATGACAAAGCCGATAATCTCATAGATAAAACCCGATCAGGGGCGATGACCATATTTAGATATCCAAGACCTAATTTTGAATGGTATAAATCCGAACTGGTAGAAAAACCTATGGTCTATATTGAAAACGAATGGAAAGATGGCGTAGAAGAAATCGATGTTTTCAGTAACGGCAAAGAAGTGGAGCTTTTTCTTAATGGAACATCGATCGCTAAAAGCAGACCCAGCCAAGATACCGTATACTTTGGTTTGGACCACCCACCATTTCACTTTAAAAATTTAAAATATCGACCAGGAAAATTGGTCGCCAAAGCCTATTTTAAAGATGGTACTACCATAGAATCCGTTAAACAAACTCCGCAAAAACCGTATGCGATACAGCTTAGTTTAGATACAGAGGGAAGAACATTTGTCGCAGATGGTTCCGATATCTTGGTTGCGTATGCAAAAGTAATCGATAAAAATGGTGAAACCGTAAGCGATACCGATAAACTGATTTCATTTTCCGTAAAAGGCGATGCAAGTATTATTGGGGATGATGCAGCTATTAATGCCAATCCTATGTTTACCGAGTATGGTGTTGCCCCGGCCTTGGTAAAGGCAGGAAGTACACCGGGAACCATTACGGTTTATGCAAAAGCAAAAGGACTGAAAACCGGAAGTGCCACGGTACAACTTATACCTAACGATACAAACATCATTCGGAGCAAAGCTCAACCGGTCTATGATTTTAACAGGGAGCGTGTTGACATTGGTGCGGCAGACCAACTACTGCAATTTGGTTGGAACGCCTGGAACGGCGAAGATGAAAAAGCGAATACCTACACGCTAAAAGAATTCCCGAACTCAAAAGTACACATCCGACCAAAATCGGAGGATGGTATCATCCGCTGGCTAGGCGAAATGAACGTAATCGGAAAATATGGGTTTGCCTATGGAGATGGCATATTGGGTATTGATGATGAAGGAATTGACCTTATCTTTGAAAATCTTCCCAAAGGCACTTATAAATTAAATACATGGCACCATGCGCCTAGCAGTAATTCAGATTCCATGGACCCCAATCGCGAGAAATTAAAATCGGTTACTGTACATCAGTTGCCCTATGAAACCGCTTTGACAGTCAGTTCAGAAGCTTTGAAAAATAATGAAGATGTCAAAGTAATCGTTACCGATGGAAAAGAAATGCAGTGGGAAGAACCTGGTACAGCTGAACTATTATTTGTTTCCGATGGAAAAAATCCCGTTCACATCAATTTCAAAGGAGATGAAAAGAAGGGAATTTGGTTAAATGCTTTTGAACTGAGCGAAGCCAAGGATTAAGGAAATATTTAATTCACGGTCATCAACAACGCGAGGGAATCTGAAACGTTTCCGTTTTCCAACCAGTGTTTGGCAAGTTCGTGTACTTTTAAACGTAAATCGGTTTTGTTCCCGCTAAAGTTTTTGAACAGCGTTTTTACCTCCGTTACTTCCTTTATTCTCAATATTTCCTTAGTATCGGGCAATTCTTCTACATTACCCAATCGTCCTAGATTATTTCCGGATAATACTTCACTATTTCTAACAGCCTCGGGCAGAGCATCTACCCCAACACCCTTATTTCGGATAGGTTTCGGTATCTCAAATAGCGAATCTCCACTGGAACGTGTGTACCAACTACCTCCCATTCGTCCAACTAAATCCAACTTTTTAGTATCCAATTTCCCTTCGGTCAAATAGCTCTCGTTGATATGGATCAATTCTACTTTGGCAAACACCAAATTTCCGGCACCAGGGGTTTCTGCCAATTCGATGACTTCTGTAACGGAACATTCAAAAGCTACCGGTGCTTCCCCAACTCTCGGGGGTTTTACCTTTTCACTCTCAACTTGCTTAAAACCCGCCTTTACAAATTCATTTACGCCTTTATCGTAAGCAGTACTGGCCAAGGACATTTGTTCCACCATCGGGTAGTTTACAATATTGATGACCACTTCCGGCACTTCTTTTACATTTTGATGCGAATGCTTTAAAGAATTGTCCCTACCGCTACGGGCAGGCGAAAATATCATGATAGGCGGATTGGAACTGAATACATTGAAAAAACTGAACGGACTCAAATTTACATTCCCATCCTTATCAATAGTACTTGCAAAGCATATAGGTCTTGGTGCCACTGCTGTTAGTAAATAATTATGCAGCTCTGGTTGAGGAATTTGGGTTGGGTCAATCGTTGTAATCATTGAATCGGTATTTTCAATTTTTATTTTAAAGCGAAGTATTATCTTGCCGGCAAGATTTTGGCGGATACTTCCCCAAAACCGACACGCTTTCCATTTTTCTCGGCATAACCTTTCATGGTGACCGTATCACCATCATTGATAAATTTACGTTCTGTACCGTCCTTCATTTTTAAAGGTTTGGTACCCATCCAGGCCAATTCCAACATGGAGCCATAGGATTTTTCATCTTTTCCCGATATGGTTCCGGAGCCGTACATATCCCCAATATTAATATTACAACCATTTACGGTATGGTGTGCCAACTGCTGCGCCATATTCCAATACATATATTTAAAGTTGGAATTACAAATAATCACTTCTTCACTATTTTCTGGAGTAATTCCTACCTTTAAATTGATATCGTAATTTTTCTCTCCCTTATATTCCAAATAGGGAAGCACTTTTGGGTCTTGATCGGGACCGGAAACCTTAAAGGGTTCTAACGCTTCCAATGTTACGATCCATGGCGAAATATGGGACGCAAAATTCTTCGCCAAAAAAGGACCTAACGGCACATATTCCCATTTTTGAATATCCCTTGCGGACCAATCGTTCAATAAGACCATACCAAAAATATAGTCTTCAGCTTTTTCCGTGGAAACCGATTCTCCCAATTTTGTATTTTTCCCAGTGATAAAACCCATTTCCAACTCAAAGTCCAAACGTGCGGTAGGCCGGAAAACCGGCGCCGGCGCATCCGGAGGCATCACTTGCCCTTTGGGCCTATGGATAGCTTCCCCGCTTACGATGATTGAACTTGCTCGCCCATGATACCCTACCGGGATATGTTTCCAGTTGGGCAAGAGAGCGTTTTCAGGGTCACGGAACATTTTACCAACATTGGTAGCATGTTCTATGCTCGAATAAAAATCCGTATAATCCCCAATGAATACTGGCATATGCATCTGGGCAGCTGCCTGCGCCACAAAAAGTTCCGGCTTATCGGCCAATATAGAACTGTCATCCTGCAACCAATGTTGTATATCCGATCTTACTTTGGAAGTTATTTCTTTTCCAAGCGAAATAAAATCGTTCAAAGTATCCTTTTCCAAAACGGCGGTATTGAAATTAAAAACATCCAACTCCGCAACCGCGGCCAAATCTAAAATATGTTCTCCAACTGCTACACCAGCTCTAGGGCTTCTGTCTTTTGTTGAAAAAATTCCAAAAGGAATATTATAAATGGAAAAATCCGAGTTTTTAGGTATATCAATAATCATTAACTTATTTCTTTTTGTCCGCTCGAACACAATCGAGCACTATTTAAAGTAGTCTTCCTTTTCTCGACTGCGTTCGAAACGACTGAAGACCTCAACTATTTTTATAATCTACTCCAACCATGATTTATAGTATTTACCATCGTCGATTTTCATAGCGTTTTCAGTGAGTTGCAACGGTTTAAAAGTATCTATCATCACTGCCAATTCTTCGGTCTTGGTTTTACCAATACTTGCCTCGTAGGTGCCTGGGTGCGGTCCGTGGGGAATCCCCGCGGGATGCAAGGAAATATAACCCGGACCAATTCCCGTTCTGCTCATAAAATCCCCGTCTACATAATACAGCATCTCGTCCGAATCTATATTGGAATGATTGTAAGGAGCCGGAATGGATTTTGGGTGATAATCATACAATCTGGGACAGAACGAACAAATGACAAACGCACTGGTCTCAAAAGTTTGGTGAACCGGTGGCGGTTGGTGTACCCTTCCCGTAATGGGTTCAAAGTTGTGAATGGAAAATCCGTACGGAAAATTGTAGCCGTCCCAACCCACTACATCAAAAGGATGTGTAGCATAGACCAAGCTATGCAGCATACCCTGTTTTTTGATTTTCATAACGAACTCGCCCTTTTCATCATGTGTTTGTAGATTTTCGGGCAGTTTGTAATCACGTTCGCAATAGGGGGAATGCTCGAGCATTTGCCCGAACCAATTACGATATCTTTTGGGTGTATAAATAGGATGAAAAGACTCCGCATACAGAATGCGATTGTCATCCGAATCAAATTCTATTTGATAAATCATCCCTCTGGGGATAATTAAATAATCGCCATATTCAAAGGGGATATCCCCAAGAAAAGTCTTTAAGGTTCCGGTACCTTTATGGATAAATAACATTTCATCGGCATCCGAATTTTTATAGAAATATTCCGTTAAGGATTTTTTGGGTGCCGCCAAACCAATATGCACGTCATTATTGACCAACATGGGTTCCCGTGCTTCTAAAAAATCATCTTTGGGAGCCACATCAAAGCCAATGAGCTTTCTTGATTTAATGTGTTTGGCCTCCGCAATCTTGGGACTAACATCAATAGATTTCGCTATTTCTTTGACCTGTGTAGGTCTATGTACATGGTACAAAAGCGATGACATCCCATCGAAACCAATAGTCCCAAACAATTGCTCGTAATACAGACTACCATCCGGTTTATGAAACTGTGTATGTCTTTTTTGCGGAAACTTTCCTAGTTTATGATATATGGGCATATTTTTCTTTTAAGTTCAAACTCAACTATCCAATACAAGTTCAAAAAATATGACCTTTAATACTTTGAACTTATAAATTTCTCTTTAGTGTAAAGTACCTCTTAATTCTTGTTCTCTTTCAATAGCTTCAAAAAGTGCCTTAAAGTTACCTTTTCCAAAAGACTGCGCGCCTTTTCTCTGAATAATTTCAAAGAACATGGTAGGTCTAGGTTCTACCGGGCGTGTAAATATCTGTAATAAATAGCCTTCGTCGTCCCTATCCACTAAAATACCCAACTCTTTTAAAGGTGTTATATCTTCATCGATCTTTCCTACCCTATCCAGTACTACATCATAATATGTATCCGGAACTTTGAGAAATTCTACCCCGCGACTTTTAAGGTCACGTACGGTCTGGATGATATCATCCGTAGCTACAGCAATATGTTGAATGCCTTCGCCTTCATAAAAATCAAGATATTCTTCCACTTGGGACTTTTTCTTTCCCTCTGCCGGTTCGTTGATAGGAAATTTTATACGACCGTTTCCGTTGCTCATCACCTTACTCATCAGAGCGGTAAAATCCGTTGAAATGTCCTTGTCGTCAAATGATAATATCTGGGTGAAGCCCATAACGTTTTCATAGAAATCTACCCATTTGTTCATTTGGTCCCAACCCACGTTGCCCACCATATGGTCCACATATTTTAATCCCGTTGGACTGGGATTGTAATCTGGCGTCTCCCATTTTCTAAAACCGGGCATAAACGTTCCGTTATAATCTTTTCGTTCTACAAAAATATGTACTGTTTCACCGTAGGTATAAATACCCGAACGAACTATTTTTCCTGTTTCATCCTCTTCCGTTCGGGGCTTCATATACTGTTTTGCCCCCCGTTCAATCGCAGCATTATAAGCATAGGTGGCATCATCTACCCAAAGAGCCACTACCTTTATGCCGTCCCCATGTTGGTCTATATGACGGCCAATATCCGTACCGCTTTTTAAGGGCGAAGTGAGTACCAATCTAATTTTATCCTGTACAACGACATAGCTTTCCCTGTCTTTCAGTCCGGTTTCCAATCCTGCATACGCCAAAGATTGAAAACCAAAGGCTGTTTTATAAAAGTGGGCCGCTTGTTTGGAATTACTTACATAAAGTTCCAAGTAATCCGTTCCGTTTATCGGCATGAAATCTTGAGCTTTGTCATGCAATTTTGGTAAAATGGTTGTGCTCATAATATCTTGATTTTATTTTTGTTGCATTTACAATTAAATTATTGAAAAAATATTCATTCTAAACGTATAACTCACTATTTAACAAGTCTTTAATAGCTTTCAGCATGGCTTCATTAGCTTTTCTAATCCCAAAGGATATCCTCACTTTTCCGGGTGCTCCGAAATTACTTACGGGACGGACCATGATTCCTTTTTCCAATAAAAATTGAGTGAAATCAACATCATTAATAGGCGGGTCTATTAAAACGAAGTTTCCTTCGGTAGGCCAAAATTTGATTCCCATTTTTTTTAATTCTTCCAAAACAAACCTTCGTTCCGTCTTAATCAAACTTACCGTATCGTTCACAAAATCCATATCGTCCAAAGCGGCGATTGCTCCCTCCAATGCCAAAGAGGATAATAGAAATGGCTTACATACCTTCCTTATGTAATTACTTATTTCCAACGGCGCGTAACAATACCCAATTCTCAGACCAGCAAGCCCATACGTTTTGGAAAAACTATTGATAGCAATGAGGTTGTAGCCTTTCAAAACAAAAGGCACCCCAGAAGTATAATCCGAAGCTTCTGCAAAATGACGGTATACTTCATCGTACACCACGATTATATTTTTCGGAACTTTATCTAAAAAAGAAGTTAGTTTATCAAAAGGAATATAATTACCGGATGGATTGTTGGGAGATGCTAAAAAAATAATTTTGGTATTCCCTGTAATCGCTTTTAAAATACCCTCCAAGTCATAATCATACTCTTCGGTCATCGGAACGTTGATAGCGGTAGCGCCCATCCATCTGGTGAATGCCATATATGGCAAAAAGCAAGGTTGGGAAACAATGACCTCATCCCCTTCGGAAAGAAAGACCTTGGCAATAATATCGATAATTTCAGAACCGCTATTGGCCGTCACAAAATGGTCCGCTGTAAGTACATTGTCAAAATCCTTAACCAATGCTTCTCGGAGTCTTATATCCGTATTATCCGGGTACACATTCAATTCGTTCAAAGAATTGGTTATGGCATCCTTTACTTTCTTGGAATATCCCAAAGGATTTTCATTTGAGGACAATTTATGTGCGTCCACCCCATTGGGCAAAACAACTTTTTTGCCGCCACCCTTATAAGTGCTATCTTCCAAGATGTAACTTTTAAAACTGCTCAACAAATCATTGAAAATATCCTCCATCTCAATCTCTAATTTTAATCAAATTTAGTACAAATTTTTAATTTTGTTGCATTAACAACATTAATTTATGTTTTCCTCCTTATTTTTGACTTTAGAACGATAGTTTTCATGGATAGGACCGATGGTTTTGGAGTATATCTAGACCGGACTTTAAAAAAAGTTCAGGGCACATTTCTAAGGGCCTTTGCAGAAAACGATATTGACCTGACCATTGAGCAATGGGTAATTCTACAACGTGTTCACTTGCAAGGGAAAAACGCATCGCAAGCGGAAATCAGTAAATCCAATTTTAGAAACCGTGCAACTACCTCACGTGTTATTCGTGGTCTTTGTAAAAAAGGACTGCTCAAAAAATCCAGGTTTAGGGATGACCAAAAAAGGTATAGACTGGCCATGACAAGTGAGGGGGAGTCCTTAATGTCTCGTGCTTTGCCCATCATTGAGGAGATTAGAAGCATGAGTACGTTGAATATTCCAGAGAATGAGTTTGAAATTTTTCTAAAAGTACTGGATCAGATATGGGAAAATTTTGACCTTTATGATTCCAACGAACACTCTAAAAAGGGGTGAGTCTGTTCAATTTCTAGGCTAGGTAACTTTTAGCTACATAAAAACAATATCTTTTACTTCTTTTTGGTTTTACCAATCTGTATTTTTTAGTAGATTTGCACCCACATTTGAAAAAGCTGTTTTTCGGATGTATGTTCGCGTAGCTCTCCCGATGGCAATCAGGAGGACAAAGCATCCCGACTTATCGTCGGGACGGTCAAAGATTAGACACACAGATAAAAAATTAAGGTCGCGTAGCTCAGCTGGATAGAGCATCTGCCTTCTAAGCAGACGGTCATAGGTTCGAATCCTATCGCGATCACCTTCTAGAAGCCCCTTCAAGGGGCTTTTTGATTTCATAACACCCAATAAAATCGAAAAGTTTACGATTGTCGTTTATGCGTTTATGCATTACGGAAAAGCATCTATACCCGGCCGAATAGTGCATCCCGCTTGTGGGCGGGACGGTCATAGGTTCGAATCCTATTGCGATAACGGATGAATCGACAAAAAGTTGAAAACAAAGCAAGCTAAAAAACATAGCTTACTTTTGTATTTATGAAGTCATCTTGACTTCTTTATAAAATTTATTTTCAAATAAAGGATTAAAGATTTAGTTTCAACTTAGATTTAACTTTTAAGTTAACATGGAGCACATCTTAGTAGAAATAATGTCTCGGTTGACACCGCTTACTTCACAAGAAAAATTAGCTATTGAGGATAGTTTCCCCATAAAAAACTTTGATAAGGGCACTTATTTGCTAAAAAAAGGGGAAATAGCAACAGAAGCATATTTCGTCATAAAAGGATGTATCAGAGCCTATGAAATCATGGATGGTGAAGAAAAGACAATAGCATTTTTTACGGAAAACCAATCCGCGGCCAATTTTAATAGTTTGGCGAACGAAGAACCCTCAATACTAAATTTCGTGTGTTCGGAGGACACAACCGTCGCCATTTGCAATGTGGAAAAAGAAGCCGCACTTTACCAAAAATATCCTAGATTCGAAACATTCTGTAGAACTGGCATGGAAAAAATGATGGGAAATCAGCAGGCACAGCTCACCTCCTACATGACCATGAAACCTGAACAGCGTTATTTGGATTTGTTAGCGAAAAGACCAAATCTTATTCAACGGGTACCACAACATCAACTAGCCAGTTTTCTTGGCATAAAACCACAATCCCTAAGCCGGATAAGAGGGCGAATTATAAGGAAAGAAAGAGACAGGTAGCCATTTCTTAACTTAAGTGAACATTTTTTCAATATCCAGATTCTAGTTTTACACTTTAATCTATTAGACACGGTTTGTTCCTATTTTGAGCTTTTGCACTTTGCTCATTATACCTTATCATTCTATTTAGATTCTTTTTAATACTATAAATACAAAACTCAAAAATGACAATTAGCAACGTTAAAAATACGCTCTCTATTTTATGGATTTTTCTTTCGGTAAACTATCTATTCTGCGACGTGTTTTCGCTATACCTCTCAGAATCCTTAAAGCAGCTTTTAACAGGAGAAATGGACGGAATAGCCTTCACACAAGAATTTCTGCTCACTTTTGCCATCATTATGGAAATTCCGCTACTGATGATAGTACTATCAAGTTTACTTCATTATAAATGGAACAGAATACTTAATATCGCCGTTGGAATTTTGATGATCATAGTTCAAATTGGTAGCTTGGTCACTGGAAAAAATACATTGCACTACCTATTTTTTAGTAGTATTGAAATCATTGCTTTAACATCAATCGTTTTTATTTCCTGGAAATGGAAGAATTAAATACTATTTTTAAAAATAAACTATTGAACCGTTTTACCCTAACCACGATAGAAAATCTTCCTTAAATCTAGTCTCTAAAAACTTTTTTTAAAGCGTTTCCTATTTCTCGGATAATCAGAGAGGAGGATATCCCAGTCAAAACATTCCCAACTTTGAAGGATTTGTATTAATTTTCCATTTTAGAACAGTATTATTTATTCAAACACACCTTAAAAATGAAAAAATACGTCTTATTCTTTATAACAGCTTTCGTTACCATTTCTGCTGTAGCGCAACGATCTACTACTAAAAATTTGGAGAAATTTACTGAGCTTAAAGTGTATGACCGCATTATCGTAAAATTGGTCAAAAGCAACGAAAATAAATTAGTGATAACTGGTGACGATAAGGACGAAGTGAATATCTCCCAAAAGGGCGATTTGCTCAAAATTAAAATGGAATTCGATAATTTTTTGGATGGAAACGAAGCAAAAGCGACATTGTACTATACCGAAGATTTGGCGTTGATCGATGCCAATGAAAATGGAAAGATTATGTCGGACGAGGTTTTTAAGACCGATAAAACTGATATCAGAGGTCAAGAAGGTGGCGTAATCGATTTAAAGGTAGATTTGGATTATGCTTACGTGCGTTCCATTTCCGGTAGCGAGATTACCTTGACCGGAAAATGCAAGAATCAAGAAGTTCATGTAAACACAGGCGGAAAAGCATACAATGAAGATTTGAATACCGTAGAAACCCAAGTAACCGTAATGGCGGGAGGAAGAGCAGATGTAAAAGCATCCGACTTTGTAAAAGCCAAAGTCAAGGCAGGTGGCTCCATCTATATTTACGGCAACCCTAAATCTATTGAAAGGGATAAGGTCTTTGGTGGCAAAATAAAGGAAATGGACTGACTATTGTTCAATATCCGTCGCTTGAAAAGCAATCAATTCTTCAGCTTGAAACTGTGGAGTTACTTCGATGGGATTACAACATACTTCACAATCTTCTATATAGGTTTGAGAAGAAACCGAAGCATCCAACAACATGGATATTTCTTCCCAACAATATGGGCATTGAAAAAAATGTTCGAACATAAAATGTCTTAAGCCTTTTTCTGAAGTGTTTTTATCAATTCTTCAAGCGTCATCCTTTGTGTTAAATTCTCCGCATTGGTGCTAAAAACGGTATTCTTGCCCAGCTTTAAGACCATCTCATTCTCATTTTCCTCTAAAAACAGTTTTGAGGCATTTTCCATAACCTTTTCCAGTTTTATATCAAATCGTTTCTTAAGCGTTATTACGCCCTCAAGATTGGATAAACTGAATCCTGCATAATCCCATAATCTCTTGAATCCATTAAAAAATTTGATTCCGGTAAACAATAAGCTGGACAGTGCCAAATTGATAGCCAGCGAAATAACATTAATTTCATTGCCATTAATAAACATAGCGGCCAAGGAACCTATACCGTAAACACCGATCCCAAAAAGAAGTAATCCCATTAATACGGCAACTATATCCGTAACCATGGCATTCAACGTTCTTGTGACCACTACCCCATTTTCATTGAAATCCGCTGTAAAGCCAAAGTCCTTCAAATAGGCTAACTTTTCGATATCCGTACGCTTATTTAATATGGTGGTTTCCAAAGCCTCTTTATCACATTCTATTCCCCTTCTTACCAACTCTTTTTTTAATTGTAGTTGAGATTCAAAAGTCAACATTTTATGTTGCTCCAGTAAATCTAAAAGTTCATTGTCGGTTTTTTCGGTGTACATTTCTTTTCTCTTAAGTAAAAATGCTAAAATTCAATGTTCAAAAGTTGCCCCGTTAATTGTAAAAGCTGCAATTCTGCCAACTTAGCGTCATACTTTGCCAGATTTTTGTTGGTCTGCGCGTTCAGCAAATTGATCTGTGCCTGTCTAAATTCAATAGAAGTTATTCTTCCCAACTGAAACTGTTCCCTTGATCGTTCAAAATTGTTTTGATTTGTCACTACATTCTGTTCCTGAATCTGAAAGATATTCAGCCTATTCTCATAAATAGCCAACGCATTTTCAATATCTCGCTTAACTTCTAACTGAATTTGCTTTCGTTGCAATTCTTGATTTTCAAAAGCAATTTTGGCATTTTTTACGCGTACATTGGTACCACCACCATCAAAGAGGTTCCATGTAAGCGTGGCACCTAGGCGGAAATTTCTTGTATTGTTGACATTCACCCCGGGAAAGAATGCCCCGGGTGCATTTTGGTTCAGGTTCCACCCATAAGCTCCGGTCAAACCAACGGTTGGCAAGTAACCGGATTTGCTCACTTTAATATCATAATCGTTTATGGCAATGTTCCGTTCCGTTTGCAATAACGCTACATTATTCAAATCAGCCTGATTAATGAACTCCTCCAATTTTAGACTTGGGGTGAAGTTCACCAAAGTATCCACGGCAAATATTGTATTCAAATCTTCGGCCAAGATTACGTTCAAATCCCTGATCGTATTTGATAATTGCTGACGTGTATTCAATAAATTGATGCTGTCATTGGTGACATCAACCTTCGCATTAAGAATATCCAACTTTGTGTTCTGGCCATATTCAAAGGCATATTCGGAACGTTTTATACGCCTATTGGAAATTTCAAGTGCCTGTTTTAATACACGTTCATTTTCCGTAAGCCTGGCCACTTCATAATATATGGTAAACAACTGCAACATGGTATTCTCAATAGTTTCCCTAGCTTGTAGTTCACTCAATTGATATTGTTCCTTGAGCCGTTTGTAGTTGTAAAATCTACCCAAGCCGTCAAAAAGCGTATAATTGGCATTTAAGGAGGCATTATAACGTTGTGCTTCTGCTTTGTACAGCTCCACATCTGGTCTCGGAACGGATTCTCCGGTATCAGGGTCATTTGTAAACTGTCCGGGAAATTCAAATGTATTATCGTCCCGTTGATAGTTTGCCCCGGCCGTTCCGGTCAGACTGGGCAAAAATCCCGAATTCAATATACCTTTATTATTCTCTGCGATTTTAACCTGATTTCTGGCAACCTTGATCCCAAAATTATTTTCCAAGACCTTTGCAATAGCTTCTTCTTTGGTTAAGATATTTTCCTGAGCAACTAAACTTAAAAATGGGAATAGTAAGAGCGTAGTGATTATTCGTAATCGTATCATTCTATGGTTCCTTCTAATTTTCTTTCAACCAATTGACCATTGCTTGATGTTTGGGAAGTATGATGTTCCAATTCTATTTTACCATGGGCTTTCTGCCCCTCCAAATGGGCTTCTTCTTTCTTTTCCTTAATAGCACGTTCTACCTCTTCTTTGGTAATTTTGTAACCAGAGGCCAACAATTTATTTTTCGATTTCAGATTATTGCTAAAGGATAAAAACAAGGGCAACATGACCAAAGTCAGGACCGTGGCAATTCCTATTCCATAAGCAATGGAAATTGCCATAGGTTTCAAAAATTGGGCCTGTCTGCTGGTTTCCAACATTAACGGAGCTAGACCCGCAATAGTGGTAATCGATGTTAAAAATATAGCCCTAAACCTTGATTTTCCAGCATCATAAATGGCATTTTCAAAGGTCATTCCCTCCCTTAGGTTTGTATTGAATTTCCCTATCAATACCAATCCATCATTGACCATAATACCAATGAGCGCTATAATGCCCAATAGGGAGAGAATATTAATAGGAAAGTTATGAATCCAATGTCCCCACGCCACTGCAGTAAGACTAAAAGGAACCAAAAGCAATAACATTAAAGGTTGACTGAAACTTCTAAAGGTGAAGGCGATTACGATGTAAATAAGTAACAGTACCGCTAATGCAACTACTCTCAAAGACCTCGTTAACTTGCCTACTTCCCTATTTTGACCTTCGTAAGATGCCGTAACCGTCGGATATTTGGACTGTATCTCTGGCATGATCACGTCCTTGATCTCGGTCATAATGTCCGTGGGGCTATCCTCCGGATTTTTCAAGTCGGCCGAAACCTGTATTTCTCGCTGGCCTTCCAACCTATTTATTGCAACATCTCCTCTCTCTATAGTATATGAAGCAATTTCCTTTAGCGGAACCCGGTCTCCACCCGGCGTAAGAATACGCATATCATCCAAGTCCGATATAGAAGAACGGTTCCCCCGGTCATAACGCACCCAAACCCTTATTTCATCTTGCGAACGCTGAAAGCGTTGGGCTTGCGTACCAAAGAAACCTGCACGTACCTGGCTCATGACACTTCTAAAATCCAAGCCCAGTAAGTATGCATTTTCCTTTAGCCGTAGTCTAATTTCTTTTATTCCAGCAGGATCATTGTCCGCTATATCCTTAAGCAGCGTATTTTTTAACAAAGCCGATTTCAATTCGGTTTTGGCAGCTTTTAGCTCCTGAATATTATTTCCTAAAAGCGATACGGAAACAGGCGAGCCTCCAAAATTACCTCCAGAGCCATAAATAAGGCTTTCTGTACCTATGACCGGTCCTACCAATTCTTCAAGCCTATTGGTAATCAAGCTCGAAACCACCTCATCGGGTCGCTCCTCTCCGGGTAATAAATTTAGGGTCAGTGTAGCCGTGGCAGATCCGGGGCCCAACCTTTTTATGATGTTTTCAAAAAGCTCTTTCTCGGTTCCTTTAAGATATTTTTCCGTAAGCTCTTCATTCACGATGAGCGCTTTTTCCTCTATCATACTAATGATAGAATCGGTAATTTTTTCATTGGTCCCGTTTGGCATTTGAAGCTCTATCCGTACCCGGTCACTGGCAATTCTTGGAAAAAAGGCTGTCCTAATAATACCTCCGCCTACTGAACCAAGCGTTAATATCAAAGCCATTGCAAAAAAACCAAAGGCAAGTATTTTATTCCTTAATGCAAACCGTAGTGTAGGACTATACAGCCTATCACGCATCCAAGCCATAAGGCGGTCTCCGAATTCATTGATTATACGAAGCTTTGCAAAAGCCCCGGCCAGTCCTTCTTTCGGTTTTTTACTTAAAGGTTGTAACGCTTTTGAGTGTGCTAAGTGGGCCGGCAAAATTATTAAGGCCTCTACCAAGGAAACTACCAAAGTAAGTATTACAATTACGGAAACCTCACTGAAAAAATCCCCTATACGCCCATCCAAGAACAAAAAGATAGAAAAAGCTAAAATAGTAGTTATAATTGCGGAAAGAATTGGAGGAAGTACCTCCATGGTGCCATCCACGGCTGCTTGTACAGGAGACTTTCCTTTTTCATAATGCTGATAAATATTTTCGGCGATCACAATACCGTCATCTACCAAAATTCCAATCACGATGATCATTCCAAAAAGGGACAGTACATTGATGGTAACATCAAAAAAACCGGCAAAAACGAACATCCCCAAAAAAGCAACTGGAAGACCAAAGGCCACCCAAAAGGCCAATCTTGTATTTAGAAAAAGTGAAAGGAATATTAAAACGAGAATCATTCCCATGAGCGCATTTTCCGTCAATAACTGGGTACGTTGTACTAAAGTGGTAGAAAAATCCGCAACAATATCCAACTTGATGTTATTGTATTTCTGATTGAATTCCTCAATATAGGCTTTTACACTCTCGGCGGCACCTATCAGATCTTCTGTATTCGTACTCGTAATGGTAGTATTTACCGAGAGGTTACCATCAAAATAACTGGCATTTGCCGTCTCGGAAAATCGGTCCCTAATGGTGGCAACATCCTTTAAGCGGACCGTTGTACCGGAAGCATCTGCCTTTACGATCAAATTTGATAGTTCGTCACCATAGTAAGAGCGATTATTGGCACGAATAAGATATTCCTCGGCATCCGTTTTAATATTGCCTCCCGTTAATAAAATATTGGTATTCCCAACAGCTTGGGCTACTTCGGAAAAAGATATCCCATAAGCCAAAAGATTGTTTTCATTGACCGCTATCTCTATTTCTTCCTGAGGATATCCTGAAATTTCAATCTGTGAAATACCATCAATGGCCCGTAAATCATTTTCTATCTGGCGGCCTATTTTCTTTAATGTTGCCAATGGAATATCTTTCCCATTGATGGCAAAACTGATGGTGGGCCTGACCGCTTGTTGCTTGGAGACTATCAAAGGTTCCATACCTGTAGGAAACGTAGGGACCCTGTCCACGGCGTTCTTTACCTCCAACAGCATAAAATCGATATCCCTGCCTTTCTCAATCTCTACGTTGATACTACCGCTATTCTCTCTTGATGTGGAGGTTACCCTATCCACGCCTTCAAGCCCTTTAAGATTATCCTCGATTTTCAAAACAATACCCTCTTCTACCTCTTGCGGAGAAGCACCGGGGTACGTAATATTGATCAGTACATTTTTTGAGTCCGCTAGCGGAAAGAAAGATGAATTAAGCGATTTTGCACCTGCAATCCCGAAAATTGCAAAAGCGATAATTACTACGTTTACCGCAACATGGTACCTGATAAAATATTCAATGAGTTTTCTCATTATCCTTTGATATTGTCGCCTTCTTGGTTGTCATATATTTTTACTGCCATTCCGCTATAAGCTCCTATCAAAGGCTTGGACATGATAGTGGTGCCATTGGGAACATTTTTAAGTACAACACGCTTATTGGAAAAATAAACAGGGGAAACATCTATCATATCCAAAACGGAATCTTTGACAATAAATATTTTATGCCCTTCCATTAAGAGATTCCTATCAATTTCTATAGCATTTTGCTCTTCCCTAGCATCTAAATAAGCCTCCAAATACATACCTTCTTTTAAACTTTTATCCTTTACTTCTATATATGCTTTTACGGATTGTGTTGCTTGGTCTACCCTACCGTTAATACGGGATACTTTACCGGTGTATTTCTGGGTGCCATCTATCGTAGTCAGTGTAACTGATTCTCCCACTTTTAAAAAATCACTATAGGTTTTACCTACGGAAACCTCCAATTCATAAATGTCCGGATTAATGAATTCTCCCAATTTTTGTCCCGCCCTGACCAATGTTCCTTCGGTTACCAAAGCCTCTGTGAGTACTCCTGAAAATGGAGCCGTAATTCTATATTTGGAAAGGCGTTGTTCCAGATTTTTTACATTGTAATAACTTGTAAGGATACCTCTACCAGAGATAAAAAAGCTCTCATTTTCATCTGTCATCTCAGGTAAGGCAGGGGTTGATTTGGACATATTGAAATTATCCAAATACTTCTGCCATTTTGGAAAGATTTCAGGATAGTCCAACCTAAGATCAGGCATAATGGATGTTAACTGATTGTACAAATTGCTTTTTGCAGATTGCACACTTGCCGCATATTCGGAAGCATTGATATTGATAATGGTTTCACCTTTTCGGTAGGCTTGCCCCTCCTTGAATAATTTACTGCCTCTTCTAAAAACACCCTGAACCTCGGCGAAAAGTTCCACCTTTTGTTTTGCGGTCAAATTACCGTTGGCACTAACAACGATTGGAACCGTTGCATTTTCCACTACTTCCGTAAAGACGGTTTTTACTATTTTTTTCGCTTTTGGCCTAAAACTTTTTTTATTTTCCACTATTTTTTTGGCCATAATGAAAGCGCCGGCAATGAGTAGAATTCCCAATATAGATGTTATTATTTTTCTCATAGTTGGTTAGCTATTTGTTCGTTGTTTCTAACTTAAAGTTTTGTTGGATTTTTTTTAGGAGTTGAATCATTAACAATTTATCGTTCTGATCAATATCGCTTTCCATCACATCTATAATATTTTGAATGATCGGTCTTGTTTTTTGGAATATTTCCTTTCCGTTGGGCGTTATAAAAACCTCATTGTTCCTTTTATCATCCTCGCTTTGAAGTCTTTTGACATAGCCCTTTGTTTCCATTTTGGAAAGAAGTCTTGCTAGGGAAGATTTATCCCTGTACGTAAGCGTGGCAAGTTCATTTTGGTTGATGCCATCTTGCTCATACAGATTTTTAAGAATAAGCATTTGTTCTTTGGTCAAATCAATTCCTGCGGCATCAAAAGCCTCCTGAAAGCAGTTATCCACTATTTTTACGGTCCTGCCGAGCCAAGGCCCTATAGAGCTTTCAAAATCGATATCAAGTATCGTTGTTTTCACAGAGCGAAGCTACTAAAAATGCCATTAGTTGCATGTGCAACTAATGTTAAATAAATCATAAAATGTTTAATAATTTATAGATTATATTAAACAAAAAGAGATGCATTTCTGCATCTCTTTTTTCACCAAACTAACTAAAAGTGTAAACTACTCTTATTTGTCAATATCTTCTATGCTGTCCTCAAATTTGGTATCGGCCATTCTAACTTTTCTATCAATATCAAAATCCTTGAATTCTATGTCCCTATCATTCTTATCGTAATCAAATACTAAGAATGCTCTAGTTTCCAATAACTCTAAATTTTTAAAAGAGTTAAAATCGTTGTTCTGTATTTGAAAAATTTCCAAGCTGGCCAATTGTTCAAATTCTCTAGGAATCTCACCATTTAAACTATTGTTGGCCAAAACCAATTCTTTTAAATTTTTAAGGTTTCCCATTTCTACAGGTATGGCCCCTTCTAACGTATTCTCAAAAAGACCGAGTGTTTCCAGGGCTGTAAGCTCCCCTAGGGAATCGGGAATATTGCCTTTTAATGCATTACTGGAAAGATTCAATATCCTTAATGTTTTGATATTTCCAATGCTGTTCGGGATAGAACCGCTCAGAAAATTATTAAAGGCAGAAAGTTCTTCCAATTGCTTTAAATTTCCGATTTCTTGTGGAATTTCCCCTTTTAATCTATTCATTTCCAATTTCAGTACTCTTAGCCTAGCAAGGTTTGAAATTTCTTTAGGAAGTTCTCCCGTAATCGAATTAAAAGCTAAATTCAACACGGTAAGATATTTTAGGTTGGCAATATCAACAGGCAATTGCCCCATTAAATTATTCCTGAAAAGATTTACCTCAACAACTTTATCATCTATAACTTTGACACCATGCCATTGAGAAACCGGAGCATTTAAATCCCACTTCTTCACCCAATGGTTCCCGTTAGTGCTGTTATACAGCCCCATTAATGCTTTCTTTTCTTCTAAAGAAACCTCTGCCAAACAAGCGCTGGAGAAAAATGCCGAAAGGATTAAAAAAAGATAAAGATTCTTCATTGGTTATGGTTTTTATGAAACTTGTTTCTAAAATTATATTGTTAGGAATTATCCTACAAATTTCAATCAATAACGCTTAAAAATCAAAATTTATCGTTCAATGACCTTCATTTGTTGTGAAAGTCTACATAAGTGTTGTGAAAATGCAAAAACTGTAGGTGAAAGAACTATCCCATCATTTCTATTTCTAGCGTAAGGACTTCCCACTTCTCCATATATTCTTCCAATTTCTTCTTTTTGGATTGATATGTATCAAAGAAATTAGGCCGTGCAATGGTTTTATCATAATCCATCAAAAGCTCATGGTCTATGCTCTTAATCTCTTTTTCAAGGTCGGAAATCTTACTTTCAAGAGAACTTAATTGATTTTTTAAACTTTTAACTTTTTTCTGTTCTTCAAAAGAAGTGTTCTTTTTAGAAGTTTCTTCTTGTTTAATAGTTGTTTGTTTTTTTTCTATCGCTCTAAAATTTTCAGCCTTTCGCTGTTCCAAGTAAAAATCTACATCTCCCAAATACTCTTTTATCTTTTGATTTTTGAATTCGTATACCTTATTGGTGAGGCCTTGCAGAAAATCCCTATCGTGCGAAACCAATATCAAGGTCCCTTCAAAATTATCCAATGCCTGTTTTAAAACATTTTTTGATTTGATGTCCAAGTGGTTTGTAGGCTCATCCATCACCAAAACATTAAAAGGTTGTAATAACATTTTTGCCAACGCCAAACGGTTGCGTTCCCCACCGGACAAAACTTTTACATATTTTTCCACTTCATCTCCACGGAACAAGAACGAACCTAAAATATCCCTAACCTTACTTCTGTTAGATTCATTGGCCGCATCTATCATGGTATCTAAAACGGTCTTGCTGCCATCCAAATACTCCGCTTGGTTTTGGGCAAAATAGCCTATCTGCACATTATGGCCCAATTTTAAGTGTCCGTCAAATTCCAATTCCCCTATAATAATTTTGGCCAAGGTGGACTTTCCCTGACCATTTTGCCCCACAAAAGCAGTTTTGCTATCCCGTTCTATTAAAAGATCAATATCCTTTAGCACTTGATTGTCACCATACCGTTTTCCCAGTTTTTCAATTTCCACGACCACTTTTCCCGGCGTTACGGAAACCGGAAATCTAAGGTTCATAACACTGTTGTCATCCTCGTCTACCTCAATCCGCTCCATCTTGTCCAATTTCTTGATTAGCGACTGCGCCATAGAAGCTTTGGTAGATTTTGCCCGAAACTTTTCAATAAGCCGTTCCGCCTGTTGAATTTCTTTCTCCTGGTTTTTCTGCGCGTTCAGTTGTTGCTGTTTTATTTCATGACGCAGCACCAAATATTTGGAATACGGCTTATTGTAATCATAAATTCGGCCTAAAGAAATTTCAATAGTCCTATTGGTTACGTTGTCCAAAAACATCTTATCGTGCGAAACGATAACAACCGCTCCCGTGTAACTGTTCAAAAATTGCTCGAACCAAATGATGGATTCAATATCCAAATGGTTGGTAGGTTCATCCAAAAGCAATACATCGTTATTCTGCAATAACAACTTGGCCAATTCTATACGCATACGCCAACCTCCAGAAAAAGTTTCGGTTTTTTTGTCAAAATCCTCGCGTTTAAAACCCAGTCCTTGAAGGATTTTTTCCGTTTCCCCTTGATAATTATACCCTCCCAATATTTCATAATGGTGGGTTGCGTCGTTTAAATCGATGATAAGTTGGTTGTAAGAGTCGCTTTCATAATCGGTTCGTTCGGCCAACTGATGATTGATGTCATCCAATTTGGCTTCCAACTCTTTAATTTCCGTAAACGCCTGATAACTTTCTTCCAAAACGGACCGTCCCTGTTCAAAATCTATGTCCTGCCTCAAGAAACCTATTTTAATATCCTTCTCAATAGCAATAGTGCCGGAATCCAAAGGCATATCCTTGGCCAACAATTTTAAGAGCGTAGACTTGCCTGCACCATTCTTTCCCACTAGCCCAATACGGTTTCCGGCATTTAACCGAAACGATATTTCCTCAAATAAAAACTCTCCCCCAAAAGCGACAGAAAGGTTATGGATGTTCAGCATACTTATAATTCGATTACGTTATCTTAAAATCAGCTTTTAATATTGTTTTGATGACCCGAAAAAAGGTGTAATCCTTACTTTTGTTAAAAGCTTTGCAAATGTTAAAAAAAGGCACCAAACTCTACAGTATTTTAACAGGAAGTTGCCCCAAATGTCATCAAGAGAGTATGTACGTGAATAAAAACCCGTACAAACCTGGGCATCTTTTTAAAATGAACGAAAGGTGTGGCCATTGTGACACCAAATATAAAATTGAACCTTCTTTCTTTTATGGAGCCATGTACGTAAGTTATGCTGTAGGTATCGCCTTTGCCGTAGCGGCGTTTGTCATTGCAAGATTATTGTTCGGGGCCTCGTTAATAATTACTTTTATTGCCATAGTGGCAACTATGGTCCTTTTTATGCCGGTTATTATAAGGTTGTCCAGAAACATTTGGATCAATTTATTTTTCAAATACGAACCTGAAAGTAAAGCACTGGGCAATTAACCCTTGTACAGCTTTTTAAACCTGTCGATATTGATTTCTTCGTTCAAAGATATCTGGTTCTCAATTTGATCATAAAGCAATCCTGAAGCCCATGGCGCTATCATAATCCCATGCGAACCGAAACCATTCAAAACCCAAAGATTAGCATATTTAGGGTGTTGCCCTAGCAAAGGTCTTCTATCCCGTACCGTAGGTCGTACCCCAGCAACTTGACTTATAATTTCATAGTCGCAAGTTATTAGGTCTTCTAATTGATTCACCAACTGTTGCCGTGCCGCTACAGTTGGCGTATTGGTTTTATCATCTCTATTGTAATTGGCCCCTGCTTTGTACAGGTCATCTCCCAAAGGGATTAAGAAGATAGCTGATTTTACGGCCTTACTTTCCTGCAACTCTTTAGATTTTACAATCACATATTCCCCTTTTGAACCCTGCATGGGCAAATAGTTGAAATATGGATTTTGTTTGAGTCCGAAACCTTCTGCAAATACAATATGCTTGGCTTTTAGCCCATCATATATGACATAGTCTTTGAAGATTTCCAATGTATCATATTGAAAAGAGCTATTTCTAAAAACCTGCTGCTCCATGAGCCAATCTTGATATGCGTCCATTAAGAGCTGTGTATCCAATCTACCGGTTAGTAACACTTCTCCATAACCCAAGGATGCATTTATAGCCTTATTTTTATTTGGCACCAGTTCCGTTGATAAATAGGAGGAGAGATTGGGTTTGTCCGAAGCTTCAAACCATAAGTTTTGTTCTTCTATGGATGTAAATCTTCGTAAAACGGGTAGCTCAAAATTAAAATTCACCCCTAGCCGATTCTCCAATTTGGGATAAAATTTATTCGCGATCTCCAACTGTTCGGTCGCTTTCCATGATAGCGTAAACCGTTTTAAGATTACCGGATTATATAGTCCCCCAGCTACACGAGACGAAGTCTGGGAGCCATCATTAAAAACCACAAAAGTCTTATTGTTCTTCCGTAACGTTTCACAAAAGGAAACCCCGGCCAATCCTAGACCAACAACAATATAATCCAACATACCACAAAGGTACATAGCCGTATGGATTCTGAAGAAACTATAGCATACAAAAAACCACATCTAAAAAGATGTGGTTTTATTATTTTGAATTGGAATGCAAAAAATATTCTTGATTGTTTATACAGATTCCGATGCATATCGGAGTAATTCGAATTACCAAATTAAAATTTGGGTTCTCATTAGTAAGCCCACATGTCTTGTTCCCTATCTCTGATAGTTTCTTTGATACGCTTGGCTTCCAATAACTGAAATAAGGCATTATCGGATATATAATCATCGATCTTACGATCTCCGTGTACATTATCTTCCTTGAAAATAACGGCATTGAACCTACGCGAATTTAGCAACATATCAAATGATATGGGCTGCGCCGAGTTACGCTGGTTAAATACTTTGGCTTCGTGCAATATTTCACGGGCATCTGGGTACCATACCCAGAAAAGGTCGACCATATCAGGATTTTCATCATCAATAAAGTTAACATCCGGTACTCTAGGAGCAATCCCTAGCAATCTGTATTTTAATTCACCTAAACGCTTGTCAAAATACCAGATTCCTTTGATAAGATATTGTTCAATATCCGCGGCCGTAATGCTTCTACGAGTAATATACTCTTCCGAAACCTGCTCCCCGGCGTTCAACTGCTCATATCCAAAATCCAATGTATCCGTCTTTTGTAACGAAGCGGTCAAATCATCAAATTTTCTTTTTTCAGTAAAATAAGAATCTGCATAGACTTCCAATTTACCGTTCTTAATATTTTTGAGAAGCACATGATACAAAGACCTTCTATCAGAACCAATATCCAACGTATCCGTTGGGTAGTACAGAGGAAAGTTTACACGCTCGTCCAAATCTATAGTTTCCCATAGTGTTTTGGACCAAAGGATATCCCTATCATCCGTGTAACCATATTCCAAATACGTGTCGTTGTCCACAGCTTTTTGAGCTTCGGTCCTGACCCCTATTTCTTCAGGTTTTTTTGCGTTCAGGATATTTGCCTGAGCCATCATTGAGGCTGGCAGCAAGGCTACCGCTCCCATTATAAAAACATTTTTCCAATTCATGTTTGTTTCACTTTAAAATTAACCGGGCAGCTTACACTACCCGGTATCATTTAGAACTTTATTAATTCGTAATCTCTATAACTACTGGAGATACTTTTTTCAACTTGTAACTCTTGTTGTTTGTAATGTATGCGTTGATATCGAATATCTGAACCACATCACCTCTTTTGGCACGCTTTAGAGCACCTTTTGCTCTTCCGTCCAATTTGCTTCCTCTAACGCTAACCGTAGGCTGACCAGGAACCTTGAATTTAAATCCACTAACTTTAAGATTCAAATCAAAATCAAAGTCTTCCAACATAGCTCCAACCGTAGCAATCTCAACATTTCTACGTGGTAATTTAATACTACCGGTTTGCTTGCTCAAAGAACCTGAAGGTCTAGGAATATCCTTAATTCTAAATTCAGATCTTGAAGAGATAGGCTGACCGTCTGGCAACGTACCAGAAGCAGTAATCGTAACCGTTCTACCTTTTCCTGGGTTCATTACATACTTGCTACCACTGACCGCTCTAAGTCCAGGAGCAGATGCTCTTACTTTATTGTTAGGAATACCCGGTATAGAAATGGACATTGGGTTAGCAACACCACGGTATACCACATTCATTTTATCTGCAGCAATCAATGCAGCATTAGGTTTTGAAATGGTGGCAAAAGTATTTTTCACCGGTACTTCAATTTCCTCACCGTCTTGCATAAAGAACAAGTTACCTGCAACCTCATGGTCACCAGCTCCACCTGAACTTATTAACATTTTTACACCACCAGCTTCTAACTTGTAGTCTTTACCTTCGGTCAATTTTCTACCGTCCAAAGTCAATTCTGCCCTTACCGGTGTAGACGTAGCATCAGTTTTACTGATGATAATCTTACCATCGTACTTTTCACCTGCATAGTAAGCGGACTTACTGGCAAAAAGTGATGTGGCAAAATTCTTTAGAGATACTTGGCTGGTCAACTCACCTTCTAACATTGATTTCAAAGCGGCCTCTTCGGTAGCTTTTACATCTGCCTGTAAGGCTGTTAATTTTGCCAAAGAAGCTACCAAAGGATACCCTTCATAATGATAGTTGATCCAATCTTGCTTGGTACCATCTCTCTTTTCTACCTTACCGTTCTCATCTCCTGTTTGGAAACGATCGATAACTGATTGTTTAAGGTCCTTAGGAACTATCGCAGCTACTTGATCGCGGTAACTTGTCAGATTGCTCATAAACCTTTTACCTTCTTCGGATAAATTATCTCCTTGGAAAAGTGTTTGGTCCAAATAGTCAGAGTTATCCATACGAGCATAATCCTTAGGGTCTTCAATACCTTCCATCATACCCTTTTTAAGGCCTTCAAGGTAATCAAAATACTCTTGTGACTTTGCTTTTATGCTCTGTGCATCCTTATACAGCTTGTCATACTTTGCAGCATCTTCGGAAGCCTTGGTTCCAAGACTTTCCAAAAAGGCATTGTTACTAGCCGTTGTTTTATCGTTAGAAGTCTCTAGCTTTTCATTCATTATGCCGAATGCCGCTAGCACCTCTTTACTCATGTTTAACGCCAACATTGCGATGAAAATCAAATACATTAGATTTACCATCTTTTGACGTGGTGATTGTTTTCCTCCTGCCATGGTTTTTTAAATTAGATTTTAATTAATAATTTGGGTTTGGTTAAAAATCCAATTTAGTTTTTACTCATTGCAGATAACATACCACCGTAAACACCGTTCAATGAAGAAAGGTTGGTAGATAATGATGCCATTTGTTCTTTAAGAGCACTTGCATTTTGAACAACTTCTTCATTAACCGAAGCTTGCTTGCTAGCACTTTCCAATTGTACTTTGTAAAGACTGTTCAAAGATTCCATCTGAGCGGCAGCTTGTACCATTTCATCAGAATACTTTCTAGTAGATTCCATAGCGTCTACCGTAGGAGCAATTCCTTTAGCAGCACCTTCAAAGTTCTTAATGCTAGTACCTAAGCTCTCCATAAGGTTGGCATCTACACCAGCCTCTTTTAATAAATCGTCTAATTTCTTGGATAATGATGTCTCCGCTTCCTTAATATCGGCAGCTTGGTTCTTCTTACCAGGGGCAGTAGCTCCACCAGCTAATTCTGGATATACCAAAGACCAATCATACTCGTCCTCTACCGGCTCAAATGCACTAATGGCAAAAATAAGCGCTTCTGTGATAAGACCCACTGCTAACAATAGACCCCCTGTAAGCGGACCAAATTCCCAGTGTAAGATTTTGAACAATGCACCAATAATTACTACAGATGCTCCTAGGCCGTAGGCCATGTTAAATAATTTTTTTGTTGATTTTGACTGTGCCATGATTTAATTTAATTTAAGGTTTAATAAATAAAAGATTTGGTTTAAAATTGATTAAAAATATATTTAAATGTGTATTTATGCTATTGTGTTGAGTCTTCCTCGCCCATATAATCCTGAACCGTTCTAAAACCGATGTAACTACGAGCGGAATCCGCATATTCATAATCTCGTGTACTTACTTGTAAAAAGTATGCTACATCTTTCCAAGACCCTCCTCTTATTACTTTTCTAGTATTGGATTGGCCTCCACCGTTCGGATTCATAGTAGACACATAATCGTAAGCACTAGGATCATAACTAGAGTTGGTCCATTCCGCAACATTACCTGCCATATTGTATAGATTGAAATCGTTTGGTTCATAAGACTTAGCTTCCACTGTATATAATGCTGCATCCGCTGCATAATCTCCACGTTGTGGTTTGAAGTTTGCCATGAAACAACCCGTATCACTGATTACGTAAGGACCACCCCAAGGATAGGTTCCTCCTTCAATGCCTCCTCTGGCAGCATATTCCCATTCAGCTTCCGTAGGAAGTCTAAACCTATTCACAAATTGTTTTCCTTTACTCTTTTGATCGTCATTTTTAAATTTAGTTCTCCAATTACAAAATGCCCTAGCCTGCTCCCATGATATACCTACTACTGGATAATCACTGTAGGCATCATGCCAGAAATAGTCATTGTGCATTGGTTCATTATAGGAATATGCAAAATCCTTGATCCATACCGTAGTATCCGGATAAATTTCCAATTCTTCCGTACGGATAAAATCCTTACGACTTCCCCTACCGTTCTTACCTGCTTTGGCAGCAGCTTCAATATCCATCCACCTATAGGTATATTTAAGTTTAGTAACGTCTATTGTTCGCTGACCGTTATAAGATTCCTCTTCCGGAATATAAATAGAATCCATGATTTCAGTATAGTACTCATCCGGGTACTCGGAAGTATCCCAAATTAAATTTTCATCTCTATTTAATCCCCTGCCTTCATATCCTGTCTCGCCCATTCCGGCGTAATTGTCCAGCATATATTTGTCGTACTCGGACAATTTGGTTGTATCGGCATCTTTAAAAGCAAAATCTCCAATACCACCTTCTTCGGGACCTATTCCTAATTCATCGGCCAAAATGGCCAATTTTGTTCTTACGATAGAATCCTTTACCCATTCTACAAATTGACGATATTCACTATTAGTGATTTCCGTGTCATCCATATAAAATGAACGTACTGTAACGGTTTTCGTAGGAGCGTTTAAAACCTTGGCTTGATCTTCTTCACTTTTACCCATGATAAAGGCACCTCTCGGGATAAGTTCCATTCCGTAAGGTTTCTCCGGATACCATTTCTTTCCTTGGGCTCCGACTAGCTCTCCTTTTGTTTTTGAACCACAACTTGATAGTAAAAAAACAAACGCTATAGATGATAACAATAGCTTCTTCATACTTTAGGTTAAATTTTCGATTTTGGTTATAAACTGCAAATACGATTGTTTATTCTAACTTCTAAAACTACGATTTGATTAAATTATTGTATCGTAGTTCGTTATTACGTTAAAAAAATTATGACTAATTAAAACTCTTTTTATAAGCTTTAAACCACCGCTCAGGAATATTTTGGTTACACGCGTCCAAATAGTCCTGCTCTGTGCAAGGTAATAACGCAGGTGTATCCAGTTTAGTATGTGAAGAAAAAATAGATGGGACTTCTGTCCACCATCTTTGGGTCAATAAACTTTTATAAAAAACCAACTCTTCCGTATCCGTAGGCACGGTATACTTAGTAAAATCATCAGTCTTGGAATAAGGCGTTTCTGCTACCCTATAATTAACTCCTTCTATGAAGTACCAAATAATTTGCGCCAATAATTGTTGGGATTGCACATTATTTTCCATTTCGAACAAGCCAAAAACGGAAACCTTATCACTTATACCCGCGTATCTGGCGATAGCACAAATTTCCCTACCTGTAAATCCGTTAGGAGAAAAGTTTGCGGAGGTTGCTATCTCACTAGCTTTTATGGCCCTAACATCTAGGCTCACTATATTGGCATTTCGCAACACCGGTTCGGCCAAAGATAAATCGTTGGCAATTTCACCTAGGCGATATGCATCAAAAAACAAGCGTTCCATAAGGTCCACTTCTTCTTGAGCATTGAAATAGCCTTGATATCCTATATTGGAAAAGTTGAAAAGATTGTTGGGTTTATCGGTAATAATTTTGCTCATATAGGAATGGGAAGAGATCAGCTCGTCATCCATTCCAAAATCAAAACGACTGTCTATGGCTACCAAGTTGATCATATCCTTGATACCATCAAATGCCCTATACACCGGATAGGTAATATCTTGAGTAGCACCAATTATTATGGGAATAATATTCTCTTCCAACAATGCCGCCGTAATCTCTTTGACTACAAAATAGGTGTCATCTACACTATCCCCCTCTTCCAAATCGCCTAAGTCTACCACTGTACTGTTCCAGTTACCGAACATTAGTTTGTAGAGTTGTATCCGTATACCGGAAACATCCAGCTTTTCAAGTTTCTTCTCAAAGGCATTTCGGGATTCCCGCACCCCAAATAGTGCAACAGTGGCATTCGCAATAACGGGAAGACCATCTTTAGCTGTATGTATATAAGTGTTTTTTCCAATAGCCTGTGCAGGTAAAAATTCACAGTGGGCCAGCACTTTATCTTCCACCGGGACTAAAAAATCAAAAGCCATTGAATCAATTGTTAGTTATACAATTATTCGAAGATAAAATCAAAAAGTGAAACTGTGACCAATTGAAAAATTTATTTTTCAAAAGAAAAATCGAAATATAAGTTACTTTTTGGTTTTTGCTTTCGGTTTGGCCTTTGCCTTTTTCTTTGGTGTTTTTTTGTCTATTAATTTTTGGGCTTCTTCCAAAGACATTTTAGCAGCATCTACCGTCTTGGCCAACTCAACCTTCACTTTGCCTTTAATAATATTGTGGCGGCCCCAACGGGCTTTTTCAATACGGATACCTTCCTCTTCCCAATTTTGGACGACCTTATCTATTTCTTTTTGCTTCTTGACTTCAATGAGCTCTTCAATATCCGCTTGGGAAAGGTTATCAAAGTCATACTTTTTATTGACATTGATGAACATCCCGTTCCACTTTATAAAAGGACCAAAACGCCCTACCCCTTTTTGTACGTCCTTCCCTTCGTACTGCGCTATAGGTGCTTCTGCTTTTTCTTTTGCAACAATCAATTCCTGCGCTCGTTCCATCGTAATTTCCATAGGGTCATCATGTTGCTCCATAGAAATGAACTTCTTTCCAAATTTCACATAAGGACCATATCTGCCCACATTTGCTTCAACCTCCTCACCTTTATAAACGCCCAACTTTCTAGGTAGTTTAAAAAGATCCATTGCCTCCTCATAGGTAATGGTATTCAAAGATTGGTCTGGCATTAAACTGGCAAAAGAAGGTTTTTCCTCATCATCAACGGTCCCGATCTGGACCATAGGGCCAAATCTGCCCAAACGTACGGATACCTGTTTTCCCGTTTTTGGGTCTTTCCCCAAAATCCGTTCCCCACTGGCGCGGTCCGCATTTTCTTCAACATCTTTTACATTGGGCTCAAAATCCTTGTAAAAGTTTTTCATCATTTTTTTCCAATCCTCTTCACCGCTTGCAATTTCATCAAAATCTTCTTCTACCTGGGCCGTAAAGTTATAATCCAAGATATTGGAGAAATTGCTTACCAGAAAATCGGTAACAATCATTCCGATATCCGTTGGTACCATTTTCCCTTTTTCTGACCCAACCATTTCGGACAGGCTTTTTTCTTTTATCTGACCTGCTTCCAATACCAACTGCGTGTACTTTCTTTCCGTACCCTCAACCGTTCCTTTCTCAACATATCCCCTATTTAAAATGGTGGATATGGTAGGTGCGTAGGTAGAGGGCCTTCCAATACCCAACTCCTCCAATTTTTTAACCAGTGAAGCTTCCGTGAAACGATATGGCGGACGCGAAAAGCGCTCCGTAGCCGAAATGAAATTATTGATGAGCTTCTCCCCTTCTTTCATAGCAGGCAACATTCCCTCTTGCTCTTCGACAATGTCCTCATCGTCCTGACCCTCCATATATACCTTAAGGAAACCATCAAATTTGATAACCTCACCGTTTGCCGTAAACTCTTCGGCGTGTTTATTCGCTTTTATTTTAACATTGGTCCGTTCCAACTGCGCGTCGCTCATTTGGGAAGCTACCGTTCGTTTCCAGATGAGGTCATACAATTTGGACTGATCCCTTTCCAATGAAGGGGATTGGTTGCCCATATCCGTAGGCCTAACCGCTTCGTGGGCCTCTTGCGCTCCTTTGGATTTCCCTGTAAAGCTCCTGACCTTACTGTATTTTTCGCCATAATTTTTTATAATGGCATCTTTGGCAGAATTGATGGCCTCATCGGAAAGGTTTACACTGTCCGTTCTCATATAGGTAATCAAACCTGCTTCGTATAAACGTTGTGCCACCTGCATGGTACGCCCAACGGAAAAGTAGAGTTTTCTTGATGCTTCCTGTTGTAAGGTCGATGTCGTGAAAGGTGCCGAAGGAGATTTTTTTGCAGGCTTCTTATCCAGTTTGCTTACTGAAAAATCAGCAGCTATATTACTTTCCAAAAATGCTTCCGCTTCGGCTTGCGTATTAAAAGTTTTTCCCAATTTGGCCGAAAACACACTTCCACTGGCCGTTTTGAATTCTGCAACTATTTTGAACGAGGCTACAGGAGTGAACGCTTCAATATCCCTTTCCCGCTCAACGATCAATCGAACGGCAACGGATTGAACACGGCCCGCCGAAAGGCCCGGTTTGATTTTTTTCCAAAGTACGGGCGATAATTGATACCCCACCAACCTATCCAAAACACGGCGCGCTTGCTGTGCATTGACCAAGTTGTAATTGATTTCCCTTGGATTTTCTATCGCTTTTTGAATGGCCGACTTTGTAACCGAATTAAAAACAATACGTTTGGTCTTTTTTTGCTCTAGACCCAACTCTTCTGCCAAGTGCCAGGAAATAGCCTCTCCCTCACGGTCCTCATCACTCGCCAACCAAATGGTTTCCGCTTTATCTGCTAAATCCTTCAGTTTCTTGACCAGTGCTTTTTTATCCTTGTCAACTATATATTTGGGTTCAAAATCATTCTCCACATCAACCCCTAACTCTTTGGAAGGTAGATCAGCAATGTGTCCAAAACTGGACTCCACTTTAAAATCCTTCCCTAAAAACTTTTCTATAGTTTTTGCTTTCGCAGGAGACTCAACAATTACCAAATTCTTAGCCATGCAATGTATTTTATGAGCCACAAAAGTAGTCGAATTTTTTAATTTGATGGTATACCTTAAGTATTGGACACCCAACATTGCTTTTGTTACTAACTCGTTTTCTAAACAAATAGCCTATAAAAATATAGCTCTTGATACGGGAAAAGTTTAGAATATTGTTACTTTTAGAATTCACTTCACTAGAGTCCAATGAAAAAAATTTCCAACTACCTCATTTTGCTTATGCTTATACTTTCCAATCAGGATCTAAGCGCACAACGCAAGAAAAAAACCGATCAAAATACCGTGACCTATCAGGAATCACTCTACAACGGTATGGAATGGCGCTTAGTAGGTCCTTTTAGAGGCGGTAGGGCAGGTACTGTAACAGGTGTTGCCAACAATCCCAATCTCTATTACATGGGCACTGCCGGTGGGGGTGTATGGAAAACTACAGACGCAGGTAGTACATGGACCTGCATTTCAGATGGCTATTTTGGCGGATCTATAGGCGCAGTTGCGGTATCGGAATCTGACCCTAATGTAATCTACGTTGGTGAAGGCGAACAGACGCTCAGAGGCAACGTATCTTCTGGGAATGGTATATGGAAAAGCTTAGATGCAGGTAAAACATGGAAGTTCATTGGGCTTGAGGGGTCAGAGCACATTTCCCGTATCAGAATACACCCAACGAATCCAGATGTAGTTTATGTAGCCGCAATAGGAAATCTATGGAAACCAAATGAGAATAGAGGAGTGTTCCGTTCAAAAGATGCAGGAGAGCATTGGGAAAAAATCTTGTATGAAAGTGATAAGGCAGGAGCAGGAGATTTAATTATGGATCCTAACAACCCAAGAATCCTCTATGCAACAACTTGGGAGATGAAACGAAACGGATATCGCATGGACAGTGGAGGACCTGGCAGCAAATTATACAAGAGTACGGATAGTGGGGATAATTGGTCGGATATTTCCAATTATCAAGGATTACCTGAAGGGCCTTGGGGAATAGTTGGCATTACAGTCTCCCCATTAGATTCAAATAGGGTCTGGGCATTGATAGAGGCTGAAGATGGCGGTCTTTTTAGGTCGGATGATGCCGGAAAGACCTGGAAAAAAATCAATGAAAACAGAGCGCTTCGCCAAAGAGCATGGTACTACAGCAGAATTTATGCAGATACTCAAAATATTGACAAAATTTATGTCATGAACGTAAGCTATGGCGTATCTACAGATGGTGGAAAAACGTTCACTTTAAAAAATGCCCCGCATGGAGACCATCACGACTTATGGATCGACCCCAACAATAATAACCGTATGGTTATTGCAGATGATGGCGGTGCGCAAGTATCCAACGATGGCGGAAATAATTGGACAACCTATTATAACCAACCCACAGCACAATTTTATAGGGTAGTAACCGACGATGCATTTCCTTATCGTATCTATGGTGCCCAACAGGACAATAGTGCTATTCGTATTTTTAATAGAACCGCAGGGTCGTTTATTGGAGAGCGCGACTGGGAACCTACATCTGGCGGAGAAAGTGCCCATTTGGCACCTGATCCCGAAAATAATGACATTGTTTATGGAGGAACCTATAAAGGATATATGATGCGTAAAGACCACGCGGTAGAGCAAACTCGTTCAATTAATATATGGCCCGATAATCCTGCCGGTTCCGGAGCGGAAGTCATGAAATATCGTTTTAATTGGAATTTCCCGGTTAAATTCAGTATCCATGACAAGAACAGACTTTATGCTGGATCTAACTTTTTACATGTGACCGAAAATGAAGGGCAAACCTGGAAAACCATTTCCCCGGATTTGACCAGGGGGCTACCAGAAACAATTAAGTCTTCGGGTGGACCTATAACCCAAGATAACACAGGAGCGGAATTCTATTCAAATATTTTCGCAATCAACGAATCTCCCCAAGAAGAGGGGGTCATTTGGGTGGGTAGCGATGATGGGTTACTACATCTTGCGCGTGACAACGGTACTACCTGGGAAAATATTACCCCACCTTTGAGTATGAGCCCAAAACTGAACATGATCAACTGTATAGACCCTAGTCCGTTTAAAAAAGGAACGGCATATGTTGCCGCTACTGCATATAAATTTGGCGACTATACCCCTTATTTGTATAAAACTACGGATTATGGAAAAACATGGAAAGTCATTACCAAGGGAATAAAAAGTAATCATTACACCAGGGCCATACGTTCGGACAAAGTCCGGGAAGGCCTTTTGTATGCCGGTACGGAATGGGGCATGTATGTCTCATTTGACGATGGGGACAGTTGGTCTCCATTTCAATTAAACTTGCCCATAACTTCTATACGAGATCTTCATGTTCGGGATAATGATTTGATTGCCGCTACGCATGGCAGAAGTTTTTGGATGATAGATGACCTAACACCATTGCACCAGCTTTCATCGACCATGTACAAAAATGAATTTCACCTGTACAAACCTGATACCGCATACAGAATACAACAATCTCAAGGAAGGGGAGAACCAAATACCAAGTTAGTAGGTCAAAATCATCCTAATGGTGCTATCATAAATTATTATATAAAAAACAGTAAAGAGACAGACACCTTAAGTATAGCGATTTTAGACTCAAACAACGTATTGATACAACGTTTTTCCAATGTTGCCGAAGAAAACAAGTTGAACCCTGAAGCAACAAAACCTTTGAAATTTAAAGCTGGAGGAAATCGGCTCATTTGGGATATGAGGTATCCCGGTTACAAAACATTTGAGGGAATGGTTTTTTATTCCTCGCCCAATGTGGGTCCAAAAGCTGTGCCTGGTGATTATAAGGTAAAATTGATTTATAATGGAAAAGAAACCGAAGAAACATTCACAATCATAAAAGATCCTCGGCTGCCCAATACTAAAGAGGATTACCAAAAACAGTTTGATTTTCTGATAAAAGTTAGAGACCAAGTAAGTAGGGCCAATAATGCCATTATATCTATCAGAACCGTAAAAAAAGATTTGGACTATTTAAAGAAAAAAATAAAAAATAAAGAAGAATTACAACAGAACATAATGGATTTTGAATCAAAATTGGATGTGATAGAGAACAACATCCATATGACAAAAAACCAAAGCCGCCAAGATCCATTAAATTATGGCATTCGCATCAACAATCGTTTGGCTTTCCTAATGGCAGATTCGCAAAGAGGGGATTACCCTCCCACAGACCAATCGTTGGAATTCTTTTCTGAGATAACCGAGGAACTCGATACTGAAATCAATGCGCTGAACAAACTGATGGAGGAATACGTTGATAAAATCAACAATCAAGTTTCTGAAAATGAAGTCAAAATGATTTCCTTGAAATAATTCTAAGAAAAAAATATGATTATAATGAAAACGCCCCTTAAAAAGGGGCGTTTTCATTATAATTTTGTTCACATCTAATTCAATTCCAGCCTGCTGATAAGATTTATATTATTGTTCCGATACCTATATTGATAGAGTATACCATCTCCCACCATTAACAAATTATCCTCTGTAGGGATAACATCAAAAGTCACGATATTCTTAAAATGGTTCAATCTCCTTAATTTCTTGATGTTGGATTTGTCATAGACCTTGAGCCCTGAAGTCCCATCACAAACAAAAAGTTTTTCATCCTTTATTCCCAATCCATAAGGTTCATCCATACTGTAGGTCTTTTCTAACCTGGGTGTAGTAATATCGGAGATGTCAATAATGAACAACCCACTTTCCGTTGCTCCACAACCATTGCCTCCTCGCAAGGTTACATAGGCATAATTATCATCTACCACAACAGGGTCGCAAGCTGTACCATGTTGAAATTCAGACACGAAAGTTGGTGTCGCCGGGGAAGAAATATCGTAGATATACATCCCTCGCATACTTCCCAAAAATAAATGTTGCCCCCTGTTAAAGATTGTTTCTATATCAAACCCGGCATAAACATCGTCCAAATCTACCGGGTCTCCTAAATTGGAAATATCAAAAACATTGATATTATGACTGTCCACAGCATATAGATAGTCATCCACTATTTTGAAACGAGCCAAAGAGCCACCTTGACCCACGGAAGCATCGGCGGTATTGGCAAATTCAGCAAAGCCCCAGCCTCTGCCCCGTTCCTCGAACTCGGATTTCAACCTACGTTCAGTAACCGTTTCCCAACCTACCAAAATTTCTGTGGAATAATCAATATCCTCATATTCCACAAAATCCGCTTCCAAAGGCCATATTACATTATCCCTAAGTACGTTTTCTAATCGGTTTATAGTTTTAATATTTTGAATATCGGATATATCCAATACAATTAGGTCCATTAAACTATCTGCATACAGGTAATCATTTTTAACGGATATGTCAACATTCCCAACAATTTTTATAAACCCAATTTTCTTGGGAATTTTTGGATTTGCGTTATCAATGATATGAATACCCCTGTACTTATCGTTTACAAAGATATAATCCTCGTAAGCATATATTTTACCGGATTCATTAATAGGCATTGGCGCAATAATATCAACTTCACTTTTAAATTCTGCCAAACTGACTTTTAGAGGTCGGGCAATTTGATAATTCCCGTAGAGATCATCATCTTTTTTATCACAGGAAAGAACAATCCCTGAGAGTATGATCAGAAGAAATAATTTTTTCATAGCAAATACATTTATTGGTTTGTTTACCCTTTAGATGCATTTTTACGAAAAAGTTGCGCCAAACATTAAACAAAATCACAAATTATTTATATCTGTATCTGAAAAACCCACACCATCTTTATAAATGAAATAGGTTGGGATTTTAGCGAGCATCGCTGTAAAGAGAACACCAACAAAGCATAGGATAACACCTAGTTCCGCTATGAAGCCCATTACGATAAGAAGCCCAAAAATGACCAGCCAATTTTTGTTTCCCAATGCAAAACTGGATTTAACCATTTCCATAGCTGAAAGTTCTTCGTTAAATGCCAAGAAAACTGGAAAGAGTGACATGGGCACTACCAAATAAATGATTCCGATTCCACACGCCAATGCTCCCAAGATGCTCAGTCCGATCATGATCAGGGAAAGGGTTAAAATCTTACCCAAACGCCCATCTTTGAAATAATAGAAATAATCATCATTAGCGATCAAGCCCATATCCTTTTGTTTGCAAATTCTAAAAAATGCTGCTTGGAGCGCTAAATTAAAAGTCATAATGCCAATCATTACGATAGGAAACAATACAACCATACTGATAATAACGATGGCAGGAGGGTCCTCACTCCGCAACATTTCCGGATCCGTAATACCTGCTGCTATCAGCGGTATGTAAATCATTACATAAAATGGTATTATCGTTACCAAGGTCAATAGCAAAGTGATAAAGCCTTGCACCCATACCTTTTGGAACAAATCTATGGACCTGCTAAAAATAGAACCAAACTCCAAAGATGGCTTCTGTTTAATAACGTGATTGAGTTCGTCTAAATTCATGATAACTGTTTAAAAGGTTACTTGCATAGTTTAAAGCTTAAAATTACTATAAAATAAACTGCCAACTTGTCACGATTTTGAATATAATACTATCTTTGTAGCCCATTATTTTATTGGGTGATGGAGGATGCTCATGGAAAAAACAATTGACAAAAAAATTCAAGGGACCGCTTTACAGCTAGAAAACACTACAAAAAATAAACGCAATCTTTATATAGAGAGTTACGGTTGCGCCATGAATTTTTCAGATAGTGAGATCGTAGCGTCCATTTTAGCCAATGAAGGTTTTAATACCACTCAAAATTTGGCAGAGGCTGATCTGGTTTTGGTGAACACCTGTTCTATCCGTGAAAAAGCGGAATTGACCGTGCGCAAGCGTTTGGAAAAGTTCAATGCCGTGAAAAAAGACAGGCCCCATATGAAAGTGGGTGTGCTCGGCTGCATGGCAGAACGGCTTAAAAGCAAATTGTTGGAAGAGGAAAAAATTGTGGACATGGTCGTAGGGCCGGACGCCTACAAAGATTTGCCCAACCTAATTCAGGAGGTAGACCAGGGAAGGGACGCGGTAAATGTAATCCTCTCCAAGGAAGAGACCTATGGTGATATTTCCCCTGTTCGCTTAAATACAAACGGGATAACCGCTTTTGTTTCAATCACGCGAGGCTGTGACAACATGTGCACTTTCTGCGTAGTGCCTTTTACAAGAGGCAGGGAGCGCAGTAGGGACCCACAATCCATTTTAGCCGAAGTTAATGAACTTTGGAGCAAAGGGTTTAAGGAGATTACACTCCTTGGACAAAATGTGGATAGCTATTTATGGTATGGCGGTGGATTAAAGAAGGATTTTGTCAAGGCTACCGAAATGCAAAAAGCGACTGCCGTTGGTTTTTCACAATTATTGGAAATGGTTGCCGTGGCACAACCTAAAATGCGAATTCGGTTTTCAACTTCCAACCCGCAAGATATGACCTTGGATGTCATTAGAACGATGGCGAAACACGACAATATCTGCAATCATATTCACCTGCCCGTACAAAGTGGAAGCAATCGTATTCTTAAAGAAATGAACCGTCTGCACACAATCGAAGAATATTTTGAATTGATAGATAATATTCGGGAAATCCTTCCTGATTGTTCCATCTCCCAAGACATGATTGCCGGTTTTCCCACAGAAACGGAAGAAGACCATAAAGCCACTTTAGCGGCCTTGGAACGCGTCGTATATGATTTTGGCTATATGTACTTATACTCCGAACGGCCCGGAACCATGGCGGAGCGAAAGTTGAAAGACGATGTGCCTGAAGAAACCAAACAAAGAAGGCTGTCCGAAATCGTTGCACTGCAGCGGGAACACTGTAAAATCCGTACGGAAAGGCATCTAGGAAAAATACAGGAAGTACTCATTGAGAAAACATCGAAAAAATCCGAAGCGCAATGGATGGGAAGAAACGCTCAAAATACGGTAGTCGTTTTTCCAAAAGAGAATTATAAAGTGGGCGATTTTGTCAACGTAAGAATAAAAGATTGTACTTCTGCAACACTCATCGGAGAAGCAGTGGGTATAGCCCCATAGTCAAAAAGTAGAAACTTAGGTTTCAATCGAGGAAAAATAATAGAAAAAATGAAAAATAATTTGTTCAACTATTCTGGAGCATACAGAAGATTAAACTCCCCCTTGGGGGGCTAGGGGGCCTATGGAAAGCGTACAAAGTATAAAACAACGTTTTGAGATTATTGGCCAAGACCCCAAACTCAATAGGGCGCTGGAAAAGGCCATACAGGTAGCACCAACCGATATTTCGGTCTTGGTTACCGGGGAGAGCGGCGTAGGGAAAGAATCCATTCCTAAAATCATACATTCCCTGTCGCACAGAAAACATGCAAAATACATTGCAGTAAATTGTGGCGCCATTCCGGAAGGCACGATAGACAGTGAACTTTTTGGGCATGAAAAGGGAGCTTTTACCGGAGCCACCCAGACCCGGAGCGGTTATTTTGAGGTAGCCGATGGGGGTACCATCTTTTTGGACGAAGTAGGTGAATTGCCGCTGACCACCCAAGTACGGCTTTTACGTGTTTTGGAGAATGGAGAGTTTTTGAAAGTAGGTTCCTCACAAGTTCAAAAAACGGACGTTAGAATCGTTGCGGCCACCAATGTAAATATGTTCGAGGCGATTAAAAAAGAAAAGTTCAGGGAAGATCTATACTATCGTTTGAGTACGGTAGAAATCAACATTCCACCATTGCGGGAACGACAGAACGATATTCATCTGCTGTTCCGAAAATTTGCATCGGATTTTGGTCAGAAATACAAAATGCCCACCATTCGTTTGGATGATAACGCGGTACAGGTGTTATTGAAATATAGATGGCCCGGAAATATCCGCCAACTTCGGAACATCGCCGAACAAATTTCTGTCTTGGAAGAAACACGCATTATTTCCGCCATGACCTTAAATGGCTATTTGCCCAGTAATTCCAGCAGTAACCTTCCCGCTGTGGTAAATCAGACCAAAGCGGAGAGCGACTTTAGCAATGAACGGGAAATTCTCTATAAGGTACTTTTTGACATGAAGGGCGATTTAAACGACCTTAAAAAGTTGACCATGGAGCTTTTAAAGAACAATGATTCCCAAAAAGTCCAGGAGGAAAACGAAAATCTTATCCGCAAAATTTATGGGGATGAGGACGAGGAGATAGAAACGCAGGAAGCTTCGTCCTTGGAAGTACTGCAACTTCCGGAACCTGCTTTGGAAAAATCTTATGCCGGTGCTGCGGTGCAAGAGGACAAATATCATTTTGCGGAAGAAATACAGGAAGAGGAAACCCTATCTTTACAGGAAAAGGAAATAGAACTGATAAAAAAATCCTTGGAACGTAACAGAGGAAAAAGAAAAGCCGCTGCAGCGGAATTAGGGATTTCAGAACGCACCTTATACCGTAAAATAAAACAATACGACTTATAATTTACCCAATTGAAATAAAGAAGAACGGCTTTGAATACCTTAAAAAAAATATTGATTTTTTTGTTGCCCATCCTAATGTTCAATGGCTGCGGCGTATATAATTTTACAGGTGGAAACGTAGGTACGGCAACCACCTTTCAAGTCAATTATTTTCAGAACTATGCTACACAAAGCCCAGGGTCTACTTTTGAACCGGGTATGGATAGGGATTTTACATTGGCGTTACAGGATCGAATTTTAAATCAAACCAGTTTGGATTTGGTCAATAACGGCAATGCAGACCTATTATATGAAGGAGAGATTACGGAATATCGTATCTCGCCCATGTCGGCCACCGCACAACAAACTGCGGCCCAGAATAGATTATCCATTAGAGTGAAATGTAGATTCTATAATAGAACCAAGGAAGATGCAGATTTTGACCAAAGTTTCTCATTTTTCTTTGATTATGACGACAATGTGCAGTTATCCGCCATAAAAAGCGAAGCACATGAAGTCATTTTTGAACGGATAACACAAGATATTTTCAATGCTTCTTTAGCCGATTGGTAAAAGAAGTACAAATTAAAAGATTAGAAATACGAAATATATCTTAGAAGAAATATTTAAACCTGACGAAATAAGCGACTAATATTTTCACTCTTTTTTTGCTTGCTTGATATTAAAATGAAAGTGACCGACTTTACATATCTCCTACAACATCCGGACAAGGTCGTAGACCCTTTGCAAACAAAACAGTTGGAAGATATATTGGAAGAATACCCCTATTTTCAGGCAGCTCGTGCATTGCATTTAAAAGGATTAAAAAACCTCAACAGCTATAAGTATAACAAAGCATTAAAGACCACAGCGGCTTTCACTACCGATAGGGAGGTGCTTTTTGGTTTTATCACCTCAAAGGATTTTTTGAACTACAACGTTCCATCAACCCTGAAACCTCCCCAAGATTTAAAAGAAATTAAAGTTCCCGAACCGGAAAAACCCTTGATTGAAGAATCCGAGGACAAACCACTTCCGCAGGATACCAAGGATGCGGAACAAATTCTTGATCCGGAACTCTTCAAACAAAAAGAGGAAGAAAAGTTAGAACTGGGAAAACCGCTATCCTTTGACAAAAAAGAAAAATACTCCTTTACGGAATGGCTTCAACTAACTTCCCAAAAACCTATTGAACGTAGTTCTGAAAAATCAAAAGAAAGAACTGTAGCTGAAAGTACAAATGAGGAGTTATCGGTTGTTGAAAATAAATCGGCACAAAAGAAAAAGTTTGAACGTATCGATAAGTTTATTTCAGAAAATCCAAAGATTGTTCCTCAAAAAAATAATGCAACTACTATCGATGTTTCCACCTCTTCAAAATTGGACAAAAACGAGCTCATGACCGCGACTTTGGCAAGAGTATATTTAGAACAGAAAAAGTATAAAAAAGCCATACAGGCGTACAAAATATTAAGTTTGAAATATCCGGAAAAAAGTAGTTTCTTTGCAGACCGAATAAAATCGGTAGAAAAAATTCAACAAGAAAATAAGTAAATAAAATGAGTACGTTTTCAATATTCCTTGTACTGATTATCATCGTTTGTTTTTTACTCGTATTGGTAATCATGGTGCAAAACCCTAAAGGCGGTGGATTATCTTCTTCTTTTGGTGGCGGTGGAAATCAAGTTGTTGGTGGTGTTAAGAAAACAGGGGATTTTTTGGATAAGAGTACTTGGACTCTGGCAGGTCTTTTGGTACTGCTCATCTTGGCGTCCAACATAGCCTTAAAAGGTAATTTTGGTGAGGTGGATTCAAAATTATTACAGGGCGATGATATTGAAGATACGGTTCCGGAAGCACTCCCCGAGGAAGTTACCCCTCCAGCAAACACGGAAAGTACTCCCTTAGATAGTTTAAACTAGATTGAAACCAATTATACATAAAAATGCCAGCTTGTCATAAGCTGGCATTTTTAGTTTACAATATGTCAGTTTTTGTGCAATGGCATAATTTCTGCCAAATATAAGCTTGAAACTAAAAAATCAATATTAAAATTTAAATACTATGGCTAAAGTTAACATTAAACCATTGGCAGATAGAGTTCTTATAGAGCCTATGGCAGCAGAAACTAAAACCGCTTCTGGAATTTACATTCCGGACACTGCAAAAGAAAAACCACAAAAAGGAAAAGTAGTCGCTGTTGGACCTGGCACAAAGGACGAGGCTGTAACAGTAAAAGTCAATGATACGGTGCTATATGGTAAATATGCCGGAACGGAGCTTAAGCTAGAAGGCACGGATTATTTGATGATGCGCGAAAGTGACATCTTGGCAATCATCTAAATTATTTAAGCCACACTTGTGGCCCATCACACTAATTAATGAATAAGCAGCCAAAAATTATTGGCTAAAAATTAAAATTAAAATGGCAAAAGACATAAAATTTGATATCGATGCAAGAGATGGCCTCAAAAGAGGTGTTGATGCATTGGCTAATGCAGTAAAAGTAACGTTAGGACCTAAAGGAAGAAACGTAATCATCAGCAAATCTTTTGGTGCTCCCCAAGTAACCAAAGATGGTGTTACCGTTGCAAAGGAGATTGAACTAGAGAACGCTCTTGAAAATATGGGCGCACAGATGGTTAAGGAAGTTGCTTCCAAAACAAATGATTTAGCAGGTGATGGTACCACTACGGCCACCGTATTGGCACAATCTATCGTTAAAGAGGGATTAAAAAACGTTGCCGCTGGCGCAAATCCGATGGATTTAAAAAGAGGTATAGACAAGGCCGTTGAGGCAATTGTTGAAAATCTGGCAAAACAATCCAAAAAAGTAGGTGACTCTTCTGAGAAAATCAAGCAGGTCGCTTCAATATCGGCGAATAATGATGATACTATCGGTGACTTGATTGCACAAGCTTTTGGAAAAGTGGGCAAGGAGGGTGTTATTACCGTTGAGGAAGCAAAAGGTACAGATACGTATGTAGATGTTGTAGAAGGAATGCAGTTTGACAGAGGATACCTTTCTCCTTACTTCGTGACCGATTCCGAAAAGATGGTTACAGAACTGGAAAACCCATATATTCTTTTGTTCGATAAGAAAATATCTGCAATGAAAGATTTGCTTCCCGTACTGGAGCCTGTAGCACAATCAGGAAAGCCACTTTTGATTATTGCCGAGGATGTTGATGGGGAAGCATTGGCTACTTTGGTAGTAAACAAATTAAGAGGATCACTTAAAATTGCTGCTGTAAAAGCTCCTGGGTTTGGTGACCGTAGAAAAGCAATGCTAGAGGATATCGCCATTCTTACAAAAGGAACCGTTATTTCCGAAGAAAGAGGATTCTCCTTGGACAACACTACTATTGACATGTTGGGTACTTGCGAAAAAGTACAAATTGATAAAGACAACACAACTATCGTAAATGGTGGCGGTGTTGCGAAAGATATTAAGACCAGGGTAAACCAGATTAAATCTCAAATAGAGACTACTACCTCTGACTACGATAAAGAAAAACTTCAAGAGCGTTTGGCCAAATTGGCCGGCGGTGTTGCCGTTCTTTATGTAGGTGCTGCTTCCGAAGTAGAAATGAAAGAGAAAAAAGATCGTGTTGATGATGCCCTTCATGCCACCAGAGCTGCCGTTGAAGAAGGTATCGTAGCCGGTGGAGGTGTTGCCCTAGTTAGAGCCAAAACTGTTCTTTCAAAGGTTAGCACGGAAAACGAAGACGAAGCTACAGGTTTACAAATAGTTGCTAGGGCTATTGAGGCACCTATCAGAACTATTGTTGAGAATGCTGGTGGAGAAGGTTCCGTAGTAGTTGCAAAAATCCTAGAAGGAAAAGGGGATTACGGTTATGACGCTAAATCAGAAAAATATGTTGAAATGATGAAGGCCGGAATCATTGATCCTAAAAAAGTAACGAGAGTAGCCCTTGAAAATGCTGCTTCTGTTTCGGGGATGATTCTTACTACAGAATGTGCTTTGACCGACATTAAGGAAGATGCTCCTGCTATGCCTCCAATGGGCGGCGGTGGCGGAATGCCTGGCATGATGTAGTCCATAGCACGGACGGGCAAGTTTTTAAGCTTGTTCCAATCATTAAATATTAAAAAAACCGCACTTGAAATTCAAGTGCGGTTTTTTTGTTTTTGGCTTTCAAACATATCAATCTTGATGTTTTTCACTATCATCCGTATTATCCTCACGGTATTTACAACAAGGATGCACACTATCATAGGCTTCTTTTGTAGCTTTCAGTTCTTTAGTGTCATGACCTGCCGCCACTAAAGCCGTTTTCACTTTCATCGGGTCCGTTTTACGTTCATCAATGATAAGCAATAACTCGTGTGATGGAATATCCCATAAAGCATACTTCACTCCTTTTACGCTTAAAGCTGCCTTTTCTATACGGTTTTTACACATCTCGCACTTCCCATCGACCTCCATGGTTAATTTTTTATTTTTCTCCTGTGCAAATGTCACGGTGGTGAATACTGCCATTGCAATTATTGTCACTATTTTTCTCATAACTTTTTTCGTTTCAATAGTTTTTACTTTAGTTTTTTAAGTGCCAATATAAAATTTGATTGGAACCTTTTCATTTACTTTAAAATAGGCGTTTTGTTATAGCTTATACCGAAACCCAACATAAAACATACGCCCCATAATTGGGGCATACACAATACTGGTATCAAAATTTGGACCAAAGGGGTTTTCAGAACCCAGCACTGGATTAGGTTGTCTAAAATTAGATAAATTTTCCCCTCCCACATACAATTCAAAAGCATTGGAGAAGATTTTGGTTACTTGCGCATTCATTAAACTATACCCTTTAGCAAAATCTCCTAACCTAAATTCAGGTGGATTTTCGTTAGTATTCGGCAAACGCTGTTTCCCAAGCGTATGCAGCGTATAATCAAATCGCCATTGCGAACCTTTTTCGGTCACTTCGGTTTCATATCCCAAGTTTACAAAAAACCGATGCTGTGCTTGTAATGGTTTCTGTAACCTTCCCGAACGATAATCCGTACTCACATCATAATATTTGTATGCCGTACGCAGTTCCAAATTTTTAAGGACTTCATGATTTACTTCGAGCTGAAAACTATTGGCATAACTTTCTCCATCCAAATTATAAAAAGATATGGCCCTTGGATTTTCCCAATCTACCACAATCTGATTCCTGAAATCCGTTCTATAAAAATCCAGAGTAACATTCCCCGGCCTGTTCAAAAAAGTGAACCCTTGTAAAAAACTTATACCGTAGTTCCAAGCATCCTCGGCATTAAGCCCATAAATACTCCCTCCACTGTCCAATAGCTGTACCTGACGGGCAGAGGCGAAAAACTGTTGATTTTCGGCAAAAATATTGGCCGCTCTTCTTCCCCTACCCAAAGAACCCCGTAAACTTCCTCTTTCCCAAGGCGTATAACGCACATGTAGTCTTGGTGTAATAAAAGTACCGAGGCGATTATGGGTATCAACTCGAAGCCCTGCCGTTAAGCTCAATTTCTCCAAGTTCTCATAGCTATACTCAAAAAAGGCCCCAGCTGAAACGTCGTCTCTTTGAAAGTTTTGTGTATCTACCAATTCATCATACCCATCATAAGCGAAAGTGATACCAGTTTTAAATTTATTTCGCGTATCTCCAATAATGGAATTGAACAATAGATTGGAATATAAACTTTCATGATTTATTTCATAATTGCGTAAGCCGAAATAAGAATCTTGGTCATGCAAACTATAAGATGCCTGAAATCCAAAGCTTTGAAAAGGCAGTTCCGGAAAAACATATCCCAATTTAATAGATGTATCAAACCGTTTGGTATCTATCTCACTTCCCCATGGTTCAACCCCGCTCAAAACAGGATTTTCGGCTTCGTTCAGGGCTCTACCTTCATCTGCATTAAAGACAGTTTCCCCTACTTGTTTTTCATCGACCAAAAATCGAATATTAAAAAAGCTTACCCAACCCGTCTCCGGATTCTGAAATTGCCATCTGTTAAGTACATTGATCTGGTCTGCCAAAGGAGCGTCCAGAAATCTATCGTCATTTCTATCTTCTTTTTGGGTACGCTTGTTTCCGTGAATATAAAGACCTGTACTCCATTTGTCGTTTAATTTATGATTGATATGTGTATTCAGCTCCAATCTGCCATTTCTGTTGGCATAACCATTTATGAATAAGCGATTGTCCGTTAGCGGTTTTACCAACTCCGTATTTATCTGGCCCGAAATACTCTCATAACCATTGACCACACTACCGGCACCTTTTGTGATTTGAATGCTCTCTACCCATGTGCCCGGGGTAAAGGTCAACCCATAGGCCTGGGAAGCTCCTCTCACCATGGGTATATTCTCTTGGGTGATCAATAAATAGGGACTGGTAAGTCCCAACATTTGAATCTGTTTGGTCCCAGTAAGCGCATCGGAAAAATTTACATCAATGGCCGGGTTGGTCTCAAAACTTTCGGACAGGTTACAACAGGCCGCTTTTAAAAGTTCCGCACTATTTACGGTAATCACATTTTGCGCACTGAAATACGTTTTTTGTACCGCATCTCTTTTTTCTTGAACGACAACTTCATCCAGTTCATTTGATGGTTTCAGCCAATGGTGAATCATTTTGGGTTTTTCAATAAGTAGTGTATCCGACCGGAAACCAATATAACTAATAATCAGCCGATTATATTCTTCGGAAAAAGGAAGACTGAACAGCCCTTCCTCATTGGTGATAGTTCCTATTTGGGAGTTCATCCAATACACATTTGCACCCGGAAGGCCTATGTGCTTTCCTTCAGCATTGGACTCCATTACCATACCCTCTACTTTATCTTGTGCTTTTACGATAATCGAAAAGGCACTTAATACGAACAAAATATACTTTTTCATCATCGTTTGTTTAAACAGCTTGAAAAAGCATGGTTATGGCCATGACCAACATGACGGCATTTTCTATAAAAGTAGCTTCCGTCATAGGAAGTTTCAAGGCTGTTCCCAAACAGGCACAACGTATCGCCCTTTTGTCTAAGAGGGTTTTTACAACCCCAATGGTAGTAATGCCTAAAATGATAATCGTGGTAATAAGTGCGATTTTTACTTCAAATCGCATTAAAAACATCAATCCTAAAACTAATTCCAGAAATGGATAAATCCACCCATAGGCCGGAATAGCTTTTGCCAATGGGTCGTACATCCTGAAACTTTCTGGAAATCCTTTTAAATCCAATAGCTTAAAAAAGCTGAAAACAATGTAGAAAAGCCCCATAAAATCTAGCATGGCACTGGTTGTATCCCAATCTTTAAAGTTGAGCAAAAAAGCTGCTGAAAACAGATATAGGAATATGAGCAACAAAGGCTTTAGTTGTTGTAGTTTTGATTTCTCTGCCGGAGCATCAATTACTGTATCGGAAACGGAACGAAGTGTATTGGAAATGGTATATTTTTCGGGCAAAACCGATTTCAACCTATCCAAAGGAATATGTTTTTGCATCACCACTTCGGCTTCGGATTTTTCCAAATTCACCGCAACGGCATCCACGCCATCTATCTTGGAAAGTTTTTCCTTTACCGATGCAGCACATCCGCTACAGGTCATTCCTGTAACCGTATATAAATTTTTCATGATAAATTCTTTTTTAATTTCAAAAATCGCCCTAAAAAAGAGCATGACTAATCTTACCCAAGAGGGTTAAAAAGAATAAATCAAATTAAGAAGACTTGGTCCAACAATTGAATGTCCTTGACCAATATTGGTGGTGGGTAGGTATCCTCAGGAACGGATTGTTCGGTTTCCAACTGGAACAGTCCCGAATAAGAAAAGGTAAAAGCAACCAAAAACTGTTGCTGCTCCAAAGAAATATCGTTCAATGAAAATTGCAAATCTTCCTGACCTTCAATAATGATAATCTCATCTGTACAGCAAGATTTTTTGGATTCGCCCATATCCATCATAGCAACATCCATTCCGCAGCTACTCGCCTCTGTAAACAAAGCAGTGTCCATTAAATGTCCCATGCAATAATGCTTCTCTACCTTCCACGAAACAGTGGACGCCAATAGCAAAAAGGCCATCGCTGAGCAGAAAATTTTATGGAGTATTGCTTTCATTATCACAAAATTAGGGTTTAATCCAATATCCTATCATGGTATTAACGAATTTTTATGCCGTTTGTTATTGCAAGTTCTCGCGTAAAAATCGACTTTTACCTTAAAATTACATCAAAATATGTTCGATTCCCTAATTCCTAGAATAACCGCTATTACGGCATCAGCAAAAGATGTGGATTCCAAGTTGCTATCTATCTGCGAGCTGCTAAAAAAGGAAGTGCCACATTACGACTGGGTAGGCTTTTATTTTAAGAACGAGGACAAACGAGAGTTAAAATTAGGACCTTATGCAGGTGCGCCCACGGACCATACCCTAATTCCTTTTGGAAAAGGGATATGTGGCCAAGTGGCGGAGAGTAATCAAAACTTTGTAGTACCGGACGTGCAGGCTCAGGACAATTACATTGCCTGTAGCATTAACGTAAAATCAGAAATTGTGGTACCCCTTTTTATTGATGGCGAAAATGTTGGGCAAATTGATATTGATTCCAATACTCCTGACCCTTTCACGGCAGAAGATGAACGCTTCTTGGAATTTGTAAATGCAGAAGTAGCAAAAATCTATGTACCATAGAATTCATATAGCACTACGCGTTGGCTATGGTTCAAAACTTTGTCTTTATTGTTGATAACCTACCAATAGAACTACCCTTAAAAAATTTATTTTTGTGTGCTTCATTACTAACCACAAGCACTTAAAAATGAGCAGCGTAAAAAAAGCTTCGTCCGCATTAATTTCCGTATTCCATAAAGATGGCCTAGAACCTTTGGTCAGAAAGTTTCAAGAGTTGGGCATCACCATATACTCTACCGGAGGAACTGAAAAATTCATCAAGAATTTAGGGGTCAATGTTGTTCCCGTTGAGGATGTAACCAGTTACCCGTCAATCTTGGGAGGCCGTGTAAAAACTTTGCACCCAAAGGTATTTGGAGGGATTCTGAACCGTCAGGACAATGAAAGCGATATGGCACAATTGGAAGAATTTGAAATCCCACAGTTGGATATTGTCATCGTTGACCTGTATCCGTTCGAGAAAACAGTGGCCAGTGGAGCTTCCGAACAAGGCATCATTGAAAAAATTGATATAGGCGGTATTTCATTGATTCGTGCAGCTGCCAAGAACTTTAAGGATGTGCTCTGTGTTTCTTCCATGGAAGATTATTCAGAGGTTCTGAAAATAATTACCGAAGGAAACGGCACCACTACCCTTGAGCAACGCAAACGCTTTGCGGCAAAATCGTTCAATGTTTCTTCACACTACGATACCGCTATTTTTAATTATTTCAATAAGAACCATGATTTGGCGGCATTGAAGGTAAGCGAAACCGATGGGAAGGTATTGCGCTATGGCGAAAACCCGCACCAAAAAGGATTTTTCTTTGGGAATTTTGATGCCATGTTCTCAAAATTACACGGCAAAGAGCTTTCCTATAACAATCTTTTGGATGTTGACGCTGCCGTTAATTTAATGGACGAATTCAAGGATGATGCGCCCACCTTTGCCATTCTCAAACACAATAACGCATGTGGTCTTGCCCAACGGGACACCTTGCACCAAGCCTATATAGATGCTTTGGCAGGAGATCCTGTTTCCGCATTCGGGGGTGTTTTGATCAGCAATAAGGCCATAGATAAAGCTACAGCGGAAGAAATTCATAAATTATTCTGTGAAGTTGTCATTGCGCCGGGTTATGCCGATGATGCATTGGAAATTTTGAAGGGAAAAAAGAACAGAATCATCCTTGTTCAGAATGAAGTGGCCATGCCGGAAATGACCGTTAGAACTTGTTTGAACGGAATATTATTACAAGAGAAAGATCATAAGACGGATACGGTTGCTGATTTATCCAATGCGACCAACAAAAAACCTTCGGACAGGGAAATAGAGGATTTGATTTTTGCTTCCAAATTATGTAAGCATACCAAATCCAACACCATCGTTTTGGCAAAAAACAAGCAACTTTGCGCCAGTGGCACCGGACAGACCTCTCGTGTAGATGCTTTGAACCAAGCCATACACAAGGCAGGTTCCTTTAATTTTGATTTGAACGGTGCGGTCATGGCAAGCGATGCGTTCTTTCCTTTCCCGGATTGTGTGGAGATTGCGGACAAAGCAGGAATCACCAGTGTAATTCAACCGGGAGGTTCCATCAAAGATCAATTGAGTATTGATTATTGCAACGAAAATGGAATTTCTATGGTGATGACGGGAACGCGTCATTTTAAGCATTAATTTTACTACTTTTGTCGATGAAATACAACCGTTAATCCTTAACCAAACTTTTATACATGGGGTTTTTTGATTTCTTGACCGAGGAAATAGCTATCGATTTAGGTACAGCCAACACGCTTATCATTCATATGGACAAAGTCGTTGTGGACAGTCCATCTATTGTTGCCAGGGATCGCGTTACCGGTAAAATCATTGCTGTTGGTAAAGAAGCGAACATGATGCAAGGGAAGACCCATGAAAACATAAAGACCATCAGGCCTTTAAAAGATGGGGTAATAGCAGATTTTGACGCGTCCGAAAAGATGATCAATATGTTCATCAAAAATATCCCTGCCTTAAAGAAAAAATGGTTTCCACCTGCGTTGAGAATGGTCATTTGTATTCCTTCTGGAATCACGGAAGTAGAGATGAGAGCGGTAAAAGAATCTGCGGAAAGAGTAAATGGCAAGGAGGTCTACCTCATCCACGAACCTATGGCAGCGGCTATCGGTATTGGTTTGGATATTATGCAACCCAAAGGGAACATGATCGTTGATATAGGAGGTGGAACAACGGAAATAGCCGTGATTGCATTAGGAGGAATTGTCTGTGATAAATCCGTTAAAATTGCAGGTGATGTTTTCACGAACGATATTATCTATTACATGCGTACACAGCATAATTTATATGTTGGGGAAAGTACCGCCGAAGCAATAAAGATTGAGATTGGTTCCGCAACGGAAGATTTACAGTCCCCACCGGACGAGAAATCCGTACAGGGACGTGATTTATTGACTGGAAAACCGAAACAGGTTCAGATTTCATACCGCGAAATCGCGAAAGCTTTGGACAAATCTATCTTACGTGTGGAAGATGCCGTAATGGAAACGCTTTCGCAAACACCACCGGAACTAGCGGCCGATATCTACAATACCGGAATCTATCTTGCAGGTGGCGGCTCCATGTTACGTGGATTGGATAGAAGACTATCCCAAAAAACAGATCTTCCTGTTTATATAGCCGAAGACCCGTTAAGAGCTGTTGTTAGAGGTACTGGAATAGCATTAAAAAACCTAGAGCGGTATAAGAGTATTTTAATCAAATAATTTCATTTTAAGTTAAAACAAGGTCACTATTTATGACCAAAACGAAACTATCAAGATTACGAGCGGTAGTTGAAAATTTAGAGATGAATGCAACAGATTATAAATTTTCTGATTCGGTATAAGCTGTTTCTACTCTACACCTTTTTTATATTCATATCGCTGATTTTTACCATCCAATCGCATTCCTATCATCAATCAAAGTTTTTAAACTCTGCCAACTTTATCTCGGGCAGTATTTATGAGACCACGGATAATGTGACTTCCTATTTCAGTCTAAAAGAGGAAAACAGAAACCTTTTAAAGGAAAATGAACAATTAAGACATCAGCTTTACAATCAAAAAGATGTAGCGCAATCCGTTTTAGATTCTACACAACGAACCTATACAATCGTAAAGGGAAGAGCTATAAATAACAGCTACGCGGACCAGCGCAATTACATTACCATCAATAAAGGCAAAAACGATAGCATTGCCCAAGATATGGGTGTTATTACCGACAAAGGCATCCTCGGAATCGTAGAGAATACCTCCAATAATTTTGCAACGGTGCAAAGTATTCTGAACGAAAAATCCAACATCAATGCCAAACTAAAAAATTCGAACCATTTTGGTTCTTTGATTTGGGATACGAAAGATTATAGCAGGGTACAATTAGTAGACATTCCAAGATTGGTTCCTCTAAATATTGGGGATACTATAGTTACCGGTGCCATGAGTAGTATTTTTCCAGAAAATATTCCCATAGGTACTATTGCTAAATTCAATTTGGACAAATCCAGAAGCTTTTATTCCATAGATATTGCCTTGTTCAACGATATGACCAATATTAGAAATGTGTATATCATTAAAAACTTGAACCGTAAAGAAATTTTAGCCCTAGAAGCAGAAACAACGTCCAATGATCAGTAGTTCTTTCTTCATAAATATCCTGAGATTTTCACTTTTAATTCTGGTGCAGGTACTTGTTTTTAATAGGCTTAATTTTTTCGGTTTCATAAATCCAATGGTCTATGTTTTGTTTTTGTATTGGTACCCCATCAAAGAAAATAGAACCAGCTTCATTGCCATTAGTTTTTTATTAGGTCTTTTAATCGATATTTTTTCGGATACCTTAGCCATCAATGCAGCGGCAACCGTTACCATTGCTTATGTAAGACCTACCATTATGCGTTTCGTATTCGGGGTCAACTATGAATTTCAAAGTTTTAAGCTAAACAATTCTACCAAGGCACAACAATTTACGTTTTTGGCGTTATTAATTATAATACATCACGCTGTTTTCTATACTTTAGAGATATTTAGTTTTTCCAATATCTTAATAATCGTTAAGAAAACCTTGATTATTGGGCTGGCATCCTTAATTTTATGTTTATTGTTCAGTACCTTGTTTAGTACCCGAAAAGAATGAGAAAAATTCTTTTATCGTCTATCATCATTATCATCGGAATAACATTTCTGAGCAGGCTCTCCTATCTTCAGATTTTTAGTTTTTCCGCAGATCAGGTATTGGAAGACCCTGCCATTAAAGCCATTTACGATTATCCGGAACGGGGCTACATTTATGACAGAAACGGAAAACTTCTTGTCGGGAACGACCCCGCTTATGATGTTATGGTAATCCCACGGGAAGTAAAGCCTTTGGACACTCTGGAATTCTGTAATCTTCTAGGTGTTGATAAAGAAAAGTTCGTAGAGAAATTACGAAAAGCACGTGTCTATTCTCCAAGACTTCCATCTGTTTTGGTACCGCAACTCTCTAAAGAAGATTATGCCCGGTTACAGGAAAAAATGCGCAAGTACCAAGGATTTTATATCCAAAAACGTTCGTTACGTTACTATGACACCCCAAGTGCCGCAAATGTATTGGGGTACATCAGTGAAGTAAACGAGGGCGATCTTGCCCAAAATAAGTATTATGTACAAGGCGAATTAAAAGGACGTACTGGAGTAGAACGCTACTATGAAGACTTATTAAGGGGCAGAAAAGGTGTTCAATATATACAGAAAGACCGTTTCAACAGGGATATTGGTCCTTATAAGAATGGTGCGTTGGATACACTCCCCGAGCAAGGAAAGCAAATTAGTATTACCATTGATAAAGCATTACAAGAGTACGGTGAGCTTTTGATGAACGGAAAAAGAGGTGGCATCGTGGCTATTGAACCGTCTTCAGGGGAAATACTTTCCATGATTTCAGGCCCAACATATGACCCGGCACTTTTAGTGGGGAGAAAGCGTTCCAGAAATTACACCAAATTATATAACGATACCATTGCGAACCCTACTTGGGACCGTTCCATCCATGCACAACAACCCCCAGGTTCTCCCTTTAAAACCTTGAACGCTTTGATAGCACTACAAGAAGGAGTTATGGATGAATCTTCAAAAGTAAAGTGTTATAATGGTTTTTATGTGGGAAATAAAAAAAGAGGGTGCCATTGCGGGGGTGGATCACGTAGTATGGTAGATGGCATTTACAAATCATGCAATGCCTATTTTGCTGCAACCTTTCGTAAAATATTTGAAAAATATGATACCACGGATGAAGGCATGGATGTTTGGGAAAAGCATATGAAGAGTTTTGGTCTCGGAAATTATCTAGGCTATGATCTACCCTATGGGCAAAAAGGAAGAATCCCTAGCAAAGAATATTATGACAAATGGTACGGCGATAATCGATGGAGTTCTTCTTTTATTATCTCAAATGCTATCGGTCAGGGAGAAGTGCTGGCCACTCCTGTACAATTAGCGAATATGGCTGCTGCCATTGCCAACAGAGGACATTACTTTACACCACATATTCTAAAAAAAGTAGAGGGAAAAGAAATAACCAACCCAAAATTTACCCAAGCTAAAAAGACAACTATAGACCCCAAACATTTTGAGCCCATAATAGAAGGGATGAGCAAGGTCTATACAAGCCCTGGAGGTACTGCTAGATGGCTACGGATACCAGGTATTGAAATTGCAGGAAAAACAGGTACGGCCGAGAATTTTACCAAAATCAATGGTGTTCGCACGCAACTGACCGATCATTCCGTTTTTGTAGCTTTCGCACCAGTAGACAATCCAAAAATAGCCATTGCCGTGTATATTGAAAACGGATATTATGGTTCCAGATTCGCCGGTCATATTGCTTCCCTGATGATAGAAAAATATATAAAGGGAGAGATTACCCGAACAGATCTGGAGAAAAAAATGTTGGAGAAGACTTTGGAGCATGAATACGCCAAACCCTATAGTGGCGAGGAGTTTGAGATAAACGAATATGTCTGGTAGAAGTATTCTCAAACGTATAGACTGGCTATCCGTTCTGCTCTATTTATCCTTGGTTCTTATTGGTTGGTCCAATATTTACTCCAGCACGTTTACAGGGACAGATGAATCTATCTTCGATTTTGGAACCTTGCACGGAAAACAACTTTTTTTTATCGGGGTAAGTTTTACTGCCATTTTGGTCATTATGGCTTTGGAGGTAAATTTCTATGAGCGTTTTTCCAGCATTTTCTATTTGGTATCCATGCTTTTGCTCCTAGGGCTGTTTGTTTTCGGGAAAACCATTGCCGGGGCTACTTCCTGGTATAATTTAGGGTTTATGAATTTTCAGCCGTCCGAACTGGCAAAAATAACAACGGCATTAGCATTGGCAAAATACTTAAGCGATATACAAACCGATATAAAACGTAGAAAAGATCAACTCTATGCACTTCTCATCATTCTAATCCCAGCCCTACTGATCATTCCGCAGCCAGACCCTGGAAGTGCCTTGGTATTTTTTGCACTTGTTTTTGTAATCTTCAGGGAAGGTCTCCCTTTGTTTTATCTTGGAATAGGGTTTGCTACGATTATCATTTTTGTTACCACTTTGATGTTTGGAACCATATGGGTGGCTATAGGATTGGCAACCTTGATCGTTCTCTTTTTTGCACTAAAAAGAAAATCGTTCAAAGTTCCCATTTTCCCACTGATTCTTACCACCGTAGTCACCATTCTTTTTTCATTATCCGTTAATTTTGTTTTCAATCAAGTTTTTGAGCAACGCCACCGTGATCGTTTTAGCCTATGGTTGCGATTGGAAAAGGACCCTTCCAAATTGGAACAAATCAGAAAAACCATTGGCTACAACACCTATCAATCCGAAAAGGCTATTGAATCGGGAGGTTTTTTTGGTAAGGGATATTTAGAAGGTACTCGTACAAAGGGCGATTTTGTACCAGAACAGGAAACGGATTATATCTTCAGCACACTAGGAGAGGAATGGGGATTTATTGGCACAGGAACCGTAATTATCCTTTTTTCAATTTTATTTCTAAGATTGATTTCTTTGGCGGAACGCCAAAAAAATGATTTCGCACGAATGTACGGCTATGGGGTTATCTCCATCCTATTTATCCACTATTTCATAAATATCGGAATGGTTATCGGTATACTACCTACTATCGGTATTCCGCTACCTTTCTTTAGTTATGGGGGTTCAGGACTTTTGTTTTTTACAATTTTATTGTTCGTATTCCTAAAATTGGATACCAATAGATTAAAGGAAAGTTTTTAAAATTTCCAATCCCTCAAATTGATACTGCTTTCAAATTCCTCTTGTTTCTTTACATCCAATCGATAAAAAAAGTCTATTCCTGTCAGTGCTTCAATTTCATCTATTGAAACCGTAAAACTTTTTAAGGGTGCTGATTTTTCCTTGTTTTCCATTAAAAATCCGATGACTTCCATATCACTTGTTGTTTCCCTAGCCACAATCTTATAGAAATAATCGGGCACGTCCACATCTTCTTCACCTATTTCCTCCAAACCACTTTCCAAGACTCCCCCCGTAATTACATAGAGCTTTTTATATTTTTTTGCCCAAGAACGAATTTTCATTTCCAATCTGTTCCAAGCACCGGCATTAAAAGCATTGTTTTGGGGACTGATATTGCTGGTGTAAAATGTCTCGTTATAGGCTTGTTCGGAAAATCTACGGTCACCCGCCGGGCACAGATGGCCTCTGTCATAACCGGAACCTTTATAATTTCTCCAATCGGCCGATTTGGTACGCACCCAAGGGTCCTCTATAAAATATGGTCGTTTACGGTCGTCATCCGTTAAGTGTTCTTTTTTCAACACATAGGCAACCCACTCCGCTTGCTCAAAAGGTTCATTGTATGATAAGGAGAAATGGGAATGATGTACTATTTCATTCGTAGTAGAAGTGGGTAGAAGTGTAGCAGGGAAAGTACTTTCTTTTGCCAACCCATTAGCTTCCGAGTAGGTATTCGGGGTATAAAAGTTCTCGAACCACCAAAAACCAACCACGCAAACGAGCAATAAAACGGTATAAATAATTCTATTTTTTTTGTAGCTCCGCATCGTCCAAATTTAGCTTAATTTTGTAAGAACGGTAGGTCAAAATCGACTAATACCAACATTAAAGAATTAAATCTAAGAAAGGAAAATTACTATGTTAACTTGGAAAGATGTCATTCATTTTTCGGTCAATGGAAATCCGATACCCGACAGGCGTGTTGAAAAATCCGAAAGCGAATGGAAAGAAATTTTAACTCCAGGACAGTTCCGAATCACAAGAAAAAAAGGTACGGAAGCTCCATATACCGGTGCACTCTGTAGCGTACACGATGCAGGTAAATATGAATGTGTTTGTTGCGGCACGGAACTGTTCGATTCTACTATCAAATTTGAATCGGGTACCGGATGGCCCAGTTTCACACAACCCATTACAGAAAATGCCATTAAATATATAAAGGATACTTCTTTTGGGATGGTACGGGTAGAAGTCCTTTGCAATACCTGTGATGGACATTTAGGACACGTTTTTCCCGATGGCCCCGAACCTAGCGGATTGCGTTATTGCATCAACTCGGAGTCCATGCAGATCGTAAAGGAGAAAGCTAATGGATAAATCAAATATTAAAGTAGCTACTGTCGGTGGAGGTTGTTTTTGGTGTACGGAAGCTGTTTTCCAAGAAGTAAAAGGTATTATGAAGGTTGTTAGCGGATACACTGGCGGCAAAGCTCCAGGAAGACCTACTTATAGGGAAGTCTGTTCCGGTCTCACGGGACATGCAGAAGTCGTTCAAATAACCTATGATGCTTCGGTGGTAACCTATGCCGATATTTTAGCAGTTTTCATGACTACGCATGATCCTACGACCTTAAACCGACAGGGTGCGGATACCGGAACACAATATCGTTCTGTTATATACTTTCATGATGAGGAGCAGAAAAAAGTTGCAGAAATCGTTTTAAGTGAAATGGCATCTTTTTACGATAAACCCATTGTGACAGAACTAAGTCCTTTAGAGGTATTTTATGAAGCTGAAGCGTATCACCAAGATTATTACAAAAACAATACTTCACAAGGATACTGTCAAGTAGTGATCAATCCAAAACTTTCCAAACTGAGAAAGTTACATGCAGAAAAATTGAAATAATAAAAAAGCCCGCTCTAAGAGCGGGCTTTTTTATATAATTCTTTCAAAATTAACCTTTTACGCTAGCTAATTTCCCGCCATTTTTAATATTGTTCAATTTAAGGTCACGAAGCACATTTACCGCCTCTTCTACATAAACATCTTTGGCCAAGTTTTTGTGCCATCTATTTCTTTTCTCCCGTAGTACAGAATCCTTGGTAAACAATTCTTCCTCATACTTTAAAGATTTGAAAGTAAGTTTGGAATCATAGGTCGTGATATTCTTAAAATAATCCGACTTTTCCTTTACTCTCTTTTTCTCTTCTTTATAAGCGTCATAATTTAAAGAAATTTCTGTTTCCTCTTGTTGTGCTTTCAGCCATTTGGCATTTTCTTCAATTAATTTGATATGAGGGTTTGCAGCCATTCTGGCCTTGCTATTTGCAATGGTTTGCTCATAGTCAATATAACCGTCCCAAACTTTATAATTGGCCGGAGTAATTTTATCCCATTTTAAAGGATTGGATTGATCACGTTCTCCCAAATCTATATAACTATACTTGTCCGGAACAATAACATCACTCTTTACCCCTTCCAATTGGGTTGACCCTCCATTGATTCTATAGAATTTCTGTGTGGTCAATTTAATGGCTCCTAAATCTCCGTGCTCGTTGCTTCGTACGATATTATCCAACGGAATCACATTCTGTACCGTTCCTTTTCCAAAAGTTTGTTTACTGCCTATTACAATGGCCCTTTTGTAATCTTGCATAGCGGCCGCTAAAATTTCAGAAGCAGAGGCGGACAATTCGTTGACCAAAATGACCAAAGGACCATCCCATTGTATTCTTTCGTCCTTATCATCATAAACATCTTTATCTTTTCCACCGGAGCGAACCTGAACTATTGGACCATCTTTGATGAACAATCCGGCCATCTCTACAACGGTTTTTAGTGATCCGCCGCCGTTATCCCTCAAATCTAAAATTAAACCTTCTGCACCTTCTTGTTTTAATCGCTCTACTTCCTTGGCAACATCCGTTGCTGCGTTTCTTTCACTATAATCTTCAAAATCCACGTAAAACTTTGGTAGGTTTATCAAACCATATTTATTGTTGTCACGAATAATATTAGCAGATTTGGCGTATGACTCTTCAAGTTCAACAATATCCCTGGTAAGGGAAATGGTTTCGAAAGATCCATCAACCTTGCGCACCGTTAAATCGACAACTGTTCCTTGTGGACCTTTTATCAATTTAATGGCATCTCCAATTCGCATCCCAACAATATCAATGGATTCTCCACCGTCTTGTCCTACTTTTACGATTTCATCACCCACTTCCAAACGCTGATCTCTCCACACGGGTCCTCCCGAAATGATTTCAACGATCTTAGCACCTTCGGGTTTCTTTTGAAGTCTGGCACCAATACCTTCAAACTTACCGGACATACTGGTATCAAATTTTTCTTTCTCCTCCGGAGCAAAGTAAAAGGTATGTGGGTCAAATTCATCAACAATAGTATTTATGTACTGTACAAACCAATCTTTTCGCTCCAGATCATCAACAAAATCAAAGAATTCGTCCAAAGTAGTTTCGGTAGATTTTCTGGCCTCAATTTCTGCTTCTTCCGTGGTATGAACGTTGTGGTCGTTATCATCGGAAACGGCTTCCTCATCCACATTCATATGTCTTATTTTGGAATCGTAAGTGCCTAAGGTAGCATACTTTAATTGCTTTCTCCATCGCTCTTGCAACTCCTTTTTATTGGTCGCAAATGGTTCTTCCTCATATTTAATGCTTATGCTCTCGTTTTCGGTATAATCAAAAGGTTTTTCCAAAACCTCTTTATAGATTTCTTTGGCTTCGGACATTCTTAAGACCAACCTCTGGTACACGGTATTGAAAAAAGTGATATCCGTATTTTTTATTTGATCGTCAATTTGAAATTTGTACTGCTCAAAATCAGCAATATCGGAACTTAGAAAATAGCGTTTTGTAGGGTCTATCACATCTATGAAATCTTCAAAGACATTTACTGAAAAGTCATCATCTATGTTCTTAGGCTCATAATGGCCTTTTTCGAGAACATAGGTAATCAAATCCAAAAGCAACTTGTCCTTATCGTCGTTTTCAAAAGATTTATTGGTAAAGCTGCAAGAAGCTACAGCCACTAACATTACTACTAAAACGTAGGCTAAATTTCTTTTCATAAAACTTTGTTTTTTATTCTTTTTCAAAATCTTGGAATTTAGAAGCAGTTATAGGGTTCACCACTTCCTTAATTCTCTAAGATAAAGAAAAAACCATGCCAATTTGGGACTGGATGATTAATTTTTTGTTAAACGGCATCTCTATGATATCCTTTATAAAAACGTATTTTTACTCTATAAAGTATATAGCATGCCAAAACCTTTAATATTGGTCACCAATGATGATGGAATAACCGCTCCGGGGCTTCGCGCATTGATTTCCTATATGAAGGATTTAGGCGATGTTTTTGTGGTAGCGCCGGACAGTCCACAATCTGGAATGGGGCATGCCATTACCCTTGATAGCACCCTATTTTCCAAAAGGGTACAGATGACCAAAGAACTATCCAACGTTCAGGAATATAGCTGCAGTGGAACGCCAGCGGATTGTGTAAAATTGGCCCTTAGAGAACTCTTGGACAGAAGGCCTGATATTTGTGTAAGCGGAATTAACCACGGTTCTAATTCCTCCATCAATGTAATTTATTCCGGAACCATGAGTGCCGCTATCGAAGCTGGGATAGAAGGGGTTCCCGCTATAGGTTTTTCGCTTTGTGATTACAGTTGGGACGCTAATTTTTCCCATGCCGAAGATTTCGTGAAAAAAATTGTAAGCGAGGCGCTTTCCAATGGGATTCCCAAAGATGTTGTGCTTAACGTTAACATTCCAAAACTTTCGAAAAAAGAAATAAAGGGAATAAAAATCTGCAGACAGGCAAAGGCGAATTGGAAAGAAAAGTTCGATAAAAGGACCAACCCCATGGGAAAAGACTATTATTGGCTTACCGGGGAGTTTGAACTATTGGACAAAGGGGAAGATACCGATGAATGGGCTTTGAGCAATGGCTATATCTCCGTTGTACCGTCACAATTTGACCTAACCGCCCACCATGCCATTCAAGATATTAATAATTGGGATTTAAATGAACACTAAAAAAGAACTTGCCATTGGATTTTTTGTTGGCCTTATCGCCAATACCATAGGAACCTTATCCTATATCCTGCTTTTTTCTGATTTGAGTATTGCCGAAACATATGCCGCGGCCGTAAAACAAGGTCATGTGGGAAGTCTTTTGGCTTTGGGAGCCATATTGAATTTAGTGGCCTTTTTTGGTTTTTTACGGATAAAAAGAGATAACAGGGCGAAGGGTGTACTCATCGCCACCATCCTCACAGCACTGGTCATTCTATATTATAAGGTCTTTTAATGTGAACCTATACCAAGCATGAAATACTACATCATAGCAGGGGAAGCCTCCGGAGATCTTCATGGCTCCAATCTCATTAAAGCTTTGAAAGCTGAGGATACCAAAGCAAACATTCGTTGTTGGGGAGGGGATTTAATGCAAAATGCCGGCGGAACTTTAGTGAAACATTACAAGGAAATGGCCTTCATGGGCTTTTTGGAAGTCCTTTTCAACTTAAATGCTATTTTTAAGAACATTCATTTTTGTAAGACCGATATTGAAAATTTTCAACCGGATGTCATTATTTTCATTGATTACTCTGGATTTAATCTGAGAATAGCCCAATGGGCCAAGGAAAATCATTTTAGGACCAACTACTATATTTCTCCACAAATTTGGGCATCTAGAGAAGGTCGAATCCATAAAATTAAGCGTGATATTGATGCGATGTATGTCATCCTTCCCTTTGAAAAGGAATTTTACGAGGATAAACATGATTTTCCGGTTCATTTTGTGGGTCACCCCTTAATCGATGCCATATCCAATAGAGGAGCTTTGGATAAAGAAAGTTTCTACGAAACTTTTCATTTAAAGAAGGATAAGCCCATTATCGCGTTGCTCCCCGGAAGCAGAAAACAAGAAGTGGAAAAAATGCTTAACGTAATGTTATCCGTAGCCAATTCTTTTTCAGAATACCAATTTGTTATTGCGGGAGCACCGAGTTTAGATGCAGATTTTTACACGCCGTTTCTTAAAAACCCTAATGTTGGTTTTGTCTCCAATAGAACCTATGACCTATTGAGTGTTTCCCATACGGCATTAGTTACCAGCGGAACGGCGACGCTGGAAACCGCACTTTTCAATGTTCCACAAGTGGTTTGTTATAAAGCCAATTGGCTATCCTATCAAATTGCAAAAAGAATCATCACCCTGGAATACATCTCTCTAGTAAACCTCATTATGAAAAGCGAAGTAGTGAAAGAATTGATTCAGACCAATTTGAACAGGACCAACCTAGAGACCGAACTTTCTAAAATCATAAAAGGCCCCGATCGAGAAAGAATTTTGGAATCCTACAACGCACTACGTAGAAAATTAGGTGGCGAAGGAGCCAGTAAAAAAGCTGCTGCACTTATTGTTTCAGGAATAAAAAAGTAAACCAAACATCACCTTCTTTAGACCTAAATCTATTCTCACCAACTACTTATACAAAATAATTCTATAATTTTGATGTTCAAGTAGCGTAGACATTACTTGAATTATGCGGAAATTCCTTAGCATTTTATTACTACTTATTGTTGCCAGTTGCGGGACTGGAAAAAAAAGCAAGACTTCCAAAAAACAAGCTAGGACAATCTCCGTAGCCGCTGCCAATGATGCCCGTAAAGGTGTTACGGCGAACAAACCGGTCAAATCGGAAATTACGAGCACTCCGTCCGAATACGTAACGGAAGCGGATAAAATAATAAACACGGCACTTACTTTTTCCGGCGTTCGTTATAAATTTGGGGGCACTACAAAAAGAGGAATGGATTGTTCCGGTCTGTTATACGTTTCCTTTGGAAAGCACGATATTAAACTCCCGAGAACATCAATCCATATGGCCGAAGAAGGCAAAAAAATAAAGGTCAAAAATGTAGCCAAAGGAGATTTGCTATTCTTTAAAACCAATAAGCGTGCTAAAAGAATCAACCATGTGGGTATGGTCGTAGATGTTTCCAATGACGATGTGAAATTTATTCATGCTTCCTCTTCCAGAGGTGTAACAGTATCTTCCTTAAGAGACGGATTTTGGAACAGTGCTTTTGTAAAAGCCACCCGAATCCTATAACATGAGGTTATTAGATTTTGTGCCCATAAAACTGACACTTCTTTTAGTGTTGGGAGTGCTGTTAGGTTACTACTTTCCTTTAAACGTTCACTTGGTGTTGGGCCTGGTTATATTCTTTCCATCACTTCTTGGAGTCGTCTTTTATTATGAAAAGAAAACTACATCAACTTTGTTTGGAGTTATCACAGCGTTGACAACAATTACCTTGGGTATTTTTATTATGCTTAGGGCACAGCCCATAAACCAAGCTTCCCACTATTCCCGTTCCAATACAATAGGTGCGGTACCATGGGAACTAAAAATCAAGGAAGTACTAAAAACCACATCGTTTTCTGAGCGATATATTGCTTCGGTAATCAGTCAAAATGGGACACCTACAACAGGAAAAGTCTTATTGTCACTCCCTTTGGATACCTTAAAACAGGATTTAAATGTGGATGATGAAATTATAACGTTCACAGGAATAGAAAAGTTAAATGCCCCCTTGAACCCACACCAGTTTGATTATAAATCTTACCTAAGTAAACTTGGGGTTTATCATCAAATAAGATTGAACGCTAAACATTATCTCAAGAAAGAAAACCCTTCAAGAACTTTATTGGGAATTGCCGCCCAAACCAGAAACCATATCATCCAAAAACTCAAACAGTATGATTTTGGAGCCGATGAATTAGCCGTAATACAGGCATTGCTATTGGGTCAACGCAATGATATTTCCAATAAGACCTATTCCGATTATAAAGATGCTGGGGCCGTGCATATTCTCGCCTTGTCAGGGTTGCATATTGGTGTACTCCTTTTGATTATCAATTTTCTATTGAGACCCTTGGAATATCTCCCAAAAGGAAAGGTCGTAAAATTAATACTTACACTAATATTCCTGTGGGGCTTTGCCTTTGTGGCCGGTCTTTCGCCTTCCATCATAAGGGCTTGCACTATGTTTACGTTTATTGCGTATGCTCTATACTTGAATAGGCCTAGTAACAATTTCAACATACTGTCGCTTTCTATTTTATTCATCCTTCTGTTCATTGACCCAAATTTATTATTTCAGGTCGGGTTCCAAATGAGTTATGCCGCAGTGTTCGTTATTTTTTGGATGTATCCGTTACTTCAAAAATTTTGGTTTCCAAAAAACAAAATAATTCGTTATTTCTGGCAGCTACTTTCCGTGAGTATTGCAGCGCAGTTAGGTGTACTGCCCATAAGTCTTTTTTATTTTCATCAATTTCCAAGTTTGTTCTTTGTTTCAAATTTGCTCATCGTTCCTTTTTTAGGATTGATACTAGGCTCGGGAATAGTTGTCATTGTTTTGGCATTGTTAGACAGCTTGCCAAATTGGATTGTATTTGTTTTTGATAAGATTATCGCAACCATGAATCGGATAATTGAATGGGTGGCGGCCCAAGAAGCGTTTATTTTTAGGGCCATATCGCTGGATGGTATCCAATTATGTTTTTCCTATCTCATCATTATCACTTTGGCCTTTATGCTTTCCAGAAGCACCTTTAAAAGAATGGCGCTCTTTCTTATTTGTTTGATAGGATTTCAATCCTGGACATTTTATCTAGCGCATGTCTCATCTACAAAACAGGAAGTTATAGTACCCCATGTAACAAAAAATAGTATCATTTTAAATAGAAACGGGACGCACTTAGAAATACTGTCAAATCATCAAACTACGCCAAATAATTTTGTTCAGGATTATGAGATTGGTGAACGAATCGATTCCATTTCGATAAAACCTCTTGCCAACGGCTATCGTTTCAAAAATGAATCAATCCTTATTCTGGACAGTACAGGAATTTATTCCAAAGAGCATCGGTATAATTCCATTTTAATCACACAATCCCCTAAATTGAATTTAGACCGACTCATAGAAAGCGTTGCTCCAAAAGTGATTATTGTAGATGGGAGCAATTACAAATCGTACATAAAAAGATGGAGAGCTACCTGTTTAAAACAGAAAATCCCTTTCCACTACACAGGTGAAAAGGGAGCCTATATTTTTTAACTTTTCTAAAAACTAGTGATCGGACAACTCAAAACCTTCCGTCTCATCATCATTAACGATTAAAGATTCATTATCCTCCGCACCGTGTGTAAGTCGTTTTAAAGGTTTCAACAATAGAATTACCAATAGTCCAAAAAGCACCGCGAAAACAAATAATCCACCAAAGACTTTTAGTTCTCCTGCCTGCACCGAGCTTTCCCCTATGATACCTGCTACCTTGTTTCCTAATCCCGTGGCCGCCCAATACACGCCCATCATCAATGCCATATATCTCGCCGGTGCCAATTTTGTAAAGAACGAAAGCGATACGGGAGACAAACACAATTCCCCAATAGTATGGAACAAATAGGCCAGGACCAACCAGTACATGGCAGAACTTCCGTTGGCCTCATATTGTAACGAAGCAAAGACCATATAGACGAAGCCAATGCCCATAATAATGACGCCGACCGCCATTTTAAACAGGGACGATGCTTCCTTACCCTTTAATTTTCTTTTTGCCCAAACGTTTGCGACCAAAACCGCGAACAAGATGATAAAGCCCGCATTGGCCCCTTGGAACCAAGCTGCGGGAACTTCCCAGCCCATTAGCATTCTATTGGTTTTTTCTTCGGCATATAAATTCATCAGACCGCCCATTTGTTCAAAACAGCCCCAAAACACCAATACCATTAAAAGTGATAAAAGAAGTACTACATAACGGTCTTTCTCTACTTGGCCATTCAGGTTTTTATAAATCATCATCATGAGACCCGTAACCAAGGACAGCACTATAAATAACGCCCCATACCCCCAATGGTCCGGTCCTTCAAACGTAAATCCGGCATATATGGAAAGTGCCAAAAATACTACAACAATCCCCAATTGTAATGGTGATTTGAGCAGTTGGGAAAACAATGTTGCCAAGCTCACATCTCCGGATTTTTCCTCTACCGTGGGTTCGTTCCCAACATGTACTAAAAAACGTTGCCCATACAAATAAACGACCAATCCCAATAACATACCGATGCCTGCCAGACCAAATCCGTAGTGCCAACCGTATAAAGCAGCAACCAAACCAACAGATAACGAAGCGGTAAAAGAACCCAAGTTAATACCCACGTAAAAAATACTGAATCCTTTATCCCTTCGGATATCATTTTGCTTGTAAAGGCCACCGACCATAGTAGAAATGTTTGGTTTTAGCATTCCTACGCCCAGAATGACCAATCCAAGTCCGGTGTAATAGGCCCAGATAGCATCAATGGCCAAAACACCATGGCCCGCCGTTAATAAAATGGCACCAATGGTTACCGCTTTTTTTTGTCCTATGAGCCTATCCGCAATAAAACCACCGGGAATACTCATTAAATAGACCAACATAGTGTACCAACCGTAGAGCGCCAAGGCTTCGGTCGTGGTCCAACCCAAGCCACTTTGAGGGTCATTTTCCAATGTTTTGGCCGTCATGTAGAGCGTTAACAGCGCTCGCATTCCATAGTAGGAAAAACGCTCCCACATTTCCGTAAAGAATAATACATAAAGTCCTACCGGATGTCCGAATAGCTCCCTTTTATGGGCTGGTTTAACTGTACTCATTGATTTTTGTTTAGGTTGATTATGTTGATAAGGAGGGTTAATTACCCTTTGATATTATCGGATTTCATCATTTCTTCTTGATCCATCTCCTTCATAGGTCTGTTCATTAAATTTTCATTCAAGAAATTCGTCATTTTGTTATAGAGATGTACTCTTGTGTTTCCTCCATAAATACCGTGATTTTTGTCAGGATAGATGGCCCAATCAAATTGCTTGTTCGCCTGGATCAAAGCTTCTGCCATACGCATGGAGTTCTGATTGTGCACATTGTCATCCCCTGAACCGTGGACCAATAAATAATCTCCCTTTAAGCGTTCCGCATAATTCAAAGGTGAGTTTTCATCATATCCACTTGAATTTTCTTGGGGCGTTTGCATGTAACGTTCCGTATAAATGGTATCATAAAAACGCCATGAGGTAACGGGTGCCACCGCAATGGCCGTTTCAAACGTTTCATTCCCCTTTAAAATACAATTGGTGCTCATAAATCCGCCATAGCTCCAACCCCAAATTCCAGTTCGATTTTCATCAATATAAGATAATTCGCTTAACTTTTCAGCAGCGGCGATTTGGTCTTGCACCTCATATTTCCCCAGTTCTTTTTGGGTCACCTTTTTAAAATCACGGCCTTTAAAACCAGTTCCACGACCGTCTACACAAGCAACGATATAACCTTCCGAAACTAATTTTTGATGCCAATAGTCATTTCCGTTCATCCAACTATTGGACACGTTTTGAGACCCTGGTCCGCTATATTGATACATGAACAAAGGATATTTTTTGGAGGGGTCAAAATCCGTAGGTTTTATCATGTACATATTCAGCTCGTTCCCATTTACGGAAATTGTAGAAAATTCCTTGGGGCTCAACTCATATGCCTTTAATTTTTCCAATAGCTGCGTATTATCCTTGATCTTGGTGACTTCTTTACCGTTCAATGCCTTATGCAATGTATAGGTTGGCGGTACTGTTGCACTGGAATACGTGTTGATAAAATACGTGAAATCCGAACTGAAATCAGCCGTATTTGTACCTTCTGTGGCAGCAAGTATTTTTTTGTTTTTTCCGTTGGATGCGATACTATACACGCCACGGTTTATAGTCCCGTTCTCCGTAGATTGGTAGTACACCCTATCTTCATTTTGGTCATATCCGTAATATTTTGTCACTTCCCAATCCCCTTTTGTAATCTGGTTCATCAACTTGCCATCTTGATCGTACAGATAAATATGGTTCCATCCGTCCTTTTCGCTGGTCCAGATAAAACTATCATCCGCCAGAAAGGTTAAATTATCCGTTACATCTACATAGGCATCGTCTTTTTCTTCCAATAAGAGTGCTACCGAATTATTCTTGGCATCAACCCGATGTAATTTTAATACATTCTGATGCCTATTGATTGTTTGTACGCTTAAGTGTCTTGGGTTTTTCATCCATTTAATACGAGGAATGTAATAAGGATTCCCCAGGTCCACTTTTGAAATTTCACCAGATTTTACATCCAACATATGCAATGAAACCATGGCATTGGCCTCGCCCGCTTTTGGGTATTTAAATACATTTTGTGTTTGGTATAATTCCTCTCCATAAATATCCATGGAGAATTGGGGTACATTAGTTTCGTCAAACTTTAGAAAGGCTATTTTGGTTCCGTCCGTATTCCATTGAAACGCTTTCACAAAAGCAAACTCTTCCTCATAGACCCAATCCGTAACACCGTTTATGATTTTGTTCTTTACACCGTCCGTAGTAATCTGCCGGGTCTTTTTGGATTCCAGATTAAAAATATAAAGATTATTATTGGACACATAGGCAACCTCTTTCCCGTTAGGAGATAAGGTGGGTTCCTGAATTTTAGTGTCCGAAATTTTTATAAGCTGTTTAGAGGCAACATCATATACATAAAAAATGCCAAGGGAAGACCTTCTAAAAATAGGTTCTTTTTGGGTCGCCAATAGAATTTTACTTTCATCGTCGTTAAATTCGTAAGAAGAAAAAGAGGGGATTTCCGGTAAGTCTTTTGAAGAAACAATAGTACCTACTTTTTCTTGTGTAGTGTAATCATATTTGTCAATGCTCGTGTTTTTAAAAACACGGTCCGTATTTAAAATGGTGTATTGCTTTCCATTTTTCATGGACCGTAATGCATCCAAACGCTCTGTTCTAAATGTTCCATCATATATTTCTTCTACCGTTACCGTTTTTTTCTGTGCTACCAAAAAGGCATTAAAACAAAGAAAGCATACTGTTATGATGTGTAATTTCCTCATAGGATTTTAGAATTTGTTAAATCTTTCAAGTTTACTACTATTTCTACAAAAAACCTCGGGTTAGCTTTAAAAAGAAAAGAATTTTAACTTGGATTTATCACCTCGCCCATAAAGTGCATTATGATTATCTTTATGCTTGTAATGTACCCGCCATAATAAGGTTGAAATTGAATTATACATGACCAAGCCAATAAGTGGTTTCTCCAAACTTAGCAAGAAAGATAAAATAGATTGGTTAGCTTCTGAATATACTACAGACCCAATACAGACCAAAACCATACTTGAACAATATTGGAACTCCGACGAAAAACTACAAAAGCTACATGACGAGTTTATAGAAAATACGATTACCAATTTATACCTGCCCCTTGGTATTGCGCCCAATTTTTTGATCAATGAAAAATTATATGCCATTCCCATGGCAATCGAGGAAAGTTCTGTAGTAGCAGCCGCAAGCAAGGCCGCTAAATTTTGGGGCGGCCGCGGAGGTTTCAAGACCACTGTCATAGACACTGAAAAAGTTGGCCAAGTCCATTTTATTTTTAAGGGCGATGTAAAAAAGTTAGAAACGTTTATCAATGCCATAAGACCAAAATTCTATGAGGATACTGCTGTTTTGACCGAAAGTATGTCCAAAAGGGGTGGAGGCATCAAAGACATCGCATTGCGAAATCTCAGTGAAAAGTTGGACAATTATTATCAGTTGCATTGCACGTTCGAAACCATGGATGCCATGGGCGCCAACTTCATTAACAGCTGTTTGGAACAATTTGCCGCCACCTTGAAACGGGAAGCCCAAAACTATGCTACATTTACGGAAACTGAAAAGGATTTGGAAGTGGTTATGAGTATCCTTTCCAATTATGTCCCAAATTGTCTCGTAAGGGCGGAAGTTAGCTGTCCTATTGAAGCATTGAACCTTTCAAAAGAAATTAGCCCGGTTGCATTTGCCCAAAAAATGGTACGTGCCATAGAAATAGCCAAAGTGGAACCCTATAGAGCGGTTACGCACAACAAAGGCATTATGAACGGGATCGATGCCGTTATCATGGCCACGGGAAATGATTTTAGGGCCATTGAAGCGGGTGTTCATGCATACGCCTCCAAGAACGGAAGGTATTCCAGTCTTACCCATGCCGAAATAAAGAACGATATGTTTAGGTTTTGGATTGAACTTCCTTTGGCGTTGGGTACCGTCGGTGGTCTTACCAAATTACATCCTTTGGTAAAACTGAATCTAGATATGCTAGGACAACCCTCTGCCAAAGAACTGATGCAGATTGTCGCCGTTGCCGGACTGGCACAAAATTTTGCTGCGGTAAGCTCTCTTGTTACTACAGGAATACAGAAAGGCCATATGAAAATGCACTTGATGAATATTCTAAATCAAATGAACGCGACCCATGAAGAAAAGGATGCTTTGGTCTTACATTTCAAAACTAATACGGTAACGCACAGAGGGGTTGTCATTGCATTGGAAGCTTTGAGAAACAACTAATGGAACAGGAATTTTACAGCAATGGAAAATTATTGCTAAGTGCCGAGTACGCTATATTGGATGGGGCAAAGGGTTTGGCAATCCCTACCCGATATGGGCAATCCTTAAAAATTGAAGAAACCGATTCTGGCAAGATATTATGGAAGAGTATTGACAAGAACGATACGGTCTGGTTTGAGGCAAGCTTTGATTTAATCAATCTTTCCATCAAAAAAACGACTGATAGTTCTGTCGCAAAAAGCTTACAGGCTATTTTTTTGGAAGCGAAAAAATTAAATCCCACTTTCTTATCAAAATCCAAAGGTTGTTCCATGGAAACGAAACTCACTTTCCCTCGGAATTGGGGTCTGGGAACTTCTTCTACCCTGATCAATAATTTTGCCAATTGGGCAGCAGTTAATCCTTTTCAACTATTAGAAAGGACTTTTGGCGGAAGTGGTTATGATATTGCATGCGCTCAAAATGACACCCCTATTTTATATCATATAGAAAAAGGAAAGCCTAAAGTTGAAAATGTTTCCTTTAAGCCTGATTTTGGCAAGAACTTATTTTTTGTGTACCTCAACCAAAAACAAAATAGTAGGGATGCTATAATTGCTTACAGAAAGCTGGACATCGATAAAAGTCGGTTATCAAAAAAAATAACTCAAATAACCGAGAATTTGGTAAACACATCGTCACTTGCCGATTTTGAAAATTTAATCGAATTTCATGAGCAAACACTTTCCGAAGTACTTGGAATACTACCCATAAAAAAGAAATTGTTCCCTGATTATTTTGGCACCGTAAAAAGTCTTGGAGCTTGGGGAGGGGATTTCATATTGGTTACCGGAAATAAGGACACTCCAAATTATTTTAGACAAAAGGGATACGAAACCATCATACCTTATTCTGAAATGGTTCTATAAAAAAAGGGCTTCTATACCTAGAAACCCTTTTTAATTCTTTTATATGTATCACTAATAGAACGTCGCTCTTTTATCCTCAATCTCAGCTCTTTCTTTTAATGCATTATAAACAGCAGTATTTACCCTATTGGCCGAATTGCTCTTAAGCGTATTGGAATAAGTGCTGTAATTGTTCAATTCCGTTGCTGGCGTTCTTTTGGTAATCTCTATCTTAAAAACACCGGAATTTCCTTCAATTAGCCCCGAAGTTTCTCCTTCTTTCATTCCATAAGCCGTACCGACAACGACAGGTTCACTGCCCGCTCCCGGTATCGTTGGGGATTTTACGGTAAGTGCCGAAGCACTGGAAACGGAAACGTTGTTATCCTTTGCTAGTTCTTCTAAAGACTTCCCTTTATTGTTCGCTATTATTTGCGCCGCTTTACGCTCTTTTCTAATTTTTGGCAAGGCCGTTGCCGAAGCATCTTCGGGAGCCATTAAACCTTCTTCATAACTCCCGGTAAGTTGCACTACGGCGTACCCATCGTTGATATTAAATCTTTTTATATCGCCTACTTCGGTTTCACTGTTAAAAGCCCATTTCACAATATTTCGCTGACTGGATAATCCTGGAAGGTTTTCATCCAATGCCTTTATTTTATTTACGGGCCTTACCGTGTATTCTCCCTTTTTGGCGATTTCAGTAAATCCACTCTCGTCATCGATCACTTCCATCTCAAATTTAGTGGCATCCGTAAACAACGTATTAATGGTTTCTTCGGAAGGAACTATCTCACGGGACAATGTTGCCAATTGCACCACGTCCTCTTTATCATCAATCTTAATGACATGAAAACCAAAATCTGTTTCCACCAAACCAATAGCCCCTACTTCATTGTTAAATGCAAAATCGTTGAATTCTGCCACCATTCTCCCTCTTTGAAAATATCCTAAATCCCCACCTCTTGGCGCTGAAGGTCCATCCGAGTTATCCCTTGCCAATTGAGAGAATTCCGCACCCGGCTTTTTGGCTTCTTTCAACAATCTGTTTGCCTCCTCTTCGGCCTCTTCCTTTGTTCTTTTAATGTCCGGATTGGCCCTATTGGCTCCTTCGTAAGTTATCAAAATATGGCTGGCCTTAACGGAACCGTTTGGTTTTCTATCCATCATTTTGGAAATTCTATAGAAGTCCCCATCTTTATAAGGGCCATAAATCTCTCCAACATTCAACGTCATCAAGGTGTCCGCAAAGGAAGTGGATAAATTCTTTTTAGGCTGATAAATAGTATCAAATTTAGTATCTGAATTACGGTCCAAAAATGCTTCCACATCTTTGGTATTTCTGAAACCATATTCTCTGTATGTAGTATCTGCCCCTTTGGTTACTTTATCCTCCAATAATTTCATGATATCCTCTTTGATTGCGGCTTCATCCGCATCCGAGGGTTTCTCTTGAAAATAGACAAACTGTATATCCCTTGCCGGTTCTTGTTTATAATCTTCCGCGTGTTCTTTGACATAAGCGGCGATTTCACTTTTAGAAACGGTTATTGTACTGTCCGGAATAGAGGTGAATGGAATACGAACATATTTGATATCCATCTTTTCATTCGCCAATTTATAATCCAACTCCCCTTCTTTTAAGGTAGCCCCAACACCAGCTTTCACTAAATTGAAGTACGTTTGTTCCTTGGCCTGCTGAATAATCTCTTTTTCTGTCTCTAACCAAGCCTCGTATTGTAATGGATTGTTGACTTTCCAATCGGCTACGGTCTGTTTGAACACATTGGCATCAAAAACCCCGTTTTCATTTTGAAACTGTGGATTCTGTGCATAGCCGGTCGTTTCAATAAAGTCGATTATTTGATCCTGCTCAATTCCAATACCTAAATCCTCAAACTGCTCCCCAAGAATGGCACTCCTTACTTCCCTATCCCAAACCTGGTTCATGGTCTGCATGGAAGATGCGTTAGGTCCTACTCTTCTGGACATGCTTTCCACTTTCTGCCTAAATTCATCTATAGAAATTTCATTACCATTTATCTCAGCAACAGCGGAACCCACTTTTTCTCCCGCACCAAAATTACTACTCGTGAAAACACCCGATATTACAAATGCAAAAAGTGCCAAACCGATAATCAATATCAATACGGTCGTACGCTTTCTAATATTCTCTAAAACTGCCATCCTCTGGTATAATTAAAATCAGTTGGCAAAACTACCATTTTTAATTGAAATATTAAAAACTAAAAAGCCATGAAAATATGGGAAGGAAAGCACCTAATCTTCCTCTAGAAGCTCTAGGGAAACCAAATCTATTTTGGTATTGGAAACCTCTAGAACAACAAACCTGAACCGTTCGATGACCAACTCCGATTCCTTCTCCGGAATCTCACCCAATTGATGTACCAGCAACCCTCCCAAGGTTTCATACTCGTCACTTACGGGCAGGTCCAATTTATAGTTCTCGTTCAGGTAATCTACCTCTAGCCTAGCGGACAGTAAAAAGTTACTCCCGTCTATCTGTTCTTCCCTTAGATGCGTACTATCATGCTCATCTTCTATTTCCCCGAAAAGCTCTTCTACGATATCCTCTACTGTCATAATTCCGGAAGTGCCCCCATACTCGTCCAAAACCACGGCAATACTTTTCCTTTTCTTGATCAGGACGTTCAAAATATCCTGAATCAACATGGTCTCCGGCACCAATTCTACCGGTAGCAAAATACTTTTAATTGTTTTCGGTTTTTTAAAAAGTTCATAGGAATGTACATATCCAATGATATTATCTACGGTATCCTTAAAAACCAATATTTTGGAAAATCCGGTTTCGGTAAAAAGTTTGGCCAGGTTTTTAGGGGTCTCGTGCATTTCAACCGCGGTAATCTCCGTTCTGGGAACCATAACCTCCCTTGCTTTTACCCCCGAGAATTCCAATGCGTTTTGGAAAATCTGTATTTCAGAGTCTACTTCATCTTCTTCTTCAACCGTTTCCATCTGCTCCGTTATGTAGTCTCCCAGTTCCATTTTACTGAAAGCCAATTGTACCTCATCCCCTGAAGTCCTAAAAATTCTTTTTAAAATAAAGTCCGAAACGCCAATAACAAAATTAGAGATGAACGAGAAAATAACATAGAAAAGATAGGCGGGCAATGCCAATGCCTTTAATAGACTATTGGCATAGATTTGAAACAGTACTTTTGGCAGGAACTCGGCCGTAATCAGGATTACGAAAGTGGATATGATGGTCTGTGACAACAAACTAAAATCTGTCAAAAGAAGTTTTAAGAAAATATTGTTCGGCGAAAAACCCGTAAACCAATTCATCAATAGCTCTCCCATGAACAGACCATAAATCACCAAGGCTATATTATTGCCGATCAACATAGTGGCAATAAACTTGGATGGCTTTTTGGTAAGTCGCGTCAGTATTTTTGCTAAAAGACCTTCTTGCTTTTTTTCAATTTCGATATGTATCTTATTTGCGGAAACAAAAGCTATTTCCATGCCCGAAAAAAAGGCAGAAAAAAATAGCGAAAGAATAATGATAACTACGGAGCTATCCACTACTGTTGATTTTCTTGTTTTCGTTTCTCGAATTTCTTGCGATAATTACGTCTGAAGAAAAACATGCCTGTAGAAACGACCGCAAAAAACACGAAAAAATAAGCCATGGAACGATCAACGTTCCAATCCGTAAATATTCTATACACGGAGAAAAATGCAACAATAATGTATAGGTATTCTGTATATTTTAAAATCTTAATCATCGTTCCTCTCTTCTTTAATAAGCATTAGACCATAAGTTTTGTGTGCATTTAGAAAACTTAAATCCTTTTTAATATCCATTCCTTCACCATCCATTATGGTACCATCTTCCGGATTGGTAAACTTAAACTTTTCTTGCGTAAAAGCCCATTCATTAGCCCTATCGTAATATAACTGTGGCGCCTCTAGTTTTTTTCCGTCCTCACTTTTAATGATAACATTCCCTTGCAAATCTACAATCGATGTAGCCGTGTAATACACGCCGTGGTCTGCTTCTATGGTAATTTTTTCATTTTCCTCGTTAAAAATTTCAACTAGTAATCCTTTGGGAAAAGTTTGGTAGGGGAACTCCAAGTTTTCAAAATCATTACGCAAAGGTCCTGACATGACGGCCAATACTCTTGATGCCCCCGTAGCTTCGGAGTTTATTTTTTCGGGAGATTCCGTATAGGTCAATGTAAAATCTTCCGCAACCCCTTGAGGATATATGTTCTTTTGGGCTTCTTCCCCAACTCGCTTATAATTATCCTTACAACATAAAAAAAGTATTGCCATGGATGTGACCATGGCAATACTTTTAAATTTATCTGATAAATGTTTGGACATTTTACAAATTAGGAACTTTTACACTACCCCCTACCCAACAAGAAAAAGTTACCGTCTTTCCGGCCATACCAGAGCTGAATATCATTTCCTTGGTTGGTGCTTTGGCACTATAACTTGCAGCAGATTGATTGGCCCTACCTCTTAAAGAAGGGTCCACCCTACCAGCTTGTCTTGCTATCTCCGCAGCTTTCCAGTAGATGGCGCGCTTTTCAAACGGCGTTGCGCCACATTCGTTAGCACTACTATTGTATAGACTTGCTATCAATAAATATGCTTTTCCGTTAGCGGGATTTGCATCAAGTGCTTGCTGCGCATATTTTCTAGCGGTAGACTTACTTCCCCTTCTATAGATCGTAGCCACTTTATATGCAATATTGGAACGTTTTTTGGCATCTGCCTCTAATTCCAATGCTTTATTAAAATTAGCTACCGCTCCTTTTGTATCACCGCTTTTAGAATCCAAAGAACCTAAATAAACATATACATCTGCAGAAGGATCAAGTTCTGCTTGCACAGCAACCATCTTTTTGAACAAAGGATCGTCCGTACATTCTTTACTGAACATTCTACTTACGGCTCCTTTTACCCATTTTACATCACCTTTCTTCTCCTCAAAGTTCTTGGTATATAATGGTATCAAGTTTTCACAATCTGCCAAGTTTCCTAGTTTCGTGTCTATACTTCCCGAAATTTTACCATATACTTCAGAATAGGAGTTATATGATTTTAAATATTTTTTTTCCTTGGCAGTCAAGGTGCCTGCCTCTTCCTTTGGTAAAAGCTTTGCTATTTTATCCGTAAGGATATCATTCTCTTCCTCAATTCTTCCGGTAACATCATCATAGACATCAAAGACCTCTTGTAAATCTTTCTTGCCTTCCCCATGCAAATCCACTAAACTGGAGAAGTAAATGTATAGTGCTTTAGGGTCTTTAAAATTCTCGGCATCTTTTGAAAATGCTTCGCCCAACATTTCGTACATCTCTGCATCGTTGGTCATTTTATTGTCATATTTCAACTTCGCCTTATCAACGATAGTCTCGGCCATACTGGTCTTTTTCGCAAAATATTTCAGTTTATTGTCATAAAGCCCCATTAGCTCATTGATAAAACCTTCTTTTTCAGCTCCTGTCGCTTTTTCAATTTTCGCCTTCAAAATTCTTTCGCCATATACATATATAGCATTATTTAATTGAGGGCATTTTTCATACACCTTTTTGAACGGTTCGTAAGCCGCATCATAATTCTTAACTTTTGCATGTTCTGAAAATATGGACAAGTTGGTCATACATTCAGGGTCTTGCGCCTGCGCATTACTTACTCCCATTATTCCAAAGAGCATAATCGCCGTGAAGTAAATTTTCAATTTCATCTTGTTGATTTTAATGTGGTTAATGTACTAAATTTTTACTAATTTATTTTTCTTTTTCGAAACCATTGGTCATTTAAGGATAATCCGATATTAATTTTCAAATAACTTTCCTCTATCAAATTGGCCCTAGTGGTACCGCGTCTTCCCAGTTCAAATCCTAGGTTTAAATTAGAAAGGCTTCTACCCATTGGCAACCCAAGTCCAAAAGTTATGCCAAAGTTGTTTATGTCCACATCGTTGACCACCATTCCGCTTTTATCCAAACGCAGTCCGGCACGATAGGTAATGCGCTTCAAATAACTTGAAAAAGAGTTGTAATCCGGAGTTATAGAACCCCCTAAAGCAAAAGAACTAGCGTCCTTATATTGGATATTGTCCACTCCTAAAAAAGGATTCTCAAAAGAGCTTAACCCTTGAAAACTATATTCCGCTCCCAGAAACCATTTGCGGTCTTTGCCGTATCCTAAACCTACCGTAGCGATAGTTGGTATTTTAAACTCCGTATTCCGCAAATTATTGGCATCTAGATTTACATTTATTTCCTCAATATTACCTCCAGTGGCAATGGAAAAAGAACCGATATTACGGTCATTCTTTGAGACCAAGTTTCCTTGCGTATTTATCCTTGCAGAGGCGTAAAGTGTGTGGTTATTTTTTAACTCAGGGGTGTAGTTCACGGCATAATTAAAATCAAAACCGTTCACTCGTGAAGATCGTCTATCAAAAGTTCCGAATTGAACATCCTGTATTTGTTGCAATCGTTCACTCTCTAATGTCCCGTAATTAAAATTCACCGTAACCCCCAGACTCAAATTCTTTACAACTTCATATCCGATGGAATAATAAACGCGGTTAAGCCCTCCTTCTCCGGAGAAAATGTTGGTCAACGGATTGGCTCCCGTAGTCCTTTGTTCGACTAAATTATAACCCACGGAAGAATAGGGCATAATACCAAAGCCCATTCCGAAGCCTTCTTTTATACTAAAACCCAAAGAAAGATAGTCCAAATTCGTTACCGAACTGCTTTGTTCCTGTGTGAAATCCTTTAAACGAAACTGTTTATTGGAAAGACCTATGGTGTAGACGGTCACTCCAAAATCATCCCCGTACCGAACACCTAAATTAGCATATGCCGCGGGGTTTTGTAAATTAACGTGCGTACTGTCGGCAAAAACGGCAACCCCTCCCATCATCTGGTTTTCCATGGTTCCAGGATTCCTTAAATCACCAATACCAAAAAAAGAATAGGGTGATATAGTACCGTCTTGAGCGTATGAACCTATGACAGCTATATACACTATTGCAATTACAATTTTTTTGACCATCTAAAATTTGTTGTATTCCAGCAAATGGTTAAGTCCTTTCAGGAGAAATTTGGAATCCGCAAATATGGTATTTTTTAGTCGTTCTGACAAAAATTGGGCATCACCGCCTGTTAAAATAACTGTTAAATCTTTAAAACGTGATTTATACATGTCTATGGCTGCATCAATTTCATTGGCAACCCCATAGATTACCCCACTGTGCATACTATTTTCCGTGGAGTTCCCAATGTAGTCCAAGACCTCTTCCCTTTTTAACAAAGGAAGCCTTGAAGTCTGTTCGTGCATGGCCGTATAACGCATTTGAATACCTGGGGAAATAGCACCTCCCAAATACTCATCAAAATCATTGATAATATCAAAAGTGATACAGCTTCCCGTATCTATGACCAAGGTATTGCTGTGCGGTTTATTATAATAGGCCGCAGCGACCAGGGCAATGCGGTCCACACCAAGGGTCTGGGGCGTAGCATATGAATTTTTAAAGGGGAGGTTGGATTTATAGGACAATTTGTGGACCTTACAATATAATTGTAGGATGTCTTCGTGGGATTTGGTCAAAAAACCCACACTTGATACTATAGCGGCATTGATCCTTGGATATTTCTCAAAAACAAATTTTATACCTTCCTGAAAAGCGTTCAAGGTTATGGTTTCATTGTAGACCATATTATTTTTTTGAAATACGGCCAGTTTTATCCGTGTATTCCCTGCGTCTATGATTAAATTCATATGGCAAAGATTATAAATTGAAGAAAACAAAATGCTTTTTTTATGATTTAGTTTGTATATCCTAAATTTGAAATTATATTTGCAGCCGCTTATAGCGTATGGTGCCTTAGCTCAGTTGGTAGAGCAATGGACTGAAAATCCATGTGTCCCTGGTTCGATTCCTGGAGGCACCACAATTAATCCTCGTGTTTGCGAGGATTTCTTGTTTATAAAACATTATTCTAAAAAATAGAATTTTCACAATTTCTCATACCTCTCTTAAATAGTACCTTTGCAGTACTAAAATCTGCCAAGATATGAGGTTTCTAATCTTCGTTGTTGCTATATTATTTTGTTGTTGCACATTGGTTGCCCAAAGTAAATTGGACAATACCCTTAAAAAATTCAATAAGGAATCAGTCCCTTATATTTATCCGGAGCATCTTTCTCCTTCACAAAATATGATTTTATTGGACACCCGTAAAAAGGAAGAATTTGAAATCAGTCATTTAAAAAATGCTATTTGGGTGGGACATAAAAAATTCAATGCACAAAAATTCGCGGAGCAGTTTCCTGACAAATCAAAGCCTATGGTAGTATATTGCTCTATTGGTGTACGTTCCGAAAATATTGGAGAAGAATTGTTAGCTATGGGCTATAAAGACGTACAAAATCTATACGGCGGTATCTTTGAATGGAAAAATCAAGATGGTAAAGTGTACAATCAGTATGAAAAAGAGACCGATAGCGTACATGCCTTTAACAAACATTGGGGCAAATTGCTCACGAAAGGTGAAAAAGTATATAGCGGAAAAAAGTAATTTATAAACAAACCTTAATACAACTTGGGAATACTACACACGAAAAAGGAAACTAAGGACGATAAAACCATAGATTTTCATTTGGCCAATTCTAAAAACCTCTTGCTTATTTTTACACGGAATCCTGAGTTGGGCAAATGTAAGACGAGATTAGCGGCCAAAGTAGGCAACCTTGCAGCACTGGATATTTATAAGTTTCTTTTAGACCACACGGTGAAAATCACCCAAAATCTTTTTGCTAAAAAAATAGTTTATTACTCCGAAGAGATTTGGGAGAATGACATTTGGAACAATACATTTTTTGAGAAGCGGCAACAAAAAGGGACCGACTTGGGCAAAAGGATGGAAAATGCCTTCATTGACGGATTTGAAAGGGGGTTTGAAAAAATAATTATCATTGGCAGTGATATGTTCGATTTGGACCAAAACGATTTGGAAAAGGCTTTCAGCGCTTTGAACCAAAATGATTTCGTTATGGGCCCTGCTCAAGATGGCGGATATTATCTTCTGGGAATGAAAAAAATGAAATCGGAACTTTTTAAAAACAAAGATTGGGGGTCGGAAACCGTTCTAGAAAATACACTAGGTGATTTGGCCAATGAAAAATTTGCGCTTTTGGAAGAACGAAACGATATTGATCATTATGAGGACATTCAAAACAATCCTGGTTTTGAACCTTTTTTAAAACACATGCAAGCATGACAAAAAAACAATTAGAAGAATCTGTAAACTACTTGATTAACAAAGGTTTTGATAATCCTGAGATAGGCATCGTTCTAGGTACGGGACTCGGAAAGTTGGTAGATGAAATAAAAGACCCTATCGAGGCACATTACAATCACATTCCTTTCTTCCCCCTGGCTACGGTAGAATTTCATACCGGAAAATTGGTGTTCGGGACCATAGAAGATAAAAAAGTGGTGGTCATGCAGGGGCGTTTCCATTTGTACGAAGGTTATGATTTCTTGGACATTACCTATCCCATTAGGATAATGCACTTGTTAGGGATTAAGCAATTATTCATATCCAACGCCGCAGGAGCCATAAATCTGGAGTTTAAAAAAGGGGATATGATGTTGATAGAAGACCATCTGAATTTACAGGGAGGATCCCCATTAGCTTTTAAAGGAGTGGCAGAATTCGGTGAGCGCTTCACGGATATGTCCGAACCCTATGATTTGGAAATGCGCCAGAAATTAATTGAAATCGCAAAAGAAAATGACATTTCACTACAAAAAGGAGTTTACGCCTCTGTAGTAGGTCCACAATTGGAAACAAAGGCAGAATATCGCATGTTAAAGATTATAGGGGCCGATGCGGTTGGAATGAGCACGGTTCCCGAGGTTATCGTTGCAAATCATCTGGGCCTGCCTATCGTGGCCGTTTCCGTTTTAACGGATGAATGTGACCCTGACAACCTAAAACCTGTGGACATTGCTGAAATTATTGAAATCGCCGGAGCAACAGAGCCAAAAATGGTTAAATTATTCCGAGAATTGATCAAGCAACTGTAAGTTCAAGACGCACGGGCCTACTATTGACGTGTAAAAAGTTTGCATGAATAGGTCAGTTCCCAAAATTAGCATCATTATTCCAGTACTTAATGAGGCAGCGTATATTAAAAAAGTACTTTTTAGCATTCAAGAGCATTCTTCTTCCGGGCAAATAGCCGAAATATTGGTCATTGATGGTGGTAGCACTGATGACACCATCAAAGAGGCAAGGTCTTTTGGTGTCACAGTGGTAAGTTCTCCAAAAGGCCGTGGCAAACAAATGAATTTAGGTGCCCGACTAGCGAAAGGGGATATACTTTATTTTTTACATGTAGACACATTACCTCCCGCAGCTTTTGACCGTTCTATCTTAAAAGCATATTCAGACGGATACCAAGTGGGTTGTTTTCAAATGAAATTTGATAGCCGAAGCCTTTTTCTTCGGGTTTTCTCTTGGTTCACCAAATTGAACCATAAAATTTGCCGCGGTGGCGACCAATCTCTTTTCATCACAAAAAAGCTTTTTGAAAAAGCGGGTGGTTTCAATGAAGACTATAAAATATACGAGGACAACGAGTTTATTGGCCGCATTTATAAAATGTCCCCGTTTAAAATACTTCCGGAATATGTACGGACTTCGGCAAGGCGATATGAGGAAAAAGGGATGGTCTCGTTACAGTGCCATTTTGGTGTCATCCATCTAAAACATTATTTTGGGGCTGCGCCCGATGATCTATACCAGTATTACAAACGAAAAATTGCGACCTGATTCTTTAGAATACCGTTTTAAAATAATATATCATATTCCCCGGTACATCCATCCCCAAAACCACCAATCAGATTAATTATCGTATCGGACCTATTTCACCAGTATCGAAATCCAAAAGAACGCCTTCAGCTATCCATTTGGCCAAAGCCTGCCTATTGGCCGGATCTAGAATACGTCTTTGATCCTTATTATTTCTAATGTTCCCAATTTCTATATAAGTCATTGCAGGGTATGTATTCTTTACCATGTAAAGATTGGTCCGATCTTGAAAAGTACCTGTGTACGTTCTATTGGGTTGGTATTTCTTGTATTTGCTGAGAAAGGTTTTATGAACGCTCTCGGCCAATTTCTTTCCGTTTTTACTTTTTTCATGATGGTAGAAAAACACATCTATGTTCTGACCAACTTTTCTACTATCCACATGCGTAACGATAAGCCTTTGGAATTTTCCTTTATTCTTTTTGTACAGCTTATTTATGATACCAACACGTTGTTTAAGACGTTTTAATTGATTTAGCGGTATTGTTTTATCGGGATATGCTACCTCGTCATGGTCAATTTCCAAAATGCGTTCGTCCCTTATACCATCGTTCTCATCCCTTATAATAATATAAACCTCCGCTCCATGGGCCATTAGTTCCCTGGCCAATCGCAATGTGATATCGTACGCATATTCATCCTCGGCAATAGAGGTTCCTGCATATTTGGCCATGGCACCGGGGTCAGGGCCTCCATGACCTGAAACCAAGTAGTAAACCGATTCTTTTAAACGTTCACTTTTGGCCACAACCGTTTCATATTCTTTTCCAAAAATAGGAAAGGTCTCAACTTTTATTTCCTTAATGGTTTTGGTCTGTTCTTGAATGGAATCTAAAATAGGAACGGTATCCAATGCTGCTTTTGGGAAAATATAGGAACGCCCTTCATATAAGTGGATACTATCCCTTAGGTTGTCAATGTTCAAACGGACGAACTGATCATAATAGTCATAGGGATTTACACCTTGTTTGCGCAACAAGGACAATATCCCATCGCCTTTATCAGCAGTAATCATCTGTATCGAATCCTGACCATAAAGACCTAGATTAAAGAAAGTAAACAATAGGATAAAGACTTTGGATCTCATGATTTCACAAAAACAAATTTCATGCCTCTTTTCAATGCATCAAAATAACGATTACAAAAATAGAGGTTGGAATCATTTTTAGGTATTCTTTCTAAAATTTTAGAATACGCATGTCTAAAAATATTGCCCAATACCAAAAACAATACCCCTATCCCCGTCTTTGGTAATGCCGTAACCATAATCGATCCTAAAAATAGCATTAAAAATACGTTTGTGCATAAACCGCAAACCCAATCCCGGATAAATACGAATGTTCTGATTATCACCAAAATCACTAAAATCCCCTCCAGGATTTCGCCAAGACCCACCATCAACAAAAATATTGCTTTGTAATACGAACCAATCTTTATCCACTAGGGTGTGACGGTACTCCGTGTTAAAAACAATGGCACCGGTACCGCGGTCAATCGTATTTCCTACACCGCGAATATTCAAATTGTTGTCTACCGTAAAAGGGGCAAAAGGCGTATTCACATTACTGGCCAGTCCCAAACGAAGCCTACTGGCCCAATTACCACGTTTTCCTACTCTGTGATAGTATGAAAAATCATTGAACCCAATCCAAAAATCGGGTAAATTCACGTCCGAACTACCTACGTACTGCAAGTTCAATGCACTTCTGAAGCCCGATAAATATTGATAGTAATAATCAACGTTGTCATGGTTGTAAATGAGTTTAAAAAGATGTTTGTCCACTTTAAGCGCTTGCGGCACGTTAGGGTTTACAGCTCCCGTTAGATAGCTATAGTCTTCCGTAAAAAAACTAGTTCCCAAAGCAATTCTGTTCTTAAAATTTATTTCATAAAGTCCCAATACTTCAAAACCCCTATTATTATAACGATAGTCGGCCTCTCCTTCTTCCAAAAAAACGGGCTCTCGTGTCGTGAAATCATTATAATTGAAAGCGATTCCGAATTTATTCGAGAAGAGATAAGGTGCTTGAATACTGATACCATAGGAATTAAAAACATCAAACTGATAAAATCCTCCAAGCGTAATGTTCTGTCCTAAAAGATTGAATTCTTGTAAACCTACTCGAAATGCAAAATCATCATTGGAAGAACTAAAAAGATTGGCAAAGGGAATCAGCGTGAAATTCTCCTCAACCGTATAGAAAACATTATGTTGTCCACTTTCCGAAGAAAAAACTTGGTAATAGGCATGTGCAATGGACGGTAGCCTTTTTAAACGCGTCATATCCTTTTCCATAAGCGTAGAATCCAAATCCATTCCCGGTTTAAGTTCTATCAGCTTTTTCAGAAAAGATACTTTTGTCCTTTTGGTGCCCTTAATTTTTACATCAAGAACAGTTTCCTCCTGTGCAACTACAAGCAGACATTGCAGTATTAAAGTCGTTAAAAGAAGGAATCTAGAAATCATTATGTGCAATTAACATTCAAAAATAAGCGATAGGGATAACGAATGTATCACATGTTGCGGATTAACTTTAATCCAAGCTAAAATCCAATTCGGAAAATAGATTCACCCAATTGTCCTCACTCACCGCCAATAAGGTAAATCCGTATGTTTCATTAGACTGTAATGTTTCGGGTGTGCCGGGCGTAATATTCAATACCACATTGTCTAGTTCATAAAACTGAAAGGTTTTTTCAAAAGTATAGGTGCCGGATATAAAATCATTAGAAACATCGGTCAACACCTGAAAGTATATTTTGGTATCGTCATATATGCCGTCTTCCCAATTGAAAATCGGATTGATGGTATTGGTCCGCACCGAAACATTACTGGAAATAAATTCCGTGGGCTTACTTTGATTTTTGATACGGATAGGATTGGAGACATGTACTTTTCCGGCTTCCTCAAAAGTTACGATTACCCACTTTTCCTCAGGGATAGCCACTTCAAACTTTTTTAGGAATCCGTTGAAAACATCCAACAGAGGGGCTTCTACTTGGTTATATTGTGTAAAGTCGTTTTTATCTATCTCTCCAGTATTCGCTTCATAATATTGAAGATTACTTGCACCTTCCCTTGGATAAAGGAATACACTTACCAAATCATCATTTTGATTGCTAGCGGCACAGGCTATGACATTGTCCAAAACAAATTCCTTATCAGAAATAGAAGCTGCCAAAGTATTCTCTACGGCCAAATCATTGGAACAACCCAAAAAACAGAGAGCAAGAAAAAGGAGGGCATACTTCAATTGGAATACATTTTATACTGCTCTGCTATGACTTCCTGAGCAGGTTTATTTTGTGGGGTAAACCTATTATCTTCCATTCCTCCTGAAGTATCATGTTGAATGAACCATTTCCATACATATCCTCCGGCGAACCATTCCTCGTTCCAGAATTCAGCAAAAATGGCTTTTTTTGCATTTACCTGTGCTTCCAGGTTTACGCCTTCCTCGTTCCGATCCACAAGCCATGGTTTTTTGGCCGTATAATCCATACTACGATATCCAAATTCTGTAAACAACACAGGTTTTTCATTTTTCATAGAGACCTCCATCATTTTTTCTTTCCAAGGTTTCCACCCTGTTCTTAACTCTTCCACAGATGGCGTTTCCGCTTCTGACAATGGAAAATAAGCGTCAATTCCTATATAATCCAATTGGTTCCAAAAGGGTGTTCTTTTGTATTCGTCCCAATTGGCGGCGTATGTTAATTTGCCATCATAAGCAGCTCTAATTCTCTTAATTAGTCCTTTCCAATATTCCGGCCTATTTTCCACAAATTTCTCCAGTTCTGTGCCAATGCATAGAATAGGTGTTTTTGTTTCTTGGGCCAACTTGGCAAATGTGAGTATAAACTTATCATAAGTGTTTTCCAACTGCTTCCATTCCGCCTCGGATTTCATCATTATGGTTCCCGTAAATTCTCCCCGCCATACCCATATCTGGGGCTTCAACATCACTTGAATACCATTTGCCCGTAATAATTCTATATACTGCTTGGCCCCTTTTTTGGTCTCTCCAAACCATTGCCTATCCGTATCGAAAATTATTTCCGGGGAGTTGATATCCCTTATAAATCCAAAGGGCATCACCGCAGCGCTGTTGGCATGTATTTTCATGATCTCATCCACATGCTTCTGCGCAGCTTTTTCCCTAGAGGCAACAAAACTTACCCCATTTAGCTTTTTTTGGGCTTCACCCGTACATGAAAATTGAATGAGATATAAAAAGAGGAGCCCTAATTTTTTCATAGAAATAAATTACAGCTCCTAATTTAAGTTTTTTGTGCATCACTCTTAAAAAATGGCCCGTAATCCTATGTTAAAAGTTTCTCCCAAACCGGTGTTGCTACCACGAACAAAATTGGTGTACAAGGCCTCTAGGTTCAAGGCATCGGTCAGTTGGTATTTAGCACCACCGCCCAAAGCCGTAAAATCTTGTGTAAATTCATTTCCCAAATCCAAACGTTGTGAATGTTGTGCCAAGACCAAGACCGTGAATTTTGAGCTTGGAAAATAGCTTAAAAAGATACCTGGGTTAATGTTTAAACTATTGTTGGCAAAGCTTCCTTCGATAGTATTACCAGCAGAATCTTGTACAGCCGACTTACCAAAATTAATTTCAGTAGTCAGTTCTGAGAATAATTGCCATTTATCGCCAGGAAAGGTATAGTCATAAAACAAACGGTTTTGCCATACAAAACCATTTTGCTCTAGGAAAACGGACTCTCTAATTCTATTAAAACCGGTATCCAAAGCTCCATCTTCACTTTCATTATCTATTAATGGAATAAAGATGGAACTCTGAATGGAAAAGTTACTCAGAGAAGCAAAAGGCACAAATTTAATGGAAGGGGCTATTGCTGTAAGACCTGATCTTGCAGTACCTTCTTCACCATCAAAAGAAAATACTTCTAAAGCACCGCGATTTGAAATTACATTTGAACGTAGTCTAGCGATCAATCCGAGGTTTACCCTTTTATTATTTCCAACACCTGTATAGAATTCAAAAGTAGACGTAAAAAAAGTCTGCCTTGGTTCAGTCCCTTCTGAGAAGGTACTTTTAGTTTGTGTATAGAGGTTGTTGAACCATTTAATATCCACTTGCCCTTTCTCTATTAATTTTGAAGGGGTGTATTGTTGAATATTACTTTTTTGTTTTAAACTGTCTTGCGCCATTCCGCCAAAAAAGGCTAAAAGAGTTCCCGCAAGAATTAAATTCCTGTACAATGATTTCATTTTAAAGTTTTTACGTTGTTGTTTTATTGTTTTTACTTGGCTTCGTTCAAAGTCCAATCATATGGATAGTAAGAGACCTTACTTTTTTCAGGTAATTGCTCTTTTTTATAGGTATTTAAGTAGTCCACTAGATTTTTACCGTTTTGTGTAAAATCTCCTTTATACCACTCAAAGATTTGAGATACTTTTACTTTGTTCTTATTTACTTGGATAAAGTTGGGATCGTTGATCGCTTTCACAGTTTGTTTCTGTAATTGCGCATCCAACGTACTTGGTTTGTAGGCCGATGCTATAATGGGAGGACAACCCAACCCGGCGCATACCAACACGAAGTGAAATCTTGATTCCGATGGGAAGTTTCCACGAAGTAATTTATTTTCAATATCATTTAGCGTAATGTTTTCTCCACCTACATCATGTTTCGTCTTATCAAAGAAACCGGCAACATCCAAAGGTGATTTTAAGGGATAATTATCCAGAACACTTTTGATGACCAAAAGATTATAGGTATTTATCCAAAAGGCCTGATAGGTGTTTGCATCGGTTTTGGAAACCCTTATGGCTTTCGCCATATCCAGTAAATTATTGATTCCCGAAGGGTCTGCTTTTATATTCTTGTAAGCCACTCTTCCATTGGATACATTGGCCTTTAAAAAACTATCCGCCTTTGTAAAATATTCAGCGGTACTTTGTGCATTGCCAAAGGCAAAGCTTAAGAAAATCGCTATTAAGGTTATTTTTTTCATCATGTTATTATTTAATTGATTTTCAATCGGCTATAACTTGCTACTCTGTCGCAAGCATTTTTAAAACCCTACATTCGTTTCGTTTTTTATGATTTATTTTAGAATTTAATACCGTTTACTATAATAGGTATCCATAATACTTGAATACGTGTTACTATCTATTTTTTTGCGAGGCGAAATTCCGGTTAAATTATCACAGAGCTATCACAAATTCTTGATCTTTAGGTACGTTCTAACAATCCAATTCACAAAAAGAAAAAAACAAAGAAGTTCACCAAAATATTGTTAAGTATTATCTTTAAGAACGACACAACGAACACCAATTAAATAATTATGGAACATATCGTCATTATTGGTAATGGTATTTCTGGAGTAACCGTGGCCCGACATATTAGGAAACTCTCCGATAAAAAAATTACTATCGTTTCTGCCGAAACAGATTATTTCTTCTCACGAACTGCACTGATGTACGTTTATATGGGCCACATGAAATTTGAGCATACGCAGCCCTACGAAAATTGGTTCTGGAAAAAGAACAGGATAGATTTGGTCAAGGGCTATGTAAATACGATCATGGCGGAAGACAAGAAAATAATTTTGTCGGACGGGAAAGCCATTGACTATGACAAACTGGTGATTGCCACTGGGTCAAAACCTAACAAATTCGGATGGCCCGGACAGGATTTAGACGGTGTCCAAGGGCTCTACTCAAAACAGGACCTGGATGCACTTGAAAAAAACGCCCCTAACAAAGAGACCTGTAAACGAGCTGTAATCGTTGGTGGAGGACTCATAGGCATAGAAATGGCAGAGATGCTCAGAAGTAGAAAAATACCGGTTACTTTTCTGGTTCGCGAAACCAGTTTTTGGAACGGAGTGTTACCAAAAGGGGAATCGGCCCTGATCAATGAGCATATTTTGGAACATCATATTGATTTACGCTTGGAAACAAATCTTGTTGAAATCCTTGCGGATGAAAATGGCAGGGCAAAAGCCGTAACCACGGATAAAGGCGATACCATTGAGTGTGATGTGGTCGGACTTACGGCTGGCGTTTCCCCGAACATAGATTTTTTAAAAGAATCAGGAATTGAACTAGGAAGAGGCGTTAAGGTCAACAGGTTATTGGAAACCAGCGCAAAAGATATTTATGCTATCGGGGATTGTGCAGAGCAGCACGAGGCCATAGGTAATAGAAGGCCTATAGAAGCGGTATGGTATACCGGTAGAATGATGGGTGAAACCTTGGCGCAAACGCTTTGCGGTAATCCAACGGAGTATAAACCGGGTCATTGGTTCAATTCCGCTAAATTTTTGGATGTTGAATATCAAACCTATGGTTGGGTATTCAGTGAAAAAGGCAAAAAAGAATACGAGCAGCACTTTCATTGGCGGCATAGCACTGAGAAAATCTGTATCACCATCGCATTTCATAATGAATCAAAATTATTCTTGGGCATTAACACTTTTGGTATGCGAATGCGCCATGAAATTTTTGACAGATGGTTGACCGAAGAACGTACCGTAGATTATGTTATGGAACACCTAAAAGATGCCAATTTTGATCCTGAATTTTATAAGCAATACGAGAACGAAATTGTGTCCAAATACAATACCGAGTTTGGAACGTCTATCTCGCCAAAGAAAAAAAGTTGGAAACGAATATTTAGCAACGCATAGTTACTGTATCAGGTCGAGCGCAGTCGAGACCTAATTCTAAAGTAAAAACAAAAAGATTCCGGCCCCTGTCGGAATGAAAATAAAACATTTTTGATGAAAGCAATTAAAAATATAGGACTGGTAATTTTCTTGATTGGGCTCTCCATCTTTACGATATTGCCTGTTATCGGCACATACAAAGTCACCCCTGAAATTTTTCAGGAATTTGTAACTCAAAAAAAAATAAAAAGTGATGTGTTTATTACTAATATTCAACAAAATGTAGTTGGGAAGGACTTTGAGGGAATGCTATCGTTTGCACCGAATATCACAACAGCGTTAGAAACAGCCAATGCACAACACCGCAAAAACAAAGAATACAAAAAAGTAATTTATACCAAACCACATGACATGGCCGCCGAGCTTGGCAAAAAGTCCGGCAGTGGTTTTATTGTAGAAAATAAAGGCTTAATGTGGTTTCTGACCTTTGGATTGGGAATCATTGGCGCGCTTATGTTCATTGTTCCCAATGTGGTACTCTTAGGTCAAAAAGGCATTAAAAATGATGGCATATATCATAAAAGCAGCACCAATAGAGGTTGGGTAGCATGGCTGGTCTTTATCTTTTTGGTCGGGTTTTACCTCATCCTTTATTTCCGATCGGAGTATGCCGTAAACTGGACTTACCTCGTGGACCCTATCAGTGAAAGTTTAAGTGGTAATCCAGCAGGACATTGGTTCGTTTACGGATTTATGTACTGTGTAGTCATGACCGTCATGGCCGTTAGAATGTACATAAAGTACCGGCATAACATGTACCAAATGGTACGTACCACTTCGGTATTGTTCTTTCAAATTGTATTTGCCTTTCTGATTCCGGAAATTATGGTGCGCCTGCAAATGCCCTACTATGATTTTAAGAATGCCTTTCCGTTAGACTATGATTTCTTTTTTCAATGGAATTTAAAATCGTTGATCAATAGTGGTGGCATCGGAATGTTTATTCTGGTATGGGGAATTGTATTGACTTTGGTCGTTGTTCCCGTTATGGTCTATTTCTTTGGAAAACGATGGTATTGCTCCTGGGTCTGCGGCTGTGGAGGATTGGCCGAAACCTTGGGCGACCCCTATCGCCAGCATTCCAGCAAATCGCTCTTTTCATGGAAAATAGAGCGCTGGTTGATCCACGGCGTGCTTTTATTTGCCTTGATCATGACCGGAATGACCTTATATAGTTTCTTTTCGGAAACGGGAACGGTGCTCGGTTTTAAAACTTCCGGGGTTCAGAACACCTATAGTTTACTGATTGGTTCCGTTTTTGCAGGAGTTATCGGAACAGGTTTTTATCCCATTTTTGGGAACAGGGTCTGGTGCCGTTTTGGTTGTCCGTTGGCAGCTTATTTAGGTTTTGTACAACGTTTTAAATCTCGTTTTAGAATTACGACCAATGGCGGACAATGCATTTCCTGTGGTAATTGCTCTACCTATTGTGAACAGGGTATAGATGTTAGAGCCTATGCCCAAAAAGGCGAAAACATTATTCGTTCAAGTTGCGTAGGTTGTGGGGTTTGTTCCGCAGTATGCCCAAGAGGCGTACTTAAATTGGAGAACGGTCCGGAAAAAGGACGTATTAATCCAACGCAGGTACTTTTAGGAAATGATGTAGACCTTATGGACCTTGTAAACCGTAAATAAGATATGTCTATTAAAATCATCACATATATGCTGTTTGCCTTTTTTATTGGCAATGGTATTTCTTCAGATGATAACAAAATCTATCAAAAGACCTACCATGACAATGGTAAACTAAAGTCGGAAGGTTGGTTGCGCTTCAACGTAAAAACAGGGTACTGGAAATTCTATCATAAGAACGGTCATCTTTCAGAGCAAGGGCATTATAAATATAACAAACGAGAAAGCTATTGGTATTTTTACGACGAAAACAGAGTGCGCACCAAAGAGGGTCATTATAAAAATGACGATAAGGTAGATTGGTGGATTTTTTATGACAAACAAGGGCGCATCAACCATAAATGCCAGCTGAACATGGGCGTTAAAAATGGTTACTGTCTAAAATACAAGAACGAAAAGTTAACTTCCGCAGAAAAATACAGCAATGGTAAAAAAATCAAGGAATGGACAAGTTTTAGCGCTTTTAAGAGCGAAAACAGTTTATCCGACTTAAAATAATGGCGGATATAAAGGTAATCATTCCAGCTTTTAACGAAGCGAACTCCATTGAGCATGTGATAAAAGAACTTCCGGACTCCGTTTCGGAAATTATTGTCGTCAATAATGATTCTACGGATGAAACGGTGGAAAATGCCCGAAAAGCAGGAGCTACCGTACTTACGGAAAATAGAAAAGGGTATGGATATGCTTGTCTCAAAGGCATGGATTATATTGCCAAACAATCTAAAGCACCGGATATTATCGTATTTATTGACGGAGACTATTCCGACTATCCCGAAGAATTGGATAAAGTGGTAGCTCCAATTTTGCAAGATGATATAGATTTTGTCATAGGTGCAAGAAGAAAAAAATTACGTGAAGCAGGTTCCATGACACCGCAACAGGTTTTTGGAAACTGGCTTGCAACATTTTTAATGCGTCTGTTTTTTAGAGCTAATTTTACCGATTTGGGTCCTTTTAGAGCGATTAAATACAAAAAGCTCAAAGAATTGGAAATGGAAGATAAGACCTACGGATGGACCGTTGAAATGCAATTGAAAGTGTTACGAAAAAAAATGACATATACCGAAGTACCAGTACGTTACAAGAAAAGAATTGGTATTTCCAAAGTATCAGGTACGGTAAAAGGTAGTATATTTGCCGGCATAAAAATATTGAGTTGGATATTTAAATATAGTTTTAAATAATATGGCACTAACAATCTCTTACATCATCATTGCGATTTACAGTATTTCGTTAGTACTCATCTTCTTTTATGCCTTGGCACAATTGAATTTATTGATAAATTATTTAGGGCAAAAAAGGCAAAACCAATCCGCTCCCAAGTTCAACTTATTAGACCCAAAGGAAATACCCTATGTTACCATTCAACTTCCTGTGTATAATGAGGAATATGTTATGGAGCGTTTGTTGGAGAATATTGCAAAAATAGAATATCCCAAAAGTAAATTGGAAATTCAGGTGCTGGATGATTCTACCGATGACTCAGTGACCATTACCGCGGAAAGAATAGCGGAATTAAAGGAAACAGGCTTGGATATTGAGCACATCCGCAGAGAGAATCGCATAGGTTATAAAGCAGGAGCCCTAAAAGAAGGTCTGGAAATAGCGAAGGGCGATTTTGTTGCCATATTTGATGCGGATTTTCTACCCTCTCCGGACTGGTTAAAGAAAACCGTTATTTACTTCAAGGACGAAGAAATTGGAGTGGTACAGACCCGTTGGGGACACATTAACCGAGACTATTCTACTTTAACTAAAATCCAAGCGTTTGCATTGGATGCCCATTTTACATTGGAACAGGTAGGTAGGAATGCGAAAGGACATTTTATCAATTTTAACGGTACCGCCGGGATATGGCGAAAGGAATGTATCCTAGATGCCGGAAACTGGGAAGGCGATACGTTGACCGAGGATTTGGATCTAAGCTACCGTGCCCAATTAAAAAACTGGAAGTTCAAATATTTGGAAGATGTAGAAACACCAGCTGAACTCCCCGTGGTCATTAGCGCGGCACGTTCGCAGCAATTCCGTTGGAACAAAGGTGGTGCGGAGAATTTTAGAAAAACGGTTTGGAGCGTTATTACCGCTAAAAACATTCCCTTCAAAACAAAGTTTCATGGCGTAATGCACTTGTTGAACAGCTCTATGTTTCTTTGTGTATTTATCGTAGCGTTATTGAGTATTCCCATGTTGTACATTAAAAATATGTACGGCCATTTGGGATGGGTTTTTGAAGCTACCAGCTTCTTTATTTTGAGTACCATTATATTGTTTGTATGCTATTGGTTTACCTATAAGAGCATACAGGGAAGTGGCTTTAACAGCTTTGTTGACTACATTCGTATTTTCTTTACCTTTTTCTCCGTGGCATTAGGATTTTCCTTGCACAACTCCATTGCCGTTTTGGAAGGTCACATGGGCAAACGAAGCGAATTTGTACGCACCCCTAAATTTAACATCAATAGCCTCAAGGAAACTTGGAAAGGCAATAAATACTTGGCAAAAAAATTATCCCCGAACATGATACTGGAATTTGCGCTAATGGTGTACTTCTTATTTGGAATGTACAGTGCTATTCCATTGAATGATTTTGGACTCTTCCCGTTCCACTTTATGTTATTTCTTGGTTTTGGATATGTTTTTGTAAAGTCGCTTACGGCCAGGGCATAATTCTCTTCTTTAAAATATACTATTTTAGCAGTCAGCCAATATCCTGACCAAAATGCCTAAAAGAGCTATTACATATTTGAAACTGCACAAAGTTTCGATAGCACTGGCATTTTTGAGCGCGGTTTTTTATTTCGTTTTCGCCCATCATCTGGTACGAACGGACTTCATCAAACTCCTTACTCTTTTTACGGCACTTTTTATTTTATGCTACAAACTCATTCAATTTGAAAAATGGAACTTTAAATTTCTATTGGGTGTTGGCATCGTATTTCGTTTAATATTTCTGTTCGGGGAACCCAATCTTTCCCAAGATTTTTATCGATTTATATGGGACGGTGAACTGGTGATTCATTTCATCAATCCATATTTGAACATCCCGAACACCCTAATAGAACAGCCACATTTGGTCATCGCCAACGCCCAAGAGCTATATAACGGTATGGGAAGCCTGAGTGCGAGGCATTTTAGCAATTACCCCCCATTGAACCAGATGATATTTGCAATTGCTGCACTGCTAGGCGGAAAAAGTATTTTAGGTTCGGTTATGGCAATGCGAATCATGATTATTCTCGCGGATATTGGCATTTTCTATTTTGGCAGGAAACTTTTAAAAAATCTAAACCGCTCTCCGCATTTGATCTTTTGGTATTTTCTAAATCCGTTGATTATTATAGAACTGACTGGAAATCTTCACTTTGAAGGAGTGATGCTTCTTTTCTTTGTATGGGCCATTTATTTATTGTCCATTCAAAAATGGCAATGGGCCGCCGTAGTTTTGGCCTGTTCCATATCGGTTAAATTGGTTCCCTTAATTTTTCTGCCCCTTTTTCTAAAGCATTTTGGTTTTAAGAGAAGTATTCTGTTTTACATTATTATCGGCCTTACTTCATTAACCTTGTTCGCGCCATTCTATTCATCGGATTTCATCAACAACTATTCCAAGACCATTGGGCTCTGGTTCTCCAATTTTGAATTCAATGCAGGACTTTGGAACGCCATAAAACATATTGGGATTCAACTCGATGCCAAACCCTGGGAACTTATCAAAACCTATGGTAAGATTACACCCGTCGTTACTATTACTGTAGTTTTTCTATTTACTTTTTTGAGAAAAAACCAGAACCTGACGGTGTTACTATCCTCCATGTTATGGATTTTGACCATTTATTATTTGATGTCTGCTACGGTTCACCCGTGGTACATAAGCTTCTTGGTAGTCCTCACTATTTTTACAAAATATAGATTTGCTATACTATGGTCCGCAGTAATCATTTTAAGCTATTATGCATATTCCAGAGCTTACTTCAAGGAAAATCTTTGGTTGCTCTCCATTGAATATTTATCAGTATATGCCTTTTTGGTTTATGAAATTGTTGCACATCGTAACAAAACATGAAGTTTTTGTAAAAATTTGGCGTTGTCTTAGGTCAGTTTAATATAATTTGTACATTTGATTCATAATGAACGAACAAATACACATATTTACTTCTTTGAGCAATAACGCTCCCACACGTCCGTTCGCACGCCGCCGTCGCCCGTAAGGGTACTATATATTTTATGGAAATAGGTGAGTCCATTTCCGCAAGACAATAATCACATTTTATTTTTTACCGCTTAAAATCCAATAGCAATGAATTTAGTTGTTGCTAATACATCACATTTTAACTACGCACAAATCATTTGCGACACCATAGCGGATTCCGCTACGGTGAGGGGCACGGGCATTGCCAAACGCACCCCGGACTATATTCGTAAAAAGCTTGAAAACGGCAATGCCATCATTGCTTTGGATGGGGAGGTTTTTGCAGGTTTCTGTTATATAGAAGTCTGGGGGCATGAGAAATTCGTGGCCAATTCCGGACTCATTGTACATCCGGATTATAGAAATCAGGGATTGGCCAAAAAAATCAAAAAGGCCATTTTTGAACTTTCCATAAAAAAATTCCCCGATGCCAAAATCTTCGGAATCACTACCGGACTGCCCGTAATGAAAATCAATTATGAGTTAGGATATAAACCGGTCACTTTTTCCGAACTCACGGATGATCCCGAGTTTTGGAAAGGTTGCCAAACCTGTAAAAACTTTGATGTTTTAACGAGAACAGAGCAAAAGATGTGTCTATGTACAGGAATGTTATACGACTCGGCCACAAAATCCAAAGAAGACAAAAAGATAAATGGGAAGGCATTCAAGAGATTAAAGAGTATAAAGGAAAATTTATTCCTTAAAAAGAAAATGAAATGAAAAAATTAGTTTTAGCCTATAGCGGCGGTTTGGACACCAGTTATTGTGCCAAATATTTAAGTAAGGACAAGGGTTTTGAAGTACATGCCGTAAGTGTAAATACAGGTGGATTTTCCCCTGAAGAAATCAAGACCATTGAAGAAAAAGCGATTCAACTGGGAGCAACCTCCTACACTTCTATCGACGCGGTACGGACCTTCTATGACAAGGTCGTGAAATACCTCATTTTTGGAAATGTCCTCAAAAACAACACCTATCCGTTATCCGTAAGTGCGGAGCGAATTGTCCAAGCCATAGAAATTGTAAACTATGCCAAAAAAGTAGGCGCAAAATATATTGCCCATGGCAGTACGGGTGCGGGCAATGACCAAGTACGGTTCGATATGATTTTTCAAATTATTGCACCTGAAATTGAAATCATCACTCCCATTAGGGACAACAAGCTATCTAGAGAAGCCGAAATAGAATATCTAAAACAAAATGGGGTGGATTACTCTTGGGAAAAAGCCAAATACTCCATAAACAAAGGGCTGTGGGGAACATCTGTTGGTGGCGAGGAAACCCTGACTTCAGAAAAGCCCTTACCGGATTCGGCTTACCCAAGTCAATTACAGAAAAAAGAGCCGCAAGATGTGAAGTTGACCTTTGAAAAAGGGGAACTGATTGCCATTGATGATCAAAAAGATAATCCTGTCGCCAATATTGAAAAACTTGAAAAAATGGCCTCCAAATACGCCATTGGCAGGGATATTCATGTGGGCGATACCATTATCGGTATTAAGGGCCGTGTTGGTTTTGAGGCCGCTGCAGCTCTTTTGATTATAAAAGCGCATCATTTGTTGGAAAAGCACACTTTATCCAAATGGCAACAATTCCAAAAAGAACAACAGGGGAATTTCTATGGGATGTTATTGCACGAAGGCAATTATTTGGATCCCGTAATGCGAAACATTGAAGCTTTCCTGACCGATACCCAAAAGACCGTTTCAGGTGACGTATTTGTGAGTTTATATCCTTTTCAGTTTCGATTGAACGGAATTTCTTCCGACCATGATCTAATGAACGCTTCTTTTGGAAGTTATGGCGAAATGAACAAAGGTTGGTCGGCAGATGAGGCCAAAGGCTTCATTAAGATACAATCCAATGCAGGGAAAATTTATAATCACGTGAATAGCCCCCAAGCCCCCAAAGGGGGTACCGAGTAGTTGATAAGAAAGAACAATACGAAATAAAAAATATAAATGTCAAAATCAAATGCAATTTTAGCGTATTGAATTTGAATTTTGTGTTTCAATTTGAATTTTGAAGATATGATCAAAGCAGGGATTATTGGCGGTTCAGGATATACGGGCGGGGAACTCATACGAATTCTTCTCAACCATCCCGGAGTGGAAATAGATTTCGTATACAGCACCACAAGAGCTGGAAAACCCATTACATCCGCTCATCCAGATGTACTGGGCACTACGGAATTGAATTTTACGGATAAGGTCAATCTGCATGTAGATGTGGTTTTCCTTTGTCTGGGGCATGGTAATTCGACTTCCTTTTTAAAAGAACATCTTTTTTCGACCGATACAAAAATCATCGATTTAAGTAATGATTTCAGATTACGGGCCGATGCCAATCCCGATGGAAAAGCATTTGTTTATGGATTGCCCGAATTAAACAGAAATCAGATTGAAGATGCACAGAATATAGCCAATCCGGGGTGTTTCGCTACAGCAATTCAACTGGCACTTTTACCTCTGGCAAAGGCTCAAAAGTTAAACGGCACCGTACACATAAATGCAGTAACGGGCAGTACGGGCGCAGGCGTAAAACCAATGGCTACCACCCATTTTAGTTGGCGAAACAACAATGCCTCATGGTATAAGCCCTTTACACACCAACATTTAGGCGAAATCAACGAGAGCCTACAATCGTTACAAAATAACACTGGGACTCTTTTATTTCTCCCAAATAGAGGCGATTTCAGCAGGGGTATTTTTGCCACTTGCTACACTGATTTTTCAGGTAGTCTGGAAGAGGCTAAAATACTGTATCAAAATTTTTATAGAGATGCATTGTTTACCCAAGTCGCGGAAGAACCCATACATCTAAAACAAGTGGTTAATACCAATCAGTGTCATGTACATCTTCATAAACATGAAAATGTTCTTTTAATTACCTCGGCCATTGATAACCTTTTAAAAGGAGCGTCTGGACAGGCAGTACAGAACATGAACCTCATTTTTGGGTTGGAAGAAGATTTAGGATTGAATTTAAAAGCGGGAGTGTATTAAGTATTGGGTACTAAGTATTTAGTATTAAGAAAATATTGTTGAACAGAAATGAGTACTGAATACTCTGTACTTATTACTAATTACTATCATAAATGAAAATAGCAATCATAGGAACAGGGAATCTAGGTCTGGCCATAGCCAAAGGCATCCTCAATAGCAACGGAGCCACGAGCATGTATATGACCAAACGGAATCCTGAATCCATCAAGGAGTTTGAAAAATACGGTAACGTTACCGTTACTTCGGACAATCAGGAGGCGGTCAAAAATTCGGATATCTTAATTTTCGCAGTGCAGCCTGGGCATTTTGAAGATATTTTAAACGACGTCAAGCATTTGTTTATTGAAAACCATGTCATCATCAGTGCCATTACCGGTTTCGGTATTCAAAAAATTGAAGCTACCATTGGCACCGACCATTGTATCATTAGGAGCATGCCCAATACCGCTATTTCCGTTGGTAAATCCATAACCTGTATTTGCGGGAATGCACTGGGCAAAAAACGTATAGACTTGGCAAAAGCCATTTTTAACCGGATGGGACATTCCATGGAAATTCCCGAAGAACAAATGCAAGCGGCAACTGTCATCTGTGCCAGTGGTATCGCTTTTTGGATGCGATTGATTCGTGCTACTACACAAGGTGCCATTCAATTGGGTTTTGATGCGAAGGAAGCTCAAGAATTGGCTATGCATACCTGTAACGGAGCGGCAAGCCTCTTGATAGAATCAGGAAACCATCCGGAAGAAGAAATAGACCGTGTAACCACGCCCATGGGCTGTACGATTCAAGGATTGAACGAAATGGAACATCAAGGGTTAAGCTCCTCGCTCATTCAGGGAATTGTGGCCTCTTTTGATAAAATAACCGAGTTTAAAACAACATAGAAAGGTTAAGGCTCCTCCCCTCAGACGAGGGGAAGTGGTTTTCCACTTTATTGTGGAAAAGCGGAGGGGGTCTAAAAACGTAAGCCTTAGCAAAAGAAAATAACTTACTCAGAATTGAGCAAGTTTGCGTGGTCAACCACCCCTTTCTTCCGATAAATCGGAATTCATTCCTCTCCTCAGACGAGGAGGAGAGCTTAAAAAATAAAAAGAATATGAACCTATTCAATGTTTATCCCTTTTATAATGTAACGCCTGTTTCGGCCAAAGGAATTGTGGTTACCGATGATAAGGGACAGGAATATTTGGATTTCTATGGAGGTCACGCGGTCATTTCCATAGGGCATTCACATCCACATTACGTAAAACGACTTAAAGACCAGTTGGACAAAATTGGCTTTTACAGCAATGCGGTTCAAAATCCTTTACAAAAAGAACTTGCTAACAAATTAGGGCAGCTTTCCGGCTGTGAAGACTATAATCTATTTTTATGTAATTCTGGGGCGGAAGCCAATGAAAATGGCTTGAAAATGGCTTCTTTCCAGACAGGGAAAAGTAGAGTCATCGCCTTTAAAAATGGGTTTCACGGCAGAACTTCGGCTGCAGTTGCCGCTACGGATAACGAAAAGATAAACGCACCGCTCAACAAGCAACAAAAAGTAACTATTCTTCCTCTGAACGATATAGATGTTTTTAAGAGCGAAATTAAAAAAGGGGATGTTTGCGGGGTAATCCTAGAAGCCATCCAAGGTGTTGGCGGTCTGGATGAACCTACGACGGAATTCTATCAAAAAATCGAAAAGCTGTGCAAAGAATACAACGTAATCCTAATTGCCGATGAAGTACAGTCGGGGTTTGGGAGAAGTGGGAAATTTTTCGGTTTTCAACATCATGATATCCGACCTGACATTATAAGTATTGCAAAAGGCATGGGCAACGGTTTTCCCGTGGGAGGAATTCTGATTCATGATCGTATTAAAGCATCTTACGGACTACTAGGCACCACTTTTGGGGGCAACCATTTGGCTTGTGTAGCAACTTTGGCGGTTTTGGAAGTTCTGGAAAACGAGAACCTTATTCAAAATGCCGCTGAACTTGGAACGTATTTCAATGAAAAGGCCAAAGAAATCCCACAGGTAAAACGGGTCAAAGGACGTGGCTTAATGCTTGGTCTTGATCTTGGCTTTGAGGTAGCGGCACTGCGTAAAAAACTTATTTACGACCAAAATTTGTTTACAGGTGGTGCAAAAGACAAAAATGTGCTCAGAATTTTACCCGCGCTCAATATCACGAAGCAACACATCGATATATTTTTCAACGCCCTAAAAGCAGAACTAAAGTGAACAAACCCCTGAACATAACAGAACGAAACGCTGTATTGACTAAAATGGCGGAACTCGTTGCTGACCATCAAACAGCTATTCTAAAGGCCAATCAAATCGATTTGGAGGACTATACCGGCGATGACATCTCGATGAGAGACCGATTGAAAGTCGATGACACCAAAATTTCAGGTATGGTCAAATCCTTGAGAGAATTGGCCAATGCAACTGACCCTTTAGATGTAGAACGATTCGGTTTCACGCATGAAAACGGTATTCAGGTAAGCAATAGAACAGCTCCTTTTGGCACCATTCTCATCATTTATGAATCAAGACCTGATGTTACGATTGAAGCCGCTGGAATCGCTTTTAAATCGGGCAACAAAATATTTTTAAAAGGAGGCAAGGAATCGTTGAACAGCAACTTGATTTTAGTGAACCTTTGGCATCAAGCCTTGGAAGATTTGGGACATGCGACAGACTGGGTCATCTATCTCCAATTCAACAGGACAGAAACACAGGCTTTTCTTGAAAAACCTACCCAAAAACTAGATTTAATTGTTCCAAGAGGTGGCGAAAAACTCATCGCTTTTGTAAAACAGCATGCCACTTGTCCCGTCATAGTAAGTGGACGGGGCAATAACTTCGTGTTCGTAGATGCGGAAGCCGATTTACAAATGGCACTGCATATTATCATCAATGCAAAAACAACCAAAATATCAGCTTGTAATGCCTTGGATAAAGTGCTGATTTCAAAGAACCTACCAAGGAAACAGAAATTTTTACAACAGCTCATCCAAGAATTAAAAAAGAGCAATGTAGAAATTTTAACGGACCATAAATTGAACGGCCTGGAAAATACAATGCCAATGAAAGACGAATCGGTTTGGTATGAAGAATTTTTGGACTATAAAATTGTCTTGGGACAAGTACTAGATGTGGAGGAAGCCATTACTTTCATCAACAAATACGGAGGTGGGCATTCTGCTGCAATCGTTACGGCAAACAATGATACTGCCAACACTTTTATGCAGTCTGTAGATACCGCAGCGGTGTATCACAATGCATCCACTCGTTTTACAGATGGAGGTCAATTTGGCCTGGGAGGAGAATTGGCCATTAGTACGGACAAGCTACACCAAAGAGGACCTATTGGTTTGCAACATTTGGTTACCAATAAGTGGTATGTAAAAGGAAACGGACAAACGAGATAAAATGGCAAAGAAAAGAATCTTATTAAAAATTGGTTCCAATACCTTGACCAAGGAGACCGACCATATTTCCCGAGGGAAAATTGAGGATATTGGTAGGCAAATAGCATTTCTGAAGGAGGATTATGAATTCATAATCGTTAGTTCGGGCGCTATTGCGGCGGCCAAACAGTTTGTAAAGCTGGAACATAACGGAGAGGAAATTAATGTAAAGCAAGCGTTAGCGGCAATCGGGCAGCCCCATCTCATGCGTATTTTTCAGGAAAATTTTAGGGAGCTCGGACTGTTTACCTCACAATGCCTGCTTTCTTATTCGGATTTTGAAAAGGCACAATCCAAGTTGAACATCAAAAACACGATCAATGTACTCGTTGCAAATAACTTTATTCCCATAATAAATGAGAACGATACCGTTGCTACCGACGAAATTAAATTTGGGGACAATGATAAATTAGCGGCATTGACTGCCGCTCTATTAAAAGTAGATATGCTCATCATTGCAACCAATACAGATGGGATTTATACTAAAACATCCATAGAAAAAGGGGATTCTAAAACAATTGCCGCAGTTTCGGATATCAAGGATTTGGAAAAGGAGATTAGTATTGAAAAATCCTCGCACGGCACCGGTGGTATGCAGTCCAAAATAGAGGCGGCTATCATTGCACAAAATGAAGGTATTGAAACTTGGGTGGTAAACGGATTAAAAGAAAATTTTATGACCGATGCGCTTCACGGCAAAAGTAATTTCACCAAAATAATAGCTTAGCACACCATGAAAAATTATCTTTCCATACATGATATCGATAACTTGACCGAATGGGTAAAAGAAGCAAAAAGTCTGAAAGAAAATCCGTTGGCAGATAAAAGTTTGGGCAAAGAAAAAACAATTTGCCTCCTGTTTTTCAACAATAGCTTACGTACCCGTCTCAGTACCCAAAAAGCAGCTATGAATTTAGGGATGGAAGTAATGGTCATGAATTTTGGAAGTGAAGGTTGGCAATTGGAATTTGAGGATGGCGCGGTGATGGATCAAGGAAAATCGGAACATATCAAAGAGGCGGCAAGAGTTGTTTCACAATTCTGTGATATCGTGGCAATACGTGCTTTCGCATCCTTGACCGATAAGGAAAAAGATGAAGCTGAGATTGTTCTGGATGGTTTTGCAAAGTACGCTTCTGTTCCTGTGGTGAACATGGAAAGTTCCGTTGGGCATCCGTTACAGGCACTTGCCGATGCCATTACCATAGAAGAAAAAAACGTACTGCAAAAGCCAAAAGTAGTTTTGTCATGGGCACCACATCCAAAAGCCTTACCGCATGCCGTGGCCAATTCTTTTGTTCAAATGATGCAATTGCAAGATGCCGATTTCGTGATAACCCATCCCAAAGGTTATGAACTGAACCCCAATATTACAAGAGGATGCACTATTGAATACGACCAAAAAAAAGCTTGTGAAAATGCAGATTTTATTTATGTGAAAAATTGGAGTAGTTATTCCGATTACGGAAAGGTTTTAAAAAAGGATAAAGATTGGATGATGACCCAAAAAAAATTGGGAAAGGCCAAATTTATGCATTGCTTGCCCGTAAGACGTAATGTAGTGGTAGCGGATGACGTTTTAGATAGCGACCAAAGCTTGGTAATCGAACAGGCCAATAACAGAACTTATGCTGCGCAATTGGTTTTAAAGAAAATACTAAGCCCCCTATCCCCCAAAGGGGGAATTATAAACAAGATAGGATGAACCGTAAAAGAATAGTATTTATTGTGATAGCTTTATTAGCATTGGCCTTGTTTATTGTAAATATGTTGCGAATTGAATACTCTACTGCAAATTGGAAAGATTACATGGGTCCTACTAGCAATGTTTTATTGATTATTGCAATGACGATAATGGCCAAGAATACAAAAAATGAAAAAAACGAATAAAAAACACCTAACCTTTGGGGAGGGGGAGGACGGGAGGAGCTTGTCCGTAGTAAAAATAGGTGGAAACGTTATTGGAAACGAAGATGAGCTGGCGAAGTTCTTAAAGCTCTTTTCCCAAATGGAAGGACCTAAAATCCTTGTTCATGGTGGTGGAAAATTAGCCACGCAATTGGCCGCCAAGTTGGGTGTTCCCTCAAAAATGATAGACGGGCGAAGAATCACGGACGCAGAAACCCTGGAAATTATTACCATGGTGTATGGTGGGCTGACCAACAAGAACATTGTGGCACAGCTACAGTCCCTCAAATGTAATGCGATTGGCTTGAGCGGTGCGGACGCCAACACCATTCAAGCGCATAAAAGACCTGTGGAGGCTATAGATTATGGTTTTGTAGGAGATATTGATGATGTCAACACCAAGGTACTTTCCAAACTTTTAAAAACAGGATTGATCCCTGTTTTTTGCGCCCTTACACATGATGGTAACGGCCAGTTGTTAAATACAAATGCGGATACGATTGCAGCAGAAATCGCTATTCATATGAGCAAATTTTACGAGACAACATTATATTATTGTTTTGAAAAAAAGGGCGTTTTACGAGATATTAATAATGAAAACTCCGTCATTGAACAAATTGATAATAGAAGCTACACCCAATTTTTAGCGGATGGTATTATCGCAGACGGAATGATTCCGAAAATTGACAATTGCTTTTACGCCGTGGAACGCGGCGTAGAAAAAATATGTATCGGACATCATGCTATGCTACACCCAGAAAATAAACTTTTTACCACTATCACTTTATAAAATGATGCAGGAAAAATTGACAGAGAAAGCATTAGATTTATTGAAACAACTGATTTCAATCCAATCATTTTCTGGTGAAGAAGATAAAACGGCCAATGCTATAGAAGATTGGTTCAAGGCCTTCGGCATCCCATTTGAGCGTATTCACAACAATGTTTTTGCAAAGAATAAATATTGGGACGAGAATAAACCAACCTTATTGTTGAACTCTCATCATGATACTGTAAAACCTAACAAAGCCTATACCAAAGACCCGTTTTATCCACATGTTGAAGAGGGTAAACTGTACGGTTTGGGCAGTAATGATGCCGGCGGATGTTTGGTTTCGTTATTGGCCACCTTCACATATTTCTACGAAATTGAAAATCTAAACCATAATTTGCTAATGGTAGCTTCCATGGAGGAAGAAAATGCCGGGGAAAACAGTTTAAGAGGATTGTTGCCGAGCCTTCCTAAGATTGATGTAGCCATTGTGGGCGAACCCACGCTCATGCAATTGGCCATCGCCGAAAAAGGGTTGGTCGTATTTGATGCCGTTGTAAAAGGAACACCGTCCCATGCCGCACATCCGAACGATAACAATTCCATTTACAACACGATTGAAGTGTTGGAATGGTTCAAGAATTACAAATTCGAGAAAACCTCGAAAGCGTTGGGCGATGTGAAAATGACCGTAACACAAATTAATGGGGGCAGCCAACATAACGTAGTACCTTCGCAAGTAGAATTGGTAGTTGATGTCAGGGTGAACGATGCCTATTCCAATAAAGAAATTGCGGATTTATTGAAATCCCAAGCACCCTGTGAGATTAAGGAGCGAGGGCTTAAATTGAATTCCTCGAAGATTGATAGAGACCATCCGTTGGTACAATCGGGCATTGCCTTGGGAAGGACCACCTATGGTTCCCCTACCCTTTCCGACCAGGCGGCATTGACTTGTCAATCCTTAAAATTGGGACCTGGGGACAGTACGCGTTCGCACTCCGCAAATGAATATATTTATGTTCATGAGATAGAAGAAGGAATCGATTTATATATTAAAATATTAGAAGGATTTATAAAACAGAATTGAGATGTTAGATATGAGATGCTAGACTAAAGTTGGTCCGTCTTATATCTTTTATCTAAAATCTAACATCTATTTAACATGAAACTCTGGGACAAAGGCTTTAGCACCGACAAAAAAATAGACCACTTTACGGTGGGTAACGATAGGGAACTTGATTTATTTTTGGCAAAGTATGATGTAATGGCATCCAAAGCCCATGCGAAAATGTTGGGAAAAATTGGATTGCTCACTAATACGGAAACTATAGCCTTGGTGAACGAATTAGAAAATATAGGCAAAACCATAGGAAATGGTGAATTTACCATTGAGGATTCCTTTGAGGACATGCATTCCAAAATTGAATTCTTACTGACCGAAAAATTGGGAGACACTGGCAAAAAAATTCATACGGCACGTTCGCGAAACGATCAGGTGCTAGTGGCGATGCATTTGTATTTAAAGGACGAGCTTTTAGAAATTAAATCGCAAACCAAGTCGCTTTTTGATTTATTGATGAATTTGGCCGAAGAGCATAAAAAAGTCCTGTTACCCGGTTATACGCACTTGCAAATTGCCATGCCCTCCTCTTTTGGCTTATGGTTTTCGGCCTATGCGGAGAGTTTAATAGACGATCTATATTTTGTTGAAGCTGCCAATAAAATTGTAGACCAAAATCCGTTAGGAAGTGCGGCAGGTTACGGAAGTTCTTTCCCGATAGATAGGTCTTTCACTACGAAAGAAATGGGATTTAAAACCCAGAAATACAATGTTGTCGCTGCCCAAATGGGACGAGGGAAAGTAGAAAAAGCTACTGCATTTGGAATTGCAAGTATCGCCGCTACATTATCAAAAATGGCCATGGACATCTGTTTGTATATGAGTCAGAATTTTGATTTTATCTCCTTTCCAGATGAATTAACCACAGGCAGTAGTATCATGCCGCATAAAAAAAATCCAGATGTTTTTGAGTTGGTTCGTGGTAAGTGCAATAAACTTCAAGCTGTGCCAAATCAATTAACATTGGTCATCAACAACCTCCCAAGCGGTTACCACAGGGATCTGCAATTGGTGAAGGAAATCATTGTTCCTGCTATTCAAGATATAAAAGCTTGTTTGGAGATTTTGACTTTCAGCCTTAAAGAAATCAAGATTAATAAAAATATCTTGGAAGACCCCAAATACGATTATCTTTTTAGCGTAGATACCTTGAACGAATTAGTTCAAAACGGAATGCCTTTTAGGGATGCCTATAAAAAAATGGGGCAAGAAATTCAAGCTGGGACTTTTTCTCCAAAACGGGATATTGAACACACGCACGAAGGTAGCTCGGGGAATTTATGTTTGGAGGCAATCCAAAAGAAAATGGACAATCTATTTTAATTTCGCAACGACTGGGAAATAGATAATGAACAAATTGAAATGTATACAACCGTACGTTTCCATTTTCTGTATTTAAGGTGATTTTTTTATTTCTACTAGAGCATTCAGCATGTAATTATTAGTGCTCAAAATCCATATTTCTGAATTCAATTTTCAACAGTTGGGGTTAAACGCGTAGGAATCGTCTGTTCCACGTTATCCTGAAACCTTGGTGGGAAAGTATTGAAAAGAAATACAATTGCGTGTAGTTCTTCATCGCCTTTACACCCAACTAAGTGCTTAAGAGCAATCTTGTTGAAAGGACAAATAGGATTAAAGTCGTTTAATCCATCTGCAACAACATCCCTAGAAAGCTCAATCATAAAGTCTCTATCTACTTTTAAAATAAGAACATTTTGGATTTAGAAGATTCACGGTTTACCGTGTTTTAGGGGAAAAACCCTCCTATTACATTTGTATTTAACACCTCCCTGAAAACCGTGAATTAAAATAAATGTTAAAATATTTACTGACAGTTTCCGTTACTATCAAACACTTTTTTAACCACCATGACTAAGAAACTATTTCCCCTTTTTCTACTATTTTTAAGTTGTAACCTATTTGCCCAAGATTTTTCAGCTATCTGGAATACGACCAACGAAAGTTTCGGCTCTTCATTGGCCAACGAAATCACCATACCAACAAACCCAGCGTATACCACCTACAATTATGATGTAGATTGGGGAGATGGCAACAATGATACTGGCGTAACAGGAGATATTACTCATACCTACTCCACACCCGGCAACTATACCATATCCATTAGCGGTACGTTTCCTGCCATATATTTCAATAATACGGGAGATAAGCTTAAAATCATTGAAATCTTGAGTTGGGGTACTATTGAGTGGCAGACTATGGAAGATGCTTTTCATGGTTGCGAAAACTTGAATTTCGACTCTATTGACGCGCCTGATTTAAGTGCTGTTACCACATTGCAAAACATGTTCAGGAATTGCATCACATTCAATGGTATCGTAAACAATTGGGATGTTAGCACTATTGAAAATATGTCGGGATTATTTGCTGGTGCACGCGTTTTTAATCGACCTGTGGACCGTTGGACCACAAATGCCGTCACCAATATGTCTGAGACATTTTCAGGTGCGAACCTTTTTAATGAACCCTTGGATAATTGGCGAGTTGATAACGTAACCGACATGTCATTAATGTTCAGTGGTGCGGGCAGGTTCAATAGGAACATTAGTAATTGGAATACGACACAAGTGTTGAACATGAGCGGAGCCTTCCGTTATACAAATAGCTTTAATCAGCCACTAAATGACTGGACGGTAGATAATGTGACGGATATGTCAAATATGTTCGAAGGTTCAGCATATGACTTACCATTGACTAGTTGGAACGTGGATAAAGTAACGGATATGTCCGGTATGTTCTCGCAGTATAGCAATTTTAACCAAGATATCAATAATTGGACCGTGAGTGCAGTGACGGATATGTCGCAAATGTTTCATAGAGCAACAAGGTTTAATCAACCCCTTGAAAACTGGGATGTAAGCAACGTAACCAATATGAGCGGAATGTTCGATGGTTTCTTCATAGACATGATATTTGATCAGCCTTTAAATGCTTGGGATGTGAGCAAAGTAGAAGATATGAGCAATATGTTCAGGGATTGCCCATCCTTCAACCAACCACTGAATCTATGGTTGGTCAATGAAGTAACCAATATGAGCGGAATGTTCGAAAATGTTATACTATTCAACCAAGATATTACGGGTTGGAATGTTGGCAAAGTAGAAAACATGAGTAATATGTTCAGGGGAGCCGAAGCATTCAATCAGCCCCTAAACGCTTGGACGCCCACCGCAATTACAAACCTGTCCGGTATGTTCAGTGCTGCAAGTCAATTTAATCAACCATTGGACACTTGGGACGTGACGTTGGTCACCAACTTCAGCAATATGTTCCAGAATGCAACGCTCTTTAACCAAGACCTTAGAGGTTGGGTAATGGACTCGGCTACAAATATGAGAGGAATGTTCCAAAATGCCGCTGCCTTTGACCTTGATCTGGGCTCTTGGAACATTAGCAACGTATCGGCCATGAACGATATGCTTTCAAACTCAGGACTGTCACAGGAAAACTATGACAATACCTTGATCGGTTGGGCCGCACAGACAGTGCGCGAAAATATAAGTTTGGGGGCTACCGGCCTAAACTATTGTGACGCATTAGATGAAAGACAAGACCTTATAGACAATTTTAGCTGGAACATCACCGGAGATATTGTGAATTGCTCATTTGTACTGTGCACAGAATTGATTTCACCAATTGATGGAGATACGAACGTCCCTGCGAGTGCGAACCTGACTTGGGCGCAGACACCCGGTGCAACAGGTTACTATGTTACCGTTAGGATCGAGCGTGGAGGCGTCACGTCCACCCCGTTCAATGATCTTCAAGTAGTTGGTGGTAATACAACCGGTCTAAATTTAGAAGACGGAGGCGGTAACGATCTATTGCAACCAGGCGATGAAGTGTTCGTGACCGTTGTACCCTACAACGACACCGATGGTCGTGCAACTGGATGTACCGAAGAAAGTTTTACGGTAGTACCATCTTGGGTCAACAGCCCCGATGCATTTAAATTTACAATCGATACTAGAAACTTGGATAGAAATTCATCCGGAATAAATCAACTTAGACTGGAACATAACAATACCTATAGAAACGACTATAATTATTCCGTTGATTGGGGAGATGATCAATTTGATAATAATGTAACCAGTGAAATAACCCATACCTACCCCTCACCGGGCATCTACACGGTTTCCATAATACGAGATTATCCCTCACACATTTACAATTCCTCCAACCGAGATAACCTAAAACTTTTATCCATAGATCAATGGGGCACCTATGAATGGAAAAGTATGAGACAAACTGCATACTTCTGTGAAAACATGGTATATAACGCAACGGATATACCTGATTTATCTCAGGTAACTATTATGAGTAGTATGTTTCGCCGAGCCATTAATTTCAATGGAGACATCAATAATTGGGACGTTGGTAATGTTGAAAATATGAGCAACATGTTTTACCAGGCCTCTATTTATAATCAACCTATGGATCTATGGGATGTGTCCAGTGTAACTACCATGGCCCAAATGTTAGATTCTGCACCGGCATTTGACAAACCCATTGGGATGTGGGAAGTAGGAAATGTCGAAAATATGAACAGCATGTTCAGAGGTGCTATAGCGTTCAATCAACCCCTTAACGGATGGGATGTGATTAAGGTTACGGATATGGCCAGTATGTTCAATAACGCAACATCTTTTAACCAACCTTTGAATGATTGGGATGTAGATAATGTTACAAATATGTCCAGTATGTTTTCATCCGCTACTGCCTTCAATCAACCTTTAAATCTTTGGAAAGTAGATGAAGTACTGACCATGCAAAGTATGTTCAGTTCAGCTTCTGCATTCAACCAAAACCTCAATGATTGGGACGTAGATAAAGTGACCAATATGTCACTTATGTTTTCATCTGCAACGTCATACGATCAGCCAATGAATAATTGGAATGTTCTGGCCGTAACCAATATGTCCGGGATGTTCCGATTTGCTTCAACCTTTGACCAAAACCTCAATGATTGGGATGTGACCAATGTCATTGATATGAATTCGATGTTCAGAAGGGCCCTAGCATATAATCAACCAATGGATGAATGGGAAGTAGATTCTGTCGTAAACATGAGCACTATGTTCGAGTCCGCTGAAGCATTTGATCAACCTTTGAACGAATGGGACGTGAGTGCGGTAGCGAACATGTCCTCCATGTTCAGGTATGCCCTCGCGTTCAATCAGCCTTTGAATTCTTGGGTCGTATCCTCAGTAACATTAATGCCGTCAATGTTTGAAGGTACCGCTGCTTTCAATGAAGAAATCGGCAACTGGAACGTTGCTTCTGTTACCAACATGCAATCCATGTTCAAAGATGCCCTATTATTTGACCAGCCTATACAAAGCTGGGATACCGGTGAAGTGCTGACCATGCAGGAAATGTTTGAAGGTGCAGAAACCTTTAACCAAAATATTAATGGTTGGAACGTATCTTTTGTTCAAACCATGCGCAGTATGTTTCAGGGAGCCTTAACTTTTAATCAAGACTTAGATTCTTGGAATGTTGCTTCGGTAACCGATATGGAAAGTATGTTCCAAAGCGCAACGGCATTTAATGGAGCTATAGGAAGTTGGAACGTGAGAGGGGTTACTACAATGGAGGATATGTTCAATACCGCAATCGCATTTGACCAAGACATTTCTAATTGGCGAGTATCCGGAGTACTGAATATGGAAAGTATGTTCCAAAACGCGACCAGTTATAATCAGCATATGGATAGTTGGATTTTAGGAACTACAAATATGCGAAACTTTTTAAGGGACGCTACTGCCTTTAACCAATCTTTAGCTGAGTGGGACGTAAGCAATATCACCGATATGCAAAACATGTTGGACAACACCGCTATTGAACGTACCAATTATGACAATATCCTGATTGCGTGGTCAGAACTGACACTTACCCCAGGTATAACTTTTGGAGCGTTAACATTACCCTACTGTGATGCGCTTGAGGAAAGGCAATCTATTATTGATACGTACGGTTGGAATATTGTGGGTGATGTCAGAGACTGTCCTATACCGGAATGTACCGTATTGACCTCTCCGCTGAACGGCGACACCGACGTGCCTGTTAATACCAATATCACTTGGGAACCTGCATTGTATGCAAGAGGGTACCGTCTTACGGTAGGAACCAGCCCCATTGGAAACGACATAGTGGATGACGAAACGATCAATGACGAAACTTCATACGAATTTACATCTGATTTCAATACCGGTGATGTCGTTTATGTAACTATAATTCCTTTTAACGATGAAGGGGATGCCGTAGGACCCTGTACCGAGGAAAGTTTCACAATCTCGAGTGACCCTGCAACCATACCGGATTGTACCAACTTGAACGAACCTTTGAACGGTGATAATGATGTTGAGATTACTACGGATTTAAGTTGGAATCCCATTTCTAATGCTGATGGATACCGGTTAACCGTAGGAACAACTACAGGAGGCAACGATTTAGTAGATGACGAAGATGTGGGTAATAGTCTCATCTACGAATTTAGTACAGACCTTCCTGAAGACACTGATATTTTCGTAACTGTAACGCCTTATAATGATGAAGGCGATGCAATGAGTTGTGTAGAGGAAAGTTTTGATACCGAATTGATTCCCGTTCCTCCTAGTTGTACCAATTTGATAAGTCCAGCAAATAACGATACCGATGTCCCCATTGATACCAATTTAAGTTGGACACCTGTTGATGGTGCAACGGGCTATTTGGTTAGTGTTGGAACCACATCAGGTGGTATAGAAGTCGAAAACAATATCGATGTAGGCAACATGACCACTTTTGATATTTCGGATGATTTGTTAGAAAACAGAAGGTATTATGTTACTATTATCCCTTACAATGACGTGGGCGATGCAACAGGCTGTATTGAGGAAACCTTTCAAACAGGAGATTCTTCAAGCCCTCCATCTTGTGTATTATTGTCAGACCCGTTGAACGGGGCGGAAGGAGTAACTTTGGACACCAATATCTCATGGGATGGTTCGGGTACAGCTGATGGTTATCGTTTAACGGTAGGTACCTCAAGTGGCGGCACGGAGATATTCACAGGAGACCTAGGTGATGTAACCACGTTTGACTTAGCCGATGACCTTCCTGAAAATACAACGATATACGTAAATATTACGGCCTATAACGTAAACGGTGATTCTACCGGCTGTACCGAACAAAGTTTTATGACAGACGGTCCGCCATTGTGTACTAGCCTGATAGCTCCTGCTAATCTTGATACCAATGTTGCTATAAATCTTTCCAGTATTGAATGGAATGCTAGTGCGGACGCGGACGGATATACGCTGACCGTCAATGCTAGTAGCAGTACCGCAAATGACGTAACCGCTTTGGACATTCCAACGGGAACAAGCTACAGTTTCCCCAATGATTTTGAACAAGGCGAAACCGTTACTGTGACCATAATCCCTTATAATGAAATCGGGGATGCTATCGGTTGCTTATCCGAAAACTTTACTATTAAGCCTGTGCCTAACTGTACCAATCTGGTCGTACCTGCAAATAATGCCATTGAAGTACCGGTAGATACTGATATTTCTTGGACACCTATTGCAGATGCCGATGGATATAGATTAACGGTAAATGCCAGTTCAAGTACTGCTAATAATTTAACCGACGTTGATGTCAGCACGAATACATCCTACAGTTTCGCTAACGAATTTGAACAGGGAGAAATAGTAACGGTAACCATTACCCCATATAATGAAATAGGGAATGCCATAGGTTGTACTTCGGAACGTTTTACAATTGAATCAGTTCCTGACTGTACCAATCTGACTATACCTGCGAACGGAGATGTTCTTGCACAGGCTAGGGACATCACGTGGAACGCCATAGCGAATGCAGATGGTTATAGGTTAACGATCAACGGCAGTAATACTACTATTAACAATGTAACCGATTTTGAATTCATTGGAACAACCTATGTTTTTCCTAATGACTTTACACAAGGAGAAGTAGTCACCGTTACCATTGTTCCTTTCAATGAAGTTGGCGATGCCATTGGATGTACTTCGGAAAGTTTTACCATAAGACCCATACCAACTTGTACAAACTTAATTTCACCGTTAAACAATGCGACACAGGTTTCCGTAATGTCGGATGTTTCTTGGAACCCCGTCTTTGATGCCGACGGATACCGTGTTTCCGTAGGTACTGCTCCAAACGGAACCGATATCGTAAACAACGAAGATGTGGCTTCTTTAACGAGTTATACGTTTGCCGAGGATTTACCTTCTGAAACACGTATTTATGTTATGGTAATCCCATACAATACTTCAGGTGAGGCCACAGGATGTGCTTCGGATAGTTTCGAAACGGAAATAATAGCACCGAATTGTTCCACATTGATCAGTCCTGCTAACAGAGCTATTGATATACCGCTAGAAACTACCATAAGTTGGGAAGTTGTGGAGAATGCTACAGGTTACCGTCTATCCTTAGGGACCAATCCTTCTGGAACGGACATTCTGGACAATTTGGATGTTGGTATGGATACGAACTATACTCCTACAAGGGAATTCCCGTTCGATACTGAAATCTACGTGACCATTACACCGTACAACACTGTTGGGGATGCCGAACAGTGTGCAGCGCAATCCTTCATGACATTGATTCCCGAAGATGAGACAAAATATGGCTTCTCTCCGGACGGTGATGGCATCAATGAATATTGGCATATTGACAATATTCAATATCATCCAGAGAATGTAGTCAACATTTACAATAGATGGGGTGATATGGTTTTCACTATCAATAATTACGACAACAATAATAATGTGTTTGAAGGTACTGCGAATATGAGAACGAAAATGGGAGCCGGACAGCTGCCTTCCGGAACCTATTTCTTTGACATACAGATCGAAGGAGAGACCCTTCTCAAGAAAACAACTGGATACCTACTCTTAAAGCGATAACAATATGATGCCCATTAAAAAAAGTTTCACCTCTTTGGTGATGGTATGTCTTGCCATGTTCGGTATCAAAAATAGTACCGCACAACAGACCCCGACCTTTTCGGAGTACAACAACAATCCCTATCTCATCAACTCCGCTTATGCAGGGCTCACCCCGAATGCAGAACTGTCCCTCAGCAATGCCGGGTTTTTCAATCAACTGGAAGGGAGTCCCAGAAGTTTTGCCGTGAGTTTTCATACACCGCTAAATCGCGGAAAAGTAGGTCTCGGCGCGGGAATCGTTCGTGATCAAATAGGTGTTACCACTTCTACCAGTGCGTTTGCTACCTATTCCTATAAAATATTTTTTGACACAAAGTCCAATAGACCCTATTGGCAAATCTATATTCCTAATTCCCTATCTTTTTCCATATCGCCCGGGGTACAGCAATATCAGGAAGACCTTTTGCAATTAGGAATTATGGGAGACCCGAACTTTACACAGAACGTAGACGCCACCGTACCTACCGTGGGTTTGGGAATACTTCTGAACCTGGCCAACTTTCATATCGGTTTTTCAACACCCAATGTTCTAGGGGATAGGCTCGCATCCAACGACCAGGGGTTGGACCTCAACAGTGTCTACTACGGCTATATGGGATATCGCTTTTTTTCCAGTAAGTTTGAGGAGTTCATGCTCAAACCCAATTTACTGTTCAAGTACGAAAACGGAGCTCCTTTCCAAGTGGACCTTAACCTTGCCCTGAGCTTTAAAAACAAGTTCGAAATCGGAACGGGTTACCGGACCAATTCCTCCATCAACCTGCTTGCTGGTGTGTATCTCTTTAACAATATCAGGGCTATTTACAACTATAACCTCGCCGTGAACGACTCTCCACTTGGAAATACTCACGGGTTTATATTGAGTTATCAGTTTGGGGATGGGTACGCACAGTAGTTAGTAATCGTTTTCCCTAAAATTTTTAGCGATTGAAAAAATACAATTTCACGGTATGCTTACAGGAAAAATACGATTTCTAAAAGCGTGGCATTTTCTTTGGAATTGTTCTCTAAACTATTGAATTAGTTAGATATTGGAAAGTCGCATTCAATTTTGTTTCAATATGATTTTAGTTACATTTTCTTCTTATAGCAGAAAGTAAAATATTAATAAAATAAGCAACTTGACCTACTAAAAATCCAAGAATTCCATACTCAATATTAGGATTTGAAAATACAGTATTTTGATAATACCGGCGAGGTATATTTTGAAAATCAATAAAATAAAAATCAGATAAAATCAAAAGCGTACAAAGAAAACTAAAAAATAAATGAAATATGGTAAGACCATATTTCAGCTGAGCTTTAAATCTCAATAAAATCCAGTAACCTAAACCACACAATACAAACCAAATTGAAAATAATCTGAAAAAATGAACGTGTGATATTATATAGTAGGTATCATGAATATTGATATCAAAAGTAGAATCGATATCAGATCTGCAAAAACAGACTTCTAATACTAAAATAATAAACGCCAACAGCCAAAATGTTAAATATGGCTTTTTGTAGATGACCACTATTTTATTATCTTCATATTGATTACTTCTTGGTCCGTTAAATAACGCCAATGTCCCCTGGGCAAATCTCTTTTGGTGAGACTACCATAAATAACGCGATCTGACTTTATTATTTTGTATTCCAATGCTTCGAACAGGCGTTCTACGATTTTATTTCGCGAACTGTAGATTTCGATACCTACTTCTCTCTTGGGAGCATTGTCTATAAAACTGATGTCTTGAACCCGTACCACTTTCTCATCGACCATGATGCCTTCCTGAATCTTTTTCAAATCCGCACTTCGCAATTCCCGGTCTAATACCAAATGATACAGTTTTCTTAGTCCGTTTGCAGGGCTTTTTAGATTTCTGGTCAAATCTCCGTCATTGGTAAATAATAAAAGACCGGTATCTTCCTTATCCAACTTATCCACAGGCAGCAATTTGGATTTAGAAGCCTGTGATATCAGTCCGGAAACATGTCTTTTCCCTTTTTCGTCTCGTACAGTAGTGGTGAAGTCTTTCGGTTTGTTCAATAGTACATATTCCTTTTTAACAGGATTGAGTAGTTGTCCATTGAACTTTACCTCGTCGGTAAGTTTTACTTTATATCCCATCTCTGTAATGGGTTTTCCATTGACGGTGATATTTCCTGCAGCAATATAAATGTCGGCATCCCTTCTAGAACATACACCGGAATTTGAAACGTATTTGTTCAACCGGATGGAATTAGGATCCATAGGCTGCTTAGGTGGCGTATTTTTTTTGATCGGAGAATTCCCTCGAGCGTAACTCTTTTTTCGAAAATTACCTCCTTGCCTACCCGACGGCTTTCTATCCTTCTTGGAATCTCCCCTACTCATAGTTTTCTATTTTGTGCAAAGGTATGAAAATGGCTTCCGCACAAATAGATAAAACAAACTAAATCAGTCTTTAAAATCTACGGTAGATTGGCGTTCCCTGTTAACCATAAGTTTAGTAACATCAGGTCTTGAATAATGGCCTACGGCATCAAAATTCTGGCGTTCTTCATATACCCTATTAAAATCCAAATCTTGATAGATCAACCCCTCCTTGTGAAGTACCGGCTCAAGAATCCATTCCCCATCGGGTCCTGCGATACAGGATCCTCCATTGGCGAGAACTTCCGGAGCTCCGTTCAATATTTTATCAATATGCGGTGTATCCATCGGAAAATCTTCTTTCTTCATCAGCGAAGAAACAGAAATGACATAGCTTCTGGATTCCCTTGCAATAAAACGGGTGATATCTTTTGTATTGTGCTCACTCCCAGGCCAGACGGCAATATGCAGATTTTCCCCTTGTCCATATAGCGCGGCCCTTGGTAAGGGCATCCAATTTTCCCAGCAATTAAGACCTCCTACCGTAAACTGTTTTAAAGAATGTACTTGTAGTCCATTACCATCTCCGGGAGCCCAAGTTAGTCGTTCATCATACGTGGGCTGTAGTTTACGGTGTACGGATTTTAGCTCCCCTTTCTGATCAATGTACACTAAAGAACAGTAGATACTATGTCCGCCACGATCCTTGGCACGTTCCATTATCCCTAAATAAATAGCGATTTTATTTTTTTTGGCCAGTGTACAAATACTATCCAATTCCCCCGCTTCTATTTGAATGGAATTACGAACGTAGTGGCCATGAATTTCTTTGTTCACCTTTAAATCCCACTTGGCGCCATCCGTTAAGGCCAACCAAAAAGGGTATCCCGGTAACAGTGCCTCACCAAAAACAATGAGTTCCGCACCTTCTTTTGCGGCCTTATTTATAGAAGCCTCAATCTTTTTGATCGTGGCAGCTTTGTTCAGCCAAACCGGAGAAATCTGTGCCAAAGCGACTTTTAATATATTTTCCATCATTAAATTCGATTTAAAACGAGGTCTACATCAATCAGTAAAATACTAAAGACGCCCACGATAATAATCAACTTCAAAATATTATGCAACCATACATAGTGCCTTTTTGTCGTAGATTTTAATAATAATATCAAAAAGAGTATTAATAAAATGATGCATCCGGCAAAGTAAAGGTTCATGAACCCTACATCAAACTTATAAATTAAAAGTAGTGAGGGGATTAGGGTAAGAATGATCAAAATAGCAATGCATATCTTAGAAATTCTACCGCCGTAAATAATGGGGATCGTCCTGTAATTTTGGGCCATGTCCCCAGATATATTTTCCAAATCCTTTATCATTTCACGTGCTAAAATGAGCAGAAAAAGAAACATGGCATGTACAAAAATGACCGGTTCAAAATTTTTATAGTACACGAAAACGGCAAAGAATGGTGTGATGGCCAAGGTTGCCGAGACAAAATTCCCAACAAATGGCACTTTTTTTAATTTGTGGGAATAGAACCAAATTCCAAAAATATAGGCCGAAAAAAAAAGTACTGCCCTAAACGAGGCATAGCTTGCCGAAAAGACCGCCAAAAAGTTAAGCACAAAATAGGTAGACAACTTAAAACGCTGGCTGACCAACCGATCCAACATACTTTTTCTAGGCTTGTTTATTAAATCTTTTTCCGCATCATAAAAATTATTGATAATATATCCTGCAGCAATGACGAAAGTAGAAGCCAATACGATTACGAAAAGGTTTGCATCGAAAACCACTTCCCTCAACGGTAAATCGGGTGAAAGTATATAAATAGATGCCAGGTACTGCGCCAGCGCAATCATAAGAATATTGTATCCGCGCACCACGGAAAATAGACTCAATACTTTTAAAAGCAAGAGTTTATTTTTTCTTGAAAACATTTTTTGAATTTTAGAAGTTGTAAACCACTTCTAAATTGTAGTCTTTTAACGCTGTTCTGGCTTTGTCTATGTCTTCCGTAAAGCCTAGAATATAGCCTCCACCACCGGAGCCGCAAAGTTTAAGGTAGTACTCGTTGGTCTCTATGCCCTGTCTCCAGAGTTGATGGAATTTTGACGGAATCATAGGTTTGAAGTTATCCAAAACTACGTTGGAAAGTTGTTTCAAATTCCCGAACAAGGATTTTACATTACCATTTACAAAATCCTCTACGCAGGCATCCGTATGTTTTATAAACTGGTTTTTAAGCATGCTTCTGAAACCTTCCTGCTTCATTTTTTCCATGAAGAGCTGTACCATGGGTGCGGTCTCACCCGTAGAACCGCTATCCAGCAAGAAAACAGCACCTTTACCGTCCGTATTCTGGGAAGGAATGCTCGTAGATTCAATATTATCTTGGGAATTAATTAGGATAGGCAGACTTAAATAACTGTTCAAAGGATCCAATCCGGAAGATTTTCCATGAAAAAAAGACTCCATTTTACCGAAAATCATCTTTAATCGTAACAACTTTTCCCTTGTAAGATTTTCAAGTACGGTAATTTTGTCCGTAGCATACTTATCGTAAATAGCGGCAACTAGAGCACCACTACTCCCAACCCCATATCCTTGGGGAATGGAACTGTCAAAGTACATCCCATTGGATACATCCTCTTTTAAGGTTTCCAAATCAAAGGTTACCAGTTCCGGCTCTTCTTTAGAAAGATTTTCCAAATAATTCGCGAAGGACCTTAAACTTTCATTGGATTTTTTGGTGATTTCAGAAAGATTATCATCCATCTTCAAAGCACCGTTATAAAAATTATAAGGTATGGAAAGCCCTTTGGAATCTTTGATAATCCCGTACTCTCCAAAGAGTAAGATTTTAGAATAAAAAAGTGGCCCTTTCATTTTACTTAAAACAGAAAATTAAATAAAGCTCTATAAATATAAAGAACTCTTATGCAAAGTTTAACCTTTTTCCTTAAATAGCTAAACAAAATAGATAAAATCTAGACTCAAAACGATAATTTTACCTTTTCAGTATCCAATTTAATTCAATTTCTTGGCTCCATAGCCTATACGGTCGCAAATATGCTGTTGGTTTTCACAATATAACACTAACTCTTTTTGGATGAAATCGTATACTTCTTCCTTTTCTTTTTCAGGATATAACACATGAACATTGGCACCCGCATCTAACGTAAAGCAAACATGGGTTCCAGATTTTTCCCTATAAGTCCATATTTTCTGAATAATTTCCAGCGTGTTGGGTTTCATCAGAACAAAATAGGGTTGGCTGGTCATCATCATGGCATGAAGCGTTAAGGCCTCACTTTCCACGATTTTGATGAATGAATCCAAATCGCCCTTCGCAAAAATACCTTTTAAGGCACTTAAATTTTCATGGGCCTGTGCGAAGCGATTTTCCGCAAATGGATGCCCATGCATTAACTTATGCCCCACCGTGCTACTCACCTGCTTCTGTCCTTTATCTACCAATAATATAGTATCATGATACTTCTCGAAAACAGGGTGCACTTCATAAGGGTATTTAATGCCAAATAAGTCCGAACTACCTTGCGTTCCTTTATGTTCGCCCCACTGTACCAGATTACCTTCTATACTTCTACAGGCGCTTCCGGATCCCAAACGAGCTAAAAAAGAAGCTTTTGCAATGAAATGCGCTTGGGTCATTTGCCCGTTTAATTTTCGTTCCATCTCCATTAAGCATAATGCCAAGGCACTCATACCACTAGCCGAAGACGCAATTCCACTGCTGTGCGGAAAGGAATTGGAAGTTTCAATTGTAAGATGATATGATTTTAAGAAAGGTAAATAAACTTCAATGCGGTCAAGGAATGTTTCAATTTTAGGCCTAAAATCTTCGTTTGGTTTTCCCTCAAAAAATAAGTCAAAAGAAAACGAATCCTTTTCCGATTCCATTTTTGAAAAGATAACCGTAGTTATGGTGGCGCAAGCATCCAACGTAAAGCTAATAGACGGATTTGCCGGAATCTGATTTTCCTTTTTCCCCCAATACTTTACCAAGGCAATATTACTGGGCGATTTATAGGTCACTCTACCTTTTTCTATAAATGTATCGTATGTTCTAGGAATGAAATCTTTTTCGGTCATGAAAGCGACATTTCTGCAAAGATAGTTTTTCGCATCTCCAATAAAAATAAATCCTTATTTTAGAGGAAACCCTATAAATTTGAAAAAGAAACTTACCTACGTTTTCATTTCTGTCGTTATTTGCCTGATTATTGGTTTTCTCTCCAGTATTGCCACACAGACCTCTGTGGACGATTGGTACTTGACCCTGAACAAGCCCAGCTTTAATCCCCCAAATGAGATTTTTGCCCCAGTATGGACGGCACTCTATGTTATGATGGGCATTGCCGCCGGTTGGATTTGGGGAAAAGGTTTTCATCACAAGTGGGTGAAGACCGCATTGTATCATTTTGGGTTTCAGCTATTGCTAAATTCTTTATGGAGTATTGTATTTTTTGGGCTCCAACAACCTTTTTGGGGGTTCCTTGTCATCATTTCACTTCTTATCGCATTGATAGCCACTATTAGATGGTTCAAGGTAGTAAGCAAGGTTGCCGCGTTATTAATGGTTCCCTATTTGCTATGGGTCTGCTTCGCGGCATTTTTAAATTATAAAATCTGGGTATTGAACTAATCTTCTGAAAGTTCCAAAAGTTTTTTCATAGTCCTATAATTTCGGGTAGTGGCCTTTACTTTCAATTTTCGTTCTATTAAATTGTTGTTCAGCTTGGCTTTTCCATATCCGTTTTTACAACTTAAATAAACGCAATGGTCAGTAATTTTGAACGCTTCGTTTACAAATTTTTCGGTTTCAAATTCCTTGACTTTTAAGATTTCGGGGACTGTTTGCAGCAACACAAAATAAATTCGGTTATGTTCCAAATCTTCAGTATTATCAAATGGGTTTGCAGCTAAAATCATTTTTATGTCGCTCACTTTCTTGACCAATACAGGTACTTTAAAACCAAAATACTTTTCAATTTTTTGCATTATTGATTTCTCTAAGGCGATGATATAATTTGACTCGCTCTTAAAAATTACGTTTCCACTCTGTATGTAGGTCTTTATATTGGCCATCTCCTCATCTTCAAGAATTTTGCGAAGCTCGGCCATGGGAACTTTTTTCTGTCCGCTTACATTTATGCCCCGTAATAACGCTATATATGTTTCCATCAAAAAAGTTGTTTACGAATTTAAACTTTCAGTAATTCCGGCAGCCGCTATGTAAGCCCCGGTCCAAGCGTTCTGAAAATTGAACCCTCCCGTAACGGCATCGACATTGATTACCTCACCAGCAAAGAAAAGGTTCGGCATTAATTTGCTTTCATAATTTTTAAAATTTACTTCCTTTAGATCAACACCTCCCGCCGTCACGAATTCTTCTTTAAAAGTACTTTTTCCTTCAACCAAAAAAATACTATTGGTCAATTGTTCCGCCAAGGATTGTAATTGTTGTTTGGAAACTTCCGGCCAAGTGAGCTTATCAGTTATACCGACAGCCTTTGCCAAATTTAGCCATAGCCGTTTAGGAATGTCCAACACTTTTGTTCTGATAACGGTCTTCTTTTCCACTTTTTTGACATCCATGAACAACTCTAAAAGACCATCCTGATGGTATTCCGGAACCCAATTTACCTTAATCTTGAAACGATACCCGTATTCATTTAATATTCTTGCCCCCCAAGCCGAAAGTTTTAGAATGGCCGGACCACTCATTCCCCAATGCGTTATCAAAAGTGGGCCTTCAGAAAACAACTCCGCTGCCTTTTGTTTTTTATATTTTGATTTTAGATAGATGCTTTTCTTTGGCAAAACCGTGACTTCGGCATGTGTACTTACCCCAGGGATATTGGAGATTCTGCTGTCCGTAATATTAAAAGTGAAGAGCGAAGGTACCGGAGCCACAATACTATGCCCCAGTTTTGAGAGCATATCCCATATTTTTGGATTACTGCCCGTGGCAACAAGCACTTTTTTCGTTTCGAATATCGTATCGTGTGTAAGAACCCTCCAAACGTTAAGGTTTTCTTCCGTTCGTTCTAAACCCGTTACAGCAGTTTTTGTCAAAACTTCAACTCCTAGACGATTTGCTTCGGATGTAAAACAATCGATAATAGTCTGAGAAGAATCCGTCACCGGGAACATTCTACCGTCTGCCTCAATTTTTAAGGATATGCCCTTCCTTTCAAAAAATTGAACAGTATCGCCACTGGCATACGTATGAAAAGGCCCTAAAAGTTCTTTATCCCCTCGCGGATAGTTTTTTGTAAGTTCACTTGGATTAAATTCGGCATGAGTCACATTACAACGTCCACCGCCGGAAACCTTGACTTTCGTCAATACTTCCTTGCCCCTTTCCAAAATGGCAATCTTATAATTAGGATTGGCCTCCGCAATATGAATTGCACTGTAAAAACCGGCCGCCCCGCCACCTATGATAAGTACATCATACATTAACGAATACGTTCCGGATAGTTCGTAATAATACCATCTACCCCTAAACGCTTCATTTCCATTATTGCTTGTTCGTCATTCACTGTCCATGGGTAAATCTTTAAACCGGCTTGCTTGATTATTTTATTGTTCTCTCTCGTCAAGTTTTTGTAATAAGGATTTATGGCAACGGCATTTAATTCCTGGGCTATGGGTATGGCATCTACCGGGTCGTCCTCAGTCAAAACAGCGATTGCAACACTAGCGTTTAACTTGCGCATCTCCTTAAGTTCATCCCAGTTAAAACTGGATATTAAAAAATTCTCAGCGGACCAACCTTTTTCTTTGATGTAATAATTCATGATAAAATTGACCCGGTCCGAAGTGTTGGACCCCTTTAGTTCAATATTCAACGCTACCTGATTATCTATGAGTTTTAAAACATCCTGTAGCATGGGTATTTTATGATTTCCGTCCAAAATCAATTTATTTAAATCGAAAATATTGTATTCCTCTATTCTGCCACCGCTATTGGCCAGCCTGTCCACGGTCTCATCATGAAAAACGACGATCTCACCGCTTTCTATTTTGAACACATCAATTTCTATCATATCTATCCCTAGATCCAAAGCCTTCTGGACCGAAGCCAAGGTATTTTCGGTTTCATGGCCCATAGCTCCCCTATGCCCTATTACCAAAGGTTGATTTCCCATATTGCATGATGTCATTAAGATTAGACTCAGTACTATACAAATTTTTCGAAGCATAATTCCATTACTTTAATTCAAAAATAAAAGATTCCAACGGATTCAGTCTTACCGGAATATGGCCCGATCCTTCAGAAACGATTAAATTTTGTTCGCTGCCGTACAGAACGTCCTTTAAATTATATTTTCCGTTGACCAAATTCCATCTAGAAATAATCTCGGCAGGAATTTTTAGGTCAAACTCATAACTTTTGTTCCCGTCAAAATTAGAAACTACAATCAATCGTTGTGTTTCGCTCCATCTGACATAGGATAATACCCTATGGTCATAATTTTCAGTATTAGCCTTATTATAAAAATGGATTTCTTCGTAACTACCCATTAAAGCATCGCTTTTTATGGTAAAGTTCAGCAATCGCTTATAAAAGTCTCGCAGATTGCTTTCTTTTTCTGAAAGTTGGCCACCATCAAACTTCTTGTCGTTTACCCACTTCTGAAAATTGGGTACACCTATATAATCAAATATCGAGGTTCTGGTAGGGTCACCAAACCCGGCATTCTCAGCTGCCGGCTCCCCCACCTCCTGACCAAAATAAACCATGGTGGGCGAAGTACTTATCGTAGCCGAAACCACCATGGCCGGTCTGGCCAATTCGGCATCCCCAACAAAATCCGGGCTCGCTATGCGCTGCTCGTCGTGATTCTCCAAAAAGTGCAACATGTGATGCTCAATATCCTTGAGTCCTTCTTGAACGACAGGTATATGGTCTGTCCACCCATATCCTTTCATGATATGTTTTATGCTATCGTACAGTTCCACTTTATCATAGAGATAATCCATTTTTCCTTTATGGATATACTCACGATATAAGTCGGGATTGTACACTTCCGCCAGTAAAAAAGCATTGGGGTTTTTCATTTTGATACTGGAATTCATGAAACTCCAAAACGATACCGGAACCATTTCCGCCATATCAAAACGAAAGCCATCTACTCCAAAATCCAACCAGTATAAAGCAATATCCCGAAACTTTATCCAAGAGTTGGGCACATTCTTTTCTTTCCAAAAATTAAAATGCTCCTTGTAATCTTTTTGGGCAAATTCATCGGGAAGGACTTCAAAATCTTTAGTGCCATCCGGCCGTACCCCATAGTTTATTTTGACGGTCTCGTACCAATCGTTCATATCCGGTTGAGCCAACCGAGAGCCATTTCCTGTCCATTTTGCAGGTGTTTCCTTAAATTTTCCATCCTCCCTTGCGGCTATTTCACCTCCCAAAGGGGAATAGCCGTCCTTCCATTGAGGAACTTTAAAATCTTCTCCCGGTATATAATAAAAGTTATTCTCCCTATGGTATTCCAATGTAGTATCATCTTCAGCCCCAAAATCCGAAACGCCATCTGGATTCGTTAAACCCTCATAAGCTCTGGCGACATGATTAGGGACTATATCTATAACTACTTTCATCCCTTGCTCATGGGTACGGTCTACCAAATCTTTAAACTCTTGTAATCTGTTTTTGGGGTCCGTAGCCAAATCAGGATTTACATTATAATAATCCTTGACCGCGTAAGGCGAACCTGCTCTCCCCTTGACCACATCTGGGTCGTCATTGGAGATTCCGAATTCCGTATAATCATTGATGACAGCATGATGTGGAATACCCGTATACCATATGTGGGTGATGCCCAAATCCTTGATTTCCTTTAAAGCCTTTGGTGTAAAATCCGCAAACTTCCCCACGCCATTTTCCGCTATGGTCCCCCAAGGTTTATTGGTTGTATTGGTGTTCCCGAACAGTCTAGTGAAAACCTGATACACTACAGCTTTCTTTTTGTTTGACATTTCTTTGGTATCTGTAGTTTTTGAATTGAAATTACATGAAGCCATGATCGTAATCACAAAAGACCATAACAACATATATTTTTTCATAGAACATGTATTATACTTTCACTGTTTTTCCGGGAAGTAGTGCCACTCGTTTATCGTTTACCCGTATGGTCATTTCTTCATCTCCGGAAAATTCAAAGTAGGCATGATCTTTATCCACCATTACTTTAATAATTCTATTTCTGAAATTAACCTTGAAGGAGTACGATTTCCACTGTTTTGGAATCTGGGGTGTAAAGGATAATTTATCATTTATAACACGCATTCCCCCAAAACCTTCTACGATACTCATCCAAGTGCCTGCCATAGAGGTAATGTGCAAACCTTCTTCCACTTCTTTATTGTAATCGTCCAAATCCAAGCGAGAGGTTCTTAAATAAAATGCATACGCTTGTTCCATCCTACCCAACTTTGCTGCCTGAATGCTATGCACACAAGGAGACAAAGAAGACTCATGAACGGTAAACGGTTCATAAAAATCAAAGTGTTTTTCCAAGGTTTCTTTTGAAAAATGGTCTTCAAAAAAATAAAAGCCTTGGAGCACGTCTGCCTGTTTAATGTAAGGGGATCTCAGAATTCTGTCCCAACTCCATTTTTGATTAATGGGCCTGTTGGATTTTGGCAAATCGGCGACCGGAATTAATTCCTTATCCAAAAAACCATCTTGTTGTAAAAAGATTTCTCTCTTCCCATCAAAAGGAAAGTACATGTTATCAGCTACTTTTTTCCATTGGTCACATTCGCGTTGCGTCAATTTTGTCTTTCCAATGACTCTTTTGTAATCTTCTGGATAACCGTCTTTCACTTTGCTTAGTTGTTCCAACGCATAATCAATGCACCACTTGGCCAAATAATTGGTGTACCAGTTGTTGTTTACATTGTTTTCGTACTCATTGGGGCCCGTAACCCCCAGCATGACGTATTTATTTTTTTCCTCTGAAAAATTAACGCGCTGATGCCAAAATCTGGCAATCCCGAGCAATACTTCTAATCCCATTTCAGGGATATAACTATAATCGCCAGTATATCTGTAATAGTTAAAAATTGCGAACGCAATGGCACCGTTCCTGTGAATTTCCTCAAACGTAATTTCCCACTCATTGTGGCATTCTTCCCCGTTCATGGTAACCATTGGGTATAATGCCGCTCCGTTATCAAAACCTAACTTTTTGGCATTGGCAATGGCCTTGTCCAAATGATTGTAACGGTACTTTAATAGTTTTCGAGCCGCCTTTTCATCTTTCGTGGCCATATAAAATGGAATACAATAGGCTTCCGTATCCCAATAGGTACTTCCTCCATACTTTTCTCCCGTAAATCCTTTTGGACCAATATTCAACCGTGAATCTGTACCCAGATAGGTCTGATTCAATTGAAATATGTTAAACCGAATGCCCTGCTGCGCCTTTACATCACCATCAATAACAATATCGCTCATTTCCCAAATGGCAGACCATGCCAATGCCTGTTTTTTCAGTAAATCTTCAAACCCTATTTTGGAAGCCTTATCCAAAACGTTATTGGCTGCTTTTACCAGTTCGGATGATTCATGATTTCTAGAAACCGTATATCCGCCAAATTTGGTAAGCTTTATTTTTTGACCTTTCTTGACCTTATGTTTAAAATGGAGGGAAACAAAATTTTCAGTCTTTGAGGTTTCATCAATATTAATAGATTCTCCGTTAGATTCTGCGGAAGCCTGCATAAAAGTGCAGGTTTCAAAATTGGTCTTTATGGTATGCGCCGCTATAAAAGCACGGTTATCATTTGAAGAAACTTTGGTCGTATTCCAAAATGTATCGTCCCAATTACTGTCTTCATTTGTAATTCCGGCATCCAAATAGGGAACCATTCGCACTTCTGCATCAGAATTCAGTAGTTCCAGTTCATATTGAATGGCCCCGAGTTCATCCAAATCCAGACTGAGAAACCTTGTAATTTCTGCCTTGACTTCAACGTCGTTTGGCAACAACGCTTTAAAACTCCGTTTATACCATCCCTCTTGCATATTTAATTCCCGCTTAAATTCGGAAACCTTTTTACACGTGGCCAAGTCTAGTTCCTGAGTGTCCACTATCACTTGAACACCTATCCAATTGGGCGCATTCAGCACCTTTGCAAAATATTCAGGATATCCGTTCTTCCACCATCCCACTCTGGTTTTATCCGGATAGTAAACCCCGGCAATGTAACTTCCTTGAAATGTTTCCCCGGAATAGGTTTCTTCAAAATTGGCACGCTGCCCCATAGCACCATTACCGATACTGAAAAGACTCTCGGACGATTTTACGCTTTCCGGATCAAATCCTTCTTCAATGATAGACCAAGGATGCTGTTTTATATAATCTTGATTCATGTAATAACAATAATTGAAAAGGCCCTTGAAATTTATAGGGCTCGTTGAAATAATTTAGTAAAAGTAAATTTTAAACCGATTCATTTAGAAGTCCTTCTAAAAAATCAGCATCCATCTCCGTAAAGTCTTTAAAATTGAACTTTGCCTCCGATAAAATCGATTCATCACCAATACCAATACTCGTCATATTGGCTATGTTGGCGGCCTCTATTCCTGCAACGGCGTCCTCAAAAACAACACAGGCGCTAGGATGCACCTTTAAATTCTCAGCGGCCATTAAAAACACCTCCGGATCTGGTTTGGCTTTGGTAACGCTGTTGCCATCTACAATACTATCAAAATAATGCAATAACTTTACTTTTTCCAAAATCGGTTTTGCATTTTTACTTGCGGAACCTAATGCCATGGGTATGTTTCTTTCTTTTAGAAATTTCAATACTCTGGGCACATCCGGCAATATTTCCGAGGAATCCATTTTTTCAATAAATTCAAGATAATCCTCATTCTTTTCGACCATCCAAGTATCAAACTGTTCTTGGGTAGCCTTGATATTTCCAATATCCAGAAGGATTTCCAAACATTTTTTTCTACTCACTCCTTTGAATAACTCGTTCTGCTCCTTGGTGAATTCAAAACCAAGTTCGTTGGCCAATTTTTTCCATGCCAAATAATGATATTTGGCCGTATCGACAATAACACCATCCAAATCGAAAATAAATCCGGTTTTACTCATTATATGATATAAATCAGTTAATTATTGGTAGATTCCCGTTCTATAAGGGTAGCCTTGATAACTTCGGTCTTAAATGTTTCCTCTTCATTTTCATCAATTTCAGTCTCCACTCTTTTTATGAGCATTTTGGCGGCCAGTTCGCCCATGAGGTCCCCATGTTGTGCTATCGTAGATAAGGCAGGAAAGGAGTATCTAGATAAGAGACCATCCGTAAACCCAACAAAGGAAATGTCTTCGGGTATTCTTTTGCCCATTTTTCGTGCAATTCCCATAGCATAAATGGCAAATATCTCATTTACTGCCAATACACCATCAAAATTCATTTCTTTCATAAAGGATTGGATATCATCAGGGCTTTCGTTGTAGGGTAGTTGCAAAATCAACTTTTCATCAACTTCTATATTACTTTCTTCAAGTGCTTTCCTGTAACCCTTTTCCCTGTCCATACTTACATTAAAGAAATTTGCAGTAGTTAAAAGAGCTATCCTTTTTTTGCCGGAAGCTATCATTCTTTTAACTGCCTCACATGCAATTTCGGTGTCGTTAATAACAACCTTATCACATTCTATCTCTTCCGAAACCCTATCAAATAACACCAACGGTATACCCTGCCGCGTTATTTCCCTAATATGGTTAAAATCATTTTTCAATTGGGTTTCCCCTGAAAGTGCCATGATAAACCCATCAACACTACCATTTGCAAGCATCTCCATATTAATGACCTCTTTATCGAAGGATTCGTCAGAAACACAGATAATAACATTATATCCTTTCTCGTTAGCATATTTTTCAATTCCGCGAAAAACGGTAGTAAAAAAATGATGGACAATATTTGGAATGATTACTCCAATATTTTTCGTGTACTTGTTTTTTAAGCTTATTGCTATGTTATTAGGCTTGTAATTATATAGTTTGGCAAAAGCCTGGACTTTATCTTTGGTGTCCCTACTAATTTCTTCGCTGTTTTTTAAAGCCTTGGATACCGTTGAAATAGATACGTCCAATTCCTTTGCTATATGCTTTAAAGTTATTTTTCTTTTCAAGATGTTATGAATGTTGAATCAAATTTATGCATTTATAGTAGCAATAAATACTTGTTCAATTTTTTTATGAATTCTTGCAATTTAAAAAATGTTATATTTGTAAAAAATTGCCAATTATACTTTTATTGATGAATTAATTGCGAATCCTTTATTATAATAGAGACTCAATTATGAAACTCCTAACATCTGAAAGTTATTAACACGAAAACGGTTTCGTTGATTTAGAAACGTCTGTTTACAATATATTGACGACGATTTTACATATTTTTAACGACTATATTTCAAATTAACTCAAACTAAAATTAATTATTTATGAAGATTACACTACTAAAATGCCTGTTGGTTCTTGGAGCAGTTTTGTCTTTTGGAACTGTACAAGCCCAAGAAGTTTCCGGAACGGTTTCTGATGCAAGCGGTCCATTACCGGGAGCAAGCGTTCTAGAGAAAGGAACCACCAATGGTACTCAAACGGATTTTGATGGCAATTATACTCTCTCAGTTGGGAATAGTGCCATTTTGGTCGTAAGTTACATTGGTTATAAAACCGTTGAAGTTCCCGTCAATGGGCAATCAACCATAAACTTTACCCTTGAAGAAGATGCAGAGGCCTTGGAAGAAGTCGTAATTATAGGTTATGGTACAACAACGGTCAAGGATGCAACCGGTTCTGTTGCATCTGTGAACGCCGAAGATTTTAACTCAGGTGTAATCGCCTCTCCTGAAGAACTTATTCAAGGAAAGACCGCAGGTGTTCAAATAACACAAAATAGTGGTGCACCCGGAGCAGGTATAGATGTAAGAATAAGGGGTGCAAATTCTATTCGCTCAAATAACAATCCCTTATTCGTGGTTGATGGGGTCCCACTGTCAGGAGGAAATTCTTCTCCTCAAGGGCAGGATGTAGGTTTTGGTTCAAGTGGAGCTCAAAATCCACTTAACTTTTTGAACCCATCCGATATTGCCAGCATGAGTATATTAAAGGATGCTTCTGCAACGGCCATCTATGGTTCAAGAGGTGCCAATGGTGTTGTTATCATTACTACAAAGAGTGGTAAAGGTGCAGGCACCGGTCCAAAATTTGAATTTAACTCTACGCTTAGTGTAGCAGGTCCGGCAAGAAGATATGACTTATTGGATAGAGGAGAGTTCTTGGATGCTGTAGAACAGTTTGGCGGAAGTGCATCCGACCAGGATTTTGGAGCCAACACTGATTGGCAGGACGTAGTCACCAGAACCGCTGCATCCCAAAATCAAAATCTATCATATTCACAAAATTATGGAAAGGGTAATGTAAGGGCGACCTTTGGTTACGGCAAGCAATTTGGGGTTATCGAAAATTCTTCTTTAGAGCGTATTACCGGAAGATTAAATTGGAATCATAGGTTTCTTGATGATAAATTGAATTTAAACTTTACAGGTACAATATCCAGAGTAAATGATGAACAGCCTCCATTAAGTGGAAACGCTGGTTCTCAAGGTGATGTGCTAGGTGCCGCATATTCTGCCAATCCCACATGGCCTAGCAGTGCGAACTTTAATCCACAAGGTGGTAATTTAAATCCTGCTAATTTTTTAGCTTCGTACCAGAGTATAACCAATACGAACAGGGCACTCTTTAATTTTTCTGCCGACTATGCAATTACCCCTGAATTAAATGCCAAGGTTACCGTAGGTTATGATAATTCAGAATCTACTCGAAAAAGCGTTTTGTCCGGAGATATTCTAGGATTTAATAATGGTGCTCCAGAAAACGGGCGAGGATCAGTCAATGATGTGAATTCAGAAAATACTTTATTGGAATTTACTGTAAATTATAAGAAGGAATTTGAAAATTCAAGAATCGATGCTTTAGTAGGGTACTCTTATCAAGAATTTGCCACCGATGGCAGAAATGTTGGTGGTTTTGGGTTCAATACCAGAGACCTTAACCAAATGGGCAGAGATTTGGAAAATGGTGCGAATATTATAGAAAATGCCCTTTCAGGTAATTATCAACAATATGGTTTTGGAACAAATCAATCGGAAATTTTTGTCAATCGTTTTGATGAGGGTGCAAATTCTATAGCAATTCCTAGTGACGTTAGGCTTAGGGGTATAGTTGGTGACACATTCAACAATGCTGATGAACTCCAATCCTTCTTTGGAAGAGTAAATTATAGCATTAATGATAAATATTTGTTCACGGCCACTGTGAGAGCAGATGGTTCCTCAAAATTTGGACCGAATAATCAATATGGTATTTTCCCTTCCGGTGCTTTTGCATGGAAATTATCCGAAGAAGATTTTATTGGAGATGCCGTTTCTACATTGAAACTTCGTGCAAGTTATGGTATTACGGGTAATCAAGATGGTCTTGCTTTTGGTCAATTTGTAAGGCGCGAAAGATTTGGAGTTGCAAATTTCAACCAGGCCGGTGAAATAGGAAATATCCCCGGATTGGCACCAGTATCTTTTGTTAATAATGATTTGAAATGGGAAGAGACCACTTCTTATGGTATAGGCTTGGATTTTGGTTTTGGAAACGACAGGTTATCCGGTAGTTTGGATGTATATCGAAGAGAAACAACAGATTTATTATTTCAGATTCAGGCTGCACAACCTTCTCCCCAGCCCTTCTTTTTTCAAAATCTAGATGCAGTTTTGGTGAATCAAGGTATTGAATTCGCTTTAGCATATGATTTGGTACAGTCAGAAGATTTTAACTGGAGTGCATCCTTTAATATAGCCTACAACCAGAATGATTTGGAAGACTTTGATGGATTAGTGCCTGCCGGAACTATTTTTGGACAAGGTCTTACTGGAGCATTTGCTCAAAGGTTACAGGGTGATAGTCCTTTGTTTTCCTATTTCCTCAGGGAGTTTGAAGGTTTTGACGAAAATGGTCAGCCAATTGGAGATATCCAACAATTTGTTGGAGAAGACGCTATTCCAGATTTTACAGGTGGTTTTTCCACCAACCTTTCTTATAAGAATTGGGATTTTTCCACTTTTTTCACAGGACAATCAGGTTTCTCTGTATATAATAATACTCGAAATGCCTTTTTTACGGCCGGAGCTATTAATAATGCACGGAACGTAACTCAGGATGTATTGACGAGCGGCGAAGCTGGTAGTGCTGCTGCTGCTGTGTCGACACGTTTCTTAGAAAAAGGCGATTTTATTCGTTTACAGAACGCAACCATTGGATACAATGTGAATCTTAAAGATGAAGGTCTTTTTAAATCAATGAGACTGTCCTTAACTGGTCAAAATCTTTGGTTGATCACAAATTACTCTGGTCTAGACCCAGAAGTAAGTACTTCTGCCGGTACTGGAACCGATGCCAATGGCAATCCAAGACTATTAAACAATCTTCCAACCGCAGGTATCGATTATGTTGCCTATCCAAGGCCAACAACGGTTACACTTGGTATTAATGTTACTTTTTAAAAAAATTGAATTATGATAAATAAAGTTAATAGTAAATCGTTTATGAGCATAGCACTCGCTGCAATGCTCGCCGTATCCTGTACGGATTTAGAAATTGAAGCAACAGACTCTCTTATTGATGAATCCACGTCTTCAGGAGGAATTTTCAATGGTGTTGAAAATGTTGAAAGTGCCTTGGACAATGTTTATGGCGGTTTCAATAGAATTGGTGATCAGCAAAATATTTATGCCTTGAACGAAGTCACTACAGATGAATTACTAGTTCCAACAAGAGGAACTGACTGGGGTGACAATGGGTTATGGAGAACATTACATCAGCATACTTGGGATGCTTCCCATCCCCACGTATTAAATACTTGGAATGATTGGAATTCTTCAGTTTTTCTAGCTTCAGAGATTATAGATTCAAGGAGTGGTGCCTCTGCGGCCCAACAAGCCGATGCTAAATTTTTAAGAGCTTACGCTATGTGGGTAATTATGGATTTATATGGGCAAGTTCCTTTTAGAGCTCCAGACGAAGGCCCTGAAATTAATCCGACTGTTTTTAGCAGATCTGAAGCTTTGGATTTCGTTATAAAAGATTTGACCGAAGCAATTCCAGATTTGCCATCTAGGGGTCCAGATGCAATCGAATCCAACAATAGGGCGAGCAAAGCAACAGGGCGATTTTTATTGGCCAAGGTTCTTTTAAATGCCCACATATATAGAGGAACCGCACCTGATAATGCAGATATGGCGCAAGTTATTTCTTTAGTTGATGAAATAGCTGCGGATGGATATGCACTACAAGAAGGTTATTTTGACATCTTTAAAGAAGATGCCGATTCCGAAACTATTTGGTGGATTCCGACCGGGGTTGGAAATAGAATTTGGAACGGAATGCATTACAATATTAATTCACCCGATAACGGCGGTGGTGGATGGAACGGATTCAGCACGCTAGCAGAATTCTATGATTTATTCGAGGGTGATCCAAACTCAAATTACATTGGGGACGGGCAAGAAGAAAGAAGAGGATGGGTCCCGGATGCGGATACAGCCGATCCTGAAACTAATTTTGGTATTGGTTATGGTTTTTTAATTGGTCAACAATATGACGGTGATGGTTCGCCATTAAAAGATCGTCCTGGTAATCCGTTGATTTTCACAAAAGAATTCCCAGGCTTGATAGGTAATAACGAAGTTACTGGTGTGAGAACAATAAAATACCATCCAGCTGATGGAGGTTCATTTAGAAGTCATGAGATTGTTTTCAGGTATGCAGATGCGTATTTGATGAAAGCAGAAGCCATGTTAAGAAGTGGTCAAGATCCTACCAATATGGTCAACGATCTTCGTATCCTCAGAGGTGCTTCCGTTTTAGGTTCTGCCGTTACGGAGCAAGACTTGTTGGATGAAAGAGGCAGGGAATTATATAAGGAAATGACTAGAAGAAATGATATGATTCGTTTTGGTCAATTTACTAGGGATTGGGAATTCAAAAACCCAGAAGCAGTTGGTGACGAAACAAAAAATCTTTTCCCTATACCCGATAATGCATTATTGTCCAATCCTAATTTGGTACAGAATCCAGGATACTAATTACCTGTTATCTATTTAAGTGTTTAAAGGACCGTCCTATAAGGACGGTCCTTTCACTTTCTTAGCGAACCATGAATTGAATTCGAAAGCTAAATAGAGGTACTCCAAAAATGATAAAAAATAACTGCGAGGAGTGTAAGGGAAATTAAAAATCCTGATGTATTAATGAATAAAAAAAATAGCAAATGAAAAGAGTATATTTTTGCCACTTTTTTGTTGCATTTATATTCATTTCATGTGAAGATAAATCCCTGAAACTATTTGAAAATTTAGATAAATCTGTAACACATATAGATTTTGAGAATACTATTTCTAACGCTGAAGATTTAAATATTCTAAACTACATATATTATTATAATGGTGGTGGTGTTGCTATTGGTGATTTCAATAATGACGATTTAGACGACATCTATTTTACTTCGAACCAAAATGCGGACCAATTCTATTTGAACAAGGGGAATCTCACCTTTCAGAACAGCACTAATAAATCATTGATCGAGAATAAAACAGGATGGACAACGGGAGTTACCACCGTTGATATTAACAATGACGGTCTTTTGGATATCTATGTATGCAAGGTCTCTGGTCACTTAAGCCTGAAAAGACATAATTTATTATATATAAATCATGGATTAAAAGACGGTGTCCCGGTTTTCAAGGAAGAGTCAAAAGATTACGGTTTGGATTTCTCAGGATTCTCCACACAAGCAGCTTTCTTTGATTATGATTTAGATGGTGATTTGGATATGTATTTACTAAATCATTCTATTTCTCCAAATTCAAATTATGGAAAAGGCGGTCAAAGAAAAATCCCCAACGAACAAAGTGGTGACAAGCTTTATGAAAACCATAACGGTATTTATAGAGATATAAGTGTATCCGCTGGAATTTACCAAGGAAAAATCGGTTATGGTTTAGGACTTAGTGTAGGAGACTTGAATAACGACGGATTTCCAGATATATATGTTGGGAATGATTTTTTTGAAAACGATTATCTATATATAAATAAACAAGATGGCACGTTTGACGAGATTATTTCGAAAAACGCTGAAAACTTAGGTCATACCACCCATTTTTCTATGGGCAATGATATAGCAGATTTCAACAATGATGGTTTAATGGATATTTTTTCAGTGGATATGCTGCCAGAAAATTTAGAAACCTATAAAGCATCTGGTCGGGAATATGCATATCCTATCTACGAGAATTATCTAAAGAAGGGGTATTCACCTCAATACATGCAAAACACCCTACACATGAACTTGGGCGAAACTAAATTCAGTGAAATAGCGGCAATGGCAGGCATACATGCTTCGGAATGGTCATGGGGGCCACTTGTTGCGGATTATGACAATGATGGTTTAAAGGATTTATTTATTTCCAATGGAATATTAGGAGCCACCAATGACATGGATTTTATAAACTTTATTGCCAATGATAATATTCAAAAAAAATTAAGTGAGGGTACCACAAAGGAAGATTTGAAATTCATAAAAAAACTGCCAACCAAAAAAGTGGCCAACTATTTTTTCAAAAATAAAGGGAATTTAACCTTTGAAAACACTACCACTAAATGGTACGAAAAACAACCATCATATAGTCATGGTGCCGCATACGCAGATTTGGACAATGACGGTGATTTGGAACTAGTGGTCAATAATACCAATGAGCCTGCCTATATTTTAAAAAACAATTCAAGGGAAATTTCGGAAAATAATTATTTGAAAATAAAATTAGAAGGGTCGGCCCAGAATAAGATGGGAATCGGAGCCTTGATAAAATTGTATGTCAAAGGAGGAGAGATTACCCATGAGCATTTTAATACTAGAGGTTATTTATCTTCTATTTCCAACACATTGAATATTGGTTTGGGGAATAATAAACTTATAGACTCCTTAACCATTAGATGGCCGTCTGGAGCAATGCAGACCATTAACAAAATAGATGCCAATACAACCTTGCAACTAAACCATCATGAATCTATTGAGAAGAAAGCTTATCCCATAGTAAACGAAAAAAATAAAAAAACGTCCAAAAATTTATCTTTTGTACACAAAGATGGTAATTCTATTGAATTTTACAGAGACCCTCTTATTCCTTTTGCCAATACCAATGAGGGGCCAAATATTTCCATTGTTGATTTTAATAAGGATGGTTTACAGGATTTTTATGTAGGTGGGGCAAAAAAACAGACATCGGCATTGTTTCTGCAAACTTCCAATGGTAGTTTCCAAAGAGTGCTAGATTCCTTGTTTAAAGAAGATTCGACCAGTGAAGATTTAGCCCACATATTTTTTGATGCTGACAACGATGGCGATCAGGATCTTATTGTGGCAAGTGGGGGAAACGAATTCAAAAGTGGCAAGAATCTAGTTCCAAGATATTATACGAATGAGAATGGCCATCTTAGAAAAGATACAGTCCAATTTAAAAATATCAATATAAACGCCTCCCAAATTAAAACCTGGGATATGAATAACGATGGTTTTCAAGATATAATTATCACTTCTGATCAAAAACCATGGGAATTTGGTATTACTCCTGTTCAGTATATTTTTAAAAATGATACGAATGGTCATTTTCAGCTCGTCACAGGAAAATACTCGGAGGAATTTAGCGCTTCAGGAAATATAAAAGACCTTGTTATTACAGATTTAGACGGGAACGGTTTTCAAGATATTATAGCTGTGGGTCATTGGATGCCCATTTCTGTTTTTTACAATGATGGCACTATACTTAAAAAAGCAAAGGATAACTTACTTGAGACTAACGGGTTTTGGAACACTATTGAAGTTGAAGATTTTGATGGCGATGGCGACATGGATATTATTGCGGGAAATTGGGGCGAGAATAGCAAACTTAAAGCTTCTTTGTATAAACCCATAGTACTTTATAAGACGGACTTGGATGACAACGGGACCGTAGAGACGTTGATGACCTATTTTCACAATGATATACCAACTGTTTTTTCAGCCAAGGATGAGCTTACAAAACAAATACCGTCATTAAATAAAAAGTTTCTCTCTTATCATGATTTTGCAAAAGCAGATTTAAAGGAATTATTCCCCAAAAATAAATTGGAAAGTGCCATTCAAAAAAAGGTGTATGAATTAAGAAGTTGTTTTTTTGAAAATTTAGGTGGTGGGGATTTCAAAAAACATCCCTTACCAAAAATAGCTCAGTCATCAACTGTTCAAGACATTTTGGTAGAAAAGGAAAAGAATGCCTTTAAAATTATCTTGGTAGGGAACAATTATGAAATTAGTACTCAGTTAGGTAGGATGGATGCTTCGCATGGACTAATTTTATATACTGCTCCAAACGCTATGGATAAAATTCTTCGAACGGAGATTTTAGGGGTATCAGGGGCAAGCAGAAGTATTTCTAAAATTAAAATTGGTGGAGAGGACGGGTATCTTGTTTCCAGAAACAATGACAGTTTGATATTCGTTCCAAAAAATAAATGAAAATGAAGGGATTGTTGGATAAAAATATTCTATTGGTTTTATTCTCTATTACGCTATTCTCTTGTGATTTCGAGGAAAAAAAAGAGCGCAATAAAGAAGAAAAGAAAACCACTCTTTTTACGCTTTTATCTGCTGAGGAAACAGGGGTCAACTTTAGAAACGATGTTCAAAATGGTAAAGAAATGAACATTTTTAAATATCGAAACTTTTATAATGGTGGAGGTGTGGCCATTGGTGATATAAATAATGATGGTCTGGCCGATATCTTCTTTTCAGGAAACAAAGTAGTTAACAGACTCTATTTAAACAAAGGCGATTTTAAATTTGAAGATATCTCTGAAACTGCCGGAATAAAAGGAAACAAACCTTGGTCTACGGGAGTAGTCATGGCAGATGTAAATAACGATGGTCTTTTGGATATTTATGTGAGCAATGCAGGCAATATGAAAGGTAACAATCATGACAATGACCTTTACATCAATAACGGGGATTTAACTTTTACGGAACGTGCGGCCGAATTTAATTTAGCGAAAACCGGTTTCTCTACCCATGCTTCCTTTTTTGATTATGACAAAGACGGTGACTTGGACGCTTATATTTTGAACAACAGTAACATTCCGGTCAGTAGTCTGGGTTATGCCGAACAGCGAGAGGTAAGAGCACAGGATTGGGAGGGTGTCCCGGATATTTTTAAAGGTGTAGGAGATATGCTGCTCAGAAATGATAACGGTACGTTTACAGATGTCAGTGAAGCAGCCGGAATATATGGAAGTCTCATAGGTTTTGGCTTGGGAGTAATGGTGGTGGATATCAACAAAGACCTTTATCCTGATATTTATGTTTCCAATGATTTTTACGAGAGGGATTATCTCTATATAAATAATCAAGACGGTACATTTCGAGAAGAAATCAAGGAATGGACAAATCATTTGAGCCTATCGGCAATGGGTATTGATATTGCAGATATTAATAATGACGGCCTTTCCGACATCTTTATTACCGATATGCTCCCTGAACCGGACCAAAGGGTAAAATCGGTCATGGAATTTGAAGGCTATAATATTTTCAAATTAAAACAAAGCAAAGATTTTCATCAGCAGTACATCCAAAACACGTTACAGCTCAATAACGGAAATGGTTCTTTTTCCGAAGTGGCCTATTATAGTGGTATTGAGGCTACGGACTGGAGTTGGTCAGGGCTGTTGTTCGATATGGATAATGATGGGTTAAAGGATATTTTCATCACTAATGGTATAAATCATGATTTAACAGATTTGGATTTTGTCGATTTTTTCGCAAACGAAATCATTCAAAAAATGGCCTTGACCGGAAAGAAAGAATCTATTGATTCTATCATAAATAAAATGCCCGTTACTCCTCTACCTAACTATGCGTATCGGAACAACGGAGACATTACATTTTCCAACAATAACAAAGATTGGGGGTTTGAAATGCCTACAAGGTCCAATGGGGCCGCTTATGGGGATTTGGATAATGATGGCGATTTAGATTTGGTAGTCAACAATGTAAATATGGAAAGTTTTATTTACAGAAATAATACAAATGAGCAAAAGGACCATAATTATATTAAACTAAGATTTAAAGGACCGGACGGAAATAAATTTGGAGTCGGTACTGTTGCCAGTATATATTTTAAAGATCAAATCATTGAACAGACATTGATGCCCTCCAGAGGTTTTCAATCTTCAATGGAATATGCCATGACCATAGGTTTGGGAACGAGTAATCAAATCGATTCCATAAGAATCATATGGCCAGATGATAAAACGCAAAAATTTGATATGGTAAAGATCAATCAAACCTTGGTTTTGAAACATTCTGACGCAACTGAAACTTATATTAGACAAAAAGCCAAACCCAAAGACCAACTGCTCCAACAGATTCAAAACAATTCATTGATTGCCCATAAAGAAAATAATTATATAGATTTTGACAATGAAGGACTCATATACAAATCCTTGGCACAAGAAGGTCCGGCTTTGGCAGTAGGTGATGTAAATGGTGATGGGAACGAAGATATATTTATCGGTGGTGCTAAAGGGCAGTCTGCGGCACTTTATCTTCATAAATTGAATGGCCAACTTGACAAACCTGAAACAGCATATTTTGAACAGGATGCCATTCATGAAGATACGGCTGCGGCATTTTTAGATGTTGATTCGGATGGCGATTTGGATTTAGTGGTCGGTAGTGGCGGAAATGAAATAGGAATACAAAATAGTTATGGCGCTAGGCTGTATCTAAATAATGGAAAGGGTATTTTTTCCAAATCTGGGAATAAGTTGCCCTCTACAAACAATAACATTGCCACCATAGCGCCCTATGATTTTAATGCAGATGGGAAAACCGATTTATTTATTGGCTCCAGAAGTATCGTGGGCACTTACGGTGTTGATCCAACCCATTTACTTTTAAAAAATAATGGTGATGGCACTTTTTCCGATATTACAGAACGTTCTGCCTATGATTTAAAAAATGTAGGGATGGTCACGGACGCGCAGTGGGTGGATTATGATGGGGATTCAAAAAAAGATTTGGTCACCATTTCGGATTGGGGCAGTCCTCAAATTTTCAAAAACTCCGGAAGGCGATTAAGTAAGGTAGAAAGCAGTCTTGATAGCTTAACAGGTTGGTGGGGAGCACTTCACATCAAAGATTTGGACAATGACGGCGATTTGGATTTTATCCTTGGAAATTCAGGAAGTAATCTGCATTACAAACCAAAGGAAAATCAACCAATGCGCATGTGGGTGAATGATTTTGATAATGACGGGACTATCGAACAAATTCTCACCCAATCGTACAACGGTGGTGACTATCCTATCCATCAGAAAAAAGAACTCACGTCTCAAATTCTAGCGCTCAAAAAGGAGAATATCAAAGCCTCGGAATACGCCAAGAAGACAATTCATGAGCTATTTTCACCCGAGGTGATAGAGAACACTATTGTTAAAGAAGTAGCTATTTCTGAGTCTGTTCTGGCTATCAACGAAGGAGACGGAAAATTCACTATCAAAATACTGCCTCCCCAAGTTCAATTTTCATGTATCTGCGGCATTGAATGCATTGATATAAACGGTGATGAAAATCTAGATTTGATCATGGCAGGGAATAATTTTGAATTTAAGCCCCAATTCTCTAGACTGGATGCAAATTATGGCAACGTGCTTTTAGGGGATGGCAATTTAGGTTTTGAGTGGCAAAATTATACAGATAGCGGATTTTTCATTAGAAACGAGGTCAAGCAAATAGAATTGTTCAAAGACAAAAACGGAAAAGCATTTTTGGTTACTGCCATAAACAATGACTATCCTAAAATCTATGAGCTGAATGAAAACTAAACTTATATTTCTTTTATTTCTCCCTTTTGTTTTTGGTTGTATTGATAAAAATACCGGAGAGGTTTTCAAAAAACTTAGTCCAGAAAAAACTGGAGTAAAGTTTTCCAATAACCTCACTGAGTCTAATGACCTGAATATTTTGGACTACCTCTATTTCTACAACGGTGGCGGTGTGGCTATTGGTGATATTAACAACGATAGTTTACCGGATATCTTTCTTTCGGCAAATCAAACGGAAAATAAACTCTATCTCAATAAAGGAAATCTGGTCTTTGAAGATATTAGTGAAAGCGCCGGCATCAGCGGAAATAGTTCATGGAACACGGGAGCTGTAATGGCCGATGTTAATAATGATGGCCTTTTGGATATTTACGTATGTGCAGTGGTTGGTTTAAATGGTTTTAACGGTCATAACGAGCTTTTTATAAACCAAGGTGAGGGAATTTTTAAGGAAATGGCTTCATCATACGGACTGGATTTTGAATCCTATAGTTCTAATGCCGCATTTCTAGATTATGATTTAGATGGTGACTTGGACATGTATTTGCTCAACCACGCAATCCATACGCAAGAATCATTTGGCAAAGTAGCTTTAAGATATGAGCGCAACTATGAAACCGGCGACAAGCTTTTGAGAAATGATAACGGCAAATTTGTAGATGTTAGTGAAGCTGCCGGTATTTTTGGGGGAATAAACGGTTATGGTTTGGGAATAGCAGTTTCGGATTTTAATCAAGATGGCTATCCCGATATATTTATCGGAAATGATTTTCATGAAGATGACTATTATTATTTGAATAATGGGGATGGTACCTTCACCGAAAGCTTGAAAAAATATTTCGGACATACTTCTAGATTTTCCATGGGGAATGACGTGGCCGATTTAAATCATGATGGGCTTCCTGATTTAATTTCCTTGGATATGCTACCTGATGAGGAAAAAGTATTAAAATCATCGGAAGGGGACGATAACGTTCAGATTCAAAAACTTAGAACCAATACTTACGGCTATCATTACCAATTTACGCGCAACATGTTGTACATAAACCAACCTGACGGAAAATTTATGGAGACCGGTTTACAAAATGGTGTAGCGGCAACCGATTGGAGCTGGAGTGCACTTTTTTCAGATTATGATCAAGATGGTGAGCAAGATCTATTCATAAGCAATGGTATTCCAAAAAGACCCAATGATTTGGATTACATAAATTTTGTATCAAATGAAAAAATTCAAAATAAAATCAATAACACAAACCTGGTAGATCAAAAGGCTTTAAATCTCATGCCATCCGGAAATGTGAACAACAGGATTTTTCAAGGGAAATCCAATCTCCATTTTGAGGACCGATCAAGAAAATGGCTCCCTTATGACACTCTAGTCTCGGGCGCAACTGCCTATGGGGATTTGGATAATGATGGTGACTTGGATCTAGTGATCAATAATTTAAATAGCTCCGTATCTATCTATGAAAATCTAACCAACGAGAAAGGGAACTTTTTAAAAATAAAATTTAATTATAAAAATGAGAATCCTTTTGGAATCGGAACAAAGGTTTACTCATATATTGATGGTAAAAAACAATTTAAAGAACTGTTTACCGTAAGAGGGTTTCAGTCCTCTTCTGAACCCATCATTCATTTTGGATATGGAAATATTGCCAAGATTGATTCCTTAAAAGTTATTTGGCCAGATAAAACCTATCAAACTTTAAAAAATGTTACAACCAACCAAACGATAACAATTATCCCTAATAATCCTAAAGCCTTTAGTTATGAATCATTAAAACAAAAACGCAATCTGTTGTTCGGTAAAGTGAAAAGTAATCTGGGAATCAATTTTAAACATGAGGAAGATCGTTATACCGATTTTAATCGCCAACCATTAATCCCTTATCAACTATCCGACCGTGGTCCGGCCATTGCAATAGGTGATATAAACAATGACGGAAGAGAAGATGTCTTTTTTGGCGGTTCTAAATTTGTTTCACCAGAGATTTTTGTACAGACAGATACCTCCTTTTCCCCTGTAACCTACCCTATTATCACTAAAGATTCCATTAAAGAAAATGTGGTTGCCTTATTAAAGGATTTCAACAATGACGGCTCGCAAGAACTTTTGGTCGGTAATGGTGGGGCTGATTTTTTCAACCAAATGAAACCTTTGACCGACAATCACTTTAGTATCAAGGATTCAATCGTCATAGCTATGGAATTTCCAGAGTTATTTAACAATACATCGGTAATTGTACCTATAGATTTTGATGGTGATGGCGACCTGGACATATTTTTAGGAAATCAATCTGTATCCGCAGATTTTGGAAATTTTCCTGATTCTTATGTGTTACAGAACAATGATGGAAAATTTATTGTAAATAAAAACAATACTTTTAAAAATTTGGGAATGGTAACAGATGCCATAGCCGAAGATTTTGATTTAGATGGGGACGAAGACCTCATCATAGTGGGGGAATGGATGGCCCCTCAATTTTACAAAAATGAAAACGCTATGTTCAGTCTAGTTGAAAATCTTGATTTTGATTCTCTTAAAGGACTTTGGCAAACTATTGAAAGTTTTGATATTGATGGTGATGGCGATCAAGATTATCTTTTGGGAAACTGGGGAAACAATACAAAGTTTACGGCATCCGAAGAAAAACCCATGAAAATGTTCTATGCGGATTTTGACGAAAACGGGACAACGGAAACAATCATTACTACTTCCAAAAATAATACCGATTATCCGTTAGAAGGCTTGGACGAACTTTCAAGTCAGCTTATTTTTCTACGCAAAAAGTTTAATTCATACAGTTCTTTTGCGGGGAAATCCATAACGGAGATATTAGATGCTGATATGCTTGACAAAACTACTATACTGACCGTATCTATGTTAAAATCAGGTTATTTAAAAAATGAAAATGGCACTTTTTCATTTGTTCCGTTTAATTTTGTATTACAAACTGCTCCTTTAATGAGTTTTTTAAGGTATGACTTTGATAAAGATGGAAAAGAAGAAATATTGGTTGGAGGAAACTATTTTGGTATAAAGCCATTTCACGGAAGATTGGATTCCTTTCCTGGTGCATTGATTAATAATGAAGAAGATATCGTTACAGGAAACGAGGTTGGTTTAGATTTTATGTCCAAATCTGTTCGTCACTTGAATATCGTTCATTTAAATGAAGAGCCCTACCTCTTGGCAACTTTTAATAATGAACCCGCTCAAGTATACCGATTGTTGAAAAAATAAAATATAGAGACTATCCTTTGAAAAAAATGTGATAGCCAAATTAGAAGTGCAATGAAAAAAATAATAATCTATATAGGATTGGGAATTGTTCTTACGGCCTGTAAACAAAAAGAAAAACCCATTCCTGTTAGTCCGGAAGATTTACATGCTGTTGTAGATAAGGTTACGGAAATTATGATTCACGATATTTTCTCGCCTCCAGTAGCTAGTAGAATTTTTGCTTACCCCAATGTGGCCGCATATGAAATCATTGCACAAACCAATCCAAAATATATTTCCCTTGCAGGTCAGGTAGGTGCATTGACCAATGTTCCAAAAATAGATACTACCGCCGGGGTCAACCCGCAACTGGCCGCCATCATTGCGCATATGGATGTAAGCAAAGAACTTATTTTTTCTGAAGACAAATTTAAGGTTTTACAGGATAGTCTCTACCAAAGTTGGAGAAATCTCAATAAAGACGAGTTTGAAGCTTCAGAAACATATGGCCTAAAAGTATCGGAACACATCAAAAGCTGGATGGACAAGGACAACTATAAACAAACACGGACAATGCCGAAATTTACGGTAGATACGGATGATGTCTCTAGATGGCAACCTACCCCACCGGCTTATATGGATGGTATAGAGCCCCACTGGAACAAAATACGACCCTTTTTCTTGGATTCTGCGGCACAGTTCAAGCCATTGCCCCCACCACCATTTTCTATGGAAAAAGAATCTGGCTTTTATAAGGAATTATTGGAAGTATATGATATAAGCAATGAAATTACCAAAAATGGAGATAACTCTGAAGAAGTTGAAATTGCCAAATTCTGGGATTGCAATCCCTATGTCTCAGTAACAAGAGGACACCTTATGTTCGCAACAAAAAAAATTACACCTGGGGCACACTGGATCGGAATAACCAAAATAGCGAGTAGAAAAACCAATAGTGATTTTGATGATACGCTTTTCGCCTACACCAAAACCTCTTTGGCCATAGCGGATGCCTTCATTAGTTGTTGGGATGAAAAATATCGCAGTAATCTCATCCGACCGGAAACCTTGATCAATCAACATATTGATGAAAATTGGAAACCCATTTTGCAAACACCACCCTTCCCTGAATACACAAGTGGCCATAGCGTGGTTTCAGGAGCGGCAGGGGTTGCCCTAACAAGTATCTTTGGTGATAATTTTCAATTTGACGATGATACGGAAGTTGCCTACGGGCTTCCGGTTCGTAGTTTTGAATCATTTAACAAAGCTGCGGACGAAGCGGCAATCAGTAGAATGTACGGTGGTATTCATTACAGAGCGGCAGTAGAAGTCGGTGTGGGGCAAGGAAGAAAAATTGGCAATTTATTGTTAAAAAAAGTGAAGATGTTGAATAATGAGAAAATTGCATCAAACTTATAATGGGTATGAAAAGAGGAATTGGTATTACTCTTGTGATAATTGCCATTGGTGTTTTATGGTACCTTTTTTTTAAACCACAAGATTATAGAATTAATGTTGAGGTAAACTCCATTCCTGGAACCATTAACCAAAGTTTGAAGCTTTGGAGTACAAATCTAGGTACAAACAGTAAAATTACCCAAAATAAAGATTTCAATCACTTAACTCAAACTATTCAGGTTTCTGCTGATTCTACAGATCAATTAGAATGGTTTATTGAATCCTTGAACGATTCTACCTCACGAATAAAAGTTGACGTTACCGATTTACAACACAGCCTCGGCAACAAAATTCAAATTCCATTTTCTGACACTGACTTTGAGAAGCGGTCAAGGAAAACAGTTCGTAACTTCATCGAAAAACTTAGAGAACATGAAAAAAGTTTTCAAATAACCTTAGTTGGCAACGAAGAGCTTTTAAGCACGTCCTGCGCATGTATTGCCATAGAGAGCAGTCAATACGAAAAGGCAGGTGAGATGATGAAAGGCTTTCCACTTTTAAATACAGTTTTTGCGCAAAATGAAATCCAGTTGAATGGTTTGCCTTTTATTAAGATAAACGATTGGAACATGCTAGAAAATCGTATAAGCTATGACTTTTGTTATCCCATTATACAAAAAGATGACATGCCATTTATAAAAGGGGTTTCATATAAAAGTTTTGAAGGAGGAAAAGCTTTAAAAGCCATTTATAATGGTAATTATATCTCATCTGACCGCGCTTGGTATGCACTCTTGGATTATGCTAAAAAGGAAAACATAGAAGTTGAACCCAAACCTATTGAGTTTTTCTTTAATAACCCAAATATGGGAGGTGATGAACTTTCTTGGAAAACAGAAGTCTTTCTCCCTTTAAAAAATTAGAATGTCCAAACTCCTTCTTTTTTGCTTATTCTTTACATGTATTTCCTGTACCAACTACGGACAGCTAACCTATATGGCAGAACTACCCAATAATTTGGAAGAAAACTCTGGAATGGTATCCATGAAGGATTCTACCATCTGGATGATTGAGGACAATGGAAATAAAGATGATATTTATAAAGTTGATTTTAAAGGGGAATTATTAAAATCGTTTGATGTTAAAAATGCCAAAAACAATGATTGGGAAGACCTGACCAAAGATAAAAATGGTAACGTATATATTGCCGATATCGGCAACAATAAAAACAATCGAAAAAATCTAGTCATATATAAATTACCGAATCCAGAAAAAGAGCCTGGAGATAAGATAGATGCCGAAGAAATAAAATTCTACTATCCCGAACAAGAAGAATTTCCTCCAAAAAAATCAAAAAGATTCTATGATGCCGAAGCTATATTTCATCATGGGGAAAAGCTATTTATAGTGACGAAGAACCGCTCAAATCCTTTTTCAGGGGATACTTTTATCTACACTGTTCCGGATTCTAAAGGAGAATATACCGCAAAATTAGTAGGTACTGTTGCCATATGCGATGATTGGGAGACATGCCAGATTACAAGCATAGACATTTCTCCCAATGGCAAAAAAATAGTAGCCCTATCCTATGGAAAGCTTTTTGTTTTTACGGACTTTACTTGGGATGATTTTTCGATTGGAAAGATGAAAACAATAGACCTTGGTATACGAACACAGCTGGAATCTATCTGCTTCATCAACGATACTACCCTTCTACTTTCCGATGAAGTATCGCATAACCGAGGAGGTAATTTATATTCGTTTACGCTGACCGACTAAAACCCAAATCCCAACCCGAACGTGAACCTCAACCCATCGTCGCTATTAAAAAGCGCTAGGTTAATGGATAGAATATCCGAGCCGTTTAGAAAAAAACCGCCACCGTAAGAAGTATGCCATCTGTTAGAAGCTATTTCGGGAGACCAGACCCTACCATAATCAAATCCTCCGAACATGCCCAATGCGGTTGGTAAAATGCGAGTTCGCATTTTTCTAAGGCTAAATCTTAAATCCGTATTCTGATAGTAAGCCGTTTTTCCGGTAAATCTTTGGTTTCTAAAACCTCTTAATCCGTCTATCCCGCCTATATTGGCCCCTTGATAAAACTCGTATCCATTCCCGATGTTAAAGTGTCCTTTCCACTTTGTGGCGAGTACCAATCTACCGTTGGGTATAAGCTTATAATCAAAGGCGATAGAGGGAATTATATATCCGAAATTTTGGTCGTCTTCATTGATATTATCCTTGTATCCAACGGCAATAGAAGTTGCCATTCCAAGGGTTGGAAAACCAGTATTATCCCTATTCTCATAAGTATACTCGCCATGCACCCCAACAAAATCATTTTGGGTTTCCGTACCGTTGGCCTGAAAGAAAGAATTTATAAATCTATCTTCCGTTTCCTCAACTTCAATAGACTCATAGGAAACTCCTATTTTGAACTTCGCCCCTAATTTTCCTCGCCATACCAAGGAAGGCGAAAATTCTAACGTTTGTAAACGAACCCTATTAAAATCCAAGCCTTCATCATCATCAAAATTCTCCGTATTGTTTCCAAACCCGAAAAAATTAACTGCAAAATTTGGACTGGTAAAACGTCCGGCAAGTTCTAAATTCCAATGTTCAAAAAGCTCAGCAAACTCACCTGTGTACCCTAAGCTAAAACCATTGGTGGCAAAGTAATAAGACGCATTAAATTTATGTTGTTGTGTAAAGGGATTTTGTCTGAAACCATTGTACGTATAGGTATTCGCAAAGCCTATTCGTATGCCATCATCCGGATTAAAGCCTATTGTCGGTATCAATTGGTTCGTACTATTCCTAATATTTAAAGGACGATATGTGTTTACGTTATAATCATCCGTTAACTTTACTTTGGCACCACTGGTCTTCTTCAACGTATTGGGTTTGCTCTTGTAATCGTAAATAGCGATTCCTTTACCATTACCCACTTCATAAATATCGTTATTTTGGCCCCCGATCAAACGCACCTTTATTCCACTTAGCCCTTTCTTATTTTTTACCTCAAAGATATCGTCATCGTCTAAACCATATATCCAAATTTCTTTGGTCTCGGACTTTGTAAAGGTTTTTTCAAAGAACAGCTTCTTTTTCTTGCCCTTCATATTTCGATATGCGCGTACTCGTGTTTCTTTGGCATTCAATCTATCTACCTCAAACCAATCATCCTTGTCCGTTCCCGTTACCACTGCATATTTATTGATGACTTCATAGTATTCTTTCGCCGTTTCTTCAATATTCTTCAATCTTGCCAAAAGCACTCTTTTTAATCTATCAACGGTTTCGTCTTGTACCTCTTCGGGAAATTCCTTGAATGCTTCCGTTATAGTTTTACTGTCCAGATTTTCTTTGAGGAATCTTGCCTGTTCTATCCACTGACTCTTTTTGGTTTCGCTCAACAAGGCCAAATCCAAAACATATGTTTTCGGAGAGGAATTAAAACCTTTTACGTTTCTAATTTCCTCATTGAAACCTTCCATTAACCTTAATCCGGGGACAATTCGCGTAGCAATTCCCATAAAGAATCCATCGCCCATTATAGAAAAGGCCTGATCACGGTCTCTAGGCACCGGTCTATAAAAAATTTTATTATCCTCCTTAAACTCTGCCCAGCGCCACTGGTCCACATGCCGGTCCCAATCCCCGATCACCATATCAAATAGGCGCGCCCGTAAGTAAAGGTCACTATCAACACCGTATTTTTCATCGTCCCTGAGGTCCTCCAACATGGCATCCGTACTCTTAAGCTCATTGGAAAATCCAAAACTGGCCTTATCACCATGATTATCACCAGCGTGTTCCTCTATCATATACAGTTCATCCCCATAAACATCGTTATATTTTCCAAGAGCGCTCTGTTTTGGTATATAATACAAAGTTGGGTTGGTATGATATAAGGAAACGGCATCCGACAGTTTTCCAACGGCAAAAGGCGCATAAGGATGGGAACCTGTGTAAAAATCCGCCAAAAGTTCTTGCGTATAAGTATCTTTTAAGTCCTCCAACACGTACATATCCTGAAAAGCCATGGCCTGTAGGTACAATCCTGGTAATTTCCTGAGCGCCCGCATTACATATTCCCTACCCTGCTTATCGCGAAGCCTTAATGATTTAGATTGATGCCCACCTCCCATTTTTACAGGGACCAGCCCTCCATATAAGGTGTCTAAAAGAACTGTTGGCGCCTCTATTTTTCTGCTGTAATATTCGCGATATCTTTTTCCCCAAAAACGCTGGAACAGTTTGCTTTTTTCTGTTTCCTGTTCCGAATAAATTGAAGCTTCTACCGTTTTAGGGATGTCATTCTTAAATTCCACCAACGTTTCAGACCTGACCGGAGGTAAAACGGCACTCGTGAATAAAAATTCTTCTTCTTCAGCTGCATCTACCCCAAAAAAGCGAACCCGGGAAGACCCATCCGTATAGACCTCCAATGTGGCATACCCCATTCTTCCGGTAGAAAACCTACTTCCGTTCAACAATTTCGTTGCACTTTCCTTGGCCCCTGCTCCACTTACAATTTGTGGAATTCCATTTTCAACGATATATTGTAGGGTATGCTCATGACCCGCTGTAAAAATAACACGGTCCGAATATTGGGCCAATGTAGTAATCCTGTTCCTCAATTCACGATAACGCTTATTTTGCAAATCCGCTATAGAGGCCCCAGTAGTGGTTCTCAGAACATTGATAAAAGTTCCTAGAACGGGTAAAGGAAAAGGCAGTTTTTTAGGATAAAATTGTTTTTTTAACGAGAACTGCCCACCATGTGTTCCATAGCTAGACATGGGGTGGTGCATAGCAATTAGGGTAGTTCGTTGTCTGTTATCCTTGATCGCATCTTCCAGTTCCAGAAAAAATTTATCCCTACTTTTTATATCACACTTGTCATTAATATCCGGTCTTTTGTCCCAATTGGTCAAATACCATTCCGTATCCAGTATGATGATGGCAATATCTTCCCCAATTTGTTTCACCTCAATGGGGCAGCCATTTTCGGGCTGAAAGGCATCTTTATCGTCCAAAACTTTTTGGACATATTTTTCTTGCCGTTCCAATCCGATCAATCCCTCCGTATACCAATCGTGGTTTCCTGGAATGAATATGGGTTTCCCCTTAAAATTCTTTAGCGTATTGAGTTGGGCGTCCAAATGACTTTTCGCTTCTCGATAGGCTATCGTAGAATCCTTGGGGTCCGGTAATCCTGCGGGATAAATATTATCCCCCAAGAATATTGCGGTACTGTTGGCATCTGCCTGATCTAGTTTTTCCTTGAAAATTTTTAAGGCCGGGTTCATACCTCCTATGGGAGAAAGGCCAGCGTCACCTATCAAGTAAAAGGTGTGGGACACCTCTTTATCTATAGTGATGTCTTGACTGTCCAAGCTATTGGCATATTTGGCCTTATACGTAGCGCAACCCGTAATAAAAAATGCTAAAACTATTCCTACGTAATATTTATTCATATCAAATGTTCCTGTGTTCAAATTTTCGTATTTTGGATAATTCTAACCCAATATATATGTCGGCCATTTTAGAAAAAACTGAAAATTTTGTAGTAGCCCTTTTATCCAATGAGCTCGACAATAACTACTTATACCACAATTTAAGGCATACCCAACGCGTAGTTAAAAGTACTAAAGAATTATTGAATTCCTGTGCGCTATCGGATTCCGAAAATGAGGCTATCCTACTGGCCGCGTGGCTCCACGATACGGGGTACACCCAAGAAACGGACAATCATGAAAGAAAGAGTTGCCAAATTGCCAAAACATTTTTGGAAAAAGAGGGATATAATGCTAAAATGATCGATCAGGTTTTAGCGTGCATCATGGCAACGGTACGGTATGCCGAACCTAAATCTATCCACGAAGAAATCTTAAGGGATGCCGATGCTTCCCATTTTGCTCAAAAAAGTTATTTGGAAACAGCAGATTTGCTACGCGAGGAACTTAAATTGCTTGGAATTGCAGACTATAGCCATAAAGAATGGCTCAATGCCAATATAAAAATGTTCAGAACGGAGCATCGGTTCTACACCGATTATGCAAAAGAAAACTGGCAAGCCGGAAAAGACAAAAACCTAAGAAGACTTGTAAAAGACAAGAAGTCCGAAAAGGAAATAGCCAAAAAAGAGGCTTTAAAAGCAAAGTACAAAAGTGAAAGCCCAGATCGTGGAATCCAGACCCTTTTTAGGGTTACCTTAAAAAATCACATTACCCTAAGTGACATCGCCGATACGAAGGCGAACATACTTTTGTCCGTAAATGCGATCATTATTTCATTGGCATTATCCAACCTCATCCCCAAACTAGATAATCCATCTAACGAATACTTGATATATCCTACCGTTATTTTCGTTGTTTTTAGTATTATTTCCATGATTTTGGCCGTATTGGCCACACGACCTAATGTGACTAGCGGACAGTTTTCAAAAGAAGATGTAAAACAGAAAAAAGTGAATCTCTTGTTTTTTGGAAACTTTCATAAAATGAAATTGGACGAATACGAATGGGCCATAAATGAATTGGTCAAGGACAAAGATTATATCTACTCCTCCTTGACCAAAGATCTCTATTTTTTAGGATTGGTCTTAGATAGGAAATATAAGCTGCTACGATGGACCTACACTATTTTTATGATAGGAATGATAGTTTCGGTAATCGCTTTTGCATTTTCCTTCAAAATGTACGGCCCCGAAAGAATGATGGCACTGTTATAAGATTTTAATCTTTCAACTCCTCCATTAAATCGTCATAGGTATAGGTCTTTTCAGAGCTTTCGTCGGACTTGTATAATATCTCGGCACGTATTGCCTTGAGTCCGGAAACCCCTTGTAGACCTTCTAGCTCCACAATCTCTATATTGTCCGTGAAATAGCCTTTGGATTTCAAGAATTTAATATACCGCAAGTATTCCAGCTCATCCTTTTTTTGTGAATACACAATGGCCATTTTACCTGTTTGCGTCAGCCTTTCATTGGTACCTTTAATATAAGATTTATCAATACGTTTTTTGATAATCTCATAACGTGCGTTGTAGGTACCATCTACATCAAACTGTTTTTCGTCCATACGAAAACGGATGGATAACGAAGTATTATATACCAATATCAAAGAGGTAGCGTCCAATTGTACCGGTAGCTCTGATTTTAGGCTATAATGCACATTTTCCATTTCGCACATTACCTGAAGCTGCCAAAGTCTTAAATTATTAAGATATAATGGGTCAAATTCTTTTTTGTTAGAAATGGATTCCCCTATATACATATTGTGCTCCACACCGTCTGTCTTGTAACGTTCAAAATAGTGCGGAAACATTTCTTGGGCATCTTCTTGTTTACCATCGATTACCGAGGCCAATCTTTTATTGATAAGCATGACGCTCTCATCGTAGTTTTTTCTATGGTCATAATAAGATTCCGTACCGGAATCTATTTGTGCTTCATACAATAGGACATGCTCGGAAAGTTCTTTATCGAACTTTTTAAGATGTTTAAAAACAGGTGCAATTTCTTGCTTGACAAAATCAAAAATAGATTGCTCACTATTGGTATACAAGGTTTCCTTTATACTGTCCAAATGATTGTTCACCCTATATATCAACTCCTCATAAATAGGAAGTTTATGTTTCTCGAAAGCTTCTTTTAACACCTCATTTATGGCAGATAATTGAATCATGAGATCTCTCTGAATAGCCTTGTTACGGGCTTTTGAAGAATCTTTTATATCAATTTGTCCGTAAAGCGGATACACATCTTTAAAAACAATTTCCTTGAAAGAAGGTTGCCTGCCTTCCAGTTGATCTTTTATGAAGTATTTTGCCTCTTCCTGAAATCTCCAGTACACGGAAGAATGTACCGAAGTACACTCATTTTGGATAATGGCATCAATTAAATTCTCTTCTTCTATTTTAGAGCGTACCACCGCAGAAACAATGAACGGCATAACATCGTCCAGTTTTCTGGCATTAACTCCATTAAGTACGTTTTTCTTTTCCGAAACTATTTCCAACACCCCTAAAAGTTCCCCTTCAAAAGCAATGGGAGCAAAAATAGCACTCTTTATACCCTGTTTTTTTAGTGTTTTATAAGGATCCATCCCTTCGGATTTTTCCTCGTATTTATCCACATCCGAAATAGCGAAATAGGAATTCTCCTTGATCAACCTTCTGTAAGAATATTGGCAGAGCGCCTCGTTACAGACCTGTGCGTCTTTTCCATTTAAAATAAAACTGGCAATACCTTTACCATATACAGGTTCAAATTGATCATCCCTATTGTTATATGTCACAAAGCCTACTTTAACATCGGGCAGCCTGAAGAAAGATCTAAAGGTTTCCTGCAGATCTGACATGAAATTATCGCTCCCACGTTTATCGCTTGCAATAAGTTCTGACTTGATTTCTGAAATAGAATGTTCCGCGGTAACATCGAACATATTGGAAATAACAAATCCTTTGGAAATAAAACTCTCCGGTGGAATTTTATCCATCCACAATTTTAGATCATCCGGATTTTCCAAGAGTTCATCTACATCTTCTTGGCTGATTTCCTTTGATTTTTCGGTAGGCATAATGTCCATAAAATCCGCATTGTACAGAATTCTATAATGGTGCATTACACCGTTGGCATCGGGAATATCATAGAACATTGGTCTGGTCATGTCCAGTTTAAAACCATAATAAAAATTGAGGATAACGATACAACCCATGATATAATCAAAACCTTCTATCTGATCTCTCATAGTAGGTTCAAAACCAGGACCGGCTTCCTTTACTATTTTTTGGAAACGTTTTGTAGAATTGAATATCAAGTCATAATAGGGGAGCGAGGCAACTTTGATCTCATTATCGCTCAGCACTTGGGAGAAACTGTCCTGAAGAATCTCACTAATGGGCTCTTTATATTTTTCCAATAGACTAAGGTCGTAGAAACCTTTCCTGAGCTCTGGAAATTTTTTTTCTATCTTAAGTACTTCCTTGGCCCTGGACGCTACCAAAACATCGTTACTATCCTTCAATTCATCATACTTTCCCAAAAGCTTTTCAAAGCTAATGAGATGTTTTAACGGCATTATTTTGTCCTCGACTTTTACCATACCTTTATTTGTCTCAAAAACACCATTAAAATTACAAAACTATACGTAGTTTTTTGTTAAAAGATTTCGCAGTTAGTCGAGTACTTTTCGGATATTTATGCAAAATTGAGACATGTCATCAGCGAGCAGACTTACGAGGGCATTTGAAAGGGCCAAGATCATTCCCTTTGATGATACCTCCAAGTTCATTCTTTTTAGTGATTGCCATCGTGGGGACAACAGTTTTGCCGATGATTTTGCCAATAACAGAAATATCTATTTTCACGCCCTGACGCACTATTACAGCGAAGGTTTTGAATACTGCGAATTAGGGGATGGGGACGAGCTTTGGGAGAACATTAATTTTGCTTCTATTTTTGAAGCGCATAAAAATGTTTTTAAGCTTCTTAGACAATTTCACTTGGAAAACAGATTGCATATGGTTTGGGGAAACCATGATATGGTCTACCAAGACCAGGCTTATGTGGACAAGAATCTATCCAGTTATTTTGAACCGATAGACGGTGAAAACAAAGAACTCTTTGAAGGCCTAAAATATCACGAGGCACTAGTACTAAAACATTCCAAAACGGATCAAGAACTCTTTTTGACCCACGGTCATCAGGCAGATTGGTGGAATTATAACTTTTGGCGTTGGGGGCGATTTTTAGTGCGCGTACTATGGAAACCGCTACAAGTATGGGGTATTGCCGATCCCACCAGTCCCGCTAAAAATTATAAGGAACTTATTAAGTTAGAACGAAGAATAAAACGTTGGATTCTCAAAAACAATCTGCTCATTACCATCGTGGGCCACACACATAGACCCCGTTTTCCGGAGCCCGGTGACATTCCCTTTTTTAATGATGGGAGTTGCGTACACCCTAGAAGCATTACAGGCATTGAGATTGAAAATGGACAAATTTCCCTGATCAAATGGCAAATTGAAACCACGGTTGACGGTACTTTAAAAGTAGTTCGTATTCTTTTGGAAGGGCCACAAAAATTGATTGATTATAAAGAAAGATAAAAGCCCGTTGAGCAATAACGGACTTTTAATACTTTTAATCCTGGTTTTTAAAAATAATAGGAAAGCCCAAATAATAGATCCGAAGAATTTAAACTGAAGTTGAAAGCACTGGAATCACTAGTTCTTTCAGAATTGTCGTTATCAAATGAAAAATATGATTTTCTATAACCCAAAGAACCTAGAGAGGTTTCCAACGCTAGTTTATCGGATATGAAAAAAGTTATTCCCGGACGAATCCCTAAAAAAATCTGATTCGTCGTTCGTTGAGGCCCTTCTAATTCCAAAAGCCTATCTTGATTTTTGAATTTAACAAAATCATATCTCCCTTCGGCTTGAATATAAAATGCGAGATTCTTATGCACTGGCCAATACGTTCTTATATAAGGAAACACGATAAATGTATCAAACTCATTTAAACTTGAACTTGTCACTTCACCATTATTATTTCCAAGATTTTCAGATTTGGTATATCCGTAACCCAAGCCTAGGCCTACAATAAAATTATCCTTTACGGTGTAGCCAAGATTGGGAAGAAAAGTAAAGGAAAAGTTTTTATTTTCATTAAAAAAGGACTCATTCTCATTCTGGTTATTACTAAAACTCAAAGAGAAATTCCCCCCTAAATTCCATGTTCCCTTTTCAATAATTAGCTTCTTTTCATTTTCATTATCTGTTTGGGCGAGACAAATGCCAACAAAAAATAATGTTGTAATACATAATACTGTTTTCATATAAGATTGTTTTTAAGATTATATTAAAGGCGTACCAAGCTTTGTACCGCTTCTTCTTAAAAAGGACTAATTGATATTAGTTTAACCATTTGATAGCAATTGGATAAAACTCCTCCAAGAAGCTGTTCTAAAATTGTATATTTAACTTTTCGCTTAAACCCAGCCCTATGCCATTACTTATCGTAGTCATTGGAATACTTCTTTTGTTTTTACTGATTGCCAAATTCAAACTCAACGGTTTTATCGCTTTTATTCTGGTATCCCTATTTGTGGGGATAACCGAAGGAATGGAGCCCGTTGCCGTGGTAAGTTCCATTCAAAAAGGAATTGGGAATATCCTCGGATTTTTAGTCCTTATTTTGGGGCTTGGCGCCATGTTGGGAAAATTAGTGGCCGAAAGTGGTGCCGCACAACGTATTACGACCAAGCTAGTCGATAAATTTGGAAAGAAAAACATACAATGGGCAGTGGTCCTTACAGGGTTTATCGTAGGAATTCCTATGTTTTATTCTGTGGGTTTCGTAATCCTTATTCCATTGGTCTTTACCATCGCGGCAGCTACGGGACTTCCTTTGATCTATGTAGGATTGCCTATGTTGGCTTCCCTATCCGTTACGCACGGTTATCTTCCTCCCCATCCCGCGCCTACGGCCATCGCGGCAACTTTTAATGCGGATATTGGGAAAACATTGTTTTATGGTATTATCGTAGCCATACCTGCCATCATTGTTGCCGGACCGCTGTTCTCCAGAACTTTGAAAAATATCAAAGCGACTCCTTTAGAAGGTTTTACGAGCCCTACCGTATTAAAGGACGAGGAAATGCCCGGAACCGGAATCAGTATTTTCACGGCATTACTTCCTGTTATCCTTATGGCCGTTGCCGCACTGGCCGAGCTTTTTCTCCCCAATGATACCGTTTTAAAAACCATTCTTGTTTTTATGGGAAATCCGGTAATGGCAATGTTGATCTCTGTTTTAGTCGCTATTTACACCTTGGGACTTGCTCGTGGTAGAAATATGAAACAAGTTATGGAAACCGCTGGGAGTGCCGTTAAGGGCATCACCATGATACTGCTTATCATTGCCGGAGCCGGAGCCTTAAAACAAGTTTTGATCGATAGCGGCGTAAGCGAATATATTGGAGGCGTTTTAGAAGGTTCCACAATATCGCCTTTAGTATTGGCATGGCTTATTACCACGGTGATCAGGGTATGTGTAGGTTCTGCAACCGTAGCAGGACTTACCGCCGCAGGTATTGTTTTACCACTTGTTGAAGGAGCAGGCGTGAGCGCTGAATTAATGGTTCTGGCCATCGGTTCTGGAAGTTTAATGCTTTCCCATGTGAACGACAGTGGATTTTGGCTTTTTAAAGAGTATTTTAACTTGTCCATAAAAGATACGCTTAAATCTTGGACAATCATGGAGACCACCGTTGGAGTTATGGGCTTGGTGGGAGTCCTTATCCTAAATCAATTCATATAAATCAAATCATATGAAACCATCTGAAAAAATTAAGGAATTAGGATTAGTTATACCGCCCGCTCCCAAACCCGCAGGTCTTTACAGGCCCATACTTGTGGTAGATAACTTTTTGTACGTTTCCGGGCAAAGCCCCACCTTGAACGATGGTACCTTGTTTACAGGTCGCGTTGGGGACTCCCTAAGTCTTGAGCAAGGAAAAGAGGCGGCAAGACAGGTTGCCCTTACCATGCTTTCTACCATCACCACCCATTTTGGAGACATCAATAGGATCAAAAGGCTGGTCAAAACCCTAGGGATGGTCAATTGTACTCCAGATTTTAATAGCCAACCTTTGGTCATCAATGGTTTTAGTGAATTAATGGCCGATGTTTTTGGTTTTGAATATGGCGTGGGCGTAAGAAGTGCCGTAGGCATGATGTTACCGGACCAAGTAGCCGTAGAAATTGAGGCGATGTTTGAACTTTACAAAGATTAACAAAGATGAAGACCGATGAATGGTTTCGATTAAAAAATCCTGAAAAAGTCATTTCCCCGTCGTTATTGGTATATCCGGACAGGGTGATGCATAATATCCGAACCATGATTACTATGGCCGGCGGACCCGAAAATTTACGTCCGCATATCAAAACGCACAAAAACGCGGATATTATCAAAGCGCAATTAGATTATGGCATTAACAAATTTAAATGTGCCACCATAGCCGAGGCGGAACTATTGGCGCAGTGCAACGCACCGGATGTATTGTTGGCCATGCAGCCTGTAGGTGCCAATAGGGAACGTTTTATCAATCTTATTCAAAAATTCCCGAAGACCGTTTTTTCCACATTGGTTGACAATCCGCTCACGGTAAAACAATTGGGAAATCTGGCAGCAAAAAACAAGTTGCAGCTGAATTTATATATTGATCTTAACGTTGGTATGAACCGTACAGGCATCATACCCGATGATGAAGCGCTGAAGCTCTATGAGACCATCTCAACACATCCACATTTATTGGCGGTCGGCTTACACGCCTACGACGGGCATTTACGGAATCCCGATGCTAAGATCAGAAAGCAAAATTGTGACGAAGCTTTTGAAAAAGTACTTCATTTAAAAGAGAATATTATAAAAATGGGCTTAGCGGAACCCGTTATTATTGCCGGCGGCTCCCCCTCCTTTCCTTTTCATTGTAGAAGAAAAAATGTAATTGCCAGCCCGGGAACAACTTTGTTATGGGATGCGGGATATGGAGATCTTTTCCCCGAAATGGATTTTCTTCCTGCAGCAGTATTGTTCACTAGAATTTTGAGCAAACCAAAAGCCGGTATATTATGTTTTGATCTGGGCCATAAATCACTGGCTTCGGAAATGCCATTCCCCAGAGTTCAATTTTTAACCTTGGAACATGGAAAGCAACTCAAACAATCTGAAGAGCATTTTATGGTTCAGTATGACGATTTGAAAGTTTTGGAAGTTGGTGAAGAACATTATGCCGTTCCCATGCATATCTGCCCCACCGTGGCCAAATACGAGGAATTGATTGTTGTGGAAGATGGAAAAGTTACCGGAAATTGGAAAGTGGCGGCCCGCAATCAAAAAATTACGGTTTAATAATGTTCATTTTTGATGCCCACTTAGATCTGGCCATGAACGCAATGGAATGGAACAGGAATCTTACTTGGTCTATCCAAACTATTCGTGAAAGCGAAAAAGGAATGACCGATAAGCCTGATCGTGGTAATAATACCGTTTCTTTTGAAGCCATGCGAAAAGGCAATGTTGGCCTTTGCGTAGCTACCCAAATTGCACGATATGTAAAACCGGAGAATCCGTTGCCCGGTTGGAATTCCCCGCAACAAGCTTGGGCGCAGACACAGGGACAATTGGCGTGGTACAAATCCGTGGAAGAACTGGGGATTTTGACGCCCATAACCAATAGCCAAGAACTGAATGTTCATCTGAAAAACTGGCATGCCGATAACGAAAATACGCCTATCGGATACATTTTAAGTTTGGAAGGAGCAGACTCCATTATCGACCTTTCCTATCTTGAAAAATCCTATCAAAACGGACTTAGGGCCATTGGACCCGCACATTATGGCCCGGGTACATACGCTTTTGGTACGGATTCCATTGGAGATATTGGCATAAAAGGAAAAGCTCTTTTGAAAGAAATAGAAAGATTGAACCTCATCCTTGATGCAACCCATTTGTGTGACAAAAGTTTTTGGGAAACCATGAACAATTATAACGGCCCCGTTTGGGCCAGCCATAATAACTGCAGAACATTCGTAAACCATAACCGTCAATTTTCAGACGAACAATTGTTGGAACTTATTAATCGAAAAGCGGTTATTGGCGTTGCCTTGGACGCGTGGATGATGGTCCCCAATTGGAAAAGAGGTGTTTCTATACCTCAAGAAATGGGTGTTACCTTACGCCACATGGTTCAAAACATAGATCATATTTGTCAACTTTCGGGCAATTCCCTGCATGTAGGTATTGGAACCGATTTGGATGGTGGCTTTGGCACGGAACAATCTCCTGCCGATTTGGATTCTATTGCCGATTTACAAAAAATTCCACAAAAATTAAAAGAAAAAGGGTACCGTGACGAGGATATTGCTAATATTATGCATGGAAATTTTATCCGTTTTTTACATAATACTTGGGAATGAATAGAAGAACTTTTGTAACCACTTCGTCATTAGCAGCTTTGGGCACATTATTCGTGAAATGTTCCGGCTCCTCTACTATTTTGCTCAAAAAAAATCAGGTCATTGCATGTCTTGGCGATAGCGTTACCTATGCCGGAAAAGATGGGTATGTAGAACGATTGCAAAAATACACCGATACAAACTGCCCACAATTAAACTTGAAATTCCTGAATTGGGGAAAAAATAGCGAGACCATCACCGGACTCACAGAGGAAGATCATCCCGGACCACGACCCTATCTATTTAATAGATTGGATGGCTTGTTGAATGCGACCGACGTTGACGTTATTTTTTTCTGTTTCGGTATAAATTGTGGTATTTATGGAAAGCCGTCGCCACAACTTTTTGATAGTTACAAAATTGGAATTTATTCTTTTTTGGAAAAAATTAAGCTAAAGAAAATTCAGGCCGTATTGCTAACACCGCCGCCATTGGCTTTGAAAGCAGTTCCCTTGAAAAAATTACCTGCTGCTACTCCTTTCAGTTGGAAAAACCCTTATCCCCTATATGAGGAAGAAGTATTACAGGAATTCAAAAAAATAGTATTGGAGGTAAAGCATTCCAATCTTTTGGGCACGATAGATATTCACACCCCGCTTTTAAAAAACCAAACTGAATTATATACCGATGACCCCATACACCCAAATCCTAAAGGTCATGAGCTGATTGCCGGTACGGTCATCGATCATTTGAGATTTTAACTTCCTCTTAAGCCCTTATGGCAGGGTATTTGTTATTTTTAGAGTCATTTATCGACTGTTTTATAGCTTATGAAGGCGATACTACCTTTTATATTTATGTTATTGATACCGTTTATTGGATTATGCCAATCGGATATTCCTACGCAAAAACCATTAAAGATAGAGGCAGTCAAGAAAGCGGATCCAACGGGAAATACCAAATCCGGTCCTGTATTGAACATCCCTTCCGTAATACAACCTCAGCCTAAATTTGATTTGGATAAAAAGAACCCTATAAAAATGCTACCGGACGAGGAGTTGGTTCAAGCGGGAACGGGTCTTAAAATAGACCCTAGAATTGGCCCAAGGGAAAAAGAAGGTTCTAGCCAGTATTTTCCGGATCAGTATTTAGGCGATGTGAAAAGTAACGGGAAGTTTGTAGGGATTGTTTGTAGGGATCACGAATATGTAGATGGGGACCGCGTAAAAATCTATGTAAACGATGTTGTGGTTGACCCTAACATGTTGTTGACCGGGGCATTTAAAGGAGTTAATGTTGATCTACAATCCGGTTTTAACAAGCTGGAATTTGAAGCCTTAAATCATGGCTCTTCCGCACCAAATACAGCCCAAGTTGATGTTTACAATGATGAAGGACAATTGATTTATTCCAACAAATGGTTATTGTCCTCCGGGTCTAAAGCGACTTTGATCGTTACGAAGGAGTAAACTTTATTTTCTGTTGCCCGGCGTATATGTTTCCTTGGCTCTTTTTAGTACATCTTCCTTATAAAAAGCGGCATCTTTCCAATCCACATCGGCATATTTTTGAATCTGGTCATCAAAGTGAGGCGATTCAGGATTTCCGCTTTGTCCCCCTGCCAAAATCGTTTTCGCTTTTACCCTATCCCCGAACTCTACGGCAGCCACGAAACTGTTTCCCCGCGTTCCATATATTTTCTTTGCACCCTCCGTTGTATAACGAGCACCATAAGCCGCTAAAGCGCCCCATCTTCCCGAAGCAAAACCAATAGGAATACTCGGTTTATCATCATCAAAATGTTGACGAATATCTCCCGTTATACGTTGGTAACGGTTTACTTCTCCCCAAGCAATGTTCCAAGTACCAAAATCGCTTATTAGTTGATCAATTGTTTTTTCAAAAATTTGAAGATGTTGCCGCGGGTTCTTTCCCCAATGCTCAAATCGTTGCATGGGTGATAATCCTTCAGGATACATGCCTTCTTGATAAAACCTTGTCCCATAAAAATGTGCCAAGGTCATTGCTACGGACGCTTTAGAGGTTCTATAATCCCATTTTTCCAAAACTGCAATGGCCTCTCTCAATTTTGGATTTTTATCATCATAACGATTATACGATTTTATCAATCCGGGAATCAAGGCTTCAAACGCCGGTAGATAGGGGTCATGCGCCAATTCAATCAAACCATCCAGGGTAAAGTCCTTTTTATTCTTTAATAGGCCAATGGCATGTACACCGCGGAAATTTTCTCGGTCAATGGACATGTAATTTGGATAGTTTTCCTTCTTTGGACTGAATTCCGCCGCAGCGGTATAGGGTGTAGAATTGCAATTTTGTATCCATCCGTTCTTAGGATTCAGGACCAGGATATTTTCGTCAACCGTATGCAAACCTTGCCAATCGGTCTTTGGGTTCCAACCTTCTACAGGATTTGAATAGTCAAAACTTACATCGCGTTTGGGTACAAAATTACCATGGAAATAAGCAATGTTTCCCTCCGTATCCGCATAAACGGTATTATTGCTGGAATTGGTCCTCATATCCATCATTTCCCGAAAACCTTTATAACCATCCTGCTTTGTCCGTATAAAAGATTGTTCCAAGGCTTTAACGGGTTCCCACATCATGGCAGAGGCTGTCCACATGCCATCTTCCATATGGGTGATAGGGCCATGGTGAGTGCGATAGGCAGGGAAAACCTTTTGCTTCAAGCTATCCCCTTCTTTATATGTTAAACTGATTTCCGAAACTTCTACAGGTCGTAATTCTTCCCCATATTGATACATGATGTTTCCATCCAACGTGGTAATATTCTCCTTGAATTCATCCATTACATCGGTATAGGTAGAAGTGTGCATCCAGCCTGTTTTTTCATTAAAGCCTTGATACACAAAAAACTGCCCCCAAGTGACTGCCCCATAGGCGTTGAGACCCTCTTCGGAAACGACATGAACCTCGCCCCTGAAATAAAAGGAAGTATGTGGATTGATCAATAGCATGGCATTCCCAGATCGTGTTATATCTCCTGAAAGAGCAATACCGTTAGAACCTTGCGGTTCTGCCATTTCTTCTTGTTTTTCCAATTCCATAATTTTAGCCTTAGGAACTTCCATATTACCTTCATAAAACGCTTTTATTTTACTGGTTCTGATACGTTCAATATCCCCGCCAATACTTCCTTCACTAAAATACATGGGCATCCAAGGCTCAAAATGGGTCAACAGTTTCGGTTTAACTTCGGGATGGGTCTCCAAATAATAGTTGATACCATCTGCGAACGCATCACAAAGCTTTTTGAGCCATTCCGGACTTTTCTCGTAGTTGGTCTTTGCTTCTTCTTCGGTCATAAAAAGCTTCGCTCTTAAATCACTATAAATAGCACTTTCACCCTCTACTTCTGCCAATCTTCCCGTAGCCCATATATAATTTTGCTCCACGCGGTTAAAATCGTCCTCACATTGTGCATACAACAATCCAAAAACGGCATCGGCATCTGTCTTGCCATAAATATGTGGGATACCGTAATCATCCCTTATTATGGTAACTCTTTCGGCTTTTTCAACCAAACTTAGACTGTCGTAATCTACCTTTTTTTCTTTTTTAGTTTCTGTTTTGCAAGAAAGAAACAGCGCTAAAAGTGCAATTAAAATTGTCCGTGACATACTTTTGTTTTACAGTTTTGAAGATACAGGAAAACTTCTACTTAAGAAAGCTACCAACTACCACTTGCACCGCCGCCGCCAGAGCTTCCTCCACGGCCGGAAAAACTACTGGAACTAGAACTGGAGCCAAAAGACGACGATCCACTAGAAGAAAAAGTCTTGCGCATATAGCTTTTATCGTTTTTGATCATGGAAATTTTCAAGTCTTCCTTTCCGAAGATTTTAATTTTGATAAGAGCTATGACCACGGTAAATAATAGGAACCCAATAAGGAAATAAATTACATATTTAGAATCTTTCAATAAAAACTCATACTTAGATAGGTCATATTCGTTGAACATTAAGAAAAGAAAAACGGGAAGCGCCAAAAAGAATAAGGACATAAAAACAGGGATAGCAGAAAAAACGACCAGAAACAGACCACTTACCAAACCAATCTTACCAATAAACATACCCCTAAAAAGCTCTATAAAACCCTTATATGTCCTATAGAAAAAGAAACCGCCGGCCAGCACAAAAACGGAAAAGAAAATAAGCATAAAAACCATACCTATCCTGTCATCCCTTCGTTGCGACTCCTCCATTTCGGTCTTGAACTCTTCTAAAGCTTCAGGATTGTTCAATAGCGTAATAATTTGATTCGCAGCCCCATCAATTCCTTCAAAATACTTTTCTTCCTTGAATTTAGGAATCATGGTATTTCTAATGATTCTGGAAGCTACCGCATCCGTAATATAGGGTTCCAGACCATAACCGACTTCAATACGAACCTCCCTATCCAATTTGGAAAAGAGAATCAAAAGACCATTGTCTTTTCCTTTTTGACCCAGTCCGTTTTGATTGAACGTTTTGTTGGCATAGGTCTCAATCGTTTCATAACCCAAACCATTGATAGTCAACACTACCAATTGATTGGTAGTCTCCTTTTCAAAATCCGTAAGCTTCTTTCTTAGGCCTTCCAGCTGGTTTGGAGTGAAAATCGTGGCACTATCCGTAACTATTTGTTCGAGTACGGGATACTGTTGCGAAAAAATCGAAAACGAAATCGATAAAAAAATAAATGAAAAGGCTTTTTTAAACATGATATTGTTAAGCGACGATTTTTCAAAGATAACACGCTTGTTTAAAAAATAAGGGCACTTCTATTTTCTACAATTTCAAGTAACTTGCACTTTCTTTTATAACTATGGCAGAAAAAAAAGTAAGTATCCTTAAAGCATTTAAAACAATTATCTGGCCGAGACGAAAATTGGTTTTCCTAGGGCTTTTTTTAATAGTGATAAGTAAAGCCGCAAGTTTTGTGGCTCCTGTTTCTTTACGCTATTTTTTGGATGACATTGTTCCTAACAAAGACTACGATTTTCTAAAAATACTGGTTGCGGTGGTTATCCTTTCCTTTTTTTTGCAGGGGCTCATGTCTTTTCTTCTGACGAAAGTATTGAGTATCCAAGCACAATTTATGATTTCCGAGCTGCGGGCGCAGGTCCAAAAACAGGTACTTTCCTTGCCCATACGTTTTTTTGACAATACAAAATCCGGGGCACTGGTCTCTCGTATCATGAGCGATGTGGAAGGGGTACGGAATCTTATTGGAACGGGGCTCGTGCAGCTTGTTGGTGGAACCATTACCGCTGTCGTTTCTCTAATTCTCTTACTGCGAATTAGTCCCACCATGACCTTGCTCACTTTTGTTCCCTTGATTCTGTTCGCATTCATCGCCTTAAAAGCGTTTAAAATTATACGCCCCGTGTTTAGGGAACGAGGGAAAATAAATGCCGAAGTAAAGGGTAGGTTGACCGAAACATTAGGAGGAATACGAGTCATAAAAGGTTTTAATGCCGAAGAACAGGAAGGAAAAGTCTTTGAAAGTGGTGTGGACCGATTGTATCAAAACGTAAAGAAGAGCCTAACGGCAACTGCAATAATGACGAGTTCCTCCACTTTTTTGTTAGGCTTGGCCACTACTGGAATTATGATGGGGTTTGGAGGTTATAAAATGATGCAGGGCGAGCTCACTACAGGAGAATATTTTGAATTTACCTTTTTGCTCGCACTCATGGTAGCACCCATAGTTCAAATGAGCAATATCGGTAGTCAACTGACCGAAGCCTTAGCAGGATTGGACCGTACCGAAGAGCTAATGAACCAAGTAGCGGAAGCTGATGAAAAAGACCGTACCATTCAACTTTCAGAGATTAAAGGTGATATGACCTTTAAGAATGTTTCCTTTGCTTATGAGGAAGATAAAGACGTGCTGCACAATATTAGTTTTGAAGCCAAAGCAGGTGAAGTCATAGCGCTTGTAGGCAGTTCGGGTTCAGGGAAATCTACCATAGCGGGACTGGCCGCAAGTTTTTTGAATCCGGATTCTGGTGAAATCACCATTGATGGGCAGGATTTGGCAAAAGTAGACCTGACCAGTTTCCGCAAATTTTTGGGTGTTGTCTTGCAGGACGATTTTCTCTTTGAAGGAACCATTCGTGAAAATATTCTCTTTCCAAGGCCCAATGCATCGGAGGAAGAATTAAAAGCCGCTGTAAAAGCCGCCTACGTAGATGAGTTTACAGATAGGTTCGATGATGGTTTGGATACCTTAATAGGGGAACGTGGCGTTAAACTTTCCGGTGGGCAGCGCCAGCGTATTGCCATTGCCAGGGCTGTTTTGGCGAATCCTAAAATCTTGATTTTGGACGAGGCTACTTCCAATCTGGATACTGAAAGTGAAGCCTTGATTCAAAAAAGTTTGGCAGAACTCACCAAAGGACGTACCACCTTTGTCATAGCACACCGGTTAAGTACCATCCGTAAAGCAAACCAGATTTTGGTCATTGAAAACGGTCGTATCGCGGAACATGGCACCCATGATGAATTGATTGTAAAGGAAGGCAGGTATTACAACTTGTTTACCTATCAGGCGAGGATTTAAATTAGAACGCTTCGCTCTAAGACACTAGACTTTAGACCGCTTCGCTCTTAGATTCAAAATGTTATCTTTTAAGTACGTTTTCTAAATTTTTCCAAGTAAAAAATAGTTGAAGAAATAAGTAAAATCTACCATTACGCAAAGTTGTCAATTGTCATTGAACATATTCTGCCATCAATGAATTTGAAAACTAAAGTAGCTGCAATTTCATTGCAAGGTTTTGACATTTAACTAGATAATAGTTAATATTCGTCGGTTAGAACGGAGTCGAGAACTTTTGAAAAGAGCAACTTGAAATATGTTTTAACGGATTATTTTCGTGCACATATCTTTTTATTAAACCTCCTCTGGTGCCAGCTCCACTTCAAGACCATCCATATCTTCAGTGATGTGTAATTGACACCCTAAACGAGAATTGTCCTCTACGTTAAAGGCTTCGGCAAGCATCGCTTCTTCATCATCTGATTTTTTGGGTAGACTGTGATTGGAATTTACATAGCATTGGCAGGATGCGCACATCGCCATCCCTCCGCAGATACCAATAGTGCCCTCAGGAGCCAGTTCATAGGAACGAACCACTTCCATCAAGTTCATATTCATATCGGTAGGTGCATCAATCTCGTGTAGCACTCCGTCACGGTCGGTAATTTTGATTTTGATATCCATAAAAGGGATTGGTATTTAGGAATTAGTGAACTAGTATTATTTCATTGATTGAATTAGTCCGTAAAGCATCCTAGAAATTTCATTTGATTTTTCAATTCTTTTTTTAGCATTCTCAGATTCCAAATAATTCAACCGATCCGCCAAATATAGCATAGATCTGACTTCACTCGTAGAACTAATTACAATATATAGGAATCTAATAAAATTGGGGTTTGTTCTTCTGTCAAAGCCCTCAGCTATATTATTAGAAATAGAAACTGACGCTCTTGAAATTTGGTCTTTAAAAGAATAATCTTTCAAAATTTTAAAATCATTGTAGATAACTACAGCAAAATCTTGTGATTTCTGCCAAACCAATAAGTCTTCAAATCTTTTTACTGCCATAAAACAACCAACTCCTAATTCCTAACAACTAATCAATTTATTGATTTCACTATTGCTTTCGGTGCTTCTTTTTTACTTCCATCAAAACCGGTCACGCCACCCACCGTCGTGTACTTCATCACATACTTTTTATCCGGAAAAATTCGCTGATACGCACTTTGGCACATTAGTGTTGCTTCATGGAAACCACAGAGAATAAGTTTTAATTTTCCGGGGTAGGTGTTAACATCCCCAATCGCGTATATCCCCGGGATATTGGTCTGGTAATCTAAGGTATTGTCCACTTTGATGGCATTTTTTTCAATCTCTAGACCCCAGTCCGCAATGGGTCCAAGTTTTGGGGACAATCCAAAAAGTGGAATAAAATTATCCACTTCCAACAAAATATCCTCTGCGGCATTGGAGGTTTTTCGGATAACTACGGATTCCAGTTTTTCGGCCCCATTTAATCCTACAATTTCAGCTGGCGTAATCAAGTTTATCTTGCCTTGGTTCTTCAACTGTTGTACTTTTTCTACGGAATCCAAGGCACCACGAAATTCGTTCCTACGATGTACTAGCGTTACTTCCGAAGCAACATCGGCCAAAAAAATACTCCAGTCCAATGCGGAATCTCCACCACCGGCGATAACCACTTTTTTGTTTCTGTAAACTTCCGGGTCCTTAATGATATAGGCCACACCCTTATCCTCATATTTTGCTAGATTTTCCAACAGGGGTTTTCTAGGCTCAAAGCTGCCCAATCCTCCAGCAATAGCAACCACCGGAGCTTGATGTTTTGTGCCTTTGTTGGTAGTCACCATAAAAGTATCGTCCTCCAATTTTTCAATCGTCTCAGCTCGTTCACCCAAGGTAAACCCCGGTTGAAACGGCTTTATCTGTTCCATTAGATTGTCCACTAATTCACCTGCCAAAACTTCGGGGAAACCAGGAATATCATAAATAGGTTTTTTGGGATAAATTTCCGAGCATTGTCCTCCGGCCTGTGGCAATGCATCGATTAAATGGCATTTTAATTTTAAAAGGCCTGCCTCAAAAACAGCAAAAAGACCCGTAGGTCCCGCGCCAATTATCAATATATCTGTTTTAATCATCAGGAGTGCTGTTAAGCGAGCTAAATTAATGGAAGTGCTCTAGGCGGAATATGATTTAAATCAAGGTTAGCTAATGTTAATGACCTCATCAATTTGCGGCGCATACTTTTTTATGGTCATTTCCACGCCGCTTTTAAGTGTCATTTGATTTACGGAACAACCTACACAGGCCCCTTCCAACTTTACCTTAACGGAATTTTCATTATCTATGGATATCAAGGAGATATCACCACCATCGCTTTGTAAAAATGGACGAATTTCCTCCAAGGCTTTTTCCACGTTTGTTCTTAATTCGTCTGAAGTCATTGCAGTCATAACTACTTCTTTTTAACAGCAGCGCAACCTGCCATTGTTGTTATTTGAATCGCCTCTGTTGGAGGAATATTTTTATTTCTGTTCACTACTTCCTGTACCACATTTTTTGTGATCTCTTCAAAAGCAGCTTCAATTGGTGTTGCCGTTTGCATTGCCGCAGGGCGACCTATATCACCGGCCTCACGAATACTTTGTACTAAAGGGATTTCTCCCAAAAAAGGAACTTTTAAATCTTCGGAGAGGTGTTTTGCACCTTCTTTCCCAAAGATATAATATTTATTTTCCGGAAGCTCTTCCGGTGTAAAATAGGCCATATTTTCTACAATCCCTAAAACAGGTACATTTATGGAGTCTTGCTGAAACATCGCAACTCCTTTTCGGGCATCGGCCAAGGCCACTTCCTGGGGTGTACTGACCACAACAGCACCGGTAACGGGCATCGCTTGCATAATGCTTAAATGAATATCTCCCGTTCCGGGAGGCAGATCCAACAACATAAAATCTATTTCGCCCCAATGTGCATCAAAAATCATCTGATTCAATGCTTTGGAAGCCATAGGCCCTCTCCATATTACAGCCTGGCTCGGTTGTGTAAAAAATCCAATGGACAACAGTTTTACACCATAACTTTCTACCGGTTTCATTTTTGATTTTCCGCCTATATTAACGGCCAAAGGTTTTTCTTGCGCCACATCGAACATGATGGGCATGGACGGACCGTAAATATCCGCATCCAACAACCCTACCTTAAAGCCCATTTTTGCCAAGGTTACGGCCAAATTAGCGGTAACCGTAGATTTTCCTACCCCACCTTTACCGGATGCCACCGCAATGATATTTTTGATTCCGGGAATAGGTTTACCCTTTATCTCATTGGTCTTGGGCTTAGAAGGAACATCGACTTTGATATTGACCTTTATCTTGGCTTTTTCGTAAACCTCTCTGTGAATGACCTTTAAAATTTCGACCTCGGTTTTTTTGCGCGCCTGCAGACTTGGGTTTGCTATGGTAATATCAACCTCAACTTCATCGCCAAAAACCTGTATGTTTTTTACTGCTCCGCTTTCTACCATATTTTGGCCCTCACCCGGAACTGTAATATGTTCCAATGCCTTTAAAATAGCTTTCTTTTCAATCTTCATTATATAAAATCATTCTAAACAACAAAGATAGTTCTTAGGCCCGAGATTATGAAGTAGTTAGATTGAAAATGGAGATAAGATTATAACGAAGGTTTATTCCTTTGACTATGCTCAGGACATGGGTTGATGGTTGATGGTTGATGGTTGATGGTAAGAAATTAAAAAATATGATTTATCCTAATTATTTAAAAATTTACAAATAATTACATATATTTGAATGCGTTAATTTATCCTAATTTTTAAAAAATTAGTAAATAAAATAATCATGATTGAAAAAGCACCTGACTTAGACAATTATAGTCTGGATTTAATAAGTGACTTTAAACATGAAAAAACTTATACGTCCTTAATAGTGCCTCAATTAAATAAAATTGAAAAAGATTATCAGTATTGGGATAAAATAAAATATATCAAGAAACCAAAATCCTTAATAATGGAAAATCAGGAAGATTATCCGTTAGAAGTCTGGAGACTTGTAAAAACCCAAAGAGAATTTAACTTAAAAAACTATTCTCTTAGGCGTTCAGAGTCTAAAAGCAAATTTTCTAATCGGATTGGTGTTGATTATAAATTTTATTCAAATCCTTACCTCCAACAAAAACTACACTACCTAGATTTTAATTTTGGCGCAGGTATTCAAAAAGAAAAACTCCTTTCTGACTTGGATAAAGAACAATACCTAAATAATGCCTTAATGGAAGAATCCATCTTTTCTTCGATGATTGAGGGTGCAACCACCACAAGAGTAAAAGCCAAAGAAATGTTACGTAAGAAGAAAAAGCCACGTAACAAATCGGAACAGATGATACTTAACAATTATCAAGCAATCCAATATATAAGTGAACATCAAGATGATGAAATATCAATTCAAAAATTATTTGAAATTCATCAACTGGTTACGGAAAATACTTTGGATAGCGAAAATGTAGGTGTTTTTAGAACTTCCAATGATGTTCATGTAATGAATGAAATTACAGGTGAAATCGTTCATACGCCGCCAGAGTTTGAAGAGTTGAATGAACTGATGCAATCCTTTTGTGAGTTTTTTAATTCCAACCCCAAAGAGAATTTCATCCACCCCATTGTAAAAGCTTCTATCTTACATTTTTTAATTGGGTACATACATCCTTTCGTAGATGGCAATGGTCGTACTGCGCGTGCCATATTTTACTGGTATTTGCTCAAAAATGGATATTGGTTAGCCGAATACCTCTCTATTTCACGCGTAATCATGAAAACGAAGACACAGTATGAAAAGGCATATATCTATACTGAAATTGACGATATGGACGTGACTTACTTTATCCATTATCAAGTAAAAATACTAACACAAGCTTTTGAAGATTTAAAGAAATACATAGCCAAAAAGAAAACAGAGCAAAAAGATATTTCCAGATTTTTAAAACTAAAAAATATAAATGAGCGACAAGCTCAAATACTTTTCTGGATAGAAAAAGACGCTGAACGTTCTTTTACAGTTAAAGAAGTAGAAACTATATTTTCAGTAACAAATCAAACTGCAAGAACAGATTTGGAAGAACTCGTAGAAAAAAATCTACTTAAAAAAATAGCTATCAATAAAAAGTCTTCCAATTATTGGAAAGGTGATAGTTTTGATAATCTATCCTAATTTTTGGTAATCAGGACGCTTTTACCTTTTTAGAGGATTCAATCAATTGTAATAGCTCCAAGAATATTTCTTTCCCCATGGTTTTGGACACCAAGGGAGAAGTATCCTTCTCCGGAAAGAGAGAAAAATCCATTTTTACACTAGGTAGGGGCCCCTCTAAAACCTTCTTTATAAAATCTTTTTCGCACTTTTCGGCAAAGCGTTCATCAGTAGTCATAATCAGACCATCAATACTACCATCGAACAATAGGCTGGTTATCTTATTTTTTGCCGCTAACCTGTTTTTGGATTGATATATCACCAACTTATAGCCCTTCTCCGTAGCCTCGTCTCCAATGCCCTCCATAATGTTGGCACAATGTACGTTTGAGAATTCGGGTACTATCAAGCCTATGATACCGGTTTTATTGGATTTTAAGGCCTTTGCCGTATTGTTAGGTTTATAGTTATAGGTTGTTGCAATTTTCTTGATCTTATTTTTAGTTTCCTCACTGATTTCCGAACTGTTGTTCAATGCTTTGGAGACGGTGCCTATGGAGCAACCGCACAAATACGCTATTTGTTTTATATTGATTTCCGATTTCATTTTTTAACTATAACAATTTCACAATAATTTCAATTTCAAGTGAGTTATAGTCATTCTCACAAATAGGGGGAATATTATAATAGTTTAAATCAAATTGGAAAGAACCAATCCTTAACTATAACGTTTGCGTAAAAGACGTCAATTATATTCAAAGTGTTACACTAATAGTTTAAAAAAAGAAAAATTAACATTGTTTTAGTTTTCTTAAACTAAAAATCTTTAATTATTGATAGGAATATACATCGAAAACTAGATTTTTCTCCCATCCAGCAGGTTAATGATTCGTGAACCGTAGGCTGCATTTTTTTCGGAATGGGTTACTTGAATGATGGTCACCCCATCTTCCTCATTCAATTTTTTGAAGAGTTCCATGATTTCCTCGCTTTGTTGAGAATTTAAATTTCCGGTAGGTTCATCCGCTAAAATCAATTTAGGATTAGCGATCAAGGCACGGGCCACGCCCACTAATTGTTGCTGTCCTCCACTCAATTGTGCAGGAAATAAATCTTTCTTCCCCACAATATTAAAACGGTCCAGCATATCGGCTACCATGGCCTTACGTTCGGAGCCCTTGAATTTTTTATACAATAAGGGCATTTCAAGATTTTCCTTCACCGTAAGCTCGTCCAAAAGGTGGTACGACTGAAAAACGAAGCCAATGTATTCTTTGTACAAATTGGCACGGTGTTTCTCTTTTAAAGTATGAACGGACTCGTGCAGAAAATGGTATTCCCCCTCATCAAAGCCATCCAGCATTCCGATTACATTTAGTAAAGTAGATTTTCCGGAACCCGATGGCCCCATTACCGAAATAAATTCCCCTTCTTCTATCTGTAAATTGATGTCCTTCAATAAGAAGATACGCTGGCCTCCCGAGTTGACCCATTTGAAAATGTTTTTTAATTCTAGTAACATAGTTTTCTTTTTAATCTATTCTTCTCTCAAGGCCTTAATTGGATTTGCAATTGCGGCATTATAACTTTGCCAACTCACCGTTAATATGGCCATACCTATAGCTACTATGCCAGATAAAAAATATACCCATGGGCCAATTGAGGTTTTATAGGCAAAATTATTGAGCCATTGATTTAAAATATAACATGCTAAAGGGCATGCAATGACATAAGCTATGATTACCCATTTCATAAAATCCATGTTCAACGATACCAATATTTGATTTGTCCGGGCACCATTTACTTTACGAATGCCTATTTCCTTTATGCGTTTTTTTATATTGAATAAAGCAATTCCCAAAAGCCCTAAACATGAAATGAATAGTGCTAAAATAGTAGTATAACCTAAAATTTGACTAAACTTTTTATCTTGTAGATATTGCCCTGCATACTGAGCATCGGTAAAATTAAAAACAAACTCCTCTTTAGGGTACAAGCGGTTCCATATATCAGCTATTTGGGCAATGGTATTCTCCATATTTTGCGGACTTAGTTGAAATGAATAGAAACCTACCGCATGGTCCCATTGTAAATTTTGGTTGAAAATTGTAGGTCGTACAGGCGTATGTAACGATGTGTGGTGGTAATCTTTAACAACACCTCTAATCTTATAGTTTTGATTATTGACCACCAATGTTGTGCCTACTACCTCAATAGGGTCAGATACCCCCATTTTAGAAATAGCACTTTCGTTTATCAATATATCTTTCGAACTCCAATCGTTCTGGGCATTTAGATTTTCTCCCACTAATAAAGGAATCCGATAAGTCTTGATAAATTGCTCATCTATACTCATTTGGTCAAATAAAACTGGATAAGGTTTTTCTTCATTCAAGGGTTTTACCTCATTGGAGGAACGATTGATTATTTTACCGGGAATTGAAGAACTGGAAGAAAAAGAGACGACCCCGCTCAAAGCAGAAACTTCGTTCTTAAAAGTAGTCAATCTACTAGCCAATTCAGGATGTTGGTTCATTGTCATAGGAGTATAACTGAATACTGTCTGATCGCCAGTAAAACCTAGTTCCTTTCCCATCATAAAATCCATCTGCTTGTAGATTCCCATGGTAGCAATAATCAAGATAATAGTGATGGAAAATTGAAATATAACCATCATTCTCTGATTGATCCATTTTTGTTGCAGTTTTTGACTTCCTGACCTAACGATTAAAAAAGCTTTGTTTCTTACGATAAATAAGAAAGGAACAGTACAAGCTATAAGGGTTGCTGTCAAAACAATACCTGCCATAGATAATAAGGTGGTAATAGTAATTTCTGACCTGATATCTTCTACCGCAATCAATTTATATCCTAGTGGCAAAGAGATACATAATGCCAAAATATTTAAAAGTAAGCTCTGTAAAAACATTATTTGAAACACTTGATCATAACGGGAGCCGTTCAACATTCTGATAGAATAATTCTTCATACTTTCTATCGTAGAAATAGTATTTAAACTAATGAAATTAATGATGCAGACCAGCAATACGACCAGATTGATTATCCATAAAAAAAGCACTTGTTTTTGTGATCCGTTGACAGACCATTCATCGTCCAAATCCGATTTCAAGTGTATGTCTTTAATAGGCTGAAAAATAAAATCCATTTTTGCGTCTTTCAAAATCTGCGGTAAGGCCACTTTTTTAACTGCCGCTCTAGATTTGGATTGTAATGAGGCCAAAGGAATTTTCCTGTTTAATTTAATATAGCCATAAGGACGATATTCAATAGGAGAACGCCATCTATTTGTCATGTAAGGATCGGTCTCAGAATAAGTATAATTAGGATTGTCCACCAAAACTTGTTTTGCATTGTCAAAGTTTTGCATGTAATAGAACAAGGTTTTATAATTGGCAACCATATCTATTTGTAGATGACTATTTTCAGGAATGTCCTCGAACACTGCGCTTACTACATACTTCCAACCTTCATTTACGGTAAGCTCCTTCCCAATAGCTTTCTCATCTCCATAAAGTTTTTTGGCAAAGGATTCCGAGATGGCCACTCCATGAATGTTTTCCAATAGCGAAATACTTTCAGAAGCAATAATTTCTCTATCAAAAACATCAAAGAATGTTGGGTCGCTCCAGACAAAATCTACATCTTGTATTTTTTGTTTTGGCCCATTAAAAACAGTAACTACGTCCTTACCTATATTACATTGAACGGCTACCTCATCCAATTCGGTTTTTAAAAGTTCACTGGCCCCTGGAAAGTTTTTAGCAGATTTTACTTCTTCTCCATTTTCATAAGTAATGTCCAGACCAACCCTGTAAATTGAATCTGCATTGCTCCAGAATCCGTCATAGCTTTTTTCATAATTAATTTTTTCGGTCAAAAAAATAAAAACAACAAACCCTACAATCAAGCCTAGAATTTTAGCTGTGGATAAGAATTTCCTTCTCCAAATATCCCTTAAAACTGCTTTTATTAATTGTAATTTCATCTTCTCATTTCCTTTACTCGTCCCTAAGACTTTTCACAGGATTTTGCATGGCCGCCTTAAGTGTTCTGCCACCTACCGTGAATAAAGCGATGACCGTTGCGGACAAACCTGCAGTAATAAAAAACAGCGGACTTAAGTTTATTTTAAAAGGATAATTCTGTAACCATTCTTTCATAAACCACCAGGCTATGGGCGAAGCTATCAAGAACGATATCCCTACCAATTTCAAGAAATCCTTGGTCAGTAAAAACATGATATTGACTACGCTGGCACCAATTACTTTTCTGACTCCTATTTCCTTGGTACGTTGATTTACGATTAACAATGAAATGGCAAAAAGACCTATACAACTGAGTACAATTGCTATGATCGAACCACTGGTAATCATAGTGGTCATTTTCTCTTCTTTTCTGAAAGTACGATTGATGTTTTCATCTAGAAACGAACCTAAAAATTCTGCATTGGGTTCTATTTTTGCCCATGCTTTTTCTATGGCATCATATGATTTTGCTATGTTGTCTGGCGAAACCTTGACATAGGCATAATATAGGTCATAGTCGCGGCTCATCATCATTGAAATAGGTTCAATGGTTGTATCTAGATTTTCGAAGTGGTAATCCTTGACCACTCCGATTACCGGAAATCGTAATGAATCACTAAAACTTATATAGGCAGTCAACGGGTCTTTTTCGCCAAACTCCTTTGCCATAGCCTCATTGATGACCACACCTGATCTGTCACTTGCGAAGTTTCTATTAAAACTCCGGCCCGCAACCAATTCTAAATCCAAGGTTTCTACATAATCATAGTCCACCGTTAGGTAGTTGGTATTGATTACCCTGTTCTTATATTCAAAACCGAACATACTTTTAGACACGCTGCCATCCCTTCCGTAGCCCAGATTATTGTCAGCACCGGATATTTTCAGAATATCAGGACTGCCAGCCAGCTCATCACGTAATAGGTCCAAGGCATCGTAGCTGTTTTTCTTTCCGTCCAAAGGAAAAGAAATGACCTGTTCTTTGTTGAAACCAAGGTCTTTGTTGCGCATAAAATCCAATTGGCTACGCAGTACCAATGTTCCGGTAATCAATAAAATGGCAATGCCAAATTGAATGACCATCAAGGTATCACGTACCCGATTTTTTCCAGAAAGCTCAACTTTGCCCTTAAGGGATTGAATAGTGCCCAATCTACTTAAAAGCAATGCGGGATATCCCCCAACAATTAGGGTAATCAATAAAACCGCTGTTAGAAATAATAGTACCGTAGTTGGGGATACGATAAGATCAAATGAAACATCAGTGTTAAAAATGGTTTTGAACTCGTCAATGAGCAATAGGCTCAGCACCATACCGATACCCGTTGAGAACAAGAAAATAAACAAACTTTCACTCCAAAACTGAAAAAAAAGTTGTTTGCGTTTTGCGCCCAATGTCTTTCGCATACCAATTTCCTTTAAACGTTGTCCGCTTCGGGCCACGCTCATATTAATGAAATTGACACAGGCGATAAAGAGAATTAAAAATGCTACACACAGCACCAAATAAGCAGTACTTCTACTGACTTCCGCATCTCCGGTCGTGAACTTGGCGAAGTTCATATCTGTCAACGGTAGTAGATCTAACTTAAAATAGCGTCCATCAGCATTGGCCTCAGCCCCATCTCTTTTGGCGTTTTCGATTCGTTCTTGAAAGTTCAGGTCTACCAATGATCGTGTTGCCTTTTCAAATTCTTTTGGATTTGCATTAGCGGCAAGTTGCACGAAAATGTCATGGTATCTGTCGCCCCATGAATTTTGGTTGTTCAGATAGCTTGCCTCTTTCTCAAACCGTACCGCTATCTCAAAATCGAGATTGCTCTGTTCCGGCGGATTAGCCACGACGGTGCTTACCGTAAATGGCCGGTCTTCACCATCAATTAGAATTTGTACGGTTTTGCCAACGGCCTCTTCTTTCCCAAAAAGCTTTTCTGAAGTTGCCTCGGTAATGACCACATCCGATTGCTGTTCCAAAGGATTTTCCATCTTACCTTTTATAGACGGAAATGTGAACATATTAAAGAAATCTGCATCCACCCAAATGGCATCCATATTGATTTCCTTTTCCCCATGCGACACAATGGTTTCCTGTTCCAAATGACGTGTTGCTTTTTCCACGGTAGGAACATCCGCTTTTATCGCATCCATTAACGGGGCGGCGTGGCTTACGTTTGCTACGGGGCCCTTTGGGGTCTGTCCTGCCCAGTAGACCTTATAGAGACGGTCTGCATTGTCATGAAATTTATCGTAGGATAAATCGAAGAATCCTGCCATGGAGAGCAGAATGGCTGCCCCAAATGCAACTGATATGCCTACGGTATTCAAAAGGGTGAAAACTTTGTCCTTGATAAGACCCCTCCATGCAATTTTCAGATAGTTCTTGAACATGACTGTTGTTTTTTGATGTTTTTGGCTGTGTTGGATTGATTTTTTACAGATTATCAAATAGAAAACGATTATCATGCCAAAGGAACAACATATTGAAATTGAATTGATTACATGAAATCATTCAAACAACAGTGTCCAATATTTTTACAAAAGATGTAAAATATGTTTACAGGTTTACTATTATTAATACTCCCTAAAAAAGGAAACAACTATTCCGTTCTTAAGCTTTTTACCGGATTCTGTCTGGCCGCCCTATAACTGTGCCAACTTACGGTAAATGCCGTAACCAAGGTAACGATACCGCCTGCAAGTATGAATATGTATAAATTGACCTCTATCTTATATGCAAATGTTTCCAACCACTTTTTTACTAATAAATAGGCAATCGGTGTTGCTAAAACAAAGGCAAACAGTACCAATCGCAGAAAATCCGTATTGAGCATCATCAATATTTCAGAGATTTTAGCACCGTTCACTTTTCGTATGCCAATTTCCTTAAAACGTCTTTGGGACACCATTAACGAAAGTCCCAACAATCCCATGGCACATACAAATATGGCGATTATCGCAAAAATCAAAATCAGCTTTTTTTGTAGTAGCTCCGTCCTATATACATTTTTATAGAGCGCGCTTACTTGAAAATATTCCAGCGGATAACTGGGAAATAGATTCGCCCATGATTTTCGTATAGTGGCCAAGGCTTCTTTCCTATGGTCAGGTGCATAAGAAATAGTAATATTTTGCAACCAACTACTTTTTTTGAACAGGACCAACGGTTCTACTTTGGTCCGTAATCCAGAGAGGTGAAAATCCTTGATTACCCCAATAATCCTACCTTTGGGCAATGTGACCCCATCTACGGGGGAAATCAATGCGAAGTCTTTCCCCACCACCGTATTGGCATCCTTAAATCCTAAATAATGTAAGGCTGTTTCGTTAATAATGTATTCCCCATTACCTTCTTCATCCCTACTTTTTTCGGTAAAATTTTCACCACTTAAAAAAGGAAGTTCAAATACATCCAAAAAAGAGTAATCACAGGCAAAAACCCCAATAAATTTTTCTTTTTCATTTGGAACATCTTGCATATCAAAGGCAAACATATCGTTTGTCTCCCCGCCTGGAGGAGCCATAATCGAAGAAACGGATTCTATTGCACTTTGTTCAAGAAGCGATGATTTAAAAACTGCGAAATCTTTCTGTATCTCCGAATGCACAAAGGGTATACAGAGTACGTTATCTTCTGTGGCGGCCATACCTTGGTCCAAGGCATAATTGGTCTGCTTTGAAATGACAATGACCCCTACTACTAAAATTATGGCCAACGCAAACTGTGAGACCAATAAAACCTTATGTCCGCTCACGGAACGTTGCCCTTTTATCGATTTCGCCAAGGCAAAATTCCCAAAGCGATTCTTAATAACAGGCTGTATTCCGGCCAAGATTCCCAAAAGACTAAAAGCAACCATTATTCCAGTTACAAACCAACCATTTTTTTCAAATAGGTTTATTTGATAGTTCTCAGAAATAAGCCCGTTCAACTTTAAGGAAACGAACACCACCAAAATCAAAGCTGTAATCACGATAATAGCACTCTCGATCAAAAAATAACGAGTCATAATTCGCTTGGACGATCCCAAAATTTGATTTAAGCTCAAAAACTTCGTGAGATAGCCCGCCATGCCCAGATTGAGGCTGGTGAAATTACTCAGCGAAATAAAAAGCAGCATTAGAGCGGCAATACCCAACATATAAACATGGGTCATGTTTCCATTATGTTCGATTTCACGCAACAAGTCCGATTTTAAATGAATTTCCTTAATATTCATTAAATGGACCTGTGCTTCTGATGCATCACCGATTTCAATACCATACAGCTCATTCAGCTTTTGGGAAAGTTTATCCGTTATGTGAGGCGCGCTGGTTTTCTCTCTTAAAAGCAGGTATACATAGGCCCATCCAGAAATCGCATCCTTTCCGGGCATGACCAATAAATCCGGGTGCAGATGGTTTTGTTGGGCAAAATCTTCCATGACACCCCTAATCGTAAACGCTGTCTCGAGCGAATTAAAATGTCCCGGCGGCAATGAAATAACTTGACCTATCGGATTTTCTTCGCCAAAAATATTTTGCGCCAATGATCTTGAGATTATGGCATTTCCTGGAGCCGATAGGGCATTGGCGTCGCCCTCTTCAAAAACAATATCAAAAATCTCTAAAAAAGAGGTGTCTACGGCAAAAGCTTGGTTTATGGAATAATGTTGTTCTCCTTGCAAGATGAGTTTGTCGCGTAAGGGCATTAAGCGAACAGCTGTTTCAATTTCGGGAATCTGTTCGTAGAGTTCGGGGATTATCTTTGAATCGGGAACTCTTGCAAAATGATTGCCCTTTGCAAAATTAGGACTGGTAATAGTCAATCTATGGATACAGTCCGCTTTGGAATGCCCGCTGTCATAGGTCATTTCATTTTTTAGAAAAAGTGCAATAAATAAAACACCGCATAACCCAAGGGACAGTCCCACTACTTTGATGAAATTTAGCGCGAATCGTTTTTTTATATTTCTAAGCGCATATTTTAAAAGCATATTGGCTTAATTTATTCCGTTCGTAAACTTTTGATTGGATTCTGTTTTGCAGCTTTTATTGCCTGAAAACTAACGGTCAATACCGTGATGCCCATGGCACCGATCACCGCTAAAAGAAATATCCACCATTTTAGGATGACCCGATAGGGGTAATCCTGTAGCCAACCGTTCATAATATAATACGAAATGGGTATCGCAATAAAACAGGATATCGTTACTAGTTTTAAAAAATCTTTGGACAACATGTTCCATACATTGAAAACCGTGGCGCCCAAAACCTTACGCACCCCTATTTCTTTGGTACGCTGCTCCGCCACAAATGAAGTAAGACCGAACAAGCCCAAACAGCTTATTAAAATTGCCAAAGCCGTAAAAATTCCAGAAAGGTGGCCTATACGCTCCTCCGAAGCAAACTTTCTCCCGTATTGCTCATCCACGAATTGATATTCAAACGGAATATCGGGAAAATGTTCCTTATACACCTGTTCTACAATTGCCAAGTTTTCACTGGCACTTTGTTTGGGATTTAAACGCAGATTGTAGTAGCTGAAGTTCTCAAAGCGGTCATAAACATATACTCCTTGCTTTACCGGTTCGTAGGGCGATTGGGCTATCATATCTTCCACTACTCCAATAATTTTCATAGGCGGATCAGGATCCTCATCATCAGTATCTCTCAACAACTTACCTACCGGATCTAACATTCCAAGATATTTCTTAGCGGTTTCGTTGATAAGAACACCTAAAGAATCCGAGGCAAAATCCCTTGAAAAATCTCGCCCTTCCACAATTTTAAGATTCAACGTTTTTGCATATTCTGCGGATACTTCGGTCCAGGCCAGGTCCTCTTGAAAGCCATCCGGTTTTCCTTCCCAGGTAAAACCACTTCTATTGGACCAAATCTGTGTTGTAGGACTGCTTGATGTCGCCATGTGGGTAACGGCACCTGATGCTATAAACTCGTTTCGCATTAAATCGGTTTTTCCACTGAAATCCTGACTAAAAGTGGGTATTTGAATCAAACCTTCCCTATCGTAACCAATAGGGCGATTCTTGGCATAGTTAATCTGTTGCATTACGATTACGGTACCTATGATAAAGGCTATGGATACCGTGAACTGCACTACCACCAATATTTTTCTTGGAAGCCCGGCATATCTGCCAGCCTTAAAAGTTCCTTTTAGGACATCCACAGGTCTAAATGATGATAGGTACATGGCCGGATAGCTTCCTGCCAATAGTGCGGTAAAGAAAATAAACGCTATGGATATCAGCCAAAATCCAGAACTCTTCCAAGGAAAAACCATTTCTTTTCTTGCCAACTCGTTAAATCCGTTCAGAGACAAAAGCACAAATAGCAAAGCGAGAAAAAAAGCAAATACTACCACTAGGAAAGATTCACTTAAAAACTGATATACCAATTGTCCCTTTTGTGAACCGATGGATTTACGTATGCCAACTTCCTTAGCTCTTTTTTCCGAACGCGCCGTACTTAAGTTCATAAAATTGATACAAGCCAAAAGCAAAACGAAAGCCCCAATAATCCCAAAAAGCCAAACATATTTTATACGGCCACCTACTTGTTTTCCTTGCTCAAAATTGTTGCGCAAATACCAATCTTCCATCGGCAAGAGAAAAATCTGTGGATTAAATTCTGCCGTGTCCTCATTTAAATCCTTTTTTAAATTTCGTATGGTTTCAGAAAACTTCTTCATATCCGTGTTTGGCGTTAATTGCACAAACATCTGAAAGGAATTGTTTCCCCAGTTTTCCAACGAGTTTTGGATCCATTCCCTGTTCGCGGTATAGTGTTCCCAAGGAATAATGTACTCCGTATCATGAAAAGAATTGTTTTGGGGAATATCCTTATAAACACTGGTCACCATTAAATCATACTCGTTACTGATGCGTATTACCTTACCAATGGGGTCTTCTTCCCCGAAAAGGGATGAAGCCGTAGATTCAGAAATCATGATTGAATTTACTTCTCTAAGCCCATCCTTTTCACCCTTCAATATCTGCAAATCCAAAAGTTCGGGTGCTGTCCGTTGCATATAATTTCCAGGTCTGGAAATTTTGTTTTCGCCGTATTTTAAAAAGGAATCGTTCGTCCAAGAAGACATCACCAAGTGTTCAAAGCTATCGCCATATCTTTCCCTAAGCGCGGGCTCCAATGGAAGTGGAATTGCCGGTCCTGTACCCGTATTTCCATTAAAGGTCTGTGATTGGTAAACCTGGGCAATTTTACTTTTATCCTGAAAATAGTTATTGTATGAGAGCTCGTCGTTTATCCATAGACCTATGATTAGGGTTACTGCCATTCCCAATGCCAGTCCCCCAACGTTTATGATGGAATAGCCCTTATTTTTGAGAAGATTTCTCCAAGCGATTTTCAAATAGTTCTTAAACATGATTGATGATTTTTTTTAATTGATTTTAATTTACTCGTCTCTTAAAGAGATTGCTGGGTTGATAAATGCTGTTTTTACAGCCTGTGAGGAGATGGCCAACAATGCTACTATGGTTACAATAAATAACGGCAATAGAAACATCCAAACATCCATTTCAACATTAAAAGCATAATTCTCCAACCACCTTTTTAAAACAAAATAGACAACCGGAATAGACAGAAATCCAGAAATCAAAATAAGGCTCAACAACTTTTTGGGAATTAAGATAATTGCTTGTAGTGTTGTAGCACCCAATACTTTACGCAAACCTATTTCCTTTACCTTTTGTATGGCCATATGAGAACCAAGTCCAAACAATCCTAGTGCGGCAATAATAATAGCAAGTATAGAGAATAAAAGGCATATGACTCCGAATTTCATATCGGCCTCATATTGTCTATTAAAATATTCATCCAAAAAAAAGTAGTTGAAATGGTCATTTGGAAAAAACTTATTAAAAGTTGTTTCAATAGACGCTACCGTACTTTTAATATTCCTCCCATCAATATTGGAAGTTAAATAAGTAGCAAAATAATCATCCATATAAATGAATACCATGCCATTAAAATCACTTTTTAAAGATTCGTGATGATAATCTTTTATTACACCTATTACTTCTGCTTTTCTATCAATTGGTCCTTCTTTAAAAATTACTTTTTGGTTAACAGCAGCTTCAACATTTGAAAAACCTATTTTTTTAGCAGCAGATTCATTTAGTATTACTTTATGCAATGGTGGATTTTCAAATGCATCATTATTATAATATGAGGTCTTGTCCTCATACCTAAAATCACGCCCCGCTAAAAGGTCAACTTTATAAGTTTGTACAAAATCGTGGTCAGCATATAAATAACTTGCACCTACACTTGTGGTTTTTTCATCTTTCTCTTTACGAATATTATTCACCGTTATGATAGTTTTACCAGGAACAGAATTTGTAAAAGAGCTGGAATTGATATTGGGGTTCTTTAACAACTCCCTTTTGAAAGCCTCAACCTTATTTCCCGTAGTAGAATCTTTATAAATTGGAGCATTTATAACCAAACTATGATCTTTGTTGAAGCCAAGGTCCTGATTCTGCATGAATGAAAATTGGTTGTACACTACAAACGTACCCGACACTAAGGCAATGGAAACTGCAAATTGAGTTACGACCAAAGCCTTCCTAAAAATTGAACCTTTTGAAGATTGATGAAATTTTCCTTTTAAAACCTGTATGGGTCTAAAACCTGACAATACAAAAGCTGGATATATTCCGGCCAAAAGACCTCCAGTAAGAAATACCAGTACCATGGTAGCCCAAATACCGGACTGTGACCACATGTCAAACGATAGTACTTTAAACCCTATTAACTGATTGAAGGGTACTATTAAAAGATTCACCAATACTATGGATAGGCATATAGCCAAAAGATTAATAATTAGCGATTCACATAAAAATTGAGTAATAAGTGAATTTCGTTGAGCTCCCACTACTTTTCTTATACCAACTTCCTTCGCTCTTTCCAGAGACTTTGCCGTAGATAAATTGATGAAATTCATCAAAGCAATAGCAATTACAAAAAGGGCTATAATAGTTAAAAAATTTAATGTGCTCTCATCATTATTAGCTGATAATTCTCTTCTTAAGTGAGATTTTAAATGGATGTCTTTTACTGGCTGTAATGTCATTTTTGCCTCAAAACCGTGCTCTTCCATAATATCAGTGAGATATTTCTCAACAAAAAAAGGTAACTTTTTCTCTATTTGTTTTGGGTCGGTTCCTGGTTTTAACTGTATATAGTTATAAAACTCAGGCCATAACCACGTGGTTTTGGTATACTCATTTAGTGTCTCAAAAGAGAATAACATATCAAAATCTAAATGTGAATTTTGAGGAATATCTTCAAATACGCCAGTAACCTTTACCAGATCATCATTATTAATAGTAATAATTTTTCCGATAGGATTTTCGTCTCCAAAAAAACGCCTAGCTAAACTTGACGATAGAATTATTGTCATAGGTTCAGATAAAGCTGTTCTTGTGTCTCCTATAACCAATGGAATATTAAATAATTCCAGCATGGAAGATTCTCCTATCAATAATCGGTCGTCATTGGTACTCACTTTAACAATATCTCCAATGGTATTTCTGTAGGAGAGTAAAAAATTATTGACCCAGACTACACTTTTATCAACTAAACGAGCGTAATTCTCAACTTCGGGAAAATCTTTCTTCAGTGCAGTAGCAACTGCAGGATGATTAGTAGCAGAAGTTTCAAAGCCATTACCTCCTAAATCTGTAGTGAGGGTTACCCTGTATAGATCATCAATATTGACATGATAATTATCGTACGATTTTTCAAAATTTACATATTGTGTAATCAGTAAAAAAGCTGTGATTCCAATAGTCAATCCTGAGATGTTTATAAACGTAAAAAGCTCATTCTTGGAAAAAAACCGAAATGCGATTTTTAAATAGTTCTTAAACATGATTCTCGTTTTTTTAATTTGTCCGTGAGCGTCCCGAATTCTAGAGAGAGAACTATTGACCTCTTGACTGCGCTCGAGGGGACAACAACACCTACATATATTTATTCCGTCCGTAAACTTTTTACAGGATCTACGATTGCGGCTTTAATGCTTTGATAGCTAACCGTGATGGCCGCCACCAAAACCGCCAAAAAAGCAGCGAGCAATAAAACGCCACCGCTTACCTCTATTCGATATGAAAAATCTTCTAACCATTTGGTCATCACATACCACCCTATTGGCAATGCAATCAGTACTGAAATAACCACCATCTTAAGAAAGTCAGTAGTTAATCTAAATGTAATTTGGCCCACACTGGCTCCCAATACTTTTCTGACACCAATCTCTTTAGTACGCTTTTGGGCATTGAAGGCCGCAAGACCAAAAAGACCAAGGCATGCAATCAGTATTGACAATACGGTAAAGACCATGAATATTTTGCCCAAACGCTGTTCTGCTTCATAGGTAGTGTTAAAAGAGTCATCCATAAAGCGATAGTTAAAAGGTTGTCCAGGAGCAAGCTTATTCCAAATACTTTCTATATCGGTCAACGTTTTGGAAAAATCCCCTGCCTTGATTTTTACGGCCATATTACCTGTAGATTCATCCATGAACAAGCCCAAAGCCCCTATATCTTCCCGTAAGGATTCATAATGAAAATTCTTGACCACTCCAATGACCGTATAAAATTGTGCAACTTCTAATTCTATGTCCTGGGAAATTTGCATTCCCAGTGCATCCTCCGCCCCTACACCCAAAATTGGAAGGGTGGCCTCGTTGATAATGATTGCGGTAGAATCTGTTGTAAACTGAGGGTCAAAATTTCGCCCAGCCACAAGTTTCATGTCCAAAGTTGGAATGTAACCATGGTCTACCAACCAAGTTTGCATCTGAATGGCATTCTCTTGGTTCATTGCATCTTCTTTAAAGAACGAACTGTTTGATCGCCCGGATGGGGTAGGTAGGTAGTCGCTCAAGGTTACATTTTCAACTTGGCCCAATCGCAGTACCTCTTCCCTAAAAGTATTTACCTGATTTCCGGCTGCATAGGTATCATTGATAATTGCCACTTGGTCTTTATCAAAACCCACATCCTTACTTTGGATAAAGTTCAATTGTTGAAAAACGACCAGCGTGCCTACTATCAGGAAAATGGATATGGCAAATTGACATACTACCAGCGCATTTCTAATTTTTCCACCCCCTATACTTTGTGCCCCTCCCCCTTTAAGGGTTTTTACAGGCATGAACCGAGACATAAAGAATGCAGGATAGCTTCCTGAAAACAATCCCAATATGAGCGTTGCCAGTAAAACGATAACCCAAAACGCAGAATTTGTATAAGGGAAAGAAATTGATTTCCCCGAAAGTTCATTAAAAAAAGGAAGTGCCAGAACGACAATAATCAGGGCCAATAACAAAGCTATTAAAGAAATTAGGCCAGATTCTGTCAAAAACTGCCGTACCAAATCTAATTTTTTGGACCCTAAGGTTTTACGAACACCCACTTCTTTTGCCCTTTTTAAGGAATAGGCCGTAGAAAGATTCATAAAATTGACACTCGCCAACAGAATAAGAAACAAGGCGATACATGAAAGAATATATACATTTTGAATACTACTATTGGCACTTAGCTCGCTTTGGCGGTCGGAGTGTAAGTGAATATCTGTCAACGCCATTGTGCGGTACTTAATATAATTTCCGGATGCGGCAAATGATTCCGCTGTGATTCCGGGAAAATATCCTTGTGCCCATGGCATCATATATTTTTCAAAAATGCCTTGCAACGGCTCTTGGAAATCCTCAATGTTGGCCGAGGGAATCAATTTGATGAAGGTAAAATAATTGCTATTGCCCCAATTGTCCACTCTGGAATCGGCATAACCGGCCATGGCCATAAAAATGCTATGGTCTCGCAGAAAAGAATTTTTAGGCAGATCATCAATGACTCCGGTTACAGTATAGGTGTCCGTATTGTTGAGCACCACATTTTGACCCAAAGCATTTTGGAGTCCAAAATGCTTTTCCGCTGCGGTCTTCGTGAGTACCAAGGTGTTGGGTTCGGTCAAAGCGGTATTGGCATCGCCCACCAAGAAGTCGATTCCAAAAAAGTTGAAAAAGGTAGAGTCCGCAAAGGCAACGTTCAACTCTTTGGTATTGGCTTTAGTACCGGTTTTCTTGATCAACGCACTGCCTCGATTACGTATTCTTGTCGCTGCCGCTACCTGTGAATAATCACGTTCCAATGCTTGGGCCATGGGTGCCGCGGATTCTGCGGCCTTGATTTCAGCTCCTCCAAATTTTATATCGGCATCGATCCGATGAATGCGATCAGCATCTTTGAACATCTTGTCAAAACTCAGTTCATCATAGATGTACAACCCTATTAAGAGCCCGCCAGCGATACCGATGGCTAGTCCAAAAGTGTTGAGAAATGTAAAAAACGGTTGATTTTTTAAGCTTCTCCAAGCGATTTTTAAATAGTTGTTGAACATGGTTTTTTAGTTTTTGTCTTCCCCCTAACCCCCTTCCGAGGGAGGGGGAACGAGTTTGTTTTTTGATAATTATTTTTTCTTCCCTTTTGGGGGAGATACCTGCCTTTAGCAGGTAGAGGGGGCCTATTCCGTTCGTAAACTTTTTACTGGATTTACGGTGGCTGCCTTGATAGTTTGAAAACTTACTGTAATCAGTGCCACAATTAGAATAGCCACAAAGGGTAACACAAAAAATGCCCAATGGATACTTATCTTAAAGGCATAACCCTGTAGCCAATTGTGAATTGTAAACCAAGCTATGGGAATCGCAATGACAAATGCCAGAACCAATAACCAAGCAAATTCCTTATACAACAGTTTTAAAACACCTAAAACCGATGCTCCAAGTACTTTGCGTATTCCTATTTCTTTCGTACGCTGTAATGTGGTGAAAGATGCCAAACCGAATAGCCCCAAACATGCGACGAGTATGGCCAATCCTGTAAACACTCCAAATACTTGACCAAATTGTTGATCTGCACGGTACTGTTTATTGAAATGGTCGTCCAAAAAGAAATATTCGTAGGTATTCCCCGGGAAGAACTTATCCCACTCTGTGCTAACTTGGGCAATAGTCTGTGCTACATTGTCCGTATTTGTTCGTATGGTAAAATAACCTTGAACATCAGGCATTAATCGAATGACCAATGGTTCATAAGCCTCACGGAGCGATTCTTGATGAAAATTCTCAGCTACACCAACAATATCATATTGATTTCCCCAAAAATCTATTCGTTTTCCTACAGCCTCTTCAGGATTCTTAAACCCTAATTGTTTCATTCCCGCTCTATTGAATATGACCGCTTGAGGGTCCGCTCCAAAATCCTTTGAAAATTTCCTGCCGGCAATTAATTTAATATCAAACTGATCTATATAATCATAATCCACTCCGATGACGCGGTATTGGTTACCTGCCGATTCATCTTCGGAGGTTAATTTTATACCTCCGGCATTCCAACCCACAGGTTGCCCCGGAACCGTAGATGCCGTTGCTACACTGGTTACACTGGGATGTTTTAATAGGGTTTCCTTAAAGGCCGTCATTTTGCCCAAATAGGTAGAATCAGTAACAATTGGGCGCTCAACCACCAAAGTTCTATCTATGCTTAACCCTAAGGATTGCTTCCGCATAAATTGTATTTGTTCATACACGGCAAATGTTCCTATCAATAAAAATAAAGATGCCGCAAACTGAAATACAACCAAGGATTTTCGCATTAATCCTCCTTGTTTGGTACTTACCATTTTGCCTTTTAATACCTCAACAGGCCTAAAGCTTGAAAGCACAAATGCAGGGTACGCTCCCGAAAGAAAGACCCCGACGACAAAAAGTATAATGAAACCGATCCAAAAATCGTCCCTGGCAAATAATTCATAAGATAGTGTTTGACCGGAAAGCCTATTGAATGCAGGTATACTCAATGCCATAAACCCAAAAGCCATTATCAATGCCAATGCATTGAAAAGTCCGGATTCAAAAAAGAATTGAACAATCAATTGTTTTCTATGCGAACCGACCGCTTTTCTAACCCCTACTTCTTTAGCTCTTCCAATGGCCCTAGCGGTGGCCAAATTAATATAGTTGACCCAAGCTAAAATGATAATGAAGAATGCAATTCCCAGAAGTAAGTACACCGTTTTTCCATCTCCCGTAGGGTTAGGTTCCATCATGTAATTGGAATACAGATGAATATCGGTCAATGGTTGTAAAGTATACACAGCATTGCTATTGTACTGTCTTAAAAATTCCCCTGCCAATTCTTCTACAATAGGAACAAACTTATTCTCGACCGTTACAGGGTTTACCCCTTGCTTTAATTTCAAATAAGTCAAACAACCATCGGAAAACCACCAATTTTCTGGATTAGAGTTTGGGTCCTGATCATTTTGGGCCAACATTCGTTCTTTAAAGGTGATATAGGACAATAATATGTTGGGCCGTAATTGCGTATTCGTTGGCATATCCTTATAAACACCCGTAATTCTGTATTCGCTATTCCCATTTAAATTTATTGTTTTACCTATGACATCTGTAGTGCCAAAAATCTTTTTGGCTATGGATTCTGATAATGCCGCTGTTGTAGGTTCTGCAAAAATCGTTTGTTTCTCTCCAGCTATCAGCGGGTAGGAAAATATGTTAAAGAAAGACTCACCGGAATAATAAACGTCTTGGATTTTTAAGGTTTCGTCGCCTTTGTCAATGACTACGTCGCCTGCATCAAAAACCATCACATAATCCTCTATCTCTGGGATACGTTCCTTAAAATGAAATCCAGCGGCGAATGCACCGGCAGCCCATTCTGTTTCTAGCTCGCCGTCATTATATCGGTCTTGTTTTACTCTATATATTTTATCACCATCTACATGAAAATTTTCATAGCTAGTTTCAAACGCTACATATTGAAGAATAAGAAGGCAAGCCGTTATTCCTATGGCCAACCCACCAATATTGATTACGGAGTAGGCCTTATTTTTGAAAAGATTTCTCCAAGCAATTTTTAGATAGTTTTTGATCATGATCGGCGTTTTGCGTAGCTACTAATTCCCTGTATCACCATTTCAAGACCTATTTTCATGCCAAATAAATAAGTTATTGATTTTCAATTATATACAGCAAAACTAATCTTATGTACTGTAAAATATTTTGACAAAAGATGTACAATATATTTACACCTTAAAGACAACTCTAAAAGTGAACTGTTACATTAATTTCTGCTCTTTTTTATGTTAAAAATTAATGCTCTCTTAAAACTTTTCCGATGGTTTGTTTTTTGATAATTATTTTTTCTCCCCTTTTGGGGGAGATACCTGCCTTTAGCAGGTAGAGGGGGCCTATTCCGTTCGTAAGCTTTTTACCGGGTTGGCCACGGCCGATTTGAGCGATTGAAAACCAACAGTCAAAAACGTAATCATCAATGCGAAACCTCCGGCCAAAGCAAATACCCACCACTGTATCTCAATACGGTATGTAAAGTCTTCCAGCCAACGCTGCATAAAATAATAGGCCAAAGGAGCAGCAACTGCCATGGCAACCAAGACCAGCTTTAAAAAATCCTTTGTAAGCATTTGTACTACGGAAGCAACACTGGCCCCCAATACTTTTCGTATGCCTATCTCCTTTTTCTTTTGCTCCGCTATATAGGAGACCAAACCAAAAAGACCTAAACAACTAATAAAAATGGCAAGAAGGGTAAAGACTACGGAGATTTGTCCTAAACGTTTTTCCTCATCATATAATTTCTCTACCTCTTGGTCCACGAACCTGTAATCAAAAGGTACATTCCGTACAGAAGCTTTCCATTGCGTCTCCAAACCTGCCAACAACTGTTGATAATCGTTGGTCTGTGTTTTTATGAACAACCAGTTAGGTTCTGTCTCCTTATATAGAAACAAAGGTGCTATTTCATGTTTCAGCGATGCATAGTGATAATCTTTCACCACACCGACAATGCGCATTTCAAAAGTTTCATCCCTAAAACTCTGTACGAGCCTTGCGCTCAGGGCACCTTCCTCTTTAATATCAAAAATGCGCAATGTAGCCTGGTTCACTATGATTTGATCTGTAGTATCGGAAGCGGTAAAATCCCTTCCTTTCAGCATAGGAATGTTCATGGTCTCAAAATAGCCTTCGCTTATGCCCTGTCTTTTTACGATGGTATTATTTTCACGATTTCCTCCGGGCAGATACAATCCATTATCGTTTAATATTACTTCGGATGGTGCATAATTTCCACTGGAAACGTTCAGCACTCCAGGTATGTTCAAAAAGGAAGCTTTTAGGGATTCAAACTTACTGGAAGCTTCTGCGGTACCTATACGTAATGCCAACAGATTTTCTTTCTGAAAACCTAGGTCCTTATTCTGTGTAAATCGAAATTGTTGCGTAACAATAATTACCGTAGCCACTAAACTAATGGATACTACAAATTGAAATATTACCAAAGCTTTCCGAAAAGTACCGTTCCCCGATTGCAAGATCGTACCGCTCTTTAAAGCTTTTATCGGTTTTATGGAAGACAGGATTATGGCCGGATAAATTCCCGATACAAACCCGGTGAGCGTACCGAGACCCAATAGAATAAGTTCGATACGCCAGTTTAATAAATCCTGATACACCAAACTAGCCCCGGTAAGTTCATTGACCAAAGGCAACAAGAGAATGGTCAATGGAATACTTATCAGCATAGCGAATAGGGACAACAACAAGGATTCTCCCAAAAACTGCCGCATGAGACTGTTCTTTCCTGCGCCTACAACCTTACGAACACCAATTTCCTTGGCACGCTTACTAGCCCTTGCCGTACTTAGATTTATAAAATTGATACAAGCCACCAATTGAATAAAAAAGGCCAACGTCAATAAAAAATAGAGATATTTGATGTTGGAAACTTCATGAATCTGATTTTCTCTTCCAGCCGAATACAAATGAATGTCCGGAATATTTTTAAGAAACAATTTTTTATTGGTCATTCCGGCATCGGACAAATCTTTCGCTCCCCTATCCTGAATAAAACCGGGCAACTTATTTTGAAGAGACTCCGCACTGCTATTCGTCCTTAATTTTACATAGCTGTATACAAAATTATTAGTGGCAAAGCTTTCAAAATTCTGTACAAAAGTCCCCATCCCCGGAGTACTCATACTTACAATATAATTTGGGTTCAGATGCGATTTTCCATAGTGCTCATCAAAAACACCTTTTACCGTCAGTGTTTGTGCATCCTCTCCGCTTCCCCATGTTACGGCTTTTCCCAAGGCATCTTGATCACCGAACAGTTTATCGGCCAAATACGAGGACAGTACCAAAGCATTCGGTTCATTTAATGCGGTCTCCTGTATTCCTTCTATAAATTTATAATCGAACACCTTAAAAAAGGTAGAATCGGCCATGTAGACTCGTGGTTCATAATAGGCATCATCGCTATCCGCTGCCCCAATCAGATTACTATAAAAAACATCGGTCAAAACAACACGAGTGGCTTCCTCAACTTCCGGAAAATCTTCTTTTAACGCAAAAGCGATCGGAGGGGAAGCAGCAGCCGTATTAAAACTATCCTTACCATCCCGTTCTATTATGGTTTCTACCCTATATATGGAGGTTGCATCCTCATGGTGCTCATCGTACCCGAATTGGGCAAAAACGTACAACAGGATAGCGAGACAACTCACCGTTCCTACTGTTAGGCCCAAAAGATTGATAATGGTCTGCTGCTTATTTTTTAGGAGGTTTCTCCAAGCGATTTTGAAATAGTTTTTGATCATGGTTTTGTTTTTGCACCCAAACCTATTAGGTCTTATGGGTTTTATTGATGTTTTTTATTTTCCCCCTAGTCTCTCCGAAGAAAGAGAATAGATTGGATTTTATAAATAATTCTTTTACGTACCCGACTTCCAAGTCCCTTTCCTTTTGGGGAAGGGATTTAGGGGTGGGGCCTATTCCGTTCGTAAACTTTTCACCGGATTAACAATGGCCGCCTTTATACTTTGATAGCTCACCGTAATTATGGCGATGGTTATGGCCAATACTCCTGCCAAGACCAGCACCCACCAACTAATTTCTATACGATATGAAAAATCTTGTAACCATTTGTTCATGGCAAACCATCCCAAGGGTAACGCGATCAGTATGGCAACCCCCACAAGTTTTAGAAAATCCAAGGTCAATCTGTAGGATATTTGACCCACCGTTGCCCCGAGTACCTTTCGCACCCCAATTTCCTTGGTCCGTTTTTCGGCATTAAAAGCGGCGAGACCGAACAAACCTAAACAGGCAATGAAAATAGATAGTATGGTAAACACCACAAAAATACGCCCAAGGCGTTGCTCCGCTTGATAGGTCGTATTGAAGGAATCCTCCATAAAACGGTAAGCAAAAGGCTGTTCAGGAATATTCTTTCTCCAGATTTCCTCGATCCCGGCAATGGTGGCAGAATAATCTCCTGCGCCTAGCTTGATTGCCATGTTGCCCGTTGAACTTTCCAAGGTTAAGCTTAGGGCACCAATATTATCGCGTAGCGTCTCATAATGAAAATTTTCCACGACACCTATAACCGTTTCAAAATTCCCGTTCTCGTTTCCAAGATCATTGGAAAGTTGTAGTCCTAAAGCCTCTTCCGGTTCAAAGCCCAAAAGTGAAGCGGCAGTCTCATTGATGAGTATGGCAGTAGAATCGGTCATTCGTTGCTCGTCAAAAAAACGTCCTGCCTTCAATTTGATGTCCAAGGTTTCCAAATAGTCTTGATCAATCCCCCAACGTTGCATGTTGACCGCATCTTCTTGGTTCGGGAAGCCTTCCTTGAAATAGGAATAATCCGATCGAGCGGATGGGGTGGGAAGAAAACTGCTGACGGTGACCCTTTTTACCTGGGCCAACTTTTCCACTTCTTGTTTGAAGGTCTCGCCTTTTTCACCTGCCCCATAAAAATCTTCTATGACCAAGACCTGATCTTTTGAAAAACCCAATTCTTTGCTTTGAATATAGTCGAGTTGCTTGAATACGACGAGTGTTCCCACAATCAAAAAGACCGAAATGGCAAACTGGAAAATGACCAGAGAGTTTCTAATAGCGCCACCACCAACGCTATCTTTGCCCAGACCTTTTAAAACTTTTACGGGAATAAACCGGGACATGAAAAATGCAGGATACCATCCTGAAAACAGGCTTAACACCAAGGCCGAAGCAAACAAGACGAGCCAAAAGAACGGATTGGCAAAAGGCACGCTGATTTCCGTTCCTGCCAGTTCATTGAAAAAGGGCATGGCCATTACGGCCAAGACCATCGCGACCACCAATGACAAAAAGGAGATTACACCGGATTCGGTCAGGAATTGACGCACCAATCCGGATTTATTGGAACCAAGTGTTTTTCGAATACCGACTTCCTTTGCCCTCTTCAGGGAGTATGCCGTAGAAAGGTTCATAAAATTAACACTCGCCAATAGAATCAAGAAAAGCCCGATAAACGATAGAATATAGATGTCTTGAATAGATCCGTTTGCGCTAAGCTCGGTACGAGCCTGTGAATACAAATGGATATCGGTTAAGGGAATGGAGTAATAATTCACATAATTTCCAGTGGCCCTAAATTGCTCTTCCGTAATGCCTGGATATATTTGCTGTACCCATGGTATCAAATAATCGCCCACGATGCCCTGAAGCGGGGCCTGAAAATCCTCGATGTTAGCACTGGGGATAAGTTTTATAAACGTAAAATAATTGTGGTTTCCCCATAATTGGTTTTGTGCATCTTCATAGCCGGACATGGCCATGAACACACTATGATCTCTTAAAAGGGAGTTCTTTGGGAGGTCATTGAGAACGCCGGTCACCGTATAAGTATCGGTATTATTCAACAATACTTCTTGGCCTACGGCATTGTTTAGTCCAAAATGCTTCTCGGCAGCGGTTTTGGTGAGAATCAAGGTATTGGGTTCTTTCAGGGCAGTTTCCACATCACCGACCAAAAGATCAAGACCGAACATTTGAAAGAAATTGGCATCGGCAAAGGCCGTATTCAGTTCTTTGGTGTTATTGACCGTATTTTGTTTACGGATGAGCACACTCCCCAAGTTTCTGATCCTGGTAGCCATCTCCACCTGCGAAAAATCGTTTTTCAGCACGGCCGCCATGGGCGCAGCGGTTTCGGCCGATTTACTCTCTGTTCCCCCAAATTTGATATCGGCATTAATTCTGTGGATCCGGTCCGCATCGGCAAACATCCCGTCATAGCTTAGTTCATTGTGAATGTACAGGGCAATGAGCAATCCACCGGCCATGCCCATGGCAAGGCCAAAAATATTAAGAAACGCAAAAAAAGGTTGTCTTTTTAGGCTTCTCCAAGCGATTTTTAAATGATTTTTGATCATGGTTTTTTCGTTTTTGTCCTCCCCCTTCCCCCTCCGAGAGAGGGGGAACGAGTTTGTCTTTTGATAATTATTTTCTCCCTTTTGGGGGAGATACCTGCCTTTGGCAGGTAGAGGGGGCCTATTCCGTTCGTAAACTTTTAGAGGGGCTTGCTAAGGCAGCCGAGATAGATTGATAGCTGATGGTGAAAACCGCAATCATAATAGCGATAAGGGCACCCATTACCATTAATTCCCAACTTATACTTGTTCTGTATGAAAAATCTTGAAGCCATCGGTCCATGATATACCAAGAAATGGGCAAGGCAATGATGGAGGAGATGACTATCAATCTTAAAAAATTGATTGTCAGCAACTTATAAATATTTTGCAAAGTAGCTCCCAAAACCAAACGAATGCTGATTTCTTTTTTGCGTTGCTCCACCATAAAAGCGGAAAGTGCAAAAAGCCCCAGACAGGCCACAAGAATGGCCAAAATCGCAAACGTGATGAATATGGTCTTGATACGGCTTACGTTATTGTACATTTTGGCAAAAGAATCGTCCATAAACACGTAGCGCGGCTGCATATTGGGCATAAACTCCTGCCATTTGTCCGCTATGGAAGCAATAATGGTTTCCATATTATTAGAGCTTACTTTGATCGAAGTTATGGTAGGGCTAAGGCCTTGAAAAAAACAAAGTGGCTCTACTTTTTGTTTCATGGTATTGAAATTGAAATCTTCTACCACGCCGATAATTTCATAAAGTGTTCCGTATCTTGAAATCTTCTTGCCCAAAGGTTCCTCCAAATTCAATTTTTCGACCATGGTTTGATTGATTATCGTTGCCGTACTATCCGTACTTCTGTCTTCGGAAAAATTTCTTCCCTCGACAAGCTTCATTCCCAGGGTCTCCAAATAGTCCTCGTCTATTAACCATGCCTGGCCAAAAATGGTTTCATCAAGGTTGTCGCGCCCCTCGTTCACAAAAGCGTTCCCATTTCTTTTAGTGCCTTCCAAAGGCAAATAATCGCTAACGCTGACATTTTTTACGCCATTGATATTTTTCAGCTCCTCTTTAAAAGTGTCGATTTTATCCCCCAACATATTTGTTCCGTACAATTGTATCACCTGCTCTTTTTCAAATCCGATTTTTGAATTTAGGATAAAATCCATCTGCTGATTCACGATCAAGGTGCCCACGATGAGAATAATGGAAATCGAAAATTGAAAAATCACCAAACCGCTCCGTAGACCGCTAGACTTGCTCCCTATGGCCAATTTGCCCTTAAGCACGGCACTGGGTTTAAATTTGGAGAGGTAAAAAGAAGGATACAAGCCTGCTAAAAATCCAACAAGCAAGGCCCCTACTATAATACTGATGACGAACAGCGGGTTCGTCCATGGAAATTCCAATGCCTTACCCGTCATTTTCCTGAAAAGGGGCATCATTAAAAAGGAAATAACCACCCCCACAACAAATGCAATTACGGTTATTAGGATAGATTCTGTCAAAAACTGTCCAATAAGATTACTCCTTGATGAACCCACTACTTTCTTTACCCCTACCTCTTTTGCCCTGTTGGCGGATTTGGCCGTTGATAGGTTTACAAAATTGATGCTGGCAATCACTAATATAAATAGTGCTACGATACCAAAAATGGAAACTACTTTGATGTCATTGCGGATACTGGCCTCAAAAGTGATGTTTTTGGAATAGAGGTTGATATCCGTCAAAGGTTGTAGTTGCATACTGAAAACGTCATCGGAATTATCAGGTATCACAAATCCACCAGCTTCCAAAGCCGGTTTTATATAATTGTTAATGAGCGTTGACGACATTTTCTTTTGAAAGGCAGCTACATCTGTATCGGGTCGAAGTTCCAAATAAGTGTAATAATTATTTTGCACCCATCTTGTTTGTTCCCCTTCCCCAAATTCGACCCCGGATAATGTGATCAAAAAATCATAATCCATATGGGAATTACTGGCGAAATCCTCCATAACGCCGTTGATCCTAAAGGGCTGGTCATTATTCCCGTTCAAATAAAGGGAACGCCCAACCGGGTTACTGTCCCCAAAATATTTATGGGCAATAGCCTCGGAAATTACAATGGTATTGGGTTCGGACAATGCCGAGGTTTTTTCACCGTACACCATATCGATATCCATGATATCTATTATAGCTTGGTCCGCATAGGTAAATCCTTCTTCATGATGTTGCACTTGCTGCCCATCGATCCTGATTTCATTACTTCCCGCTCCGTAAAAAAGGTCATTATCGTTCAACCTGCCGGCGTTCACCACTTCGGGAAAATCATTCAATACAGTTGATGCAGTATTGGCGGAAAAGTGAATTCCATCGTTTATTTTTCCATCACGCGCATCCCTATTGAGCATTCTGTAAATGTTGGAAGCATTGCTCACCGTGCCATCATAGTTGCTTTCATGGATGATATAAATCGATATCAGTATGCATGCGGCAACCCCTAAACTTAAACCAATGATGTTGATGTAGGTAAACCCTTTGTTCTTAAAAAGATTCCGCCAAGCGATTTTTAAATAGTTTTTAAACATAATTGTTCTAATTTTTGATTGATTAGTTAGGCTGATTATTTTAAAGCTGAAACCATTTCAGTATAAACTGATGAATAAACTCCTACTATAAAACTTGTTACAACTTAGTTGGTTGATTAGACCATTGCCCCAATAGCCCTATTTTGGCTTTCGGTTACAATTTGACCGTCAAACAGATTCACTACCCTATGCGCATAGTGCGAATCTCTATCCGAGTGGGTTACCATCACGATGGTAGTTCCTTCTTGGTTCAGTTCGGTTAACAGGTTCATGACCTCGATACCGTTTTTGGAATCCAGATTACCTGTTGGCTCATCCGCCAAAATCAATTTTGGATTGGTAACTACCGCTCTGGAAATAGCGACACGTTGCTGTTGCCCTCCTGAAAGTTGCTGTGGAAAATGCTTTTCCCTATGTGCGATTTTCATACGTTCCAAGACCTTCATCACTTTTTCCTTACGTTCCGCTTTGCCCATTTTAAGGTAGATAAGTGGAAGCTCCACATTTTCATATACCGTAAGCTCATCGATTAGGTTGAAGCTCTGGAACACGAATCCTAGATTTCCTTTTCTAAGTTGGGTACGCTGACTTTCCTTGAGTCCGCCCACTTCGTTACCTGCAAAGTTGTAGCTGCCTTCCGTAGGATTGTCCAGCATCCCTATAATATTCAACAAGGTGGATTTTCCACAACCCGAAGGTCCCATGATGGCCACAAACTCGCCATCCTCTACATGAAGGTTTACGTTGTTCAGTGCCAAGGTCTCTACCTCCTCAGTTCTGAAACTCTTTTTTAAATTTTGGATTGTTATCATTATTTCTGGTATTTCTATTTATTAAAGACATCAAGACGGTACTCAATGTGACGATTTACCGTTATTATTTATAATCTATTTTCATTTCTTCCAAGAGTCTCCTCTCCTTTGGGGAGGGGATTCAGGGGTGGGACTTTATTTTAAAACGATACGTTCCGCCTCTCCAAAAGAATCATAATTACTGGTTATGACTTCCTCCCCGGCTTGCAGGCCTTCCAACACTTCATAGTATCTGGAATTCTGCTTTCCGACCCTAATATTTCTTTTTATTGCTTCATCACTTCCGGGTGTCACTACGAATATCCATTGCCCTCCCGTGCTTTGAAAAAAGCTTCCTTTGGGCAGTAACAAGGCATCGCTGGATTCTCCCAATTGCAACTTGATATTATAACTCTGGCCCGTTCTTATGGTCAAGGGTTTTGCATCCGTAAATACAAGGTCTACTCTAAACCTGCCGTTACGGACTTCCGGATACACCTTTCTCACCCGTAATGGAAACTCATTCCCATTACGTTCCAATACTGCGACCAAATCTCTTTTTACACGATCTATATAATGCTCGTCAATATCCGCTTCAATCTTATAATCGGTCAATACGTTTATTTGTCCTATACGCTGTCCTTGGGAAATATTTTGACCTATTTCAGCATCCAAAAACCCTAACTGCCCATCTGCCGGAGCGCGTACGTTCAAATGATCTAAACGTTGGTACACCATGCCCAAGGTTTTTTGCATACGGGCTAAATCTACATCCAATCCGCTCAGTGAGGTCTTTCGCAGCTGGTCATCATTCTCGGTCTGTTGCTTAACGATTTCATACTGTTTTTTGGAAAGCTCATAGTTCTCTTTGGAAAGTTGATACACTTCCTTTGAGATGAGTTCTTCTTTGTATAAAGACTCGTTCTGTTCGTAGTTTCGTTTTAACCTTTGCAAATCTGTACTTGCCGTGGCCAAGGACCTCCTACCCTCTACCTGTCTGGAATCAAAATTTAATCGTGTAGACCGTAGATCGTTCTGTTTGAGTGCCAAGTTACTTTCACTGGCCAAAATCTGTTCGTAAAGGTTCATGTTCTCCAATTTTAGGATGATATCCCCTTTTTTGACCATAGCTCCCTCCTCTATTAATTTTTCCGTAACACGACCACCTTCATAAGCATCCATATATATCGTAGAAATCGGGGCTACGTTTCCGTTGATGGTAATGTAATCATCGAATTTGCCTTGGGAAACCTGAGCAATGGAAAGCTTATCTTTCTCCGTCCTAAATGTGGATACCGAAGTTGCAAAAATTAACTGGTACGCCACAAAAAGTAGCAGAATGCCCAATGCTATATATCCGTAATGCTTCGGTTTTAATCCTTTTTTCTTTTCTAATTTTATGTCCATTTCTTATTTAATTTATATCAAATACAGGTAGGCCTCTGTAAAAATCCAAGGTACTTTTATTAATCTCCGACCTAAGGCGCACCTGCAAGTTTTCATTTTGGGCATTGGCGAATAAATTCTTCGCCGTAAACAGTTCCAAGGCATTAATCAATCCTTTCTCATACCTTTTTTGTGCAATGGTAAATGCCAAATTTTGTGCTTCAACCTGTTTATCGCTCTGCGCCAATTCTACAATCAAGGAGTTATACTCCTGCACCAGCTGCTGAATGGTCTGCTGTAAGGTCTGCTCCTGAATATCCAGGTTGTTCTGAGCCCTTAAGTATTCAATTTTTTGTTGTTTTACCCGAGAACGTCTGGACCAGCCCTCCGTTAAAGGAATATTTAGGCCAACTCCTATAAATTCAGCGGCATTATCCCTGAACTGGTCTCTAAAAGGTATGGTAACGCCCAACGAATCTCTAGTAGTCTCAAAGTATCCCGTTCTATATCCTGCAAACAATTGTAAAGATGGATAAAGATTTCCGCGAGTAGCCGCCAATTGCTTTTTGGCCGCTTTAGTTCTTAATTCCTGTGCCTTGATCAAAGGGACAAAATTTTTGGCCTGTGTGAATATGGAGTCGGACGCGATAGCGGTTAATTCATTATCCGATTTTAATTCTGGCAAGCCCACTTGGATATCTATATCGGTTACACCTTCCAGGTTCATTTCTTGAATCAAGTTCAGTTTGGCCGCTGCCAACTGATTTTCGCTTTGCGTTACATTCAACTTATCCGTTAACAATAAAGACTCTGCTTCATATAAATCTGCACCCGCCATTAAACCCAACGCTATTTGTTTTTGTACCAAATCATAGTTTGTTTGGGAAATCTGCTGTTGTTCATTTGAAATGGCAACCAACCCTTGAAAAAACTGAATGTCATAGAACGCCTGCATCACCCTAAAAGCCAATAAATATTTTTGGTGTGTGGCCTCTTCACTAGTGGCCTTATATAAAAACTTAGAAGCTTTGATGGTATTGAGCTTTTGAAATCCTTGAAACAGATCTATGGAACCATCCAAGCTATAAGAATTGGAAAAGAAATCCTGTGTTACAAAAGTCCCCGTATTGGGATCTTCTGATCTACCGTAACTGATTATATAGTTACTGGATGCATTTGCCCTCGGTAGAATATCCCTGATAGATTGCCTATATGTTTCCCTATTGGATTGCGTATTATAATTGAAATCTTTTAATTGTAGGTTATTCTCCAAAGCATGATCAATACAATCCTCTAAGGTCCATTTTTCCTGTGCCATTAGCGTAATGCTAAAAGCAAGTAAAAGAATGGTGGTAATTTTAATATTACGGTTCATATTATAATTGGTATGCCAACTTCTTTGCTATATGTGTGCCATAAAATTATTGATTTGATTTTCAATACGTTATGATTTGTAAAATAAGTATATCAAATTCAAAGTGTAAAATAGTTGTACAGATATCGTAAAAAAATTGGACACTTTATTAAATATTTTAATTCCGATTTGTAGTTTTAATCGAAGCTATACATTATGATAGATGCCAAAATACTTGTAATTGACGATACAAAAAGCGTACTGAGTGCTCTAGAAATACTTTTACAGTTTGAATACAAAAGTGTTAAGACCATCTCCAACCCTAACCAAATAGCATCATTTCCCAATTTTTCGGAGCTGGACATTATTTTGTTGGATATGAATTTTTCGGCCGGGGTAAACACGGGTAACGAAGGTTTGTATTGGCTGCGCGAAATAAAAAAGAAGGCCTCACATATTTCGGTCATTATGATGACGGCCTATGGAGCGGTAGACCTAGCGGTAAAAGCATTAAAAGAAGGTGCCTCAGATTTTGTATTGAAACCATGGAACAATGAACGCTTACTGGCCACGGTAAAATCGGCCTATGAACTTAGGCAAACCCAAAAAGAGGTCAAACAGTTAAAACAAAAAGAGAGCAACCTAAAACAGGTCATCAATCAAAATAAAAATTACATCATCGGTAATTCAAAAGCGTTGAACCAGGTTTTGAACCTTGTTCAAAAAGTGGCCAAGACCGATGTAAACGTGCTTATTACCGGGGAAAATGGAACAGGAAAAGAATTGATTGCGAGAGAGCTACATAAACTATCCGCAAGAAATAATGAGGTTTTTATTTCGGTAGATATGGGTTCTATTTCTGAAAATCTTTTTGAAAGTGAATTGTTCGGTCATGTAAAGGGCTCTTTTACCGATGCAAAGGAAGACCGGGCCGGAAAGTTTGAAGCTGCCAGCGGCGGAACTTTATTTCTAGATGAAATCGGTAATCTTTCCCTGCAGATGCAGGCCAAGCTTTTATCCGTTATCCAAAATAGAGTGGTCGTGCGTGTGGGTTCCAATAAACCTATTCCCGTGGATATCAGGTTGGTATGCGCTACCAATTGCAATCTGGACCAAATGGTGGCGGACGGACTTTTTAGGGAGGATTTATTATATAGAATCAATACGATTCGGGTAGAAGTACCCCCATTGCGCGACCGCGAAAACGATATTCTGGTCTTGGCCGATTTTTATCTAAACAAATTCACCCACAAATATGGGAAGGCGGGGCTCAAAATAAATCAGCTTGCACAAGAGAAACTTATGGGTTATGCCTGGCCTGGAAACATCAGGGAACTATTACATACCATAGAGCGCGCCGTTATTTTGTCCGAAGGAAATGTTTTAAAACCTACCGATTTTTTATTGGCTCCCAAAAATTCCGTTTCCATAGAAAACGGACCAAATACCCTGGAAGAAATGGAAATCTTAATGATCAACAAAGCACTAGATCAACATGATGGTAATTACAGTGCGGCGGCAGAACAATTAGGTATTTCAAGACAGACCTTGTACAATAAGTTGAAAAAAAAGTCTCCGAATTTATAGCAAGGAACGGGTTAATGGTTAAATTAATTTGAATTTGTTTTTGAGCTTGTATCTAAATTAAAATATGGTCAGTAGAAATATTTACGTACAAACAGTACTACGCATTGTTTTTATCACCTTTACGGCATTGTTATCTGCCTATTTCTTTTTTGGCGGCCAGTATATCGCGTTTTCCATAACGCTTATTATTCTAATTATCCAGGCTTCCTACTTAATTTCTTATGTAAACCAGACCAACCGAAAAATCGCCTATTTTTTTGATGCGATAAAAAATGAGGATTTTACGCTAAGGTTTCCCGAGAAATTAAGTGTAAAATCCCTTGAAGAACTAAATCATAGTTTAAATATGCTGAATGAGATGATTCAAGACATCTATGTTAAAAAACAAGCACAAGAACAATATTATCAAGAGATTCTGAGGCAGGCGGACATTGGTATTTTTACAATCAATCCAAAAGGCCATATCCTTTATGCCAATCCAACGGTTCAAGATTTGCTCAATTATCGCCCTTTGAACCATGTAAAACAGCTCAATCAGGTAGACCATGAATTATATGGTCTTTTCAAGGATTTGCAGCCCTTTGATAACACTATTTTTCAATTGGGAAATGAACGAGGAAAACGGGAATTGAGCTTAAAATGTACCCCTATTACAATTGAGGAACAAACTCTTTTGCTGGTAGTAGTCCATGATATCCATAAGGAACTGGACGATAAAGAAACGGATTCTTGGGTAAAATTGATACGTGTACTTACGCATGAAATCATGAACAGCATCACTCCTATAACCTCTATATCAGAATCGATTTTAAAATATTTTAAAAAAGGTGAAGTGTTAATGTCTCCGCATGAATTTGGAGAGAATCAAATGAGGAACAGCGCCAAAGGATTGGAAGTCATCAAAGACCAAGGCAATAATTTAATGGGGTTTGTACAATCTTACCGCACATTCTTGAGCGTTCCCGAACCGGACAGGGAACTTATCCCGGCAAAAATCATTTTGGAACGTGTTCAACTACTCCTAAACGAACAAAAAGAAGAGACAGCGGTTACCATTGAAATTAACATTGAACCTCAAGACCTAGAACTTTATATTGACCAAAAACAAATTACGCAAGTCCTTTTAAACCTTGGCAAAAACGCCCAACATTCACTCGTAGGTACTGAAAATGCTTTAATTAAATTTATTGTTGGCATTAATGAACTGAACAAAAAAGTCATTCAAGTACGTGATAATGGCCCAGGAATTCCGCTAGAACTTATGGACGAGATTTTCGTGCCTTTCTTTACTACAAAAGATACCGGCACAGGTATTGGTCTTAGCCTCTCCAAACAGATTATGAGATTGCACAAGGGCACTATTCGAGTGGCTTCCGTTCCCGGAAATACTGTTTTCACCTTGACTTTTGATTGATAACAATATTCGTCTCCAAACGAGCGGAATGGAATATAAATATGATTGAATTACTTAATCGTTGCTTCGCTCCTCATTTTGAAATGACTCGAAGGAATTTAAATAGAAAACTTCTTAATCAAGTTCCTTATATGGATCCCAAAAATGTTTTTCCAAATTTTGAATCTGATTGTCCACCACTTCAATACCTTCGCTTTCCAACAATTGTTGCATTAAATTAGTGCCGCCAAAATGATGTTTTCCCGTTAACAGTCCAGCTTTATTGACCACACGATGCGCAGGTACATTTTCCATACTGCCGGCACCGTTCATGGCCCAACCCACCATTCTGGCACTTCGTGCCGCACCCAAATATTTGGCAATTGCCCCATAGGATGTTACCCTACCGTACGGAATTTGTGCTGCTACTTCATATACTTTTTGAAAGAAATTTTGATTTTCCGGTTTCAATTGCGACATTAATTTTGGTTCATTAAACGAACAATAGTGACAACAGCAAGCACAATCATTAATGCACTTAAAATATAATTGCTGTTCTTTGAAAATCGATTTGTTTTTCGATTCATCTTGTTAAAATAAAAGGCATAGAGGTACATGACAAGAAAAGTTCCCGCTCCTGCCGCAAAAATAAAAAAGACTTCATCAATAACTCTGTAATTCATAAAGCCCTGTTTATGAAAAATAGTGTTCAAGCCACTGTAATAAGGAATAGCCAAAAGATTGATGGCCTCTAAAAATAATCCTTTTGTAAAACTGCTGCGTTTCTTACCATATTCCATCTCAATAGGTTGTACTTCCTGTTTTTTGCCTTTAACAAAAAAAACTACGGCCAATATGACGAAAATCACCACCGCAATCTGCATCAATACATGGATTGTCTCCGGATTTCTAGAAAGATATTTGGCGATGCGAACGGATAAATATGCCTGCAGCAATACCATTACCGCCACACCAAGCCCGAACATAATGCCATTGGCCTTGCCTTTTTCAACACTCGTTTTGGCCACGTTCATATTTAGAAGGCCCGGTGGGGCCGTAGCTAAAAATGCCGCCGAAAAGGTGGAAAAAAACAAGATGGCTAGTTGTTGCATAATACTAGTTTATCCGAAACTGGATATAGGTAATCGGTTTCCCTTTTTCAAGGTACTGATTTTCGTAGAAAGTTTGGATTTCCAACACTTCTTTTGGGCTTCCCTCGTTCTTATAGACATCATGATTGGCATACAGTATTTCATGTCCCAATCCGTGAAGCAAGCCTAAGGTATACCCATGCATAAACTCGCTATCGGTCTTTAAATGCAAGGTTCCTTTGGGCTTTAGTATTTTATGGTATTTATCCAAAAACACTTTATTGGTCATACGGTGTTTGGTCCGTTTGTACTTGATCTGGGGGTCCGGAAAGGTAATCCAGATTTCGGAAACTTCGTTTTCTCCAAAAAGTAAATCTACCAGTTCAATTTGCGTTCGCAAAAAAGCAACATTTTCCAGGTCTTCCTCCAACGCTGTCTTGGCACCACGCCAAAATCGGGCACCCTTAATATCGATTCCAATAAAATTTTTATCCGGATTTTGTTTGGCAAGCCCCACGGTATATTCTCCCTTTCCACAACCCAGTTCCAAGACTATGGGTTTTATATTTTTAAAGTGGCGGTGCCATGAGCCCTTAAATGTAAAACCTTCCGCTACCTCTTGTCTTGTTGGTTGAATGACGTTGTCAAAGGTTTCGTTTTCCTTAAATCGTTTCAGTTTGTTCTTGCTTCCCAATCGTGTTCTAAATATGGAACAAAACTATGAAAAATAACCCATGGGAAACTTAGGTTGTTGCAGTGTTTTCTTCGGCACTTCTTTCTAGGGTGAACGAAAATTCCGAACCTACTCCGGAAGAACTTTCCACATAAATTTTTTCTTCGTGAGCCTCAATAACGTGTTTTACAATAGAAAGTCCCAAACCGGAACCTCCCTCACGCCTACTACCACTCTGGTCCACACGGTAAAAACGCTCAAATAGTCTAGGGATGTGTTGTTCCGGAATGCCTTCTCCATTATCGGTTACGCGGATGATCACTTTGTTTTTGACCAAATTCTCTACACTGACTTCCGTAGTTCCATTTTCATTTCCGTATTTAATGGAGTTCACCAGTAAATTGGTAATGACCTGCCTAATTTTTTCCCTATCCGCATAAACAAGAATAGGTTTTCTGTACTCCATATCAAAAGTTAGCGTAATATTTTGCTTGGCAGCTTTCATTTCCAAAAGGTCGAACACACTCTGTATAAGCTCAATGATGTTAAAATCCTCTTTTTCAAGGTTTAAATCCCCAACTTCCAACTTGGTGATCAAGTCCAGATCTTTCACAATATAGATAAGACGGTCTACTGCCTTGTTAGCGCGATTCAAGTACTTTTCCCTAACTTTTTTATCGTTCATGGCGCCATCCAATAACGTTTCCAAATAACCTTGGACCGTGAAAAGCGGAGTCTTTAATTCATGCGAAACATTTCCAAGAAAGTCCTTACGGTATTCCTCCCTTATTTTTAAGGTATCTATTTCTATCTTTTTGTCTTCCGCAAACTTTCCTATTTCCGCGGTCAATGTACGCATGTCCGTAGTAATGGGTTGTGCCGTAAATGAAGAGGATTCCAAAAGGGCCACATCGTCATATATTTTTTTGATACGCCGATAAATGAATTTTTCTATTCGAATTTGAATGATAAAAAAGGAAAAAATAAAAACGAGAAGACTCAACAACCCCAACAATAACCAATTGTTAAAATTTAGGAACCAAAAAGCGATTCCTAGAAAAACGGCAACCGATAAAGTCAAATAAACGGCCGAACGAAACGCAAAGCGATATGATTTCTTAGCCTGGATAGCCATTAGAGCACAAACTTATAACCTACCCCTTTAACGGTTTTAAAATGGTCTTCCCCTATTTTTTCTCGAAGCTTTCTAATATGTACATCTATGGTACGGCCACCAACGACCACCTCATTGCCCCAAACTTTATCCAAAATGACCTCTCTTTTGAAAACCTTGCTCGGTTTGGAGGTAAGCAATGCCAGCAATTCAAATTCTTTTCTGGGCAGGATAATCTCTTTGCCTTTTTTGATAATCTTATATTCTTCCCTATTGATAACGATATCACCTACTTGCGTGATATCATCCTGCTGGTGCTCTTCATTTTTCACACGCCTTAAAAGCGCATTTACCTTACTCACCAAAACTTTAGGTTTTATAGGTTTAGTGATGTAATCATCCGCACCTGCATCAAAACCGGCTACTTGTGAATAATCTTCTCCCCTCGCCGTTAAAAAAGTAATGATCGTATTTTCCAGACCAGGAGTTTTGCGCATTATTTCGCAAGCCTCAATACCATCCATCTCCGGCATCATCACATCCAAAATAATAAGATGGGGCTGTTTTTTCTTGGCTTTGTTAACGCCCTCGGAGCCATTGGAGGCAGTATATACGTCATACCCTTCGCTAGAAAGGTTGTAGCTAACAATTTCTAAAATGTCCGGCTCATCATCTACTAAAAGTATCTTGATATCCTTCTTTTTCATGGTTCTTTTGTGAGGTTATTTTCTCAAATGTAAAGATAATACCTATATCAAGGAGTCGCTTAACATTGATTTAATATAGTAACGTTTAGGTAACGCTAATAAAATAAATGCTTAACACGAGGGTAACTCCACTTTTACGTATGTCTAGTTTCTTTGCCGCGGAATTGAGAATCATTACATCCAATGAAGAAACTTTTATTAGGTCTCCTATTTTTATCATCATTTTATCTGTCATCACAAGAAACAGGTAGTGTAGTAGGTAAGTTAACCGATAAAGAATATAACAATGAACCGTTGGCCTTTGCCAATGTACTTATAAAAGGTACGACAAAAGGAAGTACTTCAGATTTTGACGGACTTTACGAAATCTCAAATTTAGAACCGGGAGATTACACCGTGGTGTTTAGTTATTTAGGCTATGAAACGGTTGAAATACCCAATGTAAATGTGGTAGCGGGTAAAGTAACTACAGTGAATGTTCCCATGAGCGCTTCTGCAGGGGTTTCTTTAGATGAAGTCGTAGTCGTTACTACTTCTAGAAAAGATTCTGAAGTAGCATTACTTCTACAACAGAAAAATGCAACGGTGATGCAGGAAGCAGTGAGTGCGGAAGCATTAACGCTTAAAGGAATAGATGATGCCGCGGGTGCAGTTGCACAGATTTCCGGTATCTCAAAACAAGAAGGTTCCAGTAATGTATATGTACGTGGGCTTGGTGATCGCTACCAAAACACGACCATGAACGGCCTATCATTACCCTCCAACGATGTGAATAAAAAGAACATCGATTTAAATTTATTTTCTTCCAGCATCATTGAGAATATTTCTGTAAGCAAAGCTTATAATTCAGCCTATTATGGAGATTTTGCCGCTGGTAACGTGAATATAGATTCAAAAGAATATACAGGTGACGGTTATTTGGAAGTTGCCTTGGGCAGTGGAATCAACTCAAATGCCATTGGAGAAGATTTTTTACAAAGTGAAGGAACAAGCTTCTTTGGCTTTTATAACAGGTACAATAATAATCCCTTTGCAGTAATTCTTTCGCATGGTGTGGACCCGGAAAGTATGTCAACCCCAGTAAATATTAATGGTTCTGTTGAGGGCGGTTATTCCTTCAACCTAAGTGAGGAATCTAGATTGAGCTTTTTTGGAACTGCTAGTTTTAGCAACGGCTATGAATTCTTACAGGGTCCGGCTAGGGATTTTACCAATGTATTGAAATTTGATTTTCCAAATACAGAAGAATACGCATACAATACTACGACCACAGCACTCGGAAACATTGTTTACAAAATAAATAATGAGCATAAATTAAAATACAGCTCTTTATTTATAAACAGTGCCACGGATGCCGTAAGCTTTTTTGGAACGGAAGGACAAGGTTTTAACCGCGATGGTATTACTTCAGATAATGGCTTTTTCATTTCTAATGTGCAATTTAACCAAGATATGATTTTTGTAAATCAGTTGACCGGGCAACACCGTTTTGACGAAAAATGGGTTTTAGATTGGGGCACAGGTTATAACAAAGTATTCTCGGACGAACCGGACAGAAAACGTATCACGCTAGAAAACTATCAATTTGCCTTAGACAACGACCCTAATACAAATCCAGTTTTTTTTACGAACACGGCCTTTGAGAACCAACGTTTCTTCCAAAGCATTGAAGATGAAGAATTGAACAGTTTTATAAATCTGAGCAATACCATTTCCGAGAAATTTACTTTAAAATTTGGTTACAACGGGAGAACTAAAGAGCGTAGATTCAACAGTATTCGTTATGGTTACAGAATCTTTGACAGAACCACACCCGTAACCAACGTAAATGATTTTGATTCGTTCTTTACCATTGAAAATAGTAGTCTAGGCGGAGCGGAAGGTGCGCTCTATGAAATAAGAAACCTTAATCCTATCAACAATGACATAGGTGCCGTTAACAGACCGGGGAATCCGGATAACACCTATCAAGGTAATCTTGATATTCATGCCGGTTTCCTAACGGCAGAATGGAGCGTCAATGAAAAATTATTATTAGTTCCCGGTCTTAGAGCTGAATCTGTTAGCCAGAACATTGTGTATGACGTAATCAATCTTCCTCCATCAGATCCAGGGTTCAGGGATGTTTATGAAAATGTCTTCTTGCCAAGCTTGAACGTACGTTATACATTGACCGAAAACTCCAACCTTAGGTTTGGTTTTAGCAATACAGTCTCTTTTCCTGAATTTAAAGAGGTAGCACCCTTTGTTTACGAAGGAGTTACGCAGCGTTTTGGTGGAAATCCAGACTTGTTCGGAGGTAAAAACGGAGATGGTGTCAACTTCTCCAACATATACAATTTTGACCTTAAGTATGAATGGTTCATGGAAAGAGGGGAATTAATTTCCTTGGCAGCTTTTGGAAAACTGATACAAGATCCCGTGAACCGGGTTATTGCCGCAGATGCGACGGGTACACAAAGACTTTTCCGTACTGGAGATCAGGCAGAAGTTCTTGGGGTTGAAATAGAAGTTCGAAAAAACCTGATTACTGACGAAGATGAAAACACTACCCTCTCATTAGGTTTAAATGCTGCGTATACCGCTACAAATCAGGATTTAAAAAATATTGAGGCCGGGGATGAAAATACTTTCGGTACCACTTTTGATAGGGATTCAGATGACCTTCAGGGCGCATCTCCCTTTATTATCAACGCAGACATTAATTACAGTCCTCAATTCGAAAATTACAACCCGAAAGCTACATTGGTGTTCTCTTATTTTTCCGATAGAATTTCCGCTTTAGGAGCTGGTTCCCTTGGGAATATTGTTGAAAAAGCAGTTCCTACCTTAAATTTCATTTGGAAAAATCCAATAGGCGAACATTTTGAAGCGAACATGAGCGCTAGTAACCTTTTAGATCCAAGCATTACCCTTACAAGGGAAAATACGGGAAGCGGTGATGTCATCATTAGAGAATATAACTTAGGAATTAACATAGGGCTTACTCTTAAATATAAATTTTAATAAAATCCATAATTACATTTTAAACTGAAAACAATGAAAAATAAACTTTTAGTACTTGGTGTTGCCGCTTCACTTTTCTTCTCCTGTGAACGTGATGACACTGCAGACATCGTAATCAACGATAATAGTGTAACCACCGTTAACAATACGAACGGGCAGCAGGGTGGAGAAGAAGAAACAGTAGTATTAACACCAGCCTCTGGTGCTATCACTGAAGATTTAACATTGGAAGCCAGTAAAGAATATATTCTCAATGGTGCCACTATCGTTGCATCGGGTACTGTTCTCACCATAGAGCCAGGAACAATTATAAGAGCGGAAGCAGGACCAAATGTTTATTTGGCCATAGAGCAAGGGGCTCAGATTGTTGCTAATGGTACCTCCTCTAACCCAATTATTTTTACATCTAACTCCACAACTCCAAAAGCTGGTGATTGGGGAGGTATAATCCTTTTAGGAAGAGCTCCGGTAAACTCTGTTACCGGTACTTCTACCGCAACATCTGAAATAGGGAACTTACCTTATGGTGGAGATGTTTCCGATGATAACTCTGGTGTTTTACGTTATGTTCGTGTACAATATTCAGGAGGTGCCGCAGATGGACAATCAGAAAACAATGGTTTCTCTTTTTATGGTGTAGGTAGTGGGACAACTGTGGAGTATATTCAAGCTTTTGAAGGAGCTGATGATGGTGTTGAATTTTTCGGAGGAACCGTTAATGCAAGTTTTGTTGCGGTCGTGAATGCACAAGATGATTCTATTGATTGGACAGAAGGGTACAATGGGACAATTACGGACGCTTATGTTTTACAAGGAAATGGAATTGGAGATGAAGCTTTTGAATGTGATGGGTTCAATACCGATTTCACCAATGCCTCCGGAGCGTTTTCCAACCCAACTGTAACTAATGTAACCATTGAGAGCGAAAGTGGCGCAAATGATAGCACAAGAGGGTTTTTGTTAAGAGCCGGAACACAAGGTACTTTTACAAATGTATTGATTGTTGGAAAAAATACAGGTATCTCTGTGGATGATGATGAAGCATCTACTCCCACATCACAAAATATTACGGACGATACTTTAACTTTTACCGATGTTACTTTTACAGATGTAACTGCAAATACTTCCATTGATGGAACAGCTACAGAAGCAGAATTAGTAAGTGGAATAGGAAACGGAACAGGAAGTGACGTTGCTTCTTGGGGTGCGGGATGGACCGCGGGTATTAATTAATACCGGTTCTAAATTTTATAAAGGCCCATTTCAGACATCTTTCGGAAATGGGCTTTTTTACATTTCATCGAAAAATTATAAGAAAGTCCCTAATCTATTGACCTCCAGTGGACATAATTCTTATATTTGTGGCATAGCATTTGTAACCAGCTATATATGAAGCACCTTTACCTCATTGCTTTTTTATTATTTTTCTCCTTTAGTTATGGGCAAAGTTCCCAGAACAAAGGGGATATTGATGGTTTTAAAATGTATCCTAATCCGGTGACCAACGGTAAGGTTTTTATCACTACTACGGCCCAAAGCCCTAAAGAGATCATGATTTATGATGTTTTGGGAACATTGGTCCTCAAAACCACCATTTTAGGAAAAGAGCTCAACTTAACGGGTTTGGATGCGGGCGTCTATGTACTTCGTGTTTTGGAAAAAGATAAAATGGCGACTAGAAAGCTGATTATCAAGTAGTTTTTATCAACTTCCTTTTACTTATACAACTATTTTATGTCGATTATCGGTCAATAAATCCGATAAGTTGTTTCACGTATCTTATTGACATACAAATAAGTACAGTTCACAACAATTTTCAATTACATCTGTGAACCGTAATTACCTTTATGGTGTTGGTACCCAAATCAATACCAAGATGAAAAAAATTTACTTTATCCTATTTATCGGAATTTCATTGACTGCCTACGGTCAGGATACCTTGGATTATCAAAATCTCAGAACTGATGAAATAGAAGGGTTTAAGCTATACCCCAATCCTGCTGTTTCAGATGTGGTGTACATCACTACAGCAAAAAATGATATGAAGCAAATAAAGGTTTATGACGTTTTTGGAGAATTGATATTAAAAGACCGTATCACTGATAAGGCGTTGAATATTTCCAAGTTATCTCCAGGAGTGTATATGGTCCAAGTTACGGAAAACAAAAAAACCATTAATCGTAAATTGGTGTTACGCTAATTTTCAATAGCTTCTTTCCATATTTGTATTCGCTCATGTTCTGTACCTTTGCCTCAATTTGGGAGGTATATGAATTACGATGAGATTTTTAAAATAAAGACCGAGGCGGATTTTCTTTCCAAAACGCTCCAAACCTTCCAATTTCAATATACTAATAATACGGTTTACAGGACCTACTGTGAACACTTATCCATCAATCCTAAAGAGGTAACCTCGTTAGAGGACATTCCCTTTTTACCCATTCAATTTTTTAAATCGCATCAAATCGTCAGCACGAAAAAAGTCCCGGAAATTACTTTTTCCAGTAGTGGCACAACGGGCAGTGCCACTAGCCAACACCACGTAACCGATTTGAAAATATACCAACATAGTTATTTAAAAGGTTTTGAATTTTTTTATGGTCCGGTCGAGGAATATTGTACGCTAGCTTTACTCCCTTCCTATTTAGAACGTAATGGCTCTTCCTTGGTCTACATGGTCAATGATTTCATTGAAAAATCCACCCATCCTGAAAGCGGTTTTTTTCTCAAAGACCTCCATACTTTGAACGAAACCTTAATCAAATTACAAAAACAAGGAACAAAAACACTTTTGATAGGAGTTTCCTTTGGTCTATTGGACTTTGTGGAAAAGTACCGTCTGCAGTTCAAAAACACCGTAGTGATGGAAACCGGAGGCATGAAAGGACGCCGAAAGGAAATAATCCGCGAAGAATTGCATCAATTTTTAAAAGAAGGGTTCGGCGTAGAAAAGATACATTCGGAATATGGCATGACCGAATTACTTTCCCAAGCTTATTCCAAAGGCGATGGTATATTCCAATGCCCACCGTGGATGAAAATTATGATAAGAGACACAGAAGACCCTTTTTTATATCATAAAAACGGAAAAACAGGTGGAATAAATGTCATTGATTTGGCCAATATAAATTCTTGCTCTTTTATTGCCACTCAGGATTTAGGAAAAATCCATACCGATAACGGTTTTGAAATTTTAGGCAGGTTTGACCATTCCGATATTCGGGGATGTAATTTGATGGCGCTTTAATGTTGAATTTATACGATATCAATTTAGTATTCGTTATCTCATAAGAAATTTCTTGCTATTGCAAAACCAACTACTTCAATTAGTCTTATGAGATTTTATCAACTTCTGTTTTGCATTTTATCAATATCAATTAATGCACAAAAAGTTAAAAAAACCAAATTGCCAGATTGGGTAAAGAAAATTGACATAGCTGACAACGACCAACAAAAGCAAGAAGGAGCCTTTAACTATTTACTAATAGACCTACAGGATAATCTTATTAGTAAAGAGCAATTTGTTCATTATGCAGTTAAGGTTTTAAATTCGGACGGAGTACAAGAACTATCTGACATTAGTAGTTCATACGACCCAGCTTTTCAAACATTAGAATTTCATATAGTTAACATTATAAGAGATGGAAAACCCATTGAAAAATTGGCTAACAGCATTATAAATAGTTTCCGAAGAGAAACAAATTTGGAACGCTCTCTTTATGATGGTTCCCTAACCGCAGTAATAAACTTAGCTGATGTTAGAGAAGGAGATATTATAGAATATGCATATACAATCAAGGGGTTCAATCCCGTAAATAAAGGAAACTATTCCAGCGTATTTTATCAACAATATACTTTACCAGTAGATAGAATTTATACTAGGCTTGTCACAAATTCAAAGAATAGAATACAGTACAAATTATTTAATAATGCTTCTGATCCTAAAATAGTTGATGAAAATTCGTTCATGGAATACATTTGGGATACAAATGGATTAAACAATTTCATCTACGATGTAAATGTACCATATTGGCTTAATTCTCAGAGTAGAGTTTCAATTTCTACTTTTAAAGACTGGAAAGAAGTTTCAGATTTATTGAATCCATTGTATAAATCGATTAATAAGAATTTAAAAAATCCCATAATAATAGATGAAAAATTAGATACTAAACAAGATGTTATTATAAAACTTATACGTTTTGTACAGGATGAAGTGAGATATTTAGGTTTTGAAGCGGGAATTGGAGCATATAAACCTAATGACCCGTTGTCAGTATTATCACGCCGGTATGGAGATTGTAAGGATAAATCGCTATTACTATCAAGTTTACTTCAAAATCAGGGCGTTACTGCATATCCTATATTAGTAAACACACAGCCCACAGAAGATTTGGACAAATTGCTTCCTAGCCACTATCTATTTAATCACTGCATCGTTTATTTCGAAAATGATGGAGAAGAGTACTTTGTTGATCCAACCATTTCCAATCAAGGTGGAGATTTATCTAGAATATCTACACCTGACTACAAATTTGGTTTTATTTTAAAAGAGGGCAATGAAAAATTGACCTCAATTCCCAAACCAAATAAACCCTCTCTGAGAATAGTAGAAGATATTGTAATAGATTCTATAGGAGGCAATGCTACTTTCACGGTTAAATCGGAATATTCAGGTAGCAAGGCTGATTTTATGCGAGCCTATTTCAAGAACAATACGGAGGAAAGTATTAATAAAGAGTTTCTAAATTTTTATAGTGGAATTTATCCCGGAATTTCTTCTTTGAATGAGATAACATATGTAGACGATTCAAGACCATGGGAAAACATTTTCACAACTGAAGAATCGTATGAAATAGAATCTCTCTGGTCATCTATGGACAACAATAATGGTATCTACTTTGAAACTTATCCTTTAGTATTAGAAAGCCTTATTAACTATACTAAATCTGCTAAAAGGAATATGCCATATTATTTAGGCATACCTCATTCTTTCAACCAAACGACAAGAATAACACTACCAGAACCTTGGAACGTAAATGAAGAAATAAAAACTGTTGAAGATGAAGCATTCACCTATACTAAGGAAGTCAGTAAAGTTGGAAATGTAGTTTCTCTAGATTATAAATATAACCTTCGGAAAGAAGCTATAAATGGTAATTTGGCAGCATCTTTTTTAAGCAAAAACAATAAATTAAGAGAGCAATTAGGGTTTCAGCTTTTTTATGACAATTCAGTCTTGGTCAGTAATGATTCTAATCTTAGCTGGTTGTCCATAATAATAACACTTATAACATTATCAATAAGTATTATTTTTACGATTAAACTCTATAAAAACTACAACCCTCCATCCAGACATGATAAAGAAACACAATCAATTGGCGGTTGGATGGTTCTACCAGCCATAGGTCTAGTATTAACTCCTTTCTATCTATTATTTCAACTCTTTAGTGCTGAATACTACAATAAAGCTATTTGGTCCGGTTTTGAAAATGCTGGGTACGAAAATGCAGAAATTCTCAATATCTATTTAGGATTTGAGCTTATTGCCAATATTGCTTTTTTAGTCTTTTCTGTTCTCTTAAATGTTCTATTTTTTAATAAACGAACTAGTGTACCTATCATGATGGTATATTTTTATAGTATTAATCTAGGCTTAATACTTCTAGGAAGTTTTGTAATGAATCAGTTCGGAATAGATGATCCTACTTTTTTTAAAGATTTGTCTAAGGGACTAATCGGAGCGGTGATATGGATTCCTTATTTTTTAAATTCAGAACGTGTGAAGAATACGTTCGTAAAAATCAATGGAAATCCCATATCAAAATAAAACTATATTGAAGAAAAACCAGTTACCGACTGACTATTCTTCTACCAAAACATAATCCAATCCAGGTCCGTCACAAGCTTGCCATGTGCTAGATAGCTCCTTTGGGGAGCGGTACACCAATGTTTCAGAATTGTTTCCATAACAATTCCCGGCCAATTCAGTTCCCTTAAGAAAAACAAGTTCTAGATAATCCTGATCATCATTGGCAAACTCTACCACTTCAAAAGTGCCGCTGGCCTCAATAATCATACCTTGCCTAGTTCTAGATTTCAAGAAAGTACCATCAGGGTTGAAAACATAAGTCTCCTGCCAGTCCATGGCATCGCCCTCTGTAACGGAACCTACAAAGCTTCCGGTCATACGAATCAATTTCCATGTCTGGCTCGTAAATTGCAATTCTACCGTTTTGCTTTCCATACCATCATCAATGGAACAGGAAACCAAAAATAGAAGCGTAAAAAATGACAGAACAAGATTTCTCATAGCATTGACTTTTGCTGTTACTTTATTAGACGTAAAAATCTTAGAAAAGTTGCGCAGCGATGCTATTTTTAACAGAAAAATGGATTTCTCCATTTCTATCTGACGGAATTTGTCAAATTATAGGGTCTTGACCTTAAACTCAAAATGAAATTATAGACCCAAAATCTTGGCATCTACAAAAAAGGTAGAGTTAATTTCTATTTGATGATCGGTACCTAGCACTTCGTCCGTAACCGTATTTATCCTTAAGCTATAGCTGTCTTTTTTGATATATTCCTTTAGGTCCATATCAGAAACGTCCAATAGCAATGTATTGCCCACCATTTCCGATACATCCGCGGCAGAAGCTATTTGGACCTCGTCCAGACCTTCGGCAGAAATAAAAATAGTAATGGACTCCAGAAAGCTAAAATCCGCATCTTCCGGAGAGATTAAGACCAGTTCCAAGGCTGTTAATCTTATTTCTTCGATTAAATCCTTTCTGGTATCATTGGACTCAAACTCAGATTCAGAATTGGTCTCGGTAGCCGGCGTAAAAATATCAAAGGGCAAATCTATTCCCGTAGATGCGGGTATTGTTGCTCGTTGGCTATACTCGATATCGAATTTTGTGAGTTCCGAAAGCTTATCACAATTAAAGAACAATATGGCTATACTTAGAAAAGCTAAACTCTTTTTCATCGGAAACGTTTTTAAAACAACGTTTCAATCTCAATTTTATTGAATTACGTAAGTAATTTATTACTTTTTAGATTTGTAAAAGAATAACTAAGGTCTCCTAAATTCGTAGCTTACTTCGTCATCGGCAATATTAGGATTGTCCACAAAGACCAATCGAAGAGTAAGCTCTTCTATCAAATAGGTATAGGATTCATTGGCACTAAGACGAATTTCGTTCTTTTCTCCTTCGTAGGTGTACTGTCCCGCTTCCTTAAATAAGGAATTATCATCAGCTTGTGTTACTGTTAAGGTTTTATCATCTACCGCAAAAGTTATTTTAGTTGCAGTGAAATCAATATCGGGCTCAAAAAAACAAAAACAGGAAATATTGACCAACTCCCAAGTACCTTCCAAAGAATTATCTATAAAAGCATCTTGGTCGTTGGAGCAACTACCCAACAATATAATTGTACAAGCTAAAATCAGATATTTCCGCACGATATATTTTCTTTATTTGACGACCAATACAAAATAATTCTTTTTGCCACGCTGAAGCAGCACGAATTTATCGTTGATCAAATCTTCAGTAGTAATCAGATAATCATCTTTTACCTTTTCTTTATTGACGGATATTGAATTTTGTTTCAACTCCCTACGGGCTTCGCCGTTGGAGCCTAAAAAACCGGTTTTTGCGGATAAGGCTGCAATCATATCCATCCCATTTTCAATTTCGGTCCGGGCGACTTCGGCTTGTGGCACACCTTCAAAGATGTCCAAAAAAGTTTTTTCGTTCAAGTCTTTCAAATCGGATGAAGTAGATTTACCAAAAAGGATTTGGCTCGCTTTGACCGCATTGTCCAAATCTTCTTGGGAATGCACCATCACCGTAATTTCCTCGGCCAATCTTTTCTGAAGCAATCTCAAATGAGGGGCTTCCGCATGTTCTTTAGTGAGTCCTTCAATTTCAGATTGACTCATAAACGTAAAAATCTTGATATATTTTTCCGCATCCGCATCCGAAGTATTCAACCAGTATTGATAAAATTTATAGGGCGAAGTCCTTTCGGCATCCAACCAAACATTACCGCTTTCCGTTTTTCCGAATTTAGTACCATCGGCTTTGGTAATCAACGGACAGGTCAAGGCATAGCCTTTACCGCCGCCTATTCTCCTGATGAGCTCGGTACCTGTAGTTATATTGCCCCATTGATCACTGCCTCCCATTTGTAAAGTACAATAGTGCGTCTTGAACAGATGTAAAAAATCGTACCCCTGTACCAATTGATAGGTGAATTCCGTAAAGGACATCCCTTCTTTTGCCTCTGCCGATAACCGTTTCTTAACGGAATCTTTGGCCATCATATAGTTTACCGTAATATGCTTACCTACATCACGGATAAAATCCAAAAACGAAAAGTCTTTCATCCAATCATAATTATTGACCAAGACCGCAGCATTTTCGGAATCACTATCAAAATCTAAAAAACGGGACAACTGCTCTTTTAACGCATTCTCGTTATGCCTTAAGGTTGTCTCATCCAAAAGATTTCTTTCGGCCGATTTTCCGGAAGGATCTCCTATCATTCCCGTAGCCCCACCGATCAAGGCATACGGTTTGTGCCCGGCCAGCTGAAAATGGCGCAACATCATCACGCCCACCAAATGACCAATATGAAGCGAATCTGCCGTAGGGTCAATTCCCACATAGGCCGCTTGCATGGCTTCCATCAAGTGTTCCTCGGTTCCAGGCATGGCATCGTGCAACATTCCCCTCCATTCCAATTCCTTTACAAAATTTGAAGCCATTCTTTTTGTTTTCTAGATTTTGATTGCAAATATAAAAGGAATTATGTGCGCCCACTAGCCCAAGGGAGTACGAATTTATCCATGGGTATTCCCTAACTTTGAGCCATGGTTTTAGTAACTGGCGGTACTGGACTGGTGGGTTCCCATCTTTTATTGGAGTTGGTAAAGACGGGTATTTCAACAAGAGCTATCTATCGTTCCGAAACAAAGCTGCGGGAAGTTAAAAAAGTCTTTGGATACTATACTGAAAATCCAGACGAGCTTTTTGAAAGGATAGAATGGGTAATTGCGGATATTCTAGATATTCCGGCCCTAACAGAGGCTTTTGAAGGTATTACCCATGTTTACCATGCCGCTGCGCTAATATCTTTTGATCCAAATGATTTTAACCGACTTCAAAAAACCAATGTTGAAGGAACCGCGAACGTGGTCAACCTTTGTATTGCCAACAACGTTAAAAAACTGTGCTATGTGAGCACCATAGGAACTATTGGTAGAAGTACCGGTGATACAAAAGCCAATGAAGAGACGGAATGGAGTGCTATGAACACCAATGTTTACTCCATTTCCAAGCACATGGCCGAGATGGAAGTATGGCGGGGTTCGCAGGAAAGCCTATCCGTTGTTATCGTAAATCCGGGTGTTATTATAGGTCCTGGATTTTGGGAAACAGGAAGTGGTAAGCTTTTTAAAACTGTGAACAAAGGATATGGTTTTTATCCTCCCGGGGGAACGGGCTTTGTTAGCGTTAATGATGTGGTGAGGGGCATGATCAGGTTAATGAATTCCCCAATCGTGAACGAACGCTATATTATGGTAGCGGAAAATCTTTCCTTTAAAAGCATATTAGCTAAAATCGCGCCAAAACTCGGTGAAAAAACTCCAGGAAAAGTGCTTAAAATATGGCAATTACAAATAGCGCGCTACGGGGATTGGTTGGTAAATCTACTAACAAGAAGAGGACGGAGAATTACAAGAAATACTATTTATTCTTTGAAAAATCCAGAATATTATGACAATTCAAAAATTAAAACGATCCTTAATTTTAAATTTGAACCTTTGGAAAAAAGTATTGCGTTTAGCGCGGCCAAATTTATTGAGCAACATCAGTAGTTTTGAGGGGCATTTTGGATTTGTCCTTTTCAGCTGATTTCATTTTATTACGCTCCAAACTATCGACTAATTTCTTGGCCTCATCCAAAATCTCTTTTTCCTTTTCCAGTAACGTTTCAACTTCTATATAAAGTGCTTCGTAATCTTCGGGCAGCGATGCATAATAACGGTCGCTTTCTACAAATTGGGCACTATCAATACCGTATTTTTCAAAAACATGATTGGTAGGGTCTATACCGTATTCTTTTAATTTTCCTAAATTAATCCCTTTGGCGGCATTTAGAATGGCCATATCTTTTAAGATTAACACCATTTCGTCCTTAGGAATAAGGTTTTCAGGGGTATCTATTAGTTTTTCCCCACATGCCAATAGGAACAGGAGTAATCCTACCGCGATAAGTTGCTTTTTGATCATCTATTAAAAGTGAGTCTTTTTCCGTTTCTTTTTTCTGAAATTTTGCCATGTTCATAGGCTAGGTGCCCATTGACAAAAGTGTGCGTTACCTTAGCCTTAAAAATGTCGCCATCAAAAGGAGACCATCCACATTTATAAACAATGCTTTCTTTGGTAACTTCCCAAGAATCCTTTAGATCTACGATGGCCAAATCCGCAAAATACCCTTCGCGTACATATCCCCTTTTTTCCAATTGAAAGAGCTTCGCGGGATTATGGCACATTTTTTCGACCAAACGTTCCAAGCTTATTTTTCCGTTGAGACTTGCTTCGAGCATAGCGGGCAATGCGTGTTGTACCAATGGTCCTCCCGATGGCGCCTTGGTATACACATTATCTTTTTCCTCTAGTAAATGCGGGGCATGATCGGTAGCAATGACATCTATCCTATCGTCCAATAGGGCATCCCACAACATACTTCTGTCTTTGGCCGTTTTTACCGCTGGGTTCCATTTGATCAACGTTCCCTTTGTTTTATAATCGGCATCGGAAAACCAAAGATGGTGAATGCATACCTCGGCAGTGATTTTCTTTTCTTCCAACGGAATATCATTTCGAAACAAAGCGGTCTCTTTTCCCGTGGAAAGATGAAAAACATGCAATCTTGCTCCGGTTTTCTTTGCGAGTCCTATCGCTTTTGACGAAGAAAGGTAACAAGCTTCTTCGCTTCTGATCAATGGATGTTTTTCAATAGGAATAGCATCGCCATATAGTTCCTTATATTTGGCCATATTCTCCCTAATGGTGGTTTCATCCTCACAATGTGCGGATATTACCATTTCCGTACTCCTAAAAATAGCTTCTATTACCTTTTCGTCATCTACCAACATATTGCCTGTGGAAGATCCTAAAAAAAGTTTCACCCCGGAGCAGGCATTTTTGTCCAATCGTTTTATTTCTTCCAGATTGTCATTGGTGCCGCCGAACAAAAAAGAATAATTGGCGAAAGACGATGCTGCTGCCATCGCAAATTTTTCTTCCAATTTTTTAATGGTGGTCGTCTGCGGATTGGTATTGGGCTGCTCCATGAACGTTGTAATACCGCCGGCGACCGCAGCTCTACTCTCCGTAGCTATCGTGCCTTTATGTGTTAGACCGGGCTCCCTAAAATGTACTTGATCATCTATTATTCCCGGTAGTACATGCTTGCCATTTAAATCGATAACTTTTACAGCGTCATCCGAAATAGCATTTCCTATTTTGGCAATATGTTCCCCATCAATAAGTATATCCTGAACCTTTTGGTTCCCTTCATTGACGACCACTCCATTTTTTAAAAGAATTCTTTGCATCCTAAAATTTTTTTCTCAAAAAGAGACTTCGCATTTTCATAGCGAAAACACCCCAAATGGCCTCACTAATGATCGAAGAACTCATTTTTGATTTTCCTTTCTCCCTGTCCCTAAAAATAATGGAGACTTCTTCTATTTTATAATTTTTTAAATAGGCCCTGAATTTCATTTCAATTTGAAACGCGTACCCTACAAAACGTACCGAATCCAAATCGATATTTTCCAATACATACCGCTTATAGCAAACAAATCCGGCAGTAGGGTCGTGTACACGCATGCCCGTAATCAGTTTTACATAGACCGAGGCGCCATAAGATAAAAGTACCCGGTAAAGAGGCCAGTTCACTACGTTCACGCCTTTTTTATAACGAGACCCCACCGAAACATCCGCTCCGTTTTCGCATGCTTTCAGCAATCTCGTTAAATCGGTCGGGTTGTGTGAAAAATCGGCATCCATCTCAAAAATAAAATCATATTTCTTGTCAATGGCCCATTTAAACCCGTGAATGTATGCCGTTCCCAAACCCGATTTTTCGGTTCTCGTCTCCAAAAAAAGTTCATTTTTAAACTCTTCTTGCAATTTTTTTACGCAATCCCCAGTTTTGTCCGGTGAATTATCGTCCACTATAAGAATATGGAAATGCTTTTGCAAATCAAAAACTGCCCTGATGATGGCTTCTATGTTTTCAATTTCATTGTAAGTAGGAATTATGACAATGCTGTTGGACATACAAATTGGCCTGAAAGAACAAAAGTAATGTTTTCATTACGTTGTTAAAACGGGTGCGGGCTGTTTATGATTTTTTTAAAAACCGATAACTCCCGAGAATTTGTAATTTTGCCCAACCAAAGCAACCTAATGTTAGCCAAATTCCCTAAATCGTTTTTTTATTTTCTTGCCGGTTTTTTGGTCGTTAATCTACTCCAAGCCTGCTTTACGGAGCTTATTTATGATGAGTCCTACTATTGGTATTATAGTCAAAATATGGCTTGGGGCTATTTTGACCACCCTTCTATGGTGGCCGTGCTCATAAAATTGAGCAGCCTTTTTTTTAATGGCGAACTTGGTGTACGGTTTATAACCTGCTTAATGGGCGCAGCAAATCTGATGGTGCTCTGGCTTCTTATCGATAATCCAAAAAAGAAGGGATATGTAACGCATTTTTTTGTGCTGGCCTTCTCGATGACCTTATTGAATGCCTATGGTTTTCTTACTTTGCCGGACACTCCTTTGTTGTTTTTTACAAGTTGTTTCCTTTTGGCGTATAAAAAATTCATTGCCAAACCGTCGCTGTTTTTAGGAATGGTGTTAGGTATATTGATGGCCGCTCTAATGTATAGTAAATATCATGCAGTGTTGGTCATCTTATTTGTGTTGCTGTCCAATCTTACTCTGTTAAAAAATAAATATGCATGGTTGGCCGTATTCGTAGCACTGTTATGTTATGCACCACATTTTTATTGGCTCTATGAAAATGATTTTGTTTCCATCAAATATCACTTGTATGAAAGGCCCAACGGAGCGTATCGTTTTGAAAAATATACCTTGGGCTTTTTTGTAAATCTGATCGCCATTTTTGGATTGACTTTTCCTTTTATCTATTATGCGCTGGCAAAAACAAAATCCAAAGACTTGTTTACCAAAGCATTGCTCTACTTGACTTACGGTGTTATCATTTTCTTTTTCATCTCTAGCTTTAATAGAAGGGTACAGACCCAATGGGTCATTATCGTTTGTATTCCTTTATTGATTATTTCCTACAATTTTATGTTGATACATAAACAGGCCTTAAAATGGATTTTTAGATTGGCACTCGTCAATATTGCTATTCTCTTTTACCTAAGAATTGGACTGGTATATCAACCTTTGTTGTTCAATTTTTATTATGAAAGCCACGGGAATAAACAATGGGTAAAACAAGTGGAGAACGAGGCAGGCGATACGCCCGTTGTTTTTGAAAATTCATATAGGAGAGCACCAATGTATGCCTTCTATTCTAATGGAAAAACTTCATTTTCATTAAATAATGTTTTTTATAGGAAAAACCAATACAGTATTGATGACTCAGAAGAAAAAGTAAGGAATCATAAAGTGCTTTATATTTCCACCTATATGAAAAAAGGCGATTTTTCATATACGCAGACTAACGGATATGAAATTTTTGGGAAATATATTGACAATTTTAAATCCTATCGAAAACTGGAGTGTTTGGTGAACGAAGAGGAAGGTCCATTTAGCATGGGCCAAGTAATGAACTTTAGGGTCTTTAATCCTTATGATTTTGATGTTCCCATGGAAGAGCTAAAATTTAATGTCGCTTATTTGGATGTGTACAAAAAAACGCAAGAAATACTGCCTGTAAATGTCAATACCCTAAGAGATTTTTCAGTCTTAAAAGCAAATGACACGGTGGCTTTCAAGTTGAAATTACCAAGGTCGGAAAAAGAAAATTTAGCTAAATTTAGAATCGTTATTTCTGAAAATGGCCTGTACCCCGGGCTCAACGGAAAACCAATTCCACTTAATTAATGGAACCTATACTAAGAACTACATATGAAACGGACTGGATTACATTGGTCATTTTTGGCAGCTTATTTTTAGTACTCATCGCTAAAAGTCTTTTTTACACACGCTTTTTTAATTTTATCATACTTCCCTTTAACAATAAGTACATCTTTATGTACAACAAAAAGGAGAAGTTGTTCAATTGGTTTCATATTTTCTTTACCCTTTTTCAGGTTATCAATACCTCGCTGTTCATTTATTTAGCTTGGCGTGCCTTCTTAAAGCAGGAAAACCAGGAATATGCGTTTCTTTTTCCGGCCATTCTCATAGGCTTCTTTCTATTCCTTATACTGAAGGTTTTCTTACAACTGGGTAACGGCTTTATTTTTGGTTCCTCCCAAATCTTTAGCGAACTGGTTTTCAAAAAATTGTCCTATCTCAACTATGCTGGTATTGTATTGTTTATCGCCAATATTTTTCTGACCTATGTACTTATAGATTCTAAAATTGTTGTTTCCATAGCTTTTCTGTTGTTTTTGATCATTAATGTTATCGGTTGGGTTACAGTCATTAAGAATTCTCAAAAATTACTTACAGGACATTTTTTCTATTTTATTTTGTACCTTTGCGCACTCGAAATTGCACCCTTACTTATTGTAGGAAGCTTTCTAAAATAGTTCATCATATGAAAGTAAAGACGATTTTGGTTTCGCAACCGGAGCCAAAAATGGAAAACTCTCCCTATTCCAAACTTATAGACAAAGAGAAGGTTAAGGTAGATTTTAGACCTTTTATTCATGTGGAAGGAGTAGAGGCGAAAGAAGTCCGTCAACAAAAAATAGATTTAAAGGAATATACTGCCATTATCCTTACGAGCAGAAATGCCGTAGACCATTATTTTAGACTGGCAGATGAAATGCGCTTTAAGGTTCCGGATTCCATGAAATATTTCTGTCAGTCCGAAGCCGTCGCATATTACCTACAGAAATACGTTGTTTACAGGAAAAGGAAAATATATGTTGGAAAACGGTTATTTACAGATTTGGTTCCTTTGATTAAAAAATACAAGGATGAGAAATTTTTACTTCCCTCCTCCGATGTTTTAAAACCGCAAGTACCTGAAACTTTGGACGGATTGGCCATTTCTTGGACAAGAGGCATTTTTTATAAAACGGTAATCAGCGATCTTTCCGACTTAAGAAATGTGTACTATGACATTTTAGTGTTCTTTAGCCCCTCAGGTATTGAGTCGTTGCTGCAGAACTTCCCCGACTTTGAACAAAATGATACCAGAATTGCGGTTTTTGGTAACAGCACCGTAAACGCGGCTACTGATGCCGGCCTACGTATAGATATTAAGGCACCTACCCCGGAAACACCATCCATGACGATGGCACTTCAAAAATATATCACTAGCGTAAACAAGTAATTACGCTAAGTAAAAAATAAAAGCCCGGTCTATCGACCGGGCTTTGTGTTTAAAACGCATAGCGTTGCGGACCGCCACGCCTTATTTCTTCACTAGCATATTTCTCGAACTTTTTAAAATTCTCCCTGAAAGCATTGGAGAGCTTAAATGCTGTTTTATAATATTTTTCATCATTGTTCCAAGTAGTTCTAGGACTTAGAACACTTGTAGGCACACCAGGGCATTCTCTGGGCTGCGCAACCCCAAATACAGAATGTATATGATAATTATCATAGGAATACAAACCAAGCTCACCGCTCAAGGCGGCACTGATCATGGCCCTTGTATATTTTAATTTCATTCTTGTGCCAATCCCATAGGGGCCACCCGTCCAACCGGTATTGACCAACCAAACGTCTACGCCGGACTCTTTCATTTTATTACTGAGCATTTCTGCATATTTTGTGGGGTGCAAAGGCATAAAAGGTGCTCCAAAACATGCCGAAAAAGAAGGTTGCGGCTCTACTACACCTGCTTCTGTACCAGCCACTTTTGCAGTATAACCAGAAATAAAATGATATGCCGCCTGACTAGGTGTCAACTTTGATATTGGAGGGAGCACGCCAAAAGCATCGGCAGTTAGGAAAAATATATTCTTGACATCTTTGCCTATGGAAGGTTGTTGAATATTATCAATGTGATAAATGGGATAACTTACCCTGGTATTCTGTGTAATGGAGGTATCTGCAAAGTCAACATTACCATCATCGTCCAAAATAACGTTCTCCAAGATGGCACCCGGCTTAATGGCTCCGTAGATTTCAGGTTCTTGCTCTTTGGAAAGATTTATAACCTTAGCGTAACAACCTCCTTCAAAATTAAACACTGTGTTTTTTTCGGTCCAACCATGTTCATCGTCCCCGATCAGTTTTCTATTGGGGTCTGTGGAAAGCGTCGTTTTCCCTGTTCCGGAAAGTCCAAAGAAAATAGCGGTATCACCCTCTTCTCCCACGTTGGAAGAACAGTGCATGGGCAAAGTGTTTTTGTAGACCGGTAGCATAAAATTAAGTGCGGAAAAAATTCCCTTCTTTATTTCACCTGTGTAGCCCGTCCCACCGATCAAGGCAATTTTTCTGGAAAAATTAAGAATAGCGAAATTATGCTGGCGCGTACCGTCTACTTTGGCATCTGCCATAAAACCGGGAGCGTTCACTACTGTCCATTCTGGCTCAAAATTGGTCAGTTCCTCTTGGTTTGGCCGTAAGAACATATTATAGGCAAACATATTGGACCAAGGATATTCGTTGATTACCCTAATATTCAATTTATATTCCGGATCGGCACAGGCATAACTGTCCCTAACAAAAAGTTCTTTCCCGTTCAAATAAGAAATGACCTTTTCATACAGGTCATCAAACTTTTTACTCTCAAAAGGAATGTTGATATCGCCCCACCAAATTTTTTCTTCGGTGATGTCATCTTTCACAATAAAGCGGTCCATGGGTGACCTCCCGGTAAATTCCCCGGTATTGACCGCAAGTGTACCATTGGCAGTCTCCACACCCATGTTTTTTTCTATTGTAATTTGTTGAAGTTCTTTTGGGGATAATTGATAGTGAATGTTATCGTGATGTATCCCATAATTTTTTAACGAAATCGTTTTAGTAGTATTGACAGTACTGTCCATAATTAGTTTTTTATCGTTACAAAACTATTAAATTCTCTTTCCAATAACTTGGTATATTCGGCAAATTAATCCCCTTTACCGTAGAAATGCGAAATCACTATCCTTCTGAAAAAAAGATTAAAAAATCAGCAGCAGAATTATTTAATTATAAAATAATGATTTAAAAATTGCAATAAAATTACGAATTCGATAAAATTAGTTCGTTATTTTTTCCAAATTCTAGTTTTAAGGGATTATCCCGAATGTAGCACCAACCTCTAAGAACTAGCTTTTGATCGTATCATTTGATACCCGAGGACTATCCATCCACAAATCAGAAAAACACCTCCCAACGGTGTCAAAAAAGCGATTTTTTTAAAATCGATTGCCGTTAGATCATTTAAGGCCAAAAGGTAAATTGAAAAGGAAAACAACAACACTCCAATTAGGATCAATCTATAGATAACGGTTTTTGCTTTGAGCGATAATTGCGGTAATAGCCCCACCACGAATAATAAAAATGCATGATACATTTGATACCGCACCCCGGTTTCAAAACTATCCACTGCATCAGAATTGACCAATTTCTCCAATCCATGCGCACCAAAAGCGCCCAAAACCACTGCAAGGGTCCCAAAAATACAGGCCGTTCCAAAAATTGTTTTCTCCATAACTTTTAATGCTTATTTTTTTATAAATCTAACAATTTGATACCTTAGCTATTCTTAAGTCATAAAAGTAGGTAATAAGTATGTCGCGAAAAATTCTTGTAGTAGGTGCCGGGAAGTCTACGTCCTATTTATTGGATTACTTTTTAGAAAAAGCAAGTGCCGAAAACCTTTTGCTCACTGTAGTTGATAAAGACCTAAGTCAGATTCCATCATCTATTTCAGAACATCCGAACTGTAAGGCAATTTCTTTGGATATTTTCAATGAAGAAGCGCGAAAAAATGCAATAGCCGAATCTGATATTGTTGTTTCTATGTTACCCGCGCGGTTTCACATAAAACTGGCCGAAGACTGTATTACTTTTAAAAAGCATTTGGTTACGGCTTCTTATGTAAGTCCTGAAATAAAGGCTATGGAGCATCGTGTGAAGGAGAACAATCTTGTTTTTATGAACGAGGTAGGCCTTGACCCCGGTATAGATCATATGAGCGCCATGCAAGTAATTGATAGTATTCGGGAAAAAGGAGGTAAGATGTTATTGTTCGAGTCTTTTACCGGAGGGCTGGTCGCTCCCGAATCCGATACCAATCTATGGAACTATAAATTTACTTGGAATCCAAGAAACGTAGTCATGGCCGGACATGGCGGTACGGCGAAATTCATTCAGGAAGGTACCTACAAGTACATTCCCTATCATCGGCTTTTTAGGCGCACGGAATTTTTTGAAATCGAAGGATATGGTAAGTTTGAAGGATATGCCAATAGGGATTCCTTGAACTATAGGGAAGCATACGGACTACAAGATGCCCTCACCATCTATAGGGGCACCATGCGGAGAGTGGGTTTTTCCAAAGCTTGGAACATGTTCGTACAACTGGGCATGACAGATGACAGCTATACAGTAGAAGATTCTGAAAATTTGACCAATCGCGAATTTGTAAACTTGTTTCTTCCCTATTCCCCAACGGATTCTGTTGAATTAAAACTGCGTCATTACCTGAAAATTGACCAAGATGATATTATGTGGGAGAAATTAAAGGAGCTGAACTTATTTGACGATACTAAAAAAGTAAATCTTAAAAATGCTACTCCCGCCCAAATATTACAAAAAATATTGGAAGATAGTTGGACGTTACAATCGGACGATAAGGACATGATCGTGATGTATCATAAATTCGGTTATGAGATCAATGGTGAAAAAAAACAAATAGATTCCAATATGGCGGTCATTGGTGAAGACAGGGTACACACTGCCATGGCAAAAACAGTGGGGCTGCCTACAGCAATCGCTACGCTGCTTATCCTAAATAAAAAAATTATGACTCCGGGAGTTCAGATTCCCATTTCGAAAGAAATCTATGCACCCATACTTTCCGAACTCAAAAACTATGGAATTGTCTTTAAGGAATTCGAGGTGCCCTATGTTGGCTATAACCCTGATTCGGTTTCAACTTAAAGGAATCCAAACGAAGTTTTTAAAATGATAACTATTGTGGGATAATAATCAATTCCATTAGCTAAATATCTACTGACCTCTACAAAGTTTTATTTTCTGGTTATCGATTTAAGGGATAATGGCTATTTTTACTTCAATCTGAAATTAGAAATATGAAATCCAATAACGTAAAGGTCAAAATTGATGGAATTGACAAAAAAATCCTAAGATTTTTGATGGAAGATGCCCGAAAACCCGTTTTAGAGATAGCCCGAAGCATAGGAATCTCGGGAGCGGCCATTCACCAACGTTTACGAAAGCTAGAGGCCTCAGGGTTGTTGGCAGGCTCAAAATTCATCATCAATCCTAAAGTGATGGGGTATACCACAATGGCCTATATAGGTATCTATTTGGATAAGGCCATGAGCAATCCCGTTGCCGTAAAACAATTGGAAAAAATCCCCGAAGTCTTGGAATGTCACTATACCACGGGCAATTGGTCCATTCTTATAAAAATATTATGCAGGGACAATGAGCATTTAATGCATGTCTTAAATAAAGAAATACAACAAATAGAAGGAGTCTCCCGTACGGAAACTTTTATCTCTTTGGCACAGCAGATCGATAGGCAGATTACAATTTAGCGACCAACTCTGTCCATGCCACATAAACCATATTATTTTTGGGGATGCCTATTATTCCTTTTTATACGCTCGGCCAATACTTTTGGTCAGCAACTCCACGATTCAATTCCCTTGCATCAAATTGAGTTAAGGCACGATAACGATTTTTTCCTGTTGACCGATCGGTATTATTCTTCCGGACTATTTGTTACTTATCGTAAACTTTTAAATAGAGGGATTTTAGGAAAGGGTGGAGAACAATTATCGTTCAGCCTGAATCAAGAGGTATACACCCCGTCACAAACACAGTCTACCGACCCGAATGTCTTTGATAGACCTTATGCCGGTTTCACTGGATTAACCACTTCATGGTCCATTGCACAAAAAAATCAGTTGTTCGAAACCCGTTTTCTCTTGGGAGTTGCCGGTTTAAATTCTGGTGCGGGCGGCTTTCAAAGATGGTACCACGATGCGGTAGCCATTTCCGATTCCCCACTGTGGATAGAAGAATTGGCGGACAGCTTTCACGTGAACCTCTATTTTAGTTATGTAAAAGAATGGCAATTGGCTCCTGTTCCCTTTGGTGTGAGATTTGCCCTAAAACCAAATTTGGCATTGGGCACACGAGATATTTATGCGGAACCAGAAGCTATTTTTTACTTTGGTAGGCGCAATGAGACCCATAAGACCATTGCATATGACCGTTTGGGAAGTTTACAACGTGAAATCTATTTCGCGTTACGATTTGGGTATCGGCAGGTGTTTTATAACGGACTTATTGAGGGGAATCTATTAGGAGATAACTCCGTTCGTGTTAAAAATCCAAAGAATTCGGTCTACCGGATTGGTCTTGATTTTTTTCATCGCTTTAAAAAGAACGATTACAAGGTTGGGATTCGTTTTAATTCCCAGGAAACCGTTCAGGCTAAAAATCATCAATATTTTCTATTGGCTTACGGACTTACTTTTTAGTTTGGCACCCATTATTCCTTCCCGACTTTATTTTTGGATTTTCCTCTAGTTGAAAATCGAACATAATCAAATGCTGAGGTGCTTTTTTCCCTCCGGAAGCAGTGTACATTTTTTGTGCAGCTACATTATCCGTATCCGTTAATACCCATGAAGACGAACATCCCAACGATTTTCCATGTTCATTTAGGAACTTTACCAAACTTCTTCCAATCCCCTTATTTTGATGGGTTTCAAGTACTCCTACCTCATCAATGAACAAACTGGGCATTTTGTCAGGATGTACATAATGAACCCCGGAAGCCATTCCCACCACCTTTTCATTATCCAAGGCAATCGCCATATGGTGTCTTTTGCTATTCAAAAACGCTATAGCACTTTTTTCCTTGATCGGATAATCAAACAAAGCGTCCCCAACAACGATCAATTTTTCAAGGTCTTCATTATTTGCCAGACGGATTCTCAAGTTACTTTTCATCACTTCATTCCTATAAAAAAAGCCTGCTCGGAAAATCACGAACAGGCCTCTATATTCAAATTTACATGTGGTTTAATCTCTTCCTCCAAGAACTTGAAGCCCCCAATATACTAGAGTAGCCAGAGAACCTATTGCTGCCACCAAGTATGTTCGTGCCGCCCACTTCAAGGCATCTTCGGAGCCTTTGTATTCCTGTTGCGTCACAATGTTCTTATTTTTTAACCAAGCCAATGCCCTATTACTGGCATCATACTCGACGGGAAGGGTAATAAAGCTGAACAGCGTTGCAAAACTCATCATCACCAAACCGGCAATAGCTACCCAATATCCAAAACCAACTCCAGCCGCGGCACCCAATGCCAAACCACCGAAAACCACCCAAGTGGACATACTGGAAGTAACACTTACAACGGGCACTAATTTAGAACGCATAGTCAACCACTCATAAGCCGTAGCATGTTGTACAGCATGGCCTACCTCATGTGCAGCAACCGCCGCGGCAGAAGCGTTCCGTTGATTATAAACTCCTTCACTCAGATTCACGGTTTTGTTTTTGGGATTGTAGTGGTCCGTTAACATTCCGGGAGTGGAAATCACCTTTACATCCCTTATCCCATGGTCATCCAACATTTTTTGAGCGATTTCTGCGCCGCTCATTCCGTTTTGTAAGTGTACCTTGGAATAATGTTTGAACTTACTTTTTAAGCGGCTACTGACTAGCCAACTGACCAAAGCAATTGCTCCAATTAATATATAATATCCTATCATAACTTTTCAAATTTTAAATTCTATTAAATATACTAAGATTCCGATTATTCTAAGAACCTGCCTATTGAAAAGCAAAAACCCCGCCAAAACTGAACGGGGTTATTCAACTGACAAAATGTACTTTTATTTAAAAACCTCTTCCCAGCCAAAGGCCTCTATAATTTCTTCATAGACCACTTTTCCTTCAATAATATTCAAGCCTTTTCGCAAGGTTTCATCTTTATCGCAAGCTGCTTTCCAACCTAAATTGGCCAATTTCAAGGCATAAGGCAAGGTAACGTTCGTGAGTGCCATAGTGGAAGTATAAGGTACCGCTCCGGGCATGTTTGCCACGGAATAATGCACCACGTCATCAATAATATAAATAGGGTCTTCATGGGTAGTGGGTCTGGTAGTTTCCACGCAGCCCCCTTGATCTACCGCAACATCAACGATGACCGTTCCCGGACGCATTTCCTTCAACATATCCTTCGTAATAAGATTTGGGGCCTTGGCACCTTTCAACAATACCCCTCCAATAATTAAATCATGGGTTTTTATGTGCTTTCTGATGTTGAACTCATTGGAGAATTCCGTGACCACATGCGGCGGCATTACGTCATTGACATATCTGAGGCGTTTCATATTAATGTCCATAATCGTGACGTGCGCTCCCAATCCCGCTGCCATTTTAGCAGCCTGAATTCCAACAACGCCCGCACCCAAGACCAAAACTTTACCGGGAGCCACTCCGGGCACTCCTCCTAAAAGTACACCTCTACCTTTTACGGGTTTCTCCAAATATTTTGCCCCTTGTTGTATGGCCATACGTCCCGCTACTTCAGACATTGGAGTCAATAACGGTAAGCTGCCATCTTTATCCTCTACCGTTTCATAAGCAATACAGATTGCTTTTTGTTTGATCATGGCCTTGGTCAACGTTTCGCTAGATGCAAAATGGAAATAGGTAAATACGATTTGACCTTCTTGAATTAAATCGTATTCTTCTGCAATGGGTTCCTTGACTTTAACGATCATTTCACTCATAGCATACACTTGATCAATAGTATCCAAGATAACCGCTCCGGCTTGTTTGTAATCCGAATTGAAAAAACCGCTCCCTTCCCCTGCATTGGACTGCACGCACACGGTATGGTTGTTCTTTACGAGTTCAAATACTCCGGCCGGCGTCATACCGACCCTACTTTCATTATTTTTAATTTCTTTTGGGATACCAACAATCATTGTTATGTAGTTTTGAATTACACCGCTAAATTGTGATAATTTAAACACATATCAAAAAAATATTCGATAAAAAGTAGGGGTTAGTTGACGAAAAATATATTTTTAAACATAACACCCCCTAAATTTTAGGGGGTGTTATGTTTTTATTTAAAAAAAATAAAATCGAAATTATAATTATGAACACTGAAATAATAAGTGTTAGCCCACAATATTTACAATTTTACCAGGCACCACAATTACTTTTTTAGGCGTACGACCTTGCAGCTGGTTCTGTGTTTTTTCATGTGCCATAACCGCTGCTTCTATCTCATCTTTTCCCAAATCCAAAGGCAATTCCATGGTAAACTTCATCTTTCCATTAAAGGAAATGGGGTATTCCTTGCTGCTTTCTATCAAGTAACTACCCTCGAATTTTGGAAAGGGAGCAGCACTGATGGATTCCGAATGCCCTAATTTTTGCCAAAGCTCCTCAGCAATATGAGGCGCATAGGGCGAAACCAAAATGGCCAAAGGTTCTAAAATTTCTCTATGAGTACACTTTTGTGCTTGTAGCTCGTTCACACAAATCATAAAAGTGGATACCGATGTATTAAAACTGAAATTTTCGATATCTTCTTCTACTTTTTTGATGGTCTTGTGCAAGGTTTTAAGGGCCTCCCCCAGCCCCTCAGAAGAAGGGGAATCAGTCACATAAAAAGCTCCATTGGCACCTGTATGATACAACCGCCACAATTTCTTTAAAAACGAATGTACGCCCGTAATCCCAGACGTGTTCCAAGGTTTGGACTGCTCCAAAGGCCCTAAGAACATTTCGTATAGGCGTAGACTGTCCGCCCCATATTCTTTAACAATATCATCTGGGTTAACGACATTGTATTTGGATTTGGACATTTTTTCGACTTCGCGATGAACAATATAAGCCCCTCCCGGCCTCCCCAAAGGGGAGGAGTCGGCTACATAAACTTCTCCATTTTCTAGAATAAATTCTGCATCTCTATATTCTGGTCTCCATTTCTTAAAACTTTCAATATCCAACTCATCGGAACCATTTACCAAACTAACGTCAACTCGATGTCTAAGTAATTTGAAATTCATTTCATATTCAACACCGTCTTCCTCAAAATAGAATTTGTCCAAATCATCAATAAAACTTCTAATAAAGTCAAAAATAATCTTTGAATCAGATGTTTCTTCATAGCCTAATTTTCCATCAATTTCCTCAAGCAAATCAACCATTTCTACTGAGATAAATAGCGGCGGGAAATATTTTCCTTTTCCAAAGAAATTATTCTTTTCTTTGCTTCTCCTTATTCCAGGCATTACTTGAAAAACAAAAGCACTCGTCCCCGTAATCATCCCTTGATTGATTAGTTTTTTGGCAAACTCATCTTTGGGTACATAGCCCCTGTCAAACATAAACTTCTGCCAAAAACGGGCATACAATAAATGTCCCGTGGCATGTTCACTTCCGCCAATATATAAGTCTACATCTTGCCAATAGTCAATGGCTTCCTTAGAGAAGATTTCCTCGTCATTATGAGGGTCCATATACCTATTGAAGTACTGGGAACTCCCGGCCCAGCCCGGCATGGTGTTGAGTTCAAGTGGCCCTCCTTTGATTTCGGTGCTTCGGCTCCGCTCAGCATCCGAAATTGCTTTATTAAATTCTTCTTCAGACACTACATTGCCCTCGTCACCATACTGTAACCAATGCCATTTTTTTGCATTTCCCAATGGCGGTTCCCCTGTTTCAGTAGGCAGATATTTATCAACCTCAGGCAACTCTAATGGTAGGAATTTTTTGTCCAACATTTGAGGCATTCCATCTTCGTTATAATACACAGGAAATGGTTCGCCCCAATAGCGTTGTCTGCTAAAAACGGCATCGCGTAAGCGGTAGTTGATTTTTCCTTTTCCCTGTCCCAGTTTTTCCAATTCGAAAATGGCGCGTTTTACCGCTTTTTTATAAGGCAATCCGTTTAGAAAATCAGAATTGGCGATGACCGTTTTTCCTTTGTCCGCAAAAGCTTCCTCGGAAATATCCACACCCTCAAAAATATTGGGAATAGGAATATCAAAATGTTTGGCAAAATCATAATCCCGTTGGTCCCCACAGGGTACTGACATTACCGCACCAGTACCATAACCCGCCAATACGTAATCCCCAATCCAAATGGGAATAGGTTCCTTGGTAAACGGATGCTCCGCATAGGCTCCTGTAAAAGCGCCGGAAATGGTCTTTACGTCTGCCATGCGGTCACGCTCGGAACGTTTGGCGGTGGCCTTTATATAAGCATCTACCTTAGCTTTTTGTTCCGGAGTCGTGATTTTTGACACCAATTCATGTTCCGGTGCCAAGGTCATAAAAGAGACTCCGAAAATAGTATCTGGACGGGTGGTGAAGACTTCAATTTTATGGCCCCCTCCCTTGGAGGGGGTTGGGGGGAGGATATTAAACGTAACACTAGCCCCTTCACTTCTTCCAATCCAATTGGTCTGGGAATCCTTCAACGGTTGTGGCCAATCTATTTTTTCCAATCCGTCCAGCAAGCGCTGCGCATAAGCAGAGATACGCATGCTCCATTGGGTCATTTTTTTCCGAATTACGGGATGCCCCCCACGTTCCGAAACGCCGTTTACAATTTCATCATTGGCCAAAACGGTCCCCAAAGCCGGACACCAGTTCACTTCGCTTTCGGCCAAGTACGTCAATCTATATTTCAATAAAATTTCCTGTTTTTCCTTCTCTGAAAAAGAGTCCCAATCCACCGCAGAAAAAATGGTGACCTCTTCATCGCAAACCGCATTAACACTTGCATTCCCATCGGTCTTAAAAATGGAAATCAACTTTTCTATATCCTCGGCCTTATCGGCATCAACATTATACCAAGAATTGAACAATTGGATGAATATCCACTGTGTCCATTTATAATATTTAGGGTCCGAAGTTCTTACTTCTCTATCCCAATCGAAAGAAAAGCCAATTTTATCAAGTTGCCTTCTATAACCCTTGATGATATTATCGCGATAATTATCGTCGTGAATAGAAGTAGGTAAATTTTTATCTATTAAAGCTTCATTTTTTATTGAGCCATCTCTGTTAAGATACTTCTCGAGAATATTCTCCTTTTCATCTAAACAACCTTCAATATTTATTTCTGTAGTATCTCGAGGATGCTGTCCTGTCTGTATGGCGTATTGCTCCGCCGGAAGTCCAAAGGAATCATAGCCTTGGGGGTGTAGGACATTAAAGCCTTTATGTCTTTTATACCGCGCATAGATATCACTGGCAATATAGCCTAACGGATGCCCAACATGCAGCCCGGCTCCGGAAGGATACGGAAACATATCCAACACATAGAACTTCTTTTTTTCGGCCCCGTCGCTTCCGGGGTTTTCCGCTTTAAAAGTTTGGTTTTCGGCCCAATATTTCTGCCATTTGGCCTCAATTTCGTTGAAATTGTAATTCATTTTATATATTTCAGCAATAGATAGGCAAAAATAGGTTTAATACCGCAAAGCGGAAAAGATTAAATAATTGTTCCGTTAGGAATTAAAAGGAAAAAAATTGCAGCATCACAAGGTATTCCTGGTTCTACTTTTTGCCCTGTCGTTTGGTACAACGTATGGCCAATTGGGGTTTTGTAGCGGCAGTTCCGGCGACCCTATTTTTACAGAGGATTTTGGAACGGGAACTACGCAAGGACCCGCGCTGCCATTTGGCACTACCACTTATACCTTTACATCGGGCACCCCGAACGATGGCAGTTATACCATTTCCAGTAATTCCAGGTTTTTTGAATTTCATGATATTCCTGACCATACCCCAGGGGATACCAACGGAAAAATGTTTATCATCAATGCCGATGATTCCGTAAACGGGGGTGAATTTTTCCGGACTACCGTTACGGGACTCTGTGAAAATACCACCTACGAGTTTTCATCATGGCTGATCAATATATTATCCTCTAACTCCGTCTGTCCGGGTGGAGGAATCCCCATCAATGTAAAATTCCAAATTTTGGACAGCTCCAATACTATCGTTTTGGCGGAAGGTGATACAGGGGACATTCCCGGCACACTATCACCCGTTTGGGACCAATATGCTTTGGTCTTCACCACAAAACCGGGGGAAAACTCGGTAGTCCTAAAGATGTTGAACAACGGGATAGGAGGCTGTGGGAATGATCTGGCCATTGATGATATTGCCTTTAGGACTTGTGGCGATTTTGTTTCCCTAACGGATACCGCCAACAATACTTTTTTGGTACAATGTGAGGCTGAGGGCGCCCTATCGGCTACTTTGAACGTAAAACCTGATTTTTCGATTTTTACATCACATGCATACCAATGGCAACAAAGCGCCGATGGAAGTATTTGGAACGATATCATTGGGGAAACAAGCACTACCTACACCACACCTCTTATAACCGAGGATACTTTTTACAGGGTGAAAGTGGCGGAAGACCCCATCAATCTTAATAATGATTCCTGTAACATCGTTTCCGACATTTTTGACATAAATATTGTACCGCAACCCAATCCACCCGTTAGCAATGGAGATATTACCGTGTGCCGCAATGCTATTGAACCGATTACGGTGACCGTTCCAAACGGACTTAGCACAAATTGGTACGATGCGCCTATTGACGGTAATCTTATATTGGAAGGAAGCAGAAGTTTTAGAACCGAGACCGCAGGCACCTATTATGCCGAAGCTATCTCGAGTCTTGGCGGATGCGTTTCGGGCATGAGAACACCGGTTAGGCTTACCTTAAATGAACCTCCCACAGTAACGGATGAAATCCTTACGTTCTGTGAAAACGAATCTATTGAGTTTTCCGCAAGTGTAGACAATGCCTCGTACAGATGGAACAATGGGGAAACTACACGAGAAATTAGGGTAAACGAGCCTGGTACTTACACTGTGGAAATTACCGCTTCCAATAATTGCATCGTTACTAAAACCATTGAGCTGAACGAAATAAAGCAACCTATTATAAAAGAGATTATATCCGACCATAGGGATGTTGTCATACTTATGGCCAACGAAGGCGACTTTGAATATGCTATTGATGGATTTAAGTATACGGACAGCCCTCGTTTTGAGAACTTACGCGGAGGCAGGTATACTGCTTTTGTGAGAGGAAAAACTGGATGCGGAGCGGTACAACAGGAGTTTATTCATCTGGTTATCCCAAGATTTTTTACCCCGAACGGAGATGGTTCCAATGACTCTTTTCAGGTAGAAGGAGCTGGTTTGTTCGCCACTTTTGAAATCCAAATTTTTGACCGTATGGCCAGACTTTTGAAGCAGTCCAACAACGCCGATTTTCTTTGGGACGGCACCGTTGATAATAATCCGGTGTTGGCAGATGATTATTGGTATTCCATACAAATTGATGAAGCCATTTTTAAGGGACATTTTACTCTGAAGCGTTAGCTCCCTTTTTTCACATTCATTTCATATTACTTTCCTATTTTTACGGAACGATTACCTACTATGAGCAATTCTTTTGAAAATTATCAAAAACGCAAACTAATATCCTCCTACTTTTCCGTGGTATTGAGTATTGCTCTTGTTCTGTTCCTGCTTGGTATTTTGGGGCTGCTGGTCCTGAATACCAAAAAGATGGCGGATCGCTCCAAAGAACAGATAACGGTCTCCGTATTTTTAAAGGAAGAGGCCAAGGAGGTAGAAGTGGAGCAATTGAAAAAAACCTTGGTGATGTCCGACTATACAAAATCGGCCACGTATGTTTCAAAAGAGGAGGCCGCCATGGCCCACAGTGCCGAAATAGGCGAGGATTTTGTGGGTTATCTAGGCTATAATCCCCTTAAGAACTCAATAGACGTAAAACTAAATGCCGATTTTGTCACCGCCGAAAAGGTAGCCGAAATTGCAGATGACCTCTCGGAGAAAAGCTATGTGGACGAAGTAAGCTATGACAAAGTGCTGGTGAGTATGGTGGCCAAAAGTGTTGAAAAAATAGGATTTTGGATACTGGTGGCCAGTGCCATATTCACCTTTATCGCCGTGCTATTGATCAATAGTTCTATCAGGTTATCCATTTATTCCAAACGCTTTATTATCAAAACCATGCAAATGGTCGGTGCTACCAAAACCTTTATCAGAAAGCCCTTTATCTGGCAAAATATAAAATTGGGAATGCTCGGTGCGCTTTTGGCCTTGGTGGCCATTGGTGGGGTCATTTATTATGTAAATATCAATTTTCAAGACCTAGGGCTTCTAGAGGAGCCTTATATATTGATTATTTTATTGGTCGGCGTGTTTCTTTTGGGCATCTTAATATCTTTGGTCAGCACCTATTTTGCCACGCAACGTTTCCTAAATCTTAGAACGGACGAATTATATTACTAAATTTGCGCCATGAGTAAAAAGAACAAAGCGGAACAAACGCCAAAGCAAGAGTTTATTTTTCAGAAGAAAAATTACCTCTTCATGTTTGTTGGGTTAGCCTGTATTACCTTGGGGTTCATATTGATGAGTGGCGGTGGTAGTGACGACCCAAACGTTTTTAATCCCGAAATCTATAATTTTAGACGCATTCGTTTGGCACCTACCTTAGTTCTCATTGGGCTTGGTATTGAAGTCTACGCCATTTTATTAAATCCCCATAAAAAGAAAAACTAAGTGGATACACTTGATGCTATTCTGCTGGGAATCATACAAGGATTAACAGAATTCCTTCCGGTTTCCTCCAGCGGACATTTAGAATTGGGAAAAGCCATTTTAGGCGATAGTTCCGTTCCCGAAGAAAGTCTTTTGTTCACCGTAATCCTTCATTTTGCAACGGCTCTGAGTACCCTAGTGGTTTTTAGAAAAGATGTTTGGGAAATCATCAGGGGGTTGCTTCAATTTCAATGGAACGAGGAATCTCAATTTTCAGTTAAAATCATTATTTCCATGCTACCCGCTGTTTTAGTGGGATTATTTTTTGAGGAACAGCTCGAAGCTTTTTTTGGCGGAAACATTCGTTTTGTTGGCTTTATGTTATTGATTACCGCAATACTGCTCTACTTTGCGGACAAAGCCAAGGATACCGAAAAGAAAGTAAGTTTTAAAAACTCCTTTATTATTGGAATTTCACAAGCCATTGCCATGTTACCCGGTATTTCGCGTAGTGGGGCCACTATATCTACTTCCGTACTATTGGGTGTGGATAAATCCAAAGCGGCACGTTTTTCATTTTTGATGGTAGTTCCTTTGATTTTTGGAAAAATAGCCAAAGATGTATTAAGCGGTGACCTTACTTTTTCCGGCGAGAACAACGTTGCGATGGGCGCGGGTTTTATAGCGGCTTTCATTTCAGGATTGGCAGCATGTACTTGGATGATCAAATTGGTCCGTAAAAGCAAGTTATCTTACTTCGCTATCTATTGCCTGATTGTTGGGGTGATTGCAATCGTCTATGGATTCATCAACCCATAAATTTATTTTAATATTCCTCTCATGAACAAATTGACCAAAGAGGATTTTTTGAACGGTCAATTGTTACTGATCGATAAGCCCATGGGCTGGTCTTCTTTTCAAGCCGTTAACAAACTGAAATGGGCCATCCGGAAGAAATTCGGTTTAAAAAAAATAAAAATCGGCCATGCCGGTACGCTAGATCCTTTGGCTACCGGACTCTTATTGATTTGCACCGGAAAATTCACAAAGAAAATACCTGAATTTCAGGGACAAATAAAAGAGTATACCGGCACCATTACCTTGGGAGCCACCACCCCATCTTACGATTTAGAAACCGAGGTGGACAAAAACTACCCTACGTCCCATATTACAGAAGATCTCATTTTAGAAAAAACCAAGGCCTTTATTGGTGAAATAGAACAATATCCACCAGTATTCTCAGCGCTTAAAAAGGATGGAAAACGTCTTTATGAATTTGCCCGGGAGGGTAAAACAGTGGACATACAACCTAGAAAAATTACCGTTCAATCTTTTGAGATTACCAATATTGCACTTCCAAAAATCGATTTTAGGATTGTGTGCAGTAAAGGTACTTACATCCGTTCTTTGGCACATGATTTTGGTAAAGCTTTGGCTTCCGGAGGGTATTTAACAAGCCTCAAAAGAACCAAAATAGGAGATTATACCGTAAATAAAGCCATAGACCCTACGGTCTTTGCCAATGAATTACTTGAGGAAACGGACAATTAAAGTTGAATTTAACACCTCGTTTTCATCGATTTTCTGAAATATTTCGGCAAAAAAAAGGTTATACTAATCATGAACTTCAACAGGCAACAATTATCGGCAATCATCACCACTCTCTCTATGGCGATCATGGTATTGGTCCTGTACAACATTCAATTGGGCAAGCAGAGCGAGGAAGATGACGATTATGTAGTGGAGATGGTCATGGAAGAAGCCCTTACCGAAGAAGAGGAAAAAATATTGGAAGAAATGGCCAATGCGGACCCTATTAAAAGTCATATGGCCTTTAATGAAACCGCTAAACCCAGTTATGGTGATCCAGAACCGCTAAAGACCTTGGAAGAAATTTTAGCAGAACGTGCCGAAGCCAATGATGGCACTCCCGAAGAAAATTCACTTTCCGATGCGGAATATGTGGAAAGAGTCAAGGAACTGGCAAAAAAACGCGAGGAAAATGAACAAATGCTTGGTGAGAAAGAGGCTCAAAAACAGGAATTTACCAATAATCTAGCGGCAAAGAGAACCAGTATATCCTATTCTTTAATAGACAGGAATAGCTATAGATTGCCGCCACCCATTTATACTTGTATTGAAGGTGGGAAAGTTGTTATCAATATTGAAGTTGATGGTCTTGGAAACGTAATCGAAGCCGATTTTAATCAAAAAAGTTCCGGTACCTCAAACGGATGTTTGGTAGACAACGCCATTGCCTATGCCTTAAAAGCAAAATTCAGCGCTTCTGAAAAAGCTTCACAAAAAGGGACTATTACCTATTTATTCCAAAGGAAGTAATTCCATTAAATCTTTGAGAATGTTCTGCCCTTTGTCCTTATTGTACCAAATTTGGATGTCTTCCTTAAACTGAGGAAGTATTTCGCCATGTTCCAATTTATGGGCTTCAACAAGAGCTGTGGCCGCTTTTGAACGCGGGCCCCAATCGTCGAGAACTTCATGGGTCTCAGTATCCAATTGTATCAATTTGGGAATGGACATTCCTCCGTTGGTCAAAAACTGATCCATTAGAAGTAAATTTTCATCCCTCAGCACGATCTTAAGTTCAATATTGGGATTCAATGCTGCAATTTTGTGCATGACCGGCAGCGCTGGGGAAGCATCTCCGCACCAACTTTCCGTGAGTACCAACCAAGTAATCCTTCTATCTATTTTTGAGATTTTTTGAGCTATATCCTCATCGAGCTTAAACACTTTGTCCCAGCGTTTCATACGCCTGTCGTTGAGCTGGGTATAATTGGCCAAAGCTTCGGTTTGTACGGGTCCGGTCGACTTTTCTTCGGCTGCCAGTTGTCTTACCAAATCTCTGTATTCCATATAGGAAATAGCCTTTCTTAAAGTTGTTTTGATAAGATCTGTAATCCCTTCCAAATTATCTGTATTCATGGCACTATTGGTTATGAGCATACTAAGTGGTAAAATTATCCAAAGCCTTACTTAAAAAGTTAAAATATTCTAGAATTTTTAATATAATATTTCTTTAACCATTACTTAAGTTTCACATTGTAATTTAGTGTAATAAAATATTGGGAATATGTTGTTGCCTAAGCCACCAAATAATAAAGATTATGCTACTTTTTATCTATACGGACATCTTAAAAATTTTCATGAATACAAAGCTTATATTGATGAAATCACAGTGTCCAAAAATGAGTTGATCTATAGACCCCCTACCTATGAAAATTATATTTATGAAGTTGTAGAAGGTGCCATTAAATTGGGCAGTTATTCCGATTGCGGTAACGAGCATGCCCATGATATCTTGACAAAAGGAGATCTTTTTGGAAACTTAAGGTATTTGAACGGGCAATTTTTTGAGTTTTCCAAAACTTTAGTGGACAGTAAAATTAGGGTTTATGACTTGGGCTTTTTTAAAAAAACTATTGTCCGTGACCCTGATTTGGCAGACTGGTTCATTTCTTATTTATTGAAACGATGGTGTTCCTCCGAAAAAAAGCTTGACAGTATAAACGGAAACAATATCCAAGAACGCATACAATACCTACAATTTCAATTTAACATTGACGTTACCGATGCCAATGGAAATCGGCACGTCTTATTTGAATTACTGACCCAAAAAGATTTAGGTGACCTTATTGGGGCCACCCGCCAAACTGTGTCAACTATTTTAAAAAAGAATCAATCTTTTCTCTCTAAAATCCCCGGATAAAGAACACCATTTTCAGCTTTAAAATTCAATTGTAAAAGTTCATTGATTAAAGGAGCAATATCCTCAAGGCCCATTTTTTCTATATTTTTCGCTTTAGAAATACCAGCACCCCAAGCTATAAAACCCGTTTCAATTTGAGGAAAATCAGGAAAATAACCGTGCGTACCTCCCTTTCTGGGCTTTAATACAGCTCCTTTGGACGAGGCATTCATAGCTATTCCGGGAATAGGCGCCAAGGCCAATACTGCGTTGGGGTCGGCCCCTATACCATCCAACTCATCCCTCTCCACAATGCGAAATAATTTCCGGTAGTTTTGTGGTAAGGCTTTCAACTTCTCCCTGATCTTGTTCAATGTCTTTATATCTTTTTTGTCCTTCAACATCAAAAAAGCCGATGCCCCAGAAGTATGAAAGGTAGCCTTCCAGTTTCCCCTATCCTTTTTATCCTCCATAAAACCTTCTTCCACTAACCAAACGTTAGGACTTAATGCGGAGTGGATGTCCACAAAACCATGATCCCCAGTGATAATAAAGGTAGTTTGCTCCAATATCCCTGAACGTTCAGCAACTTCTAAAATTTTCCCAATAGCGCGATCTACGGCAGCTATGGCGGTATGTACCTTTTTCCCGTTCCTACCCTGCTCATGTTGAAAATGATCTGTAGCGATCAAATGAACGGTCATTAGGTTGGGTTTGTACTTACTTAAGATATATGCGGCCATTTCACCTGTACGGTCTTCCCTGTTCAAATAGTCTCCATTAAAATTAGTGGGGTTCATTTTGCCCAAAACGGCTACTTCCATTTCCTCCAGAAGCCCTTTTGGTGCCTGGTTGTTTCGCATAGGGGTTATTCTTCCCACACTCTTGTCCAAGGTCCAAACTTCTGGGATGTTATAATCGATCGGGGCTCCTACGGAAACGGGCCATATAAGACTTGCACTTTTTAATCCCGATTCCCTGACCGCATCCCAAAGTGTTCTGGTCTTGATAAGACTACTTTCCCAAAACCAACGGCCCGTTTGCCCCTCTGGCTCAAAAGGACTGTTGTAATAGATACCATGCACGGCCGGATAGGCTCCTGTGATTAAAGTTGTGTGCGAGGGATAGGTGACGGAAGGGAACACCCCACGCACACCATTGGCACTCACCCCTTCCTCTGCCATGGTCTTTAGGTTGGGGGCAGGCCATTTTGCCTCCTGATAAAAATTAGGTCTAAAACCATCTATAGAAATTAAAATGACATGCTCCGATAATTTTTTTTCTTGAGCGTTTATGGCAAATACGGTAAAAATGAATTGTACCGCTAAAAGATATTTATTTTTCACTTTTTTATTTTTAGATTGAAGGAGTTTAACGATTAAAGTCAAGTACCTTTCCTGATTAAAAAACTAACTTGGACCAACTTTTAGTTAAATGTATATCTCGCCCCGATCTGTAAACGCCATGGGTCTCCGTTTATGGGTTCAGTACCTGCTCCGGTCTGTACACTGTAATCATAGGCGTTCGTTGTGGCGTCAAAACCATTTACTCTCATAAAATCCCTTCTTCGATCAAAATCATTGGTACGCCCCCACTCTTTGTTCAATAGGTTCGCAAAATTGAAAACATCCGCAGTAAGCTCCAGACCATGTTTATTGTTGTTAAACCCAAAACGCTTTTGTAAGCGCAAATCAATAGTGGCCCTAAAAGGATTTTTACCTCCATTACGTTCAGCGAAACCCCCAAAACTATTTCTCAAATAGTCTTTAAAACCTTCCGGCGTTTCCGGGTCGTCCAATACTTGGTTATATGCATCGGTAATGGCTTGTGGGGTATTCGGGTCGTTAGGATCAAATATATAGGCGATATCGTTCCTTAGGTTAAAATCGCCATTGGCACTTGTATTATCGTCCACATGCAAGGAATACCGCGTTCCACCCGTACCTATAAGCGTAGCACCGAACGTAAATCCTCTCCAAGTAGGTGTAGCACCGTTAACAATGACTTTCGTATCAAAATGATTATCGGAAAAACCGTAATTTAAATCTCTTGGGTCACCTTCTACCGGTAAAAAAGTGGATGTATTGGCCACGCAACAATTATAGGATGAATTATCCTTTGAACGATTGGCCGTAAAACTGGCATTGATATAACCGTCTAGGCCTATTCTCGCCGTTCCTTCCAATACCAGAGCAATATTATCCGAAACACCATCGGAAGTAAGCACTAAAGTCCTACCGATCAAATCCGAAATTCTGGAATTGGTCCAATCCGTATTTCCGTTTTCGGCAATGGTACTGGCCGGAACAAATACTTCCCTGCCTTGTGGAGTAGTAAAAAAAGGTTCCGTGACCAAGTTCGCTTCTTGATATACATAGTTATTAACGGTATGGCTAAAAATAGCATTGATTCCCAAGCTGTACCTATCACCAAAAAAATGGGTGTAGTTTATGTTTCCCTTATAGATAGTAGGGACCTCAAAATCCTGTCCTACCGCATTGATCGTAGAAAAGGGCGTTACGCCGTCCGGCACTCCTGGAACCGTACCCGGGTCATTTCTATAGGCAGGAAAATCAGGAATTGGCACATTGGCACCGGTTACATCTATAGCACCCAATAAAGTACCGCTGTTCTGTATATTGTTTACCTGTGCATAATAATGGGGTTGAGCCGTAAAAACACCACCCCCGACTTTTAAGATATCCGAATTGGTCCCTTTTATATTCCAAGTTAGCTGTAGTCTTGGTTGGATATTGTCAAAATCATTAGGTTTTTCATCTGTACGAATCCCAAGTTCATCAAATACAGTTTGATTGAATTCCGCTTCGTCCAAAAAAGCCGTAGCATCATAGCGGAGCCCAGCTATAAGGTTTAGATTAGGATTGATGTCAAATTCTACTTCTCCAAAAAGCGATAGATCCAAAACCGTTTGTTTTACCAATGAAGAGCCCTGTAATGGGACTTCACGAGCATAACGGGAAGGATTAAGATTTTCAAAATCGTCCAGGGAATCGAAGAAAAACCGACCATTTTGTTCGTTGGACAGTTGTGTTTCCAAGTAGGTAATCAAATTATCCGTTCCAAAGGTAAAATTAAACTTCCCCGAACTCACATACGTAGTATTGGCTATCTGAAGCTGGTTCTCCAGGTTTGTTTCCGGTGTAAAACGCTGTCCCCCTAATTGAACACTTCTATTTCTGGTATTTCCATTTGGCAAAACCGATGAAACCTCAACTATGGCCCTAGGTATGTTCTGTGAAGGCAATTCTGGATTCGGGCCAAAAAGACGCTCCGCATACTGGTACTGTATTTTAAATTCGTTCGTAACATTCGGCGAAAACATGGAACGTAGTGACAAGAATGCACTGTTTTCCTGTGATTCAAAATCCGAAAAAGATTCCGCAACTTCAATATTGGAATTATCGCTTACGCTTAATGGATTTTCCCATTTGTTGTACAGATTTCTGAACGTTAACCTATGCTTGTCATTTATCTGCCAATCCAAACGGAGAAAAAGATTGTTCGCTTCGGTCACTCGATCAAACTGCCCCACTTGTTGAGCGTTGCTCAATCCATACGAATCGCGGCCAATCTGTAAAAAGCGGTCTAGATTTTCCTGTGTTATTCCTAACCTATTGGCATCAGCATCACTCTGTATATTCGCAATAAATTGCGGGTCACCTGCATCTTGCCTTTCATACACCAAAAAAAAGTGCAATTTGTCCTTGATCAACGGTCCCCCAACACTTAAACCATATTGGGAATTATAAAAATCCGCCTCTCTTTCCTCTCCTTGAATATTAAATTGACTTTGAAGCGCATCAGCTCTGTGAAAAAAGAAAGCGCTTCCTTCAAATTTATTTGTCCCGGATTTGGTAACAGATGTAATGGCCCCTCCTCCTTGGCGACCTTGTGCCACATCATAATCATTGGTCGAAACCTCAAATTCACGTATCGCCTCTTGTGATATCGTATAGGGTCCGCGGCCTATCTCGCCGGCCGTCAATGTATTTCTAAAGTTTACCCCATCTATGGTAACGTTCGTAGATGTTCTTCTTTGCCCGCCGAGATTTATACTTCCACCTCCCTGCAATGGTGATAGACTAGTCAATCTTGTGAAATTTCGCCCTTCCGTGGGCAAATTTTTAATCTGTCCGGCAGATATTTTTGTGGAAGCACCCACTTGTTCTATCCTTTTGGTAAGACTGTTTGAAGATACCGTCACTTCATCCAATCCGGTGGCGGATTCTTGCATATTAAAATTTAAGGTCAAAGCGTCTCCCAAATTTAAAGTGAATCCTTCTTTCACAATATCTTGAAATCCCAGATACTGAGCGGTAATTTGATAAGGCCCGCCCAAGGGCAACTGTTGAATTTTATAGTTTCCGTTTTCATTGGTGACTGAACCGGAAGTGAAACCTGTTGCGTTGTTTTTTACGATTATGGTAGTACCCATCAAAGGCACTCCTTCTGCATCAGTTACCTTACCCTTTATTGAGGCATTCGTGGCTTGACCCAATACAACTGAGCTCATTCCCAAAAAAAATATAAGGGAAAGCAAAAGATAATAATCTGATGTTTTTTGATTTGTTGAATAATAGTTTTTCATCTTCGTACTTTTAGTTTGAAGTGCAAAACTATTTAGGCAAAAAGCTACCTGATGTTAAGTTTTAACATTGGTGCCGAACTTAACTTTAAGTTTTAGATTTTTTAATACTTAGTGAACTAGGACTCATTTTAAAATTTGAATCAAAAAGGTAAAGTAAATCATAAAAACCCTTCTTTTTACTAGGGTTTTTATGATTTATAGAAGAAGAAGCATTAAAAAATTATTTGACGCAAGAATAGGGATTAAAATCTTTTGGTAGGTATTTTTTCACGTCAAAACCTAAGTCGATTTCTTCTTCGGTATCAATGACCTCGATTTCATTAAGTACCATAGTCATACCTTCGTATGGATCAAAATTAAGGGGTAAATAATTGTAAGTGTCAAATCCTAGATTTACTTCCTGTTCAATCTCGATTAAATTGATGTGCGAGATATCAAAATTTCCTAAGCCTTCATCATCAGTACTCTTTTCTACTGCACAACTATTCATATGTACATCATTAAATGGATTTGTAGCTTCCATAACATTAAAAGCGCTTACGTTTTGATTGATTAAAAATCCAAAAAATACGATACTACTGATTAATTTGTTTCTATTTTTCATGTTGAGCATTTTAATTCTAATTATATAACTGTTAATTCGTTTTTGAGGAATGATTTTTCTAGTTCGGCATAAATTCTAGCTATCCTTTTAGAGAAAGGGGTTCCATCCATTCTATCAAGAACTGCGTAATATGTTCCATTTTTCATCTTTAAAATACTCGTTACCAAAACTTCCGTTCCTTCAAATTGCGATAGTTCTTTAAGACTGTAGACCCTATGTTCCGAAAAATTTAGCGAAGGGTATATATATTCAAAATAACGGTTGGACGGCTTTCCTAATTTAAGTCTTTGGCCCGGTCGTATATCTTCCCATTGAAGCCCCTGTACATCTATATTATTTTCAGTACTGTCATACTCCGGAAACGGTATTGGTCTTTCTCTCTTTTTCATGCTTTTGCCATTTTATAATTACACTATAAATTGACCAGATTGTTTTACTTATTGCTTGTACAAATATAACTTGGAAAAACCTATTTAATAGTATTAATCCGTTAAACAATAGTTAATGTATTATATATTAATAGTTTTACTATTAATATATAATTTAATAAATACAAATAATTGGAATCTATCTAAAAAAACTCTTGATGAAAGTGTTTTGAGAAAAGTGAAGTTTATAAATGCCGCTTTTTGATCATCCCGCCACGGGTATCATTGATTCTGCTCATGACTACGAAGGCTTTGGGGTCAATTTTATTGATTTCGATGTTTAACCGCCTGATTTCCAAACGTGTGATTACGGTAAAAAGAACATCGTGCTCACTATGAACGCCGTTTTTACCAAAGCCCCCTTTAGCATGATAGATTGTGACTCCATGGCCCAGCTTTTCAATCAGCATTTTTCTAATTTCATCGCTCGAATCGGAAATAATCGAAACCCCTGTATATTCCTCGATTCCGTCCACGACAAAATCCAAGGTCTTTGATGCCGCCAAATAGGTAAGCATACTGTACAAAGCCGTTTCAATAGATAAAAAATATGCAGCCGCCAAAAAAATAAGAATATTGATGAGAATGATAATATCCCCTATGGTGGTCCCCAATTTTCTACTTAAATAAATAGCCAAAACCTCGGTGCCATCCAAAACACCACCACCTCTAATGGACAGCCCTATACCCGCGCCTAGAAAAAAACCACCAAAGACAGCGACCAAGAGTTTGTCCTGCGTAATTTCCGGAAAATGTATCGTGGCCAGAACCAAAGCCAATCCCAATATGGCCAAAGTAGCTTTTATCCCAAATTGTTTGCCGATAACCTTAAACCCCAAAAGGAGAAACGGCAAGTTTACCATAACGATCAAAGTAGATAACGGCAATGGACTAATCGTAGTAATCAAAAGAGAAATTCCCGTTGCACCACCGTCTATGAAGCTATTGGGCAGTAAAAAACTTTCCAAACCAAAAGCTGCGGCGAATATTCCGGATACAATGAAAAAAACATCTTTTAAATAGGATTTAATCATAGGACTTTCAGGTTTGGAAAAGAAAGATAGTGTAATTTAATAAAGCCTAGAGTATCTTGAAAACTATAGGTTTTCAGGATTTACCGCTAAACTTTGAAACAGTTTTGCCTTGGCCTTAAAGTATTTATTTTCCACTTTGTTCTGTTTCAAGACCGCATCTATTAATTTGCTTTCGCGGGAGTTGATCAAAAATAGGGAGCTTTCCCCAAAACTGAATTTACGTTCTTCCGCGGCCAACAAGGTTTCATAATTAAAAACAATATCGTCTATAAGAACATTTTGGTTTTCAAAAGAGTCCAATTCATTATAAATGGCCAATACCTTATTTCGAATTTGAATCTCCGCATTGTCCAATTCAAACTGAGCATCCCTTAATTTGATTTTTGCCAGTTTTAAATCGCCCCTTTCCTTTCTCAAAAATAACGGAAATTGAAAGTTAATACCTCCTTTATACTCTTCCGTTACAAAGGAATTGATAAGGTCCGGTGTCTCCGTTAAAAAATTATACTCCACATCTATCTTAGGCAATAACTTGTTTGTTTTTAGCCTTTTATCTACTCTTAACCCATCAATCTTAAAGCCTAGGGATTTTAATTTAGGGTGACTTTCCAAAGTAAAACTGTCCAAAGGCTTTCCCAAGATTTCCAAGGTCCGATCGATTTCCACATCCAAATCAAGATCAGGAATTACGTTGGGTTGTATCTCCATTGGTATATTATCTCCCATCCAAAGGAAGTTGGAAAGTTCTAAAGATTTATTGCGTAGTACCACTTTTGCCTGTTCCAATTCCAACGACCTGTTCTGAACGGCTATTTTGGCCTCAACGGTATCTATAGCTGCTTTGTCGCCTGCTAGTGCACTTCTTTTGATTCCTTCGAACCGTATGGCGGCGTTATCCAAAAAATTATTGAACACCAAGCTGTTCCTATAAGCTTGTAGCCAATCAAAATAGGCCAGCGAAGCATCGAAAAGAATCTGGTTGACCAATAAATCCCGATCTGCTTTGGTCTGCTCCCTAAAAAATTTTGCTTTTTTTAAAGTTGCCATACGTTCATTGATCCATGACCCTCTGGCCAAGGCAACAGAAACCCCTGCACTGTAGAGTCCGTCATCTGGCACATCCTCTGAACGATTGATAAAATCTCCGTCGTTCTGCTCAAAATTCCCTTTTAATTCTATCCCGTACCATGTAGGGATTTTAAACGTAGCATTGAGCCTGTCCCAATATTCGGTATCCTTAAATTCTTTGCGCTCATAATCCACGCTCACCTTGGGGTCAAACCCGCCACGGGATTTCATGAGATTTGCCTGTCCGGCACTAATGGTCAATTCTGCTTGTTTGGCAATGGGATGAAATTTTTTGACATAGCCTAAATACTCGGCAAATTTCAAAGTCAGGGTATCCTGCGTTTGAGCATTTGCGGTAAGACAGATTCCAAAAAATAAATAAATAACGTAGTTCCGCATCTTTATTTTTTAATCGGTTTTGCCATGGCGCCTTCTGGTTGATAGTAATTAGGAGGGAAACCGTTCAGTTGCCTCCATAATTCAAACCAAATAGGCACATCTTCCAATAAGGCGATAGTGGTTGCGCCGGAACCGACACGCAGTTCCTTGGGCCATTCATGATCGTCTTTGTCCGGGGCCAACAAAATACGGTACTTTCCATTATCGCTTATAAAAGTTTCAATGGCCACTACGGTGCCCCCATAGGTTCCATACGAAACGTTTGGCCAGCCACTAAATATAATCGCAGGCCAGCCATCAAACTGAATACGTACTTTCTCGCCCAAATGAATCAACGGCAAATCTATGGGTGCCACAAAGGTCTCCACGGCCATATCATAGTCGGATGGCATGATGCCCACCAAACGATCACCCTCTTTAAACGTCTCCCCAATCCCTGCCTGTATGGCCTTGTTTATATATCCGTTTTGTGGGGCCCTTATGTAATAGAGGTCATTCCGCATTTCATAATTGGTATATTCGTTTTCCAGTTTTGTAACCTGGGCCTCGGAATCAAATTGGTTGGACTGCGCCGTAAACATATCGCTCTGCGCTTTGGAAATTTTATCCGTGTAGGATGCCTGTACCCTATTTATTTCTACCTCGGCATTGATCACCTCATTTCTGGCAGCCAATAATTTATTCTGTTGTGAGATAAGTTTTGCCTGAGTTTCCTGTAATTTCAGTCTTTTTTCCTCAACATCGGTCACCGCTTTCAACCCTTCGCTTTCTAACTGGGTAGTACGGTCAAACTGTCGCTGTGCAATAACAATGTTCGTTTTAGCAGCTTCTAAATCTATGCTATCGCTCTGGACCTTTAGCTTGGCCTGTAACAGTTTGTTCTTGGCTTGCTCCAATTTTAACCTTCTTTCGTTGGCCAACGCAGAAATCTGGTTGTTCAATGCCTTTACTTTTCCTTGATAGGAATTTACGGAGGCCGACTTTGCCTTGATTTGTTGACCGGTACGTTCCACCAATCTAGGGTCAAAGTATTCGTTCTTTATCTCGGAAATAAACAAAATGGTATCTCCCTTTTCTACATAATCCCCTTCCTGAACATACCATTTTTCGATACGCCCCGGAATAGGCGATTGTACGGTTTGTGGACGTTGGCCCGGCTTTAAGGTCGTTAAAAACCCTTTACCGCTGATATTTTGGGTCCAAGGAAGAAACAATATGATGAGTCCACAAATGGCAAAGGCCAAAAGGAACCTGTTCAAATGTTTGTAATGCCTTTGGTGAAAGACTATTTTGGCAGATGCATAGCCATCCAAGGACACTTTTTTATTCAATTGATTATTGGATATATTTAGCATTTTACCTCTATTTTTCGTTGATAATTTTTCCGTTTTCCATGGTAATTATCCTCGTACAGCTCTTTGCCCATCTGTCATTGTCACTCACTACCAAAAGTGCCCAACCATTGGTAGGATCACTCAGGAAATTCATGATTTCTACGGACTCTGATTCCCCAAATTGATCAAGAGGGTCTTTAAGAATCAATAGTTTTGGTTTTCTTACGATGCTTCTGGCCAGGACAATTTTCTTTGAAACGGTATACGGTATTTGCTTTCCTTCCGGATACAGTATCGTATTCAAACCATTGGGTTGTTCTTTTACGAATTCCGTAAGCCCTGTTTTTTCAAGTGCCCAGTATACCTGATCTGTAGGTACTTTTTTATCTCCAAAAGTGATGTTATTCAAAATTGTACCCTCAAAAGGGGACTCTTCGGAAAGCGACTGTCCTAAATGGGAACGGTAATAGTTTAAATTCATTCCCTTTAGAGATACATCATTAACAAAAACACCACCTGAATCTGGCTCTAATATTCCCGCGATAATACGTAGTAAAGTAGATTTACCCGATCCGCTACTACCTTTTAAAAGAATCATGCATGTAGGTGTAATAGAGAGGCTAACATTATCAATAATGATTTTCTCCCTATCCGGTACACTGTAGGACACATCTTTTAATTCTATCGTAAACCCCTCGTTTTCGGTAAAAGGTTTTTCGCCATCCTGTGGTTCAAGTTCCTTATCCACTACCTGCCCCAATTTCTCTAAAGAAGTGAGCAAATCATAAAACGTTTCTAGCCCGGTAATCAACTTTTCTACGGAACTGATAACCAATAAGATGATAATTTCCGCTGCCACAAACTGACCAATGTTCATCTCTTGATTTAGTACCAAAAGACCTCCTATAAGCAATAATCCAGCCGTTACAAGTACTTTGAAACCGATCATTTGTATGAACTGAAGCACCAATACCTTAAAGTGGCTCTCACGAGCCTCTAAATACTGCGCCACCAATTGATCGTTCTTGGATAGGGCATGCGAGGTTTTCCCAGAAAGCTTAAAGCTTACAATGGAGCGAGCAACTTCCTGTAACCAATGCGCTACCTTATATTTTTGCTTGGACTCGTCCAAACTGGTATCCAGTCCTTTTTGTGCCGTAAACTTGAATACCACGTAGATGAGGAGTAATAACAAAATTCCATAAATAATAAAAAATGGATGGTAGAACGACAGTAACAACAGCCCAAAAATAATTTGAAGCAAGGCCGCCGGAAAATCAATCAAGATTTTGGACAGGCCTTTCTGTACCGTTAACGTATCAAAAAAGCGATTGGCCAATTCCGGTGGATAGTAGTTACGTAATTCGCTCATCTTAATTTTTGGGAATCTATAGGCGAATTCAAAAGAAGATCTGGTAAAGATTTTCTGTTGTAAATTCTCAATAATACGAATCTGCATTAATTGCAAAACCCCTACAAAAGCCACCCCAAGGGTCACAACTACCACCAATACAATCCACGAGGTGCTGATTTGGGCACCTTGTATCAAATTGATGATTGCCTGTATTCCCAAAGGCAGGGAAAGATTTACCAGACCTGCAAAAATTGCATAGTAAAACACCTGAAAAATGTCACGTTTGTCCAAACGCAACAGTCCCATTAACCGCTGCCAAGCGGTCAAAATATTTTTAGCCATTATTGGTCGTATTTAAAGCATTGAATACTAAATCCGTGAGGTATTGTGTAGGGGTGACATTATCATTACAATCTGTCATGGAAGAGAAGTGTTCCTTTAAAAAGTGTTGGTGTAACGCACCTTCAACAACGGTACTTGACAAGCTAGAAGGGTATTTGTAATTAGCATCGACCTGTTGTATCATCTGGGTTATCCGCCCGACAAGCCTTTTGTAGATGACAAAATAGCCTTCCTTGTTCTCTTCATCCACTTCTTTGGTCAGATATGATTTTGAATATTCGTTGATTACAATCTTGTTCAATAAGATTTCATTAATATGGGAGAAGGAAGAATCCTCTTTTGTCTCCCTTGTTATTATCTCAATGGCACGTTCCAACTTTTCCTCTGGTACAGCAATACTATTGGTCGCGAATACCAGTTGATATTCCAACCACCCCCAATACCAAGAAGTTAAATAAAGAAGTAACTTGTGCTTGTTTTCAAAATACCGATATATGGAACTTTCATTTGAACCTATTTGTGTCCCCAGCTTTTTAAAGGTAAAACTTTCGAATCCCATATCGTTGATCATCAAGATACTTTTTTCAATAATTCGCTTTCCTAGATTGGAAGACTCAGGGTCTTTGACAAAAATTTTTTCGTTGATCCTAATTTTTACAGAATGTAGAAGTTGTTCCATAGTTAAAATTTACAAAAGCAAATATAATAGTATCACTATCATATTATAATAGTTTAACTATTTTTTAACGAAAGTAACACTATTTTATTTCAAAATGGATATTATCTTTAAGTTGAATTTTAAACTGTTTGGGCCATGAGATTAATATTACTTCTATTTTCAATGTTTATATTTCAATATGGCGCAGCACAAGAGGTTACCTTTTTAAAGTTAAAGGCTGCAGAAAACCCGGAGAGCGCATTTAGTGAAATGCGACCCAATATCAATATCGGCAATCAAAAAGTTGTTGCTATAATGGGCGGCTTAAACGATTGGGACGGCGCCAATAATTATTTCAACCTTTTTGGCAGCAAAGTAATCATAGAACGTAAGGATATTACCTTAAACGGAGCAACGCACTTGGTTCTGAGAAGAGAAGATGGAGAAAATTTTTATGGTCTCTATCCTGTGCTCAATGCCGAAATTGTTCCCGCTCCGAATAAAAAAAGAGATTTTTTTAACCCTAAAATCTGACAAAATGAAAAATTTTCTAACTATTATCATTCTAGCTGTTTTTGTTTCGCACAATTCAATATCCCAAGAATCGGAATCTATTGTTAAACAAGGAGATATTCTAATCATCAGTAAAGACTCCAATGTTCCTTTTAAACATATTCATTTCCCAAGGAAAAACTTCATCCTTAAAAGAGGAAACATTGCCAATTATAAAAATCTGGATGGCATGGCGGTAAGAGTCGAGGAGCTCATCAATAATAGTGATACGAAACAAAGAGCAACGCTGTCGCCTCTTTCGAGAAAAAAATTTTTTAACAGCTATACCACTGTTACAGCAGATATCTCAAAAGCGATTCAAAGCGGCGAACTTGTTCCCCATGTTCCTAAAGGACAATCAATTGCCCAACAATAATATAAGCTTTGTTCTCTAACACCGGCCTCCTTCCTCTGTTTCTTCGCTAGTCATAAGGGAAATTTTAGGTCGGTGTTAAATTTACGTCCATGATATTAGCCCATATAATTGTAAGAGACAAAGAACAAGCCATGGAAATTGCCTCTTGTTTAACGCGTAAAAAGCTCATCTTAAATGCCGGTATTTCCGTAAAGGAGGTGTTTGAACTGAACAAGCGAACCAAAAAACTGGAACGCAAAGAACAAACGCTGATCATAGGAAAGACCAAAGCGTTGCTTTTTGCGGAAATCAACAATGCGCTGAAAACAAAATACAAGGAAACAATGCCTTGGCTATATGCCATCCCTATTGTTTATATGGATGAAGAACAAACCATATTCCTAAGAGCCAATACCGCTAAAATCTAAACACTCTTAATATTCCTTTATCCAACTAAAGTGTTTTTGGATAATGGCCTCTTTTTCCTCATTTAAATACTCCAAAAAGGCGGTAGCTGCCGGGGAAAGCTTTTTAGATTTAAGCCATATCAAGTTCCACGTGGTGCTGATGGGAAGACCCGAAACCTTCACGATACGCAAATCATTGTTTTTTATTTCGTTCTTAATTCCGATTAATGGCATAATGGAATATCCCAAACCCGAAACGACCGCTTGCTTCACGGCCTCATTGGAGGTTAGCTCCATTTTTTTTATGGTTTTAAAGTTATTCTCGGATATAAACGCTTCCATAGCATTTCTAGTTGCCGACCCTTGCTCTCGGTAGATAAGGGGACGCGTTTCAAAAAGATGCCTTTTGGAATGGCTTTTTTTTAGTTCCTCTTGAGTTCCTCCTACAAAAAACAACTTGTTTTCCATCAACTCAACCCTATCTATTTGTAAATGTTCGGGCAAAACAGACACCAGGGCAAAATCAATTTCATTCTTTTCCAAGGCCCGTACCACTTTAAGTTTATTGGTAACGTCCATAATTAGCTCCAGTCCTTCATGTTGTCGCATAAAATCTGTCAAAAAAAATGGCATTAAATACTTTCCCGTGGATACAACGGATATTTTGATTCTACCGGAAAGGTTGCCTTGATAGGCCAACGTACGATAGTTTATGGCGTGCACCTCATCAAGGATTTTCTGGGCCGCTTCAGCAATCTCCTTCCCAAATTCGGTTATAAAAAGCTTTCTGCCTATGACCTCTGTCAAGGGAATGGGAAATTGATCTTGAAAATTTTTTAGCTGTATGGATACGGCCGGTTGCGTTAAAAAAAGCTCTTCCGCAGCTAGTGTAATACTCTGTTTTTCAGATACCTTAAGAAACACCTGAAGTTGATGCAATGTATAATTCATAAAATGATTTTATGTATTTCATAATAAATATAAATAAAAATTTATGAATTAATTCCTTCACCTTTGTACAAAATAAAAGATTATGATATTCAGACTTATACAAACACAAGCCATAAGGTATCAGGAGGAAAAAGTAAAAAAAGTTGACCGATATTATCCATTGTATTATGCAATCATGTCCGTACTATTTGTTGGCATATTGTTGCTCTCCGCTTTGAACGGGTTTTTATTCTTTGGATGGCTGAGCGTATCAATGGCTATTGTATTCGGAATAATGACCATACATCTTATTGGACAAAAACAAACAAAAAAATCCTAACCTAAATATTGGAAAAAATGAAGACAGACATTCTTACAAAGCAAGACATTAAATTAATAGACGGTAAATTTACCCCAACTGAGGCCAAAGACCTTTTGGTGGCCTTGATAGACCACAAAATAAATTTTCACAAATTAGAGCGATTGGCTGTCTACGCTGTTGCTCCCGATGGTGATACCGAAGAACCTTCTGGAAGAATCGGAGAATTGGAATATGAGAAAAACGTATTAAATGATATTATCGCGATAGCTCGCAGAGAGGGCAAAAAATTAAAAATAAGCGGTGACGTAGAAATAACATTTGAGGATTAACCTGAAAACAAAGGAATCTCAAGCACAAAGTTTCCCTCTAAAGAGCCTTCACCCAAAATAAATAGTGGACTTACATTATTCAATTTAAGGATGAAGGCTTTTTTACGCGCAAAAAATACTGCATTTCATGCATCGTCAAACCAATTTTTTTACCTAATTAATGGATTTACATCTACTCATAGATAACCTCACCAACCCTGCACTTCTTTTTTTCTTTTTAGGAATTATTGCCGTTCAATTAAAGAGCGATTTGGAAATTCCGCCAAATTCCTCAAAATTCATCTCGCTATACCTTATGTTTTCCATAGGTTTCAAAGGTGGCTTGGAATTGTCACACAGCAATTTGAATATGGAGATACTGTGGTCACTCCTATTTGGGGTTTTTTTAGCATTATTTGTACCTATTTACACCTATTTTATCCTAAGGAGAAAGTTTAGCGTAGCCAACTCAGGCGCCATTGCCGCTTCTTATGGCTCCGTAAGTGCCGTGACTTTCGTGACCGCGGTTTCCTTTTTAGAAATTGAGCAAATTGATTTTGGCGGGCATATGGTCGCCGTTATGGCATTGATGGAAGCGCCATCCATCATTATCGGGGTTCTTTTAATGTCCTACTTCCAGAAAGAAAAGAACAAGAGCATAAACCTTGGGAGCGTGGTAAAACATTCCCTCACCAATGGGAGTGTATTGCTTATTATGGGAAGTCTGATCATCGGTTTTTTGGCCAGTGACCAACAAGCTAGGGGTATTGAACCTTTTACTACGGATATTTTCAAGGGTTTTCTCGCCGTATTCTTATTGGATATGGGCATCACCAGTGGCAAAAAATTAGCTGATTTTTTAAAGAAAGGATGGTTCGCCTTCTTCTTCGCTATCATCATCCCATTAATCAACGGTTGTACGGTAGCGTTGGTCAGCAGTGTTTTTACGGACAGTATCGGGAATCGGTTTCTATTCGCCATCCTAGCGGCCAGTGCCTCCTATATTGCCGTTCCCGCAGCAATGCGACTCGCCGCTCCAAAAGCCAATCCAAGTCTCTATTTGCCTATGGCACTCGCCATTACTTTCCCTTTTAATATCACATTGGGCATGCCTATTTATCTGTGCATAATACAAGCATGTTAAAAATTGGATTATCTTTAAATTCGATTTTTACGTATGGAAAAACATAGATGTGGTTGGTGTGTTGGAGATGCTTTGTACGAAGCATACCATGATGAAGAATGGGGCACACCTGTAAAGGATGATGCAACCTTGTTTGAATTTTTAATACTGGAAAGTTTTCAGGCAGGTTTGAGCTGGATCACCATCCTAAAAAAAAGGAAAAACTTTAGGAAGGCATTTGATAATTTCGATTATAAAAAAATTGCCACATATAATCAGTCTAAAATAGACAGCCTTTTAGAGGACGCTGGTATCGTTCGGAACAAGCTAAAGATAAATGCTACCGTGGCCAACGCCAAAGCTTTTCTTGAAGTCCAAAAAGAATTTGGGAGTTTCAGCAATTATATTTGGGATTTTGTAGATGGGAAACCCATAAAAAATAGTTTCAAAAACTACAAGGATGCTCCGGCCAACACTCCATTATCGGATGCCATAAGCAAAGACCTTAAAAAAAGAAGCTTCAAGTTTATGGGCAGTACAGTAGTCTACGCGCACATGCAGGCAACAGGAATGGTAAATGACCATGAAACTTCCTGTTTTAGATATCATGAAGTGTAGCAAAAATCATATCTAATGAAGATGCCGTTTAAATTATTTCTTGTTTTCTTTTTGTGCTGTGCCTCGTTGGCCATAGCACAAAACAAATATGAACGGGAATTTCGCATTCGTAAATCCCAGTTTCCGGAAAAGGCCATCGCTTTGATAAAAGAAAAATTGGAGGGTGCAAAGCGTTTAAAATTCTATAAAGAGATTGACAGTTTAAAATCCAGCTTTGAAGCAAAATTCAAAAAAGACCGTCTGTGGTATAGCGTTGAGTTCGATGAAAATGGGGTATTGGAAGATATTGAAATCCTCATAAAGCCCATAGATGTCCCGACCGATACTTTTGGGGAAATTGAAAACTTTTTAAAGCGAAAATTTTCAAAATACCGTATAAAAAGATTACAGCAACAGTACCCTACCTCTGAGGATGAACTCTTGGAAGAAACGGTGAAGAAGGCATTTCAAAATCTTATCGTCCCCTCCGTGAATTACGAAATAATTGTTTCCGGAAAGAATGAAAAGGGTCATTTGGACTATGAAATCCTTTTTGATGCCCAAGGTGAATTTGTAAAACTCCGTCAATCCTTGCCCCCTAATTACGACCATGTATTGTATTAAGAGAAAGCAATCGCTTTTTTTTATCGGCATGTTTTATATGCTTTGCAAATTAAGCGCACAAGAAAACCTAACAGGGTATTGGCAGCCACAATTATCGTTGAATTATGAGGTCGCCAAAAATTATTCCCATAATTTTTCATTGGCCAAACGTTCCTATGTTTTTAGGGACGAAACATTTCTATTTGATATACGCCAATTGGATTTGGTACATTTCTCCAAGCTAAAAGTGAGCGGCAACCAAAGTTTAGGATTTGGGATTCAATATCGATTCCGGGAAACTTTTGAAGAAAATAGGGGTAACGAACTGCGCCTGACGCAACAATACAACATCACCAACAAAATTAGGAGTCTAAGATTGGGGAATCGGTTTCGAGCGGAACAACGTATTACGGCGACAGCAACCATTCATCGGTTTCGATACCGTTTGGCATTGGATTTTCCGTTACAAGGGGAGTCTTTGGATATTGGGGAATCATATGCTATCATTACCACAGAAGCCTTGTTAAGTACAGATAAAGGCCAATCCTCAGCTTATGACCAACGGCTCACTACGCAATTGGGTTGGCTTATTAGCGATGTGACCAAATTTCAGATTGGAACGGAATTTCGTGCCGAAAACTATTCACAAAGCACGGAGTATGTTTTTTTCCTTTTGACCGGTTTAGTTCTTTCCCTTTAAGAGCTTTATAAATGAAGCTCTTGACATTTCTTCCGCGCCCAAGCTCGCCAAATGGTTCGTGTACAATTGGCAATCTATAACTTTATAATTTTGCGCCTCAAGTTCCTTAGCCAATTGGATGAAGGCGAATTTGGAGGAATTCGTCTTTAAACTGAACATACTTTCGCCACAAAAAATATGTCCTAAATCTATACCGTACAATCCGCCGACCAATTCACCGTTTTCCCATACCTCATAAGATTGCGCATATCCTTTTTTGTGCAATTCCCAATAGGCATCTTTCATTTCTTGTGTAATCCAAGTACCTTCCTGATCTTTTCGCGCTATGGCAGCACAATGCTCCATCACCTTTTTAAAACTTTTGTTTTTCGTAAACTTAAATTTACCATCGCGAATGATCTTGCGCATACTTTTAGAAATACGCACTTTGTTTGGAAAGAGTACCATCCGCGGATCCGGACTCCACCACATGATCAAAGAGCTATCGTTGAACCAGGGAAAAATTCCATTTTGATAAGCCAGTAACAATCGTTCCGTGGACAAATCACCGCCTACTGCCAAAAGCCCTTCGGAATTAGCTTCTTCTACGGGCGGAAACACCAGCCTATCCGTCAAAAAATGTATATGTCTATCCCCTTCTTTCAATCTTTTTCTTTTGAAATTAGAAAAAAGAAGTGTCATCTAAAAACTTGTTCAACCCTTTGCAAAAAAAAGAACCTTGCCAAAAGCAAGGTTCTTTTTTATTATTTCAGTTGTAAAGAAATTCGAATACGAGTTACTTCTTAAAAAGGAAGGTCATCATGATCTTCATCGTTAATGTTATCCGCAGGCTCAAAAGCTTCCATTGGCGGTACTGGAGGCATGCCCTCCGGTTGTGCTTGTGTTACGTTTTCTATTCTCCACCCTTGGATAGCGTTGAAATATTTAACTTCTCCTTGGGGGTTTGTCCATTCCCTGCCCCTAAGATTTATACTAACTTTCACATCTTGGCCAACGGCATAACCATTCAACAAATCACACTTATCCTGAACAAATTCTATAAGAATATGCTGTGGATATTGTTCGTCCGTGGTAACCACCAATTCTCTTTTTCTAAAACCGTTGTTCCCAAAGGTCTTGGTCTCTCCTATTACTTTTACTTTTCCTTCTATTTCCATCTTTTACGCGCTTTTTACTATAAAAATCAAAAATACATAAAGAACCGGTCCAAACTTTTTGATTTACCTAAAAAATATAAACAAGTTTTTAGCAATGGTGATTAGCGTTGAATTACGTACACAGAAACTACGGCGAATACAACAATTACCTACATTTTGGGTTATCTTTAGTAGCAGAAACTGGCTGGATGAATTTCAATCCTAAAAAAAAGATTTCCAATATTTTTCTCTTGGTAGGTTCTTTCATTGTGGTGAGCCTTATCCTTTGGAACACGAACAGCTTTTTTAAAACCTTTAAAGAAGAGGAACGCTTAAAAATGGAAATCTGGGCTACGGCCCAGTCGGAATTTTTGCAATCTGCGGAAGATGTGGATCTGGGGAGTCTCCACCTAAAAGTTTTTCAGAACAACACCTCCACTCCCATGATATTGATCAACAAGGACGGTTCTATTCGTGTGAACAATATCCCAGCGGAAATGGCTTCCGATTCCATATATATTCAAAAACGATTGAGAAAATTTCAAAGCGAGAATACGCCCATATCCATTGACCAGCAGGGAGAACATTTGGCCACGCTTTATTACGGGAATTCTGAGGTTTTGAACAAACTGAAATTCTATCCCATTGCCTTATTATTGATCATCTTTTTGTTCGGAGCGGTGATTTATTTTTTGTTCAAGACCAACAAAGCCTCTGAGCAGAACAAACTTTGGGCAGGGATGGCCAAGGAAACGGCACACCAAATAGGAACCCCTTTGTCATCATTGTTAGGATGGAACGAACTGTTGAAGACCGAAAATATAAACCCGGACATCACCAAGGAAATCGAGAAAGATATCTCCCGCTTGGAAACCATAACGGAACGCTTTTCCAAAATAGGCTCCTTGCCAAAATTGAACGAGACCGATATCGTTTCAGAAACCAGGGAAGCTTATGAATATTTAAAAATGAGAAGTTCCAAACTCATTCACTTTTCATTTACCACACAGGTTGAAAAACTTCCGGTATTATTGAATAGCTCCCTTTTTAATTGGACCATCGAGAATTTGGTAAAAAACGGAATAGATGCCATGAGGGGCAAGGGCAGCATCGCCATTGATATTATTCCGGACGGGAAATTTGTAAAGATTTTAGTGGCAGATACCGGACACGGCATCCCAAAGAGCGATTATACACGTATATTTAATCCAGGGGTCACTTCTAAAAAAAGAGGTTGGGGACTTGGCCTTTCATTGGTGAAGCGTATTGTGGAAGAATACCACAACGGAAAAATAAGAGTACTTTCCTCTGGAAAGGAAGGTACGATTATGCAGATATCCTTAAAAATAAAGCAGTAGTTATGGCAAAAGAAAAACTTGTCGCCATTAAAGAGGCAGATTTAAAGAACAATTGTCCCGAGTGTTTTAATCAGGATTTAAAGCTTACTTTTTTTCAAAAACACACCTATGGTACCTTTTTCCATAAAACTACGAACGAGGTAAGCAACCAAATAGTATGTAGAAAATGTAGTTCTATGATATATCCGGTAAAATGGACGGACGATATTGAACGAATGTTCGATTATTATCAGAAGACCGCTACCCCGGAACCAAAATCTTCAAAACCTACTTTTATTTTCTATTTATTGCTCTTAGTCTTAATTGCCTTAGTTGCAGCGGGAGTCTATTTTTATTTGGGAGGAACTATTGAATTTTAGCACTTATTAGCGCTGCCGTAGCTTCAAATTCCTCGGGAGACAGTTTTACCTTATGTTGAAAAGTAGCATTATCCATAGTATTCAAAGGGATAAGATGCACATGAGCGTGCGGTACTTCCAGCCCGATTACCGTTAATCCCACTCGTTTACAAGGAATAGCTTTTTCAATGGCCTTGCCCACTTTTCTGGAGAAAGTCATGAGTCCCGTATACGTTTTCTCATCCAAATCCATGATTTTATCTACTTCTTTCTTAGGGATGCATAGCGTATGTCCTTTGGCATTGGGATTAATGTCCAAAAAAGCGAGAAACGAATCGTTTTCCGCTACTTTATAACAGGGAATTTCCCTATTGATGATTTTAGTGAAAATTGTTGGCATGGTCGTGTAGTTTAACTAAAAAGTCCCGTCATCTTTAAAGATGACGGGACTAAATATATAATAATTTTAGGGTCTTAGGCCCTTGTAATTTCCAATATATCAAATTTAAGGGTACCGTTAGGAACAGTAATCTCTGCGGTGTCGCCAACACTTTTGCCCAACAGGCCCTTACCAATTGGGGAACTTACCGAAATTTTTCCCGATTTTAAGTCCGCCTCACTTTCCGCGACCAGCGTATACTCCATCGTCATACCGTTACCTTGGTTTTTGAGTTTTACTTTGGAGAGCACCAATACTTTAGAGGTATCCAATTGCGATTCGTCTATAATTCTGGCGTTGGACAAGGTGGCTTCCATTTTAGCAATTTTCATTTCTAAAAGACCTTGTGCCTCTTTTGCGGCATCATATTCGGCATTTTCGGACAAATCTCCCTTATCACGGGCTTCTGCGATGGCCTGCGATGCTTTAGGGCGCTCTATGTCACGAAGATGGTTCAACTCATCTTTTAGTTTTTTTAGCCCTTCTGGGGTGTAATAGGATACTTCACTCATGATAGTGTCGTTTTTATAAATAGTAAATCCTCTGCAAAGGCCATATATACGAGGCTTTTTAGCGAGGATTTAACGCAAATATACATAATTTTTGTGCAATTTTGTTTACGTTTTCTTAAAAATAGATTCCTATAATGAAGCAATTTTTAATCCCATTTTTACTCCTGATTGTTTTGTCATGCGAAAGTGATAGAACCAATAGAAATCCATTTTTACAGGAAATTGGGTTTCGGTTTGATGCCAATTTGAATTTGCCGCTCTATAGCCCGTTGACCAATACCGGCAGTGTAGTATTAATTGAAAATAACGGGGTGGGTACTCGCGGTGTATTTGTCATCAATACCGGATTTGACCAGTTTAGGGCTTTTGAAGCAAGTTGTCCCAACCATACCCCGAACGACTGTTCTACCATGAGTTTTAATGGTCAAGTGGCCACTTGTTCCTGTGAGGATTATGAGTACAGTCTTTTCACCGGAGAACAATTCAACAGGCCCGATGACGGAAACAGGTACTACAATATGTTGGAATACAGAGCTGTTTTCAGCGGAAACATAGTGAGCATAACCAATTAGAAAACCAGAATTATCACCCTTTTAAGCGCATCCATTTTTTGTGGTAGGTATCGTTCAGCATCTTGGTAAACTCATCCAGTTCCTCCCCAACGCTTTTAAGGTAAGTGGCGTACATTTTTAAGGATTCCTTATCCAAGTCCTTTTCAATCTCAATGACCGAAATAATACTCATCAACGTTGTGATGGGCTTTCTAAGCACGTGAGAAATATCAAAAGACATCTGCTCCAAAGCATTGGTATATTCCTTTTTGTTGGAAACATCTTGAAAAGTCCCGTACCAAAAAATACTACCGTTCGCTGTTTTTTCGGGTTTTGCAATCCCCAAATACCAAGAATAACTACCATCTGCTCTTTTGATACGAAATTCCGTTTCCCAATTTTTGCAGTTCAAAGAAGATTCCAAAATACTTTTAAGCACATAATCGCAATCATCGGGATGTATCACATCCAACACTTTCTTTGGATGTTTTTTAAGGACCTTTGGTGTTAATATAGGATTGATTTTCTGAATTTCCTGGCTGATAAAATTGAACGCTATTTTTCCCTTGGAGGAAACCTCAAATTGTAGAAAAACACTTTTGGATTGCCTTGAAAAATTGATGAGGTCAGCCGATTTTTTCTGTAGGGTTTCCGATTGACGCATTAGCAATCTGCGCGTTTCCAAATATTCCATGACTTCATTGGAAAGCAACTTTAGTGCCGCTAACTTTTTCTCACCTATTTTCCTTGGCTTATCATCCATAACGCATAAAGTTCCCAAAACGTGACCTTCCTTTGTTCTTAGCGGTGCACCTGCGTAATATCTGATATTTGGGTTGCCTTTTACTAAAGGATTATTGGCAAATCTAGAATCGTTCAATGGATCATTGACCACCAAAATCTCATTAGGGCTTTGTAGCGCGTGATTACAAAAGAAATCTTCTCTACGGGTCTGGGAAATTTCCAATCCCTTTTTGGCTTTGAACCATTGCCTATCCGAATCTACTAGGGATACTAACGAAATAGGAGTGTCGCAAAGGGCTGTTGCAATCTCTACAATATCGTCCAATTTCTTCTCGGACGGTGTATCGAGAACTTTGTAGTTATAAAGTTCTTTCAACCTTTTGGACTCTTTCATAGTTATTTTAGGCTTGGTTTTACCAAGATATATAAAAACTAAGAATTTTCCTACCTTATCGATTATATTTTCTTAAAGTTCAAATACCAAATCCCGGTATGTTAAGGGTTTGGATTCCAAGCCGTTGTTTTTTAACCAAGCTATGAACTCATTAACTTCTCTCTCGTTTAACAGTCCCCAATTGTCTTTATTACCGTAGAAGGGAGACGTAAACTCTTGACTTTCCAGCAAATTAATCGTCGAATCGTTTACAGAAACGAATGGTGTCAAAAAATTGGCGGCATCCAAGGGATGTTCCTGCGCATATAAAAATCCTTTTTTTGTGGCTTCCAGAAAAAGTTTATAGTCATTCCTATGCTCGGAAACATGCTTCTTACTCGCCATAACAACGGGGGAATATCCGTAAGGAATTCCATAATCCGCCATTTTGAAAAGGTTTAATTGCACTCCTTCATTTTTTGCCCTTATACCTTCCCAATTGGTAAAAATCCATGTAGCATCCGAGCTATTTCCCAGAATAGTTTCCCAGATTCCCAGTTTTTCCGGATATACAATCTTAAAGTCACCTTTTCCTCCGTCATTTTTAATCATCCGCCTAACGATTTCATCTTCATAACGGGCCTTATAGGAGGCATATAATTTACCGTCCAAATCCTTCGGCCTACCGATACCACTTTCTGCCAGGACGGCAATAGCACTTACATCTTCCCGAAAAATGGCCGCTAGTGCCACGGCATCGAACGGACTGCTTTTTGTGCGATAGCTAATGATACTTTCCATAGGGCATAAAGCCATGTGCGCTTCTCCCAGTTCTACTTTTTTAGCGGGGGTAACGGCATAATTATCAATATCTGGAGTGAGCAAGGTTACCTCCAACCCTAAGTCCTTATAAAATCCTTTTTTCTGGGCTACATAAAAACCACTATGGTTTGTATTCGCCGTCCAATCTAACGCTAACTTAAGTGCTTTCATCTTAAAAATTTAAGGTTGCTCCCAAAAGGAAATTAGTTCCTGCCTGTGGATAATATCCTTGGACTTCAAAAGAATTTCCCGGTGTAGAAAAATCATCTAAAAAGGTATAACCATCGGACACATATAGTTGATTGAAAATATTGTTCACCAGTCCAGAAAAAACAATGGACTTTAGTATTTTTTCTGTTTTGATTTCATAAGTAATATTGAAATCCGTCGTAAAATAAGCATCCAGTTTAGAGGCTTCCGTATCCGTGTTGCTCAAGTATTGTTCGCCTACATATTTACTCAAAAGTGCCATTTGAAGGTTTTCAGTTGGCAAATAGGCCAACCTGTTGCCTGCAATTATATTTGGCGAAAAAGCGATATTGGTGTTCCCCAAATCTTGAAATGCCCCATCCCTATTAATAAAAAAATCTAGGTTCTTGTTGGAACTTACCGCGATATTGGGCGTTATTTGAAATTTACCACCCAAGGCAATGTTAGCATCTATTTCCAAGCCCAAACGATAGCTATCCCCAACATTTTCCCTAATCGGGGCACCTACATCATTAAGTGCACCCGTCAATACCAATTGATTCTTATAGTTCATATAATACACGTTTGTATTTAACTGAACATTTTGGGAAACATAACGCCAGCCCAATTCGAAATCATTTAAACGTTCCGGCTCCGGATTTCCGTTTTCGTAGTCGTTACGGTTTGGTTCCCTATTGGCTACGGCATAGGACAGGTAAAAATTATTGTTTCTGTTTAAATCGAATATGACCCCAGCTTTTGGATTGAAAAAATTAAAAGTATCATCTACCAATCCTGTGTCTTCACCATTTGCTTGATACCTGACCATGCGGTATTGCAAATCTCCATACAATGCCCATTGATCGTTCAATTTATAGTTGGCCTTCGCGTAAACATTAAAGTCTTTCTTTACGGAGCTATCATCATAATAACGGTCCCTATATTCGCTATTACTTGCAAAACGGGCCCATATTACCTCTCCAAAATGGTCTCCTTCATATTTGTTCCATCCACCTCCAAAGATTAGATTAAGATTTTCCTTTTGATAATTGGCCGAAAAAACGGTCCCATAAAAATCATTGTCCAACCAGCGTCTTCTGATTAGATCCGTGGTATTTACGGCTGCTCCATTTACCGTTAAAGGATCAAAATTATAGGTACTAAAATCATCGTCTTCCCTAAATTGCTCAAAAAAACCACGTCCTCTGGTGTAGTGCAATGCGATATTGGTACTCCAAAATTCTGAAAGCTGTTCGTTCCACAGTAGTTGTGCATGGTCCTGTTTGTAATTATCCACTTCATTCTCATAGAACTGCGTTTCTCCATTTTCGTCAGTATATTCCCCCGCAGGGTTGAAAGTTCTATTTTCCCGCAAAGTTTCGGCATCTATTCCAAACCAAGATTGATAGGTAATTTCGTGACCCCCGAACAATATTGCCTTTATCAATGTATTATCATCCTTGAAAGCACCTTGTAAAAAATAGGAATCCAACTCCGAGCTTGCCCTATCCACATAACCATCCGATGTAATTCTGGACAATCTCCCGGAAATTTCCACTTGATCGTTCAAAAGACCGGTGCTGAACTTGATGTTATTCCTTAGGGTATTGAAGCTTCCAAAAGAAGAAGATATTTGACCATAGGCCTCCTCGGAGAACCTATCCGTCAACAGATTGAGACTGGCACCAAAGGCCCCTGCCCCGTTGGTGGAAGTGCCTACACCTCGTTGTAATTGTAAACTCTCTGTTGAAGATGCAAAATCTGGCATATTCACCCAAAAAGTTCCTTGGGATTCCGCATCATTGTAGGGTATGCCATTAATGGTTACGTTTACCCTTGTGGCGTCACTGCCCCTAACCCGTATGCCCGTATATCCTATTCCTGCACCTGCATTGGAAGTGGTTACCACGGACGGCAAAAAATTCATGATAATAGGAATATCCTGACCTAAGTTTCGAGGTTTGATATCTTCCTTTGTCAAATTTGAAAAGGTTACCGGAGACTCTTTTGTAACACGGATAGCAGAGACAAAAACTTCATCTAGTACCACCTTTTTACCTTCCAAAGAATCTGTAGGTTGTTGTTGGGCCCGTGAGGCCATGGTCAGGCCAACGAGGGCCAGCGTAGTGAACATAGTGTATTTCATTCGTAAAATTTTTTACGAATAAAAGGGGCTATTATTCTAAATTAAAATTGATTTTAGCTGCTTTCCAAAACTTTTTTGGCGCAACCATGAATAACCTAAATGGCGACTATCGCCTCCCTTGGCGGCATTACCCGCCCAGGTTCATTGGGTATAATCTCAGCTTCATCCAGAACTCGCTTCAGGACCTACCTGATTCAAATTCGGGATTCAGCACCCCTTTGAGATGGGACAAATGTACTACCACAGACTTAACTTTCATAATGAAATCCGAAAATTATGATCAAATCCCATTTCGTACAGAATTAACAGGGTTTTAGAACTGTACCCACCTTTACACACGTATGTATGGTAAGCCCTACACGTCATGAACCGCCCAAAAAATACTTTTACCATAAAAATACTGCTCAGTTATCTTTTACTGATAGGGATGGCCTTGGTGGCTTCTTTCTACATCTATTCGGAAATACGACAGCACCTGACCAATAATATCGTTAATGAAAATGATACAAAATTGCTACAAACCAGTACTACGTTGACCCAATTGTACGAGTCCGAAAGTCTTTCGAGGTTGGCTTTACAATCCAAAAAGAAAAAAGATTTTATGACCTACGCGCGTAAAATCGATTCGATTTATATTGATATTGATGCGCTAAAAACGCTGACCGAAAGCGAGCAACAGCATCTTTTGCTAGACAGTCTGAAAATATTGTTGAAGAAAAAGGTGGCCAACAACGAGCTATTGCGCAATCTTAAAAAACAGAACCAGGCCAGTATCGCCATAGATTCCGCCTTAAAAGAATTTGATGCCATGGAAGCTTCCTTGGGCATTATCACTCCGGAAGGGCTCGCCCCCAACTTTGCCGATCTGCCTCCCAAAGCGCAGGAGACCATTAAAAAAGTTGCTATGTATTTGAACGAAAACGTTCCAAAAAAAGGCTCGGAACAATTAAAGACACAGCGTTTTGATAGTATTTTACGGGTTTCCAAGAATTTATTGAAACAGGTTCAAGAAGAAAAAACCCTCAACCAAAATACGGCGGAGCGAAGAGAAATCGCCATCAATAAAAACGATTTGGAACTTTCACGAAAATTGCGAAGTATCCTTTCTTCTTTTGAGCAAGAAATCATGATCAATGGCATTAACGATAATATTAAAAAAGAGGCCGCACTTAAAAAGAGTATCCGCTTGGCCATTACGACCGCTTTGTTAGGTTTTCTGGTGGTTGCCCTATTTGCTTTTATTTTGAATCGGGATTTTTGGAAAGCACATCTGTATCGTAAAAAGCTGGAAAAGGAAAAAAAATACTCGGAATCGCTCCTTACGAGCAGGGAACAGCTCATTGCTACCGTAAGCCATGATCTAAGAACACCGTTGAACGCTATTTCCGGATATTCCGAACTCATTGAGGAGACCGGGCCTTCGTCCAAACAAAAAGAGTACGTAGCCTATATAAAATCTGCCGCCGATTATGTGAACAATCTTGTGAACGATCTGTTGGATTTTTCCCGATTGGAAGCCGGAAAAATGACGATTTCGCTCGAGAATTTCAATCTTTCTAAGTTGTTGACCGAAACGGCACATCAAATTGCGGCCAACTACGACCACAAGAACATAAAACTTGTTTTGGATATTGATTCTGTTTTTGAAAAACCGATTATAAGCGATGCTTTTCGAATACGTCAAATCGTCTCCAACCTCATTGGAAATGCCTATAAATTCACGCAAGAAGGTGAAATTACAATCACTGCAAACTTGGTTGATAAAAAAGACAAGAACTATGGACTCTCCGTTTCGGTAAGCGATACGGGAATAGGAATTTCCAAGGAAAAGCAACCGCTCATCTTTAAGGAATTTACACAAGGAGAAGAACACACCGTCAAAAAATATGGGGGTTACGGACTGGGACTCACCATTTCCAAAAAACTGTCCCAACTTCTGAACGGAACGTTGAGCCTTAAAAGCAATCCGGGAGAAGGAAGCGTTTTTACACTGGAAATTCCTTTTGAATTTAGTGAAACGACTACCGTCGAAAATCCCAGAGACAACAGTCAAGATGTATTAACAGGCCTTACCGTAATCCTTTTTGATGACGATACTACCTTTTTACAGCTCATTGGGGAGCTATTGGAAAAATCGGGTATGGAAACCAAGCAATTTTCCAGTTTTAACGACTTCAGTAGCGCTGATGCCCACATTCAATACGATATTGTTTTAACGGATATTGAAATGCCCGATATTACCGGCTTTGAAATCGTAGACGAATTGAAAACCAATAAGTATAAAAGCTACACGGACCAACCTATTATTGCCATGACCGGAAGACAGGACATTAAAAAAGAGGTATTTCTTTCCCATGGATTTTCCGCTATACTTCGAAAACCTTTTGATAAAACCGCGCTTCTTCATACGCTACATTCGCTCCTCTCAAAAGATTTTAAAATTCCTGAAAATACTGTCCAGAAAACCCATGGCACTGATACCCGAGAAGGCTACAGTTTGGAAATACTGACCTCTTTTTTAGGCGATGACAAAGAAGCATTGGACAACGTATTACATACCTTTTTAATGGATACCAAAGCGAATATGGCGGCTCTGGAAAACGCTTTATCGAACAACGATTATGATATACTCCAAAAAACCGCCCATAGAATGCTGCCCATGTTCAAGCAATTAAAAGCACAATCGTGTGTTCCCATACTGGCGCACTATGAAATTGCGGAACCAAAAACAGCTAGCTTGGAAAAGCTAAAAGAAGATTTATGTGTACTGGAAGAACGTGTAGCTCAATTGGAAAAATCGCTATTAGAGGAACTGACTATATATCCAGACCATAGTGGCTAATGCGATTGTAAAGGGTTTTCCGGGTGACCTGTAACAATTTTGCCGCTTTGGACTTATTATAATTGGTACGTTTTAAGGCCTTTACAATTTGTTCTTTTTCAAAATCGGCTTTGGAGAGGGTTTCCATATCCGCTCTTTTTGTTCCGGGCGATTTCATTTCTTTCGTCAAGGCCTTCAATTGTACTTCGGTCCCATCGGTCAATAATACGGCACGCTGAATACAATTTTTCAATTCCCTAATGTTGCCCGGCCAATGATATGTATTGAACACCTCCCAGACTTCCTGCGAAAAACCCGCCACCTTTTTTCCCAATTTTTGGTTGGATTTCGCTAAAAAGTGTTGGATCAAAAGGGGTAAATCACCGACCCTATCCACCAAAGTGGGAAGTTGCAGCGAAAATTCATTTAACCTATGGTATAGGTCCTCCCTAAATTCACCTTTGGCGACCGCTAATTGTAAGTCTTCATTGGTAGCGGATAGGATACGTACATCCACTTTTATTTCGGTATTACTGCCAATACGTTTGATCTTTCGTTCCTGTAGGGCCCTTAGCAATTGTATCTGGTTTTCATAAGAAAGGTTCCCTACCTCGTCCAAAAATAGGGTTCCGCCGTTCGCGGCCTCAAAACTGCCCATTTTATCATCAATGGCCCCTGTAAAACTTCCTTTTAAATGGCCAAAAAATTCACTGGCCGCCAATTCTTTGGGAATTGCCCCACAATCCAAGGGAACAAACGCTTCCCCTGCGCGCTTGCTTTGTTGATGTATTGCTTTTGCGGTGACCTCTTTTCCGGTACCGCTTTCCCCGATAATCAAGACCGACATATCCGTAGGAGCGACCAAAGAAATATATTCCTCCAGTTTTTCCGAAGCTTCACTTACGAATTCAAATTCCGTTCTAGGAGTAGCTACTGCGATTTCACCGGCTTTTTTAATTTTTCCGGAAATAGAATCAGTAACATTTGAAGTGCTTTTGCCCTTTTCCTCTAATCCGTTCTGTAGAATTCTAAGCAATTGGTCCGGTGGAAAAGGTTTGGCAATATAATCAAAAGCGCCCTGTTTCATAGCTTTTACGGCAGTGGCTACTTCGGCAAAACCGGTCATGACCACCACGGGAACGGTATGCCCCCATTTAGAGACCAGTTTAATACCGTCATAATCGGGCAACCTTAAATCCGTTAGGACAATATCAAAAGAACTGTTCTCCAATTGTCGTTCCCCATCAGGACCGGTCAGGCTTAACAATACCTCAAAGTGTTTCCGCTCCAAAAACTTTTGAAGCATTTGACCAAAGGAGGCATCGTCCTCTATGATTAAGATTTTGGGCATGATATTTTATTGCTTATCAATAGGTACGTAAAAATACCACCTGATAGCTATTTTGGTTCTAAAATTATCATAAAGCTTTATAACAATGAACTTAAAAACTTTTTGGTATTTTGTTCAACAGACATTTTCTTAGTTTTATTTTTATGCGTTCTCGCAAGCCATTTTTTAATCCCAAGAATCTTTGGAGAATTGGATTTAGAATCAATAAACAAGTTTCATCCGTCAGTTGGATTAGGATACACGATTATGGTATTTGATGCTTCTGGAACTAATGATGGATTTGACGTTATAGATGCAAGTGATACCCAAAGTGGATTTAACTTTGATCTCGGACTTGCTTACAATGCAACCGAAAAACTTTTTGTTCAGGCTCAATATGATTTTGTCAAACTCGGAATTAATAATGATGTTCCTGATACAAAATTCAATACGAATGTGAATATTTTGAAAATCGGACTTGGATACCGATTATAAAAACTACTTTCAACAAAGAAGGTTATAGTTCATTACGGCGAGATGATACTCGCGTACCATTCCATAACGAAACTATAATCAAAACTATTGGCAATAATTCCAGAACACCTCTTCCTTTACCACAGAATTAGTATAAAACAATAAATATTCTTTAAACCATTTGCGTAACCGAATGATTACATTTATATTTGTAACCGATTAGTTACTTAATATAATGAGAAGAGACGTTTTTCAGGCAATCGCCGACCCAGTAAGACGGGACATTATTGAACTCTTAGCGGAAGAAATACTTTCAGTAAACTCAATTGCAGAAAAATTCGAAATCAGTAGACCTGCCATCTCCAAACATCTAAAAATTTTAAAGGAGTGCGAAATAATCGACTATAAAAAAGAAGGAAGGGAACGATTTTGCTTCATTAAACCGAAAAACCTCATTCCTGCATTTATGTGGATTGAGCAATACCGTGAACTATGGGAAGACAAATTGAACTCTTTTGACAGGTATTTAAACAAATTACAATCTAAAACCAACCAAAATGAATAAATCTAACGAAATGGACAACAAAACAATAACGATAACACGAACCTTCAATGCACCAATAAATTTAGTCTGGGAAGCTTGGACGCGACCAGAACACATAGCGGAATGGTGGAGTCCAAAAGGAGTTAAAACAGAAGTAGTAGAGCACGATTTCAAAGTTGGTGGAAAATGGAAATATAGTATGCCCATGCCAAATGGTCAAGAATTTATAGCTGAGGGCGTATACACGGAAATAGTAGAATTTGAAAAAATCGTTTCTTCGGCTAATTTTAGACCAATGACTGAAGGGGTTGAAATCCAATCATTGTTTAAACCCAATGGAAACAAAACGGATTTTACATTTAATGTGGTTCATCCAACCGAAGAATATAAGATACAACAGGAGAAAATGGGAATTATGAACGGTTGGGGCTCTGTTTTCGAAAGACTTGATGAACTTCTAAAAAATAGGTAACCAATAAATAGAAATATAATGAAAACAATGACCTGTAAACAATTAGGCGGAGCGTGCGACCAAGAATTTCGCGCATATACATTCGAGGAAATTGCCGAATTGAGTAAAAATCACGGAATGGAAATGTTTCCAAAAAAAGGACGAGGCACATCAAAAAGCTATGGGAGAAATACAAAAATTAATGCAATTGCCCGAAGAAATGAAAAAATGGTTTGAGAATAAGAGGAAAGAATTTAATGCACTACCCGAGAATAAGTAGTAAAAAACAATTATTGCCAGCGGAATCTGCACGCTACCCCCATGACTCAGGTTTTCCCTAACTTGCAAATAAGGGAGCAGAAGCCAAAAAAGTACGGCCCCCAACTTTGAATATAACCCATGGGCGCACCCCGTACGTTACCCCGTGAGGCTGCGCCCACAGGCCATATACAGATTCCATTGTACATAATTATGAGAAACCTTAAACTATAGACCTAATGAAATATTTTTATTTAACATTCTTAGTTATTTTCTATCTATCCTTCTCTATTCGAGTCCAAAGTCAAGATACGCTAGTAGACGTTGGGGGCTATAAAATGTATTTCAACATAATAAAAGGAAAAGGAACTCCAATTCTTTTTGACGCTGGTGCAGGTAACGATGGTTCTGTCTGGGACAACATATTAGAAAAAATTCATAAGGTTACAGGCACAACCTTAATCACCTATGACCGCTCTGGATTTGGACAAAGTGAGTTAAATCCAAATTTGAAAAACGATTTGGATTTTGGAATAGAGAACGGAATTAAAGAACTGGAGGTAGGTCTTTTAATGTTGGGCTACAACAACGATGAAGTTATATTGGTTTCCCATTCATACGGTGGACTGTATAATCTGTTATTCGCACATAAACATCCTGAAAAAGTTAAGTCGGTCATTTTAATAGATGCTACGCTTAACGATTTTTGGAATGAGGAATTACTGACAATGAGAGATAGCAATGTTGATATTAGTACAATAGCTAAACCTTCAGGAGACTATTATCTGAATGCCAATTTTAATGAAACCATGCGATATGCGAGAAATATACATTTTCCTGAAAACATCCCAATTATAAATATTTTTCCAGAAATCTCCTTTTCAGGAGCACCAGAGGTATACACAAATCGATGGACAAAACTACACAAAGAGTTTGGTGACAATAGGGATAATGTAACAAACATTATCGCTCAAGGAAGTGGTCATTATGTATTTCAGGATAACCCTTCGTTAGTAATCAATGCTATTATCAAAGCGTACTCAAAAACATTAGACGAAGAGCAACAAAATGAGATATTACAAAAGGCTTTGGATAATGCCATAGAATTATCTATTGAAGCTAAGATAAATAACCGTTCAGAACAAGATTTGAATACATTAGGATATTCATTTTTGGGAAATGAAGAATTAGATAAGGCTTTAGAAGTTTTCAAATTAACTATAATTTTATTTCCTGATAGTTTCAATGCATATGATAGCTATGGTGAAGCTTTATTAAAAGCAAATCGAAAAGCAGAAGCAATTGAAATGTATGAGAAATCGATAGAATTGAATCCAGAAAATGAAAATGGAAAAAAGGTTTTACTGCAATTGAAACAAAAATAACTATGTGCAACTAGGACTGTAACAACTAGGGCATAAAGTTGCTATAATTAAAAGTTTTTATGTGTTTATGAAGCAGGTAGGTCCGCAAAATCTTTGGCCCGAACATGCCGTTCAGTACGGGCAGTCAAAAAGATTTTGCTACGCACGTGGCAAAAAGCAAACGCTAGTTTGCTCCCGTATCGTTCATATTGCAACCATTAGTACAAACACAGGATATCAAAAATAACAACATGGCTAAATGGCCATAACCTATATTTATATACATAAAAAATAAGTTATCTTGCGACTTGGCCCGGAGTTCAAAAAGATTCTTGACCAACCATCACAATTAATATCAGTTTCAATATGCGTCTTATCAAATTTTTGACTTTTCCCATCGCCTCTATATGTATTTTGTTTATTCTGGTTCTAGGTTGTGCCGAAAAAAAGAATGCCTCACCAGAAGAGGAAAAATCGGCAAATCTTGTAAATCCTAAAGATTGGCCAAGCATCAAACCGTTACCATTAGACCCGGTAATCGAAGCTCAGATAGATGATATCCTACCAAAACTGACGTTGGAACAAAAAGTAGGTCAGGTCATCCAAGCGGATAATGGATCTATTACCCCGGAAGAAGTTAAACAATATCGCTTAGGCGCTATATTAAGTGGTGGAAATTCCGCGCCCGGGCCATTACCTTATGCAGATACAAAAACTTGGCTGGAAAAGGCCGATGAATACTATAACGCATCCATCGATGAAGAAGGTGTAGAAATCGCCATTCCTTGTATATGGGGAATAGATGCGGTACATGGTCACGCCAACCTTACGGGAGCTATAGTCTTTCCCCATAATATTGGGCTCGGTGCGATGAACAATCCGGACTTAATCGAGCAAATTGCATCGGTGACCGCTCACGAGCTTACCGTATCCGGACACGACTGGACCTTTGCCCCAACTTTAGCGGTGCCCCAAGACATACGTTGGGGTAGAAGCTATGAAGGCTTCTCCGAAGACCCGAAGATTGTAAAATCCTATGGTAATCGCATCGTTTACGGATTGCAAGGTCATTTTGGTGAAGAAGATTTTATGGGAGATGGCCGGGTCATCTCCAGTGCCAAACACTTTCTTGCTGATGGTGCTACGGAAAAAGGAGTGGATCAAGGCGATGCCCTCATCAGTGAAAAAGAGTTACGCGATGTGCATGCGGCAGGCTATTACAGTGCTATACCCGCAGGTGTGCAAACGGTGATGGCTTCGTTCTCCAGTTGGCAAGGTAGAAAACTCCATGGCGATAAGGAACTGTTGACCGATGTCCTGAAGGGGCAACTTGGTTTCAACGGTTTTGTGGTAGGTGACTGGAACGGTCATGGTCAGGTTCCTGGCTGTACCAATACAGATTGTCCGCAGTCATTGAATGCAGGCCTGGATATGTATATGGCCCCTGACAGTTGGAAGGGTCTGTATGAAAGTACCTTAAAGCATGTAAAAAGCGGAACTATCCCTATGTCCCGCTTGGACGATGCGGTACGCCGTATCCTTAGGGTAAAAATTGCTTCTGGCATATTTACCAAAGGTGCGCCGAGTACCCGCAAAAACGCAGGAGATGAAAGTCTTTTGGGACTTCCCAAAAATAGGGCCATTGCAAGGCAAGCAGTAAGGGAGTCCATGGTTTTGCTTAAAAACAACGACGGTACGTTACCGATAAATCCTAAGAAAACCATTTTGGTAATCGGGGATGGGGCAGAAAGTATTTCCAAGGCCTGTGGCGGTTGGACATTGTCATGGCAAGGCACAGGTCATACAAACGATGAGTTTCCCAATGGCATCTCCATCTTGGACGGCATAAAAGAGGCTGTAGCTGCGGCCGGCGGCAAAGTAATGTATTCGGCCAGTGGAGATACAAGTGTGGCGGCAGATGTCGTAATCGCTGTATATGGAGAGGATCCATACGCAGAATTTCAAGGCGATAGGGAAAATCTTGACTTTGCCCCGAACGGTTTCGATGTAAGTAAATTGGCGGAATTTAAAAATAAAGGTATTCCGGTCGTATCCGTTTTTCTATCCGGTAGGCCGCTATGGAGCAACCCTGAAATAAACCAGTCGGATGCATTTATCGCCGCATGGCTGCCCGGTAGTGAAGGGGGAGGAATTTCCGATCTGTTGTTTCAGAGAGACCCTGCTTTTGATTTTACGGGCCGTCTATCGTTCTCTTGGCCCGCGAGTGCCGTAGTGGACAAGGCTGCGGAACCCTTGTTTAAATTAGGGTACGGACTTTCTTATAATAGTGCCGAAACGGTAGGCTTACTTCCGGAAAACTCGGGCCTAGAAAATAACGAGGTAAAATCTACGGGTGAATTTTTCAACAAGGGTGTTCCTGTTGCGCCCTGGGGACTATGGTTGAATTCCGGAGATCTAGTAAAACAAATTGCCAGTTTCCCTACCTCTGTCGGAGGATTGTTAATCAGCAAAACGGACCATTTGGCACAAGAAGATGCTTTAAGAATAAACTGGACCAAAGCTGATCGTGATGAAATGCGAATCAGTACGGCTTCACCAAGCAATATGTCCCGAGAGTCAAACGGAGCCATGGAGCTTACGTTCTCGGCAAAATCATTTAAGGTAGACGAGGCCGTTGTTCAAATTGGCATGTGTAGCGCAGACTCCTCCTGTGATCAAACCCTAACTATCAATATCACGGGCAATGATTGGCAAGAATATCGAATTAGCTTAAGTTGCTTTGAAAAACTTGGGGTAGACATGACCAAGGTCACCTCTGCATTTATGATTACGGCCGGAGAAGGTATAGATATTGGAATTAGTAATATCCGTTTGGAATCGGATATTGATGCTAAACCCGGATGCGATGGTAAGTAGGGCTTTTTTTCGGATAACTTAAATGATATGAACGAGACCGTTGCTATTTACGATTAAGGTAGGTATGATGGTCCGGAATCCAAAGAAAATCGGATGCATGTAGTTGTAAAGAAACAAAATGTCGCATGTAGCATTAGCTCAATCTTCTAACCATTATGTTTAGATTTTTAAATTCCTACACTACAATTATTTTAGTATTAGTTTCTTTTACGAGTTTTTCCCAAAATAATTCGTTCTCAATTTCAGGTCAGATTTTGGACTTAGAAACTTCCGAGCCAATACCATATGCTTCGGTATATATTAAATCGGAATCCATAGGAACAACAACAAATGAAGATGGTTTTTTTGTTTTTCATATACCATCAGGAAAAGAAGAAAGTACCGTCATAATTTCAATAATCGGTTATTCATCGATTTCAAAAAAAGCAAATACGTTTACTAAAAATCAAAAAATATTTCTTTCGGCAAAAGCTACTAATCTTGACGAGGTTACGATAATGGCAAGCAAAAAGAAAGAACTTACAGCTAAAGAAATCGTTAAAAAAGCATACGAGGCAATCGAGAATAATTACCCTAGCCAACCTTATATTTTGGAAGGTTATGTAAGAGACCTTCAAAAAGAAGATGACAGATATGTTGAATACTTGGAGTGCGCTATCAAACTTTTATACCAAAGCTATAAAGTTAAAAGAGAGCCTAAGGTTGATCTAGTAGAAGTAAAGACAAGTTACTTAGCAGAAAAACATCCTTGGAATAAAAACTCTGAACGAAAAAATTCAATTATAGACTTAGTTGAAGACGATTTAATTCGTTTTGATTACGGTTCAATAAAAGGAAAAAACGGATGGAAATACAAAATAGAAAGTGTGTTACCGTATGGGAATGGACTGGTTTATAAAATAAACTGTGTAGACAAACCTTTTCAAACTTCAACTCTATATATAGATACGAAAACTTTTGCATTCGTAAGAATTGAACTCACAAGAGAAGCCATAAAAAATAGGTCTTGGGCAAGAAGGTTTTCAAATGGCGCGCTTCAGATATATTATAGCTTGGTTTTGGAATATCAAGAGTATAACGGAAAAATGTATCTAAAATATCAGAAGGAAGAGGATAACTGGAGAATTTTTAAAGGATTGGAATCAAATAAAGTGCTTTTTACCAAATACCCTAAAAAAGAGCTATTTATAAATAAAATTATTACACAAGATTTAGAAAATTATCCATTCAATAGCAATATGGATATTGGTTCTAGTATTGAAAATCAGGCAAAAATATTTAATGCAGCATTCTGGAATTCATATAACATCCCAACACAGACAGCAAAAGAGAGTAAAATTATATCAGAATTGAGAAATCATACCAATTAACTTGAACTAATTAATAGGCAGCTTACTCCTACTGTAACAACTCATGCTCAAAGATTATAAAATAGCTCTTGTATTATTCGAAAATTATCCCTTTTTTCAGTGCTCCTTTTCATATAAGAAGCCCTTGACAAATATTTGAATGAGAATAAAAATCCATATATCAAGCTTCCTCTTGGTTATTTCAGTATCGGCTTTTGGACAGTTCCGCCAAAAGAAAATAGAAACTGATTCTTCAAACATCGAAATAACAAAAAACGCTGTTTATCATATTTACGAGGAACGCTATAAAAACAAAGACTCTGTTTGGTATAGTGTCCACTTTATAAAAGATACCTTGAGATTAAATACAGAAGGTTGGGTAACTAAAAGCGGTAAACGGCTTGGTGTTTGGAAAGAATATAATTTTAACAAGCAATTATTATTCACAAGAGATTATGACAATGCCATTTGTGAAGTTAATAGAAAACTATTTCCGTATCACGAAATATTAGAGCATATGAAAAAGAAGGCCGATAGCTTAATAATTTCTAATTATGGCAGAGTCTTTTATGACAACCAAGTGCGCTTTGATTTTGATGGTTACGCTTACGATAAAGATGGCTATGTAGGTAGTTGGACAGAGCCCTTGAAAAGAAAACCGACCGAGTTTGTTTTTCGTTATCAAGTCAGGGTAATGGACTCGGATTGGCAAAGTGACATGATTGGAATTAATCTTGACGAAAATGGTAATTATGTTCCGAGCCATGATCGTTTCAACAACTATGGCTTTGAAAAACTCGATGTAGAACAGAAAACGTTTAAAATTGATAAAATCAAAGCGATTTCAATTGCAAAGAATCACGGATTAAAAAAAGAAAATGTTTCCGAGTTTCTAAAATGGGAGCAATTTAATACTGCTACTTTTTATAATGGCCAATTCAGATACTATATTGCCGAATTGATCGATCAAATTGAAGATATAAAAAATGAAGGCCATTCAAGAATAACCTATAAGTACAATGTATATTTATTTAATCCTTGGAGTGGTGAATTCTTGGGAATAAAAAAAATGAAACAAATTAAAGAATGGGGAGAAGATAGCGGATTTACCTCCGATTTGCTCCCTGATGATTGAGAATAATTTGCGGACGATAGCCATAAATACCTAGGCCGATACCGTTATTTGTCATACTGAAAAACCACAATAACTATATAAATTCAACTTATTCAATAATAATATTGATTATGATCAAACTAAAACTAATAATTTACACTTTTTTAGGCTTGATTACATGCCATAGTCCTATAAACAAGAAAACGATTCATAAAAGTCAGATTGAAAATACAGTGATTGATTTCAAGGTTTTGAATGATTCAACTTTGGATGTACAAATTCAAATTGACCAGAGAGTTTTGGACTTCGTTAAAAATCTGAAACATGGAGAAAAACTGGGTCCATTTTTTGTTGAAAATTGGATTCTCGTTTATCACGAGGACAATAGATGTGATGGTTCAACTGATGGGCAGATAGGTAATTTAACAAGTACGAAGATCGATTCGGCTATTAAGCTACAAGTAAAAAATGACGGAGATGGTTGGGCGTGTGATAAGAAAGCACCAAAGACCTATGACATGGACTTTGATTTAAAGAAAAAAATAGCAGGTTGGGATAGATTTGAAATTCCAGACTATGAAAATGAAGAAAAGAATATCGTTTATGTTGTTGGAGCAGGAGAATCTGATTATTTAAAACTTCATTATAATGATGATAACCTGATTTTTAAATTAGAATATAGAAGCGAAGATCCCGGATAAGATAGCATCAAAAAATATAATGCGCCCAACGTTGTAGTGTTCATCAAAACCAGAACGAAGATGGCACCGAATAAATCCGAAATGAAAAATTCAGGTGAAAAAAGCTCCTAAAATAATCATTGATGGAAAAGAATCCAGCAAAATGGAATTCGAAAAACTATCTCCGGACGATATTGAAAAAGTTGAAATCTTTAAAGGTGAGAAAGCAGTAGAAAAATACAAAAGTCCCAATGGCGTCATTGTGATAAAGACCAAGAAAGGACAGCGAAATTAAATTTGGAAAAACTTACTTATTAAATGAAACAGAAAGGGATAGCAAAATGCTATCCCTTCCAGACCAAACCAACTTGATACAAACAAGTTACCTCTTGTTACATATCCAACCAATTACCGTTTTCGTCAGCGTACAATGTACCAGAAGTTCCGTCTTCTAAAGATACTTCCAACTTATATTGTTTCTCTCCGTTCACGTAGGCCTTGTTAATGGTCGAAGTGGGGTAATTCTTAGCTACCGCTTCAGTTACCGCAGTTGGCAGTTCTGAAGTTTCAATCTCCGTAAAATCCTGGGCTGCCTCTACTATTTCCGTAGCGTCTTCTTGTACGGCAGCAACATCTTGAGCAGTTACCGATAAACTTCCCATGGCCAAGGCTCCTAAAACAAATAATTTTTTCATTTTACTATATTTTAAATTCTAAATTCATTTTTAAAATCGATTAGTATAAAGAAAAAAAGATGCCAAAAAGTCCAACTTTTATAACCTGTTGAAATACAGTTTTTTATAGAATTTAATGATTTTTTTAGCTGAGTAAAAATGTTCTTAAGCCAAAGAAATGTGTAAAAATTATACAGTACAAGAGTTCTTTCTTGCTATTATAGACAAAAAAGGGAGCTACTCTCGTAGCTCCCTCTCAACAACCGACCAAAAAAATCCTTTTCCGCTAAAATTTTCAAACTGCTTCCTAATCTATCTTCCTTCCTAAAATCCAGACCAGTTCATGTCAATTTGAGGGGGAACAAATTTTAGCTCATTACGTCATCTCTTCTTGGCGGCGCCTCTATAGTTAATGGTTAGTGTTTCCTATAAAAGCGTCTAAATCCTGTTTATTCTTTCCAGTATATCTGTGCTATGGTACACAAGCCGGTGACCAGTAGTACTATAATCATGGATGTTAAAGCTATTGTGACCATTCTGTTTCTTTTAAGGGTTAATTTACTTCCTGTTTTATTTCTAATCCTTTTTTGGAAGCCTTTCAATAGTTTAGACACCACTATTCTCAAAAGGTCACTTTTAGGCACAAAAAAACTCCGCAATGCGGAGTTTTTTTCTTTAAGTATTTATAACTATTTCTTTTTCAGCCAATTGCCGTTTACATCAATATAAACAGTTCTTCTAGTGCCGCTCTTTAATACCATGATCAATTTGAATTCTCCGCTGTTATTCTTGTAAACTGCCGCCAGTTTGGAAGTAGGATATTGTTTTAGTATTTCTTCCACCACGGGGGGAGTCAATTCTTTTGAAGATACTTTTTTAAACTCATCCGTTACACTTGCCAAAGTTGTTTTTTCATTTGAGATATGCATAGCTTCCACACTAAAAATCATTCCAACTGCTAAAAGCGCCATCATTATGTATTTTTTCATCCTGTTCATTTTAATAATTCATATTTATTTTATGTACGGGCCAAAATCGAGGCTAGATTTTAAGAGACATCACTTTTGGGATTATTTAACTTTAAAACAAAAAAAGACTGCCGTAGCAGTCTTTACATTTAAACTAACAAACTATAGAGAACAATTATAGCTCTACCCAATTGCCTTCGGCATCTGCATACAGTTCTGATGTACTGCCATCGGCCGAGGCCACTTCTAATTTGTAAATTCCTGAACCGTTCACGTAGGCCTTGCTCAATACAACATCCGGATGGTCCGCTGCCAACGCCGTAGTCACGGCCTCAGGTACGTCTGAAGTTGCTATCTCCTGAAAGTCCTGTACCGTTACTTCTTCTACAATCGCGGTATTGAAAATTGGTGCTGCCGCAGTTACCATGGTTAAACTTCCTATTGCCAAAGCTGTTGCAAAAACTAATTTTTTCATCTTATTAAGTGTTTTAATTAAACTTATTTACAACTGTACAAGAGAAAACCATGCCGAGCCCTATGAGACAATAAATATTGATTTAAAAATTTGATAATCAAATAGTTAAAAATGATATGTAAAAAGAGGGATTTTGTGTAATAGTGATAAGAAACAAAAAAAGTGTGTAATTGCTACACACTTTTTTTGTTTGTAAAGATCTAGTTTTATTATGCCTGATGTGAAGGCTTCAATAAATCGTTCACCGTTTTTACCGGATTGAAGGTGACCAGTGGCACCTCAACGAATATCGTGTTCCAAAAAGCCATGGCCCCGTTCCAAAGACCGGGTAATTCCAAAGCTTTTAATTCCCTTCCTTCTTTGGTTTTTTCAGTAATAAATCCTTGTTTGTGATCCACGAAGTCCAAAAGGTCATATTTTTCGCCCTTGTAATTTCGGATACCACAAACTAAGTCCACCGGATTAAAATGTGTCGCATGTTGCACTATGGCCGCTTGATCATTATCATTCATATCAATTTGGGCAGACTCTATAATCTGTAACGACACCTCACCGTTATTGTTTGTTATCCAAAACGGACCGCCGCCAGGCTCTCCCTCATTTTTGACCATGCCGCAAATACGAATGGGTCTATTGAGCATCTTTTTTAAGGTTTCAATTTTTTCAGATATCGAAGCTTTTTCAAAATCATCGGAAAAACGAACATTCAATTCCGTCTTTAAAAAAATTGTTACTTCCTTTAATCGAGACGCATCCATGGTGTCAGTATCCAATAGTTTGGCATATGAAAAAGCCTTTTCCTGAACTTTTAAAAGGACTCCGGCAAGTATTTTTTTACTTTCTGCTACGGCATCGGCATCTTTCATTACCGCAACATTATCGATATTTTTTATAAAAATGACATCGGCATCCTGTTCGTTTAGATTCTCGATCAAAGCACCATGTCCACCAGGTCGGAACAGTATGGAACCATCTGTATTTCTAAATGGTTTATTGTTCATATCTACCGCAATGGTATCAGTGGATGGTTTCTGAAAGGAATAATCTACGTGAAAAGTGGTATTGGTGTCATTGGCTATTTTTTCCCGTACTTCATTCAATTCAAAATTGAACATGGTCTCGTGCTGCTCGGAAATGGTAAAATGAAGTTTGGATTCGTTTTTAGCACTCGCATACAGCGCACCTTCCTTTAAGTGTTCTTCAAAAGGAGTCGCCGTATCTTCTACATACTTATGAAAGGGTAAGAGTCCTTTGGGGAAAAATCCGTAGTTCAACGCATTTTCGCTTAAAATTTCGTTTACAAAAGCATAGACTTCCGCTCCTTTGGAAGTAAATTCCGTGTCCAAACGATCTTTTACTTTTTTGTAGAAAGGGAAACGTTCTATCCCCTCGGAAAAGGTTTTTATATCCTTATCATTGGTTCTTTCTAGATATGCTTCCAAAGATTCTTCTGCCGGATCATAGGCATCCAAAAAATTGAACAGTGCTTTGAACATTCTGGAAGCTGCCCCGGATGCAGGAACGAATTTTAAGATGGACAGACCATCCGATTTTTTCTCAAACAAACTGATCAGTTCTTTCTCCTCTTCTTCCGAAAACTTATAGATACCATCACCCACAACTGCCGCATTCTTTAAATTGACAAAAGGGATACCTTCCTTAAAAGTACGTATCTGATCTTCTACTTTTTCCTTTGGTATTCCTTTTTCCCTTAGTTGTTGTACATCCTTCTCCGTTAAATCCATTTTTATTGTAATAGTTTGTCTATTTGTTCCACTGCATCTTGCAGTCGCTTTTTTTTATCTCCTGTCAATATAATAAAATTGCGATTATATTTTTCCAAGGTGTTTTTAAAATAGGAAAACATCCTTTCGCGCTCATTGGGCTTATCCCTTAAATCGTCTTCCTCCCAAGGAATATCTATATACGTGAGCAAATATAAATCGTACTTGTTTTCCAGTGCATATTTTTCCAAAATAGGGTCGCAATGTCCAATATAATACGCCTCGGAATATACTTTAGTTTCCAGTAAATCCGTATCGCAAATGAGAATATCCGTAGCTTTTTTGGTCAATTTATTCTCCAACCTCATCTGGCCCTCTGCAATGGGCAACAAATCTTTGGGTTCACAGGTCTTGCGTTCATTGTTCCACTTATCCTGTAAATATTCCCGGGCATACTCGGGGACCCACACGGTGTTGTAATGTCTCGCCAACTGTTCTGAAAGCGTGGTTTTCCCCGTAGATTCAGGCCCAAAGAGGACTACTTTAAAGATGCTCGAAGGTTGTTGTCTATATTTTTTTTCCATGCGAGATAGCCCTGAACGGCAAGAATCGTAAATATAAGATATTGGAGCGAAAGCATACCCCAACCCCTGTAGGCATAGAGCGGTACCGTAATTATATCGGCAAAAATCCAAAGCGTCCAATTCTCCAATTTCTTCAATGCCATATACCACATGGCGGTGAAGAATATACCCGAAGTGAAAATATCTATGTAATTACTGGTTTCGATTTCAACATTAAAGATTTGATATACTACATAATTGATAATCATGGTCATTATAAAGAGCCCGATGCCAATACCCTTTTCCCTTGTCGTAGTTCTTGTAATCTTGACCACTTTTTCATCATTCTTTTTTCGGGACCAGTTCCACCAACCGTAAATACTCATTGCGGACCAATAGAAATTCATCATCATATCTCCCAATAACCCGTCCCTTAAAAAAAGATAGACTGTTATTACCGTGGCAATCAACCCTGTTGGGTACACCCAAATATTCTCCCTTTTGGCAAACCATACGCTGGCACTACCAAAAAAGAACACGATAGCTTCCAGAACAATAATGAAGGTTTCCTTGTTGCGATAACCGTCAAGGAAAAAATCAAAAATGGGGCTCATATTCGCTTCTATCAGATTTTACCAGTTTCATGTAAAGTAACCCTTTGTCCATTAATTCGAAGGCCGTTTTTATTTCGGTGTTCAAAACACCCATAACGGTATCATACTCTCCAAAAACCTGTGTACTTAATGGATTCTCCAAAATAGTCAATCCAGATGCCCTAAGCTTTTTAATGAAATTAATGATATGCTCTTCAAAATTATTCTGAAGTGGCGAAAAAGTAAGTTCTACGGAAATGTTCATTGTTTAGGTGTTAGGTGTTAGGTGTTAGGTGTTAGGTGTTAGTAAAAAATTGTTTCAAAGCTTCAATCGCAAATAAACTTACAAACATATTCTGAGTACTGATTACTTAATGCTTATTACTGTTTACTAACTACTAATTACTTTTTTAAGCGCATAGACACAGGTGAACTCTTCAAATTCTAAAAAATCTACGGAATAGTCGGTCATATTACCCTCGTACAATATTTGTGCGGTCGTTTTTTGGTCTGCAAAGGAAAAATCGGCAACATCGATATGATGTAGAAAACTCAATCCTTGTTGCCCGTATATTTTGTACAAAGATTCTTTAGCTCCCCATACAATGGTCAATTTTCGTACAATCGCTTCGGTATTCGCAAGGGTTCTATATTCTTCAAAAGGGGTAAATTTATGTGCAATGCGTAAAATCTTCTCGCGTTGTTTTTCGATATCTATTCCTACTGCATCGGTCTTACTGATAATAATCCCCGTGAATTGGTGGGAGTGCGTGATGGAAATAAAATTTCCGTCCTTTAAATGGGGTTTTCCCACAGCATCATAATACAAATCCGTATCCACATATCCGTATTGCGCCAATAAATGGCGAATGCTCAAAAATGCCCTTCTATGCATTTGGGATTTCATCCCATCAAAACGCTGTTGGCAATGGTCACTTAAGGTAATTCCATCGGCTAGAAAGCGCTCTGTTTCTTCCACTTTCCAAATGGCCAAAGTAGTATTTTCGTCAACTGTTATAGTTTTGTAAAGCGGCATGGGATTCCTTGCTTAATTTGTACCTTTGCAGCGCATAAAATTAAGCCTTGCGCTTACGAACGAAAGTAAAAAGAAAAAAAGATATGAGCACCAAAACTATTCCATATGTACCTTTTAAAGTAAAGGATATTAGCCTGGCATCATGGGGAAGAAAGGAAATTGAACTTGCCGAAGCAGAGATGCCCGGATTAATGGCCCTTCGTGAAGAATATGAGGAAGAACAACCTTTAAAAGGAGCACGTATTGCGGGATGTTTGCACATGACCATCCAGACCGCTGTTCTTATTGAAACCTTGGTAGCTTTGGGTGCGGACGTAACTTGGAGTTCCTGTAATATATTTTCTACCCAGGACCAAGCAGCGGCGGCTATTGCCGATGCTGGTGTCCCCGTTTATGCCTGGAAGGGAATGAACGAAGAGGAGTTTGATTGGTGTATTGAACAAACGTTATTTTTCGGTGAGGACCGCAAGCCGTTGAACATGATCTTGGATGACGGCGGGGATTTGACCAATATGGTTTTGGACAAGTACCCGGAATTGGCCGGAAATATTAAAGGGCTTTCCGAAGAGACCACCACCGGTGTTCATAGATTATACGAGCGTGTCAAGAAAGGAACCTTGCCCATGCCGGCCATTAACGTGAACGATTCCGTAACCAAATCCAAATTTGACAATAAATACGGTTGCCGTGAAAGTGCGGTAGATGCCATTCGGAGGGCAACGGATACCATGCTGGCCGGTAAAAGAGTTGTCGTTGCAGGTTATGGTGACGTAGGTAAGGGTACCGCTGCTTCCTTTAAAGGTGCGGGTTCTATTGTAACCGTGACGGAAATTGACCCCATTTGTGCACTGCAGGCTTGTATGGACGGATTTGAGGTGAAAAAATTGGAAACCGTTATCGGAAATGCGGATATCGTTATCACGACTACTGGAAACAAGGATATTATTAGAAGGGAGCATTTTGAAGCTCTAAAAGATAAAGCCATAGTGTGTAATATTGGGCATTTTGATAATGAAATTGATATGGCCTGGTTAAATTCCAATCATGGGAATACCAAAGACGAAATAAAACCGCAGGTAGATAAATATACCATTGATGGGAAGGATATTATTATTTTGGCCGAAGGCCGATTGGTCAACCTTGGTTGTGCCACGGGGCACCCAAGTTTTGTAATGAGCAACTCCTTTACGAACCAGACCTTGGCACAAATTGAACTTTGGAAACATAGTGACAAATACGAAAACAAAGTATATATGTTGCCAAAACATTTGGATGAAAAAGTAGCGAAATTACATCTATCCCGTTTGGGTGCAGAGCTTACGGAACTAAAAGAAGACCAAGCTGAATATATTGGTGTTACGGTCAAAGGTCCTTTTAAACCGGATTATTATAGATACTAAATTTTAGTTACCTTCTCTAAAAAACACAATGTCCGTTCGAGCGCAGTCGAGAACTAAAAACAGGTTTTGATTTCGCTCCATCGGACATTTTATAATTGTAAATGAATATTCTACTCACAGGTGCTACGGGAACATTAGGTTCTCAGGTGTTGTTTTCTTTATTGGAAGACAAATTTTCCCGTATTGAAAAGTTATACCTTCCTGTCCGTGAAAAGAAGTCATTAATGCCCAAGGAACGTATTTTCAAGATGCTGGAGAGCGAACATGTTCCAAAGTTCATTAAAAACAACCTTCAAGAAATACGTCATAAAATTGTAGTGGTCCCGGCTAAGGATATTCTAAATCCTGAGTGTTTTTTAGGTGGAAATAGAATTACTCATTTTATACATTCGGCCGGTTTCGTAAATCTTTCTACTTTACCGGAAGCAAAAGACGAAATTTATAAGGAAAATCTAGATTTTACAAAATCGATTTTTAAAGCTTACACATATTACATTGATAAGTTTATCTATATCAGCACTGCCTTCTCAGCCGGAAATCTAAGTGGAATTCTTCCCAACGATTATCTCAAGGACAATCATACGGCACACAGAAACCATTATGAGGCTTCCAAATACGCTTCCGAACAATTTTTAACTGAAGCAGGAAAAGAAGCGAACATCCCCGTACAAATATTACGTCCAAGTGTCCTGGGCGGCAATATCATGGATCACCCCAGTTTCTTCATTTCCAAGTACATGGTGTTTTATCTTTTTGCAAAATTCTTTTATCGCAGTTCTTCAAAAGATAGTGTACGGATTACGGCCCATAACGATAGCGGTTTAAATATTATCCCAACCGATTACGCGGCAAAAGTAATTACCAACGTGTTCGATACCGATATTGAGCAATTGAACATTGTACATCATACGACCACACATATTGCCAAGGGCATTCAAAAAATATTGGATACGGTAGATTTTCAGAACTTCAGCCTTACCCAAAATATCATTGATACCGCCACTGGGTTCGAGTCCAAGTTAGAGCAGTTTTACTATAATACCATTGGCATACATCTCACACCCTACCTTACCTCCAAACCTTGTGAATGGGACACCACCCTATTACAGCAAATTTTGCCTATTCCCGAATATAATTTGGAGGATTATCTGGCCAATACTATCCAATACGCAAAAAAACAAGGATTTAAGAATCAGCAGTGGTAAGCGTTACTTTTTGGTTAATAATTTTGATTCCCTTCAATACCCTACTTATTTTCATTTACTTCGCACAAAAAATAAACTATGGTCATTTTTGTGGATATGGACGAGGTTATTGCGGATACCTATGGTGCCCATATCGAAATTTACAATAAGGAATTCAACGGCAATCTGACTTCCGAGTCATGTATGGGAAACGAGGTCTGGAAAATGGTGCCCGAAGCTCATCAGGAAAGCGTACGAAAACATGCCACCCGCAGGGGTTTCTTTAAAGATTTAAAGGTAATTCCCAACAGTCAAAAAGTGCTGCAAAAACTTTCTAAAAAATATGAGGTTTATATCGCTTCCGCAGCGATGCAATTCCCAAATTCCTTGGAAGAAAAAAGCGATTGGCTAGATGAATATTTTCCTTTTATTCCGTGGCAAAATAGAATCTTATGTGGGCATAAGCATGTCTTGAAAGGAGATATTTTAATCGATGACCGCAGTTATAATCTTCAACATTTTGAAGGTAGAGGAATTCAGTTTACCTCTCCACACAATGTAAACACAAAAGGTTTTGAAAGAGCCAATTCTTGGTTGGAAATCGGGGAGAAATTACTTTAATCCCAACTTCGCCAAATCGTAAAAATAAAAATTCTTTTCGTCGTTCATCGCAGCGAACAATCCGTTTGGAAAAGTATCGTTCAAGGGAACGGTCGCTACCTCACAACCATCTGTCTCCTTTGTGGATAAATTCACTGCCTTGATAAAAGAATTGTCTTTTCGGGAAAAAATATTGAACGCTCCCTGCTGTTGATCGGACACTATGATATAACCCTCTCCATTGGCATAATTTGCAATGGCGATACCCTCTATATCCCTCAAAAAATATTCTCCACCAAAACAAGAAATTTCTTCATTCCCCATATTCGGTTCTGCATGGTATTTTTTTATGCAGACACCTTCATCGGCATAATAAATGTGTCCGTTTTCATCGTCCACCGCAATGGCTTCAATTTCTTTTGTGCCACTGAAAGAGCCAAATTTTCGAACTAAGCTCGTGCTTACACCGGTACTATCGCTTAATAATGCATATTGATACAAATATCCTTCAGAAGGACCCGTTTTTCTGCCTACTATAGCGTAAACAGCATCGTCTTTGGGCGATTTGTACAATGCTAAGCCCATAGGCAATCTGTTTTCAATGAGCTCTTCGTCCTCAAAAACCGGAAATCCTTCCACATCCAAAGGTTTTATATCCGGTATGGAAAAAACCCTTATTTGATGTTGCTCCCGCTCCGTAAAGACCAAAATATCCGTTTGTGTGGAATCATTTAGTCGAAACCCATATTCCACATCTACATTATTCGGTCTTTTTATATTTCTAATGGTCTTTTCTTCAATAATTTTTCCATCTAAATCAAAAGCATAAATAGCACCGTTCGTTTCTTTGTCAGTGCCAAAAACAATACTCTTTGAAGCATCTTCCGGATTCACCCAAATTGCAGGGTCATCTGTATCGTTCAACGTAAACTCCGTGATAACATCTGGCGCAATAGGAGGCAACTTATTTCCGCAAGATGAAAAAAACGGTGCCATACCTCCTATCAAAACCCATACTTTTTTTATGTTCATATAGTTATTCACTTTTATTTACCGGACAAGTCATACTTTAATCCAAAGGTGAGCCTTTTTTCATAGAATTCTACCTGTTGCGTACGTCTTACATCACCTTGATAATAACGTAACGGTTGGTTCGTAATGTTGTTTAGATCTGCATAAACTCTGAGATTTTTGCTAATGGTATACGAGGCATTTAAATCCAAAAAGGTCTGTTTGTCATAAAACCTGTCCTCAAACGCGTTTCCACCAAGCTCATCGATATAGGCATCCGAAAAGTTAAGCGATAGGCGAAGGTTAAACCGCTTATCCGTATATGCCAAAGAACTATTGAACATATTCGGGGCCGTGCCGGGCAAATCTACATCTTCACGAATTTCATCACCGTTCCGGATACCGTCCGTTGAGGAATTTAAAAACGTATAGTTCAGATAAACATTGAAATTTTTAGCAAAACCGGGCAAAAAATCCAGTTGTCGCTGAAAGGCTATTTCTGCCCCAAAAATAGTTGCGGTATCCCCGTTCAGTGGCTGAAAGACATCAAATCCTGTAGCGGTGTCTTCCGAAAGCGAGGTATAGATAAAATCCTGTATTTCCTTGTGGAACAATCCTCCCGATAAAATTCCAACCGACTCAAAATAATGCTCTGCCATTACATCAAAGTTCATGGAACGGGTGGGGTCCAAATTAGCATTTCCCGCTACAATTTCTTCATCTTCATTGATGATATTCCTAAAGGGAACCAAATCCACATAATTGGGACGCACTATGGTATTGGTCCATGCAAAACGTAGAATAGTGCGGTCAGTGATATTATATTTTAAATGAAGCCCTGGCAAAATATTGGTATAGGAACTCTCATCCCTAATTTGGTTTACCCCATCAAAATCTCCTTCGTCGTTAAAGATTACTTCATTGCCCAAAGAGTTTATTTCTGTGTTTTCTACCCGTATTCCCGCCAGTATAGAAAACTTGTCCGAAAGCTGTTGGTTGGCCATTAGATATCCAGCAATGACCTCTTCATCTACATCAAAATTACCGGCCAAAAATTCATCTTCTACAGCACTGGTCTCAAAAATCGCCGTATCCGAAAAATTTAAATCCCCCAAAAATTCCGGCGACACATAATCTCCTGCCACATATTGGCTACCGGCTAGAAAATCAGCATTGGTCAAATCACTGGTATCCACATCTGCCAAGGTCGCAAATTGGTCGCTCAAGGGTTCCGATTCAAAGAAGTTATTGTCGCGAACTTTATTTTTTGTTCTATATCGACCTCCAAATTTGATAAAACCATCCCCTGCTCCGAAAATATCCGCGGGCAATTGAAAATTCAAAAAGGCGTTGATATCTTTTTCTTCCGTAAACTGATTCTCTTCCGTGAATTCCCTAAACTCAAAATTTGACAAGGCAGCATCCGCTTGGTTTGTGGGTCTAAACGAAGGATAGCGCGGATTACTTAGGTCCGCGGTAATCCCAATAGCATCGCCTATCTCATATTCCGCATAACGCTCGTTGGGTCTTTCCTCACTGGCCAAGGCATATGAGGCCATCCAATCTACCTTCAACGTTCCAAACAGATGATTCCCGCCTAAGCTGTAGTTTTGCATACGCTGATCTTCCAAACGTGTGTTCTGGATTCTACCTCCGGGAATACCGCCTTTCGTCTGCCTCCTTATTTCACCTTGGTAACCGATGATGTTATGGCTTCCGTCCTCAAAAACAGGTTCAATGCTTCTATAACGCAAACGAAATCTATTTTCACGGTCATCGCGCCAATTATACATCGTTTTAATAAATATTGAATTATTTGTATCAAAAGCATAGTCCATGTTAGCGGAAAAACTTCTTCTGATACGCTGTACCAAATAGGTTCGTATATCCGATTCTTCCACAATGGGAGCTACGGTTATATCTTCTCCCGTAATGGGGCTTTCCACTTCGTTCACCCATTCTGCCTCTACATTATCAGAACCAAAATCCACATTGTTATATGATGCGGCAACCATCCAACCAAACTTTTTGTTCTTGGAACGATCTCCCAATAAAAAGCTTCCGTTATAGATAGGTTTGTCATTGATAAAGCTTAAACCGGAACCGACGGTGGCGGACAATCTAAAGCTTTGCGGTGAGGAACGGGTAATCAAATTCACGGAACCTCCTAACGCATCACCATCCATATCAGGAGTTACCGCTTTGTTCACTTCAATAGTCTGTATCATATCGGACGGAATCAAATCCATCTGCACATTTCTATTATCGCCTTCGGCAGATGGAATTCGGCTCCCGTTCAGGGTAACCGAATTCAGTTCTGGCGCTAGCCCTCTAACAATGACGTTTCTGGCCTCACCTTGATCTACTTGCATTGTTATTCCGGGAACACGTTTAATGGCATCGCCCACATTGGCATCCGGAAATTTTCCGATCTGATCCGTTGATATGATATTGGTAATGTTCTGTTTGTTCTTTTGGGTATTTAAGGCTTTTGATTGACCGGAAAGGCCATATACTTGTACTTCATCCAATTCCATATTTTTTTGCAACATACTGATATTGGACGTAATAGTGGTATTCGCAATAATCTCGATTTCAACTTCTATATTGGAATATCCTAGATATTGGATCTGTAAATTGTGTTTCCCTGCGGGAAGATCAAGAAGAAGGTACTTGCCATCTACATCTGATATCCCTCCCTTGTTCAATGAGGTTACCAATACAGTGGCAAAAGGAACGGCCAAGCCATTTTCGTCAACAATAGTTCCTTGTACGTTTCCTGATTGTGCTTTTAAAAATAAGGGCAATACAAAAAGGGCAAATAAAAAGTAATTTTTCATTTTCTGAGTGGTTGTTGTTATGACCACAAAGAAATTGGATATGTTCGGAAGAGCGGGTTAGCTAACTTTTAAGCTTAAGTAATTTTTATATTGATTTGGAGTCCATTTAAAATTGACTTAACAATTATGTAACAAAAAACCCTCACATTATAAAAGTGAGGGTTTCAATGTCTTATGCAAGAAAAGAAATTTCTAAGCCTCAAAAGGCTCTATGGAAACATAGGATTTACCTCCCGCTTTCTTTTCAAACTTAACTAATCCATCTACGCGTGCATGCAATGTATGGTCTTTACCGGCATATACATTTTCGCCTGGATTGTGTTTTGTTCCGCGCTGTCTAACAATAATGTTACCGGCAATAGCAGCTTGGCCACCAAAAATCTTAACCCCTAAGCGTTTCGATTCTGATTCCCTACCGTTCTTTGAACTACCTACACCTTTTTTATGTGCCATTTTTTTACGGTTTTATATTATACTTAATAACGATAAAAGCAATTATGCTTTACCGCCATCTAATTCATCTTGCCATTTCTTTAACTCGTCCCACTTACCATCGGCAGCTAATTTAGCTTGTGCCGGCCAAGTATCCGTTACGTGGTTGCCACGAACATCTGCAATGATTTCAGAAATTTTAGCTGGTTTTGCTTTTGCCAAATCAGCAAAAGTAGCAATACCTGCCTCAACCAAAGTGGAAGCAATTTTTGGTCCAATGCCTTCAATTTTTTTAAGGTCATCAGCTTTAGTCGCTTTTGCCTTTGGAGCTGCTTTTGTTTTTGGGGCTTCCGCTTTGGGTGCTGTTTCCTTTTTTGGAGCAGCTTTTTTCGCCGTCGGTTCAGCTTGTTTCTTAGCCGGAGCCGCTTTCTTGGCACCTTTTGCTACAATAGACTCGATTACGATTTCCGTAAGGGATTGTCTATGTCCATTTTTCTTTCTGTAACCTTTACGTCTCTTTTTATGGAAGACGATTACCTTATCACCTCTTAGGTGTTTAATGACTTTGGCCTCTACTGCGGCTCCGTCTATAGCTGGGGCGCCGATAGTAACGTTCTTACCATCGTCCAAAAGAAGAACATTGTCAAAAGTTACCTTTTTACCTTCCTCTGTTTGTAAACGGTGAACGTACACTTTCTGGTCTTTCGCAACTTTAAATTGCTGCCCTGCCATCTCTACAATTGCGTACATATCGTTAAAAAATGTATTGTTAAAACCTCGTGGATTTTTTCCAAAGGCGGGTGCAAATATACTGCTTATTGCTTAATCCACAAGTGTTTTTAATACAATTTAATCTCACTTTTTGCCCAAATTATTGGAGGACTTGAACAACTGCATGAAAGACAAGGTCAAAACTATGGTCGTTGAGAACCCCATAACGGCTACGACAAGGAATACGATAGCCTCAAAACTCTCATATTCTTTGGCCCATTTTGTAGATAGTTCCTCTAAAAAACCTGGGTCGAGTTCCGTGGAGTACAAAGCAAAAAATAGGGTGAACGCCAAAGTAGCCATACCCCCTGTAACTAAACCTGTTTTAAAACCGGAACTGTAATTAAATTTTTCCTTTTGCTGGAGTTTGAAAAATTTAATGGCCTCATAAATACCAAAGCCCGTTATGAAAGCATTAAAAAGACTGTAAAAAACATTGGTATGTAAACCCAAGAGCGATAATACTAAAAAATATGCAATCAGGGATCCACTTGTGGCCATCCCGAAACGTATGGGTAGTGCAAATCTGTTCATGATTAAATATCTTGTTTACTAAAATTTAAAAATTATTAAACGTAAATCCTATAATTTCTTGTTAAAAAACCTTTTATTCAGAAATATTTCGACAACTTAATGATATTTTGTCGTAACAAATTGTTGTCTTTGGACACCAATGAACAGAAATGCATTTAATTCTAAACACTATACAAATGAAATACAAATTACTATTGGGCCTCTCCGTTCTTTTTGCCGTTGGTGCCGGCGCTCAAGAAGTGGCCTATGAAGAGTATGACCTGGACAATGGCCTGCATGTTATTTTACACCAAGATAATACCGCTCCCGTGGTAACGACCGCTGTTATGTACCATGTTGGGGGGAAAGACCGCGTGGATGGTAAAACAGGGTTTGCCCATTTCTTTGAACATTTGTTGTTCGAGGGGACAAAAAATATCGAAAAAGGAAAATGGTTTGAAATCGTATCCTCCAATGGGGGAACCAATAATGCCAATACTTCTAATGATAGAACCTATTATTATGAAGTATTCCCTTCCAACAACTTAAAATTAGGGCTTTGGATGGAATCGGAACGTATGTTGCACCCGGTCATTGAACAAGGGGGTGTGGACACTCAAAACGAGGTAGTAAAAGAAGAAAGAAGATTACGCTATGAGAATTCTCCCTATGGAAAATTTCTTTTTGCCGTTTCCGAGAATTTATTCGAAAACCATCCTTATAAAGATCCGAACATTGGCTACATGAAGGATTTGGACGCCTCTTCTTTAGATGAATTCATTGCGTATAAGAAAAAATATTACGTGCCCAATAATGCCACTTTAGTCGTCACCGGGGATATTGATACAGATCAAGCAAAAAAGTGGATCTCCGATTATTTTGGCCCTATTCCCAGAGGGGCGGATATTGTTCGCAACTATCCGCAAGAAAAACCCATCACCAGCCAAATCAACGCAAAAACATATGATGCCAATATCCAGATACCTGCTACCATAATAGGATATAGAACTCCCGGTTTTAAAAATAGGGATGCCTACGTGCTGGATATGATCGCTACCTATCTAAGTGACGGACCAAGTTCCAAGCTGTACAAAAAGATGGTGGACGAGCAAAAAGAAGCGTTACAGGTAGGATCCATCAATTTGGGTCAGGAAGATTATAGTATGTATTTGGTCTTCGCCCTGCCCGTGGGTCAAATTACTTTAGATCAACTGAACACTTCCATAGAGCAAGAAATAGAAAAAGCGAGAACCACTCTAATATCGGAAAACGATTATAAAAAGTTACAGAACAAGTTTGAAAACAGGTTCGTTAACTCCAATTCCAGCGTAGAGGGCATTGCAAGTTCTTTGGCAACAAATTATTTGTTATTCGGCGATACTTCACTGATCAATAAAGAGATAGAGATTTACCGTTCCATTACCAGGGAAGAGATCAAGGAAGTTGCCAATAAATACCTCAACCCTAACCAAAGGGTCGTGATAGATTATTTACCTGAAGAAAAACCTGCAAACTAGAAAGATGATGAAAAAAATATTATTATTATTCGTATTGATTGCGAGTGTCCAAAACATGGCGGCTCAAATAGACCGTTCCGTTATGCCAGAACCGGGTCCGGCACCGGAAATTTCCCTAGAGGAACCTAAAAGTTTTGAGCTGAACAATGGTCTTAAGGTCATGGTGGTAGAAAACCATAAATTACCAAGGGTTTCCATAAGCCTGACCATTGATAATCCTCCTATCCTAGAAGGAGAAAAAGCAGGTGTTTCAAGCCTTACCGGAAGTTTGCTGGGACTTGGTTCCAAAAATATCAGTAAGGACGATTTTAATGAGGAAATAGATTTTCTGGGTGCTTCGATAAATTTTGGAGCACAGAGTGCATCCGCCAGTTCGTTGTCAAAATATTTCCCTAGAATAATGGAGCTCATGGCAGATGCCGCCATCAATCCAAACTTCACTCAGGAAGAATTTGAAAAAGAAAAGGAAAGACTAATAACCGGGCTAAAAACACAGGAGAAAGATGTTTCCGTCATTGCAGGAAGGGTACAACGCGTATTGGCCTATGGCAAGAATCATCCTTATGGGGAATACACTTCAGAAGAGACGGTTAAAAACGTTTTGCTAACGGATGTAGAAGCTTTTTATCGCGATTATTTTGTGCCTGCAAATGCCTATTTGGTCATTATTGGTGATGTGAGCTTTGATGAGGTAAAAAAATTGGCGGAAGAGAATTTTACCCCGTGGACCAAGGCCGTACCCCCTTCACTTAGTTTTACAAAACCTAGCGATGCGCAATACACGCAAATCAATTTTGTGGATATGCCCAACGCGGTACAGTCAGAAATAGCAGTGCAAAATTTGGTAGAACTGAAGATGAAGAACGAGGATTACCTGCCTGCGCTGATAGCCAACCAAATTCTTGGTGGTGGTGGAGAAGGAAGGCTCTTCTTAAACTTAAGGGAGGATAAAGGTTATACCTATGGTTCCTATTCTTCTTTGGGTGATGACAAATATGAAGTCTCCAGGTTTCGCGCTACGGCAAGTGTACGTAACATGGTAACCGATAGTTCCGTAGTGGAAATGTTAAAAGAGATAGATAGAATCGTGAATCAACCTGTTACCGAAAAAGAGCTCGCCAATACAAAAGCCAAGTATGCAGGCAGGTTTGTAAGAGCTTTGGAAGACCCACAGACCATAGCAAGATATGCCCTGAATATTGAAACGGAAGGCTTGCCCAATGATTTCTACAAAACCTATTTGGAACGTTTGGAGAATATTACGGTAAACGATGTACAAAAGGCTTCGCAAAAATATTTTAGCACCAGTAATGCCAGAGTGGTCGTTGCGGGAAAAGGAAGCGAAGTTCTGGATAACTTGGAAAAAGTTTCCGTAAACGAAAAAAAAATCCCGGTCATGTACTATGATAAAACAGGCGAAAAAACCGAAAAACCCAACTACAATATAACCATGCCAGAGGGTTTAACGGCCAATACCGTTTTAGAGAAGTATATTGAGGCTATTGGAGGCAAGTCAAAATTGGAAAGCGTGGAATCCTATTTTATGATGGCCGCTGCAGAAATGCAAGGCATGAAATTGGAACTTGAAATGAAAAAGACATCCAAAGACCAATTCATGCGAGATGTGAAAATGATGGGGAATTCCATGAGCAAACAAGTATTGGACGGAAACAAGGGTTATGCCGTTGTGCAAGGACAGCGCAAAGACCTCTCCGAAGACGAAATCCTTAAGGTAAAGGAGGAGTCAGCTCCTTTTCCTGAGCTTAACTATTTAGCGGCAGGTAATATTGCTTTGGAAGGAACAGAAATGGTGGGAGACAGTAAAGCCTATAAGCTAAAAATTACCGATAATAAAACAGCTTATTATGATGCGGAGACCGGTTTAAAGTTACAGGAAGTTACCTCGGCGGAAGTTCAGGGACAACAAATGAAACAAACCCTTTTATTGGGTGATTACAAAGAAGTTTCCGGCATTATGTTCCCTTTTAAGATTACACAAAGTATGGGGCCTCAGAATATAGATTTTATCGTAACCGAAATAAAGGTGAACGATGGAGTATCTCCAACGGATTTTGAATAGTAGACTAAAGAATCTTATTAAAAAACCCGCTCCAAGGAGCGGGTTTTTTCATTCAAACACGGTCGTAAACACTACCCTATTTTTCTGATCTGCGCTTCTCCGATGACAATTCCTTTATCAACATCGGCGTCGCCCGAATAATTTATCTTGGTTTCTCCGTAGCAGGTCACTTTTAATCTATCGGAAACGTTCACCCTAAAATTACTTTCCCCATAAGCCGTTATCTTGGTCTCCTCATTATCCATGGCCGTTGTGTTCACTTCACTTTCACCGTAAGCCCTATAGACCTGTCTGCGTACATCCCCTTCTGTAATTTCAAGATAGCTTTCACCATAAATGGCAACGGTAAGTTCCTCCAGGTTCAGCGATTCAAAATATACTTTTGATTCTCCGTAAATGGTCAGTTTTAGTTCATCCTGATCAAGGGCACTTTTACATTTCACGATTTCTTCCCCCCTAATGGAAAGATTTTTCAAGGTTTTATAGGTAATTGTCGCTCTGGCCATAGTACCATCGTATGTTGATTTTTTTCCTTTCCATTGGTCCGTAGATACGCGCTCCGATTTGGTAACGGTCTTTGCTCCGTCCAAATACAAACGTAAGGTTCTGCCCTCTACCTCAACATTTATTTTGTCCAAAGAAAGTTTCGCGTTTTCTATGGTAACGGATTCTTCGGTACCTTCTATCAATACTACTTCAATATGCGGGCTTACAATAACTTTTTCAAAAGCAGCTACTGCAACGGTTTTGGTCTGCGCTAACGCACTTAGGGTTACAAAAAATAAGGCTGCGAATGTTAAGGTTGATTTTTTCATGACTGTTCGTTTTTTTTATTCGATGAATTGATTTTTACTTTTAACTAAAGAGTAAGGTTACTCTTCTTTGTTACAGTAAACCGAAAAAATTAGGGTTAAGGCTGGCGTTTTTTGTTGACCGTCCATACGCCTAGAAGGATGATGCAGCCCCCTAAAATTTGAAATACATTAATGGTTTCCCCATCCCAAATCCAAGTAAGAACAGCGACTAGTAAATGTTCACGACCAAAACTTCCAGTTTTGAAGGTGTTCCTTAACGGACTGGTTGAGCTTTTCAGTTAGATTGGAAGGATTGACCGTAGGAGCAATCAATGGTGTTGACCCCAATCTTAATCCGGCGATGGTCATTACGGCGGACACCGATAATTCTGGAGGAACTTATTTAAATATAGGTATTGGGTTTAATTTGTATGCCCCAAACCGGGCATTGAAAAACCTACGTTTTGGATTTGAACTAGCCGCTCCCATTTATCAAGACCTCAACGGAATTCAATTAAAAAACAAAGAAACGTTGACCACAGGGCTTCAATATTCTTTTTTAACCTAAAAAAGTGCTGACCAAAAAACTTGGTCAGCACTATTAAAATATTATCGTTTGGTCAGAATCAAAGTGTCCGTTGCATTCCCTTCTCCTACCTCACGGACTTCTACACGTGATTCGGAAACAGCATCTATCTTCCAGTTAACGTTCAATAATTCCAATGGTGCGCCGGTACCAAAATCCAATAGTAATCTGGTATTTCCTGTCTGAATCAACCAAGTGCCATTAAATATGGTTCCGTTGTCGGCGATTACCGTACCATCCGTATCAAAGTTGAAGGAGTATCCATTAAAATCTGTGGTCTTATCTACATCGGCATCTAAAAAAGTATTCACTTCCCATGTTCCATCGGTCAAAATTATGTTTGAATCTAAGCCGATATTATTGCCAGTACTACCTTCCTCACAGGTTTCTCTAAAGTGTAATTTATCGTCTCCTGTATTTAGTCTAACGTCGGTACCCCTACCGGTTTCTTTAATTTCTTCAAGATTCCATACAGAATTGAACTCAATAAATCCGGGGATGTTCAGTTCTAATGTAATGCTAGTATCCGTATCAGAGCTTATCCAAGTACCGATATACATATTCGTCGTGGAAATTGCCAATACCGTACCGTCTTCTTGAAAATTGAATAGGAAATCTTCGTAGGCGTCATCTAACTTTTCATCATCTATTTCTAATTTATGGGCCTCCCATGCAGTACATAACAACCACGTTTGCGATAATAGGTCTAGACTGCATTCTTCACAATCGTCATCATCAAAATCATTGTTATCATCCTCATCACAGTTGTCTTTTACACTTTCTATAGTTTCCTCCAGCATAATGATATCCGTTACTTCTATTTGGGTAGCATCACTTAAAAGTAAGGTTACGGGAAATTCTATAGTAACAACATCACGTTCATTTAAATCGGCTAAAAATACATATAACATTTCATCATCGGTCTTACTCACAATATCAAAAACCTCACTGTCTCGGTTAAAGACCGAAAAAGATATTGGGTAAATGAAATCAACACACTCAATATCTTCATCTACCATTGAACAAGTAGCTATAAAGGATGATAACTCATCCGGGGTGTTTACAATTACTTTGGTGAAGTCGGAAAGTACAATCGTAACTGGAAAATTTATTTCCAAAACTTTTTCGGCAGTGTCATCACCATCATCGTTCTCCAAGAGATTCTCTATGGTTTCGAAATCACCAACTTCATCAACCACAACTTCATCTCCATTTATAGAAACGGTATATGGGAATTGAATAGAAATACAACTGGCACCATCCACAATATTATCAAAGGAACCATCTTTTGTAGTAGTTCTTAACAAAAGGTTGGCTATATTGGTATCCAAACTCAAAGATTCTTCCGGTCTAGCACCTTCAAAAACAAATTCTTCTTCCCTACACGATATGTTGCACAGGAATAAGACCACTAATAAGAGGTTCGAAAATTTTAGAATTAGCTTCATTGGGCTTAATTTAATTTTGTTTCTTCACTACTAAAACAACTAAACGAATAAAACTCCTGAAAAATTTCAAAAAAATAAAGATTTCATACTTTTGAATAAAACCAGTTTTTTGAAAAAAGATTTATTCGAGGATGTTTGCCAAGAAAGTGTTTTTGGGAACATTTATAACAAACATGCCCAAAACCTGCATGATTTTCTCTATTACAAATATGGCGATAAGCTAAACCCAGGGGACAAAGCACAGGATGCATTCGCCAAATTATGGGAAAACTGTAAAAAGGTGTCGCCAGAAAAAGCAAGATCTTATTTATTTACGGTAGCCAACAATATGATGTTGAACGAGGTCAAACATCAAAAGGTGGTTTTGAACTACAATAGCACTCCTGTAAAAACCTATACGAATGAAAACCCAGAGTTTCTTTTAGAAAAAGAGGAATACTATAAAAAGTACCAAAATGCACTTTCTAAATTAAGCGAGGAACAACGTACCGCATTTCTTTTAAATAAGGCCGAAGGCAAAAAACATGAAGAAATAGCACAATTATTAGGAGTCACTAAAAAGGTTGTGGAGTACCGTATTTACTCAGCTTTTGACAAATTAAAAGGAGAGCTGCAAAATTTTAAGTTAAAATAATCAGGAGAATCAAAGACTTGGTTGTTATATATGCAAAGTGCCTAACCTATGGACAACGATAACTTAGTACAAAAATGGCTGTCAGACGAACTGACGCAGGAAGAAAACAAATCTTTCAATACGATGGAAGATGCCTCTTTTTACAAGGATATAGTTTCTGACGCCAAGCATTTTAAAGCTTCGCAATTCTCTACTATGCCCGATTTTGATACCTTCAAGGAACATAGAATGAACTCGCATACACCAGTCATAAAGTTAAAATGGCTTAAACCTATGATGCGTATTGCCAGTATTCTGGTCATTTCATTGGGTATTTACTATTTTACGATTTTTGAAAAACCCACGACCGCCAAGACACTTTTAGCCGAAAAAACCACCATTGAGCTCCCGGATGCATCTCGCGTAGTCCTTAATGCAGATTCTGAAGTGAGCTATGATAAAGATGATTGGGCAAATAACAGAACCATTACTTTGAAGGGCGAGGCGTTCTTTGACGTTGCAAAGGGTGCAAAATTTGATGTTTTGACCGAGAAAGGTACCGTTACCGTTCTTGGAACGGAATTTAACGTAAAACAAAGAGGTGATTTTTTTCAAGTAGCCTGTTATGAAGGTACGGTAAGAGTAACTATGGGTGACAATACTGAAATACTACATGCCGGAGATAATCTTTCCTCGTTCAATAGTCTTATAAATACCGGTAAACATGTTGTTGAAAGTCCGCAATGGACCAATAATATGAGTCAGTTTACCCGTGTACCGGTTTCCGAAGTACTATCGGAACTTGAAAGACAATACAATATTACCATTACCGCCAAAACAATAAATAAAAACGAATTATTTACAGGTGGTTTCACCCATGATGACATGAACAGCGCCCTTTTGGCCGTTTGCGAGCCCCTTGGACTAACCTTTGAAATAATAAACAAAGGCGATGTACGTTTAAGTACAGGTGAATAAAAAGTACTTTGTCTTAACATATCTTTTCTTTCTATGCTCCTGTTTTAATCTGTCCTCACAAGAGGCCATTAAAACAAAGCCTTTATCTACCATTCTTGCTGATTTACAACAGCGATTTAAGGTGCAGTTCAATTACGTCTCAACTTTGGTGGACGGGATTTCCGCAACGCCCCCTAAAAACACTTTTAATTTAAAAGAGGCTGTCTCGTATCTGAGTAGCGTAAGTCAGTTAGAATTCGTATTCGTTTCCGAAAGTATCATTACCCTAAAAAAGAAGCAACGTATACTCTGCGGTCATATTAGAGATAGGGATACGAATGAAATTTTGCCCTTTGTTACTATTCAAAACGGTACTGCCGGAACCATATCAAACGAAAATGGTTTCTTTGAACTCCCTCTAAATAGTAGTTCTAATATCGTTGAAATAAAACATATAGGATATACTTATGTAGAAAGAGAAATTCAACATTTGAATACAGCGAAATGTTCGGATATTTATCTTTTGCCCAATCAAGAACAACTGGCAGAAGTGGTCGTATATGATTACCTGATCCGCGGTATTGATCAGTTGGACAATGGTGCATATCAAATAGATTTCAATAAGTTTAGCCTGCTTCCTGGCCTTATTGAAGATGATGTGCTACAAGCCGTGCAGGCACTTCCCGGTATTCAGAGTATAGACGAAACCGTATCCAACATCAATATTAGGGGAGGGAGCAACGACCAAAACCTAATTACATGGGATGGCATAAAAATGTACCAATCCGGGCATTTCTTTGGATTAATATCCATGTACAATCCGCAAATTACCCAAAAGGTAATCCTTTATAAAAATGGAACTAATGCTTCGGAAACCGATGGCGTTTCCGGAACGATCGCCATGCATACCAGTGATAATATCAATTCAGAATTAAAGGGTAGCCTTGGTGTAAATTTAATCGATGCCAATGCTTTTATAGATACTCCATTAGGAAAAAAAGCCTCATTACAGATTGCCGCTAGAAAATCTATCAGCGACTTTATAGAAACACCTACATACTCGGAGTATTTTAATCGTATCGCCCAAGATACGGAGCTGGAGCAGAACACGGAAACCGTCAAAAATTCCGATATTGCTTTTGACTTTTATGACGTATCCTTTCGCCTGCTTTATCATCCTTCCGGGAAGGATAAGATTCGCTTTAACTTTATCCATACCAACAACAATATCCTTTTCAACGAGAATGCCACCGTTGGCGGAATGGAAGAGATACGTCAAAGCGACCTAAACCAAGGAAGTATTGCCGGTGCTTTATATTATGAGAGAAATTGGTCGTCTAATTTTGATACTCAACTTTCTATTTCCGAAACGGATTACAGTTTAAATGCAAGTAATGTAAATATCTTGACCGATCAACGTTTTCTTCAGAAAAATGAAGTTTCGGAAACAGGTATTAAACTCAATACAAACTATAAAATAAATGAAAATATAAAATGGGCCAACGGTTACCATTTTGTAGAAACCAAAGTAACCAATCTAGACAATATTGATAATCCACAATTTCTTTTGTTGGTAGGAGAAGTATTGCAAACCCATGGCATCTATTCACAGTTAGGATTTTTGGGAAACAATAAAAAGACACACGTAAATGTAGGTCTACGTTTTAATTACCTGGACAAGTTCAAAAAACAGATTTGGGAACCCAGGCTTAGTCTTAACCATGATTTTGGAAAAGGTTTTGGCGCGGAAATTTTAGGGGAATTTAAACATCAAAATACCTCTCAGGTGATAAACTTTCAAAACGATTTCCTAGGGGTAGAAAAAAGGAGGTGGCAACTTTCCAATAATGGGTCCATTCCGGTGATTACCAGCAAACAATTCTCTATTGGAGGAAATTATGTAAAGAAAGGCTGGCTATTAAACTTTGTTCCCTTTTATAAAAAAGTAAACGGTATTACCACCCAAAGTCAAGGCTTTCTAAACAATTATGAGTTCGTTAAAACCACTGGAGCTTATGACGCGCTAGGTGCTGACCTACTACTTCGCAAACAGTTTCCTAAAGTATCTGCTTGGTTAAGCTATTCGTACCTAAACAGTACTTACACTTTTAATGGGCTACCGGAAGTTCGCTTTCCCAATAATTTTGAAATTACACAAACTTTTACGGTAGGCGCCAATTATACCCTAAAAAAGCTTATCCTTGCAGGTGGTTTAAATTGGCGGAGCGGAAAGCCACTGACGATACCTTTGGAGGCAAATCCCGTAACCGACGGAGAAATAAATTTTGGTCCTGCCAACGCAATGCAACAAAATGATTACTTACGATTGGACATCTCTGCCAAACAAGAATTTACATTAGGTAACAAAACAAGAGGACAAGTAGGTATAGCACTATGGAATGTTCTTGACCGAAACAACACCATCAATACCTTTTATAGAGTAAATACTATGTCCGAAGTTCAGGAAAACAATCAAAGTTCCTTAGGTATTACTCCCAACGCAACGTTCAAACTATTTTTCTGATTATTTTAGAATTAAACACTGCGCCTAGTTGTGGCACAGTGTTTAATAGTTTCACCATCCATAATAAGTATGTACAGTGTTGCTAAGAAATTGGGGGATTTTTATATTAATACAATTAATACTAAGTATTGTATCGTAAATATAAATATTAAACCATTGAGGAAATTTTGTTGATATTTAAAGATTTTTTCAAATTCTTGCGTTTCAACATCGGTAGGGTTTGAGTTTGATTTGAGATTTTTCATGTTTCTTAGTCTTTTATTATAAAACAATCTCTTTTAAAAAACTCCTGAAAAAAAATAGCTTTTTTTAAAAAAAAATTTATTTTACTGAAAATCAATTAATTACACGCTAATAAAATTTAATCTTTTTTCTATCCGGCTTTAATAATACCAATCCATTGCTATTTTCATTTATCCATTAACATGAAGAGACTGCTTATTTCTATCTTTATATTTACTTATAGCTATAGCGACTTTAAATGTTACTCCTTAAATATAAATTGAATGATACATAAAACTCCCTTGTTATTTTTTAGCATTATAGCCATGCTGTTCATTTCCTGTAAAGAGGAAACCAAAAAAGTAAAGGAAGGCCCAAGTCAAATGGAACAGGTCATGGCCATACATGACGAAGTGATGCCCAAAATGGGGAAAGTGGGGAAACTCGTGGGGAAATTAAAACCTATGGCAGATTCCTTAGGTCTTGAATCTCCACAAGGAAAAGCTATGTTGGATTTACAAAATGCGAACAAAGCCATGATGGATTGGATGCATGGCTTTGGTGACCGTTTTGATTCCGAGGAAATATTGGAAGGCAAAGAGCTTACGGAAGAGAAGAAAAAATGGTTGAACGAAGAAGAAGAAAAAGTGCAAAGGGTAAAGGAAAAAATAAATTCTAGCATTGCACAGGCCGAAGCGTTATTGGCCAATTAGCCGTTCAACTATAAGAAATCAATCCCCCGACCACCACTTTTCCATATCGGTTTCATTTTCGTTTAAATAGATATAAGCCCCAATTTTCGGAACAATTATAGGCAATCCTAAATCCCCTGCTTTTTTGGAAACCTTTTCCACTGGTTCTGTCCAAGGATGCATGGCCAATTTGAACCCTCCCCAATGAATGGGCATTATCTGTTTAGCCCCCACATCTAGTCCGGCTTGCGCTGTTTCTTCGGGCATCATATGTATTTCCTTCCAAAGTTCGTTGTATTGTCCACATTCCATCATAGCGAAATCAAAAGGACCAAGACGGTCCCCTATTTCCTTAAAATGGGCGCCATAACCGCTATCTCCACTAAAAAAGATTTTTTCAGTGCTCGAAATGATGCTCCAAGAACTCCACAGTGTCTTGCCCTTATCCGTTAATCCCCTTCCTGAAAAATGTTGTGCCGGGGCACAAACTAATTGTAATCCTTCAAATGTAATTTCATCCCACCAATCCATCTCCAAAATATCATTTTTAGAAATACCCCACTCTTCCAAATGAGATCCAACACCTAACGGGGTATAAAATTTACCCACCTTGTCCTTTAATAATTGAATAGACCCATAATCTAAATGATCGTAATGGTCATGGGAAAAAATTACGGCATCTATTACCGGTAATTTTGAAATTTCAATAGGCAGGGATTTGCTAAATCTTTTTGGTCCTAATAAAGGGTGTGGTGCGGGGACATCGCCAAACATAGGGTCAATTAAAATATTCTTCCCCTCTATCTGCAATAGAAAAGCTGAATGGCCAAACCATACCAATCTTGTTGGGCCGGTGTATTGGGCTACTGATGTAGAATCAATTTTTAGAACGGGAATATTTATATCAGGTTCAGTATTTGGATTACCCTTAATATAACCGCCAAGCATCTTCATGAATTTATTAAAATCCATTTCCGATTTTACATCTCCGATATTTATGAAGACCCCGTCCCTGAAATTAGGAGATTTGCGAAATAGCTCTTTTTTCTCTTTAGAAGGAGTTCTGCCAAACTCCGGACTTAAATTTACGAATAGGATAACTACAATAACCAAGGCCAAAAACAGACCGCTTGCGAATAACAACATTTTTTTGAACGCTTTTAAAAGTTTACGCATTAGAAAGGCAAATTGTTTAGATCTACATTGCCCCCGGAAATAATGACTCCTACTTTCTTATCCTTATAGATTGATGGATTCTCGTTCGCATCTCGGATCAAAGCGGCTACCGTAACGGCACTTGAAGGCTCAATGATGATTTTCATGCGTTCCCAGACCAAACGCATGGCATCTACAATCTCGGCTTCCGTAACGCGAACAATTTTTTGGACATGTTTCTGAATAATTGGAAAATTCTTATCTCCCAAGGTAGTTTTGAGTCCGTCTGCAATGGTATCCGTTGTTTCATTTCCTTCGATTTTACCACTCATTAATGAGCGGTAGGCATCATCAACCGAAAATGGCTCACCTCCCAACACCGTACAGTCCTTTCCAAAATAATTTGCAGCCAAAGCGGAACCTGCAATGAGACCACCACCTCCTACGGGACAAAAAATCATGTTTAAATTGGGCTGCCCTTCCAATAATTCCATGGCCGCAGTACCATGGCCCATAATAACATTTTCATTGTTGGAGGGGTGCAAAAAAGTAGCTTCGGTTTGTTTTACGATAATATCCGCCATTTCCTGTCGTGCCCTTAACGTAGGTTCGCACTCATATATTTTTCCCTCGTATTCCATGACCCCTACTTTTTTAACTGCTGGAGCAGTGGAAGGCATAACAATATGGGCGGGAACGCCTATATTTTTTGCGGCCAACGAAAGTGCCTGTGCAAAATTACCGGAGGAATGGGTTACCACCCCTTTGCTTTTTTGAGTATGGCTTAATTGTAAAATGGCATTGGTAGCTCCCCTAATCTTGTAAGCTCCGGCACGTTGAAAATTTTCACATTTAAAGAATACCTCTATCCCTATTTTTGTATTGATGAGCCTTGAAGAAAGTACAGCAGTATTATGAATATGGGGTTTTATCCGCAAATGGCAATCCAATAGGTCCTGTTTTATCATAATTCTTTGTTCTTGAGCCCAAGTTATAAATTACTTGAATTCCCTCTGATCAATACGTTTACTTATTCGAGTATGTCCTTAAACCAAAAACTGATACGGCATCTACGCAATCGTCATTTCCATTTTAAGGATTCCATGATGATGCGGACATCATTTTGCAGGTAGGCCGCGGCCGGTAAAATAGAGTCATAATTGGGTTTGGTGAAAAAATAGACAGAGCCTGTTAAAAAATGCTCAGTACTATCCGTTACGAAAAATTGTGACTGGGAAGCAGCATCGCCTTGAACTTCGAACAATGCGCCGTATACTTTATTTTCAGGATTAACGAACGGATATGGTATGATTTGCCCTTTGGAAGCGTGTTCGTAGCTTAACTTCTCGGCATCCCTTATAAGTTTGTTCAGATTATCATCAATCTTTTTATAACTGATGAAAATGGCCCCTTTCATCTCCGGATATTCAATAGTGAACGCCTCCTCGTTATTGGCTTTCGCTTTCGCCAACTCATTGTATTGAAACTCAAAATTATCCGTTTTCAAAGTCTCTAGTTGACCTTGCGGGTATTCCAAACGCATCAACGCCTTGGGCTTGGGTATAGGGTTTTCTTCTTTGCAATTCACAAGAAGGAGCACAAAACAAATGACGGCCAAATAATTAAGCTTCATTGGGCATGGTAACTTTTATCTGTTTTAATCTTTTTTTGTCCAAACTCTCTATCACAAAAACGTAGTCTTGAAAAAACACTTTCTCACCCCTGCGTGGAAAACTTCCTGCTATTTCCAAAACAAAACCCGCTATGGTTTCGGATTCACCCTTATTATCCTCAAACGGCATTTCATCTTCCAATTTTACCACCCGGTAAAAATCCTTGAGTGCCGTCTTTCCATCAAAAACGTAATTATAATCGTCCAATTTTGAAAAAACAAGGTCTTCATCGTCAAACTCATCACTGATATCCCCTACAATTTCCTCAATAATATCTTCCAAGGTCACAATACCGGAAGTCCCCCCATATTCGTCCACGACGACCGCCAAATGATTCTTTTTTTCCTGAAACTCGGCGAGCAGATCGTCCAACTTTTTGTTCTCAGGAACAAAGTAGGGTTCACGGATCAGTTTGGTCCAATTAAAGGTCTTTCTTTCCAAATAGGGTAACAAATCCTTCACATACAAAACGCCCAATACTTTATCTATGTTCTCCGAAAAAACCGGAATCCTGGAATAGCCGTTCTTCTTTATTTCTTCCAATACTTCGGGGAATTTCAATTGCTCGCTTAGGGCGAAAATATCGATTCGAGGGCACATGACCTGTTTGGTATCCGTGTTTCCGAACGTTACGATGCCCTGCAATATTTTTTGCTCCTCTTTCGTGGTATCCCCATCCGAGGTAAGTTCCAAGGCTTGGGAAAGATGATCTACGCTTAAGTTGGATTTTTCCTTGCCCAATTTGTTGTATAGAAAAATAGTTCCGGAACGCATTGGCAGACTTAACGGAGAAAACAGAAAATCCAATACTTTCAGAGGATACGCCATAAAATAGGAGAAACTGAGCCTATTTCTATTGGCATAAACTTTTGGGAGAATCTCACCGAACATCAATATTAAAAAAGTAGCCACTACGACCTCTAAAATAAACCGGAGCGAAACCACCCCGAACAAAACCTTGGTAACATTCGAAAACAAGGTATCACCGATAATATTAAAGAGTAGCACTACCCCAATATTAATAGCATTATTGGTAATTAGAATAGTGGCCAATAACTTCTTTGGACGCTCCAACAGTGCGATCAGCATATTTCCTTTGGCCGTTTTTTGGTCTGCCATTTCCTTAATTTCCGTACCGGAAAGACCGAACAATGCTACTTCCGCACCGGAAATGAGCGCGGAAGAAGCCAATAACACAATAAGAACTACAATATTCAGCGCAAAAGCACTGTCCATAACCATAAAATTCAATAAAAAATAATAAGGGTCAGGGTCCAATAGTCAGTACTTTAATTTAGAAGGGTAAATCATCCTCAGGTTCAGGTTCGCTCACCTTGGGTGTAGATTGGCTTGGTGTATTCACAGAAGTGTTTTGGGCCGCTTGTTGGGTCGGTTGCGCATTACCTGCACTATTCGCCAAACTTTCTTTCTTGGTGGATAAAAAGGTAAAATCCTGAACGTGTACTTCGGTAGTGTATCTGGTGTTACCATCCTCACCTTGCCATTGCCTGTTTTTAAGCCTTCCCTCTACATATACCTTATCGCCCTTACCCAAATATTTCTCACAAATTTCGGCCGCCTTGTTTCTGACCACCACATTGTGCCATTCCGTATTGGTAACGCGTTCACCTGTTTGCTTGCTTGTGTAGGTCTCGTTGGTGGCTATCGGAAACCTGCCAATACTCCCGCCACCTTCAAAATAATGCATCTTTACCTCATCTCCCAAATGCCCAATTAGCATAACCTTATTTAATGTACCACTCATAATTTTTGTCTAATATTCAAAAGTACTAAAATTTAAATGTTTTGATGAAGTCCGCAATTAAAACAGGAACCGGAAATGCTTCGATTTTTGATACCAAAATCCCTTCTTCCAATTCTTCATCACTTTCCAAAATCCAAAAATGAGTGTGTAAGTGTTGATGGGACAATTTATGGATAACCGGTTTTTCATTATAGAGCGATATTCCATTTATTTTCTTGACACCCAAAACTTCGGTGTAATTTGATGCTATATATTTTTTATCGATGGAACCCTCGGATTCCAACAATGGAAACTCCCATAGGCCCTGCCAGATACCTTTTCCTTTTCGCTGTTTTAAAAAAGTAGTTGCGGTTTCAGCTCCATTACTGTAAACCGGCACTATGTAATTAAAGTATCTATTTCTGACTTTTGTCTTATTCATTTTTACGGGCAATGTGGCTACTCTCCCTTCTTTTAAAGCCATACAACCGTCATTTAAAGGACAGTGCAGACAGTACGGATTTTTGGGCCTACATTGTATTGCACCAAACTCCATAATCCCTTGGTTGTAATCCCGAATACGCTTCCTATCCATTACCTCAGTGGCCAATTCCTTAAAATATTTGATGCCCTGTGGACTGTTTATGGGTAAATCTACCCCAAAATATCTGGACAAGACTCGGTACACATTCCCGTCTACCACGGCCTGGGGTTCATCAAAACTGATAGAGGCAATAGCACTGGCGGTATAATCGCCCACGCCTTTTAATTTGAGAAGTTCTTTATAAGTACCGGGGAAATTACCATTATAATCATTGACTACCATTTTTGCGGTCGCATGAAGGTTTCTGGCCCTTGAATAATAGCCCAGACCCTGCCACAATTTCAATATTTGTTCTTCGGGTGCCTTTGCAAGATCAAAAACAGTGGGGAACGTTTCTACAAATTTCAAATAATAAGGAGTACCCTGTGCCACTCTGGTCTGTTGCAACATGATTTCGGAGAGCCATATTTTATAAGGGTCTTTTGTACCCCGCCATGGTAGGCTACGCTTGTTTTCACGGTACCAGGTCAATATTTTTTCGGAAAATGTCATTCACTTTAATACTAAGGAATAAAAGTAGCAGTTTATATACTTAAAATTAGCTCGTTAGGAAGAAAGATTCAATTTAATTTATATATTTGCAACCCGAAAAAACATACAGAAAATCTAATATTGTAAGATGACGAAAGCGGAAATTGTATCGAAAATCTCAGATAAACTGGGAATTGAAAAAGGAGATGTACAGGCAACGGTAGAATCTTTTATGGAAGAAGTGAAAACTTCATTGGAAAGCGGCGATAATGTTTACCTTAGAGGTTTTGGAAGCTTTATTATAAAGACTAGAGCCGAAAAAACCGGAAGAAATATCTCCAAAAACACCACAATAAAAATACCTGCTCATAATATTCCCGCATTTAAACCGGCAAAGGTTTTTGTAGAAGGAGTTAAAAGTAACGTACAAGTAAAATAATAATCTAAAAGAAGAACTTTATGCCGAGTGGTAAAAAAAGAAAGAGACATAAGGTAGCTACCCACAAGCGTAAGAAGCGCAGGAGAGCTAACCGACACAAGAAAAAGTAGTTTTAAAAACTACTTTTTCATTTTAATACGTTCCTTGACATAGAGGTTTCAATAACAAACCCCGGCAGATTTTTATAAATCTGTTTTCAACATTGTTTAATCAATCCGCTCCCAAAAATACTGGGAGGGATACAAAATACATTCAGGTGAATAGAGAATTAATCGTAAGATCTAGTTCCGATGCCGTTGATTTTGCTTTACTAAAAGACGGAAAACTCACTGAACTGCATAAAGAAGAAGATAATAATGATTTTTCTGTGGGCGATGTTTTTCTCGCCAAGATCAGAAAACCGGTAACGGGTCTCAACGCGGCGTTCGTAAACGTTGGGTATGAAAAAGATGCATTCTTGCACTATCATGACCTCGGGCCGCAATTATCTTCTATGCTTAAGTTTATAAAACAAGTGAGTTCCGGAAGGCTCAAGGATTATTCCTTAAAAAACTTTCCGTTCGAAAAAGATATTGATAAACATGGCAGTATAAACGATGTCATAAAAGCCAATCAGTCCCTTTTAGTACAAATTGTCAAAGAACCCATATCCACCAAAGGACCCAGAATAAGTTCAGAACTTTCCATTGCTGGGCGTTATTTGGTCATGGTCCCCTTTTCGGATCGTGTTTCCGTTTCACAAAAAATTGGAAGCAACCAAGAAAAGGACCGTTTAAAAAGGCTCGTAAAGAGTATTAAACCAAAAGGATTCGGTGTTATCATAAGGACAGTTGCAGAAGGCAAAAAAGTAGCAGAACTAGACAAAGACCTAGAAAATTTGCTGAACAAATGGTCAGCAATGTGTAAAAAACTATACCGCGCAAAGACACCTTCAAAAGTGTTGGTAGAATTGAACAGGGCCTCTTCCATTTTAAGAGATGTCTTCAACGATACATTTACGGGAATCTTTGTGGATGACGAAGCCCTTTATGAACAAATAAAGGATTATGTGGCAGAGATTGCCCCAGAGAAAGAATCCATTGTTAAGCTTCATAATACATCCGTTCCTATTTTTGAAAAATTTGGTATCGAAAGACAGATAAAAACATCTTTTGGAAGAACCGCCGCCATGAGTAAAGGTGCTTATTTGATTATTGAGCACACGGAAGCTTTACATGTGATAGATGTAAATAGTGGTAATAGGTCCAACAAAGCCAAAAATCAGGAAGATACTGCCTTGGAAGTGAACTTGCTTTCAGCTACAGAGATAGCACGCCAGCTTCGTTTAAGGGATATGGGAGGTATTATCGTTGTCGATTTTATAGACATGGTAAAACCCCAGCATAGGAAAAAGCTTTTTGAACATCTTAAGGAAGAGATGAAGGATGATCGCGCAAAACACAAAATTTTACCGCCAAGTAAATTTGGTCTCATTCAAATAACCAGGCAGCGCGTAAGACCCGAAATGAATATCAAAACAACCGAAGAACTCCCCAACCGTAACGGTCAAGAAGTGGAAGCTCCGATAGTTTTAATAGATAAGATAAACGTGGATCTTGAACGTCTTTTAAAAGGCCCTGCAAAGGATAATAGCATAACACTAAATATACATCCGTTTATAGCGGCGTTTATCACAAAAGGGTTCCCATCTATACGTACCAAGTGGTTCTTGGAACATAAAAAATGGATTAAAATACAACCTAGAGATGCCTACACGTATCTCGAGTATCGTTTCAAGAACAAAGACGGTAAAACCATATATTAGTGAAGACTTTCTTTAGGATTTTTAATCTCCCAAAGAAACCTTTTTGAACCTACCCTGAGCATAGCCGAAGGGTTTTATTCAAAAAAGATTTGCATAAAGCGACTCCCAAAAAGAGTCGCTTTTTTTGTTTCATATATTTGCATTTCAATGAAATATAACAACACTTCGTTTACTGTTACCGAAGCTCGCAAAAAACTGGAAAGCTATTGTGCTTACCAAGACCGTTGCCACAAAGAGGTTGTCCAAAAATTAAAAGAAATGCGAATGATTCCCGAGGCCATTGACCAAATTGTCACGCATCTTATTCAAGAAAACTATTTGAACGAAGAACGTTTTGCCCGAAGTTTTGCCCGAGGGAAGTTCAACATTAAAAAATGGGGTAAAAACCGAATCGTAAACGAATTGAAACAACGTGATATTTCTCGGTTCAATATTTCTACTGCCTTAAAAGAAATTGACGAAAATAGTTATTTGGAAACATTGGATGCCCTAGCCAAAAAAAGACTCGCTCAAATCACCGAAAAAAACACTCAAAGACGCAAAAAGAAACTAGCGGACTATCTATTATACCGAGGCTGGGAAAGTCATTTGGTCTATGCAAAACTTCAGGAATTGGTGAACTAGTTTTTTGTTTTATTTTCCAAAGATTTTTGGAGAAAAATAAGTCAAAAGTCCCAGTTCTTTTAAACACTTATGGCCATTGCAGAAACGAATCATTTCTACAACGGCCGCTTCAATTTTATGGGACCTTTTTAAAAAATTGCTACTATTCTTGAAGCCTTTCTATAATCATAGAGGAAAAATAGTTGACCCCAGTTCTTATACATTCTTCATCTACCGCAAAGTTGGGAGTATGCGGCATCGCAGCAATGCCTTTCTCAGGATTTGATCCACCCAAAAAGAAATAGACCCCAGGTACAGATTTCTGAAAATAGGCGAAATCATCACTAAATTGAAGTGGGGCAACACCATATAGCGGAATAACACTTTGTTTTCCATAGATATCAGAAATGCTCTTTATGGTTTTATAGGTGAGTTCTTCGTTGTTCATAGGGGTTTCCATAACTGGTAATCCTTTCTGTAAATTAAAGCGAACGGTTAGTAATTCTTTAGCATAGCCAGAAGCTTCAATTTTGCTTTTTATCAAGGGTAAGAATAAATCCAGTCGTTCCTTGGTACTCGTATTGAGCAAGATCCTAATCTTTAATGTATCGTTGGATTGTTGAATCTCAAAATCACTCATAAGAGCGGTATAGTCCTTATAAATGGTATTGGGATTGGTTACGCCTAATTTTGGGCTAAATAGATTGTTATTGTCCCAGAATTCAGCGTTTGGACCATAGGTCTGCGCACTCTTCATCAATTTTTTGGTAAAATCGACCAAAGCGTTTTGGTTATGGGATGTCTTATATATTATTTCCGCAACGGTGATATGGGCAAATACATTTTCAGCTTTCGTGGCTATAGTACCAACGGGGTATGGGGACATGTGGAGCCCATATATTTCATCAGGTTGGATAAGGTCAAACAATCCATCTGCGATCATGGCCTGTGCCCCTTCATTCATTTCTTCCGCTGGTTGAAAAACAAAATAGAGGATACCGTTCAATTTATTCTTGTGATGGGCCAAAACATTGGTAATTCCCATGCCTATGGCAGCATGCAGGTCATGACCGCAAATATGCCGTACGCCTTTGTTTTTTGATGAAAAATCTACCACATCGGGTATATTGGTCGCTATGGCATCAATATCGGCTCTCCAAGCAATTCTTTTTCCGGGCCTACCCGTATCTAAGATGCCCACTACACCATAGCCGCCCACACACGTTATAACTTCCAGCCCTAAGGATTCTAAATACACAGTAATTTTTTCTGACGTTCTTTTTTCTTCCCTTGAAATCTCAGGATATCTGTGAAAGTCTCTTCGGATTTTCACTAGACTATCAAAAATGGCATCGGTGCGCGATTTAACGGATTTGTGAATGGAAGTTGGCCTTGTTGCATTTTGACCCATAGTAAGCAGCCCGCTAAATAGAAATAGTATCATTAACGAAGTTCGGAGTATTCTTGTAGTTAAAGTCATTTTTTTATCCTTTAGATTAATATAGGCGCAATATCCGTTTTAGCGTTCTGTCTCAACAGGTCTTTTTGCTAGAGTATCGTTAAGAGAGGTTAAACTATCATCAACTGCTTTATAGGATGTCTGTTTTTTTGAAATACCTTTTTTGAATCTGAATTCGATTTATATTTAAACCCTTAAACTATTATTATCTATTAATTTATTAGCAGTTCAAGTTGTCTCCTCGAGCGCAGGCGAGAGGTTGTCAGGTAATCCTCCTCGATTTTTATTAAGAGTAGCGTAATCGGTTACAAATAAGTAAGTTAAGTTTTGATGTATCTATCTTTCCGGTTACCTTGCTATGTATTCATCCACTTTTTGAAATCACTTGTCTTGGGTCTGCTAACAATAAATTCTTGATCTCTTGGATTGGCAATGGAAAGTTTGACCCTATGATTGAAATATGGGTCTATTTTTTGGATGGACGTTTTGGCGACAATCTGACCGCGATTTATCTTGTAGAATTTGGTTTCATCCAGGGAATCGAATAATTGGTCTATGGTTTCATCGATAATAAAACGCTTTGTTGAAGTTACTCCAAAAGTGATGCTATCTTCGGAATAACAATACAACAGTTCAGAAATCTTAATTTGCACAAACCCATTTCCTTCTTTTACCAATAGTCCTTCTCTTTTTGGAGGTGCCTGCATACTGTCCAGAAGTTGCTTTAAAACAAGAGGATTCACTGTAGCGGATTTGTTGGATTTCGTAAACTTATCCAAGGCATTGTTCAAATCCTCTTTTTGAATGGGTTTTAATAAATAATCAACGCTGTTCACTTTAAATGCTTGGATTGCATATTGGTCAAAAGCCGTTGTGAAAATAATGGGGGCATCTATGGCTACTTTTTGAAAAATTTCAAAACTCAATCCATCTGCCAATTGAATATCCATAAATACCAAATCCGGTGCTGTGTTTTCTTGAAACCATAGCACGGCATCCTCAACGGTATCCATAATATCCAACAATTCATAATTGAAGTTACAGGCCTTTAACATACTTTGCAATTGGTTGGCTGCACGCGTTTCGTCTTCAATAATCACTATTTTCATCGGTCTATTTTTTGCATATTAGCTATAATTTTCTCGGTTGGCATCAAGAATTGTTTTGGCTTATTTCATGACTATTTTTTTGCCGTAGTTTTTAATAAGGGAAGGGAAACCGAAAACCGATTTCCGTCGTTTTGTATGTCGACCAGCTTATCGGTAAGCAATGCATACCGCTTTTCGATATTTTTGAGCCCCACTTTAGTTGAAGGTAGTTGTGTGGATTTTGATTGAATTTTATTATCGACAACAATACGATCATCCTTGATTTTTACATGCACCACAAGTGGTTTCGCTTTGGAAATGACATTATGCTTGATCGCATTTTCCAATAACAATTGCAGGCTCATCGGCACGATCATAGCATCCAAAGAAGCTTTGGGAATATCCCAATTCAATTTCAGGTTGTCCCCAAACCGTTCCGATTGTATGTGTATATAGGCTTTGGCAAATTTTAATTCGTCCCGGAGTGAAATCAGGTTGGCGTTGCCCGATTCCAGAAGAAAGCGGTACATGTCCGAAAGCTTGTCCACAAACTCTTTTGCATCTTCTTTGGGGTTTTGGTCGATGATATCCCGTAGCGTATTCAGGGTATTAAAGAAAAAATGTGGTTGAACCTGATTTCGATGCGCATCCAATTGAGCTTGAATAATGGCTTGCTTGGATTGCTCTTCTTCTTTGATGGATTTTTTGAGTCGCACAAAGAAGTAAATAGCTTCGTATATAGCCATTATCATAATAGTGATGAAGATGATGAATACCAAGGATTTACTCCGTTCTTGAAAATTATAGCTAACGTTTTCTAGTAATAAAGAAAAGAAAAGAACCCCTAAAAAATCCACGATAAGTATGGTGGCAACGATAGCGATAAAAAAAATAATCAAACGCCTGACATTGTCCTTTAAATCAGGATAGGTTTTCCGCAAACGAATCATGATCGCTCTGTTAATGAACCAATCACATATAGCAAAAAACAGGGCTACCCCTAAGACGATGAGTATCTCTATAAAAGAAAAACCGGATATATCATTAAACAGAAACGAAGTCGCTACACTTAAGATCAGAATGCCAAAGACCGAAAACCAAAAGTCGTTAAAGCCCAAATATTCTATACGTTTCTCTTTGTTTACGAGCATAGTAATTGGATTATAGTTTAACCAGATAATGTTCTTAAATTTTTGTTAGTGACACTCGAGTTAAACTTGTATTTCTTGGGTTTTATGAATTTTAAATGTAAAACAATAAGATGAAGTATCGGGGCAAATATCCAAGCTTTGGTCAATGAATGAAATGACTTTACGTTGAATCGTCGTTACCTATGGTTGAATTGTAATATGCTGCCTTGGATTTTATAAAGAGCGTAAAAATTATTTATGAAGATAATTTTGTAAGAGTAATCGATAGGTCCTAGAAATGGATTTTCCTTTTGTAATATAACAGTTTTGGTTAGCTGTTCGTTTTTCAATTAATTTCTTGCTACTCCTTCAAGAAGCCAAGGCTCTAGCGTTTTATCGGAGTCGATAGCATGTAATACCGCAATATCACCGGTTGCTTCAAAAACGACGGCCAATACCTCAGTTAGTTCAATAACATTCGCCTCCCGCAATTTGGCCTTTAAATCATCCTCTGTAACATTCGCTTTTTCAAGATTTTCCCAAAGAATTTCTTTTCCTTCCATGATAAGCAATGGAGGATTATCTACTATTTCACGTACCAATTTATATCTTCTTAAAAAAGCTACCAGTCCTTGAAGCAAGTACACCGTTGCCAATCCCACCAAACCTTCTAACAGACTTACCGAAGAAGACAATAATGTGGAAGCTATAATGGAACCGATAGCTATTGTCACCGCAAAATCAAAACTGGACATTTTTGAAAAACTACGTTTACCAAAAATTCTGGTAAAAAGTATGACCGCTACGTAAATTCCAATCGCCGAAAGTATTATATATCCTATAATATCAGTGCTACTCAAAATCCATTCTTTCATAATATGTTAATTTTAGTTTTGTTTTTCGAAAGTACCGCATTGCCTCCAAAAATCTCGCTGTAAAGGAAAATCTATTGCCGCTATTCAAAATAGCATATCTTAATTTATACAAGTAAATGATTCGAAGATGATTATCATCAAACTGATAACCCTAAAATAATGACCCGAATAATTTCCCGCCTTTCAAGAAAGGTTCAAAGAAACTACCTTCACTTAGAAATGTTAGAATATGAAAATCTCAGAATTAAATAGCAGTTCCAGAGTCTATACTAAACATATCTATTGATACTATAAAAAATTTAAAGACCGGGTCTGAAGATTTTAAATAAAAATGAGAAAGTAAATATTTGATGTCCCTTAAAATTTAAGATTTGAAAACAAATAATAAATTACCCGTAATAGGTATTATTGGGTGTGGTCCACGGGGTTTATCCGCCTTGGAATCTCTCTACAAGGAAGCTGCGAATCGCCATAAACAAGTTAGGACACTTGTTTTCGAACGCTCGGAATTCCCTGGAGCCGGACCTGTATACAATCCTCAACAACCCGACAGTAATTGGTTGAACGTCTCAGAACGTGCAATAGATATACCACCTCGAGAAGAAATTGTAACTGAGTATTTTACAATTCCCCCCTTCCCAAATTTTCAACAATGGTGTGGGTATAATGACCAAAATGAGAGTGACACGTCAATTGATCGTTTCCCCCTTCGTTCACAGCTTGGATTATATCTTCTGGAACGTTTTAAAAGTTTATCATCCGAACTTTTAAAGAGGGAACTGATGGAATATGTACATGGGGAAGTCATCAATGTAAATTTTAATAGTGACTCAATACAAATAGATGTTTTGGGTGGAAAAAGCTATCAAGTTACAGAGGCTGTCATGTGCATTGGGCATCAACCCATTGAACCGGACGACCAGTTGAAGGGATGGGAAAATCGTGTTTCAAATCTTGATAATGTGAAGTTATATACCCAACCTTATCCGTTGGACCGGATATTGGAATTAGACCACCAAAATGTTGAGGATATTGTCGCAATCAGAGGTTTCGGATTGGCAATGATCGATGTTCTCAGATCATTGACAGAAGGCAGAGGTGGAACATTTGAAGTTAAGGATTCCAAGACCCGCGAAATGGTTTACTTTGAAAGTGGTCGGGAACCGAAAAATATCATTCCTTTTTCGCTCAACGGTCTTCCAATGGCGCCAAAACCATTGAACAAAAAAATTGATTCCAAATACGTTCCTACTGAGAGAGAGCTCAACAAATATAGCCTATTGATCAAAGAATCCATGAATTCTAGCACCTTGCTGACATCCCCAAAATTTCTAATAGAAGCAATAGCACCAATAATCTGGGCCAAGTTCGCAGGTTTACAGGGCAAGACTCTTGACCACTGCCTTTCGGAAGAAGAAATAATTGCCGCAATCAAGGCTTGGTTAACCGACGAGGATTTTGAACACGACCTCATAATATCCAAGGATCTATCCTCGGAAACAATGATGCGAAAATTCATAGGAATGGCTACAGGCCATGAAAAAGTGAGTTTGGATTTTTGTATTGGCCATGTATGGCGTCATTGCCAGCCTACCATGTATAAGTTGTTATCTTTCGCACCGTTATCCGACGAGCTTATCAGTGATATTGTCGCCCTGGACGAACGGCTAAAACGGTATACTTACGGCCCACCCGTAGATAGCCTTCAACAGGTTTTGGCGCTCCTCGAATCCGGGAATATGACTCTTGATTTTGTTCATGATCCGAACATTGAACTAGGAGAAGGTGGCTGGAAGATAGAAAAAAATGGAACTTTCAAAATAGCCAATATCATGGTCAATTCCGTGTTGGACTCTCCACAAATTCAAAAGGTAATCAGTCCATTACCAAAGGGTCTAATAAATAAATCCGAAATTGAGTCGTTATGCGACACTTTAGGGATTCGTACAGAAAAAGATGCGACCATAGCTAAAAAAGGTATTAAACCAGATATATCGTTTTCCGTCTTGGGAAGATTGGCCAAAGGTACCCTTATCGGTGTTGACGCTATAGCGGAGTGTTTTAGCGATCGTTCCGATGATTGGGCAAAAGGAGTTATTTCGCGATATAAAAATCATAATAAAGACAGTTAATACTGCGTACTCAAGCATCTCTATGGTCTGTAAAAGATTACTTGGGTTTTTCTTTTCTACATATTGAACTTTTAATATCGTTAAAGATATTATCTATCAGAGGAACATTTACTTTTCGTAAAAGTTCAAAATCAATTTAAGGTTTTTGTGAAATCAACTTATTCGTCCTAAAAATGGCTTTTTCATTTTTCCAGTCGATCCAGCGTTGGCCTTTTAGTTTTCGCATCAACACGTCAAAATGGCGCATGATGAAAATGTTATAAGCCGCGTGCGCAAAATTAAAGGGGTTTCTGGCCAAAGCGCGTAGGCTCATAGAAAAACCGGCAGTTTTGTATTTCATATAGTGCCAATATCCTTCAGGAATATACAATACTTCCCCATGTTTCAGTCCAGTTTTAAAACCATTAGCGTTCTTTAAAGCGGGCCATTTTTCAAAATCAGGATTGGAGAAATCAATACTTTCATGGGTAATAATGGAATAAGGAACTTTATAAAGATGCTTATTCTCCGATTGAGGGAAAAGCACGCACTCTTTTTCGCCCTCAAAATGAAAATGGAAGATATTGGCAAGGTCTATATCATAATGCATAAAGGTATGTGAATTCTCCCCTCCAAAAAACAACATGGGAACACCTTTCAGAAGGCGAATACCAAAATCCGGATAACTGAAATCTTTTTGAAGTACAGGCACCTCTTTTAAGATATTCCAAAGAAAAATGCGAAACTTGGTAGGCTCACTTTTTAAAAGGTCTATGTACTCGGACATCTTCATTTGGGCGTGTGGTTCATTAAAACCATCTTCATGATGTACCGGACGGTCGTCATACAGGGGAACAATTTTATCCCCTGCCACTTCTTTCATATACGCGAACGACCATTTGGAATGAGCGGCCCAATCCCCATTAAATTCTTCTATGACCACAGGTAATTGTGGTTTAAGATAGTCCTTTAAAAAGTCCTGTTTTGAAATGCGCTTTACCCTAGGAATTTCAACTAGCTTCAATGGTATTTGGGTTTTTTTAGGAATCCCAAAGTTAATTAACCTCTTGAAAACATTTTCTTAAAAATTACAAAATGTAGGTTCAGTTAGTCAGCTTGGCTTTCTGCTTGGCCATTTCATTTCGTTCAATAGTGTGGCTTGGTCTTGTCCATTTTGGTTTCTCCCCTAAAGGTTGGAATTCGGATTCTGAAGCTTCCACTGTTTTGGGCTGAGACACTTTGGTAAAAGGCTTTTGAGGATTCAGCCCCAATAACTTGAACATTTCCATATCCTCGTTTACATCAGGATTTGGGGTCGTTAACAATTTATCTCCAGCAAAAATAGAATTTGCACCCGCAAAGAAACACATGGCCTGGCCTTCCCTACTCATTTCGGTACGGCCGGCAGACAATCTCACTTGCGTTTCGGGCATGACGATTCTCGTAGTGGCCACCATTCGTATCATATCCCAAATAGCAATAGGCTCAATGTCTTCCATTGGAGTACCCTCAACGGCAACCAAGGCATTTATGGGAACGGATTCCGGTTGCGGATTCAAGGATGCCAAAGCGACCAACATTCCCGCACGGTCTTCCAAAGCTTCGCCCATCCCAATAATACCGCCGCTACATACGGTTACATTGCTTTTGCGCACATTATCTATAGTTTCCAAACGATCTTCAAAAGCACGGGTAGAAATCACGTCTTTATAATAGTCTTCAGAAGTGTCCAAGTTATGGTTGTAGGCGTATAATCCCGCCTCTGCCAAACGTTTTGCCTGATTTTCGGTAAGCATTCCCAAAGTGCAGCAAACCTCCATATCCAACTTATTAATGGTCCGCACCATCTCCAAAACTTGGTCAAACTCCGGACCATCCTTTACATTGCGCCAAGCAGCTCCCATACACACACGAGAACTTCCGGAAGCCTTTGCCCTTAGGGCTTGCGCTTTTACATGTGGTACGGTCATTAAATCGTTCCCTTCAATATCCGTATGGTAACGGGCCGCTTGTGGACAATATCCGCAATCCTCTGGACAACCCCCGGTTTTTATAGAAAGTAAGGTAGATACTTGAACCGTATTAGGGTCGTGGTTTTCCCTATGAACGGTAGCTGCATCATATAACAATTCCATCAAAGGTCTGTTATAAATTGCTAAAATTTCTTCTTTCGTCCAGTTGTGTCTTACTTCGGCCATATTATCTTCTTGATGATTCCAAAAATAGCGGAAATAGGTTAGAAATTTAAATTCTAACTTCAAATAATACATTACGGGATGTTGAAAAATCCCTATCCTCAAATAGACTAGACTTTCAAATAGGGTTATTCAACATATGTGGTGCCTTTCCATACAATTTGTTGTAGCCGTTATAAGGATTAATCTATAATTTTCGACTCAAATTTATACGATTATGAAACTTATATTCCTTCTATTACTATCCATTTTAACTACCTCGCCCAATCTTGACAAAAAAGACCCTCCGGAACCGGAAATTGGAAAAAGATGGGTGCTGAACCTTCAGTATTCGGACGAATTTAACGGAAATTCACTGGATGCCATGAAATGGAAAAATAGCTATGACGGTTGGAAAGGAAGAACACCAGGATTTTTTTCCCCGGAATCCGTTTCGGTGCATTCGGGGATGTTACAGATTAAAAACGGTGTGTTGGATAAATCCATTACGAATCATACCAAAGAAAAGTATAGTATAAAAGGTGGCGCAGTGCAATCATTGGAAAAAAGCGCACATTTTGGATATTATGAAGCACGTTTTAAAGCTTCGCGCATAAATATGTCCACCACTTTTTGGATGTCCAACAAGAAAGTACCTGTAGACTTTACCACAAAAATAAGCAACGGTAATTGCGAAAAAGACCAGTTCAGTCAGGAATTGGATATTGCAGAGAGTATTGGAGGCGAAATTACGGTGGGGGACAAGTTTAGAAAAAATATGAACTTCAACACACATTATAGGTATATTGACTGTGAAGGAGGCAAGGAAAAATTCTATTCCGCCGGGAATAATGCCGTTGAAGGAAATGGGCTTGCATCCAATGCCACATTGAGCACGGAATCATGGCAAGATTTCCATACTTACGCAGCCCATTGGAAAAATGCCAACGAAGTTTCTTTTTATGCAGATGACAAACTGGTCGGAGATGTTCAAATACGAACCGATGTGGTCGACGAGCCTTTTCCTAGGCCCATGGGGATAAATATGGTTACGGAGACCTATAACTGGGCCAAACCGTACCCGAACAATGAAGAACTGGAAAATGATGAAATAAATACCTCATACTACAACTGGGTACGTGCATATACATTGGTGGATATTGATACTGAAACTAAAAACCCTAAAAATTTTAAAGGAGAAGGCTCGGAAATTTACAAGGAAGAAATTAGATTATTTGAAACACCGACCATATCCAAAGGCGAAATCAGTATTCCTTATGTTTATAAAGCCAATACTAATAAATCCTTTCTCTTTAAAGTAATGGAGGGTGATGAAGTGGCATATGAAACCGAAATTCAAATTTTAGCAGGTTATGGAAAAGCCATTAAAAATGTGAAAGCTAAAAAATTGAAAAAAAATACGGACTACACCTTCACCACGACTTTTGTAAAATAATTTCTAAATGAAAGCCCTAACGGTAATGGAGATCACTGTTAGGGCTTTTTGGCTTTATAATGCTATTCCCCTTTATTCTTGTCGGAATTTGAGGTTTTTTTAGCATCGGAAGAATCGCTGGTGTTCGGTGCCACATCTTTTCCTTTTAAATATTCCGGCAGTTGCATTCCCGCCATGTCGAACATCTCCTGAAGCGGAGGAACCGACTTGTACATTCCTGAGATAAAATTGGCCGTTGAGTTTTTACCATCCTCGCCTTTGGCACCAGAATCCCAAACGGTAACTTTATCGATTTTAATATTTTTAATCGCCTCGGCCTGTTTTTCGACCAGTTCAGGTAGTTTATCCGCAATCAGTAACAATACCGCATCTTTAGGGTCGTTCCCGGCGGCTTTTACGATTCTATCCAGACCTTCTGCCTGTTTGGTCAATACTTCAAAAATACCTTTTGCTTCCGCTTGTGCTTTAAACAAAATAGCATCCGCTTCACCTTTCGCCTTTCTACGGATCATTTCCGCTTCCGCTTCGGCATCGATCTCTACTTTCTTTTTATCAATCTCCGCAGGAACTACCACATCTGCCATTTGGGAACTTCTTTCCCGTTCGGCCCTTGCAATTTCAGCGTCTTTTTCCGCTGCATAGGATTCTTCCAATGCCTTTGCCGCCTGTACTTTTTCGGCAGCTATCGCCGTACGCTCCGCTTCCGCTTCGCGTTGTCTTCTCAACGAGTCCGAATTGGCCACATTGATTTTCGCCACGTTTTCCCCTTCAACCGCCTTTGCATTAGCGGCCGCCACTTGGGTACGTTGATCTTGTACCGCATTGGCTTCACCAATGGAACCATCCCTATTTTTCTCCGCGACCGACTTACGGGCGGCATTTATGGCATGCGCCGCCGCTTCTTTACCAAGCGCTTCGATATATCCGGACTCGTCTACGATATCCGTAATGTTTACGTTAATCAGTTTAAGGCCTACCTTCTTTAATTCCGATTCTACACTTTGGGAAATATTGGTCAAAAATTTATCCCTATCCGAGTTGATTTCCTCAATATCCATAGAGGCCACCACCAAACGCAATTGACCAAAAATAATCTCCTTGGCCAAATCCTGTACCTCTTGCATTCCCAGACCTAAAAGTCTTTCAGCTGCGTTTTGCATAACACCCGGCTCCGTAGAAATACCAATCGTAAAACGAGATGGAACATTAACACGAATGTTCTGTCTACTCAAGGCATTGGCCAAATCTACCTCAATGGAAATAGGGGTCAGATCCAAAAATTCATAATCTTGGATGACCGGCCAAATGAATGCGGCCCCACCATGGATACATTTAGCGGAATTTCCGGTACCCACCTTACCGTACACTACTAGAATACGGTCAGAAGGACATCTTTTATATCTCCTGATGAAAGAAATAATAATAATGAAAAAGAACAGTATTGCAAAGCCTATGGCCAGCAAAGAGGCACCTCCGCCCAGTTGTAATGGTAATAGCATATAGTTATTTATTTAAGAGTTCAACAATTAATATTCCGTTTGCGGTAATTTCCTTGACCTTGACCACATTGCTTTGCACAAGGTCTTTATCTTCATCCGTCAAGGCTTCCAATTCGCGTAGCGTTCCTTGCACATTAATACTTACTTTTCCTATTCTGGAACGGTTGGCACCGATGGTAAGATAGACTTCCCCTATTTGGCCAAGAGCATTTTTTAGTTTTAACGTACCGCTACTTTGCAATTTGGCCAGGTAATAAAATAAGGCGGCCATGGCCGTCATCATAATCAAACCGCATATAACGGAAATCAAGACCGTAATCGGTTTTGAAAGACCATTTTCGATACAGGCAATCCCTGACCATCCAAAAATGGTCAAAAACCCCATTAAGTTCTTAAATGAAAGGAACTGAAAACCGATTCCCGTATCGCCTTCTATCTCAACATCTACATCTCCGCCCAAATCATCAGCGTCTCCACCAACAAGTGTCATTACGATCAGTACAAGAAAAATTGCTGAAGAAATTAGGGCAGTGACCCAATAAATTTTTTCAAAAAGCGACAAGGCAGCGAACCATTGTTCCATAACAATAGATTTAGTTGGTTATAGGACTTTCTTTTAAAGTCCATTGAAAGATACTATTTTTTGAGATTTACAGGATTTTTATTATCCTATCTTAGAAAGTAAAATGCTCACCGCGTTTCCTCCAAAACCTACGGCGTTGACCATGATTTTCTTTAGCTCCATTGGTTCCGACGAATAAGAGATAAAAGGGACTTTAATCGCTTTTTGATGTTGTATCATTAGAACTGCCAGTTCTACACTCAACATCCCCGAAGCACCAAATGTGTGGCCCACTTTCCATTTATTGGTAGTCAAAAAAGGAAGTTTGTTACAAAAAACTTTTTTTATGGCGTTGTGTTCGGTCAAATCTCCTTTGATGGTGCCAGGCGCATGCATGACGATTGCATCCACGGAATCTGGCGGAATTTCCCCCAAAGCCATCTTCATGGAACGTTGAAAACAATCCGCATTGGTAGAAATGGAAACGTTATGTTCCAAGGGTTCCGTCGCATAGCCTATCCCTTCAATAACTGCAAGACTATTTTCAGGTATTCCTTTTTCCAAACAGACAACCGAAGCACCTTCGCCCAGTATCATGGTATTCCGATTTTTTTCAAGGTCAAGTGCTCTGCAGGGATAGTTTGGACTTTTCGTGCCTTGAGCAGAGTCGAAAGGCTCTGTTACGGAATCGCAAATCTTGTGACTTCGGCTTCGCTCAGTCACCGGATTTGCATAAATTTTTAGCGCCTTCATTTGGGCGATGGTAAATGGGGTCAGCGGTGCTTCGCTGCCTCCCACTAAAAAATACTCTGCCATTCCCGCTTTTAGCCAGGCCACCCCGTTTAACAACGAATGTAAAGCTGTGGAACAGGTTATGGAATGTGATATATCCGGTCCCTGCGTTCCCAGATCATGCGCAACCCAAGAAGAAATATTGCCTAAAGTAGTCGTTGGCGAGGCTGGAGTGGAAACATTTTTGGTTTCTAAAAACTCCCTGTGGTATTTTTCAAATAGTCCTGTAGCCCCTCTAGAGGATCCTATATTGATTCCAAAATTTATATTGGTGGACCAACCTGCATTTTGAACGACTTCCCGTGAAGCTAAAATAGCATAGAGGACACTATTGTCCAATCTTGTATATTTAGCTTCCGAATTTCTTAGTTCCTCTACATCCATTTTATCTTTCTCTGATATGGATGCGGCCCAATGGGATTCCTCCTTAAAATCATGTTGTGCAAAACAGTGATTCGCTTTCAAATAATTTTCCCAAACCACATCGGAACTACTCCCCAAAGGAGAGATAGAAGCCATTGCGGTAATGGAAATTGGTTGATTCATCGACTTGAAAAATTTATCCAAAACTAGGGCTTTTACACATTTTATAATTCCTTTTTCTATAGAAACTACCTCGCTTTTTGAAATGCTGTTTTAGAAGCCTACTTTTACACCATAAAATTGGCCGGTAGACGCTATGAGTTCAACAAAGCTTTGTATTGTTATTCCCTGTTTTGACGAATATAAACGGCTGCCGGAACAAGATTTTAGAAGGTTTCTTGATCAAACTTCAGATACCGTTATTTGCTTTGTTAATGACGGTTCTACGGACAAAACGCTGGAAAAACTCAATTCTATCCACGACGATTATCCGCAAAGTACTTTGGTCATTGACAATCCAAAAAATTTAGGTAAGGCCGAGTCTATCCGAAACGGTATTTTACAACTTTCCAAATCACAGAATTTTCAGCATTTTGCTTACTTGGATGCCGATTTAGCGACTTCCTTGGAAGAATGCCGTTCTTTATTGAACCGACTAGAAAATGGGTTGTCGTTTGTATTCGCTTCCAGAATTTTAAAAATTGGGTCGGTGGTAGAACGTAAATTTTCCCGGTTTCTATTTGGTCGTATCATCGCCACTTTTATTTCGAATATTTTGGGTATTGCGGTGTATGATACGCAGTGCGGGTGCAAAGTATTCAAATCCGAACTGGTTCCTATATTGTTTGATCAACCTTTTATCTCCAAATGGCTTTTTGATGTGGAGCTTTTCAGCAGGCTCCTTTCCCATTATGGAAAAACGACCGCGCTTTCAAAAATGGAGGAAATTCCCGTGAAACGATGGGTGGACCAAGGCGATTCTAAAGTGAAACTCTCTTATTTCTTTCGGCTTTGGTATGATTTGTTTCTCATCAGAAGGGCACATCGGAAGGACTATAAATTTTCCGGTTGAAATTTTTCCAACAACTCACGAATACTATCGTAGATTTTTTCTAACTGTGCGTTCGTAATGACATATGGCGGAAGTACATAAACCGTATTTCCCAAAGGGCGAAGATTAACACCTCTCTCCATAAAAAATTTATACAACTGGTCCCTCAGTTTTCCATAACGGTCTGTTTCCATATTCAAATCGATAGCCAAGATAACGCCCAAACTTCTAGCTGTTTTGACTTTGGAATGCTCTATAACTTCCAAAACAAAATCTTGATGTGCTTTTTCTATGTAGTTCCTCCGTTCTATGATCTCATTGGAAGACAACAGGTCGATCCCGGCCAAAGCCGCGGCACACCCCAATGGGTGGGCGCTAAAGGTATGCGCGTGGAAAAACCCTTTATGGACCTCATCGCTTAAGAAAGCATCGTAAACCTCTTGGGAACAGCTTGTGATACTTAATGGGAACATTCCTGCGGTCAATGCCTTGCTCAAACAGATGATATCCGATTTTTGTTCCAAATAATCGGAGGCAAAGTTTTTGCCCGTTTTTCCAAAACCGGTCATGATTTCATCCGCAATGCATAACACTCCGGCTTCTTGGCACTTTTTAATCAGGGCATCCAATCCTTTGGAAGAATGAAATTTCATTCCTGCCGCTCCCTGTGCCAAAGGCTCAAAAATAAATGCCGCACAAGCATTGTTTTGGAGTATCTGTTTCAACTGTGCTGTTACGTCATCAATAGTATCTTCCTGTGGGGCAGGAATTCGTTCTACTTTTAACAGAAAATCTTCAAACGGACCATTGTAGGAAGATAGACCGGAGGCGCTCATCGCCCCAAAAGTATCGCCGTGAAATCCGTCCTCAAAAGCAATAAGGGTATCCCTTTTCTCTCCATTATTATGATAGAACTGAAGTGCCATTTTAATACCCGCTTCCACCGCCGTAGAGCCATTGTCATTAAAAAAAACCTTAGCCTGGTTTTGAGGCAAAATTGCCATTAGTTTTTCGGATAATTTTACGGCCGGCTCATGGGTAAAACCACTGAACATTATAAAATCCAATCGTTGCATTTGAGCCGTAACCGCAGCTGTGATATAATTATTGCAATGCCCGTACATAGCGGTGTACCAAGAAGCAATACCATCTATATAGGAATTGCCCTGCTCATCCCAAAACTGTGCTCCAGCGGCCTTGACGATACCCAAAGGGGGAGCTGCCGTTTGATGTTGCGTTAACGGATGCCATATGTACTTTTTATCCCTTTCGGAAAGATTATTTTTCAATACTCCTTATTTTCTTAAACCCAGCTTTTATATCTTGCAAAGATGGGAAATAATGTTGATGGTTGACCCCTTCGGCTACGCTCAGGGCAGGAATTGATGGTGAAAAAATCCATTCCACACCAAATAACAAAAAAACTTATTACTGGATACTGTTTATTTAGTACTGTTTACTGATAACTGAAAAAGGAAATTCTATTTCATGCTGAATCGTTTTATCAAATTTCTTCTTCCTCATTTTGAAAAACTGAACGATAAAAAAGCGATTCTATATTTCTTCGTAGCCGGTCTTTTACTCCGTTTTCCTTTTTTCTTTAGGGATTATGTAGACCGGGACGAGAGCACCTTTATTCTCGTAGGGCAATCTTGGGTGGACGGTTTTCTCCCCTATACCGAATTGTGGGACATAAAACCTCCACTGACTTTTGGCTTTTTTGCCGTTATCATTTATTTGTTCGGAAAGAGCTTTATTGCCATACGGTTAGCGGGGGTTTTCCTTATTTCGGCTACGGCATTATTTACCTATAAAATTGGCACTTCCATCGGTTCCAAAAAAACAGCGTTTTGGAGCGCTATGGCCTGCATTGCATTACAGAGTCTTTTTGGTAGTATTCAAGGTGTGATGTCCGAGCATATCTGTATGACCTTTTTTATGATGGGCATTTATTTTTTCACCAAGGAAAAAACAGGTTTAAACTTATTTTTCGCAGGGCTTCTCATAGGTGTTGCACTCATGGTGAAATTAAACTTGGCCTATGCCGCGCTTTTTATCGGCCTGTATGCTGTCTATTATTTTACAAAGCGAAAACAATATTCAACAGGAATCCTGGGAACGGGTTTATACGGAACAGGTATCATCCTGATGATTCTTCTGACCGTTCTACCCTATTATTTGGAAGGCCTTACGGAGCTTTGGTGGAAATCCAACTTTAAGGCACCTATGGATTATGCCAATGCCAGGCGATATTCCATTTTTAGATTGATGCCCTTGTTTTTGGGCATTTCCGGCTTTTTATTCTTTGCATGGAAAAAGAAGTATATCGATTTTAAACAGGAAACCGTACAGATTTTAACCATTGTTATTTTTGGTGTGCTATTTTCATTTGTAAAAGCGGGAAGAATTAACAGTCACTATCTCATTCAGCTTTACCCGTGTCTTATCATTTTAATAGGCGTCGTCCTTTCTAAATTGCAGTTTCTCAAAAATCCCAAACTATATAAGGTTTATTTGATGCTCTTGTTTTTAATTCCGGCGGAAAGCTATTTGGAATACTATCGTATCGTAAAACATAAAATAGAAAAAGGGACTTTTTATAACGGCGAAGGGGTTTCCGTACCCCGATATATCGTTGAGAACGATTTGGATACGGACAATATTCTCTTTTTAGGCTACCATATCGGGTATTGGGCATTGGACAAAAAACCACCTACAAAAGCAGCTACCCACCCAAGCAATATCCTAAAGGACGAAATGTTTTCAGCCTATGACAATCCTCGCGAAACTGCCATGGAGGAACTACGTTATATTATGGAAACTTTACAACCAAAAACGATTGTAGTACGAAAGAACAGAAAAATATTCGATAAAAAAGAAGAAGAGCATAATACATATATCGATACCTATCTGCTCGAAAACTATAAAATCGAGGCAACGGTAGAACAAGCTGAAATACTACAACGCCTAGAGTGATTCCAAAATATGACGGAACTTATCCGCGTACTTTTTAATGACCGCTTTATCAAATTTTTCCTCCTCGTCAATACGTCCAATAAGGGACACTCCCGTTTTATGAAGAATAATATTTTCCGTGTGCGGATTAACATCCCCACTGAACAGGACAGAAACATCGTATCCTTTCTGCTTCAATAAATTTATGGTCAATAAGGTATGGTTAATGCTCCCTAAATAGTGTCTGGAAACTACGATGATCTTATAACTGGGGTGAATGATATCCAAAATAGTGTCTTCCTCGTTCAGGGGAACCAATAATCCGCCTGCACCTTCAATTACGAGATGGTTTTCGGTGTGCGGCTCTTTAATATGAAACCTATCGATTCGCTCCCCGTCTACCTCTGCAGCGGCATGCGGGCTCATAGGACTTCTAAGCTCATAGCTACTGGGGTGGATTACGGTTTTCGTGTTGGAAATCAGTTTTTTCACCTTATCCGGGTCCGTATTTTCCAATTCCCCAGCCTGTACGGGTTTCCAATAATCAGCTTGTAATGCCTCGGTAATTATAGCCGAGGTTATTGTTTTACCTACTTCGGTAGAGATTCCGGTAACAAAAATTTTCTGCATCAATTTTTAGGCTTAGTAATTATTCCACAATTTAGGCACTTATATTTTCTTTTTTCAAAAAATGGAAAAAGTTTATAAAATATTCCCGCTCTGTTATAATATGCCTCGGATTTAGTGGCTTTGCAATTAGGACAGACAATAGGATTCCCCTCGTCGTCCAAGGCATATGCCCTAACCTCGTCATAAATTTTCAACGCCCTCTCCTTATCCTTGGAATACACTTGTAACTTGACCCCACCTATGGCATTACTGATCAAAGGGTCCGAATTTAGCGTATTCTCATCCCTGAGAAATACGGGGATTCCTTCCGATTCCAATTTTCCCTTTATAATTTGGACATCCGCTGCATATTCGAAAGCTGCTAAAAGATAAAATTTCTCTTCCATAACTTAAATATATTTCGCCAAGAGCTCCAAAACTAACCCAATTTCCGCTTTGGAATTATCGCTATGCAAACAAAAACGAAGCCTTTCCTCGCCTTCTGGAACCGTAGGCGATAAAATAGCTTTAACATCAAAGCCTTTTTCCATTAGTTTTTGAGAGACATCTTTGACCTTTTTGTTACCCGGTATAATACAGGATTGTATTGCGGACTCGCTATTTATGAACTTTTGCCGTAGTCCCAATGTATCAATTTTTTCCCTGAACAACCCAATGTTTTCCTTCAGCAAGTTCAGCGCAGATGCTCCTTCATGTCTTAAATATTCATAGGCAGTAATAGCAGTGGCGATGCTATGTGGGGATAGGCCCGTAGAGTAAATTAAGCTCCTCGCATAGTTCACCAAATAACTTTTAAGTTGTTCCGAACCTAAGACCGCTGCACCGTGGGCTCCTATTCCTTTCCCAAAAGTGACCAGTCTGGCAAAGACATCTTTTTGCAAGCCCAACTCCTGTACCAATCCCGTTCCGTTTTTTCCAAGGACTCCCGTAGCATGTGCTTCATCTATGATCAGACGATAGCCATTGGATTTACAAAATTGCGCCAATGCTTTTAGATCCGGTGTGTCCCCATCCATTGAAAATACAGATTCGGTCACGATATAAATGTTGGTCTCTTGGGTAGTCGATTGCGCTTGAGCCGACAAATCAATTTTAGCCTTTAAATCATCAAGTTGATTATGCCTGAATTTATAATTTTTAGCGAGGCTCGTTCCAATCCCTTCGCGGATGCTGGCATGAATAAATTCATCGTAAAAGACGACATCGCCCCGTTGCGGTACCGAACCGAAAAAACCCACATTGGCATCGTATCCAGAATTAAAGACCAAAGCACTTTCAGCTTCATGGAAATGTGCCAATTTTGCTTCCAGTGTATCGTAAAGCTTATGATTTCCAGTAAGCAATCTTGAACCCGTAGCCCCATTTTGGGCTATATTTTCGGTAAGCAATAACTGAAACGTTTTTGAAAAAATGGTTTCGTTATGGGCAAAACCCAAGTAATCATTAGAGGAGAAATCTATTAATCCAGATGTTCTCCCAAGATTTCTAAGGGAGTTTTCCTTGCTCCTTTTTATAAGTTTATTTTCAAGATTTTTCGGGAGTTGCTGCATGCTTTCAAAAGTAGCATGTTTCTCAATTATAATCTAAAGTGCAGATTATTTTATTCGTTGACCGTAAACTCAAAATCTTCGGGAACTGCAGTATTGAAAAGGTGTTGAATTTCAATATTAACTTTATCAAAATCAACGTTTTGGCTAAAAATAGATAGGAAATCAAAATTGAACCTGAAGTTGCCCGTTTCGGCCAAAATAATCCCAATTCGAGATTCATAGGTATCCTCTGCATCGTTTAAGACCACATCAATAGTTTCAAAAGGTCCTATTCGTCCTTTTTCCGCAAAGAGAAATTGCCCGTCAATAGTAGTCCCGATGTAACTATTACCTAATTCCGAAAATTTTTCCAATCGAAAAGAATATCCAAATGATTTGGCATTGGTGCTTTCATATACATCCAAAAGATTGGTAAATCCCTCCTCTTCTAAGTATCTGCTAAAATTGAGTTCAATAAAAATAGTATCCCCGACCACATAATTTCCTTCATTTTCAAAAGTTAGGGCATCGGTAAGTCTTAATTCGATAAAACGATTGGTAATTCCATCATCTCCGGAAAAGCAGGCATTTAAAAGCAATCCGACCAAAATCAAAACAATTGTGCTGTATTTTTTCATATTATCCTTTATTTTAAAATCGATATCCTACTTTAATTCCGGTACGCACTAATGTTGCATTTAGGAAAAAGAAGTCGGTATTAAAATTTGTTCGAATACCAAACTCTCCTTCCAAGACCAGTTTCTTTTCCAATAACAAAAATCGATATCCATATCCAAAACCCAATCCCCCTACGGTGTATTCTTCAATACCTCTCTCATAAACCCCAAAACCTTCCACATTGGTGTTACGAACAAAACGTCTGGACTCCGTAACTTGACTCAACGAGCCAAAAAGTTCAATAAAATGACTCTTATTTTGCGCGCCTTGGAAATACAATCTTCCAAAAGGCATTATCTCATAATTAGTATCAAATCGGTCAATATCACCCGAGGAACCCGTACTCAACTCACTTATACGATCACCATAGATAGCACCGGCCAATCCCACTGCCCATGTATTAGCAATAGTACGTTCATAGCTTAGATCAAAACTTTCGAACAAGGGTAAAAACAGATTTGTTGAAATGTGGTTGTTATAGGTTGTAGAAACATCGTCCTCCTGTGCGTAAGTTTCTAAAAAAGAGAATACTATAAAAATCAAACAAAATAACGCTACTTTACTTTTACCCATGAAAAATCATTTTATATTGCAATCTACGTATTTAGAACAATTATAAATAATTTAACCCTACCCGAAAAAGTCATTTTTTTCAAAATACTTAAAAAGACCTATTTGTAAAATATTTCCGTGACGCTGTAAAACTTACTGACTTGAGCTTCTTATTTTTACCTAAAATCATTTTTATGAACCGTATACTGCCTTTTTTACTGATATTATTCTTGACGCTAGGACTAAATGCCCAAACCAATACATACAAAATTTCATTTCCGAATGCCGTTCATCACGAGACCAAGATTTCCATAAAATTTCCAAATATTACTTCAGATACATTAGCGGTACGAATGAGCAGAACTTCTCCGGGCAGGTATGCGTTGCACGAATTTGCAAAAAACGTGTATAGTTTTGAGGCAACGAACAGTAAAGGAGAAGCATTGAAAGTGATGCGGCCAGACCCTTATCAATGGGTAATCAGTGGGCATGACGGACAAGTAAACATAAGCTATACCCTTTTTGCCAACCGTGCCGATGGCACCTATTCCCAGATTGATGAAACCCATGCACATTTAAATATCCCGGCAACATTCATGTACGCCCCTTCCTTGAAAGACCGAAAAATTGAGGTTGATTTTATGGTCCGAGAGGATCTAAATTGGAAAGTAGCCACACAATTACAAAAGATTTCCAAAACAAAATACGCAGCACCAAACTTATATTATTTTATGGACAGCCCCACGGAACTAAGTGATTTTGGGCTTAAGGAATTTGAGTTCGATGGGCAGATGATCAGATTGGCCTTGCACCATAATGGTACCCAAGAAGAATTGGATACTTATTTTGAAAAGGTAAAGCGGGTGGTCCTTGAACAAAAAAAGGTATATGGCACGTTGCCCACTTTTGATTATGGCACATATACTTTTTTGGCCTGTTATGTTCCCAATGCTTCTGGAGATGGAATGGAACATCGTAATTCTACCGTTCTTACCACTAAAACTAGTCTGGCCGATGGCGGTATGGAACGTAATATCGGAACGGTATCCCATGAGTTTTTCCATGCTTGGAATGTAGAGCGTATTCGCCCTAAAACCTTGGAACCTTTTGATTTTGAAAATGCCAACATGAGCGGAGCACTTTGGTTTGCCGAAGGGTTTACCAGTTATTACACCAATCTTATTCTGTGCAGGGCCGGACTTATGTCTCCCGAAAAATATGTAGAAGGCCTTACCGGTACTTTTAATTATGTGTGGAATTCCCCAGCACGCCAGTTCTTCAATCCCATTGAAATGAGTTATCAAGCTCCTTTTGTGGATGCCGCTACCGCTGTGGATCCGGTCAACAGAGAAAATACCTTTATTTCTTATTATTCCTATGGAAGTATTCTGGGACTTGCCCTAGATTTATCGTTAAGACAAAATGATTTGAACTTGGATGATTATATGAAATTGGTATGGAATAGTTATGGTAAATCGGAAATACCCTATACCATCACAGATCTTCATAAATCCTTAAACCAATATGCAGGCGAAGCTTTTGGAAACCTGTTCTTTGAAAATTATATCTACAAAAGTAATATGCCCGATTATAAAGCACTTTTGGCCTCTGTGGGATTAGCATTGAACCAGAAAAATGAAATACCTTATTTTGGAGTCGCAGCAGCCATTGATGAAGACTTAAATGGTGTTATCAAGAGTAATCCAAAAATAGGAACACCAGCTTACAAAGCTTCTTTGGACAAAGGGGATGTCATTACCGCTATCAATGGAACATCTTTCCCCAATGGCGAGCAGTTTACTTCATTTATCGAAAAGCAACAAGTAGGTGATACGTTAAAATTCGATTTTAAAAGATTTGGAATTCAGAAAACCACCAATGTAGTATTGGAAGCAAGTCCGTTATATACTATTTATCTGGAAGAAAAAGAAGGAGAAAAACCTTCTGATGAAATTTTGAAAAAAAGAAAAGATTGGCTTAAAGTAGAATAAATGGGCATAACGTACTCTAGAGCTAGGACGGCTAGTGAATTGAAAGAAATACTAGCACTGCAAACTACGAACTTAAAGGACAACGTATCACATACCGAAAAAGAAAGTCAAGGGTTTATCACCGTTTCGCACACGTTTGACATGCTCAATAAGATGAACAATGCCTGCCAACACGTAATAGCAAAAGACAATGCTAAAGTCATAGGCTATGCTTTGGCCATGCTGCCCTCGTTCCGAAATGAAATTCCCATACTCACACCAATGTTCGTGTCCGCAGATTCACTTTTAGGCAATAAAAACTACTTGGTTATGGGTCAAATTTGTATTGATAAGAATTATAGAGGAAAAGGAATTTTTAAGGGCATGTACACATTTTATAAAAATGAATTAAGCCCTCAGTATGATTGTCTGTTCACTGAGGTTGCTACTGAAAACACGAGGTCATTGTCCGCGCATAAAGCTATTGGTTTTTCTATTTTAAAGACAGAAATAGCCGGTGATGTTTCATGGGAATTAATGAACTGGCATTGGTAAAGTCCTTTATTGTTTTTTGGAAAACACTAAAACGTTAAATATATTCTTCAAAAAATAGCTATAACACTTTTCAAAAAACTATTTTGAAATCTCAGCTTGAAGATTTTGAGCCGTTAAATCTTTAACCTCCGAATTTTCGATACTTTCTTTTAAATCATCGGCGACCACATAAGAGGAGACGAGATCCGTTTCTTTTTCGCAGGAGATAAATGGGGTGCATAACAATAACACGAACAGTGCGCTGATAGCATTCTTAGCATTAAAATTCATTGGGGGAAGCAGTCGGTTTTTATTTTCACTTTAAAAATATCTATTGTAGAACGTATATCGATAAAGTTTATTATTTTTTCGATGAACTGCACGAAAGTTTTAAAAATTTAGAGAAATCATTAATATTTTTCCTACAATTACAAATTAATTACCATTTATCGAACATTTATTATTGTTTTTCAATAATTTAATTATATTTGTTATTGAAAAACAATAATTCTATGAAAATATTTGGACCTAAATTACTATCTACAATTGCTTTTTACTCATTTAGAACCATCGCAGTTTTACTTCTTGTGTTTATTATCTATGTAGACCTTTCCTTTTTGGCGGATAATTTTACTGAAGAAAATGGTCGCTATTATATGAATATTCCTTTTATTGGAGAAATTAAAGGAGATTATAGATTCAATGTGATATTGACCATAACGCTTGGAACTATTTTCGGAGTGTTATTCTTTTGGGTGTTATCCAATATTTTTAAAGAGCTTTCCAAAAAAGTGATTTTTAATCGCAAATCCATCAAAAACCTTAAATACTTTACTGCTTTAAATTTAATAGTAGGTCCAATTTTGTATGTTCTTATTCATTATCCAATCATGCAAAAAACTGATTTTAGAGATATTCACAACCTTATTTTGCATCTAATATTTGGTATGATAGCGTTTTTTTTAACCTATATTTTTAAGAAAGGCTATAGTGTCCAATCTGAAAACGACTTAACAATATAATATGGGAATCGTTGTAAACTTGGATGTTATGCTGGCCAAACGTAAAATGAAAAGTAAGGTACTCGCAGAAACTATTGGTATCACAGAAGCCAATCTATCCATTTTAAAATCTGGCAAGGCAAAAGCCGTTCGTTTTTCAACTTTAGAAGCTATTTGTAAAGCTTTGGATTGCCAGCCCGGGGATATTTTAGAATTCTGTCAAGAATAAAATTATTCATAAATTTCAACTATTCCCCTTCCAGTTCATATCCTAAATCCTTGCCTTTTTTAACTCTTGGTAAGCCTTCCGTCATCCAAAGCGGTGCCGGTGCTCCTTTCAAATAATGGTCAAAGAACTGCATCATCCTAATGGATAGATCTTGCCTGTTTTTTATTTGGGTAAGGTTATGCGCTTCTTTGTTATACACCAAAAGCCAAGCGGGTTTTTGCAACCTTCTCATGGCCATAAACATCTCTATACCTTGATAATAGGGTACTGCACCGTCTTCATCATTATGCATCATCAATAAGGGCGTTTCAATATTCGGCACTCCGAATAAAGGCGAGTTTTCAATATATAGGTCCAATCCTTCCCAAAGATCTTTACCTATTCTTGTCTGTGAACGTTCATATTGAAATGCCCTACTTAAGCCGGAACCCCACCTAATTCCGCCATAGGCAGAGGTCATATTACTTACAGGAGCTCCCGCCATAGCTGCCTTAAATTTATTTATTTTGGTGACCAGATATGCTACTTGATACCCTCCCCAACTTTGACCTTGAAGAGCCAAATTGTCACTATCTACATAACCTAATTTCTCAACCGCTTCAATGCCGGATACAATACAATTATAAGCGCTTTCACCGGGTTTTCCATCTTTATAGACTATGTCCGGTACGAACATTACGTATTCGTTACTTACCAAATAAGTAGGGTTTACTATAGACCTACTTGGGTTCGGGGTGGAATGCCGCGTATAATTGTCCGAACGCTTTTCATAGAAATATGTAATCATGGGATACTTTTTGTTTGCATCAAAATTTTCCGGTTTGTAAATGAGTCCATCTAACTTGGTACCATCGTAAGCATTCCAAGAAAATTGCTCTACCGTACCCCATTTAAAATCCTTTTCATGGGGATTCAAATTCGTAATCTTCACATTGCTCTTGAACCCGTCTTTGGTCACATATGTATCCGGATATACCTGAAAATTCTCTTTGGTATAGGTTAGAACAGGGGCATTTTTAGCCATTGTATAATTTTGAAGATAGAATTTGGATGGTTTTATCTTTTCCTTCAGTTTCCCTCTTTTATATGTGTACAATCCAGAAGCCTTTGTTTTTCTGTCAAAACTGGTCAGAAGCAGTTCATCTTTTAGGTAGGATGCTAAATCGGGATTTTCCTTGTCCAAATTCAAAACGCGATAGGTTGTATTATCCAATCGACCTGTTTTGGAAATGTTCTCCGGTGTCCTACTCCCATCCAAGGTTAACTTCCAAACATCATATTTATCATAGACCAAAGCATTTCCGGAACTGTCAAAACCACCAAAACCGTGAGGAAACGCCAGGGCGGGATGATCGTCGTCCTCATCATGAAAACTGACAGACAGCGCTCCTGTCAAATCCTTTATGGAGCCGGTCTTTAAATCAATAGAAAACCAATGTTGCTTTTCCATATCAAAATACAGCGCATATGAACTTTTTGAACTTATGAATGCCGTATGCCTGGCTTTTTCCAAAATTGGCTTTGTTTCTCCCGTAGCAGAATTAATGCTATAAAAATCCATGGCCCATGGCCATTCCCAAGAACGCGAAATAGCATAGGAAGCATTAGATGTGCCGATAATATAAGGTTGTTCCTTTTCCTTGTCAAAAATCAAATTTTCAACAACATTATTCTGTAGCTGAACGTACGTATTGTTTTTTGTGTCGAAATAGGATAAAAAGGCTTTTGCCTCTAATTCTTCTTCCCGAACTTTTTGCTCGGGTTGCAAAATTTTATCTTTCCAAGTCCATACATCCACTTCCGGTAATTCGTCATCCAGTTTTGTCGTATCCCTATTCAACTTTGGTTCCGGTTTTGATGAAAAATACAGCCGCTTTCCGCTTTTGGAGAAATAGGGCTTATTGTTCTTACTTAAAATCCATCCGTTTTTTATATTGCTCCCAAGCGTATCCACCAGTGTGCGTAATGTATTTTCCCTGTAATAGAATAGTTGGTGTTTTAATGAATCGGTATGTGTAGAATCACTGGCCGCAATGTAGGCGAACTGATCGGATGTATTATCAACAGCCAGTTTTGAATATTGATATTGTGTGGTATCGATGCTAATCTTTTCTTTTTTTATAATATCATATTTATAAATACCGATATCCTTCTCTTCCTTTTTGGAATTTTTTAAAGAGAAGAGAAATGAATTTCCGCTTTCCGGAAGCGCATATTCCTTGATTTGATGAATCGTATCCTTTGATTTGGTCTTCAGATGATAAACTAAGGCGTATGGTTGTTTGTAGGCTAGCTTTACTTTTTTCTTTAGGCTATCCGTTTTTGTTTCAACTATTGAATCTTTCGCGGTATTCTCCGAGACCGAATCTTTCCTTTTTTCTTCTTTGTACTTTTCTATCACCAGCCAGTCTGAATTCTTTTTGGGCAAATCGTATTTTTTTACCCTGACAATGGAGTCTATAATCCTATTGCTCAAGGCGTCATAGACAAAGAGTTTTTCTTTTGCCCGATTTTCTTTTTTAACCTCTTTCTTCTTCTCCTGACGGATACTATCATATGCTACTTTTTGCTTAAAGATAACATACCGCTCATCTTCTGTGATAGCGGCATGATATCCCCTCGGAAAAGTAAATTTTTCATCCGTTACGGTGTTGTAAATTTCAATATGCCCGTCCCCTCTCTTGGTCAGCAATTCAATCTCGGAAACTACCAGTTTTCCCTTATTGGATATTTTAACATCAGAATTCACCTTCCATAAATCATAATCATCGTGGGTAATGGCCCTTTTTTGGGAAAAGGTTACGATAGAAATAGTAAAAAAAATGAGGGTAAGTATTCTCGTGAGCATAACAGAACTTGTTTAGAATGGACAAGATAAATAGATTGACTTACTTTTTACTCTAAAAAATAAAAAACCTCAAAGACCCAATAAATGAGCCTTTGAGGTTTTTAGTATTTTATAAAGTTGATGGAACCTAATCCGCCAGAACGATCACTTTGTTATCCTTCATTTCAATAGTGCCGCTTCCGATGGAAAGTATGGTTTTACCATCTTCTTTAGCAAATTTGTTTTCATGAGCTTCATCTATGGCGATATTTCCTTCGATCTTTACTTTTCCTTGTTGTAATAAGGATACGATGGGAGCGTGATTTGATAATAATTGGAACTCACCATTTATTCCCGGAACCGTTACCGATGTTACATCGCCTGAAAATAATGTTGCTTCCGGAGATACAATTTCTAAATACATATTCTTTAGTTGTTCGTTGCTTGTTGTTGGTTGATGGTTTACTTACTGAAAACCTCAACTATCAACTGACAACCATTTAAGCCTCAGCTAACATTTTTTCACCTGCTTCAATAGCTTCTTCAATAGTTCCTTTAAGGTTAAAGGCAGATTCTGGCAAGTGGTCCAACTCCCCGTCCATGATCATATTAAATCCTTTAATGGTATCCTTAATATCGACTAGAACTCCTTTAAGGCCTGTAAATTGCTCCGCTACATGGAAAGGTTGTGACAGGAAACGCTGTACACGTCTCGCTCTACCTACCGCAAGTTTATCCTCTTCGGATAATTCCTCCATACCCAAAATAGCAATAATATCCTGAAGCTCTTTATAGCGTTGCAACAACTCTTTTACTCTTTGAGCACAGGCATAATGGTCATTTCCTAAAATTTCCGGAGTAAGAATCCTCGATGTAGAATCCAATGGATCCACCGCAGGGTAAATACCTAATTCAGCAATTTTACGGGATAATACCGTAGTGGCATCCAAATGCGCAAATGTAGTTGCTGGAGCAGGATCCGTTAAATCATCAGCAGGTACATATACTGCCTGTACCGATGTAATAGAACCTCTTTTGGTCGATGTAATACGTTCTTGCATAGCTCCCATTTCCGTTGCCAAAGTGGGCTGATACCCTACCGCCGAAGGCATACGACCTAAAAGTGCCGATACCTCTGAACCTGCTTGTGTAAAACGGAAAATATTATCTACGAAGAACAGTACATCTTTTCCTTGGCCATCACCAGCACCATCACGGAAGTATTCTGCTATAGTTAATCCGGATAAGGCAACACGTGCACGTGCTCCCGGTGGTTCATTCATCTGTCCAAAAACAAAAGTTGCCTTGGAATCTTTCATAGCTTTTTTATCCACTTTGGATAAATCCCAACCACCTTCTTCCATGGAGTGCAAAAAGTCATCACCATACTTGATAATGCCCGATTCCAACATCTCACGAAGTAAATCGTTTCCTTCACGTGTACGTTCCCCAACACCTGCAAAAACAGAAAGACCACCGTGACCTTTAGCGATATTATTGATCAATTCCTGAATCAATACTGTTTTACCAACACCGGCTCCACCAAATAGACCAATTTTACCCCCTTTTGCATAAGGTTCAATTAAATCGATTACCTTAATCCCGGTGAACAATACCTCTGTAGAAGTAGATAAATCTTCAAATTTTGGTGCTTCCCTGTGAATTGGCAAACCATCTTTTCCAGCTTTGGGAAGGTCACCAAGACCATCGATAGCATCTCCGATTACATTGAACAAACGGCCATAAACATCATCTCCAATTGGCATTTGAATCGCATTTCCCGTAGCAACCACTTCCGTTCCCCTACTTAATCCATCCGTAGAATCCATAGAAATAGTTCTTACGGTATTTTCACCAACGTGGGACTGTACCTCTAAAACCAGTTTGGATTTATCCTCCTTTATTATCTCAAGGGAATCATAGATTTTTGGAAAGTCATCACCCGATTGAAATTCTACATCAACCACTGGTCCAATGATTTGCGAAACTTTACCTGTAACTTTTGACATTACTTTTATGTTTATGTATTACGTTTAAAAACAGCTGAAAAATGGTTTCATTTTCAGGCTGCAAAGATATATCATTCCCTTTTAAAGAAAAATTGTTTTCCACCTTTTTTGCAAAAGAAAAAAGGCGCTTTAACAGCGCCTTTTCGTTTTGGTCTTTTAAACTGATAATCAGTAGTTTATTGAAGTGACGGAGAATAGTTTGTGGGATAATCACCTACATTCACAAAGTTCCCCGATGCTTCAAAATTAGAGCCATAGGTAGCATCGATAGCTCTCATAAATTCATTCGCCAAAAGTGCATATCCTCTTGCCGTGGGATGTATACCATCCAAAGAGAAAGCACTCCCCGTTACCAAATTAGCGGTTAGTGTAAAATCTCCGCTGGTGATTCCCCCATTGGCCAATTGGTTCAATAATGTGTTTGCATCTACCAAGGCCAAGCCTGCGCCACTGGCCGCATTTGCTATAATTGCATTAAAAGCCTCGGTCGCTACTGCTATCTCTTCCTGTTCGCTGGGTATCAGCACCCACTTATCCGCTAGTGGCAAAGTAATCCCTTCCACGGAAAATTGTCCTGCCAAGGCCAATGGAAGTTGAGTTGATAAAGCAGCTACCGATGCTTCATTCACTGTGCCTATTACATTTGAACTTGGCAATACAAATAAATCATCTTCTGTAGCCTCACGTGTTTGGCCATATGTGTTCCCTAATAAAGTAGCTACAGCTGGCGCGGCAGCGGCAGGCAACCCAAAGGATTGTACAAAAACTGGAAAGGTATCACTAGCAAGTAAAACATCTCTTATCTGTTCGGATATATCAATCAATGTTTCGTCATATATGACCACCTCACTGGCACCTGTTGTAGAAAATTCAATAGAACGTTCCTCCGCAGAAATTGCCGGATTCACACTTTCTAAAAAGGTATATACTTGATTTAATTGTCCGAAGATTCCGTTTAAAGTAGGAATCTGAGGTCCGAATCTCGGATTAGTTGGATCTAGCGGGTTATGCGGGACCGTTGTAAAATGTGGTATGCTAGTCACATCTGGAATATTGGCCACCACCCCACTGGCTCCATTGGCTGTAAGCGCAGCAATTAATGCCCCATATGAACCATCAAAACCTACACCTGGCATACCAGATACCGGTGTAATAGGATCTGTACCATCTCCTCCCGAGGTTGCATAGCCCAAAACGTCATTATTTCCAATCCATAATGAAAAGAAAGTAGGTGCTTGTGCAACGGCATCACCTATCACAGAGGCATCTGGGGCAGTAGCCATTCTTACAAAATATGGATTTGCAAGTGGTGGGTCCAATGACAAACCTGCAATGTTACCATATCCCGGAGCCAACAGATGAAAGCTTTTTGCTCCCGGCACACCCATATTATTAAAAGGCCCTGTTGGATTGTTCACACCTAAACTTGATGTAGGCAAAGGGGCGGAACCACCCTGTTCTTCAAAAAACTCATTTAAGCGTTGTGGTCCAGACCCATTAAAAATGAGCCTATATTGAACAACTGGCGTCGCTCCTAACAGAAGTCCACCAGTATTATCGCTCATTAGTGGTTGATCAAATGATCCCCCTCCTGCAAGTGCAAACTTCTGGGATAGAATATTGGGTATTGAATTTTCCTGTCCCGCAATAAAAAGTGCTCCGTCCGTAAAACCGGCCGTTAAAGAATTACCTAAAGAAACATAATTGGTAAAATCTGCCGAACCTGCGGTAAGTTCGGGAAGTGCCGCAGTCTCTACATCGGGTGTCAAATCAATATCTTCAATGTCGTTACAAGCTGCAAAGCTTATGGTTAACATTACGAGAAATATATATTTAAAAGTTTTCATATCGAATTTTTGATTTCTTTTTTTACCTAGTTATTAATGGTCCATGAAACATAATAGATAGACCCTATAAATCCGGTTCCGAAGGCCGTAAAATACTCATCTCCCAAAATGTTGTTTCCACCAAGCTTAAACGTAGATTTAATATTTGGCACATCATAGCTGATCTGGGCATCCACAACATGAAACTCCGGTACTATACCATTACCAAAGGTGGCTTCCCAGAAATAATCATCACTAAAGCGATAGTCAAAATTGAATCCGAAATTTTTGAAGAGTTGCGTGTTTCCAAAAGAAGCTTTAAACTTATGCTCGGGTGTATTGAACTGTACTTGAAAATCTGGATTGGCTTCCCTATCAAAATCCAACTTAGTATAAGTATAACTTCCGCTCAAATCAAAATCACCAAATATTTTTGTGGTTAACCCAAGTGAAGCGCCAAACGAATTTACATCTGCATCTGAGTTGGTATAGGCTTGATAGGTTTGAAAATCTCCATTGGATATGGCTGCTAATGAAAGTGAACCATCACCTGCCGTACCGTATAAAGGTGCTACAACATTTTCCGGTGAAATAAAATCCGTGTAGCTGTTATAGTAAGTACTAAAGTCTACGATCAATTTGTTGATTTTTCCTCGATACCCTACTTCAAAAGAGGTAACCTGTTCCGGTTGTACCAAGCCTGGGTTGGACACTACCAAGTCTGCAGGATTTCCTGATGCAGCCAATCTTTGAACAGATCTTGCCGAATATGAATTCTCATAAGCCGCTCTACCGGTCTGGGTAATTGTTTCGGGTTGGCCCAATGCTTGACCACCACCACTAACATTATAATCTCTAGAAAAACGATCTAAGTTGTCAGGAGCAGCACCAATCAAAGTAGCTCTACCAGCATTAAGTCCAATAAATAAATCCTGCGTAGTCGGGTTTCTAAAACCTGTTTGTACAGAAGCCCTAATATTGTGGTCCCTGTTCAACGTAAATCCGGCAGACAGTCTGGGTGAAAAGAACCCATCGAAAAATTCCGATTTATCATATCTCACTGATCCTGTAAGTTTTAAGCTTTTTTCATTTTGAAGTTCAATAGTTTTCTGAACTTGTGTATATAATCCAAATTCTGAATAATTGATAGGACCATCCACATCCGTATAAATGGTTCCCGAAGAATTCAAGCTATACTCCCTAAAAGATCCTCCGATTTGGATTTCGGCCCAATCAATCAAATGGCTAAAATTATAATTGGCATCTGCGTGATAGTATTTAGATGCATCTTGAAATCTTGAACCCGTTGATAAGTCAGGGTCTTGGATAATTCTATTAAAAGCGTTTTGAAATTCTGGGGTTCCCGGAAGAAAACGACCCGATTCTGCTTGTGCTCTTGCAGCGGCATGCGCCTGCTCATTGGTTGCTCCTCCTAAAGTAGCCTGAACATAAGCACCCGTGTATTCCCCAAAATAAGTTTGATCATCTTTCCATGCTCTATTGATATTGATGCCTGTAAAAACCATATCATAAGAATCCCCAGCTTTATCAGCTACCAAATATCCTCTTACAAAAAAGTTATCGTTCCTAACTTCCAGTTTGTGCTGTTCTTGAAAAAACCCATTAATGTTATATCTATTGGTTCCTTGATAAATTGTGGAACCGGTTCCTACTTTCCCCACATAAGAAATTTCAAAATCATTTTCCCAAGGGCGATAGTAGAGGCCCCAATCTGCCTTAATACTTTCCGCTCTATAATTGGTTAAATCTGCCTCATTGTATCCAATCCTAGTAACTTGTTGTGAAGGCACTAAAGCATTGGCTCCAGCAGGAAGCACTCCAAGACCTTCCAAGGTAACCGCTACATCTTTGATATCGACCGAGAAATCATCACCATATACATTTATTCCATCGTAATCCAAATCCGCCCTAGTTCTGGTAGGATCAATTTTATCCGTTTCATTGGTTGCGGCCCAGTCGGTTCCTCTTAAATAACCGAAATTCACCTTTCCAGCAAATTTATCACTGAATTTGTATGCCGCACGAATTCCAACATCTGTATAGGCATTATCTCCAGCGGCTTCTTGTGAAGTTATTCCCCTTTTCACGGAAACACTGATGCCTTCATAATCAAAAGGATTTTTGCTTCGCATAAACAGAATACCATTGAAGGCATTTGCGCCGTACAATGCCGAAGATGCACCTGGCAAAAGTTCTACACTTAGAACATCTGTCTCTACCAGACCTACCAAATTACCTATAGGAAAGTTAAGGGCCGGAGTAGAATTGTCCATACCATCTACCAATTGCATAAATCTTGTATTGGCAAATGTGGCAAAACCTCTTGTATTAACAGATTTAAAAGTTAAACTGTTGGTGTTTACATCCACCCCTTTTAAATTTTCGAGTCCCCCGTAGAAATCTGCGGAAGCGGTATTCTTTATCGTTTCGAGGCCCATACGTTCTACCGTTACGGGCGATTCAAAAATACGTTCTGGCGTTCTTGAAGCGGATAGTACTACTTCATCCAAAAAGGTCTGTGCTTCGTTCAAAACCACGTTAATCGTTTGATTGTTCGTAGTAATGTTTTCAGTTGCCTCCGTATAACCAAGACTGGTAATCCTCAATTGAAATGGGGGATCTTCCGAAGTTTGTAAGGTGAAATTACCGTCAAAATCAGAAACCGTACCTATTGCTTTGCCGACTATAACAATATTGGCCCCGGGGATAGGCTCGTTGTTTTCATCAACAACGTTTCCATTGATCGTAGTTTGGGACATTCCTATAGCCCCAACCATGACCAATGCTAAAAATAGTATTGTTCTCATTTGAAATTTGAGTTAAAATTAGTTTGACAACCAAGATACAGATTATTTAATCTCAAAAGTAAGAAAATGAAAAAAATTATGCATGCATAGTATTATTTTAATAAAATAGGAGGTTGAAAATCGGTAAATTCATAAAAAACAAAAGAGGCGCATTGATCAATGCGCCTCTTTTTATGTTAATATAATGGGTTTTGTTTATTTACTCTACCGTTACGGATTTTGCCAAATTACGGGGTTGATCTACATTACAACCACGCATTACCGCTATATGGTACGACAATAATTGTAGTGGGATTGTCGTCAACAAAGGCGAAAGACTTTCCAAGGTTTCCGGTACTTCGATTACATGATCTGCGATTTCGGTGACCTGCTCATCGCCTTCCGTGACAATCGCTATGATTTTACCTTTTCTGGATTTTATTTCCTGAACGTTACTTACTACTTTTTCGTAATGGCCTTTCTTTGTCGCTATAACAAAAACGGGCATTTGTTCATCTATTAGAGCAATAGGGCCGTGTTTCATTTCAGCTGCAGGATACCCTTCCGCATGGATGTAACTGATCTCTTTAAGCTTTAAAGCCCCTTCCAGTGCTACTGGGAAATTATACCCTCTTCCCAGATATAGGCAGTTCGTAGAATCTTTGTAAACATCCGATATAATCTCAATCAATGGATTGGATTCCAGTGCTTTTTCTACCTTATTTGGAATATTTTCCAATTCTGTTAAATATTCATGAAACTGTGTTTGAGAGAAAACACCTTTTTCCTTTGCCAGTTTCAAAGCAATTAAGGTCAATACCGTAATTTGCGTAGTAAACGCCTTTGTGGAGGCCACTCCAATTTCCGGACCTGCATGAGTATAGGCTCCGGCATGGGTTTCACGAGCAATGGAAGAGCCTACTACATTACAAACTCCAAAAACGAAAGCTCCTTTTTCCTTTGCCAATTTAATGGCCGCCAACGTATCTGCCGTCTCACCGGATTGAGAGATGGCAATCAGTACATCTTTATCGGTAATTACGGGATTTCTATACCTGAATTCAGAAGCATACTCTACTTCCACAGGAATTCTGGCCAAATCTTCAAAAATATATTCCGCTACTAAGCCAGCGTGCCAAGACGTGCCGCAAGCTACGATGATGATTCTATTCGCGTTAAGGAACTTTTCCAAGTTTTGGTCAATTCCCGCCATACGGATCAGGCCTTGCTCGGCAAGTAACCTTCCTCTATAGGTATCCTTTATTGCCCTAGGTTGCTCATAAATTTCTTTGAGCATAAAATGGTCGTAGCCTCCTTTCTCTATTTCCTCCAAGTTCATTTGGAGTTCCAATATTCTGGGATATGCTACTGCATCGTCCTTAATCTTTCTCAGTTTTATCTCTTTACCCAATCTGATGATCGCCATTTCTTCATCCTCCAAATAGACGGCGTTGTTGGTAAACTCAATAAATGGCGAAGCATCCGAAGCAATAAAAAATTCATCTTCCCCAATTCCAATAGCTAACGGACTTCCTAATTTCGCTACTACGATTTCATCCGGCTTTTTTTTATCGAACACTGCAATGGCATAGGCTCCTACGACTTGATTTAAAGCTATTTGGACAGCTTGTCCCAACTTTACATCTTCCGTTTTTTTAACTTCCTCAATAAGGTTGACCAAGACTTCGGTATCCGTATCGGAAGTAAAAGTGTATCCCCTTTTGGTCAACTCCTTCTTTATGGATTCATAATTTTCAATGATTCCATTATGAATAATTACCAAATCACCGGAGTTGGAATAATGAGGGTGAGAATTAACATCATTAGGAACCCCATGGGTAGCCCATCTTGTATGACCTATCCCCAAAGTTCCTGCTTGTGATACTCCTTTTGCCTTATTTCTTAAATCCTCTACCTTGCCCTTGGTCTTAGTAAGATTTATTTGTGAGCCATCGTATAATGCAATTCCTGCACTATCGTAACCACGATATTCCAATCTTTGAAGTCCTTTGATAATCACCGGAAAAGCTTCTCTATGACCAATATATCCTACAATTCCACACATGATTTAATATTTTATGATTTAATAAAATTCTTACGCAAAAATAATTCAATACCCTTTTAAAAGCGAGTTTCTTAGCTATTAAACGTGTAAATTCTATGAAGTGATATGTATCTGGTAAAAAAACCTTTGTAAATGGTAAATTTTGGTTTTGGTCAAACTAAAAACTAGTCGATTTCAGTAAAAAAGATTTCTAATTTCAATCTTTTATCAAAATCGGGGTTATCCAAAGGAATATTTGGACCATAAAGTACGGTGCCCAGAGGCGTTAAAGTGGATGTAACTGGTAAATCCTTTTCTGCTTCTACTAGCATTGCATTTGCAAAAGAGTTGTTCAAAATATCAGTGGTCAGTGTTAGTCCCAAAGGGACATTATCCGCATCTCGGACCAAAATATTATTTATATGGTCTGTAATCTTAATCGAATATTTTATGCCTTTCCCATCGGTATCCTTTTCAATTATTCCGTCATAATTGAGAAATGTTCCAAAAAGACCCTGCGATTCATTATTCTGCTCGGTAAATCTGTTTATAAGCTCCGTATTAGTATCAGCATTATAGAGATAAAGACGCGGTGGCTCGGTTATAGCGCCCGCATTATCAAGTTGCTCCCTGTCTATATAAAAAACCAAATTGGCCTCATTGATCACCCTATTTTTAGCCCTAAGTTCCTCAATTATATTTTCTGCACCTTCTTCGGCCTCAAAAAGATTTATTTGGGTCGTAACCCCTGCGCCTCCCTTCACATAAATGCGAGATGCATTGGTTTCATTATCCAGTTCCTCTTGAATATTGGTAGGATAATCTTCGTTTACAAAAGTATTAACAGCATTGCCCCCCGCTTGTAGTAGTTGCAATTTAAAAGTCTTCTCCAATTTTACTATACCGTCATCACTGGTGTCATCAGTAGTGCCTCCATTACTAAAACTATCATGATTGTAGACAATATCTATTTCCGCTTGCGAAATATTTAGCAATAACAGCACATCAGTATCAATGGACAAATGCAGCCCTCTAAAGAATTCCCTTAAATTTGCATTGGACAAAAGCTCTGAAGATCCTTCCTTATCCAAGATATTTTGTTGAAAAAAATCGTTATTTAATGGCACTCGTATACCAGGCGGCAATGTGGAAGATATCGTTCCCTCCTCATTCACATCTTCCGTATCAGGGTCATCATCTTCCACAACAAAAAGTATTTCTTTATTGCTAATAGTGACTTCCCCGTCAAACAATACCTCATCGGTAAAGGTTGGGGAAAATTCCTGTGAAGAAAAGTATTCTTGGGACTCCTGGAAATTTGTATTCGGGTCCAAATCCCTCAAGAAAAAAGTAGAACGTTCCACTTTTAGATTAAAAATCTTTGAAAACGCTGCATCATCCTTTACCTCATCATACCGTCTTCCTCTGATATAGATACTATCTAAATCTCGTTCAATGGCAAAACGATCTCCAAAGGTTTCTTCGTCAACATCATCATTTATACCGTCATTATCCGTATCCACCTCTAAAGGATCGGTATTATTGATACTTTCCTGTATATCAGTAACACCGTCATTATCACTATCACTATTGGGATCGTTTGGATCGGCATCCTCGCTATCCACAACCCCGTCCCTATCCGTATCTATACTATTATTTAAATAGGGAATGTACAAAAATACCTCTTGAACCGTTTCATTTTCCTGAATTTGATTTTGATTTTCGGGATCAGGATTTTCCTCAACGTCCTGTGTTAGTATTCCAAATGTTGGGTTGGCTTCACTGCTGTTGGCAGTAACCATGAAGTTTACTTGTGCCGTAATACTGGCTTGTGTTCTTCCAAAAACGGGATCGTTAAAACTTCCCAGCTGATAAATTGGCAATCCATTGGTTCTTACCGCTTCAATATTTTTATTAAAAGCAAATACATTGAATACTTCTTTACCTGTTTCAAAAGGTTCAGAACCTACCACGCCAGATCCAATATCCGTTAAATCTTCTTCGCAAGAAACAAAAAGTAGTACAACCAAAACCATACCCAAAAATTTGGGAATAGAGAACTCTGTATTAAAATTCATTCAGATTATTTTAAAACTTTCGTGTTATAAAAGTCAGCATACGCTTCTTCAAATTCTTGGACAGAAACATAAGGCAACACCGGTTTTTCTTGGTTGGCAATGTGTGTGTTCAATTCCTCTGGAATTTCTTCCGATGCTAAAATAACGGCATCTGAAAAATCTACGGCAACCTTTAACAAATTATTATACGTAGGCTCTCCCAGAGATGCTATCTCTTCTTCAGGAATACCATCAAAAGCAATTCGTTTTAGCATATCTTGATCAAGGGCACCATCAAACGTTTTTCCATATACGGAAAGTACTATTTTACTATCGGCAAAAAGAGGTTCGTCCGCGTAATATTTTTTAAGATAAAGTGGCAATAAGCTGGCCATCCACCCATGTACATGGATGATATCCGGAGACCAGTTTAATTTTTTAACGGTTTCCATTACACCTTTTGCAAAGAAAATTGCACGTTGGTCATTGTCAGGAAACAGATTGCCTTCCTTGTCCGTAAACGTAGCCTTACGCTTAAAATATTCCTCATTGTCTATAAAGTAGACCTGAATTCTTTCCCTTGGTATAGAAGCTACCTTGATAATCAAGGGCATGTCCATATCATTGATTACCAAATTCATACCCGATAGACGGATTACCTCATGTAATTGATGCCTCCTTTCATTAATATTACCGTACCTGGGCATAAAAATCCTTATTTGGCCACCATTGCTGTTGACCATTCTAGGCGTCTCGTATGACATTAAGGAAACTTCGTTTTCGGGTAGGTAAGGAACTAATTCTGAAGATACAAACAATATCTTTTTCCCATTCATAAAGGCTGTTTTTTATTTTTCACTTGAACGTAGCGGCAAAATTACAAAAAATAAAGAGATTAGCCGTATTTATAGTAAGTTTGCTCGCCTAAAACAGCTATTGGATGTTAGTTTTTGAAACAAAAAATGAACTGGAAGAAAGATTAAATAAAATCTGGCCCAGTAACAATCTAGGGTTGGTTCCTACCATGGGTGCTTTACATGAAGGACATGCCTCACTGATCAAAAAAGCGTTCCTAGAGAATAAACACGTGGTTGTGAGTATTTTCGTAAACCCTACCCAATTCAACAATGAGGAAGACCTTAAGAAGTATCCAAAAACGTTATCGGCAGATTTGGAACTGATCAAATCCTTATCTAAGGATATTATCGTTTTTGCCCCAAAAATCAATGAGATCTATGCTGATGGTCCTATCCTTAAGAAGTATGATTTTGATGGGTTGGACAAGGTCATGGAAGGTGAGTTCCGCGAAGATCATTTTAACGGCGTGGGCACTATAGTAGCATTATTATTGAAACTTATAAAACCTACAAGGGCTTATTTTGGAGAGAAAGATTTTCAACAACTACGTATCATCCAAAAACTGACAGTTTTAGAAAATATACCCGTAGAAATAATTGGCTGTCCCATAGTTCGGGAACCACACGGATTGGCCATGAGTTCAAGAAATGAAAGACTTTCCAAGGATCTGCGACTAACGGCAGGTTTTATTTATGAAACCTTAACAACTGCCAAAAGAAAATTTGGCACAAAAAGTGCTTTGGAAACAAAGAAATGGGTACGGAAGATGTTTAAAAACCATGAAAAACTCAATTTGGAATATATTGAGATTACCGACGTTACATCTTTAACACCCGTTAAGCGAAAAAGCAACAACAAAAAATACAGGGCTTTTATCGCTGTTTACGCCGGTGATATTCGGCTGATAGACAATGTAGCACTGAATTGATTAATTTTGAACCATGCAAATAGAAGTAGTAAAATCTAAGATTCATCGCGTAAAAGTTACTGGGGCCGACTTGAACTACATAGGCAGTATTACCATTGATGAAGATTTGATGGACGCCGCCAATATCATCAGAGGTGAAAAAGTCCAAATCGTGAACAATAATAACGGAGAGCGTCTAGAAACATATGCCATTCCCGGACCAAGAGGCAGTGGAGAAATTACCTTAAACGGAGCAGCATCCAGAAAAGTGGCGGTTGGTGATGTTTTAATATTGATCACGTATGGCCGTATGGATATTGAGGATGCCAAGACCTTCAATCCTTCTTTGGTATTCCCTAACGAGGAAAACAACTTATTATCCTAGTTAAAAACAAGAACTTGGTTAAATTCGAATTAAAATAGCAACGTAGATTTTGACCAATTCCCTAAAAAAAACCCTAAAAACAATTCTTCCGATTGCTATTGGAATTTTTTTGGTCGTCTACTGGTATAATAATACAGCGGCGGCGGATAGGGAAAAAATTCTCTTTTACATTAAAGAAGCCGATGTTTTTTGGATTATCCTTTCCCTTATCCTTGGGCTACTGGGCCATATTTCCAGGGCCATTCGTTGGAATTATTTATTGGAACCCTTGGGATATAAACCCAAGTTGATCAATAACATATTAATGATATTTATGGCCTATTTGGCCAACCTTGGTGTTCCAAGAACTGGAGAGATTTTAAGGGCAACGGCACTTACTACGTATGAAGGTGTACCTTTTGAAAAGGGTTTTGGTACCATAGTAACGGAGCGAGTAGTAGACGTATTCATGCTTTTGGTCGTCGTTATTATTACACTTTTACTTCAAACCGATATTATCATTGATTTTTTCCAGCAACGCGGATTAAATTTAAACGGCATCTTCTTATTGCTTGGAGCAGGCATCTTTGGATTCGTTATCTTTTTCCTTTTTATCAAAAAGTCAAAGTCCAAAATAACACAGAAAATAAAAGTCTTTGTAACCGGGCTAATGGACGGTGTTTTCAGCATTTTTAAAATGAAAAGAAAATGGGCCTTTGTTTTCCATACACTGTTCATTTGGATTTGCTACATCGGTATGATGTGGGTCATTAAATTTACCGTTCCGGAAACCGTTGCTCTTTCATTAAGTGAAGTCATGGTAGCCTTTGTATTCGGGGCGTTTGCCATGGCCACTACAAACGGTGGCGTAGGCTTATTTCCCATTTTGGTTAGCAAAGCCTTGGCACTTTTTGGTATCAGTAGTGTCTCCGGAGATGCCTTCGGATGGATCATGTGGATTGCACAAACCCTTATGAATGTGGTTTTTGGTGCAATATCTTTCCTATTATTACCGTTATTGAACAGAAATCGATAGTATTCTTACACTATCAACCAATAGTCGTACATGAAAAGAATTGTGCTTATTTTATTTTTGAGCTTGGGCACAATGGCTACGGCTCAGGTAAAACAAGAAATCTTTGAATCCTTCAAACTTCAGGAAAGGCGAGACGTTCAGTATTATTTTCCCGAAAATCTGGATGACACCAAAAAATATCCTTTGATTATTGTTTTGGATGCCGAGTACCTGTTTGACCAAGTGGTGGCAACATCCAAACTCTACAGTAGGTTTCATGGCATGCCGCAAAGCATCATCGTCGGTATCAATCAAAGTAAAAATGATTTGCGATATGAGGATTGCGCCTTCAATGACGAAAACGGGCTTCCCTCGGAAAAAGGTGAAAAATTCTTTGAATTTATAGGGATGGAGCTCATCCCTTATTTGGATTTGAATTTTAGTACCGCACCCTTCAAAATGATCGTGGGGTATGATATTACTGCAAATTTTCAAAACTATTGGCTCTTTAAGGGCAATTCTCTTTTTAGTGCTTATGTAAATATTTCGCCAACTTTGGCCCCAGAAATGGAGACTAGAATACCCTCCCGACTTTCCGTTTTTGAAAAGCAGCTATTTTATCAACTAATTGTAGAGGGAGAACAAAGCAAGGACACTCCGGCAATCATGGCATTGGACAGAGGAATCAAAGCTTTGGACAAAGAGACCTTGCATTACTTTTTTGACGAATACAAGACTGCGGACCATATTTCAGTAGTCACCTATGGCCTTGGAAAAGCTTTTGATAATATTTTTAGTATGTTCAAGCCTATAAGTCCAAAAGAATATAAGACAAAGATTTTGGCCTCGGAGGAACCTGTTTTTCAATATCTAGACGATAAATACCAAGGAATAGTTGATGTTTTTGGATTCAGCAAGCCGGTTGAGCTAAATGATATCATGGCAATCTATGCCGCCTCCAGAAAGAAAGAAGATTTTGAATCGCTTAAACCGTTATCGGATTTATGCAAAAAAGAATATCCCGAGACTATGCTCGGCTTTTATTTTGAGGCCGAATATCTAGAACAATTAGGAGAGCCCAAAAAAGCTTTAAAGACTTTTGAAAAGGCTTTCCAGATGGAAGAAATAGATTTTTTAACCAAAGAAATGGCACTAGAAAAAATGGATGCACTCAAAGCCGATTTTGGCTTTTAATTTTTATTAAACTGGCATAACACTACCCCAAATCGTGTTATTCCAAAAAAACCTACTTATGATGATTAAACCTAGATCATTGTTTTTAATATGCTCCGGTATATTATTTACATATTATGGATTAAAAGGCGAATTTATTCTGGCCTATAGCGGTTCTGCCCTAGTTATGGCCTGGACTTCTTTCTTTCTTGCCTTTTCACAAATCAGTAAAGAAAAAGCCAAAATCGATAATCGGTCGGAATGATTCAATTGATTTATAAATAATTTTCGGTTCAGCTTTTATGCTTTTCGCATCTTTTTTCTATATAATGGTGTAAAATGCCTGCGAAGCCAAAGAAGATGTTACGATCAATAGTCCACAAAACATTTGGATTATTTTTTAAACTTCTTGTTACCTTTATCCCAAAAGGTAAAGGGTAAGCATGGCCAAAACGAAAACAGCTTTTTTTTGTCAAAATTGTGGAACACAGTACGCCAAATGGGTAGGACAATGTTCCGCTTGTAAGGAATGGAATACTGTTGTAGAAGAAGTTGTTCAAAAAGAGGAAAAAAGTAACTGGAAGACGCAGAACAATACGAGTAGAAAGGTTTCGAAACCCTTGCGTGTCAATGAAATCAGCACAGAAAAAGAACTACGCCTAAACACCTTTGATTTGGAGTTTAATCGTGTTCTAGGAGGTGGTTTGGTACCCGGTGCCCTAGTCCTTTTAGGCGGTGAACCTGGTGTCGGAAAAAGCACCTTGCTTTTGCAGATCGCCTTAAAACTACCCTACAAGACCCTTTATGTTTCCGGTGAGGAAAGCCAGAAACAAATTAAGATGCGTGCGGATAGAATACATCCCCACAGCGAGACTTGTTTTATTCTTACCGAGACGAAAACCCAAAATATATTCCAACAGATTGAAGCTACCGAACCTGACATTGTGGTCATAGATTCCATTCAGACATTGCATTCGGACTATATTGAATCTGCTGCAGGAAGTATCTCACAAATACGCGAATGCACCGCAGAACTCATCAAATTCGCAAAAGAAACCAATACTCCTGTTATCTTGATAGGTCATATTACCAAAGACGGGTCTATTGCCGGACCAAAAATATTGGAACATATGGTAGATACCGTTCTCCAGTTTGAGGGCGACCGTAATTATGTATATCGCATTTTACGTTCCTTAAAAAATAGGTTTGGCTCTACGGCAGAACTTGGTATTTATGAAATGCATGGCAGTGGTTTAAGAGAAGTAAACAATCCGTCCGAAATACTTATTTCCAAAAACGATGGTGGACTTAGCGGAACGGCAATTGCCTCTACCGTAGAGGGCATGAGGCCTTTATTGATTGAAATCCAAGCGTTGGTCAGTACCGCGGTCTATGGTACGCCGCAACGTTCTGCAACAGGTTATAATGCCAAACGCTTAAATATGTTATTGGCCGTTCTGGAAAAAAGGGCTGGTTTTAAATTAGGGGCCAAAGACGTTTTCCTGAATATTACTGGAGGTATTTCGGTAGATGATCCTGCGATAGATTTAGCGGTCATTGCCGCAATTTTGTCAAGCAATGAAGATATTCCTATTGAAAAAGGGGTCTGTTTTGCCGCGGAAGTTGGACTTGCCGGCGAAATACGTCCGGTACAACGTATTGAACAGCGTATCATTGAAGCCGAAAAATTGGGTTACACCTCAATAATTGTATCCAAGAACAACAAAATAGGATTAAAGAATACCAAAATCAAAATACAATTGGCCTCCAAGATTGAAGATGTGGTGAGCAACTTGTTCGGTTAACGCTTATCTCGCATAATTCTCGCTATTACCATAAAGATGATTACCACGGCAACGATAAGTACTATTTGCCAAAAGCCTATCTTTAGAAAAACCAAACTCATCAAGGTGCAGGGTTTGGAATTTCTTCATGGATGGCATCGATCTGCTCCAAAATTTCGTCGGAAAGCTCCATATTAATGCTAGCAATATTTTCTTTTAGTTGCTTCATGGTCGTAGCTCCAATAATATTGCTTGTCAAAAAAGGTCTTGAATTTACAAATGCCAATGACATCTGCGCCAATGACAGATCGTTGGCCTGTGCCAATTCATAATATTTTTGCGTAGCCTTTATAGCCTCCGGTTTTATATATCGATTGTAATTGGGGAATAAAGCCAGTCGTGAGCCTTCTGGCATTCTGTCCCCCAGATATTTTCCACTTAAAACGCCAAATCCCAATGGTGAATAGGCCAAAAGTCCTATTTGCTCTCGCATAGAAATTTCGGACATCCCAATTTCAAAAATACGGTTCAATAGGCTGTAAGGGTTTTGTACCGTAATCGCTCTAGGCAAAGTAGCATGGACCTTACTTTCTTCCAGATACCGCATTGTACCCCAAGGGGTTTCATTAGAAATACCAATATGTCTTATCTTGCCTTCTCTGACCAAATCCCTGAGTGTTTCCAAGACTTGGTGAAAATTATCTTCCCAATGGTCCGTGATATCGACTTTATAACCTCTCTTTCCAAAAAAATTGGTGTTTCGCTCAGGCCAGTGAAGTTGATACAAATCTATGTAATCCGTTTGCAAACGCTGCAAGCTGCCTTCTACCGCTTCTATGATAGATTCCCTTTGAAAACCTGTTGTTCTTATAAATTTTGTGAACTCGGCCTTCCCGGCAATTTTACTGGCCAACACAACTTTGTCCCTATTACCTGTTTTCTTAAACCAAGTGCCTATGATTTTTTCCGTATCGGATTTTCTATCAGGATGTGCCGGTATGGGATATAACTCTGCCGTATCAAAGAAATTGATTCCTTGTTCCAAAGCGTAATCCATCTGCTCGTGGCCCTCTGCTTCCGTATTTTGATTTCCCCAAGTCATTGTGCCTAGGCAAATTTTACTTACTTCAATATCCGTATGGGGCAACTTGGTATATTTCATTGCTGATCGATTTGAATTTTAAGCTTGCAAAAATACAAAATTAACAGGGTTAATCTGTAATCTCCACCAATATTGGGCAGTGATCACTATGTTTTGCTTCGGACAAAATGACGGAACGCTTTAACCTATCTTTTAGGGATTCGTTCACCATTCCATAATCCAGCCGCCAACCTTTGTTGTTGTTTCTTGCATTTGCCCGGTAACTCCACCATGTATAATAATCAGGTTCCTTATTAAAATGGCGGAAACTATCTATAAAACCACTCTTTATGAAATTTCCGATCCATTCCCTTTCCACTGGTAAAAAACCGGATACATTCTTAAGCCCTACCGGATTGTGGATGTCAATAGCTTCATGACAAATATTATAATCTCCAAGCACTATCAGATTTGGGTTCGTTTTCCTAAGCTCATCTGCATACTTTTGAAAATCTGCCATGTAGGTAAGTTTAAAATCCAAACGGTCCATATTGGTCCCGGATGGCAAATACATGCTCATCACGGAAACATCCCCAAAATCGGCCCTTATATTCCTACCTTCAAAATCCATATAGTCTATCCCAGTTCCATATTCTATATGATCTGGCTTGGTTTTGCTCAATATGGCAACCCCACTATATCCTTTTTTTTGAGCACTGTACCAATAATTATATCCATAACCTGCAGCCTCAAAAAGAGATAAATCCAACTGCTCCCGACTGGCTTTAATTTCCTGTAAACAAACCACATCAGGATTTACGGATCGCAACCATTCCATAAAACCTTTTTTAAGTGCCGCACGGATTCCGTTTACGTTATAGGATATTATTTTCATTCATACAATTTTGCCTAAAAATAGCTATTTTTAGGGCTTATCCCATTTTAATGAAACAAGTTTTTTCGCTTCTCTTTTGCTGTCTTTTTTTTTCTTTTTTTTATGGCCAAAACGATTCCATCACTAAGCTGGATGAAGTCATACTTTTGGATACTTTCACATCCTCTGAGATTTTAGGCATTACGGCTTCTTCTATTTTACAGCCTGCACAAATAAGAACCAATAGCCCCATTGATTTTGCCACTACCTTAAACCAAGTAGCGGGGGTGTATCTTCTTTCAGGGGCACTAAACACAAATAGAATTACCATACGCGGGGTTGGTGCAAGAACTCCTTTTGGCACCGATAAATTGCGATTATATTTTAACGGAATTCCTGTTACCAATGGCACCGGGTTTTCAACTATTGAAGCTTTTGACCTTGAAAATCTAGGCAGTATAGAAGTCATTAAAGGACCTAAGGCAACAGCTTACGGAACCAATTTGGGAGGGGCCATTCTTCTGAATACCTCGAAAAATAGTATTGTAGAAACTAAGTTGTCCAATAACTTCAGTGTGGGATCTTATAATATGTTGAAAAACAATTTATCCTTTCGCCATTCGGATGAAAAATTCAATCTCAACTTAAATTACAATCACTTGGAAACTGATGGATTTCGTCAAAACAATCGTTTTAAGAGGAATGGAATATTATTAACAAGCGAAGCCTTTCTAGGACCTAGCACTACACTGGGTCTTGTTCTCAACCATATAGATTACAATGCACAAATTCCAAGTTCCCTTAACCAAACCGATTTTGAGGAAGACCCAACAAGAGCGGCCGGTAATTGGCTCGCGGCCCAAGGTTTTGAAGACAATAAATATACTTTGACAGGATTGTCATTGGAACAAAAATTAGGCCCTTCCATAAAAAATTCCACAAGCTTGTTCTATTCTTATTTGGACCATTATGAGCCACGCCCCTTTAATATTTTAGATGAATTTACCAACGGTTATGGCTTTAGGACACAATTTGAAGGAAATCTAAAAAAGTCCAAATTTGTTTTTGGTGCAGAGCTGTACAAGGACGAATATCATTGGGGAACTTTTCAAAACAACTTTGCCGACAATAACGGAAACGGAAGTTTACTTGGTGATAGATTAAGCAAAAACAAAGAATTCAGAAATCAACTCAATCTGTTTGGAACATTAACCTATCCCCTGAACAACAATCTTTCAATACAGGGTGGCTTAAATTTAAATAAGACAGATTATGATTTTAGGGATTTATTCAATAACGAAAACAATACTTCCGCAGCGCGAAATTTTGATGCCATTCTTTTGCCCAGTTTGGGCATTCGTCACCAAACCATAAATACAACGCTTTATGCCAATATAAGTCATGGTTTTTCCAACCCCGGTTTAGAAGAAACCCTGACTCCTGATGGTGTCATTAATCCGGAGATAGCTCAAGAAAAAGGAATAAATTATGAATTGGGGAGTGATTTTTCCTTTTTTAAAAACAAACTCAGCGTAAACGCCATTGTTTATCGCATGAACATTAAAGATCTATTGGTTGCCCAGCGTATTGGTGACGATCAATTTGTTGGAAGAAATGCCGGTCAAACACGGCATCAGGGGTTTGAGTTAGAAGTAAATTCCAACCTCCAAGTTTCCAAAAAAATAACTGTTATACCTTATTTGAATTATACCTTAAGCGACCATAGTTTTATTGATTTTATTGATGGAGAGGATAATTTTTCAGGAAATCCTTTAACCGGGGTTCCAAAACACCGTATACAATCCGGGTTAAATATTCTTTCCAAAAAATTACAATTGAACTTGGTGCATCAATTTGTAGATGAAATTCCATTGACCGATGCTAATTCGCTAAGTAGTGATTCTTTTAATGTTTTCAATATGCAAGCGAAATATCAAACCATATTATTTTCAGATTTTAATTTGGGGCTCAACTTCGGAATCAACAATATATTCGACATCAACTATGCACAGTCCGTTCTCATAAACGCTTCCAGTTTTGGTGGAAGGGCACCAAGGTATTTTTATCCCGGTAATGGAAGAAATTACTACTGTGGCCTACGAATACAATATGTATTATAATATCGCCATATATAACGAAAAAACGCCCTGATTACATCAGGGCGTTTTCATTTTCATAGCAATATAATTTGCTTATCAGGCTAAATCGAAACGATCTAGATTCATCACTTTTGTCCAAGTGGATACAAAATCCTTAATGAACTTTTCTTCTGAATCTTCACAACCGTAAACCTCGGCATAAGCCCTTAACTCCGTATTGGAACCGAAAATAAGATCTGCACGAGTTCCCGTCCACTTAACCGAACCCGTCTTGCGATCGCGACCTGCAAAAATGGTTTCATCATTAGAGGTATCTTCCCATTTTACGCTTAAATCCAGAAGATTTACAAAGAAATCATTTGTCAACACGCCCGGACGGTCAGTCATGACACCATGAGTAGAGCCATCGTAATTTGTATTCAACGCACGCATACCACCAATTAAAACCGTCATTTCTGGTGCAGTCAAGGTCATTAATTGGGCACGGTCTACCAGCAAAGCTTCTGCGGAAGCCTTAAAATCAGGGTTTTTGTAGTTTCTAAAACCATCTGCCCTTGGTTCAAGTGCTTCAAAGGAATAAGCATCTGTCTGCTCTTGAGAGGCATCCGTTCTTCCCACAGTGAAAGGCACTTCAATATCGTGTCCCGCATTTCTAGCTGCCTCTTCAATACCTGCACTGCCCCCAAGTACAATCAAATCTGCCAAAGAAACTTTCTTGTTGCCGGATTGTGCATCATTGAACTCTTTCTGAATTCCTTCCAAAACGGATAGAATTTTAGATAGCTCGGCCGGATTATTGACTTCCCAGTTTTTCTGAGGTTCCAAACGAATACGTGCACCATTAGCACCACCTCTTTTATCCGAGCCACGGAAAGTGGACGCTGATGCCCAAGCCGTAGAAACCAATTGAGAAACAGATAACCCAGAAGCTAAAAGTCTCTTTTTAAGCTCAGCAATATCGGCATCGTTTACCAGCTCATGGTCAACCTTTGGTATTGGGTCTTGCCATATAAGGTCTTCTTCAGGTACTTCCGGACCTAGATATAATGCCTTGGGACCCATATCCCTATGCGTTAATTTGAACCAAGCACGTGCAAAGGCATCTTCAAGTTCCTCAGGATTTTCATGAAATCTTTTTGAAATCTTAAGATATTCCGGATCCATCTTTAAGGCCATATCCGCATCTGTCATCATCAATTCCTGTGTTTGGGATGCATCACCTGCTCGAGGAGCCTGTTTTGCTGCTGATGCTGCCGTGGGTCTCCATTGGTTAGCTCCCCCTGGGCTTTTTGTGGGCTCCCAGTCATATCCTAACAATACTTTTAAATAATCGTGATCCCATTGCGTAGGGTTTGGCGTCCATGCCCCTTCAATACCGCTTGTAATTGTATCATCCAACACACCCGTTTGGTAGTTATTTTTCCATCCCATGCTTTGCTCTATAATACTGGCACCAGCTGGTTCGGCACCTACATATTCATCAGGATTTGCAGCACCATGTGCCTTTCCGAAAGTATGGCCCCCAATGGTCAGAGCCACGGTTTCTTCATCGTTCATCGCCATACGACCAAAAGTTTCTTTCATTAATTTTGCTGTTCCCAAGGGATTAGAGATCCCATTTGGTCCTTCCGGATTTACATAAATAAGCCCCATGTGTGAAGCACCAAGGTTTGCTTCCAATACGTACTCCCCTTCGGAGAAACGCTCTTCATTACCCATCCATTCCGTTTCGGAACCCCAGTAAATATCTTCTTCGGGTTGCCAAATATCCTCTCGGCCTCCAGCAAAACCAAAGGTTTTAAAGCCCATGGATTCCAGTGCACAATTTCCGGTCAAAATCATTAAATCTGCCCAAGACAGTTTTTTGCCATATTTTTTCTTGATGGGCCATAGCAATAATCTCGCCTTATCCAGGTTTCCATTATCCGGCCAACTGTTCAAAGGTGCAAATCTTTGAGATCCCGAGCCCGCTCCTCCGCGACCATCGCCTATACGATACGTACCCGCACTATGCCATGCCATACGAATCATAAAAGGCCCGTAGTGTCCATAATCTGCCGGCCACCAATCTTGAGAAGTAGTCAAAACCTCTATTATATCTTTTTTTACTGCTGCCAAATCCAAGGATTTAAACTCTTCTGCATAATTAAAGTCCTCATCCATTGGATTGCTCAACTCAGAATTCTGACGAAGTACGTTTAACCTTAACTGGTTGGGCCACCAATCTTGATTTGTAGTTCCACCACCGGCGGTCTGTTTTAGTTCCCCTCCCAAATACGGGCATTTGCTGGAATCGTTTATGTCCCAAGCTTCCCCGTGCGGGTTATTGTTTTTATTGTCCATGTTATTATTTTTTAGGTTTTGAATTATCTAAAAGTACAGCGATGATTCTGAAAATTAGAAACAATCTTATTTTTTTGAGCTATCCAATTATTGGTAATGTTTATACTACGCAACAACTTTAATTGTTTTTGACTATGTCAAGTATGATAGCTTAGCAAATAGCATTTGAAATTTAAACCCGATGCTTTCTTATATTCAATAAAATCGGTCAGTAAGATTCAAATTTTTTGCAACCACTCCCGCATATCCACTTCTTTGGAAATAATGGATTTTAAATCGGTAATTTTTACACGTTGCTGATCCATTGAATCCCTATGACGCACGGTAACCGTTTCGTCTTCTAAAGTTTGGTGGTCTACCGTAATACAGAAGGGTGTCCCATTAGCATCTTGTCTACGGTACCTTCGGCCAACGGCGTCTTTTTCGTCATAGGCAATATTGAAATCCCATTTCAAATCCTCCACTATATTTTTGGCCAATTCCGGAAGTCCGTCTTTTTTCACCAAAGGCAAAATGGCGGCCTTGGTCGGTGCCAATACAGCAGGCAACTTCAAGACGGTTCTCATACTACCGTTTTCCAACGTTTCTTCTTGTAAGGAATTGGAAAAAACGGCCAGAAACATCCGGTCCAGACCAATGGACGTTTCCAATACATAAGGTACGTAGTTGGTATTCGTCTCATGATCAAAATACTGTAACTTTTTGTTGGAGAATTTTTCATGTGCCCCCAAATCAAAATCAGTTCTGGAATGTATGCCTTCCAATTCCTTAAACCCGAACGGAAAACGAAATTCAATATCGGAGGCAGCATCTGCGTAGTGAGCCAATTTCTCATGATCGTGAAAACGATAATTGTCCGCTCCCAGACCCAAGGAAAGATGCCAGTTCATACGTTTCTCCTTCCAAGTTTCATACCACTCTTTTTGAGTGCCCGGTTGAATGAAAAACTGCATTTCCATCTGTTCAAACTCGCGCATTCTAAAAATAAACTGTCTAGCGACAATCTCGTTTCGGAATGCTTTTCCGGTCTGGGCAATCCCAAACGGAATCTTCATTCTTCCCGTTTTCTGGACATTTAAAAAGTTAACGAATATACCCTGGGCCGTTTCCGGTCTCAGGAACAGATCCATGGCATTTTCCGCACTAGCGCCCAGTTTAGTGCCAAACATCAAATTAAACTGTTTTACATCTGTCCAGTTCTTGGAACCTGACATGGGGCAAGAAATATCCAACTCTTCTATAAGGGATTTTACATCTGCCAAATCTTCATTTTCCAAAGATTTTCCCAATCTTTTTAAGATAGCATTACCGCGTTCTTGATATTCCAAGACCCGTGGATTGGTTTCCAAAAATTTTTCTTTGTTAAAGGAATCCCCAAAACGTTTGGACGCCTTTTTGACTTCTTTTTCGATTTTTGCATCGATCTTGGCAACATAATCCTCCACCAAAACATCTGCTCGGTACCTCTTTTTGGAGTCTTTATTATCAATCAAAGGATCGTTGAAAGCATCTATATGTCCCGAAGCCTTCCATGTGGTCGGGTGCATAAATATGGCAGCGTCTATCCCAACAATATTATCATTGAGTTGTACCATGGCTTTCCACCAGTATTCGCGTATGTTCTTTTTTAGTTCGGCACCGTTCTGACCGTAATCATAAACAGCACTTAAACCATCATAAATTTCACTGGACTGGAATACGTAACCGTATTCCTTTGCGTGGGATATAACTTTCTTGAAATCGTCTTCTTGTTTTGCCATGTGGCAAAAATAGAATTTTAGCTAAAAAGAAGGATAATTATTTTAATTGAAATTCGGATGAGGCCAGAAGTCTTTCATCCTCAAAAACATTTAATGTGTACATACCTTCTTCCAAAGATTCTTCCGGGATAGTGATGAAATCGCACACATCCATCTGCTCACCTCTGTAAAGGACTTCTACCCTTTTGCTATATACGTTGCCATTTACCGTAATCGTATTCGCATTGTCCTCTATAACCTGTTTGTCAGGATTCAAGAACTGAAGATAAAGTACCTTTTCTGCCCTTGTTTCGCTTGGGTCCGGCATAATGGTGAAGCAACCCCTTATTTTTTCAACGGTGGAAGCTTTGTTGGTTTCTATGGGCCTAGAACCGCGTAATCTAAAGGAAGCCGCTTCCGGAAATTGCAACTTTAAATAACTCTTGTTCTTTAGTTTTTGATTCAGTTCCAAGATTTTCCTGCGTTGCAGGGCTTCTGCTTCGGCCAAGGTAGTGCTACTGGCCCTGAGCAATTCCGCTTCTTTGCGCATTTGTTCATACTTATCGGTCAACAAAGAGTTGTTATATCTTAGAAAATTATTTTTCAACTTAAGACTGTCATTTTTAGATTCCAACCTGCGAAGTTCGGTTTTGAATTCCCTTAGCCTTTCAACCGTAAAATTTAACCTGCCTACGGAATCCAATAGTTGTTGTACCTTATCTTTTGAGTCCTGTAGTTCTATTTCGTTTATTTCGTTCAAGGCAGAAAGTCGGTCAACATCAGCCTTCATTATGGTAAGGTCCTTTACCAAAATGGCTTTTTCTTGCTCCAAGAAATTAATTTGGCTTTGAGATTGGGCATAACTATAATAAAAGGCGATTAGGACCCCAATTACCACAGCAACCAAAGCAGCAAGGATTATTTTGTAATTGAATTTATTATCTTGACTCTCCATCCAAACAAATGGCCTTTTGTAGGTTAATTTAATTATAAAGATTTGTTACGCGCTAAGCTTGTAAATATAATAAATGATGTGAACACCGTACTCCTGCCTATAGCGTGTTTTGGATGTAATGCTCGATTAAATAGAGGAGAGAAGCACATCTGTACCGTTTGTCGACATCAATTACCACTCACCGAACACACCTTTAACGTAGAAAATAGTGTTGACCGTATTTTTTATGGTAGAATTAACATAAAAAAAGCAAGTTCCTTTCTCTTTTATGCTGAGCAGGGGATTGTAAAAAACTTGATCCATCATTTAAAATATAAGAATCAGGAGCAAATCGGAGCTTTTTTGGGAGATTGGTATGGTGCGACCATTAAGGAAAATGGTTTTCTCACAGCAATCGATTTTGTAATCCCTGTTCCGCTTCATCAGAAAAAGTTAAAAAAAAGAGGCTATAATCAGGTGGCTCTTTTTGCGGAGAGGCTGGCTTTTCACCTAAATAGCAGGTATTGGCCGGATGCCCTTATCAAAACGGCCGATACCCGTACCCAGACCAAAAGAACCAGATTAAGCCGTTGGTATGACAACAGGTCGCTATATGAGCTCTCCGATTCAAAATTGCTGGAACACAAAAATGTTCTCTTGGTAGATGATGTCATTACGACCGGTGCCACTATGGAAATCTGCACCCAGGCGTTCAAAGATGTTAAAGGAATATCAATATATGTAGCCAGTATGGCCATAGTTCCCTAATTTCATTTTTCAATTAAATATATTGTTTCTTTGCGGAAGAGTTATATGAACATGCTACGAAGAATTTTAGCTTCACTTTTTCTACTATTCATAGCCTTAGGGCTATACCAATGCGCTAGACGGGGAACCCCCACCGGAGGACCTAAGGACGAGACACCACCTGAGTTGTTACGAGCGGACCCACCGAATATGACCCTTAATTTTGACAAACAGAAAATAAGGCTATATTTTGATGAATTAGTGAAGTTGAAAGACGTGCAGGAACAACTTATTGTTTCTCCGCCCTTAAAATATCCACCCCAATTATCTCCCCAAGGCGGTACGGCCAAATATGTGGAAATTCAGTTGAAGGATACCCTGTTGGAAAATACTACCTATACCTTGAATTTTGGACAAAGTATTGTTGATAATAACGAAGAAAACCCTAATCCGTTTTTGACCTACGTTTTTTCAACCGGCGACTATATAGATTCCTTGGAATTGGCAGGTGTGGTCAAGGATGCTTTCAATAAGGAGGCCGATGAATTCATCAGTGTGATGCTCTATAAGATAGATACCGCATATACTGATTCTACCATCTACCGGAGGCCACCTGATTACATCACCAACACCTTGGATAGTACCGTTATCTTTAGGCTGAAAAACCTAAAAAAAGGAAAGTATTCGCTCTTTGCCATCAAAGATGCGAACAAGGATAACATCTTTGATCAAAGAACGGACAAAATTGGCTTTGTTGCGGACACCATCAATTTGCCTACGGATTCTATATATCTGCTTAATCTTTTTAAGGAAGTACAAGATTATGCGGTTGCCGTACCCTCAATGGTTTCTAAAAACAGAATCAGTTTTGGTTATTATGGGAATGGAAAGAACATTGAAATAAAACCTTTGACCACTTTACCGGATACCGTAAAAACAACCATTTTGAAAGAACCAAAAAAAGATACGCTGAACTATTGGTTCACTCCCTTTGAAATGGATTCCATCGTCTTTACCGTTACCAATGAAACGCTAAAGGTCATTGACACCTTTACCGTGAAGAAGAGAAAGGTTGCTACAGATTCACTCATTCTGAGTGCGGAACCAAGAGGAAGTATAGATTTTGGCCAAGAATTCAATATTAGTCTGAATACACCTATTGTTTCTGCGGATACTTCCAAAATTTCCATGATGGTAAAGGATTCCATACCAATGGATTTTAAAGTAAAATTAGATAGTGAAGAGAACAGGTTGAATTTTGACTTTCCGTTAGAACCAAACGAAACGTATAAGATAGCATTACTGCCGGGTGCCATAGAAGATTTCTTCGGGAATAAAAATGATACGTTATTCTATGGTTTAAACACAAAAAGTTTGGCGGATTACGGAAATTTGACATTGAACCTAAACGGTAACAATATAAAGTATCCCCTAATTGTGCAACTGACCAATGAAAAGGGCGAGACGCAACGGGAAATCTATGCGGAACAACCAACTGTATATGAATTCAATAATATAAAACCGGCCAGTTATATGGTCAGGGTTATTTTTGATGAAAATAAAAATGGGAAATGGGATACCGGGAGTTTATCGAAAAAACTACAGCCCGAGAAAGTAAGTTACCGACCTAATATGATTGAAATAAGGGCCAATTGGGAAGTAATAGAAACGTTTAATCTGTTAGATTAAAGCTATCCCTATCCTTTAAAAAGCCGAGTTTGCTTCTTGTTTTTTGTAAATGCCCTAAGCTCAGAGAAACTTCGAGAACTTGATTTTCATCAGAAAAACACAACTGCTTTCCTAAACTATCAAAGGCAGCGGAATGTCCTGAATACGCATGCCCATTGATATCAGTTCCTACACGGTTAACGCCTATGCAATAGGACATATTCTCAATGGCCCTAGCCTTTAACAAAGTGTCCCAGGCCGCAATCCTGACTTCTGGCCAGTTGGCAACATAAACAAGTACATCATAGTCTTCCGTATTTCTGGACCAAACCGGAAAACGCAGATCATAACAAATCAACGGGCAGATACGAAATCCCCTAAAGGTTTCAATCAGTTTTTCAGTGCCTTTACGATATTTTTTATCCTCTCCGGCCAAAGTAAAGGTGTGTTTCTTATCATAGAACGATAAATCTCCGTTAGGCTTAACAAAAAAGAGCCTATTGTAATATGTACCGTTCTGGTTATATACAAAACTCCCGACTACAGCCGCATTCTTTTGGGCTGCCTTTTCCTTCATCCAAGAAATGGTCAAGGCACCTTCATTTTCGGTAATATTTTCTGGAGACATGGTAAAACCAGTTGTAAACATTTCTGGAAGAACGATAAGGTCTACGTCATCTGAAATTTCTTGGATTCTGTCTGAAAACATTTTCCTGTTTTCCATCGGGTTTTCCCAGTGTAGTAAAGTTTGTACCAAGGCTACTTTTAAACGCTTTCCCATTGATCTATAACTGTTTATTGTAAGACATTGATCAACGCGGGCACTCCTTTCATTTTTGCATGGTCCAAAGCCGTATTGCCCTTTGCATCCTTTATGACCTTGTCCGCCCCGTTCTCAATTAATAACTTTGCAATCTCCAAGTGATTGAACGTAGCCGAATAAATAAGACTTGTGGCTCCCATGGTATTTCTTTCGTTAACATTGGCTCCTTTTTGGATCAATAACTTGGCAATATCAGTGTAACCCTTGAAACAGACCCCCATCAACGCTGTATTTCCTGAAGCATCTTTAGCATCGATTGCGGCTCCTTTATCAATAAGTAATGAAGCAATATCTCCTTTTTTATAATACGTTGCCAATATCAAAGGGGTAGAGCCTCTTTGGTCTTTGCTATTTATCAATTTGGGGTCTTTTTCAAGAATTATATTAACTTTTTCCAAATCTCCTTTCCTGATTTCTTCAAAAAAGCGCTCTTTTGTATCCATACCTAAATGTATAAAAAAACTGATACATCCTAATACAATTTCAATAATCCCGCTCCATACCCGTATTCTGTTTTAAAGGTGTTAAACTCAATATTAAAAGTTAACAAATTGCCGGTGTTCATTCGATTTATTTAATTTATTGCAATTTATATGTATTTTCCTACGTTACTTTAAAATCTTATATTTACCTAAAACCGTTTTTAAATGGAAACCCTTTCCACCAACTTTTTGATAAAGGATTCACCAGCGGCAGTTGCCATCTTGGATACACAATTAAGATTTAATAGCCATTCCGATGAATGGTACAATAGATATGCCACTAATAAAAATTCCTTGATCGGTAAAAAATTCTCTGTGATTTTTGAGGAAACTCCAACAGAACTAAAAAACGCTTTGCACGAAGCGTTAAATGGGAATACACAGTTGAATCCAGGTTCTAAATGCTTTTTGCCAAGTGGGCGCACAAAATGGTTCAAATGGAAAATAAAAGCATGGAAAAATCAAGATAATACCATTGGTGGGGTAATTGTTATACTTGACGATATAACCAGTGAACAAAGGGAGAAAGAACTGTTATTAAAGGCCGAAGCTGTTGCAAGAATTGGTGGATGGGAAGTAGACCTTACAAATAATAGCGTGTACTGGAGCAGTATTACTCATGATATTCATGAGGTTCCCGAAGGTTTTACGCCTGATTTGGAAAAGGGGATCGATTATTACAAAGAAGGTGAACACCGAGAGAAAATTACAGAGTTAGTGAGCCTCGCCATGACGGAAGGGAAACCTTGGGATACGGAACTGATCATTACTACCCATAAGGGCAACGAAGTTTGGGTCCGCACAAAAGGGGAGGCAGAGATTATAGATGGTAATTGCGTTCGCCTTTTTGGAACATTCCAAGATATCAATGAAAAGAAAAAATCCGAATTAAAATACCAAGAGACTGCTGAACGCTTAAAAGTAGCGACAGTAGCTGCAAATATTGGTATTTGGGAATACGACATCTCAAATAATTCCCTCATATGGGACGATAACATGTACCGCCTCTACGGTATAGATAAAAAAGATTTTTCGGGTGTTTATGAAGCATGGCAAGCTGGCGTGCATCCAGAAGACAAGGAAAGAGGTAATCTAGAAATAGAGCAGGCCATTTCTGGAGAAAAGGAATTTGATACGGAATTCCGCGTACTATGGCCCAATGGCGAGGTCAAAAACATAAAAGCAATAGCAAAAACAGAAAGAGATAGCAAAGGGAATGCCATTAAAATGGTCGGTACCAATTGGGATATCACAGAGTTAAAACAGACTAAACTAAAACTGGAACGTAGCAAGGAGTCGTTCAAGAATACTTTTAACAACTCTGCCATTGGTATGGCTTTGGTAGGATTGGATGGGCGTTGGGTAGAAGTAAATAAGGGCCTATGTGACAGTTTGGGCTATACCGAAGAGGAACTGCTTGAATTAACATTTCAGGATATTACCTATCCCGAAGATTTGGATACAGATTTAGGTTTATTTAATGAAGTAATTGAAGGAAAAAGAGATAGTTATCAATTAGAAAAAAGGTATTATCATAAAAGCGGACGTACAGTGTTCGTAGTGCTCACAGTAACCGTAGTAAGAACCATTGAAGGAAAAATTTCCCATTTTATCTCCCAGATAATGGACATTACACCCAGAAAAATTGCCGAACTAAAACTTGAAGAAACCGCTAAGCGTTTAAAAGTGGCCGCCCGGGTAGCAAAAATTGGAATATGGGATTATAGAATTGAAGAAAATATGGTTATCTGTAATGATAATATGTATGAAATGTACGGTATTCCAAAAGATTCTTCGGATTTGTTAAATGAGTGGATGAACAGAATTCATCCAGAAGATAAAGAAAGAGTTGGTGAAGAACTACAAATGACAATTTTAAAAGGAAAGCCTTTTAACACGCAATTTAGAGGTATCAGACCCAATGGCACTATGATTCACTTAATTGCATTTGGAGAAGCACAAAAAGGCCCAAGTGGAAAAGTCGAAAATATTATTGGAGCCAATTGGGACATTACAAAACTGAAACAAACTAGACTAAAACTGGAACGCAGCAAGGAATCTTTTACAGAAACTTTTAAAAACTCAGTAGCGGGTATGGCCTTAGTTGGCCTAGACGGTAAATGGATTTCTGTAAATGAAGGACTCTGTGAGAGTTTTGGATATACGGAAGAAGAATTCTTAAAAATCACTTGGCAGGAAATTACACATCCGGACGATTTGGATGCAGATATGGAATTATTGCAGCAGGTATTGGATGGTAAAATCTCTACATATCAATTTGAAAAAAGGTTTTATCACAAAAATGGCCGTTTAATACATACCATTCTCACGGTTACCGCCGCCAAGGATTTAAATGGAAAATTGAGCCATCTTATTTCTCAGGTTTTGGATATTACCTCTAGAATAGAAGCGGAAAAGAAATCACAGACTTTAATAGAAATTACAAAAGGCCAAAATGATAGCCTATTGAATTTTGCACATATCGTCTCCCATAATTTAAGGTCTCATTCCAGTAATTTGAGCATGTTATCAAAATTTCTTGATCAAGAGAAAGATGAGAACGAACGAAAAAACCTAAATGGCATGCTTACCAATGCCACCGAAAGTTTATCGGAAACTATAGCCCATTTGAACGAAGTAGTCCAGGTAAAAACCGGGGCATTGGAAAAAATGGAAAGCGTTGGTGTTTTAAATACAATAACACAAATCGAAAAAAGTATTGAAGGATTAATTCTAGAAAAAGGCTTGACATCAGAAATTAATGTCGCTAAGTCTCATTTTGTAATGGCAGTACCTGCCTATCTTGAAAGTATATTCTTAAATTTGTACACTAATGCCATTAAATATAGTGCTCAGGAACGGAAACCCGTCATAGAAATAACATCTACCGTTAAAAATGGTTATGTTCAAATTGAGTTTAAAGACAATGGTCAAGGAATAGATTTAAAAAGGCATGGCAAGACGATATTTGGAATGTACAAGACCTTTCACAAACACAAGGATGCCAAAGGAATTGGATTGTTTATTACAAAAAACCAAATAGAATCAATGAACGGAAGTATTTCCGTAACCAGCGAGGTAGACAAAGGAGCTACTTTTTGCATAAACCTTAAGCAAGGATAAAATGAACACTACAAAAATTGAAAGTTGCTGTCTTATAGATGATGATCCCATTTTCATTTACGGGACCAAAAGAATCATGCAAGAAATTGATTTTTGCGATTCTATTATCATCTACAATAATGGTCAAGAAGCATTGGATGGGCTAATGGCAATTTCCGAAGCGGGAGAAAAAATACCACAGTACATCTTTCTAGATTTAAATATGCCCATTATGAACGGTTGGGAGTTTTTGGATGAATTTGCACAAATTCCAAATGAAAATTTGCAAAAAACCGTTATATATATTATAAGTTCTTCAGTAGACCCTAGAGACTTGGAAAAGGTGAAGAACTACAAAACGGTGAACAACTATATCTTAAAACCAATTACTCCAAACGATTTGGAAAGTATTTTAGGAGGTGCAGTGGCTTAATATTTAGGCCTTTATTATTTTTTGGACTGAAAAATAAACTTTTTGTTTAACTTTTTTGATATAAAATCTGCATTTGAAAAAGTAATGTTCAACAAAATAAAAGTGCCTTACTTTTTTTAAAAAATTCTCATTAAAATTCACTAATTTATAAAAACACTTATGTGGATTTGCTTACTGGTTAAGAATGGGGAATTTTAACACATGTTGTATTGTAGATGATGATGATTTTTTTGTTTTCAATACAAAAAGAATCATGAAAGATACTGGCTTTTGTGATAATATTATTTCTTACGGAAATGGCCAAGAGGCCATAGATGGTCTAATAGGTCTTCTCGTCGAAAATATTCCTTTGCCGGAAATCATTATATTGGACTTGAACATGCCTAAAAAAAATGGTTGGGAATTTCTAGAGGAGTTTGTAAAAATCCCAGAGAGCAAAATCCAGAATTGCGACATTTATGTTGCAAGTTCGTTTATTAGTCCTGAGAACATAGCAAAATCCAAAAAATATGAAGTCGTCAAGGACTATGTTTTAAAACCTATTTCTGACGATTCTTTAGATTTGATTTTATCCTCAAGACGCGTCTTTTAAATTCCCCTGACTCCAGGATTAAAATCCTCAGGTGCACTCTGAGGTTCATTCGTTGTTCCGGCATTACCGGTATCGTTAAAAATAGTCCATTCCGAAAAGGTAAAGACGGGATTGCCATTTAGAATATTTATATTCCTTACTGCCCTGCCATCCTCAAACTCATGATCCGTATTTGTGCCATCCTCGCCAATTCTTCCGAATACATCTATTACTTCTCCAAAGGGGTCTACCAATTGCAAGTTGTCGTCTCCATTAGAATCTGCCGGAGAATTTGTTCCAATGCCCAAATCTGGTATAAAACCATATACTATTTCAAACTCCTCCGTATTTGGCGAAATGATAAAAGTACTTTCTGCTGCAATCGTATAATCCGACAAATCTATAAAAGAACTAACCGTTGTGCTAGCGTTCGTATAACGCTCCAATCTCCAACCCTTTAGAGACAAAGACGAATCGGACGAATTATAGAGTTCCACAAATCTAGCTCCAACATTATTGTCCGGATCGGCCAACTCGGAAATGAAAATATTCCGGGATGTAAACTCATCAATCAAATCTTCACATCGTTCCTGATTAAAATTGATGTCCTCCAAATCTCTAACCACTAAAAGGTAATCATCATTTTCACGCAATAGAACCCCAGTTATTGACCCTCTTCCTTCTGGTAATATCTCAGCCTGAAAATCTGAGAAACCACTATTCAATAAAGTCAATTCGTTATCATTACAATCAATCAAGGTACGTTCCGTTTCTTCGCGCTCAACTGCATAGATTTCCCCTATTTCCGCTTCTGAAATTTCCATATCCATGAATTGAACCAGAGTATTGGTCAAATTCTCGTTTAGACCTTCAATAGAAACAAGGTTCGGCTCCAAAATGGCCGGAACATCACAAGAAACAAAGATATGATCGGCTACCGCCGCGGATGGCAATCTTCCAACGGAAATATTTCCAAATGCGCTAAAAACACCTCCCAGTTTAAATACCCCCTTTGATTTACCCAGATATAATCCCTTTAATTTGATAAAAACCTTTTGCCCAAGCCCATAAAACAGATGAGAATCCCTAAGGTCGATTTCAATTTGAAAGCCTTCCGTAGGATTTACGGGGCTATCCTGAAAATAAAGTACACTAAAGAAATTACCGGCCTTATCAGATGAACTTATATAGCCTTCAATAATCAAATCTTCCTGAATTTGAACGGTTTCTTCATTAAATAAGGATTTGACTTCCGCATAAGTAGTATTTGCCGTAACATTATCTGAACAAGTAATTTCAGGGGCATCAAAGCTTCTATTTTTGACACATCCTACACATAGCAATACGCTTACCAAAACTCCAAAGACATGTATTTTAAAGACTTTAAATTCCATTTTAAAAACTAAAGGCCACATTTAAAAAATAGGTGCGCCCATAACCGTACCAATATTTAGGAGCAAAAGATGGCGAACCGCTGAGATTATCTTCTTTCAACTGTCCAAAATTCCCATTCCTACTCTGTTCAAAGCCGCCAGTCCTAAAAATAGTGTCCAATGCATTATTTATACTTAGAAAAATACCTAGATATTTTCCTTTTCTTAACCATGATTTTCCAGCTGTAAAATTCAGTAAATAGAAATCATCCAAAGGATTTTGTCTCAATAGCGAAGCAACATTCTCTTCCGTAGCATCATTGAATTGCTCATCTGTTTCAGGGTCTATCAAAAAACTATTGGTTCTCGTAATCGTAGAAATATTGGCATAATTATTTGCCAAATAGTTGACCGTCATACCGGCCCACCAATATTTTGGGTCTCTATATTCTATGCCCAAAGCAAATGCTTGTTGCGGTCCTTGCGCCAATTTATAACCTTTTATAGTAGCAACGCCCAAATCTTTTGAACCACTTACGTCTATTAATTCCTCATCCGCCGCTGCAGTATCAAAATTTATGGTAACGTATGGATTACTGGCATAAAGATATTTTCCAATGGAGGCAACGCCCGTAAGCTTCACGGATGCGGACAACTCATACTGTAATCCCAACTCAATGCCCATGTGCAGTTTGTCCAAATCTGTCAATACTTCCTGTACAAAATCTGAGCCCACACCGGAATCCACAAAAAAGAAGTTGATATCCGTTGTATTTTGAAACCGAGTATAAAACCCGGACAACCTCCCCGTAAGGCTTGGCATTCTTATAAAGTAGTTTGCATCTACGGTAGAAATAGTTTCCGACTTCAAGTTTGGCACCGTTGCATTGGATTCCCTTGGGTTCACAAATACATTCTGAAGCACCGGAGCCCGCTGTATATAGGCCCCGTTTGTAGTAATCCAATGCCTACCGGTTATTTTTCGTGTAAGACCTCCCTTTATGCCAAAGTTCGAAAAGTGAATAGCTTCGCTTTTTCCAAGGGAATTTTCCAAAAACCGTTCGTTCTGGAAAAACCCGTTGCGCTGATAGTTTATATTTGAATATTGCCCTGCCAAAAAGCCTTTCCACTCATTAAAATCTAGATTCAATTGAACAAAAGCTTCGGTTTTATCAGCTTTCAGTCCATAATCATAATTGAAAATATCGCCTTCTATTTTGTTCACTTGGCTCAGAACATTATTCCTAGTATCCGAAAAAGTATCGATATCCTCGTGGAAATCGGCTCCCAGCAAATCGAATATTTTAGCATAGTTTTCAGAAGTCAACCCCGTAAAACCAAGTCCAAAGTCCAATTTAAGTTTTTCGTTTATGCTATAATTCCCGTTTATTCTAGCTGACAATTGGGTATCGGCCGCTGTATCATCATACAGCACATATGCCGCCTTACCATTTTGCGATACACTGCTGTTGGCGTTAAAAACACTATTCCAATTTAGCTGTGGATTTTCAAGAAAGCCATCCTTGGCAATATTGGCACTAATAAAGTTGGCCCCTATTGGGCTATTGATGTAAAAGCTTGGCAAATATCTGTAATAGGTGGGGTCCGGATTGGGAGCATTATAATATCCTAATCTGCCCCTAGCATTCTTACCGGTCTGGAAAGCTAGGCCGGCCCTCAAATTAAAAACATCCGCAGTATAAAAATAGTTTAGCATTACCACAGGTTCGGCAATTTTACGTTCCCTTGCGTTTCTTATTTTGCCATCCTGTTCTCCCCAGTAGGGATTATACTTATTACCGACCAAATTAAAAACCTCCTCAGTAATCGCGGAAGACCGCCCCCTTCTATTTGAAGCTAAAAACGCTGTCAAGGAAATCGTGTTTTTATCATTAAACCGATACTCCAAAGCACCAAAAACAGAGTACGCATCATACAAAGTACCATCTATATAGCCTTCCTTGGCCCATCTCCTAGAAGCCGAAAACATATAGGCCAAACCGTTCTTTTGCATACCGGAATTGTAAGTGGCCATTACCCTACCTGTGTAGGTGCGGTTGGATGCCGAGGAGGAAATCCTGTATCCCGGTCTGAGTCCACTAGGCCTCAAATCAATATTTGTATTTCCCAGAATTCCTCCAAAGGTATACACTGATGGATTCAATCCGTTTGAAAACTCCTGATTCCGCACCACGTCGTTCAGTCCCCCAAAATTGTTCCACTGTGGTCTCCCATCAAAAAACTTGTTTATAGGAATTCCGTTCAACAATACTTCCCCGTTTTGAGCATCATAGCCCCTTACCCTGAAAAAGGCCTGCCCAAAATCAAACGCGGCCCTAGTGAGAAAAACATCCCGCGTGGATTGTAAAAGACCTAAAGCATTGGAGCTGGACTCATCATCTAAAAGTTCGGCATCCGTTAACGTAATGAGATTATCATTCTTTTCAAAACTAATATCCCGCGTTAAATAGATGGTCCCCAAATCCAAAGGTCCTTTTTCAATGTTCAAAGGAATCCTTTTTACAGTGTAATTCGGATAGGTTATGTTCAGGATATAGTCACCTTTAAGAGAAATGTTCAATATAAAATTCCCCAAAACATCCGTTTGGTTTGAAATTTGCTCTCCCTCAATACCAACAATAACATTCGCTAAAGGAAGCTGACTTCCTTCTTCCAAAATAATTCCAGTAATGGTGACCGGGGCTTGAGCACAAACGTAAGCTATTTGCAAAACAAGGAATAAGGCTAGTTTTAGTTTGAGCATTTTAATGGTTGGTGCAATGCTATTGTATGACAATATAGAAAATAATAAATACAGGTCGGAAATTTCTTTATAATATGAAGTACTTTAGATGTAAATCTGATGTAATGCACATTCTATTTTTGAGTTCTTTTATTTTTCTATTTCAGCTCTCTATTGCACAGGATTCTGGAAAATATCAGTTACGGACCATTGCTTTTTATAATTTGGAAAACTTATTTGACACTAAAAATGATTCGCTCATATATGATGACGATAGAACTCCGGAAGGTAAGGATAAATGGACCCCGGAACGATACCGAAAAAAAATAGCGAACATGTCCAAGGTGATTTCCGAGATAGGCACTTCGGAAAACAAGAATTCACCGGATGTCATTGGTGTCTGTGAAGTGGAAAACAAACAAGTCCTGATTGATTTGGTCAACCATCCAAATCTTAACATGAAAAATTATGGGATAGTCCATTATGATTCTCCCGATGAAAGAGGTATTGACGCAGCGTTGCTATATAAAAAAGCATCCTTTTTACCGATTTCCTCTAAAAGTCATCGTTTGTTATTGTTTAATGAAGATGGCTACAGGGATTATACGAGAGACCAATTATTGGTAGAGGGGTTATTGGATGATGAAAAAATATTCTTTTTAGTGAACCATTGGCCCTCGCGAAGTGGTGGCGAGCTAAGAAGTAGGCCCTACAGACTGAAAGCCGCAGAATTGAATAAGCGCATCATTGATTCCGTTAAAAGAATAGATGTAGCCGCAAAGATTATTGCCATGGGAGATTTTAACGATGATCCGGTTGACCCAAGTTTAAAAAAGATACTTGGTGTTAAGGGGAAAAAGAAACGTTTGGATACCACCGATCTGTTCGGTCCTATGGAAAAACTGTTCAAAAAAGGATCAGGCTCTCTTGCCTATAGGGACAAATGGAACATTTTTGATCAAATCTATATGACCTCCAATCTCATTTCCGAACCCTCTTTTTCCTATAGTTACTGGAAAACAGGAATATTCACCCCTCCTTATTTATTGGACCCCAAAGGCAAATACAAAGGATATCCGTTACGAACTTATGCAGGTGGAAGTTATATAGGTGGCTATAGCGATCATTTTCCCGTGTACATTCACCTCATTAGAAAAGTGAATTAATTTTTTCCCCTGTACGCAACTTTTTTTAAATATCCCATCTTATCGGAAACCTCTTAACATGAAAATGAATATTAGCTCATTATTGACGTTTTTAATTATTTTATTTTTAAGCTGTAATAATAATGATAGTGATCCGTGTGAAGGACTTGTTTTAGATGTAATTCAACAAACATTGATAATTGAAATAATAGATGCCAATGGCAACAATCTCATTGAAAATGGCACCTATGCTGCATTAACTATTTTTACGGAGCGAAACGGTTTCCAAACGATACCTGTTGTGTTTGACAAAGCGCAATTGCCCAGTGTATCCGAAGAACTTAAAAACGTTGTGGTCGTACCAATATTTGACGGTAACACAATTTCACATACTGTGAACATTCATTTGAACCAAGATGAGATAGATGTCTTAACGATGGATATAAGAGCGGAAAGTATGGGTTGTAGCGGTACCTTTTATGAAATTTTGGAAATAGGCTATAACGAAGAAAAAATAGATTTTCAAGATATAGGAAACAATTATTACAAGATTACTGTAGTGAAATAATCAGTGATTAGAACCATTGGCCCCAAGGAATTCTGCTCAATATCAGTACCAAACCAATCCCATAAAAAATAGCGATACTTTTAAATTTTTTATCGCCTTCCACAAATTTCTTATGTCTTGACCATCCAACGGTTATAAAGGCAATGGCCAAAATATTGATAAACGGATGTTCCACTGCCAACAAACGCGCTGCAGCCGTTAAACCGCCCATTCCAAACTCCTGTATGGCGTTTAAACCACTTGGAGAAACGAAATACAGTATTAGACCCACTACTAATTGTATATGACAGAGAATGAGGGCAAAAAGACTTAGACGCAAGTCCTTGTTCATAGTAAACATTCTTTTTGATAGCAATCCCGTAATCGCATTTGCTGTGGCCAAAAATAATATTGCCAATGCTACATAGGCTAGGTAGGAATGAAGCATTTGGATAGTCTCGTACATGATTTTGTTTTTAGAATCTTAAAAGTACTGATTTTTGATCATAAAAAAAGCCCTGCCTAAGGCAGGGCTTTTTAGTATTTATAAAGCTGAACTTAGAAACTATATCTTAATCCAACTTGCATTTGCCATCTTGAGGAATTCAATCCAGCGTCATCAATAACATTTCTGTTTTCGTTTGCCCTATCATTAAATGTATACGTTGGAGTAGTACCGTCTGCTTCGAATCCTCTAAAATTGAGCAACTGAGCTTGATTAAAGTTTGTAAACGTCCTTACACCCCATTCTTTATTCAATAAGTTGGTGAAGTTAAAGATATCTGCGGTTAACTCAAACCTATGCGTAGTATTACCTCCAAAATTAAACCGAAATTCCTGAGCAAATTTCAAATCAATGATATGTGACCAATCCGAACGGCTAGCATTTCTTTCTGCAAACTTTCCTCTTCTTGTTCTTAAGTAATCATCTCCTTCAATAAAAGCATCAAAGGCTTGCCATTGTTCCGCAGCAGAGGTAATAACCGCTCCTGTGTCACGATCGGTTATGTCTACAAATTGAGCATCTGCTTCGTTTGCAGGAATAAATGGTAACGCTGTGGCAAAACCACCTGTATCATCTAATAATCCGTCGCCAACTACGACGTAGCTAAAAGGACTCCCTGCCGCACCTTCATAAAACAAACCTATTCTAGTTCTTACGTTATCTGTCCATTTTAACTCTACGGTTGAGTTAGCAATAATTCTACTTCCCGGGGAAAAATCAGATCTAGAAAGGTCAGGTCTGTTAGAACCATTTACAGATTCTAAATTCTGCCACTGTGAGCTGTTCTGTGATGAAGTAGCATCAAAAAGAGCATCAGAATCTCCATAAGAATACGTGGCCGAAGTTCTTACGTCTACCTTTTCCGAAAATATATTTTTGGTCAAAGTACCACTCACATTATAAGAACTACCTGCCCCTGTATTATACCCCAATAGAATAAGATTATAAGTATCATCTATGATTTCATTTCCATAGTTAGGCCTTGAACCTGGACCTGTAGTTGTAAACTGAGGTCCTGCTAAGTTTAAGTTTTCATAAGCTACCGCTGTTATGTTATCATTCCATAAAAAATCAGCAGAAAACACGAAACCAGCAGGTAATTTCTGGTCAATAGCAATATTAGCTTTGAATGTTTGTGGCAATTTAAAATCCTCTTCAAACAAGTCAACATTTCCGCCAAGACCACCAGAACCAGGAACTGGATCAGCAAACTGTGAAGTAACATCTGGATTAAACTCTACACTGCGATCTCTAATATCCAAGCGTCCAGAAGTTATACCATTATTATTGTATGCACCGCCTGGCCATACTAGTGGCAACCTTGAAGTAAATACCCCGAGACCACCTCTTAATTGTGTACTTCTATCTCCTTTTAGATCCCAGTTAAACCCTACACGTGGAGAAAAGTGAGCCGTTGCGTTTATTCCTTGACCTACACGCGCTCCTCTTAAATCTTTTCCGTTAGCCTCCAACAATGCTATTCCCCTTGAGTTAAAATCTTCATTTTCCGAACCGTCCGCCCAGTAAGGAATATCTATTCTTACACCCATGGTGAATTTGAAGTCATCGGTTACATTAACTTGATCTTGTATATACAATCCAAATTGAAAAATATCAAATTCTGCAGCACCTTCGGAATCATCACCTAAACCACCCAAAAGAGAGTATCCGTAACGGTATCTATTTGCTCTTTCCTCATTAATAAAATCATCAAGACTATCGAATCTGTAGTACCCAAAATTACGTCCAAAGAATACATTCTTTACAGATGAAAATTCATTGTTCGTACCGATGGTAATATTATGTGCTCCTGAGTAAATCTCAAAGTTATTAGTTAACGTTAAAACACTTTGTTCCAATAAGTTTGCCGTAGAGAAAGGCTCAGAACCAAAGAAAATTCTATCATTGGTATCACTATCATTAATTTCTACAGCAGGAAAAGGGTCTCCTAAGATTTCTCTATTATCGTTTACAGTAGTGTAACCAATTACCAAATTATTGGCCATATTATCTCCAATTTGAGAATTCAATTCCAATGCCGTTGAATTGGTAACAGATTCAAAATTCAATCCATTATTGAAGAATCCTATACTTCCTTGATTTGAAGCATTAGGATCTAGTTCTACTGCCCTAACATAACTGTGTTTTAAAGATAATTTGTTGTTTTCATTGATATTCCAGTCTATTTTGGCAATTAATTTATCACTCTTCAATGAAGATGTATTATTATCATATGTCCCCGGATCGTATCCATATCTACTATCCAAAATATCTACTAGTCGATCTAGATCTGCAGCAGTTGCACCACCTCTGTAAGTGCCAATATCAAAAGGCTGAGGAGTTTCATTATTCTGTCTTTCGTAATTTACAAAATAGAACAACTTATCCTTTTTTATAGCCCCACCCACTCTTACACCATAGGTTTGAGCTGTAAAATCAGCTAAGGGAGTCCTTTCATTATCCCCTGCAATACCTACGGGTGTTTTACCAGATAAACTTTGGTCTCTGTAGAAACCATAAACAGAACCTTCGGTAGTATTCGTTCCAGATTTTGTAATAGCATTTATACTACCTCCAGCAAAACCTGATTGCCTAACATCAAAAGGTGCAACGTTAATTTGAAAGGATTCTATTGCATCCAAAGAAATCGGACTAACACCTGTTTGGCCACCATTTGTGCCGGAAGCTGCCAGACCAAAAACATCATTATTCACAGCTCCATCAATGTATATTGAATTGAATCTGTTATTTTGCCCTGCAATAGATATTACGTTATCACCAGTAATTTTAGCTTGCGGCGTTAACCTTGCGAAATCAGATATATCTCTAGAAATAGTAGGCAATGTATTTACCTGACGCTGACTTACATTGGTTTCTGCACCTGTTTTACCTGCATCAAAAACTCCTCCTGATTGTGCCGTAACAACAACTTCATCAAGTGCATTTGCCTTCTCTCCTAATTTTGCACTTATTCTTCTCGAATCACCTAATTCTAAATAAAGGTTCGCATTTTCGAAATTTTCAAACCCTACATAGGAAATGGTTACTTTGTAGGGTCCACCAGTACGCATTCCGGATATACGGTAATACCCATCAAAATCGGTAGCTGCGCCATAGGTAGTACCAGATGGTGTGTGAATGGCCACAACACTTGCTCCTGGTAAGGGTTCACCTGTTTCGTCAGTTACCTGACCTCCGATTGCAGAGGTAGTCACCCCCTGCGAAAATGCTGTTGCAGCCATAAAAATGGCTACAATTGCCAAATAGATTTTTTTCATCTTTTCTAGTGTAAATGTTAGTTTTTTACTCGCTGCAAAAGTCCTTTATTTTAAAACTTTAAATGTTAAGCGAACGTTAAATTAGCCATGCTAAAATTAACTTAAAAAAACATAATATTACCCTGTAGATGAATGTGTTACAAAAAATAAAGAAGTATTTGATTAATTCTTAAAATTTTGAAGAAGTCGCAATGTAGAAGCGTCATGCTTTGCAATATCCGAACCTTGTATATCCTGTAAAATAGTACCCGCTAACTGCTTTCCCAGTTCTACGCCCCATTGATCGTAACTGAATATATTCCAAATAACCCCTTGGACAAATATTTTATGTTCGTACAAAGCAATTAAAGAACCTAGTGTCTTGGGTGTAAGTTTCTCGATAAGAAGTGTGTTGGTAGGTTTGTTGCCCGAAAAGACTTTAAATGGTGCCAATTTATTAATTTCGGCTTCCGAAAGTGCTTTTTCCTTTAACTCGGAAACTACTTCTTCTTTTGTTTTACCGTTCATCAACGCTTCTGTTTGCGCAAAAAAATTGGCCATTAATTTATTATGATGATCCACATCCCCGTAAAGCGATTTTTTAAAGCCGATGAAATCTGTAGGTATGAGTTTTGTCCCTTGGTGGATCAACTGAAAAAATGCATGCTGTGAATTCGTTCCCGGTTCTCCCCAAATAATAGTGCCCGTTTCATAACCAACGGGTTGTCCGTTCCTATCTACACTTTTTCCGTTGCTTTCCATAATACCCTGTTGCAAATAGGCGGAGAACCTGCTCAGGTATTGCGTGTAGGGAATAATGGCTTCTGTTTCCGCACCGTGAAAATTGTTGTACCAGATGCTCAACAAAGCCATAATCACGGGCATATTATTGTGAAGCTCGGTTTCTTTGAAATGAACGTCCATTTCATTGGCACCTTTTAATAGCGATTCGAAATTATCATACCCTATGGCTAAAGCAATGGAAATGCCCACGGCACTCCATAAGGAGAATCTTCCCCCTACCCAATCCCACATGGGGAAAACATTATCCGAGGAAATCCCGAATTCCCTAATTTTTTCTGTGTTTGTGGACACCGCGGCAAAATGCTTGGCGATATCATCTTGTTCAGCATACTTCAAAAACCATTTTTTGATCGTTGTAGCATTACTCAAGGTTTCTTGGGTTGTAAAGGTTTTAGAAACTACTACAAAAAGTGTTGTTTCAGGATTCAATTCCCTGAGAATTTCCTGAACATGGTCCCCATCTACATTACTAACAAAATGCATCTTCAAATAGTTCTTATAGAACTTCAATGCTTCGGTAACCATGGCAGGTCCCAAATCTGAACCTCCAATACCAATATTTACCACATCTGTAAACGATTTATTGGTAAATCCCTTTTTATCCCCGTTAATTACTGCATTACAGAAATGCCTCATCTGATTTTTCACTTCCGCAACTTCTGGCATTACATTTTTCCCATTGACCACGACAACGTCATCCTCTTTGGATCGCAATGCCGTATGCAATACGGCACGACCTTCCGTTTCATTGATCAAGTTTCCTCCAAAATATTTGGCAATGGCATCTTTAAGTGCTACTTCATCAGCCAAATCGAGAAGCAATCGCAACGTCTGATCCGTAATTCTATTTTTAGAAAAATCTAAAAGAAAATCGTTCCAAGCAATACTAAAATCAACAGCCCTGTTGGAATCTGAGGTGAATAATTCTTTTATGTGAAGTTGTTTTGTTTCTACGTAGTGGTCTGTTAGTTTTTTCCAGGATGCTGTAGTGGTAGGGTCTATTTTATTTAGCGCCATTGTCTTCATTAAGTGTTAATAAATCCTCTTCTTCAATTTTTTCCGGGTATACGATGCAATCCAATTGGTCTTTTTTAGGATTAATGTGGGCAAAATAATCAGGCCTTAGCGGCTCGGGAAGCGGTTCTGCCAAAGGCAGTTCTTCCTTTAATGGATCCACCTGTCTCCCATTTTTCCAAAACCTGTAGCAGACATGCGGGCCACCAGTATTCCCGGTCATCCCGATCCAACCTATAACATCTCCCTGCCGCACAAACTCCCCCTTTTTTACTTTTCGATTTTTCATATGCAGGTATTGTGTGGAATACGTACCATTATGCCTAATTTTAACGTATTTCCCATTGCCACCTCTTCGTGTGGACTCTGTTACCGTACCATCTGCCGTGGCCAAAATGGGTGTGCCTATTGGGGCCGCATAATCGGTTCCTTTATGAGGTCTTAATTTATATCCATAATATCTTATTCGCCTCTTAAGATTGTAGCGTGAAGAGATTCTGCTGAATTTTACCGGCGCTCTTAAAAAAGTACGTCTTAGATTATTTGCCTCATCATCAAAATAATCGATGATATTTTTTAAGGAGTCGTTCTCATAGGCAAATGCATATATAGGCCTGCCGTTATGCTCAAAATAGGCCGCCTCTATGGGTTCGGCACCAGCATAAACGGTATCATTGATAAATTTTTCTTTATAGATGACTTTAAATTTATCGCCTTTTTGCAATCGGAAAAAATCTATGGTCCACGCATAGATTTCAGATAAGCTATTGGTAACGTTATAATCAATGCCTTGTTCTAGAATTGCTTCGGATAAGGAAGATTCTATCACTCCAGAAGCTTCCCTTTCTACATATCTTACTTTTTTCCTGCCCCGGTAAGCGGTTACACTATCCCTAAAATCCACTACGGTATAATTAATGGCATCGTTTTCATAAATGAAAACCTCAGCTTTTTCCGTAGTGTCCTTTGACTTTAGAATAACGTACGGTTTTCCTACCCTAATTTTCCGAACGTCAAAAGTGTCTTTAAATTCTTCCGATACTTTATAGATTTTAGGGTAATCAACTTTATGCTGTAGCATTAGTTCGCCAAAACTGTCCCCATACTTCAAAGTGTCCAATTGTACATTGAATTCTCCCCAATTAAAACCAAAATGGGTTACAATTGGATCTTTAATAGGAGTAATTTTATTAAAATTCTTCTTTACTTCCGGTACCTTCTCCTCTTTGCACGATATAATGAATACCAATGCCAAGATTACGCCCCAATATTTTTGCATTCTTATTTACTCATTTTTTCGGGGTTAAAGATATGGTCTACCCATTGTTTACCCCAATCATTTAACTCTTCTTCCGAATATATTATAGGAAAAAAGACAACTTTTTGAAAACTCGGTGGAAGATAGGCACGCCAATTTGTTCCTCCGGTCGCATCTAAATTACCGGACTCTTTGCCCAAATACCGATGTGCCGAACCCATATGCATCAAAGGCCAGTTTACATTGGCATTTACATCCAACATTTTTAACACTTCCAACAATACTTTATTTTGTCTTTGCCCTTCTGAAAGTTCTAAAAATTTATGGTAAATGGTGGAAGACTTTACTTGCTTGGCTATCCTTATCAATCTCGGGGTGTACCTATACTCAAATTGTTTTAACGTAAGGGTCTTTTCGCCAGTATCCTTATCCGTAGCTCCATTTTTCCAATAGATATTTTCGTAGAGCTCTTCTATACTATTTTTTGAGGAAAAATCATTTCTCTTGGAGTGGTGTACCAAATTTTCCATAGGGGTTGCATACAGCTCTATCATTCTATATTGCGCAGATTGAAACCCACTTGCCGGCAACAACGCCATACGGTATTGCAGAAATTGCTCGCGCTCCATGCCCTTGATCATAATACCGAAAGAGGAAATCAAAGCCGTATAATAGCTATTGATTCTTCTAATCTTCTCGATAAAAAAATCCAGGTTTTGAGATTTATCGTCCACCAATTGCTTTTGCTCGTGCAGAATGAGTTTAAAATACAACTCCGTAATCTGATGGTACATAATAAAAATCTCCTCGTCCGGGAAATGGGTTCTGGGAACCTGTAGGCTTAAAAGTGTGTCCAGATGAATATAATCCCAATAGGTAAGATAGCGTTGGTATAATAATCCGTCCAAATAAGAGCTAATATCCTGACCAGAATCTTTATACTTTTCCTCAAGTTTTGAAATTTGGGATTTGATCAGCTCCTTGTCCTCCATCTAAAGTTTAATCCATTAGTATCTTAAATTGATGTTTTAGACCATTATATCCATCCAAATCTGCTTTTATGGCCCCAACGGCCAAATCTGCCTTTATCCTGATCGGAATCCTATTGTCGTCATTTGACACCCAAAGGGACAAACTTTCCTGTTCCTTAAAAACACGACCCGATTGTACCAGCGGTCTAAATTTGAGGCATTCTACTTTGCCATATTTGCTTCGGACGATTTCCTTTCCCAAATATTTCAATTTAAAGTTGAAAATACCATCATCATCGTACAGCATTTTCAAATCGATCGCTTTTCCAACCTCCAAATCTTGAGGATTATAATTATTTCTCAAAAAATAGAACGCGGAAATCAAGTCTTGAATGCTGTCCTGAAGTGTAAAATTAAGTTTTTTCTTGTTTTTCTTATCGTTTAAAACAGCTTTATCTTTTTCATGGTCAAAATTTATCTCCACATCCTTTGTATAGCCTCCTTCATTGATTTTTCTTATGAAACGGTAGGGCTTGCCGTCTTGCTTATCAAAATAACTTTCATAAGTGTCATCTACCTTGAAAAAGATACTGGCGAACCCTGTGGTTTCCCCATGGCCCACCACGTGATAAACCCATTTGTCATCTATTTTTGCATTCTTTACCTGGAGCGTGGCATAGCTGGCATTCAAAAAACCATAATGCATTCTGAACTTCAACCATTCGCCCGGCTTAAAAGCAGATTCTCTATTCTGGGCATGCAGTCCACAAAAAACGAGTAAAAAAAAGAAAAGTAATACTCTTTTCATATTTATGGTTTTAGGTAAAATTACTAAACATCTATCTCCAAATAGTGTGCCTAACATTAAGATAAACAATATTTATTCCAAAGTATTGTACAAAAAAAGCCCAGCTTATAAACTGGGCTTTTCCTAAATAACCAACCAAACTTTAAATTATGAAAAACCAATACTTAAAGTTGTAAGGGAACCACCCCTTACTTATGTAAATTTAAAACAAGAAATAGATACTCAAGTAAGTTTTAACTTACTTTAACGATTAGCTTAACAGTAATTAATATTTCACTGTCAGATTTGGGAGATTATTAAGAATAATTAGGGCGGATTTTTTAAAACCAGTATCCTACACTGATAAAGATATTGGAGTTATCCCCTTCCGGAGACCAAGAATAAAAGAGTTGAATGGGGCCAATAAAAGACTCCCAACCATATCCTACACCATAACCGGAATAATCCGGAGCGGTAAACCATTCTCCCGTTCTAAAAAGGTCATCATCCACATTGGCATAGTTGGCGGCAAATAACAAATGATTTTTTCTGGCAAACTCAAAATCCAGCCGCCCGTATGCTTTTACGTAACTGTTACCTGCCAAACTTAAAAAGTCATATCCAAAAAAGGGCACAAAATTATTGATGGGATTTGTACCGTATCCTCCCAACACGAAATCAAAAGAAGTTACATTGGAAGTTCCCAATTTAAACCCTCCTTCCGTTTCTACGTTTAAAGCTAAATTTTTTAGGATAGGAACGGCCATCCCCAATCGCGCTTTTGAAATGGAAAAATCCTTGAAATTATTATTAAAGTCAGAGGAAAGTACATAATAGTGTAAATCTCCATTGAAATACAGCCCTCTCGTAGGAAAGTACTTGTCATCATAACTGTCCAAAATCAAATTTCCAAAAGCACTGAAAAAATTACTTTTCTCAAAAAATGTTCTTCCGTCCGATGAGTTTAAGTTAAGTGCTTCGGTGGTCATATTGGAAAGTTCTCCTAATGTCCTTGTGCTATACTTTAAGAACTTATGTTCTATTCCTGTAGTAAAAGCAAACTCCTCTCTCACCACTGTTTGTACATAAATTTGATTGGTGACATCCGTTACCTCAAGATTGATTGTATTTACGGTAGTTCCGGGAGGAACTTCAAAATTATTCCTAATGATATCGAAATCTATTTCCTTTTGAAAATCATTGAACCTTGAACTCAGCCCAAAACTCCAATAACTTCCCTTATCCAAATAATATTCAAAGTTGTACCTGACATTATCTCCCAATATTAAATCGAAAGAAGTCACGTCATCCGTGAAAAGAATATTTTTTTTGGTGTAATTGATAATAGCCGCGCTTTTATACAGGTCATCATAATGTGCTCCCAAACGAAGGAAAGAAGTGTTTTTTGTCTCGTTCAGACGTAAAATCAAATCTTCTCCAAGACCATTTGAAGTAAGTTTATATCTATTGGTATTGTAATTTCCCGTCGCGGCAAGATTGCTTATCCCTTGTTGTAATTTTTTAAATGCAATGGGTTCCCCCAAATTAAAGCGAAGCTTTCCTTTAACATACCCTCTAGTGTGAATATTGTTCCCGTCTATAAGCAAGCGATTCACAACAATACTGTCTTCCATTTTCATGGCTACGATCCTATTCTTTTTGGGCACATAAAATGCCGATATCTTTTTTAAATCGCTCAGCTTTTCCTTAGCAGCTTTTTCTCCACTCTTTATAATCTCATCGGATTTATTAAAATCTAATACAGAATAATTCTCTATTTGAGGTTTGATGTAAATATCCGTCTTGGCCGATTTCTCCACCATATCCTCGACCGTTCTATAATTATTTATCTGCAGCAGTATTTCCGTTGCGGAAAGCAATGCCTCTCTGTTGGACAAACCATGCTGCACGTCAACACCAATAATAATATCCGCTCCCAGATCCCTGACCTTATCTATGGGATAATTATTGACCACCCCGCCATCTATCAATAATTTATCGTCGATACTTGTTGGTTCGAACAGGGAAGGCAACGTACCACTGGCCATAATAGCTTCCGGCAAGTAACCGGAATCCAGAACTACTTCTTTTCCTGTTTCAACATTCGTGGCCACACATACAAACGGGATAGGAAGTTCAGAAAAGTCCTCTACATCTTTTACATGATATAATAGACGAACCAGTTCATTATAAATATTCTGCCCTCCAGAATATCCCGAAGGTACACTTACCTTAAAATTATTAAAAGGTAGGGTTAACGCGTAACGCTCGGAATCTTCCTTTTCATAAAATGTTTTGGCATTTCTAGGAAGGTTGTCCTGAATCAAAAGGCCAAAATCAGAAGCCCGGAACATAGAATCTAACTGGGTTGCGGAATATCCAGAAGCATATAGGGCCCCAACGATAGCTCCCATACTGGTACCCCCTATGTAATCGATTTTGACCCCTGTTTCCTCAATTATTTTTAGAGCGCCTATGTGCGCGAGCCCTTTTGCGCCACCTCCACACAGCACTAACCCAATTTTTTGATCCCCGGTATTTATTGAATCCTGCGCCTGAACGCAAATAGAAAAAAAGCAGAGAACCATCACAGTTGCCACTGTGTTCCTAACCTTTAGCGCTATTATGTTTTTAATGAAAGGATTCATGAATCTTTTTTGCCTTTGATGGTCCTACTACTTCGGTTAAATTTGCTACAGAAGCTTCTTTGATTCGCTTGACCGACTTGAATTTCTTTAAGAGCTCCCTTGCGGTTTTTTCGCCTATTCCATCAATTTGCTCCAATTCCGAATTAATGGCCGCTTTGCTTCTTTTGTTGCGATGAAAGGTAATGCCAAATCTATGGGCTTCATTTCGCAATTGTTGGATAATTTTTAAACTTTCGGATTTTTTGTCCAAATATAAGGGTATAGGGTCCTCAGGAAAATAAATCTCCTCCAATCTTTTTGCAATGCCAACAATGGCAATCTTTCCCCTTAAACCTAATACATCCAAACTCTTCAATGCGCTGGATAATTGTCCTTTCCCCCCGTCTATAACAATTAGTTGGGGCAAGGGTTCCGCTTCTTCCAACAATCTTCTGTATCTTCTGAAAACAACCTCTTCCATGGAGGCAAAATCATCCGGGCCGGTTACCGTTTTGATATTAAAGTGTCTGTACTCTTTTTTAGATGGCTTTCCATTTCTAAAAACAACACAAGCGGCAACAGGGTTGGAGCCTTGAATATTACTGTTATCAAAACATTCTATATGGCGCGGCTCTTCAGAAAGTCTCAAATCTTTCTTCATTTGGGCCATTATCCTGTTCGTGTGCCTGTCAGGGTCAATAATCTTTATTTGATTGAATCGTTCTTGCCTATAAAATTTAGCGTTTCGCTCGGACAGTTCCAAAATGCGTTTTTTATCGCCCAACTTCGGAATCGTAATTTTTAAGGAAGGATCTACCATAACTTTAAATGGTAGGTATAACTCTTTGGAGGTAGATTCAAACCGTTGTCGTATTTCTACGATAGCCAATTCTAAAAGCTCCTCGTCCTCTTCTTCCAACTTCTTTTTGATTTCCATGGTGTGCGACCTTATAATGGAACCATGTGATAATTGGAGAAAGTTCACATAAGCGAAGGCATTATCGGAAACAATCGAAAAAACATCCACGTTACTGATTTTGGGATTGACAATGGTTGATTTTACTTGATAATTCTCAAGAATGTCGATTTTATCCTTGATACACTGCGCTTCCTCAAACTTCATTTCTTTCGCCAGCCTTTTCATTTGTGCCTTGAAATAATTCAAGGAAGATTTAAAATTCCCCTTTACGATTTCGCGGATGTCATCCACTTGGCGTTCGTACTCCTCAAAAGTTTGCAGGCCTTCACATGGCCCTTTGCAATTTCCCAAGTGATATTCCAAACAGACTTTGTATTTTCCGTCATTTATTTTATCCGCGGACAAATCATAATTACATGTTCGTAAAGGATAAACACTTTTAATAAGGTCCAATAAAGTGCGTACCGTTTTCATACTTGTATACGGCCCGTAATATTCGGAACCGTCCTTGATTACGCGCCGGGTGGGAAACAGTCGTGGAAATCGTTCTTTTTTAAGACAGAGCCAAGGATAGGATTTATCGTCCTTTAATAGTACATTATATTTAGGTTTGTGCTCTTTGATCAAATTGTTTTCCAAAAGCAAAGCATCGGATTCCGTGGGAACAACAATATGTCTAATTCCTTGAATTTTTTTTACCAAGACCCGAGTTTTTCCGTACTCATGATTTTTTGTGAAATAGGAAGAAACCCTTTTTTTTAAATTTTTGGCCTTACCAACATACAAAATGGTATCATTGGCATCATAAAATTGATATACGCCGGGATCGTTTGGAAGAGCACTTAATTGAACGTTGATCGGAATTGAAGGCATAAAAAATAGAGATTATCCTATTACTGAAAGGATGGTTCAAATTACTGCCTTTTACTAAAAACAGGGAATATTTTTTGGTTTTTAACAATACCTATTTATTCAAGTCAAAAATCCATTATGCTCATGGTCTATTCATAATTATTCCTAAAATACCTTTCCCTTCTTAAGCTAATTTTTCAATAATGGTATTTTAAAATGTAAAATATTCAGTCCGTTTTTTATGAAATATTAAAAATGATGTGCTAAATAATTTTAAAATGACAAATTGATTTAAAACTCATACTTTTTTAAAGAAATATAACTATTTGATTTTCAACATTTTAAAATTTTACAGGATTCAATCTATTCTCACTAGCGTTAATTTTTTCAAAAAAATGTGCTTTTTATCGATAAAAATGAGCTGTTTAAGGAGATTTAATATTTTTTTTACCTAAATTTAAATCCAAACAAACACCAACTTAATGGAAAATTACATCATCACGTTAGGGACCTATTTGATTTTAATGCTTTTCTTCAAGGTTTTCTTCGCCGTTGCTGGGAAAGAGTAGATTTTTATTGTCCAAGACTGTGACTATCTTTCAACAATGTTGAAAAGAGATTTACGAAAAAAATACATTGATAAACGAAATTCAATTACTTCAGAATTAATTTCATCTCAAAGTTTATCAATTTCAAATGCGATTTTAAAACTCCCTATTTGGGAGTTTAACAATTATCACCTTTTCTTATCCATCATCGATAAAAAGGAAATCGATACTACTTTCATACTTTCAATTTTACAGGGAAAGGACAAAAACGTAATTGTTCCCAAAATACAAGGGGATTCGCTTGAAAATTATCTTTTAACGGACAACACTAGAATAAAAAATAACAAATGGGGCGTTCCCGAACCAGTAGATGGTATAATCATCATTCCAAAGGAAATAGATGTAGTGTTCGTTCCTTTGCTCGCCTTTGACAAAAGTGGACACCGGGTAGGTTATGGAAAAGGTTATTATGATGATTTTCTTAAGAAGTGTAAAACAACGGTGATCAAGATAGGCTTATCCCTTTTTGAAGCGGAAGAGAAAATAACAGATTCTTTCTCAGGAGACATTCCATTGGACTACTGCGTAACTCCTAAAAAAACCTATTTTTTTTCTGAAGAAACTTCTACCTCTTCATAAGGTAGTTCCTCTTCAACGGTTTCTTCTTTTTTGAAGGCTCTTTTATTAAATACCAATAAAATACCAACTCCCGTGCTTATTGCCGTATCTGCAATATTGAACACAGGTTCAAAAAAGCGAAAATTATTTCCTCCAACAAAAGGAACCCAATCCGGCCAAGTGGTATCTACCATTGGGAAATATAGCATATCCACAACCTTACCATAGAATATCTTCCCATAAGGTTCATCGGAAAAAAGCGTAGCAACTTCATTATAGCTCTCATTGAAAATAAGACCATAAAAGACAGAATCCAAAATATTGCCCAATGCCCCGGCAAATATCAAAGAAACTGCTACAATCAAAGTTTTGGAAGCATTCTTTTTAATAACATCAAAAAGCCAATATCCAATTCCAACAATGGCGAATAGCCTAAAAATGGTCAGTATCAATTTTCCCACGGCATCGGACACCGGTAAAATGTCGCTCAATTTTGCCCCCCATGCAGCTCCTTCGTTTTCTATAAACAAAATTTTGAACCAACTGAAAACATCAACCGATTCCCCCAAAACAAAATGTGTTTTAATATATATTTTACTCCATTGATCCACAATGAGAATCAATACAATGAGGACCAGTGATTTCTTAAGGTTCATTTTGATTTTTTCAATGGGCAAAAATAGAAATATTATTCGGTTTTATATAGCGCGATGTTTCCTGTGACCGTATTTAACGTATAGCTATTCTGGCTTTTTGGAATAGCGTCCAAATGAATTGTACCATATTTGGATTTAGCATGCACCAAACCGGACAGTGCTTTCACTGAAATATCTCCGCTGTGCGTTTTTGCATTTACATCTTTTCCAATAGCTTCTAATTCACAAGAACCGTCCGAAAGCGTTATACTTAACTTTTCATAGTTTCCAGAGGCCACCACTCGTGTATTCGTACCAAAGAGCGAAACCAATTTCCATTCGGGAATAGTAATCTTGAGGGCAATGGCAACTACTTTGTGCGCACTCAATTTATCGTTCGGGTCTTTAAAATTGGCACTGAACCCTGCATTGATGAAAATAGAGTTGCCCTTCTTTACAAGATCTACTTTTAAATCTTTGGAATATTCGCCATCAATTTCACCTGTTACCACAACTTCATCCGTTTTGGTATTTGTACTCAAAAACACTTCGAAACAATTGTTGGCATCAATCTGCACAGATGTAACGTGGTCGTCCAAAACCGATTTTTTAATCAATTTTTGTGAGGAGACAGAAAACGAAATAATCAATAAGAAAACAACTGGGAAGCTCCGCATGAATATCATCAAAAAAACGCCCGAAGGCGTTTTATTATTTTTGCATGTTTTTGGCTTCAATGCTCAAAGTTGCGTGCGGCACCAATTTTAACCGTTCTTTATTAATGAGCTTTCCGGTGACACGGCATATGCCATATGTTTTGTTTTCAATCCGTAGGATAGCGTTCTTTAAATCACGTATGAATTTTTCCTGTCTAATGGCCAATTGCGTGTTGGCTTCCTTGCTCATGGTTTCGGAGCCTTCTTCAAAAGCCTTAAAGGTTGGGGAGGTGTCGTCAGTACCATTATTACCATCGTTCATATATGAACTTTTAAGCAGTTCCAAATGACTCTTTGCTTTTTCTATTTTTTCCTCTATGAGTTCCTTAAACTCCGCTAAGTCCTTATCCGAGTATCTGACTTTTAAATCTTCTGCCATCTTTTTAGTGTTTTTCGATCAATAATTTGGTGTTCACTTCATCAAAAGCAACTTTGGTGCCACTTTCTAGTTTTTCTTCAAAATCCAGTTCGGCGGTCAAGGTCTCCGTTTTGATATACGCTAAGTTACTTGTCACGGCTTTTTCTACAAAACCATCTTTCAGAATTTTTATCGCTATTTTATCAGTCACCTCAAATCCGGATTCCTTTCTTAAATTTTGGATTCTATTGACCAGTTCCCTCGCTATCCCTTCCTCCCGGAGTTCTTCATTAATAGTAACATCCAAGGCTACGGTAATTTTTCCCGAACTGGCCACTAACCAACCCTCTATATCTTGGGAACTGATTTCTACATCCTGTAACTGTAATTTAATGGTTTTATTTTCCAGTTGCACGGATAATTCGCCCTCTTGTTCAATTTTTTGGATGTCTTCCTGAGAAAATGAATTTACGGCCTGTGCAATTTGCTTCATATCCTTACCGAATTTTGGTCCTAAAGTCTTGAAATTAGGCTTTATACGTTTTACCAGAATTCCAGAAGCGTCATCCAAAAGTTGTATTTCCTTTACGTTCACTTCGGACTTTATCAAATCGGAAACTGCTAAAATATCCGCTTTATCCGTTTCGTCCAGAATAGGAATCATTATTTTTTGCAAAGGCTGCCTCACTTTTATCTTCTCCTTTTGTCTTATGGAGAGGACTAAAGATGAAATGATCTGTGCCTTGTTCATCTTAGCTTCCAGACCTTTATCGATTAAATTTTCATCAGCAATTGGGAAACTTGCCAAATGAACGCTTTCAAAAGATTCTTTCTGTGTAGCCGAATTCAAATCTTTATACAATTTATCCATATAGAAAGGCGCCACTGGAGCCGATAACTTAGCGATCGTTTCCAAGCAAGTGTACAGTGTTTGATAAGCTGCTATTTTATCCTGCCCATAATCTCCCTTCCAAAAACGCCTTCTGCACAAACGCACGTACCAATTGCTAAGGTTCTCCTGAACATAATCGGATATTGCACGTGTTGCTTTCGTAGGTTCATAATCCGCATAGGCCTCATCTACTACTTTGATGAGGGAATTTAGTTCGGACAAAATCCAACGGTCTATCTCCGGACGTTCGGAAACAGGAATTTCAGCTTCGCTAAAAGCAAAGTCATCAATATTGGCATATAGCCCAAAGAACGAATAGGTGTTGTAAAGCGTTCCAAAAAATTTTCTTTTTACCTCAACGATACCTTCGGTATCAAACTTTAAATTATCCCATGGATTGGCATTACTTATCATATACCAGCGCGTGGCATCTGCGCCATGTTGGTCCATAGTTTCAAAAGGGTCGACGGCATTGCCCAAACGTTTGGACATCTTTTTGCCTTCTTTGTCCAGAACCAAACCATTGGAAACTACATTTTTGTAAGCCACGGAGTCAAAGACCATAGTTCCAATGGCATGAAGTGTATAAAACCAGCCACGGGTCTGGTCTACGCCCTCTGCGATAAAATCTGCGGGAAACGTCTCGCCTTTGTCTATTAAGTCTTTATTTTCAAAAGGGTAGTGCCATTGTGCATAGGGCATGGAGCCACTATCGAACCAGACATCTATCAAATCGCTTTCCCGTTTCATGGGTTTCCCCGAGGAAGACACCAATGTAATCTGGTCTACAATGTTTTTATGTAGATCGATTTTTTCATAGTTGGCTTCCGACATATCGCCCACAACAAAATCCTCAAAAATATCCTTCTCCAACACTCCGGCCGTAATAGCCTTTTCCATCTCGGATTTTAGCTCCGTTACGGAACCTATCATTATCTGTTCGGCACCGTCTTCCGTACGCCAAATGGGTAAAGGAATGCCCCAGTATCTAGACCGGGAGAGGTTCCAGTCGTTCGCATTGGCCAACCAGTTCCCGAACCTTCCTTCTCCGGTAGCTTTTGGCTTCCAGTTGATGGTTTGGTTCAGTTCAAACATTCGGTCTTTAATATCAGTGACCTTTATAAACCAAGAATCCAATGGATAATACAAAATAGGCTTGTCCGTTCGCCAGCAATTTGGATAACTGTGCACGTACTTTTCTACCTTAAAGGCTTTATTCTCCTCTTTTAGTTTAATGGCAATTTCAACATCAATGGAACGCTCGGGAGCTTCCCCTTCCTCATAGTATTCGTTCTTTACATACTTCCCCCCAAATTCCTTTAGCTCCGATCTGAACTTGCCCTGTAAATCGACCAAGGGAACGGTATTACCGTGTTCGTCCAATACCAGCATGGGAGGTATTTCCGGAGTAACTTGTTTCGCTACGAGGGCATCGTCCGCACCAAAAGTAGGTGCGGTATGGACAATTCCGGTACCATCTTCAGTAGTTACAAAATCCCCTGGAATGACCCGAAAAGCATTTTCAGCATTTTCATAAGGTAGTACGTAATCTATAAGCTGTTCATACCTAATCTCCAATAAATCGGCCCCTTTGCATTCTTTAACAATGTAATAGGGAATCTTTTTATCTCCTGATTTATATTCCAATAAAGCGGTTTTTCCCTCGACCTCAAAGAATTTGCCCGCAAACTGTTTTCCGACCAAGTTCTTGGCCAGAATTACGTTCATGGGTTTGAACGTATATTGATTATACGTTTCAACCAATACATAATCAATCTTTGGACCAACGGTCAACGCTGTATTGGATGGCAATGTCCAAGGCGTAGTCGTCCATGCCAAGAAATATATATCCCCTTCGTTCTGTAAAAAATCGGGCAAGGTTTCTTCAACAGCCTTAAATTGTGCCGTTACCGTGGTATCCGTAACATCTTGGTAGGTTCCCGGTTGGTTCAATTCATGGGAACTTAGCCCGGTTCCCGCTTTTGGGGAATACGGTTGAATGGTATACCCCTTATAGATGAGTCCTTTGTCGTATATCTGTTTCAACAACCACCAGACAGATTCCATATATTTAGACTTGTAAGTAATGTAGGGGTCTTCCATATCCACCCAATAACCTACCTGCTCTGTCATGTTGTTCCAAACATCAGTATAGCGCATTACTGCCTTTTTACAGGCGTTGTTATACTCCTCTACGGATATCTTGGTGCCAATATCTTCTTTTGTAATCCCCAATTCTTTTTCAACCCCAAGTTCTATGGGCAAACCATGTGTATCCCATCCGGCTTTACGCTTTACTTGAAATCCTTTCATGGTTTTATACCGAGGGAAAATATCTTTTATGGTTCTGGCCATTACGTGATGAATCCCCGGCATACCGTTCGCAGAAGGTGGTCCTTCATAAAATACGTAGCTGTCCTTACCTTCCCTTGAAGAGATACTCTTCTCAAAAATGTCCTGTTCTTTCCAATAGTTGAGAATCTCCTCCGCTACCTTGGGCAAATCCAATCCCTTATATTCTGCAAACTTCATACGAAATCCTTATGGTTCTGGGTTTTAAAGGCTGCAAAATTATAAAATTTAGATTTAACGAGACGCCTTTAGCACTACTGAAATAGCCTTAAAAGAGTCGTATTAACGTAAATACTTGGTCGAATACATCCATAAGCTGATTCAATGCGTATATTGCTACATAAAACACTAAACAATTAAACAAATGAGAAAAGTAATTTTAAGTTCCGTTTTGATGCTTGCATTAAGTATTTCTTTCGTTTCCTGTAGGGAAACTGCGGACAAGGCCAAAGATGCCGCCGAACAAGCCGGTGATGCTATGGAAGAAGCTGGTGAGGATTTGAAGGAAGCAGGGGAACAGGCAATGGATTCTGCTGAGGAATTAGGAGAAGATGCCATGGATACCATGAAAGAAGCCGGTGAGGATATGAAAGAGGCAGGTAAAGACGCTATGGACAAAGCTGAGGAAATGGGTGAAGATGCCATGGACAAAGCCAAAGAAGTTGGTGAAGACGTAAAAGATGCTACGAAAGATGCCGCTGATAAAGCCTCCAAAAAAGCCGAAGAGGTAAAGGACGCTGTAAAGAACTAATTGTAACGTTCCAAAAATTCAGAGCCTGCTCAAAAGAGCAGGCTTTTTTTTATTTAAAAATGATATCCCAATCCAAGAATAAGATTGCTCCCCGGTGCCACTATTCCAGAGGAATAGGTACGGTAGCGTTGGTTGGTCATATTCTCAAAGCTTAGCGTAGCATTGAGTTTGTTATTGATTTCATACCTTGACCTGAAATTTAAAGTGTACCAAGATGGTGAAAACGGATTTCCATTAGCATCGCTAGCATAAATAAAAGGTTTGGAGCGTTCTGAAACCGCCAGATCGTCAAAGGGTAGTTCTGCATTATAATTTAGGAAAAAATCGGCCTTTATTCTTTGTTTTTTCCATATTAGATGGGCATCCGCAAAAGTAGGAGCAGCATGTCTTGCCGGAGATTCCGTACCGTCCGCCTCTTCTTCAATCCCCTCTGTAATCGTGAGGTTGGAGGAGAAAGACCAATGCTCCGTAAAAAAAGCGTCCAAACCAAATTCAAAACCATATACAAAGGCCTTTGCCGCATTTTGAATGGCCTGAACGTTGCTCAACTCTCCCGCATATACGATTTGGGGCTGCCCGTTGAACTCAAAATCCCTTCGCACCAAAGCATCCACCAAATACGTGTAATATGCAGCCCCTCTTAAAACTACTTTGTCCTTAAAGTTTTTTTGAACCCCGATTTCCGCATTATAGGCATATTCAGGTTCCAAATCTGCATTGGGAACCACAACGGAGCCCGGTTCAGAATCAAAAATCTTTCCCACATCATCAATATTGGGAGCCCTAAAACCTGTGGAACCATTAAAAGTGACTTGTAAATTTTTCCTTGGAAACCAACTGAACCCAATACTTCCCGTAAGGGCCCCTGTACTTAGATCGGCCTTTTCAAAAGGAAAGTCATAAAAGGTTTGGTCAAAAAGAGCATCGATCCAAACATGACTGTACCGGAGTCCTGATAACAGCGTGAAATTTGGTTTTGCTCGGTACTCTCCATTAAAATAACCTGCTAGACTCTTCCATGTAGCACCATCAGGATAACGCGATGCCGCATTCGAATTTTGGTCGGTCTCTATATTCCTATCCGTACCATTGGAATACACTTTATTAAAGATATATTCCGTGCCATAATACAATCTTAAGTCCCCGATTTTCTTATTCTCAAAATCAACATTTAAATTTATGGCATCCACTTTTTCCTCGGTCATATTTAAAACTGTATCGCCAAAATCCCTACTGTTACGACTTTCTTGAAAAAATTGATAGGCCGATGTTATTTTTACCCGATCATAAAACTTCCCATTGCCCTTTTTGTTTACTTGAAGGTTTCCCATAAACCATCTTTGCGGACCGTAAAACCATTCCGCGGAGCGAAGCCCTTCCCCATCTCCTGAAGGCCTTATCAAACGATCATATCGATCGTAATCCGAGGTTTCGGAGTAGTATAGCCCCAATTTCGCGTCCCAATTTTTATTGGGTTCAAAGTATATTTTTTGCATGAAATTCAACTGGTCATATCCCGTAGATACTTGAATTCTGGGATTTTCGTTGGAAATTAATAGGTCTTCGTTATCGATTCTCCTTACAAAAGAATTTCTAAGATAGGAGTCAGGACCATGGGCACCCATTTTTAAATCCTGAAAGTTGTTATAGGTAACACTCGTTAACGAACCCCACTTTTTTTTAGCGAGCATAACATCGGCATGAACCGTATTTTCGGTGTTCGCCGAAGCAAATCTATAGTTGACATTCCCAATCACCTGAAGACTATCGTTTTGCGATAATAATGGTGATTTCGTATAAAAATTCATGACTCCCCCAATGGCATCACTCCCATAAATAACAGAGCCGGGACCAAAAATAATTTCGGTGTTGCGAACGGTAAACGGATCTATGGAAATCACGTTCTGAATATTTCCACCTCTAAAAATAGCGTTGTTCATTCGTACCCCATCCACGGAAAGTACCAATCTGTTTGTAGCAAAACCGCGTATCATGGGACTCCCACCGCCCAACTGACTCTTCTGCACGAACACTTTCCCACTCTGCTGCAATAAATCCGCGGAAGTCTGCGGAGCGGCAAACGCTATGGAACGGGCATCTATGGAGGCTATTTTATTGGGAATGTCTTTTTTCTGCTGCTCCCATTTGGAAACGGACATCACGACCTCGTCCAATTCTTGGGGCTTGACCACTAAAAAAACTTTATGGCCCTGTTTTATAATCTGGGATTTGACAGTCCTCTTAAACTCATAACTGATGTGTTTGAAATTGAGGCGTTCCCCATTTGAAAATATACCGCTATCAAAAGCCCCATCAAAATCGGTCAGGGCAATTTTTGACTTGTCCCCATTAAAAACGGCCACATTTGGGACAGGATTTCGTGTATCCTTGTCCAGAACAGTTACTTTTTGGGACGAAACAATCGATGCAAAAAGCAGTAAACCAATGAAAACTATTTTATGCATACTAACTGAAAACTTCATTTAAAACAGCAAGCGACCTTGGTTTTCTGAACCCCTGCAAATGTAGTTCAAAATAGAGCACAAGGGATTTCAGCAACTCCTGCCGGTTGGTTTTCTTCATTTTAATCGTGTGTAATGCATCAAAATTTGTGCCTAAAAAGGTTTTGAAGTACACTAAATTTTCCCCGGTGAGCATAGGGTTCAACGAGGAGGTGCTTACGAACTCCCCTTCCAACAGATCAAAATAGGGAGCCTCTAGGTTATTGACATCAGGGAAGAAACCTAGATACTTGGTCAAAGCAAGTAAGAAATAAAGATGAAAATTTGCTATATCATCATGATGGTCCAACCATTGTAAGGTCGCTTCCAAAAATTGGTATAAGGCAATATTGGCTTCTTCCTCGTGGACGCTGTTGCTCAGTATTTCGGCTAAAAATAAGGTCATCGCATTTTTTGAGATATCATAATGCAATGTCCGGTAATGGTAATTCACCTTGGCTTCGCGAATACTTTCCAAGGTTCCTTTGTTGCGATGATTTGCCACCAGTTCCAATTGGGATAACGGTTGAAAATAAGCAGCCTTCAACTTTCCTTTCTTAGACGTTAAAACCCCTTTGAGCAAATAGGATTTTAAACCGTCCGAAGCTGTAAAAGCCTTTACAATAAGGCTCGTATCTCCATATTTTAAAGAAGATAGCACTATGGCTTTGGTGGTGACCTGCATCTGGATAGGTTAGTTATGGCAAAGATAACTTTTAAAAATGCGAAGTACGAAATCAGAAATACGAGGTGAGAAATTGGAAATACGAAGTGGGAAGGACGAGATTCAAAGTACAAAATTAGAAATACGAGGTAATAAGTGCTTAAAGTTATCGAGGATTGGAAATGAATTCAAAATATGCTATCCTAGTTTTCTCCATTTTGATATCGTTGCTTAAAAACACAAGTGCGAAGGTTTTATATCGAACTTACGTTGATTTATATTTCTATAACTTACTTTATATTACGTTTCTTCTTCTTGAAAAGGGTTTTTCATATTTAACCAATCTATTTTTTCATTTTCATAAATATTCTTGATTCCAAGAATTACTAATAAAGCACCAAAAAGAGATAGGCTCCAATACATAAAATCAAATTGCATAGCATCCTGCCAATTATAAAAATCTTCTCCAAACCAATTGAAAACAGTCACCAGCAGGTTACTCGTAATATGAAAAAATATAGCATACCTTATTTTTCTTGTTTTCAAATATAGTAAGCTACATATTATTCCGAAAAAAAAGCTGGGAATTAGATTCCTGGGATTATCGACATGAATTAAAGCAAAACAAAAACTTGATGTTGCTATAGCTAGTATTGGTTTATACTTTTCAAGTAGTTTCCTTAAAAGAAATTGCCTAAAAAATAATTCTTCAAATACTGGAGCTAGAAGAACGGCTCCCATTGCATCATATAAATAATAAAAAATGTCTTTCTGATAAGAAAAATTTCTTGAAAATTCAAAATCAGGATTTTTATAAAAATCAATCATCTTAGAGAAATCCCAAAAGGGTTGCGTAGCTCTAGAATAGCCAATAATCATGATGATTATCCAAAACAATATCCTCAAATCTAGTACTAGAAAACCACTAAAAATTCCTTTATCAATTTTAGGTTTCCAGAACCAATAAAATATGGCTCCATATCCAATTAAAAAGGAGGCGGCTTCCAAAAGTAGGGCATGTTGGTAATAATTGGATTGAACGGAAATATTCCAATTCTCAGTAATTAAATAAAATAGTAATACGGGCAAACTCAAAAAAATCATTAGCAATATTGTCAATCCAACTGCCTGTAGAGCCCGCATATAATATGTTTAAACTAAAAATTAAATGAAAAATAATCCTTTTTGCATATCAAAAAAACCTGTTAAGTGTAAAACTTAACAGGTTTAAATTATTTCTAACCTTATTTTTAAATGACTCCCTGAGCCAACATGGCATCCGCCACTTTAACAAAGCCGGCAATATTGGCTCCTTTCACGTAATTGCAATATCCGTCCTCTTCTTTTCCATATTCAATACAGGAGTCGTGAATATCTGACATGATGCCTTTCAAACGTTCATCTACCTCTTCACGCGTCCAACTAATGCGTAACGAGTTCTGTGACATTTCAAGACCGGAAGTGGCTACTCCCCCTGCATTGGAAGCTTTCCCGGGTGCAAATAAGATTTTGGCATCATGGAAGGCATGAACCGCATCCGCATCACAGGGCATATTGGCCCCTTCGGCAACACACATACAACCATTGTCCAACAAGGTTTTGGCATCTTCTTTGCCTAATTCGTTTTGCGTGGCACAGGGTAATGCGATATCACATTTTACCCCCCAAGGTGTTTTTCCTTCGTGGTATTCCGCAGAAGGATATTCATCCACATACTCGGATATACGGCCCCTTCTGTTGTTTTTTAAATCCATTACGAAAGCGAGCTTGTCGTCATCTATACCCTCTTTATCATAAATATATCCACCGGAATCCGAAAGGGTAACCACCTTACCTCCCAATTGAATGACCTTTTCAGAAGCATACTGCGCCACGTTTCCTGAACCGGAAACCACCACGGTTTTACCATCAAAATCCTCTCCTTTGGTCTTCAACATACTTTGCGCAAAATACACCGTTCCATACCCTGTAGCTTCAGGACGAATTTTAGAACCTCCCCAAGAAAGTCCTTTCCCGGTCAACACTCCCGTGAATTCATTTCTAATTTTTTTGTACATCCCAAAAAGGAACCCGATTTCCCTGGCACCTACGCCAATATCCCCGGCAGGGACATCCGTATTGGGGCCAATGTGCCTGTTCAATTCCAACATAAACGCGTGGCAAAAACGCATGACCTCATCATCCGACTTTCCTTTGGGGTCAAAATCGGACCCGCCTTTACCACCGCCCATAGGGAGGGTAGTCAAGCTATTCTTAAAGACTTGCTCGAAAGCCAAAAATTTAAGGATACTGGCATTCACCGTTGGGTGAAAACGCAAACCGCCTTTGTAAGGCCCGATCGCTGAGTTCATCTGGATACGATACCCACGGTTTACATGAATTTCACCGTCATCATCTACCCAAGCCACACGAAAGGAAATTAAGCGTTCCGGCTCAACCATTCTAAGCAAGATATTCTTCCCGTTGTATATTTCATTTTTGGCGATATAGGGAATTACCGTTTCGGCAACTTCCTGTACTGCTTGGATAAATTCGGGCTCATGACCATTTCTGGTTTTCACCTCGTCCATAAATGCTTTAATTTTTGCTTCCATAAATGATAAGGTACTATGTTGTTTTTATTAAATTCAAAATATATCGGCAAAATTATGGTATTATTATAATTTTGGATATAATTTTTTCATAATATGATAAGAATTGCAATTTTACCTATTGAATTGAAATTTTGATGCAGAAAAACTACTTATTCTCGATATATGCTGCTAAAAATAGGGCATTATCCTATGGCTTGTTCTAAATCTGCAATAAGGTCTTCCACGTCTTCAATACCTACGCTGAGCCGTATCAAAGCATCTACCACTCCACTCTTTTCGCGTTCCGCTTTTGGGATGCTGGCATGCGTCATACTTGCGGGGTGTCCCGCTAAACTTTCTACACCGCCCAAAGATTCTGCCAAAGTGAATACCTGTAGCTTTTCAACGATTTTCACTGCGTCTTCATAACTACTTCCGGAAGGCACAAAGGAAATCATACCTCCAAAATCCTTCATTTGATTTTTAGCGATCTTATGATTGGGATGATTTTCAAAACCGGGCCAATATACTTTTTCTATTTTAGGATGATGTGCCAAATACTCCGCAACGACCTTCCCATTTTCGCAATGCCGCTGCATGCGCACATGAAGTGTTTTTATTCCGCGTAGCGTTAAAAAACTATCCATGGGCCCACAGACCGCTCCGCTGGCATTCTGTATGAAATAAAGCCTATCCGCTAAATCCTTATCATTCACGACCAAACCTCCAACAACCACGTCACTGTGACCGCCCAAGTATTTCGTCGCGGAATGCATAACGATATCCGCTCCCAAATCCAGCGGAGTCTGCAGGTACGGCGTGGCAAAAGTATTGTCCACTGCTGTCAAAATATCATGCTTCTTTGCTAATTGGACAACACTTTTAATATCTATGATGTTCATCATAGGATTAGTGGGCGTTTCTATCCAAATAAGTTTCGTTTTGTGAGTTATATGGGCCTCAATATTGGTAAGGTCTTCCATATCCACAAAATGGAAACGAATTACATATTGTTCAAAAATCCGTTTGAACAGACGGTAACTTCCTCCATATAAATCGTTCGTACAAATCACCTCGTCCCCGGGCCGTAAAAGTTTAATGACCGCATCAATAGCTGCTAAACCACTGGCAAAGGCCAACCCATAGTTCCCGTTTTCAATACTGGCAAGGGAATTTTCTAAGGCTGTGCGCGTTGGGTTGGCACTTCTGGAATACTCATAGCCCTTATGCCCGCCAGGAGTATCTTGTGCATAGGTTGAGGTTTGATATATTGGCGGCATGACCGCACCGTATGCCTTATCCGGTCGTTGACCCCCATGAATGGTCTTCGTATTGAATTTTAACTTTTTTGCACACATAGGCCATAATTATTCACACAAATGTATCGTTATCTTTTAGAGATTGCAATGAAGCCTTATTTTTACGCTTGTAACTTAGCTGCCCCATGAAAAAATCTATTTCTTTCGCATTGTTGTGTTTGTTGTTTTTCTGTTGTGATTCATCGAACGAAATAAAATTTGAAACTACTTCTTTTCATGAAACGGCATGCGATGCATGTGCTTCCATAAGCATTGACATTCCAAGGGCCATGGGAAAATCCAAAATCCATACGGCGATCAATACAGCGCTCAGCGAAGAAATTATCTATATCTTGAATTTTGACGAGGAGACTGAAGCAAGCGATATTCAAACAGCCATTGCTTCTTTTATCGAGGGATATCAAGAACTAAAAAGTAAATATACAGAGGAGGCCACACCTTGGGAAGCAAAGATTGAAGGTGCTATTTCGTACGAGGACGAAACAATACTGACTCTTCGCTTGGAGTCTTACCTTTTTACGGGCGGTGCACATGGTTATAGTACCGTTCGATTTCTAAATTTCGACAAGAAAAAAGGGATTGAAATAGACAATGAAAAACTTTTTGTAAACACGGACGATTTTCAAAAACTGGCCGAAAATAAATTCAGATTACAAGAAAAAATTCCGGATGGTGCACCTATTAACAGTACTGGGTTCATGTTTGAAACCGACACCTTTTACCTTCCGAACAATATGGGCTATACCCCGGAAGGATTACAGCTTTTTTATGAACCCTATGAAATTTCCTCTTATGCTGATGGTGCCATTATCCTAAACATGACTTTTGAAGAAATACAGCCTCTGTTGGCCTTTAAACCAAAATCCTGAGCGCATTATTGCACCATTTTTCGGAGTGCCAGAATACTGCCAAAATGCAATCCTTCATGAAAAAGATTAAAAGCGATCGCATCATCTACATTTCTTAAAGTGACCTTTGCGCTGGTCGTATATTCATTAAAGGTTGTAAAAAGCCCTTTATTATAGTCTTCTTTCGTCCGTTCTATAGTAGATAACAAAAGACCTTTTATCTGTTCTATTTCTTCATCCGTTGCCGTACCGTCAGGAACACTGCCCTTTTTGAATTTATGCACCAATACATCCGGAACCATCATGGGCAAATTGCTCATTTTATATACCAATAATTGTTGAGTAACCACTACGTGTGCAATATTCCACCATAAATTGTTCCGAAAACCATCGGGAATACATAGTAATTCTTCCCTAGAAGTGTTTTTTAAAATTTCCAATAAATTCCTTCTGTTTTGATGCGTAATCTCCAACAAGTGCCTCATTCTTTATAAAAATCGATTTGAAATCATATCTATATTTCTAAATATGTGAATATTATTGTTATCTTTGCAATATGAATTTTGTCGAAATTAATAAAGTATTATCAAATACAACACGGGTTCATATTCTGAAATGGTTAAAGGATCCCGAAAGTAATTTTCCCTCTCATCAGGATATTGACCATTTTAACGATGGGGTCTGCGTAGGATATATTCAAGATAAGGCCGGTTTGTCACAATCTACCATATCTACCTATTTAGCGGCCATGCAAAATGCTAATTTGGTGATTCCGACACGCCATGGAAAATGGACCTATTATAAGAGAAACGAAAAGGTGATCCAGTCTTATATTAAATCACTTCAAAAAGAATTATAAAATTTTTTAAAATCGATACATATCTACATTTAGCGAAATGTAAAAATGACAAACAGTAAAAGAAGAATATATATGAAAACAATAGGATTAATTGGTGGTATGAGTTGGGAATCCTCAAAAGTATATTATGAATACACCAACACCATCATAAGGGAACATCTTGGAGGTTCACATTCTGCCAAAAGCATTATGAGTTCTGTTAATTATGCCGAAATAGAAAAATTGACCTTTGACGGCAATTGGGACAGCATAGGAGACCTTATGGAAGACCAAGCACGGAAATTGGAGAAGGCCGGAGCCGATATGATTTTGCTCTGTACTAATACCATTCACCTGATAAGCGATCGGATCACAAACGCTGCGAACATTCCTTTCTTGCATATTGCAGATGCAACGGGCGAGGCCATCCAAGCTGAAGGATTGAAAAAAGTAGCCTTGCTGGGAACCAAATTCACCATGGAAAAAGATTTTTACACCCAAAAATTACAAACGACCTACGGTCTTGAAGTGGTCATCCCCAACCCCGAAGAACGACAAACCATACACAATATCATTTATAACGAATTGGTGAAGGGAATCTTCTCGGAAACTTCCAAAACCAAATACTTGGAAATCATCAAGAACATGGAAAAACTAGGTGTAGATGGCATTATTGCGGGCTGTACGGAAATTCCATTACTGGTCTCCCAAAACGATGTTGACCTACCCCTGTTCAACACCACCAAAATACATGCAACTAAAGCCGTGCATTTTGCATTGGGCAAATAAAATACATATGAAAATACTCATTATTGGTGGGAACGGAACCATAGGAAAAGCCGTCACGGCCCACTTAGGAAAAAACAATGAAGTAATCGTTGCCGGTAGAAGTAGCGGAGCTATTTCTGTTGACATTACCGATAGCCCTTCCATAAAAAATATGTTTGAACAGTTGGTCAAAAAACTAGATGCTATCATATGTATTGCAGGTGAAGCCAAATGGGACGATTTTGATACGCTTTCGGAAGAAGATTATTACATTGGGCTTAAAAGTAAGCTTATGGGGCAGGTAAATTTGGTGCGTATAGGCCGTGATTATTTAAGGGAAAACGGAACCATAACCTTGTCTACCGGAATTTTGGCAGATCATCCTGTAATAAAAACCGCTAGTGCTGCCATGGTGAATGGCGCAATTCATAGCTTTGTAAAAGCAGTGGCGTTAGAATTGGAAAACGGAATCAAGATAAACGCAGTTTCTTCTGGTTTGGTAGAAGATGCGTATGAAAAATACAAGGATTATTTTGTAGGTCATGTTCCCGTGCCCATGCAAAAAGTTGTGACTGGCTATATGGAAAGTGTTATGGGAAACGAAACCGGAAGAATTATCAAAATTTATGGTTAATACAAATTTGAAATAGATGAAAAAAATATACCATTTAAGTAGCTGTACCACCTGCCAAAGAATCATCAAGGAACTGGAACTGCCGGAAGATTTTGAGCTTCAGGACATCAAATCGGAAGCCATTACGGAAGACCAGTTGAAAGAAATGCGTTCTTTATCGGATAGCTATGAATCATTATTTAGTAGACGGGCCATGCTTTTTAGACAAAGGGGACTCCACGATCAAGAATTGGGAGAAGAAGATTATAAAAGACTTATTCTTGACCACTACACCTTTTTAAAAAGACCGGTCATATTGTTCAACAATCAACAATTCATTGGGAACAGTAAAAAAACCGTAGCAGCGGCCAAAGAAGCTATTCACGGATGAGCAAAAGAACCTTGGCCCTGTTGGCCGCAATAGGTGCTACCACTATATACGGACTAAACCACACCGTTGCCAAAGGCGTTATGCCCATGTACGTGAAACCGTTCGGGTTTATTATGCTCCGGGTCATAGGTGCTGCCCTGTTATTTTGGTCGATTTCTTTTTTTGGACCTAAAGAGCGTATTGAAAAGAGAGATTATCCACGACTGTTTCTCACGGCTGTCTTGGGGATGGGCATAAACATGTTGGTATTCTTTAAAGGACTACAACTTTCCACACCTATTAACAGTTCCGTTTTAGTGACCACTACGCCTATCATTGTTTTATTGCTATCTGCCATTGCCCTAAAAGAAAAAATATCCAATAGAAAGATATTGGGAATTACTATTGGACTTATAGGCGCTATTGGACTTATCCTGTTTGGAACCGAAATAAGACAAGATGCTCCCAATATTCCATTGGGTAATTTTTTAGTATTGATGAATTCCGTTTTTTATGGTTCCTACCTTATCGTTGCCAAAACACTGATTAAAAAATACCATCCGTTTACCTTTATGAAGTGGCTTTTTACTTTAGGCATATTTCTTTGTCTTCCATTTGGCTATACCGAGTTGCTTGAAATGGACTATACCAATTTGCCAACGGATATTATTCTGAGTATTCTTTTTGTAGTCGTTGGCACGACTTTCTGTACATATCTATTCAATATTTTTGCACTCACCCAATTGAAAGCCTCTACCGTGAGTGCTTTTGTTTACCTACAGCCGCTCATTGGTATTTCATACGCGTTGGTCACTGGTCAGGATACTTTGACTACCGTAAAGATAATGGCAGCGTGTCTGGTCATCCTTGGGGTGTATCTGGCCAGTAGAAAACCTATCAAAAAACAGCGCGCGTCTAAGCTATCAGATTCTTAGGGGCCTTGGCAAATTTCCTCGTATCCTCTTTAGTCAAAATGCGAAATCCTTCCGGCTTTTCTACTTTGTTGAATGCCTCCAGAAATTCATCGGGAAGTCCCGTCAGCTTCCTCGTTTTTAAATCCATCCAAGCACCCATCATTTCGCAACGGGCAACATTTTCGCCTTTGTGATTGTAGAAATCGTGGTGAAATTCAAAGAATTTACCATCTTCGCTCATCCCCGTTACTTTTAAAGAAACTTGTACTGGACGACCTGGAAAAACTTCCTTGAAGTAATAAATATGCTCATGAAAAACCACAGGACCTATCTCATGTCGCGCCATACTTTTATGGTCAAAACCTAATCCCATCAAAAAAGCCATTCTTGTGTGGCTCATGAAATTTACGTATGCAGAATTGGCCAAATGTCGGTTGGCATCTACATCACTCCACCTAATTTCAAATTCTTTTAAATACATCTTATTTATGTTATGCATGCATAATAGTTATAAAAATACCATAGTTTTGGAAAAGGAATACTGAACAATCTTATTTATCTGTAAATTTAATATTCAAAAATATACTCCATGAGCCAAAAACCCACATTTATCAAAGACCTTTCGTTACCTGCCGTTGCAGCACCAATGTTCTTAATTTCAGGTCCTCAACTGGTCATAGAATGTTGTAAAAATGGAATAGTCGGTACATTTCCAGCGTTAAACCAACGTACCAGCGAAGGTTTTGAAGAGTGGCTCATCGAGATAAAAACAGCTCTGTCAACCTTTGAGGAGGAAACAGGCAAAAAGGCTGCTCCGTTTGGTGTAAACCTTATTGTACACCCTACCAACCCTAGATTGGAGGCAGATGTAAAACTATGTGTAAAGCACGAAGTGCCTTTGGTCATTACCTCGCTCGGAGCAGTTTCTATGGTGGTAGATGCCATTCATAGCTATGGAGGCATTGTATTTCATGATATCATCAAAAAGCGCCATGCGGAAAAAGCGGCGGAGGCCGGTGTAGACGGACTCATTCTTGTAGCCGCCGGTGCAGGCGGCCACGCGGGAACCATAAACCCGATGACACTCGTTGCCGAAATTAAAAAGTTTTTTCACAAAACTATCTTGCTGTCGGGCTGTATCAGTACCGGAAGGGATATTGCTTCTGCCATACAAATGGGTGCTGATCTAGCCTATATGGGAACCCGATTTATTAATACCGATGAAAGCAAGGCCACACCGGAATATCGGCAAATGATCATTGATGCAGGAGCGAGCGATGTAGTTTATACCGCTGCCATTTCTGGAGTCCATGCCAATTTCTTGGGCGCCAGTCTTAAAGCGGCAGGAATTACCGAGGAAGACTTAAAAAAAGACACAAAAATAGATTTTGGTAAAGAACTGGATACCGAGGCCAAAGCGTGGAAGACCATTTGGTCCGCCGGACAGGGTGCTGCAATGATCGACGATTCCAAACCTGTATCCGAGTTAATTTCCGACCTAAAATCCGAATTTAGAACAGCTATAGAAGAGCAGGTAAAAGTATTGGAAACCTACCCTAAATAAGAAATAAGTCTTTAAAACGAATCCCGAAAATGTATATTGGCATTTTCAATTTCTATGATTATGCCCAATACAAAATATCCTGTTCAGGTTTATACTGATTCAGCATTTCTAAGCTCCCCTAAAAACTGATGTACCTGGCTGATGGCCATAGAACCTTCTCCAACGGCCGAGGCTACCCGTTTTACCGAACCTTTTCGTACATCGCCTACCGCAAAAAAACCTGGAATACTGGTTTCCAAAGATTGTGGTTTTCTCTTCTTGAAAATGTTGCATTGGTATAAATCTTTCTCCGCAATTCCGGGTCCCGTGCAAATAAAACCTTTTTCATCTGTTGCAACCAAATCCTTGAGCCATTCCGTTCCGGGTTTTGCACCAATAAAGGTGAACAAGTTTGTAATTGGTTTTTCAGTTTTATGACCTGATTTAGTTTCTAGGATTAACGATTGTAAATAGTGTTCTCCGTGCAATTCCGTCACTTGCGTAAACAAATGCACCATAATGTTCGGGGCAGCTTCAATGCGTTGTACTAGATAATCGCTCATTTTTGCTCCCAAATCACCTCCACGAAGTATGACGTGCACCTCTTTGGCATGATCCGCCAAGAACAATGCCGCTTGCCCTGCGGAATTACCGCCACCGACCACACCAACAATTTCATCCTTACAAGAAGATGCGTTCATGCCCGTCGCCGAATAATAGACCCCGCTACCTTCGTATTTTTCAATGTTATCCAATGGGAGTTTACTATAACTGGCGCCCGTTGCGGCCATTAACGCTTTTGACTTGATTACTTTGCCATTGGTCGCGCATAAAACAAAATGATCGCCAGCATGCTCAATACTTTGGGCTTTATGGGGAATGGAAATATTGCATCCAAATTTTTGTGCTTGTATATACGCTTTATGTGCTAAATCATTTCCTGAAATCCCGGTAGGAAAACCTAAATAGTTTTCGATTTTAGAACTTTTTCCTGCTTGGCCTCCCGGCGCGTTGCTATCAATAGTAACTACATCCAACCCTTCTGACGCGGCGTAAACACTTGCTGCCAGTCCAGAGGGTCCGGCTCCTATGACCAAAAGGTCAAATACTTTATCCTCAAAATCCATTAAAACCCCTGAGTTTCTAGCTACAGAATCCAATGATGGGTTTTTACAGATTTTGGCATCACTTGTAATCAAAATAGGCAACTCTTCCGTGGAAACATTAAAATTCAACAACAATTTTTTTGCTTCCTCGGAAACATCGACATCTAAAAAATTGTACCATATATGGTTCTTTTCCATAAAATCCCGGATAGCATAAGTCTCCTTTGAATTTCCGGAACCTACCAACTTCATACCTCCCGTAAACTCGTTCAGAACAGTTTGTTGCCTTAATAAAAATGCATTCAACAGTACATCGCTAAGGCCGCTATTTTTAGAAATGGCCCTGCGGAGTTGAAGCGGGGTAAGTCGCAATAAAGTTGCACCAGACTTCGCAATGGCATGGAATTGAGCACTTCTATTGGATAACATCCCACTATCTCCCGAGAACTCATTTTTTTGATGTTCTACTATTATGCGGTTATCGTTGGTAGGGTCTTCAACAGAAATGACGCCTTCCAATACCACAAAAAAATCATATTGCAAATCTCCCAACGAAAATATTCTAGAGTCGTTCCCATACGATTCTATAACACCGTGTTCTTTTAAAATATTGATTTGACCTTGTGTCAATTCTGGAAATCTTGGGTCGCTCATTTTCTAATACCTAGCTATTAATTTATGTTCATAACACCACATCCATTTTTCGTTGGGTTTAGCGGAAATAATCACCGGATGCCCTTTTAGATGAGCATGTTTATTGGCATGCCTGTTTGGAGAACTGTCACAACAAAGTGTTATCCCGCAAGTTTGGCAAGTTCTTAAATGCACCCATGTATCGCCTGTTTTTACACAAAATTCACATTCATGAGTATCTGGTTGTTTTATCTGTGAAACTGCTTCTAGATGTTCACATTTTTTCATTTTCAGTGCCATTCTTAAATGTACAATAAAGTTGATGGTGTTTTTTTAAGCCCATAAAAATTATGAAACTTTTAAGTATTTTTAAAAAATGGTTTTTTGACTATACTTCTTCTAAAAAAACAACTAAAATGTATATAAAACGTAATATTAATTGGGGCATTATCTTCCGTTATGCCTGGAAGAATACTCTTTTTTTTATGCTGTGGGCCACAGCAATTTTCTCAGCTTATTATTTTTTGAATTGGACGCATATCGATATTCCCTTTCAACCCTTGAGCGTGATCGGGATTGCCGTAGCGTTTTATATCGGTTTTAAAAACAGTCAAAGCTATGATCGTTTTTGGGAAGGAAGAAAAATATGGGGCGGCATTGTCAACTACTCCCGCACTTGGGCAAACAACGTGCTAAGTTTTGTTGACGATACCTATGAGACCAAACGAATCCTGATTTATAGGCATATTGCATGGATCAATGCCTTGCGCATCCAATTGCGCCAGCCTACCAGCTTTTCCATAAAAGAGAATAGGGCCGTAGAGCGTATGTTCGACAGGCATAGAGAGCGAAACCCCGTTTGTGCCGACCTTGAATCTTTCATAAGCCCCGAAGAAGAAACCGATCTGCAAAACCGAAAAAACGTGGCTACGCACTTGATTAAAAACCAAGGTTTACATTTAAAGCAACTCTTGGCAGACGATAAAATAACAGAGTTTGATAAACAGGTTTTCCACAATAATCTAGAAGAACTTTACAACCTTCAAGGCAAATGTGAGCGTATAAAAAACACTCCTTTTCCCAGGCAATATGCCTATTTCAGTACTTTATTTACCTGGATTTTTGTTCTATTGCTTCCTTTTGGATTGCTCAATGTTTTTGAGAATCAGGTTTCGCAAATTACGGAACAAACACAATGGTGGTATCTACCGCTGATGATTTTCTTCTCCGTTCTAATCTCTTGGATTTTTACCACCATGGAAAAAATAGGCAGCAATAGCGAAGATCCTTTTGAAGGCCGTATCAACGATGTACCCATGACCGCACTTTGCCGAACCATTGAAATAGATTTGAAAGATATGTTAGATGAAAAAGACTTGCCGGAAAAGACAAAACCACAAGACAACATCCTTTATTGATGCCGATTGTTCCCTCAAATTATAATCCTCCATTTTTATTTAAAAACGGCCATTTTTCAACGATTTATGCCGGGATTCTACGTAAAATTGATGGATTTAAGCAAAAAAGGGAGCGAATTGACTTGCCCGATGGCGACTTTCTAGATCTTGATTGGAGTTTTTCGCATCAAAAAACCACCAAACTGACCATTTTACTCCACGGACTGGAGGGCAATGCTCAACGGCCTTATATTACAGGGAGTGCCAAGCAGTTGAACACCCATAATATTGACGCTTGTGCAGTAAACTTTAGAGGTTGTAGCGGAGAAGTGAACAGACTATATAGTTCCTATCATTCCGGTGCTACCGAAGATTTGGCCGCGGTCATTGAACATATTCTTTCCTTAAAAAAATATGAGGAAATCTATCTCAAAGGGTTTAGCCTTGGCGGAAATCTTATTTTAAAATATTTAGGGGAAGACAGAAGCATATCACCAAACATAAAAATGGCCGTTACGGTCTCTGTTCCCTGCAATTTATACAATTCATTAAAGGCTCTTTTAACGCCAAAGAATAAACTCTATTCTAATCGGTTTAAAAAACACTTGATAGCCAAGTTAAAACTGAAACAAAACGTATTCCCAGATTTGCTTTCCGATAGCGACTTGAAAAAAATCATCACGCTAAAAGATTTTGACGATATCTATACCAGCCGTGCACATGGCTTTGTAGATGCCTTGGACTATTATGCCAAATGTAGTTGTCTGCAATTTTTACCCAATATTCAAATTCCCACATTGATTATTAACGCTAAAAATGATTCTTTTCTTGGACCGGAATGCTACCCTTACGCAGCGGCGGAACAAAACCCTAACCTGTATTTGGAAGTTCCTAAATATGGCGGCCACGTCGGGTTTTATGGAAAAAACAATGTTACGTATTCTGAAAGGCGAGCTGTGGCGTTTTTTTCCCATGATAAGTCCTAACCAATTACATTATTCATATGTATTGTAAAATAATTGGACTACTACTATACTAAATTAACGGACAATAAATAAAATTCCTATATTAGTCTTTTGAATAAATGATTGCTTAATCAGCATAAAAATCCCTTGAAAATGCGAAAAATAGTTGCCTTTTTAGCCCTAGGAAGTTTAATTGTGAGTTGTGGCGAAAAAAAAGAAAAGAAAGACGGTTTTGAAATGAACCGAACCAAAAAAGAGGTCAAAGCTACGGAAACATCGGAAGGTGTCCCTGTTGATCTGGACAACAAAGGTGTAGGCCCTATCAAAAATGTGGAGTTCAATGATGAAATTGATCAAGAAATGGCTGCTGCCGGGGAGATAAAATTTCAGGCTATTTGTACTGCATGTCATATGGCAGAACAGCGCATGATAGGTCCCGCGCTAAAAGGGGTTTATGAGCGTAGAAGTCCGGAATGGGTGATGAACATGATTTTGAATCCTGATGGTATGTTAAAGGAAGATCCTATTGCAAAAGCCTTGTTGAAAGAATATAACAATGCTATTATGCTCAATCAAAATTTGACCGAGGAAGAAGCAAGAAATGTAGCGGAGTACCTGCGTACTTTATAATATAAGTTTTTCGAAAAAGCTTCAATGCTGTTACCCTTGCAGGGATAACAGCATTTTTTTTAGATACAATTCCCAATTTTATAAAAAAGAGAATTTCAAAAACTAAAATAATTGATGTAATTTAATTGATATGTTAGCCCCAAAATCATGAAAAAACTACTTCTTCTAAGTATGGTATTGTTTGCGCTGAACGCGGCAGGACAAGAAACCCAAAAATTTTATTCGGTTGAAAAAGATGCGGTAATCTCAAGTGAATTCAAGCAAGTTAAGGAAACAGTGAAGCTAAATTATACTGATGAAAAGAACAGCATTGCCGGTGTAAGCTCCATTATTTTGGGAACCGTCGCAGGCGAACTCGTTCCGCGTTTGGTCAAACAAATAGGAACATGGGTCTACAATCCGGAAAACTATATTTCAGAACACGGTGCTGCTTATCATTTTGAAAAGAATAAGATTATGGACTTATCGTCCGTAAAGAATTTTGCCGTACTCCAAACGGGGACCAAGGAAATCAATAGTGAAGAAATCATTTCCAAATTTATATTTTCAATTACAAATATTAACGAAGGAGATAAGACCCTAACAGGGTATAAAGTCATTGCCTTAAGTGCCTATGAACTGAATTTTACCCAAGCCAGGTTAAAAAATAATGGGAAGGACATTCATGTAGTATTGGAACCTATTATTACGTACTACGATAAACAGCATCAAAAGAAAGAACTTATATTAAAATCGATACGCCTTTCTAAAATAGTTCCCGGCAAAAGTGTGGAAGTTTTGGAGGAAAAAGAGCTTAATTATCAGATTATACCGCCGCATTTATTCATAGAATCAATAGCAGTAAGAATCACAGAGGTGAATAATAGAAAAAAAGATTGGGATGCTTTTCTAACGTTGTATAATACCCAGGAAGGCAAAATCAGTGAGTTTATTATAGGTAAACTTACCCAATAACAGGAACTGAATTATGGCGAATCCAAAAAACAAGAACGGTATCTCCAATAAAATGCAAACTACGCTTGAAAAAGTAAACCATTTTGCCAAAGTGGAACGTTTTATAGCGGTAACCCTGACACTTACGCCATTAGTGCTTTATTTGGCCGATTTCGGTTTTGAACGAAAGTTTCGCACAAGCATCAGCGACTACGCCTTTATGTGCGACAGTTATTGGTTCGGTAGCCTTTTGGCACTAGCCGGTGCGCTCTTCATTTTTAATGGTGCGCAGCATATGAGCCTCACGGATATTCCCAGTTTGGCTTTTGCCGAAAAACGTTTTGGAAAAGGCTACAATATTATTTTTGGTATAGCACTCTTTGGGGTTATTTATTTTGACCATGAAGATTTTAAGGTCGTACACTATATTTTTGCAGCCGTCTTCTATTTGGGATGTGCGCTCGCAATGCTGCTTACCCGCGAAACCCAATTAAAAAAGACGGGAGACGTTTTGGGCATTCTTACCATACTTTCCCTAGGCTTAAACCTCTTATTGGATTGGATTTTGGGCGAAGACAACAATCCGTTTACCTTGCTTTGGGCAGAATGGCTAGGTCTTATTTTTATTGCGATTTACTTTGTAGCGGAATCCTTTGAACGGGATAAACGCGAACTACAGGAAGGGATAAAAAGCTGCATGTAAGGACTAAGCTCAATTTTTTATTAGCTCGTCTAAAATGTTCCTTACCTTCTCACTGCTCCAATCTACCGCACCTGTTTCTTTAATGACTATTTTACCGGTTCCATCAATTACATAATTGGTCGGGATGCTTTTCGCGTACAGCGCATCTGGTGTTTTCATTCTAGGAAAAAATACGGGCAAATCATATTCTTCTTTTAGCAAAAATGAATTTACGACTTCGGGTTTTTCATGGGTGAGCAATATAAAATCCATTTGTTCGCCATAATCCGAGTATAATTCTTGAATACTTGGTAGTTCTGCAATACAGGGAGGGCACCAAGTGGCCCAATAGCTTAGAAAAACGACCCTTTTCTCCCCAACGGAAATATGCTTATCGTTTCCCTTCAAATCAGTTAATCGATAGGAGAAAGGCTGTATTGATTTTTGCCCATTATCATCTTGCACGGACGGAGACATCACAAAAACTCTCGCCTTATTTATCACCACCATTATGGGTTTTCGCGTTTGTGGTACAATGAGCAGGAGTACAAAAACGCCGAATATGACATCGCTCACTTTGATTTTCTTCTTTTTCATGTATCACAAATTAAGTAATTACCTATGTAAAAAACATCACAAAATATAAAGATTCCAATAGCGATCAGCCTAAATGATTTTGATAAAACAGAAGTCAGTTTTATCATAATTTTACGACCTATTCTACAAACAAAATATTACATTTTACTATGCAAAAAGAAAAAATAAAAGTTGATGTCGTCTCAGATGTAGCATGCCCGTGGTGCTATGTAGGTAAAAAACGACTGGAAAAAGCCTTGGAACAATGGAAAGGTACTCCTGTAGAAGTGGAATGGCACCCTTATCAATTAGATCCCAATATGCCGACCGAAGGCTTGGACAGAACAACTTACTTGACCAATAAATTCGGGGATATGGAGCGCATAAAACCCATGACGGATAGACTTATAGATGCTGGAAAAGACGAAGGCATTACCTTTAACTTTGGCGAAAAATGGTTGGCCGTAAATACGCTCCCATTACATCAATTATTGCATGTGGCGGGTGAAGAAGGTTTTAAAAACGAGCTAAAAGAACGATTCCTAAAAGCATATTTTGATGAAAATCTTCACCTTAATAAAACAGAGGGATTGGTCAGTATTATGAAAGAATTCAATTGGGATGAACAGAAGACCAAAAAAGTGATCCGAGATGAGAATATTGCTTATACCATAAAGCAAGAAATTGCACATTACCAACAACTTGGTGTTACCGGAGTTCCTTTCTTTATCATCAATGACAAATACGGCATTAGCGGCGCGCAGCCCCCAAGTGTATTTTTAGATGCTTTTGCCCAAGTTTCGCCTATTGAAATTATTGCCGAAGGAGACAGTTGCGACCCTTCAGCAGAAAACTGTTAGAGCGTTCTCTAAGAAGCCATATGTTTATGCTCCAACAGCCATTCAAATTCGACATACTTTAAAGCCTTTTCATGGGTAGCTTCCAAAACTACTTCTGGTGCTTTGCCCGCTAAATAGGCTTGTTTCCATCTAGAAGCGCACAAACACCACTTGTCTCCCGGTCGTAGACCCGGAAACTGGTACATTGGGATCGGAGTAGTTAAATCGTTGCCCTGCTCTTTGGTATAGTTTAGAAATGATGCGGTCATAATTGCGCATACTACATGCGTTCCAACATCTTCCGCACCCGTACGGCAAAAACCATCTCTATAAAAACCTGTCTTAGGGGCGTTACAACAAAGTTCTAATTTAGTGCCCAGCACATTTTTTTCCATCGTACTAAATTTTATGTAAAAATACTGGATATCAAGGCTTTTGTAACAAACGGCATATTTTTAGTACTAATAAGAAAAATACACAATTATGGGAGGAGGAGGATTTGCTATGGATGCCGTTAATGTAGTTAGGGCAAACAGGTCATTACTGAAGAAACGGCGCAGTTATAAAAACTTACGTTCTGAATATGAAGGTTATACCCAAAAAACAAAATTAAAATTTAAAGAACTTACTCCCGTTCAACAAGAACTTATAAAAAATGAGATAAGGCTCAAAGCCAAAAAAGACCAAGTATATAATCTCAGAATTAGCATTGTAGCGCTATTGCTACTTCTTGGAGTATTTGGTTTCCTATACTGGAAATATATGGCTTGATCTATTATTTTTTGTCAATACGGTCCACCACAACTTTGTAGGTCGGATCTTCCATTACGTTTACATCAATAATCTCCTCTGCTTTTCCTAATAAGCGAATACAATCTTTACTCAAATGCCTAAGATGTACTTTTTTACCCACCTTGGCATATCGGTCCGTAATTTTGTTCAAGGCTTCAATTCCGGACATGTCCGCTATGCGACTTTCCTGAAAATCGATAATAATTTCATCAGGGTCGTTCTGAACATCAAACTTTTCTCCAAACAAAGTGGTGGAACCAAAGAACAAGGGACCATAGATTTCATAATGTTTCACTCCGTTATCATCTACATATTTTCTAGCGCGAATTCTTTTGGCGTTCTCCCAGGAATAGGCCAAAGCTGAAATAATTACACCCAACAACACGGCAACGGCCAAATTGTGGGTGATGGCAGTAATTAGTGTTACCAATACCATAACAACGACGTCCGATTTTGGCATTTTACCAAAAGTCTTAAAACTGGCCCACTCAAAAGTACCGATAGCAACCATAAACATTAACCCGACCAATGCCGCCATAGGCAAACGTTCAATAAGACTGCTCCCGAACATAATAAATACCAAAAGCATCACCGCAGCCGTAATTCCGGATAACCGTGCCCTTGCACCCGAAGACGTATTGATCAAGCTCTGCCCGATCATGGCACAACCTCCCATTCCGGACAAAAATCCCGAAAGAATATTGGCCGTTCCCTGTGCCACGCATTCTTTATTGCCGCTACCACGGGTATCCGTGATTTCATCAATGATATTCAAGGTCAACAAACTCTCTATCAATCCTACTCCGGCAACAATAGCGGCATACGGAAAAATGATTTTAAAGGTTTGAAACGTCAATGGTATTTGTGGAATGGACAAAGGTGGGAAACCTCCTTTAATACTCTCTCCCTCGCGCATGGTATCGGCTACCGTAAGTGTATCCACACCAAAACTGATAACAATTGCAGAAACCACCACAATAGCGACCAAGGAAGAAGGTACAGCTTTCGTGAGTTTTGGCAATCCCCAAATAATCAACATGGTCAATAGCGTTAAACCCAGCATGATGAAAAAGGGTGAACCACTTAATAATTGGGTAGTTCCCTTTTGATAGAAATTAGGAAATTGCGCCATAAAGATGATAATGGCCAGCCCGTTCACGAAACCGAACATTACCGGATGCGGTACTAAACGAATGAATTTTCCAAGTCTCAGCACTCCTGCCAAGATCTGTAAAATACCTGCAATAATCACCGTAGCAAAAACGTAGTTTAATATGGTTTCCGGTTCAATTCCTGGAAAGTTTCGTTTTAATTCCAAAATCAAGCCCACAAAAATAACCGCAACGGCGCCTGTTGCCCCGGAAATCATTCCTGGGCGTCCTCCCAAAATAGAAGTGACCAAGGCCAAAATAAATGCTGCATATAATCCAGTCAAAGGAGAAAAACCCGGAATCAAAGCAAAAGCAATGGCCTCTGGAACCAAAGCTAGAGCCACCGTAAGACCGGAAAGAATTTCCGTCTTGTAATCTACTTTTTGTTTGAAATCGAATAAATTAAAATACTTGCGCACGCCTCTAGATTTTAAGGGCGCAAAAATACAATTATTAGCTTTCTTAGTTCCCTATTGTAGTTTTTATATACCATTATCAATCTATTTTTAATAACTTGATATAAAAGAGACTGATAATCTATCAAATTACAAATACAATTCTATGAAAATCAACTTCTTAAAAATTATATTTGTGCTGGCACCATTACTTTCATTTGGTCAAGAACAAAACAAAAAAGAAAATTATTTTATTGCCCTTTATACCGTAGGTGACGGCTGGGATATTAATAAACAACCGAACGAACAGCCCTATTTTAAAGAACATTCCAATCATCTAGATCAATTACGAAAAGACAATACTATTGTGATTGGAGCTAGGTATAGCGATACCGGTATGATTGTTATAAAGGCAACGGATTTTGATATGGCAAAGAACATTTTATTGAACGACATAGCGGTAAAAAATAATTTATTCCATGTAGAAATACAGCCTTTTTCACCTTTCTATAAAGGCTGTTTAGAATAGTTTGAAGAGGTGTGCCTCCGGAATACTTTATAAAACTGTCATCTATTCTTTATACACTTTACGGGAAATTAAAAACCGCCCCGAATAAAATCCAAAGCGGTTTTCCAACTAAACAACCAAACTAAAATTTGTTATTTTCTTCTCCGTTTTACATCCATTTTGGGATTGGAAGATTTTGTTCTTTTTCTTGCTTCCGTTCCCTTTCCGGTTTTTAAATACTGCTGATAACCCCTTCCCTTGAATTCATATACGGTTTCGCTATCAGGATGATATAATTCAATGGTACTATCATTGATTACATATAACTCAAAGTAGTCATCTCCCAAAAAATCATAATCCAAGGTTATCGTTTTTAACGTATTATCGCCAGCAATATCATACACTTGATAGTTTCCCTCAAAGTCCCACTGCAATCGACTTATAGGTGTTCCCACAGCATCTACGGAAGACCTGAAGAAAGAGGGTAAAAACTGTAAAAAGTTTTCGTCATCAAAATCGTTTATGGCTCCTGTTTCACTTGTATAGATTTTCTCCCAAGAATCGTATTCCTGTATAAAATAATTGATATTGTCATAGAAAACCTGATCATAATCAAAGTTATTTCTTTGGTATCCCCTTAAAAAATAGGAGGTGTCCGAACTTGCATCATATAATTCTATAGTAGCACCATCAACCGCATAAACTTCTAACAACCACTTGCCATCCACATCATGGTCGATTTCAACAACACCCCTTAATGTATTATAAAATCCAACATCGATTCCGAAACCGTTACCCGTCTTCCCAATACCTACAATATTGTTATTCGCCAAAAATGTTCCATTATCAAAAGAGACGGTAAAAGCGCGTTGTAAGAAAGGTACCTCGCCGTTGCCCCGTGTCTCGTTAATGTCTACATACCATAAATCATAGCCCTGTAGCACACGGTCCGTATTAAAGGCAGATTCTTCAATAAACTCGTCCTCTACAATAACTTCTGCATAACAAGAAACCAGAAGCGTGGCCAATAATACGTATCCCAAAAGTAATTTTATAGTTCTCATAGTGCTATGGTTTTTAATTCCCTATACCTAAAACAAGCACCATGCCAATATTTTTAAGTTGCTGATAATCAATGTTCAATCTCTTTATTTTATTTTGGTAATTTTGAATTCTCGAAGAAACGTTAACCTATTTTATAAAAAAATCCAAAAACCTCTTTTGGAGGATACCCATAACTAATGAGCGATACATCAAAATTTGCCGTGCTAGGAGGTGGAAGTTGGGCAACGGCCATTGTGAAAATGCTTTGTGAAAATCAGGATACTGTAGGCTGGTATATGCGAAATTCCGATGCCGTCGCTTATATTAAAAAGGAAAAGCACAATCCCAATTACCTCACTGCGGTGGAGTTTCATACCGAACAGTTGCACTTAACGGATGACATCAACGAAATTATACGTTCTTCGGATGTACTCATTTTTGCTATTCCATCCGCCTTTTTGGAAAGCGAGTTACAAAAACTATCCATTTCTTTAAAGGATAAAATTATCTTTTCGGCCATAAAGGGCATCGTCCCTGAATCCGGATTGATAGTCGGTGAGCACTTTCACGATACCTATAAAATCCCCTTCGAGAACATAGGGGTAATTACCGGACCTTGCCATGCGGAAGAAGTGGCTCTGGAACGCCTGTCCTATCTGACCATTGCCTGTGCTGACCAAGAAAAAGCAAAATTAGTGGCCAAGAATCTTAATAGCGATTATATCAAAACCAAAATATCGGACGATATTATCGGAACGGAATATGCCGCAATGCTAAAGAACATCTATGCACTGGCTGCAGGAATCTATCACGGGTTAGGGTATGGAGATAATTTTCAAAGTGTACTGATGAGCAATGCTATTCGTGAAATGAAACGGTATATAAAACGGGTTCACAAAATGAAGCGCAATATTAATAATTCTGCTTATTTAGGGGATTTATTGGTCACGGGCTATTCCACTTTTAGCCGTAACCGTATGTTCGGCAATATGATCGGGAAAGGATATACGGTCAAAAGTGCCCAAATGGAAATGAAGATGATCGCGGAGGGATACTATGCGGCCAAAACCGCCTATGAGCAAAAATCAAACTTCAACAAAAAAGTTCAAACTCCAATCATAGATGCCGTCTATAAGGTTTTATATGAAGGCCAAAACACTAGGCGGATCTTTAAGGAATTGACGAATAGGTTGGATTAAAGAAAGTTTCCTTTATTTTAGAGTATATCAATCAGGTTACTATATGCGTAAATGTATTCTAATTTTTTTCTCTCTCTTACTTTGTAATTGTTCTGAGCCAGTTTATAAAACAGTAGATGGTATTCTAGAAGTTCCTGAAAATCGAGAAAATCCAAATTCTCGAACCCTCAATTTAGTCTATAAAGTTTTAAAGGCCAAAACACTAGATTCATTAAAAGCACCTATTGTTTTTTTACAGGGTGGCCCGGGAGCTTCGACTTTGATAATGGAAGAGTTTTGGAAAAATAATCCACTGAGAAATAATAGGGATATTATTCTAATGGATCAGCGTGGAACAGGAGAGTCTCAAGCAAACTGTGTAAATCTCGGAAAGTCTATGTTCAATCTTATGAAACAAGATGTTGATGGAGAAGGTGAATATGACGCATTAAAAAAGTTATTAGCTGAGTGCAAAAAAACAATGAATCAAAAAGGAGTTGACTTCGCTGGATATAGCAGTAAAGAAAATGCAGCAGATTTCGAAGATTTACGAAAGGTATTAGGTTATAAAGAATGGAATCTTTTTGGTAGTTCTTATGGGTCTCGATTAGGACTAACTATAATGCGTGATTATCCAAAGAATATACGAAGCGCTGTACTTTCAGCCATCGTTGCTCCAGAAACAGATTTCTTAGAAGGTTCTATCCAAAACTTTGAAACCTCACTTTTTTCTGTTTTTGAACGTTGTAACGAAAATAAGGCGTGTAATAGAAAATTTCCTGAATTAAAGCAACGCTTAATCATGGTCTTGAAAAAATTAAATTCTGAGCCTTTACGTTTTGACTATGATGGCAAACCTTTCGTGCTTAACTCTCAAGATGCTTTATTTATAATCTTTGTATCACTATATAACCGGTATAGTATTGGCAATATTCCTTTACTCATAGAAGCCTTTGAAAAGGGTGAAATCGAACATCTTAAGAATGCAATAAAAAGTGTTGAATATTTATATAACCTAGTGAATTGGCCCATGAACTATTCTCTAACAGCTTATGAAGAATTGCCTTTTAATGACCATACAACAATCGAACGGTCTTTAGAACTATCTGAATTTGGTATTGGACTGGCTTCTTATAATTCAGGACTAGAATTATTGGAGAATTGGCATTCTTTTAGGGCACCGGACTCAGAAGATGAACCTATAATTTCTGAAATCCCAACTTTAATGACTAGCGGAGGTCTAGATCATGTAACTCCAATTAAATATGCCCGAGAGGCCATAGAACATTTAAAAAATGGCTATGAACTGATATTTTTAGATGAAGCACATGATCATTATAATTCTTGTTTTTTTCAAATCGCTGAAGATTTTCTCAACAATCCTGATCAAAAACCAAATACCGATTGCAGCAATGAAAGAAACCCAATTGAATGGAACCTAAACTAAACCCGATTCATCGAAAAATTAGAATGCTCTTCTAACTCCTTATTTAGTTCTTCTCTCCATGCAAGTAACTGGATTTCATCAGCTCCACATTTGCTATTAAACTCTGCTAAAATCGGCTCCATATAATTACGGACACCATCAATGTCAAAATAAAGCCTTCCAGTTCTACGGATAAAGAAATCCATAGGATTTTGCACCATTTCATGGGCAATCCCAAACTCGAGCTCCGCTAAAACCAAACGGGTAGCATTGTCCTTTTCTTTTCTATTTTGATAGTATCCTAGAATGGTTTCCGTTTGTTTTCCATAATTGGTTACCAAAAACCAAGCATCGTACTCTGAAAATCCGTCATCTTTAAGGCACTCATAAATTTCTGTAATATATTTTTTAACGTGTTTGAACTTTTTAAAATCATTACCGCACAATGGAATAGTATCCGTAGTACATTTCTTGGTTTTCAATTTAAAATCTTCTTCCATCTTTTTGGCAATGCGGTCCACTACACGCTCGGACATCTTACGATATCCTGTAAGTTTCCCCCCGGCAATGCTGATGAGTCCCGTATCCGAAGTGAAAATTTCATCTTTTCGGGACAGTTCGGAAGCAGATTTTCCTTCTTCGTGAATAAGGGGCCTTAACCCTGCCCATGAAGAAATAATATCCTCCATTTCCAAATTGATGGAAGGGAACATATTGTTTACGGCAGAAATCAAATAGATCGCATCCGCCACATCGGTCTGGACTTTATCCTTATTATCATTATAATTGGTGTCCGTAGTGCCTATATATGTAATCTTACCGCGAGGAATGGCGAACATCATACGGCCATCAGGAATATCAAAATAAACGGATTGTTTCACCGGAAGTTTTTCATGCGGGAATACCAAATGTACACCTTTCGTCAAATGGAGGCGTTTCCCTTTCTTGGAATTGTTGAGCCCTCTCAACTCATCTACCCATGGTCCCGCGGCACTGATCACGTATTTAGAATTTATATTGAATTCTTTTCCGGATATCCCATCTTTTACGGTCACACCGGCAATCTTTTCATTATTGTACAGGAATTCGGTCACGGCGGCATAGTTTATTGCCATAGCCCCAAATCGTAAGCTGGTTTTTATGTTCTCTATGGTGAGCCTCGCATCATCGGTACGGTATTCGGCATAATACCCAGCTCCCTTTAATATTTTCTTTGGCAGCAAAGGCTCAAGCTTCATGGCCTCTTTTTTCTCTAACATCTTCCGTTTATCGTCACCAGTTACTTCGGCCAAAATATCATACACCTTGAGACCTATGGAGGTTAGCCATTTCCCATAGGAACCGTTTTCTATGAGTGGCAACAACATCTTTTCGGGCAGTACCAAATGGGGAGCCAATTTATGTACTATAGCTCTTTCCGAACCCACTTCCTTCACCAGCCAAAAATCAAACTGTTTTAAGTACCGAAGTCCTCCATGTATCAATTTGGTGGACTTGCTACTGGTACCCGATGCAAAATCGTTCTTTTCCAACAATGCCACCTTCATTCCGCGAGAAGCGGCATCCAATGCAATTCCGCCTCCCGTAATTCCACCTCCGATAACGACCAGGTCAAACTCTTCGTTGGAAAGTTTCTCGACAATTTTGGTCCTGTCCAGATTTGAAAATCTTATATTTTTACTCATTGATTTCTATTTTATTGCAATTTTTAATCCATCCTACCTCTCAAAAAATAGAATAAATTTACTGAGCCAGTTCGCGAAAACTCAAACTAAAGTCTATTGTTCTTCCCAACCTTTTGTTCTTTCTACCGCCTTTTTCCAATTCTTGTAAAGTCTTTTTCGTTTCACGCGATCAAATGTAGGCTTAAAAATACGGTTCATGGGTCGGTTTTGGTCTACGTCTTCTTGTTTCCATAGTCCAACTTGAATGCCCGCCAAAAAGGCCGCTCCCATAGCTGTGGACTCTATGACTTCCGGTCTGTGCACTTCAGTGTCCAAAATATCTGCCTGAAACTGCATTAAGTGATCATTGGCACAAGCGCCACCATCCACTCGAAGATTTTTTAACTGTATTCCGCTATCATCTTCCATCGCTTTTAAAATATCCTTGGTTTGATAGGCCAAAGACTCTAGTGTAGCTTTTGCCAAATGCGCCTTGCCTGTATCACGTGTGAGTCCAAAAATGGCGCCGCGTGCGTACATATCCCAATAGGGTGCTCCTAGCCCTGCAAAAGCCGGAACGACGTAAACGGAACTTTCACCTTCAACGGAATCTGCCAAGGCCTGTGTTTCTTTTGCATCCTTTATCAGTTCCAAACCATCACGCAACCATTGTATGGCCGCGCCCGCTATAAAAATACTCCCTTCTAGCGCGTAATGCACTTTGCCGTCCAAGCCATAAGCTATGGTCGTTAGGAGTCCATTTTTGGAAAACTGGGGCTTCTCGCCTGTGTTCATCAGCATAAAGCAACCTGTACCATAAGTGTTTTTGGCCGTTCCTTTTTTAAAACAAGCTTGACCGAACAAAGCCGCTTGCTGATCTCCCGCAATGCCCGAGATAGGGATGCTGGTTCCATCCAATTCATAATTTCCAAAATGATATGCCGAAGGTTTCACCTCGGGCAACATGGTTTTGGGAATTCCTAAGGCACCTAACATTCTATCGTCCCATTTAAGGTTTACGATGTCATATATTAAAGTTCTGGAGGCGTTGGTATAATCGGTAATATGATTCTTTTCCGAGGACATGTTCCACACCAACCAAGAATCTATAGTTCCCATGAGGAGTTCTCCACTATCCGCTTTTGCTCTGGCTCCGTCAACATTATCCAGTATCCATTTTACTTTTGTTCCAGCAAAATAGGAATCTATAACGAGTCCCGTAGTAGTACGAACATGCTCCGTAAGCCCCTCTTTTTTTAAATTTTCACAAATATCCGCAGTTCTTTTATCCTGCCAGACAATTGCGTTATAAACGGGTTTTCCCGTAGCTTTTTCCCAAACTACCGTGGTTTCCCGCTGGTTGGTAATGCCTATGGCTTTAATATCCTTCGGGGAAATAGCATTGTCCTCAATTAATTTTTTGAGTACTCCCAGTTGGGTTTCCAAAATCTCCATTGGGTCGTGTTCCACCCAACCCGATTTTGGAAAAATCTGCTTGAATTCCTGTTGTACCATCCCCTGTATTTTTCCTTTTTCATCAACCAATAAGGCTCTGGAGCTCGTAGTACCTTGATCTAATGCAATAATATAATTTCCCATGACGATATTTTAATTACAACGAGTTACACGAATAGCACAGTGTAGCATAGTTTTAGTAAATATACTGGGATTAAATCAGTTTTACAACCCGATAATTATAAGGTAACGTTTGCGTAGGATAATTTTATTTTTCCAAGCATGAATAGGTCTCATCAATCTTGAAAACAATTCACATTTGACTTATCTGAAACACCAAATGTACTAATGCATATACTATTAAGCCTATAATGAAGTTGGTCCATCTCTTTTTTTCACGAATGATAAAACCTTTAAACTCTGTAGCGTTGTTTTTGTAATCTTCAAAAAAAGCAAGGAGTATTGGAGCGAAAAAGATAATCGGAATTAATAGCGCAAAATAGCCCATATTCTATTTTATAAAACCTTTTTCTATAAAATAATCTACAATGGCTTGTTTCATTAGAACCGATTGTTCTCCGGCTTTTAAGGGCGGCAGCGCTTCCTTTATTTTGTAGTGTGGCCAACCTTCCTCATCAAAAAAACTGAATTCATAATAGCCATAGGGTTCCAAAAGTCTACAAATGGCTATATGCATAAGGTTGACTTTCTCGTCTTTCTTATACTTTTTATGATATTGTCCGAGCTCCTGAACCCCTACCAAATAAATAATAGCGTCCAGTTCCAAAGGATCTCCATCTGAAAATTTGGATGAAAGCCTACTCACCAAAATATCCCATCTTTCCTTTAAAATTGTATCTCTGGACATCTAACTTGTTTCTCCTTTAACTATATTAAAAGTAAAGGTACTAATCAAAATTCTATATTTGTTAAAATGAGAATCCTATGAGTTTTCTGGATATTATATTGGGGCTTCTTCTTATTTGGGGACTTTGGAAAGGTCTTAAAAATGGATTATTCGTTGAAATTGCATCACTGGTTGCATTGATAGCGGGTATTTATGGCACGATTCATTTCTCCTACATCACGAGAGATTACCTTTCAACCAAAATGGATTGGAATGAAAATTACATACACATTGCCGCTTTTATCATCACCTTTATATTAATTGTTCTAGTAGTACAATTAGCGGGCAGATTTCTGACCAAAATTGTCGATTTTGCAATGTTGGGCCTACTAAATAAAATTCTGGGAGGGCTATTTGGAATGCTCAAAGTTGCCGTGATTATCGGGGCATTACTCATTTTCTTTGAAAACGTGAACGATAAAATAAACCTCGTGGACGATGATACCAAAAACGAATCGGTTTTATACCGACCTATATATCAAATCGGAGCTTTTATTTTTGATGCCGTTCTACGGTCCAGTGACGAGGAGGTGGCTATTTTACAAAAGTAGTTTCACTACATTTCCAAACGGTTTATCGAAAAAAAAATATATTAACATTTAGAGACATCTTTTTTCAGTATTATTACTGTGTTGATACCCCACATCAGCAGAGAACACAAATTACCTCATCTTATATTTACCTACTTTTTGTTTTGAGCAACCTGCTTGCTGAATAGAACACAATATGAAAATGAGATTGCTCCGTGCTATCCCAGTTTTGTTGGTATTCGTTTTTTCATGTACCAGCGAAACATTAGAGGAAGCACCGGCCGTTATTTCGGCCGAAAACAATGTTCCCTTAGAACAGGAACTTCTAAAATTAGTCAACGACCATAGGGTTGGTCTGGATGTGAACGTCTTACAGTTCAGTGAGATTGCCTATAAGTATGCCAATGATCATAATGAGTATATGATTGCAAAAGGGAGTCTTAGTCATGACAATTTTAGCTCACGGGCTTCTAAAATAGATTCTGAAGAGACTGTGGAGATGGTTGCCGAAAACGTAGCAAAGGATTATATCAATGCGCAAGACGCGTTCAATGGATGGTATGACAGTTCCAGTCACAGGAAGACCATGGAAGGTGATTTTACGCACACCGCAGTTAGTATAAAAATAGCTCCGGACGGTAAATACTATTTTACACAGATCTTCTACAAAAAATAATTTAAAAGAAGTATTTCTCTTCACACTAAAAAGTGTTGGTCCATAAGGTTACATCTATATTAAACTTGTGCAAAATTAAAAGTGCTCCTACGTACTATAAAATGTCTTTTCTTACTGATGGGCTTTCATGACAATCAGATTTAGCTCATATGCTTTATTTAAAGATTTTAGAAGCAAGAGAAGTGCCGGGACAGTCGACTCAGTTCCCGTCAAAACCTCAAGATTTCATCATTATTTTAAATGAAGGTTTAGGTTGATAATGATGGGTCCGAAGAGCTTTCGGTTATAACTGTAGGCTTTTTATTGCGGATGTATAATTATCTTTTCTAACTTTAATAGATTCATTAATCAGTTTTATTCAAATACTATGCTTCTTATCCTCGCAAAGATTATTACAATACTCGTAGCACTAATGCATCTTTATTTTATGTGGTTGGAAATGTTTGCGTGGACCACCAGAGGGAAAAAGATTTTTAGGAACTTCCCACCGGAATTGTTTGAACCTACCAAAAGCATGGCCGCCAATCAAGGATTGTACAATGGTTTTCTCTCGGCCGGACTCATTTGGTCCCTTTTTATTCAGAATTCTATATGGGCCACTAATATTTCTATTTTCTTTTTGGGTTGTGTTCTTGTAGCCGGCATTTATGGTGGTATTTCAGTATCCAAGAAAATTTTCTTCATACAGGGAATTCCAGCAGCTATTGGTTTAGTACTGTGGATAACATTGTGGTTTGCCTCAAGCTAATTCAATCTATAATTAGGAATATTATTCTTTGTATTTTTGTAAAAATCTAACAATACACACTTAAAAAGTTATAAAAATGTCCAAAATAGCAACAACATTTGGTATTGCAGAAGCTTTGAAAACACTTGGAATTCAAGATATTAATGATGGAACCTCAACAGGTTCCTATAATTTTTCGTCTGGTGAAATCATTGCCTCCTACTCTCCGGTCGATGGTGCGTTGATAGCCAAGGTCAAAACTACCACCAAGGCGGATTACGAAACAGTAATGACTTCTGCTTCAAAGGCTTTTGGTTCGTGGCGAAAAAAACCGGCTCCTCAAAGGGGGGAAATCGTAAGGCAGTTTGGAGATAAATTACGAGAACTTAAAGAGCCGTTAGGAAAGTTGGTATCCTATGAAATGGGCAAAAGCTATCAGGAAGGTTTGGGCGAGGTTCAGGAAATGATAGACATCTGTGATTTTGCAGTTGGGCTGTCCAGACAGCTACACGGTCTTACCATGCATTCCGAAAGACCTGGGCACCGCATGTACGAGCAATACCACCCGCTGGGAGTCGTGGGCATTATTTCCGCCTTTAATTTCCCTGTGGCCGTTTGGGCATGGAATACTGCTTTGGCATGGGTGTGCGGGGACGTCTGTGTTTGGAAACCTTCGGAAAAAACACCCTTATGCGGTATTGCCTGTCAAAATATAGCCGCCGCTGTTTTAAAGGCGAACAACTTATCGGAAGGGATTTCCTGTTTGATCAATGGCGACTATAGAGTTGGGGAAATGATGACACAGGACAATCGTATTCCATTGATATCCGCTACGGGTTCCATTCGTATGGGAAAAATTGTTGCACAGGCCGTAGCGGCCAGATTGGGAAAATCATTATTGGAGTTAGGGGGCAACAATGCCATTATCGTTACTCCGGATGCCGATATAAAAATGACTATCATCGGAGCTGTTTTTGGGGCCGTGGGTACCGCAGGGCAACGTTGCACATCAACAAGACGGTTGATTATACATGAATCTATTTATGACAAAGTAAAAAATGCCTTGGTATCCGCTTACGGACAATTACGCATTGGAAATCCCTTGGACGAGAACAATCATGTAGGGCCTTTAATCGATATTGATGCTGTAGATAGTTACAAAAAAGCAATCGAAAAGGTAGTTGCCGAGGGAGGAAAGCTTATCGTCAAGGGCGGTGTTTTAGAAGGTGATGGATATGAAAGTGGCTGTTATGTAAAGCCTGCCATTGCCGAAGCTAAAAATGATTTTGAAATCGTACAGCATGAAACCTTCGCCCCGGTGCTTTACCTTTTAAAATATTCAGGTGAAGTGGAAAATGCCATCGCCATACAAAATGGGGTAGTACAGGGTTTATCTTCTGCCATCATGACCAATAATTTAAGGGAAGCGGAACGTTTTCTTTCTGCTGCTGGGAGCGATTGCGGTATTGCCAATGTCAACATCGGGACATCCGGTGCAGAAATTGGAGGTGCCTTTGGTGGTGAAAAAGAGACTGGAGGTGGTAGGGAAAGTGGTTCGGATGCTTGGAAAATCTATATGAGAAGGCAAACGAACACCATTAACTACACCACGGAATTGCCTTTAGCACAGGGTATTAAGTTCGATTTGTAAAAACCAAATCTTTTCTATGCGGGATTGTGGTCGGTAGGATTAGGACTCCACCTACCTTTTAAAAGTGTTTGGGTTCCTAGGACCATTATCATACATATGAACTTAAAAAAATTGATCAGTTTCTTTTTTGCTTTTTTCACAAGTGTACAAAATTTGGTAAAAAGTTACTTTTTGATACATTAATACTTAATCACTTCTGTACGAATTGGAGCAAAAGTTGTGTAAATAACATTTAGTTATCATTAGTCTTACAGAAAAAGCCCCGACTAAACCCATAGTCTGGGGCTTTCTCTAAACCAACTAACTCAAAAAATATAGATGACCCTAACCCAATGCCGGAACTTAGTCGGGAGTGATAGGGTGTTTTCTAATTTCTATTGCAAGGTCTAAATAAAATGGATTTTTTTAAAGCGATATTATGTCCGTTTGGGAACTCCGTGTACGAATGGACGAAAATCGAGTATAAATGGAAAAAACGCTTTCTCTTGATTCTTAGGAACTAAGCTTAAAAATTTTTAACAATTTTAAGATTTTTTTAATACATTGTAGGATAAACACTAAACAATTTCCACAATGACAAGAACAACAACAAATCTTCTGTTAATGTTGATTACCATCGTCGCCGGAACTTTTTTTTACATTACGTTATGTAGTGAATGCGGAGGTGGTACAACAGTAGAACCGGAGCCGCCCAAAGAAGTAGTGGCCCCAGAAATTCCCGAGGCTACCTCTTATCCTTTTGCCTTAAATGATGGTGAATACTCCTATAACGCTAATGACAACTATAATTTTAATATATCATCATCTACTATTTTGATGCCGTTGTCAGAGAACGTTCAAAACGGAATTGGTGGTCTAAAATCATTTTTAGATGCCAATCTTGGAAAGGTATTGAATATTACCGGGTTTTATAAAAGTGATGAAACCAATAGCTCAGCTTTTCCAAATTTAGGGTTGGCCCGAGCAAATGCAGTAAAAAACCATTTGGCATCCAATGGAATAGCTGCTGCCCAAATGAATACTATGGGGAAATTAATGGACGATATGGTTCCAAAGGACGACATATATCTTGGTCCTGTATCCTATAGCTTGGATGACAAAGCGGAAAACGCGGATGAAGAATTAAACGCACTTTATGAGAAAATTAAGGCAGACCCGCTGGTATTATATTTCAATTCTGCGCAAGCGTCCATTAATCTTGATGCCGAACAGCGTCAAAAAGTAGCGGACATCTCTAGGTATTTGGATAAAAGAGCAGATGCCTCTGTTAATGTCATTGGTCATACGGATAATACGGGAAAAGCTTCCACTAATATGAGACTCGGTTTGGATAGGGCAAATTTCGCTAAAGCTTATCTCATGAAAAACGGCATTTCGGAAGCAAAAATCAACGCTTCAACAAAAGGACAGACACAACCTATTGAAAGCAATGCTACAAAAGAAGGGCAAGCTAAAAATAGAAGAACCGTTGTAACACTTAACTAAAGAAATCACTAATACACATAAACCATACAAAAATGAATTTTGAAAATCTAAATATCTGGTGCTGGGTCATCCCATCCTTGGTGGGCATCATCTCAGGAATATTGGGATACTTAATCGGAAAGGGAGGAAGTACCACCATTGACAATTCTGCTGACCTTAAAGTGCTAAAAGACAAGAACGCGAAATTACAAGCTGATTTGGATGCTTGTAACAAAAAAGTTTCGGCCAATACCAATCTTGGTGCCTCTGCAGCTTCTTTTACAGCCGAAGCAGCAACAGCTTCTATCCCATTTGATGGAGCAGCGGCCAAATTGGCCTTTGGAAAAACCGTTAAACAGGACGACCTTAAAATTGTTGAAGGGATCGGCCCTAAAATAGAAGGGATGTTCCATGAGTCCGGAATAAAGACGTGGAAAGCCCTTTCCGAATCGTCCGTAGCGGATTGCCAAAAAGTACTCGATGGCGGTGGAAAGCGTTACCAAGTACACGACCCTGCATCTTGGCCCATGCAAGCGAAAATGTGTTATGAAGGCAAATGGAAAGATTTGGCCAAATGGCAAGAAGAACACAAACACGGAAAGCTATAATAATCATCTTAAACAAAAAACCCGATTCAATTTGAATCGGGTTTTCTATGTTTTATGAATAGCTCTCTTTACAATCTTCCGTTTGCTTCGACCCATTTAAAATGGTATTGATCTTCCGGAAATTTCATTCTAGAGGCTATACGTTCCAAACGTTCCGGAAGCTTCATCAAATAATCCCTGGCCTTTTCGGCCTCATCGTTCAAGTCACGAATAGCATCAAGCTGCCAAAAAGAATTTAATTTTTGTAAAATATCTATATAATCCTGGGCCGTGTACACTCCCAAACGTTGCGCACAGTTGGAGAAATTTTCAAAAGCGGTCCCTATAGTGCCTCCAGATTCTCTTAGGAAGTGTGCGGGCATCACAATTTTTTTCTTCATCATATCGGCAAAGGCCAACATCATTCCACTAGGGTCATGACCAAATATCGTTTTCACAAATTCCCTGTAGGCCAAATGATGGCGCATTTCATCTCCCGCAATAATGGTACACATCTTTCCCAACAAGGCATTCCCCTTTTTCTTGGCCATTTGGCCCACGCGTTTGTGCGAGATATTGGTTGCCAATTCCTGAAAAGAGGTATATACAAAATTTTTGTAGGGGTCCCTATCGGTACCGATATCAAAACCATCAGAAATTAAATGTTGGGTGGTGATCTCAATTTCTTTCATGTCTACACGGCCAGAAAGATAGAGATACTTGTTCAGCACATCTCCGTGCCTGTTTTCCTCTGCGGTCCATGCACGCACCCACTTTGCCCAGCCATTGGTTTTATATTCTCCGTGTTGGTCTATCCCTACCACATCCATTAACCAAGACTCATAGGTTGGCAAAGCTTCTTCCGTTATGGTGTCCGCTACCATGGTTACCCAAAAATCATATCCTAATTCTTTGGACTCTTCGCGCAACTGCTCAATATCGTCCAAGAAACTATCGCTATGGGTATCCGGCAAAAAATCCGTCGGTTGCCAAATATCTTCAGGTTGTATTAGAAAGTTATCCATAAACCCTTCCACCTGTGGCTCAATGGCCTGCATCACTTCTAATCTTATATTCTTATCTGACATTCTCGGTTTTTTTCAAAGTTCGGTATTATTAACCAAAAACTTCTTAAATCAATCTCAATTTCTCCCTTTTTCATTAGGATATAGCAAATAAACCGGGTCACTTTGCCAAACTTGCTTGGAGTCTACGTCCATTAGGGATAACGGCCCCCTAAAAGCGGCACCCGTATCTATGTTCCAAACATTGGCCGCATTTTGTGGTACGGTCTTCCCAATTCTAGTTACCGGAGTATGCCCAATATAAATTTCTTCGTAGTTGGTCAATCGCTTGGGATAGAAGGTATCTTCCTTTTTCAATTTGGGATTTAAGGAAAGAGCCAGTTCCCAAAGGGTACGGTCCCAATAAAAGGTTTTTGTAAAATACTCGTGGTCTATGCCTTTTAGATTGGTGAAACCTGCATGCAAAAAAAGTCTATTGTTCGCATCCAAATAATAGTTTTTTAACTGTTCATAAAAAGCGATGTGTCGTTTTTTGGTTTTTGCATCCGTTTTTTCGTAGGAAGATTTGGTAGCCTCTCCCCCATGCATATGCCAAGTAGGATTATCCGTTGCACCCGTAAGCCAATCATAGCAAAGTTCATCATGGTTGCCTCTTATAAAAACACATTGATAACGCTTTTTTAGGTCTAAAAGATAATCTACGGTACTTACCGCTTCACTCCAACCATCTACATAGTCTCCCAAAAAAATAAGCCTGTCTTCCGTTGTTACCTCAGCACGTAATAAAAGTTGTTTCAATGCTTTTAATCCCGAATGTATATCCCCAATGACCAGCGTTCTTTCTAAACTCATTTTGCAAAAATCGCAATTAGGGAAATCACAGCAATGATAAAAAGCACCAAAAAGAAAATTTTCCAAAAAGAATAAGGTCTGCTGCCACTGACCGTTCCCATCTGCCCGTTAATGTAGAAGTGGTATTCTTTTCCATTATACCGGTAAGCGCTAATATAAACGGGCAGCAAAATATGCTTAAAGGTTTCATTGGATAGTTTAATGTCCGCATTTGCTATACGCTGGGTATCGCCGCCAATATCTCTCCTTATCCAATTATAGGCAATATTTTTTGCTTCTTGAAAAGATTGATGATGTCCTTCCTTTAAAGATACCGTATACTTTTCGGTCACAAAACCGGATAGGTATTTTGAGTCAAAACTGACCAGCTCCTTCAAATTCCACCGGGCAATGGCACTGGGAATATCCCTCCGTTTTTTCTCTGAAGCATTTATAAGAATATCGTCTACAAAACCGTTTACCGTTCCACTGGCCGATGTCCATCTTGTTTTTCGAACTTGTCTTGTTTGCATCCCGTTCTTGGTTCTGTAACGTTGTTTCTCATAATAATAATCCCCACGCTGTCCTTGATAAGAGGCAAACAGATTACTATCAAATGTCCAATAGGGAATATAAAGCCCGTGCAGCCCCTCAGGATGTAAGGCGGCTCGCTTCAACTTATTCGGGGCAAACCAAAGACCACCGACCCAAGTTTTAAAAATGCTCCGTGCCTTTTTCACATCCAACTGAAATGGAATCAAGGCTCCAGGTAAAATCCATCCCTCTTTTTGAATGTCCTCTATAATTAAAGGTTCCCCACAATACACGCAGTCCAAAGACTTGTAATTTTCTTCTACATGCTGATTGGCACCACAGTTTTTGCAGTGCAGAAGTTCTATGGTTTCCGTGTAGGCATTCTCACCAACTACACGCAGGTAATGCTCCAATTCCAACTCCTCAAAACTGCTCTTGGACTGCTCAATAAACTCCTCGTAACCACAATACTCACAGTTTAGCTGGTGAGAGCCAGGTTTAAATTTCAACTCCGCACCACAATTGGCGCATGCTTTTTTATGTTCTGATTTTTGGATTTCTTGCATTACAAGTTCGTATCGCTCCCCCTTCTTTAGGAATCTTAAAAAGAAAAAGTTCGATGATTACTACAATTCAATAGGTTGGTACCTTATAATACTCTTTAAGCATTTGGTAACGGTGGCGGTGTATTGCCCCCTAAAAATGGCTTCAATTCTTCAATCTCCTTTAATGTCGTCCAATTGGCCATTCCCTGTTTCCAAATCAAGGAATCCCTATTGATCGTTCTGTTGGCAAAAAGCTCCTTTAGCCTGTCAATGGATACCGGTCCCGATTGTTGTCCGTTCACGGCATAAAAATAAGTAATCTGTAAAGGCATTGGCGGCGGAACCGCTCCGGTAGACTGAGGCGTTTGGGTACCAAAAACAGGTTGTTGTACTTGTGGATTCATCATATTGCCCATTTGCTGTGCCAAAACGAAGCCCATGCCCATGCCCATGCCGGCACCGGCAGTTCCACCTTCATTGGCCGCTGCCAGTTCCATAGCTTTTGCGGCCTTGAATTGAGATAGCTTGGTCATATCCAATTTATCCAACCGGCTGTATTCGAAAATCTCTTTTTTAAGCTCTTCCGGCATGGAGACATTTTCAATATAAAATCGCTCCAACTCAATTCCGACCCGCCCAAATTCTGGTTGCATTACCGTTTGGCAGGTTTCGGAAAGTTCCGTGGTATTTGCGGCATATAGTTCTATGGGGAGATTGGCCTCGCCGACCGTATCCGTAAATCTGGTTACGATTAAACTTTTTAGATGTTCGTTTACTTCATAATTGGTAAAATTACCATCCGTACCCACTACATCTACCACAAACTTTCCGGCATCGCTAATTCTAAAGCTATAGGTTCCAAAAGCCCTGATCTCTACCAAACCAAAGCGATCATCACTCAACATAAATGGGTTTTTGGTACCCCATTTTTCATCCGTGAACAATCTTGTGTTCACAAAATAGACTTCGGCCTTGAACGGACTATCAAAACCATATTTCCAACCTTTAAGGGTTGTCAAAATAGGTAAGTTCTTCGTGTTAAGAGTATATGTTCCCGCCTTAAAAACATCTGCCAATTGGCCTTCGTTCACAAAGACTGCGGTTTGCCCTTCGCGTACTATTAACTGTGCGTTGTTCTTGATTTCGTTTTGATAGCGTTCAAAACGATGAACTATGGTATCGTTTGTATTATCCAGCCATTCAACAATATCAATAAATTCATGGCTTAACTTCTTTTTTATTTCATCAAATAGGCTCATCTCGTTCTTAATTTTAATTACATCAAAAGGTACTCATTTCTTAAAAACCTCCAAAACACAACCTATCATTTTATAAATAAAAAAAGGATTGTGCATTTCATCGATAAAGTAGGAAAGTAACTACTTCTTTTAACTTTTTTTTATACATTTCAACTTGACTAATTTTTAAAACGAGACTCTATGAAAAAATCTTTACTCAAGAAAAACTTTATGCTCTTTTTTGTATTTGGTTTGCTCCTTACGTTTAGCGTGCAAGCACAAAAACAAAATCTAAAGACCACGGCGGACAACGGACCGAAAAAAGGACATGCCCTTTACAAAAAAACTAAAATCTACGATAGTAAATCGGGCCCGGTAGGAGCCAAACCCAAGGCAGTGGGTGACCGTGCCCTGGACCGATGGGAATATGAGCATTCGCTTCTGAAAAATCCATATACCAATAAGATTCCCAATGACATCTTATTAAAGGAAACCCAGTTTTCCGAAAAAATAAAAACGACCAATTTATCCAGAGAAGCATCAAAACAATTTGAAGGAAAAACAAGCAGAAGGAGGTTTTCCTATTTCGGCCAAAGAGGTCCCGATAATGTTGGTGGTCGCACACGTGCTCTTGCCATAGACCGAAATAATGAAAACGTAATTCTTGCGGGTGGCGTTTCCGGTGGTCTTTGGAGATCCGAAAATACAGGTCAGTCTTGGCGTAGGGTCACGAGGATTCAACAATCACCGAGCATTACTGCCATAGTACAGGACCCAAGGCCCAACCGTGGCAATATTTGGTACTATGCCTCTGGGGAACGTTTTGGGAATTCTGCCGGTGCAGGTGGCGCTTTTTACCAAGGGAGCGGAATCTACCAATCCTATAACGGTGGTAGAAGTTGGAACCAGTTGAGAAGTACGGATGACGGGGACGATGCCGCTTTTTCATCATTTGACCTAATCAATAGTTTAGCCGTAGACCCAAGAAACGGCGATTTGTATGCCGCTACTTTTGATGGTCTTTACCGTTCACAAAACTTGAATGGTGCAAGAACCTTTGAACAAGTGCTTGATAGCGGTTTTGATAGAACAACGGAAGTGATGATTACCCCAGAAGGAAAGATATATGTTACCGTTGACTCAAGAAGTGCCAATGGTGGCTTTTTTGTTTCCGAAGATGGGGAAGAATTCACCAATATTTCACCTCCTGTAGAAGAGCCTTCATTTGGCAGAACGGTTATGGCATATGATCCATCCAACGAAAACAGAATCTATTTTTTCTCAAGCGATTTATCCGGTGCAGCACCTGCCCTATTGTGGAGATATCAGGCAGATACGGAAACAGAAGAGGAGCGTTGGGCAGATCTTTCCGCAAATTTACCCATAAACATTGGCGGTCCTATTGGAAGTTTAGATCTTCAAGGTTCCTATAATATGATTATTAAGGTACACCCTACCGATCCAGATTTGGTGTATTTAGGAGGCACCAACCTCTATAGGTCCACAACGGGTTTTACTACTCCGACCGGAGCAGAAGGATGGATCGGAGGATACAACATTGCAAATGATGTTTCACTTTATCCCAACCATCATCCCGACCAGCACAATTTGGTGTTTTTCCCTTCCAATCCGAACAAAGCTGTTTCCGGAAATGATGGCGGGGTACAAATCACCGAGGATATCACAAGAATAACACCGGAATTAAATATTGAGGATGTAGAATGGACTTCCTTGAACAATGGATATGTTACTACCCAACCTTACGTTATTGCCATTGATCCGGAACCAAATAGCGATGATATCGTTGCCGGTTTCCAAGATAACGGTACATGGTTCAGTAATTCTACAGATCCAACAGCTCCTTGGATCAGTGATTTTGGTGGAGACGGATCCTTCAATGCCATTGCTGATGGTGGACGTACCAGATATGTTTCCGCGCAGAGAGGTGTCGTCTTCCGTTTTAATTTTGATGAAGATGGAAGCTTTGTTTCCTTCACAAGAGTTCAACCTTCCGGTGCCAGTGGTTTTGGGTTCATTGCACCTTTTATTCTTGATCCTACAAATGATAATATCATGTATATGCCTGCCGGCGACCGTATTTGGAGAAATAACGATTTGGATGAAATTCCACTGTTCTCCAATGCCAATACCAGTGTAAATTGGGTAGAACAAACCCAAACGGCCACACCGGACGGTTCCAATATCACAGCGTTGGACGCATCTAGATTCCCTGTAGCCAACACACTATATTATGGAACGAATTCCGGAGGTATCTACAAAGTAGAAAATGCCAATATTGATGACCAAGAGGTAATAGATCTTTCTTCGGGAAAAGGGCTTCCTCCCGGTTTTGTTAACGACATTTATGTTGATCCTAACAATAGCGAAAGAGTATTCGTTGTTTTTTCCAATTACAGTATCCCTAGTTTATTCATGAGTGAAAACGGTGGTGAAAGCTGGGTGAACATCAGTGGTAATTTGGAGGAAAATCCCGATGGTTCCGGAAACGGACCGTCCGTTCGTTCTTTTGCGATAAGCGGAAACAATAATATCTTTTTTGCCGGTACAAGCACAGGGCTGTACATTACTTACAACCTTAATGGTGAAAGAACCCGATGGTTTAAGGAAAGAGGCGTTATTGGAGATGCCGTTGTCATGGACGTAAAAACCAGGAAAGATGGTTATATGGCTTTGGCCACTCATGGTAATGGTGTATTTGACGCAGCATTCTATGCCGCGCCTAGCCCCGAGCCATCGCTGAGTGTAGCTTATCTATTGGATGATGTAAGTTTTCCTATAAACAGCGGCGCATTTGAATTTGATGTAGATGTAACAGGGTTGTTCGTAAGTGACAACAATGCAAACATTTCCATTGAAGTTACCAATACCAATCCCGAGTTGGTTTCTGCCGTGCTAGAAGGAAATACACTAAGGGTTTCCGGAGTTGCCTCAGAATTAGAGGAAAATGCCACTATTGGGCTTGTTGCCACTTCTGGCAATGAACAGGTCACGGAAGGCTTTACAGTTCGTGTGGTAGTGCCGGCCATATACGAACAAACTGACCCATCAGTGAGCAGTACGCCATCACAATTCTTCTTGGATTTTGGTGCGCTGGCCCAAACGGCGGACGATTTTATAGTACCAGAGGGAAATTCATGGAAAGTTCGCAGCATCATTGCAAACGGAGTTGCTAACGGCACACCTACTTTTTCGAGCGCTACCGTTGTTGTTTATACGGATAATGGCGGGGTTCCCGGTCAGCCAATATTCAACAGTGGGGAATTAGTGCCCGTTTCTGACCCGCAAAACACGAATATAGAGCTAGAATTTCCGGAAGACCTTGAATTGGAAAGTGGTACGTACTGGTTATCCGTTTACGCTAATTTGGCATTTAACCCTAACCAGGAACAGTGGTTTTGGCTTACCCAAGCCAACGTCATTGGAAGTGAATCTGCTTTTAGGGACGATGGCTTATTTGTTGCCGGAGGAGTGGACTGGACACCGCGTTCCTTGGTTTTCGGTAACGCCCCCGATGATTTGGTGTTTCAAATTTTTGGGACTATTCTAGATGGCTCGGAAGAAGATGCACCTCCAGCAGAATCCAATGACACGCCTATATTAGATGCCGTCTCGGAAAACCAAACATTAACGGAAATAGGTTCTACCGGAATCACAACGGTCTGGCCAAACCCGTCAACCGCTGAGTTTTACTTTTCCTTGAAGGAAAGTAAAGATGCCAAGGTAACGGCTAGAGTTTACAATATCTTAGGACAGATGGTATATGAAAAAGGAGATATTGATGCCACCAAAACCTTTTCCTGGAATTCTTCAGGAAGACCTACAGGGCTTTATTTCGTTAAAATCCAAGGGGCCAATACCAATCAAAATTTTGGAATCATCAAAAAATAGAAATCCACTATAATATGAAAAGGCCCAGGCATATATCCTGGGTCTTTTTATTTTATATCATCCATTATGTTTTCTTTTCCGTAAATTATAATATATATCAAAATGTATTTTATGAAACAGTTGATGCTCCTTTTGCTTATTGCAGGTTTTTCATGTGATGCTGCCAAAGAATTGCCAAATAATGAAATGATTTCTGAAAGCCCTAGTGAAAGTTCCAATGCCGTTGAAACTACAGCACCTGATGGTATCAAACTAAAAATCAGTATCATTGAAGTTTACGATAAGGGCAAGAATATTTGTGGTGCTCCCCAACCCAATGTCATGAAAGTTGAGGTTATTGAAGTTTTGGAAAGTGGCTTTGGACTGACCAATATGCCCCATAAAAAACAACAATTGTTGGTAAGCTTTTTTAAAACTCCAAAAAATCTAGTCGTTGGGAAACTCATTGAGGCAAACGCTCAAGAATCTTTATGTATGGACGCATCTACAACATTCTACACTATAAATTCCTATAAAATCTTAGAATAAGCCCATTTTTTGTCAGTACCTTGTTTCAAACTTCGATACGAATATCATGAAGAAGATTTTTTGCATTGGCGAATTACTGATTGACTTTGTCGCCGAAAAACAAGGAAAAGACTTGTCAAAAGCGAAAGAGTTTTCAAAAAAAGCTGGTGGGGCTCCGGCAAACGTAGCCTGTGCCATTAGTAAGCTTAATGGCAAAAGTCATTTTGTGGGCGCAGTGGGAAAAGATCCTTTTGGAAATTTTTTACTGGACGTTCTTGACGATAACAACGTTGATATCTCCCTGGCGCAACGTTTTGAAGTTTTTACCACGTTGGCATTTGTCTCTATTGATGAAAACGGGGAACGTGATTTTGTGTTTAGCCGTGGGGCGGATAAGGAATTGAAATACGACTCCTCCCTAAAAGCTAATTTTAAAAATAATATCGTGCATTTTGGTGCAGCTACAGCCCTTTTGGGAGGCAATCTTGAAGATGCATACGGGCGGTATTTTTTTGACGCGCTCACCCAAGATTCCTTCATTAGTTTTGACCCCAATTACCGAGGAGATCTTTGGAAAAACAAAGAGGATGTATTCATAAAAAAATGTATGCCTTTTGTAGAAAAATCCCATCTCTGTAAATTTAGTTTGGAAGAAGCCTATCTCCTTTCTGGAAAGAACAGTCTTGATGAAGCTTGTGAAAAACTACATGAAATCGGAGCAAACATTATTGCTATCACTTTAGGAGCTGAAGGTACGTTGATAAGTACTTCCCACTTTAAAAAAACGATTCCGAGTATAAAGGTAAATCCTTTGGATACCACAGGAGCAGGCGATGCTTTTATCGGTTGCCTCTTAAAGCAAATTTCAGATTTGGATACTTTGGAAAATTTAAATGCCAACACAGAAATGCTCAGTAAAATGGTCACAAAAGCCAACAAAGCAGGTGCCATTACGACGACCAATTTTGGCGCAATTGAATCCTTGCCTACACAAAATCAATTGGATTCCCTACCAATATGAACCAAGCTGCTCTGCATCGATTACTGGCCGCTAAATATGGTTCAACCAAAGAATCGGACTTATTTCAATTACGGCTTGCCGCTAATCTTTCACTGATCAAGACCTTGTTTTTTTCTTTATATTCTTCCCCTGAACATAAAACACACTTTCATGGTCTCTTGGACAAACTTGAGGTTTTGTACAAAAAACGTCCCGATGCCTTGAAAAAACAGGATATAGAACGATTAAATTCCGGGAATTGGTACCAAAGCGAGCAACTTGTAGGAATGCAGTTGTATGTAAATCGTTTTAATGGCGATTTGAAAGGTTTGAACAATAAACTGAATTATTTTGAATCTCTCGGCATCAATTTTCTTCATTTAATGCCCGTTACTACACGCCCTAAAGGAGAAAATGATGGTGGCTATGCCGTAAACAGCTATCATAAAATAGACCCCAAGTACGGGTCAAAAAAAGATTTTTTAGCACTCGCGGAAGAAGCAAGATCAAAAAATATACTATTGATGTTGGATTTTGTCGTAAACCATACCTCTGACGAATTTCAGTGGGCACAAAAAGCCAAATCAGAAGACAAAAAATATCAAAACTATTATTATACTTATCAAAATCGTGAGATTCCAGACGCGTTTGAAAAAACATTGCCCGAGATTTTTCCTGAAACGGCTCCGGGCAGTTTTACCTACAATGCCCAAATGGATAGATGGGTAATGACCTGTTTCAACTCCTATCAATGGGACCTCAACTATACCAACCCAGCCGTCTTTATTGAAATGTTGGAGAATTTAATGGTACTGGCCAATTTGGGTGTGGACGTCATCCGCTTTGATGCACTGGCATTTTTATGGAAAAAAATAGGGACAATATCACAGAATCTTAATGAAGCACACGAACTTGTCGCCCTTTTCAGAATGTGTCTACAAGTTATAGCTCCCGGTGTTATTTTACTTGCCGAGGCTATTGTAGCCCCTCGGAATATCCTAAAATATTTCGGCGAGAATACACTTGAGGGCAATGAATGTGAAATTGCCTATAATGCATCGCTCATGGCCCTTATCTGGAATTCTATCGCAACTAAGAAGACCAATTTACTCGTAAAAAGTCTTCTTGAAATTCCAAATAAGCCTAAAGATGCAACATGGATAAACTACGTGAGGTGCCATGATGATATTGGACTGGGATATGATGATGACTTTATAAGGGCCATGGGTTGGAATCCCCAATCGCATCGGAAATTTTTGTTGGATTATTATTCCGGTAAGCTAGATTGGTCTCCCGCGAAAGGGTTATTGTTCATGTACAATCCCAAAAACGGAGATGGAAGAATTACAGGAAGTACCGCCTCTTTGTTGGGCCTAGAAACAGCACTCTCAAATAGGAACGAAAGCGAAGTGACATTCGCTATTGCCAAAATTCTATTGGTCCATGGCATCATATTATCATATGGAGGAATCCCCATGATATATGCCGGGGACGAAATTGGAACGTTGAACGATTACTCGTTCAAGGAAAACAAGGACCATCGGAACGATAGCCGTTGGGTCAATAGACCAATGCATGATTGGGATACCGTAAAGAAAATAAAGACGGACAGTTCACCACAAAAGAAAATTTATGAAGGGCTAAAGAGATTGATCAAACTAAGAAAAAAGCTTCCCGTTCTAGCGGATACCAACAACTTGATCATTCACCCCGACACTAACCCACATCTTCTGATTTATGAAAGGCGAAATGGAAAAGAAAGTATTTTGATCATTTCCAATGTTGATGAACATACGCAATACCTTGAAATTCCATATTTATTTTCTAAAATGAATTTCAAAATTGATAGGGTAAAAGAATTGATTCATCAAAAACCAATTGAGATAGAAAATAATATATTGATTTTGAAACCCTATCAACAGCTTTGGCTTCAAAACCGTTAATTATATCTGACTTTTCTTATGATTCGTAACGCTTCTTTCAACGATGTGTAGACTTTAGGATAGTGTTTTTTTGTTAATTTTCTACCTTTTTCCATCTCTTCCTTAGCTTCTTCAAACCCATTTAAATAACATATCAGATATGTGTCCGCTAAATGCATTATGTCTTCCTCTTCATTAGGTTTCAGGACTATTTTAGCTTCAATCTTGGAAAGTAGGCTGTTATTGGTGTTGTAGATGTGATGTAGCGTTTTTTTGTCATACTGCGGGGGTTCAAAGACCAGAGTGCTCTGTATCTGATACTTACCGTTGTTTTCAAACTGGATCATTACTTTTTCCAAGGGGTAATATTTTTGATTTCCGCCTAGACCCAATTGAACATATTCCATTGTGGTAAAGGAATGTTCATCATACACAATGGTTACCTCATCCAAGTTGGAGTAGAAGAGTTTTACCTGTTCATTAATGAGTTCTATATCCACGCGATTATAGTAGGTCTCTCCTTTTACAACCTTTTTATTACCGGCCCAACAAACTACAAATTGCTCTTTGAAAACCTTATAATCGCTTTCCAAGTCCTTATGGCGATTGTTCAAAAAATCAATAACCCCATCCAATGTTAATTCTATATTGTTTCGGGCATGTTGTTCAATGGTGGCCACCGTTTTGGAATTAATGTCCTTTAGTTCTATATCAAAAACCTTGGGCAAACTAATACTGCCTTCCCTAAAGTAAACGGAACCGCCATAATACTTCCATATATTTCGTTTCAGGGAACATACTTTTCCATTTGATTTAATCGTGACCAAACCTACCACCTTACCTTCCTCCAAATGTGGGAACGGAATATTTTCATATGAAATTAACGGTGGATTCTGCAAATAGGCGTTGACCAAATTTTGAATCTTGCTATCGTCAAAAAAATCTACCCCAATGATTTTATTGTCCTCATCCTCTACCCCGACAACTATAAAGGAATTATTAAATGGGTTACTATTGGCCAGTGCACAAACATGCTTTAAGAACTTGGCCTTGCCTTCTCTCTCCCCTATGGCGATGAAACGTTTTTTGTCATAAAAACTATTCTCGTCATTATGCGCTAGGAGATTTTTTACAAGAAGGCGTTTATTGATCATTAATCCCTATGAATCATAGTTGCCGAAGCTTGGGCCGTAGGCATTACCACCAAATCCGAAATGTTAACATAGTACGGCCTGGTTACCACAAAATGAACAATCTCTGCGATATCCTTTGCCCTTAAAGGTTCAAAACCTTTATAAACATTATCCGCACGTTCGTCATCCCCTTTAAAGCGTACGTTGCTAAACTCAGTTTCCACAGCTCCAGGATTTACTGCGCCAACTCGAATTCCGTATGGGTTTAAATCCATTCGCATTCCTTGGTTAATAGCATCCACAGCATGCTTACTCGCACAATACACGTTTCCTTTTGGATATACTTCCTTACCTGCCGTTGAACCGATGTTGATAATATGCCCTTCTTTTCTAGATACCATCTGCGGAATAATCGCTTTGGATACATACAATAATCCTTTTACGTTAATATCCATCATCGCATCCCAATCGTCCAAATTTCCTTCGTCTATGGTATCCAATCCATGGGCATTACCGGCATTATTAATAAGAATGTGTATTTTGGAAAACTCCGCAGGAAGACCCGAAATAGTATTTTGCACCGCTTCTTTATCGCGAACATCAAAATTTATGGTATGTACTTTGGTTGTTTTTCCCAATCGCTCTTTTAAGTCGTTCAAACGTTCCTGCCTTCTTCCACAGAGAACAAGTTTAAATTGATGTTTGGCGAATAGTTCTGCTATAGCTTTCCCGATACCGCTGGTAGCTCCCGTGATAAAAACTGTTTTGTTCATATTATTTATTTTTACGGTACTTCCTGTCCTTTACTGGCCTCTAACAAGATAAACCAATCCTCCAGTTCCATTTCAATATCTACAGATTTGACGGCCATTTCCAAGCGAATGGGAGTCGTGGTGCCGACTACCGGATAGATTTTTGAAGGATGCTTTAATATCCAGGCCAGTAAAAGTTGGTCTTCCTCGGCATCGTATTTTTCACACAGCTTGTGCAACACTTTTCTAATACGCGTCGTTTGTTTTGAATTCTCCCTGAAGTAAATTCCCAACGGACTCCATGACATGGCCAGCCTATTTTTAATCATCGTATCGTCCAAAGCGCCATCATACATGACATCGTTTGCCGTCAGGGAAAATTCTACCTGGTTTGCGTCCACCGGAATGGCCGTTTCCAATAATGCTATTTGGGAAGGTGTGAAATTTGAAACGCCGAACTGTCTTATCTTTCCATCTTTTTTGAGGATTTCTATCGCTTCCGCTATTTCTTGCGGATCCATCAAAGGGCTTGGTCTATGCAACAGTAGCAAGTCCAAATATTCCGTCTTTAATTTTTTCAAGGATTCTTCCGCAGAACGGATAATATACTCTTTTGTGTATTCATAATGCTTTACGGGATTGGGTCTTCCCGTAACCATTTGAATACCACATTTACTAATGAACTGCACTTCTTTACGGGCTATCTTACTTTCGGCAAAAGCCTTTCCGAAATCGGCTTCGGTCGTATAATCCCCATAAATATCCGCATGGTCAAAAGTGGTTATCCCTATTTGTAGGCAATGCTCCATCAGAGCGATTATTTTGTTCGTAGAAAGCTTCTTTCCCCACTTTCCCCAGGTCATAGTACCAGAGATTATTCTAGAATAGGTATCTGTATTTTTCATAGGCGGGTGAAATTAAAAAGAAATCCCTTAAAAACTTCATAAAAATAGGGGCTTATCACTTTTTTTAACCAATCATTAACAGGTACTCAGTGAATAAATTTTCAATTTGCACAACTGTTAAATAATTAACCGATTCAGACCAAAAACGAAGTGAATATATGGAGGAAAATACTACTGTTGACATTAGTGCCGTAAACGAGAAAATTGCTCAGGAAAGTGCTTTTATAGATTTGCTTGTACTCGAAATGAACAAAGTGATCGTTGGCCAAAAGCACATGGTAGAAAGATTGCTTATTGGCCTCTTAGGGCAGGGGCATATTCTATTGGAAGGGGTTCCCGGCTTGGCAAAAACATTGGCCATAAACACGCTCGCCAAAGCCGTAAAAGGAAGTTTCAGCAGAATACAGTTTACTCCCGATCTTTTACCTGCGGATGTTGTGGGAACGCTTATTTATAATATGAAAGAGAATGATTTCTCTATAAAAAAAGGTCCCATTTTTGCCAATTTTGTATTGGCGGACGAAATTAACAGGGCTCCGGCGAAAGTACAATCCGCCCTATTGGAAGCCATGCAGGAAAAGCAGGTTACCATTGGTGACGAGACGTTCATCCTGGACAAGCCTTTTTTGGTCATGGCCACTCAAAACCCAGTCGAACAGGAAGGCACATACCCTTTGCCCGAAGCACAAGTTGACCGTTTCATGTTAAAAACGGTGATCGACTATCCTAAGATGAACGAGGAGCAGTTGATCATGCGCCAAAATCTTATGGGGAATTACGAAACGGTAAAACCGGTAGTTTCCCTTAAGCAAATTTTGAGTGCCCAAAAAGCGGTCCGTGAAGTTTACATGGACGAAAAAATAGAAAAATACATCTTGGATATTGTTTTCGCGACACGCTATCCGGAAAAGTACAATCTGGAAAACCTAAAGCCCCTTATTAGTTTTGGAGCTTCCCCAAGGGGAAGCATCAATTTAGGGACCGCTGCAAAATGCTTCGCTTTCATAAAACGAAGAGGATATGTTGTGCCGGAGGATGTTAGGGCAGTGGTACATGATGTTTTGAGACATCGTATCGGTATTACCTATGAAGCAGAAGCGGAAAATATTACTTCTGAAGAAATCATCAATAAAATCGTAAACGAAATCGAAGTGCCATAAATCAGTCAACAGTTTTCGGCACATAGTTGGCGGCCCCTAAATAACGCAACCACCTATTACCGATTACTGCATACTACTAACTGTTTACTGAAAAAAATGGATACTAAAGAACTACTCAAAAAAGTACGGAAGATCGAGATAAAGACGAGGCGTCTTTCCGACCATATATTTGGCGGGGAATACCACTCTACCTTCAAGGGCCGTGGTATGACGTTTAGCGAGGTAAGGCAGTATCAATTTGGTGATGATGTAAGAAATATAGATTGGAACGTTACGGCAAGATACAACGAACCGTATATTAAGGTTTTTGAGGAAGAACGTGAGCTCACCATGATGTTAATGGTAGATGTGAGTGGCTCAGGGTTTTTTGGAACCGTAAACCAGTTTAAAAACGAAATTGTTACGGAAATTTCTGCAACCTTGGCCTTTAGTGCTTTGCAGAACAACGATAAAGTAGGAGTCATCCTTTTTTCCGATCAGGTTGAATTGTTTATTCCACCGAAAAAAGGAAAAACCCATGTATTGCGTATCATAAGGGAACTTTTGGAATTTAAACCGAGCAGTAATAAAACAGATATTGCCGAAGCTTTGAAGTATTTGACCAACGTCATGAAAAAGAAAGCTATTGTTTTTGTGCTATCGGATTTTATTGCCTCGGACTATGAACGCACACTAAAAATTACAGGAAACAAACACGATGTAACCGGAATCCGTGTGTATGACGAACGTGAGGAAGCCATTCCGAATTTGGGCGTTGTGCAAATGATGGATGCTGAAACCGGCGGAATGAAATTAGTGAATACGCAGTCCAAAAAGGTTAGAAACGGCTATGCCGAATTTCACAGGGAAAAAGTAGCCTACTTCAAGGATACTTTTACAAAATCAGGTTGCGGCGTATTGGATTGTAGGGTAGATGAAAGCTATGTAAAAAAATTACTGGGTTTCTTTAAGAGAAGAGGTTGATGCTAAATATGAAATATGAAATACGAGGTACGAATTTAGTATCGCAGTTCTTGCGGTGCATTACCTTGTTCATGCTGATACTAGGTTTTCAAGGATTTTCACAATCCAAACCCATAATTAAAACGGAAATTGACACCACTTTCATAAAAATCGGGGAACAGATACAGTGGAAAGTAATTGTAGAAGTAGATACCACTGCCCAGGTTTTCTTTCCGGAAGGGCAGACCTTTTCCCCCTTGGAAACGGTTGAAGCCTTTGCAACGGATACTACAAGAAAACAAGACCGTTTGACCCTTCAGAAAATATATGCGCTTACCCAGTTTGATTCAGGAAGCTATAAACTACCATCCCAACGAATAGAGATAGATGGAACGGGTTATATGACGGATTCTATGATGGTGAACGTGGAAACCATACCTGTGGATACCGTTGCCCAAAAAATGTATGACATAAAACCGCTTATTACCGTTGAAAAGAGCAGTGGGGGTTTCTGGAAGTACCTATTGGGCGGACTTCTCATTTTATTGGTATTAGGCGGGCTGTTTTATTGGTTCGTGCTACGAAAAAAGCCCTTGACGGAAAAAGAAAAAGAGGCTTTGTTGCCTCCTTATGACAAAGCCCTTTTGGAGTTAAAGCGTTTGGAAAACTCTAAATATCTAATACAGGACGAATTCAAGGAATACTATTCGGAACTGACCGATATTGTTCGTTCTTATCTAGAGGAAGACGTTCATGTTTCGGCCTTGGAGAGTACTACCGATCAGTTGATAGACAAATTGGAATTATTGACAGATTCCGGGGAATTGGAATTGGACAAGGAGACCATAAACCAATTCAAAAATATTTTACAAACAGCAGATTTGGTAAAGTTCGCCAAGTCAAAACCTTCTACCTCCGTTGCCGAACGGGATAGAAAACTTGTTGAGGAGATTGTAGTAAAGACACATGATGCCCTGCCCGAACCTACCGAAGCCGAATTGTTGGAACAAGCTGAGTATCAAGAGGAACTAGCAAGAAAGAAACAGAAGAAAAAGTTGGTCATCGGCATCGCTTCGCTTGCAGCACTGTTGATCATCGGGACGACCATCGCAGGTTTTAAGTTAGGATTTGGATATCTTAAAGACAGTGTTTTGGGTCACCCAACAAAAGAACTATTGGAAGGAGATTGGGTTAGGAGTTCCTATGGTTTTCCTCCCATTATTTTGGAAACTCCAAAAGTTTTGGTTCGGCAAGAAGTAAAACTGCCTCCGGAAGCAAAAGCCGCTATTAGTGATATTCAGGCATTTGCTTACAGAAGTTCCATAGGGTTGTTTACCATGGCAACTACTTCTATAACTATGTCAGAGCAGGTAGACCCCGATGCAAATAAGACCGTTGAGGAAATCCTAAAACAATTTGAGGCGCAAGGTGCCAAAAACATCATTACAAAACAGGAAGAATTTACCACCATAAGCGGTATAAAAGGAGTAAAAGTATTTGGGAGCGGAAAATTCAAAGTGCCGGAATCAGAAGAACTGATTAAAGGAAAATATACGGTATTGCTCTTTGGAGGTAAAGGTTTTCAGCAATATTTTATTGTGACGTGGTTAGATGATGACACCTATGCCCAAGAAATAGTAGACCGTATTTTAAACACGATAGAAGTAAAAACAGAGACCTAATGTTGGACAATATTTCTTTTGCCAATCCTGACTTTTTCTGGCTGTTTCTACTACTGCCACTGGCTATCCTATGGTATATTTTCAAGCAGAAGCAAGAAATCGCCGCGCTTAAAATATCAAGCATCAGGGGGTTTGATACCAATAGTTTTCTGCCCAAGATCAAGCCTTTGTTATTTGTTTTTAGGTTATTGGCCCTAAGCGCTATCATTATAGCCATGGCAAGGCCACAGACCGAAGATATTTCTACGCGGACCAAAACCACTAAGGGAATTGATATTGTGATGGCCATTGACGTTTCTTCCAGTATGCTGGCCAAAGACTTGAAACCAAACCGTTTGTCGGCACTCAAGAAAGTAGCTTCGGATTTTATCAAGAAACGCCCCAACGACCGTATAGGTTTGGTAGTCTATGCAGGCGAAGCCTACACAAAAACACCTATTACCACGGACAAATCCATCGTGCTAAATTCCATGCGCGAAATCACTTATGGGCAATTGCAAGATGGTACCGCTATCGGAATGGGGCTTTCCACAGCCGTTAACCGGCTCAAAGAGAGCAAGGCAAAGAGTAAAATCATCATTCTATTGACCGATGGTGTCAATAATTCAGGTTTCATTGAACCTCAAACGGCTGCAGATTTAGCTATTGAGTTTGATATAAAAACCTATACTATAGGTTTGGGCACCAATGGGAATGCCCTATCCCCAGTAGCATATAATGCAGATGGATCATTTAGATATGGAATGCGACAAGTAGAAATCGATGAGAAACTATTGGAAGAAATTGCCGATGTAACGGGCGGAAAATATTTTAGGGCCACGAACAATGAAAAATTAGAGGAAATTTATGACGAGATAAATAAGTTAGAAAAGACGGAAATAGAGGAATTTAAATATTACCGTTACGAAGAAAAGTTTAGACCTTGGGTATTACTCGCAGGTGCCCTACTTATTTTGGAATGGGTTTTGAGAAACACGTTATTCAGAAGCTTTATTTAGGTTATGGTACAACTGGACGAAAAAATATACTTCTATCTGCTCTTCATCATTCCGGTGCTTGTGGTGCTCTTTCTGGTTTTGATTCTCTGGAAGAAAAGAACACAGAAAAAATTTGCGGATAGTGCACTCCTGAAGAGACTCGTCCCTAATAGGTCCTATTACAAAGGAACTTTAAAATTGATTTTCTTTTTGTTAGGGCTCGCTTTATTGATTGTCGGGCTCGTAAATCCAAAAATTGGGACCAAGTTGGAAACCGTAAAGCGTGAAGGTGTGGATATTGTTTTCGCCGTGGATGTCTCCAAAAGTATGCTGGCCGAAGATATAGCGCCCAATAGAATAGAAAAGGCCAAAAGATTGGTTTCCGAAATCATAAACCAATTGGCCAGTGATCGTATCGGTATCATAGCCTACGCTGGGCAAGCATACCCACAATTACCGATTACGACAGACTATGGTGCGGCCAAGATGTTCTTGCAGAGCATGAACACGGACATGTTGACCTCACAGGGGACCGCAATCAATGAAGCCATTGAACTGGCTACCACTTTTTATGATGACGAACAGCAGACCAACCGTGTGCTTTTTATCATTTCGGATGGGGAAGACCATTCCGGTAATACAACCCTTGGTGCCGTGGAGGATGCTTTGGAAGAAGGTATCAGAATTTATACAATAGGCGTTGGAAAAACTAAAGGGGCGCCAATTCCTATAAAGCGGAACGGTATTGTTCAAAGCCTTAAAAAAGATAACCAAGGAGAAGTGGTCATTACCAAGTTGAACGAAACAGTCTTAGAGGACATTTCGGAAGAAGGCAATGGCAAATACATAAATGGTTCCAACACGGAAGCTGCGGTAGAGTTTATCAAGGAGGAATTACTTCAGATGGACAAGAAAGAATTTGAAGCCAAGCAGTTTGCTGAATACAAAGATCAATTCCAATGGTTCCTAGGTATAGGGCTTTTGTTCCTATTTTTAGAAATATTTATCTTGGACCGAAAAACCCAATGGCTCAAAAAGTTGAATCTGTTTAATGAAAAACATATTGATTAATATGAAAAATGTACTAAGCCTACTCCTCGTTTTGTTTTTTTCATTTTTAGGATTTTCTCAAGAAGAAGATGTCCAGAGAAAAGAAAAAGCGTTGAAAGCCTCCAAGAACCTAACTTGGGAAGGCAATAAGAATTTGTCCGAAAACAACTTTGTAGCGGCAGAGGTAGATTACAGAAAAGCCATTGCAAAAAGTCCAGAAAATGCAGCTGCCCCCTATAATTTAGGAAATGCTTATTACAATAATGCGACCTATAGCGAAGCTTTTGGCAGATTTAAGGAAGCTGGGGAAGCTGCTGCCACAAAAGCAGATAAACACAAGGCCTATCATAATATGGGCAATGTTTTTATGCAACGAAAGGATTACGCCAAGGCCGTGGAATCGTATAAGGAAGCCTTACGAAACAATCCCAAAGATGAAGAAACACGTTATAACTTGGCACTTGCCAAAGAATTATTGAAAAAAGACGAGGACAAAAAAGATAAGAACAACGATAACAAAGACGACCAAGATAAACAGGACAAAAAAGACCAGAACAAAGATCAGGACAAGGAAGGGGACAATAAGGAAGGAGACCAAGACAAAAAAGATGAAGGTGATGAGGGCGATAAGGGAGAGGACAAGAAAGATGAGAATAAAGAAGGTGATGGTGACGAGAAAAAAGAGCAAAATAAGAAACCCCAGGACGGTGATAAGCCTCAACAACAAAAACCAAGGCCTAATCAATTGTCCAAACAGCAAGTAGAAAATCTTTTAAGAGCCATGCAAAATGCTGAAAAACAGGTTCAAGAAAAACTGGATGCCAAAAAAGTGAAAGGCGCAAAAATTAAAAACGAAAAAGACTGGTAATATTACATATGTTCAAAAAGTTCCTCATTTTAGTTCCGATGTTGTTTTTCGTGCTCCACAGCAGTGCGCAGGATAAAAATGCCGTTACTTTTGAGATGAAGGTGAGCAAGCCCAAGCTAGGCCTTAATGAAAGGCTCAGAGTGGATTTTACCATGAACAAGGACGGAGATAATTTTAACCCACCGGATTTTAAAGGGTTTCGAGTATTAATGGGACCGTCACAATCCATTAGTTCCTCATGGATCAATGGGGTAAGAAGCTATTCCAAGACCTATTCCTATACGTTGGCACCAACGGCAAGAGGCAAATACACCATCCAACAGGCCACTATTGTTATCGGCGGAAAAACATACAAGTCCTTGGCAAAAGAGATTGAAGTTACCGCTGCAGTGGATAAGCCCAGTGACCAAATGACCGCGGACGATATTGCGGATGAAAATCTTCATTTGGTCGCAGAAGTATCCAAGAGCGACCCCTATATGAACGAGGCTATCAGCGTTGTTTATAAACTCTATGTAAGCCCTGCCATTAGTGTTTCCAATTATCAGCCCTTGGACAATCCTAAGTACAATAATTTTTGGAGTCAAGATATCAAGGTTTCCGCCTTAAGTGCCCGGAACGGCAATTATAAAGGAAAACCTTACAGGTATGTAGTACTCAAGAGAGTAGTGCTCTACCCCCAAAAATCCGGGAAGCTGGAAATAGAGCCTTTGTCCCTCGATGTTACGGTAGATGTACCCACGAACAAAAGGGACTTCTTTGGCGGTAGGGTCTATGCACAGACCAATAAAACGGTTTCTGCCGGGAAACGTGTCATTAATGTAAAAGCGTTGCCGCTAGACAATCAACCAGCGGATTTTAATGGAGCGGTAGGTGATTTCGATTTTTCCGTTACCACGAGCAAGAACAGTTTAAACGCATCCGAGTCGCTTCAAGCTGTGGTAGAAGTAAGCGGTAAAGGAAATCTAAAACTATTTAAGCTTCCCGAGCCCGATCTTCCCAGTGCCTTGGAGGTTTATGAACCAGAATTCACGGAGGGCGTCCGCACTACGCTAAGTGGCATGCAAGGAAAAATAAGCAATGCTTATACTATTGTCCCCGCTTTTAGAGGAAAATACCCTATTCCTCCTATAAGCTTCAGCTATTTCAACCCTCAAACAAAAAAATATGTCACATTAAATTCAGAGGAAAAAATCATCAATGTTTTAGAGGGTCCGACCAACTCGCAGACCGGTACTGTTAATCCTAATGCAAACAAACAACAGGTCATTGCTACCGGGAATAAATTCAATTTTATCAAGTTGAGTCCAAATTTATCCCCTAAAAAAATAAGTCATTTTTATCGTTCTACGTCATTTTATCTATGGATGACCCTTCCTCTTCTACTCATCCCCTTAGGGATTCTGTTTCGAAAGAAAAGAGAAGAAATTGCAAGTGATGTTGTGGGCAACAAAGTAAAAAAGGCCAATCGCCTGGCCAGAAAATATTTATCAAAAGCCAAAAAAGAGTTGGGGAACAAGGATTCCTTCTATGTGGCTTTGGAAAAAGCGCTACATAATTATCTCAAAGCTAAACTGAAAATTGAAACGTCGGAATTCAGCAAGGATAAAATTTCCGAACTCCTCCACAAAAAACAGGTGGATGAAAATACCATTGCCGGTTTTATCGATTTATTGAAAAATTGTGAAGCGGCACGTTACAGCCCCTTTTCCAATGTACAAATGCAAAATGACTATGAAAAGGCAAGTGAGGTCATTTCATTAATGGATAAACAATTGTAATATGGTAAAAAAGCTATTTATATTTTGTTGTCTATGTTTTTCAATTTGGTCCACCGCTCAAAATGAAACACTTTTCAATGAGGCCACCACTGCATATAATGAGGGGGAATACCAAAATGCGATTGATAAATACCAAAAAATTCTTGACAATGGAAAACATTCGGCCGCTGTGTATTTTAATCTTGGAAATTGTCATTACAAGCTCAACCAGATAGCACCAAGTATTTACTACTACGAGAAGGCACTACTATTAAATCCGAGCGATAAGGAAATACAGAACAATTTGGGATACGCCCAAAATATGACCTTGGATGCAATAGAAAAAATGCCGGAGACAGGTTTTTCAAAATTTTACAAATCGATTACGGGTAAACTTTTCTATGACGATTGGGCCTATTTAAGCGTAGGATTTTTGTTTCTTTTCGTTTTATTGTATATCATTTTCTATTATGCAAACTATTCCACAAGGAAAAGATGGGCGTTCATTAGTAGTTTTGTGGCCTTGTTTCTCTGTATTCTCTTTGTTGTTTTTGCCGAAATAGAATACAGCAGCTTTAAAGCCAACCGGCCTGCTATTGTTTTTGCGGATGAGATCGGCATAAAGGCAGAACCCAATGATACCAGTCAGGAAGCCTTCACACTTCACGAAGGGGCAAAAGTGAATGTACTCGATGATTTAAATGAATGGTACAAAATTAGTATTGCAGATGGGCAAACCGGTTGGATTCCTGCCAAAGAAATAAGGCTTATAAAAGATTTTTAAAGTATATTTAGCAGTGTATAATAGCAATGCTTTTATCTTTAAGATTCTTTTTTGAAAGTAATACTATGAAATCTTTTCTAACATTCTTCTTATCCATCGTTTTGGCCATAGCCATAACTGCGCCTTCGGTTGCAATCCTGTGCGATACGGAGCAAACGTTACTAGTAGTGGATTTTAACGAAGAAGAAAATAATAAGGAAGACAAGAAAGAGCTTGGTGAGCAGGATTTCTTTTTACATGTTGCGTTTTCCGCTCTTTTTAATAAGCCAATTTTACGAATGCCAACAGTTACTTCATATACTGATAACTACAATTTTTACTTTTCCAATATTCATGTTCCACCCCCAAAAGATATAGGGTAGTTCCTTTTATTCTTACTAACCTGTCTTCTCATTTATGAAAGACCTATAATCGTATTCTATGTTTAAATATTTAAAGAACGATTTACCCGCAAGTATCGTTGTGTTTTTTGTAGCATTGCCCCTTTGCTTGGGTATTGCCTTGGCCAGTGGAGCTCCCTTGTTCTCAGGATTGATCGCAGGTATCGTTGGAGGTATCGTAGTGGGTTCCTTGAGTGGTTCCCAAATAGGCGTCAGTGGGCCCGCCGCAGGTTTGGCCGCAATAGTCCTGACCGCAATCGGTGCATTGGGCGGTTATCAAAACTTTCTTTTAGCTGTAGTTTTAGGGGGTATCATTCAAATTGTATTCGGGGTTTTGAAAGCCGGAATCATTGGGTATTATTTTCCTTCCTCGGTCATTAAAGGAATGTTGACCGGTATAGGAATTATCATCATTTTAAAACAGATACCACATTTTTTTGGCTATGACCCGGACCCGGAAGGGGATTTTGCCTTTTTTCAAGTGGATGGGCGGAACACTTTTTCCGAAATTTTTGAAACGCTGAACAACATTAGTCCCGGAGCTACCCTGATCGCCGTTATTGGGCTGGCCATATTGATTCTTTGGGACAAAGTACTTTCCAAAAAAGGAAGAATCTTCCAATTGATACAGGGGCCTTTGGTAGCCGTTGCGGTCGGTATCATATTTTATATTTTGACCCAAGGCAATGAAATGCTTTCTATTTCTTCCAATCATTTGGTAAGCGTTCCCATTCCTGAGGATGCATCGTCTTTCATTGCACAATTTAGCTTTCCTAATTTTGGTGCTATAATCAATCCGCAAATCTGGATAACCGCATTCACCATTGCCCTAGTGGCCAGTTTGGAAACCTTACTTTGTGTGGAAGCTACGGACAAGTTGGACCCTCATAAAAATGTTACGCCTACCAATAGGGAATTGTTGGCACAAGGAACGGGAAACATCATTTCTGGATTGATCGGCGGTCTGCCCATTACCCAAGTAATCGTAAGAAGTTCGGCAAATATTCAATCGGGCGGTAGAACAAAACTGTCCGCTATCATTCATGGTTTCTTCCTATTGATTTCGGTAATCCTAATTCCAAGATTATTGAATATGATTCCGTTGTCCGTTTTGGCGGCAATCCTTTTTATCGTCGGATATAAATTAGCAAAACCCGCCTTGTTCAAAAAAATGTACCAGATGGGCTGGAAACAATTTATTCCTTTTACAGTCACTGTTTTAGGGATTATTTTCACGGATTTGCTGGTAGGTATCGGATTAGGTTTAGGTGTTGGTATTATCGTTATTTTGATTAAAAGTTATCAAAACTCTCACTTTCTGCACATTGAGGATAAAAGTAATGGCAAGCATAAAATTAAAATGACCTTGGCCGAAGAAGTTACCTTTTTTAATAAAGGAGCCATATTAAAAGAGTTAGATAGTCTTCCAGAAGATTCCGACCTTGAGTTGGATGTGAGAAAAACAAGATATCTTGACAATGATATCATTGAAATACTCGAGGATTTTTCTGAGAAAGCCAAGAATAGAAATATTGATATTAAACTGGTTTCCGAACGAGGAATCGTAGAAAACCCGGATAGTTACATAGAATTTTTTAAGCTGACGACAAAATAGGCTTAACTTCAACATATTAAAATTAGCTTATGAAAGCACATACTAAAGAAACACAAGCGGCAATTACTCCAGACGACGCTATTGCATACTTAAAAGAAGGTAATGCCCGGTTTATAGCGAACCAAAAAGTGAATCGGGATTTACTGGAGCAGGTAAGTGATACTGCACAAGGACAATATCCTTTTGCAACTGTATTGAGCTGTATAGATTCCAGGGTTTCCGCAGAATTGATTTTTGACCAAGGCGTAGGGGATATTTTCAGCGCAAGGGTTGCAGGGAATATAGTTAATGAAGATTTATTGGGAAGCATAGAGTTTGCCTGTAAACTTGCCGGCACCAAAATTCTTGTCATTTTGGGACATACTGCATGTGGTGCCGTTAAAGGAGCTTGCGATGATGCAAAATTGGGTAATCTCACCATTTTGTTGGACAAGATCAAACCTGCTGTTATGGCTGTAAAAGAACCTACCGATCCCACAAAAAGGAATTCCAAGAATATAGATTTTGTGAACGAAGTAGCTTTAAAAAATGTTCAAATGACCATTGAAAATACAAGAAGAATAAGTTCTGTACTCAAGGAAATGGAAGACAATGGAGAAATCAGGATTGTAGGTGCCATGTACGATATAAATAACGGTAAGGTATCTTTCTTGGATTGATTCAAAAAACAATATTTATACAGTCAAAGCCGATACAAATGTATCGGCTTTTTCTTTTAAAAAAAGAGTATCTTTCTCATAGAAATCAACCACACCCTTCCTTAGATATGAAAAATCTGTTCGCTAATCTCAAAGGAGATCTTTTTGGAGGAATCACTGCAGGTATCGTTGCCTTGCCATTAGCTCTGGCTTTTGGGGTAAGTTCTGGTCTTGGACCCAGCGCGGGGCTCTATGGAGCCATTTTTATTAGCTTTTTTGCCGCACTATTTGGAGGAACAAACACACAAATCTCCGGTCCTACAGCCCCCATGACTGCCGTTAGTATGGTGGTCATTGCCGGTATTGTTACTATTTATGACGGGAGTGTGGAAAAAGCTTTACCGGCTATTCTGTCTGTTTTCTTGCTGGCGGGGCTATTTCAAATTGGTTTAGGCTTGCTAGGATTAGGAAAATATATACGTTATATCCCTTATCCGGTGGTATCGGGGTTTATGACGGCCATAGGTTTGATCATCATTATTACCCAAATTCTCCCGGCTATAGGGTATTATCCCAAAGAGGATGTAGTTTTCGTTGATACATTCAAGCCGCAAGCCGAGGAACTTATTTTGGAAAATATTTTACGGGAAGAAGCCGGGGAAGGCATTCTTGTACTGGAAGATTTTGAGGAGACCATAAAACGTTCACATGAAGTTACGGAGTCCGCAATACTCCAAGAAGCTGAAATACTGGCCGGTAGTGCCTCATCAGGGGTTATTGGTGCCATAAAGGCTATTCCAAGAGCTATGAATAACATCAATTGGTTGGAATTGGCACTTGCGCTAGCTACCATCATTATTATTTTTGGTTTTAAAAGAATTACCACGGCCATACCCAGCACCCTTGTAGGGCTCATTGTCGTTTCAGGAGTTGCATACGGTTTTGGATTGGAATACCGGTCCATCGCTAAAATACCGGAAGGTCTACCCTTGCCCAATATTAAAATATTCACGGAATTTAAAATAGAAGCTATTTCACCCTATATATTTACCGCATTGACACTTGCACTTCTGGGAGCCATAGATTCATTACTTACCTCCGTCATAGCCGATAATATGACAAAAACAAAGCACAAACCTAACAAAGAATTGATAGGCCAAGGTGTTGGTAACGCGGTTGCGGCTATTTTCTCAGGGATACCTGGGGCCGGAGCTACCATTAGAACAGTAATAAACATAAACTCCGGAGGTAAAACAAAACTATCGGGGATGATTGCCGGGGTCTTACTTTTAATGATTCTCCTTACGCTAGGTCCCGTAGCATCTCAAATTCCAGCGGCCGTTCTAGCAGGAATTTTGATTACCGTGGGAATCAGTGTAATGGATTATAAAGGACTAAAGGCCATACCTAGTTTGCCAAAGGACATGAATTTAGGTCCAGTAAAGCTTAGTTCAGAAGTCATCATTATGCTTACGGTCATGCTTCTCTCAACTTTTTGGGATTTAATTTATGCCGTGGGGATAGGTCTTGTCATCGCCTCATTGATGTTTATGAAAAAAATGGGCGATTTAACGGCCGAACGTTCGGACATCAGCACCTTAGAAGAGGAAAAAGCATGGCCAGACGAATCGGATTTTCCCAAAAGTCTTAGGGAAGATGTTTTTATAAAACACCTCAAAGGACCATTGTTCTTTGGTTCTACAAGTGATTTTTCAGCACTTGCCCGGCAGATTCCCAAAACGGCATCTTGCGTTATCATTAGAATGGGCCGTATGCGGTATTTGGACCAATCCGGTTTATACGCTTTGGAAGATGTATTGATAGATTTGAAAAAATCCAATATCGATGTACTATTTGTAGATGTTCTTAAACAACCCAGATATATGATGGAGCGCGTGGATATCATTCCTGATCTGATTCCCGAAGAACACATCTTCAAAACTTTTGAGGAATGCCTGGAATGGGTGAAAAATAATATCAGCATTAAATAACTAAATAAAGCGTATTATCTCAAAATACCTTCAAAAACAATCCGTACTGTTTTAAATGTTTTAAATTTGCCGCTTTAGTTGTTGCCATGATAGAGACGATAAAAAAGCATATAGAAGAGGTTGAAAAATTTACAGCCGATGGAGCTGAGGCGGTAGAGGCTTTTCGTATAAAATATTTGGGGAAAAAAGGACTGTTGAACGAATTCTTTGCAGCGTTCAAAACGGTTCCAAATGAACAAAAAAAGGAATTTGGACAAACCATCAATACGCTTAAACAAGCGGCTACGGAAAAGGTAAACAAACTAAAGAAATCCTTAGAAAACAAGACCGAGGAAAAAGGTATCTATGGAGATTTAACGCGTCCGGGAGAACCTATTGAGCTTGGTGCTCGCCACCCTATATCCATCGTAAAAAATCAAATTATAGATATTTTCTCCAGAATAGGATTCAATGTTTCCGAAGGTCCTGAAATTGAGGATGACTGGCATAACTTCACCGCTCTGAACCTTCCTGAATACCACCCTGCACGAGATATGCAGGATACTTTTTTTGTGCAGACCGATCCGGATATTCTCCTGCGCACCCATACCTCATCCGTTCAGGTAAGGTATATGGAAAATAACAAACCGCCTATCCGTACCATATCTCCGGGGAGAGTTTACAGGAACGAGGCCATTTCTGCACGTTCCCATTGTTTCTTTCACCAAGTAGAAGGATTATATATTGATAAAGATGTCTCCTTTGCCGATCTAAAACAGACTTTACAATACTTTACTACGGAACTTTTTGGAAAATCAAAAATTAGGCTTAGGCCTTCCTACTTTCCTTTTACGGAGCCTAGCGCAGAAGTAGATGTATACTGGGGTTTGGAAACAGAAACAGATTACAAAATGACCAAGGGTACAGGATGGTTAGAGATTATGGGTTGTGGCATGGTAGACCCCAACGTACTTCGCAATTGTGATATTGATCCTGACGAATATTCCGGCTTTGCCTTTGGAATGGGTATTGACCGTATCGCACTTTTATTGCACCAAATTTCTGACATTCGCTTGTTGAGCGAAAATGATATTCGATTTTTAGAGCAGTTTAAAAGTGTCCTGTAAATTTCTAAGCCTCATCAGTTTGTAGGCTGACTGCAAAAACACTTACTTCCTTCGTTTTACCCTTTAGGGGTATATTGTTTAACTGTTCGAAAACAAAGGAATTATTTTCAAATTTGTCCAACAGGTTTTTAGAAATCAAGAGCTCTTTGTTCAATTCATTGCATTTGCCTTGAATCCGTGCAGCGGTGTTTATTGCGTCTCCGTGATATGCAATGTCTTTCTTATATCTTCCTACTTCTGTTGCCGTAACGACTCCCTCGTTCAATCCGGCTTTAAAAAAAGGAATGGATCCGTACATTTTTAGATAGTATTCTTTTCTTTTAAGCAACTGACTTTTAAAGTTATAAAATGTGTTTATACAGTTTAGGTTTCGTAGACCATCTTTCAAATGCCAGGTCAAAACGGCTTCATCTCCAACATATTGATAAATCTCCGCCTCGTTCTCTATTACGACCCCAAGGTCATTGAAGCAATCTTGAATGAGTCTGCTATATTTGATATGGCCCAATCGTTCTGCAAGTACCGTAGAGTCTTTTAAATCTAAAAACATAAAAATTCTATTCTCTTCATGGGGATTATAAAATTTACCCATCAATATTTTCCATAAATTATTTTCCCCGAGCATTAAGTTTACTTGCCACAGGGCCGCCATAAATATATCTACGGTGAGAATATAGAAATAAATAGCAGAACTCCCTTCATCAGAAATAAAAGTTAATAGGGTAATATCTATATTCAAGAGCGGAGGTACGATCAAATAGGAAACTACAATCAACAATATCAAAAAGAAGATGGAGATGGCAAGCCTGATCATTAAAAGTTTTCGGACAGATGTCCTTTTATAAAACCGCTCGTCAACCAATATTTGTACGTATCCGGATATTGCTCCAAACAAGGGGCCTATGGTGATGGCATATACTAAACTTATAGCAACATCAAAATCGATAGCGCCATCTTCGGTAGCCCCTACACCTCTTATAATGGTCAAAAAAATGAAAGCCAATGTCCATCCAATACAATAGGTGCCAATAATTCTTAATCTTCTTTTATTTTTGAACGTCACCTCTTTGTTTTAAGGATAATGAACTAAAACATGATTTCAAATGTATAGAAATAAAGCATAGCTCCGAAAAAGATACTTTTCACTTAAATTTGGTTTGTGTAAAAGATTCGACGAAATATGAAATTGTCATTTGAACCGTTTTCAATCGATCTTCAATCAAACTAAGAAAGTATATTCAATGAAAAAGGATATTGAAATTTCTATTGCGAAAGACGTTTACGTGGCCTTGGTGCATGAATGGAACGAGGAATTTCTCTCTAAAGATTGGAATGCTTATATCTTAAACAACAAAAACTCCCCCATTGAAATGGCTTTAATTGTTTCCAAAGGGTATGATGGCGATTTAAAAACATCAACCATGCGGCACGCCATTCCTGTAGTAAGTGCTAAATCCTATGAAAAAATAGAAGTTGTCCAAGAAGATGTCCTTCAATTGAACAATGAGTTCTTTGTTACATATTATTACGATAATAAGCTATATGAAAAGCGCTTTTTATTTGAAAAAGGCATTATTAAATTTGACAATCTCATCACTATCCCTTTGATTGAAAAGGATGGGATTTTCGCAAAGTAATTCAGCTCTTATAAATTGGACATTCTCAATTTAGGTAGGGCCCAAATTAAAATTCCATAATTCAACCCTATGATTTTTATGGTATTACGATAGGTTTTTGATAGGCACAATTGTAATTTAACTACTGTATCAAGATAGCTGATTCTTCTAAAAAGATAGATATGTATTCCATAGTTTAGGCAATGATTTAATAACCTCGCAGACATCTTTAGAGTCATTGCCTTGATTTTTGATGTTTAAGGTTTACCATGGTCGTTGCCTTTTTTTACAATTATTACCAAAAATAAGCAACCAATCTAAGGTTTTTGTATCCTTTATATATGCGAATTAAATTATACCCCATAGTACTGCTTTTTCTTTTTTTTAAATCCTGTAACTCTTCTGACGGAATTGATTGCGCATTGGTAGATTGTGCTGCCCAAGGGTTTTCCATAGTATTCGTAGACAGTGACGGAACAAATTTAATTGAAAATGGCACTTTTTCCATAGCCGATATTACGATATCCAAAAATGGAAAACAATTAGGATTTAATGCTTCCGAAGAAAATCAAATTTTCTTTGAAGTAGCAGGGCAGCAAGGTGAGAATATCTATGAAATTACACTTTCCGAATCCAGAACTGATGAATTAATATTGGATTTGAACAGGACAAATTCAGGAAGCGAATGCTGTAGTCCTTTTTTTGATGTAAATAGCGCTTCCTATACCAACAGCAGTAATGTCCTCATCGAAACGGATAGTTTCATTGTGGAGTTCATCATTGTCATCGACTAACAAAAAGGTATCATCTTACCGCATATTCGTTAAGGTTACCATTCTGAAAATGGTTTTTTAATCAATTGCGAGTTATAATATTTGACCTCGCCCGTCACTTCTTCGCCTAACCAATTCGGTTTTTCAAATTTCTCGTCTTCATTGTGCAGCTCTATTTCCGCTATTGTAAGTCCATTGTTCTTGCCATGAAATTCATCTACTTCAAAAATATGCGCTCCCATAGCGACCTCGTAACGCGTTTTTTCCAATATCGGTTTTTCGCATAGTTTTAAAAGTGCTTCGGCTTCTTCGATTTTGATTTCCTTCTCCCATTCAAATCTAGAAGTTCCACTTTCGTTGGATTTTCCCTTTACCGTTATAAAACCTTTGTTCCCTTTTGTTCTTATCCTAACGGTACGTTCAGCATCAGTATTCAAAAAACCTTGAACTATTTTCTCGTTTGAGATAGCCTCAGCTTTGTAATCCTTTGATTTTACTAAAAACTTACGTTCTATTTCTATCATCTATCACCTAGTTTTTGCAATTCGTCAGAGGGAACTCGAATTCTTTTGTAATTATGATTATCCAACCAAACCATGGCTTTTGCTATTTTTTCAGGGCGAATAGATTTATACTTTTTTAATCCACCTATTAAAATAGGGTCTATAAGTTTCATCACCTGTTTGAAAATCCATTCTCCCGTTCTGCTTTCATTTCGGGTACCACCTATTAACGCAGGTTGCAAAATATGGGTTTTTGAAATCGAAACATCCAGGACTTCACGCTCCATCTCTCCTTTAATCCGGTTGTAAAAAATAGTGCTTTTTGGATTTGCACCCATCGCGGAAATCACTAAAAAAGAAGCGATTCCATTACGCTTTGCGGTTTTGGCCGCTTCCAAAGGAATACCATAATCTATCTTACGGTACAACTCTTTATCCGATGTTTTTGAGGCTGTTGTGCCTATACAACAAAAAAGCACATTTGCTTTGAACTTCTTCTGAAAGGCCTCAAAATCAAATAAGTCCACCAAAAATTCCGTTATTTTAGGATGCTCAAAACCAATGCTGGACCTGGAAAAAAGCTTTATTTCTATATATCTTTCATCGTTCAACAATTGACGAAGCAATATGCCGCCCGTTAAACCTGTAGCACCTAGAATAATCGCTATTTTCCCGTTGGGTTCCATCCAATTAATATAGGCTAATTTTGTGGTATGAACAATGACGCTACGTTGCGAAAAATAATCCATATAGATATGGATGCATTCTATGCTTCCGTAGAGCAATTGGACCATCCGGAACTTAGGGGAAAACCTATTGCCGTGGGCGGAAGCTCAAAAAGGGGTGTCGTAGCGGCCGCCAGTTACGAAGCCCGAAAGTTTGGAGTAAGGAGCGCTATGAGCAGTGTTTTGGCACAACGAAACTGCCCGGAACTTATTTTTGTAAAAGCCCGTTTTGACCGTTATAAGGAAATATCAAAACAGATCAGGGCCATTTTTTTTGACTATACGGATTTGGTGGAACCCTTATCATTGGATGAAGCCTACCTTGATGTGACCATAAATAAAAAAGGGAACCCCTCTGCTACCCTCGTCGCGAAAGAAATAAGACAACGCATCCTCACCGAAACGGGACTCAATGCCTCGGCAGGAATATCCATCAATAAATTTATCGCAAAGGTAGCGAGTGATATTAATAAGCCCAACGGGCAAAAGACGGTAAACCCGGAAGAGGTTATCCCATTTTTAGAAGACTTGGACATTCGAAAATTCTATGGCGTAGGCAAAGTAACTGCCGAGAAAATGTACAGACTGGGAATTTTTACCGGAAAAGACTTAAAACAGAAGTCGTTGGAATTCTTGGACAATCACTTTGGTAAGAGCGGCAGTTATTATTATCATGTGGTACGCGGTATTCATAACAGTCCCGTAAAACCACACCGAATTCCAAAATCTGTTGGTGCGGAACGCACGTTCAACGAAAACCTGAGCAGTGAGATTTTTATGTTGGAACGTCTTGACCACATTGCCTCCGAGCTAGAAAGACGACTTAAAAAGTCCAATATTGCCGGAAAAACCATCACGCTAAAAATTAAGTACAGTGATTTTACTTTGAACACGCGGAGCAAAACAATACCATATTTTATTTCCGATAAAAACTTGATCCTAGAAACTGCAAAAGAACTATTATATCAAGAAGAGCTACAAAACTCCGTTAGACTGTTGGGTATTTCTTTGGCCAATCTAAATACAAATGACAAAAAGGTTACACTTAAAGAAGAACAGGTTTCCGTTCAGTTAAAGTTTGATTTTTGAAAACAAATTGACCCGTTCATCGAATTCCTTGAAAAAAAAGAAGTCATTTTACAATAATATTAACAATCAGTGGTTTTAGGTACATAATTTTAATCAACCCAAAACCCTTTATTATGAAAAGAGTATTCAACACATCAAAATTAATCGCATTATTCGCTATTTCTTTATTCGCTGTTTCTTGCAGTGTGAAAGGAGAATTGGAAGATATAGCCGATGAGTTTGAAGAAACCAACAACGATGCAAAAGTTGAGCAAGTTGAAGCAAACTAATTAGTTCCGCTTTTATCATACAAAAGAGCCCCGCAATGCAGGGCTCTTTTTTTTTCAATACTTATTTGTATTTACTGTACTATTAACGTATTGTCCGTTGAAGTAGGGTTCAGCGGGCAGAAATATACATACTCTCCCGTTTTTAACATCGTAGGATTGGATTTCTGAGTTTTTCCCGTGGCAACCTGCTCGTTTACATAAGCCGTTTGAATGTGGTTTTCTGGATTGGAAATATCTTTACCCTTTTGTACCAGAACAAAACCTACATTATGATCCACTGCATTATTGGAAATTTCAAAAACATATGTTCCTTCGGAAACCGTGATCTGTTTTTGAGTAAATTCTCCAGAGGTCTGCTCCAAAGCAATTGTTTTAGGAGCATCCATCATTTTCTCCTTCTTCATCATTTTGTCTTGCGCATTCATTGAAAATACAGTTCCAAATGCCAATGCTACGATTGCGATTACTTTTTTCATAATTACTTGATTTTTAAGATTCCTTTTCAGGAATCCACTATTTATATTAATTGTTATGTTTTTGACCATGCTTAAGCGGATGGTCTTCGCTTTATTTATACTTCTGTTGTTTCTAGAGCTTGCGCTTCTGGAAAATCTATAGCTACGTTAGTCGTTTTATGTAGATAATTGGAAATAGTCTTATCACCGACCAAAACAATGGTATCTACAAGGTTTTCCTTAGTCCACCCTTGGCTAAGAAAATTCTCTACAACTGTAGCATCCGTAGCTCCCCTATTTTCAGTTATGTTTTTGGCCAATCTCGCCAAGGCATCCAATTTTTCATCAAAAGAGGCCTCGCCATTACGCAGTTCTAAGATTTGTTCCTCAGTAAAACCGTTCATTTTTCCAATTGCGGTATGCGCTGCCAAACAATAGGTGCAATTGTTCACTTGGCTCACGGCCAAGTTGACCACTTCTTTTTGTTTTGCGTTCAAAGAGGTCTTGGCATTGCTCAATGCCAAATAATTGGTCAAGGCATTTTCTGAATGTGCGTACGTTGCATAAAGGTTGGGAACAAAGCCCAAAGCATTTTCTAGATTGTCAAAGATTGCCTGATTGTTGGCCGATACTTCTTCTCTCGTAGGTACATTAAATGTGCTCATATTAATATTTGTTTTAAATTATTATTGAATTGATATAAATGGTTTCTCGGCATCACAATAAAAATCATGATGGTGTTTCTGCTCGCAATGTTCTTTTGGAATTATTCTGTTCAATACCTGCCCTTGGGGCCGTCTAAATATTTCGATTAGGTTAAAAATGGATTTTATTTTTGTCTTCATCTTGTCTTGTTTTCAATTACGTTACAAAGATGCGACGGTAAAAAGCAGTTTTGTTAGGAGCTATTGCCCGACCGCTGGTACAAATTTCCCGTTAGGCCAAATTCGAGGTGTTTTCCCTGAATTGTGATGGGGAACTCCCTGTCATTTTTTTAAAGAATTTACTAAAATGTGCAGGGTCGTTGAATCCCAGTTCATAGGCTATCTCCTGATTTTGTTTGTCCGTGTAGCTCATTAACCTTTTAGCCTCTAGGGCCAGGCGTTCCAAAATAATCTGCTGTGGGGATTTTTGATTGTACAGGGCAAAGAGATTTGAAAGTGTTTTTGGGCTTTTAAAAAGTAAGTTAGCATAATCGCTCACTTTTCGTTTTGTCCTGAAATGGGTATCTACCAAAACATTGAATTTTCGGACCACATCAATTTGCTCGTTATTCAACACCTTGATCGTGTGTTGTTCTTTGGCCAATCGGGTACAGATGATAATGAGGCGCTTCAATAACATCTGAAGCATATCTCCCTGTATTTTATCTTTCGTGGAGAATTCCTCTACAAAAATCTCGAACAATAAATTGAACTTGTTCAATTGTTCCTCAGGAATCGTTACGATAGGCAGGTCCTGCGTTCCGAAAAAAAGAATGCCATTACAAGAGACTTCACTATCATGGTCTTTGATGCAATAAAACTCACGGTTGAACAGAAACCCGGTTAACGGAAGTTTCGTTTTGGAGAAACTAACGTGTTGTAAATAGGTAGTCGTAATCAATTGATTGGGCAATAGTGTTACGGTAAAACCATCTATACAAAGTTGAACGGGCAATGTATTTCTGTTCCATAAAATACTAATATTGCCGTCCTGTACAGCGAAGCTTCTTTCGTGCAGTTTTATATCATCCGTAAATCCAAAAAGTGAATTTAATTTATGGTTATGAAATTCAAATTTCATTAAGTGATATCGGATTAGAAAGGACTTTAATGTCAGTTTAGTCTCTTTTTTTGTTTATCCTTTACAATCTAATATTCCTGTAGAAATAAAATTCATTAAACAAGAGTGTTAATGATTGCCGCTAATTTTTCATAACCCCCTTGTTTTTATAGCTTTATTTAAAATTGCTATGAAAAGGAAAATTATCCATTGAATTTAAATCAGTTTTTTTAATGAGCGATATTAGAAATTATGACGATGCTGTAGGACGTTTTCACGATACATTGAACTTTAATACTTTGCCCGTAAGTGCTTGGGATATTTATGCAGATTACTTTGATAAAACCTGTAAAACGGCAGAAGATATCAAAGGATTGACAAAGCTTGCCAAAACCAACGATTGGGAAATCAACGATGCTATTTTTGAAGACCAATTACGAGAGAAAGAACACGTAATCGTAGTGACGGATGCAAAATTGAACATAGTGTACGCTACCCAGAATATTTGGCAGATGAACCGCTACAAACCCGAGGAAATAATGGGTTTTCAACCCAAAATATTTCAGGGCGAAGGTACCTGTAAGGAAACGATACAAAATATCTCAAAGGCCATCAGGGCAAAAAAACCGTTTGAGGCCAATGTTCTAAATTATAGAAAAGACGGGGAAACCTACAATTGTTGGATACAGGCAAAACCTGTTTTTGACACTAAAGGAGAAATTGTAAATTTTATTGCTTTTGAAAGAGAAGTAGCTTAAGTGTTTGTTATTTTATTTTATCAAAAAAAGCCCGGTAGCAATTGCTACCGGGCTTTTTTATAAGTTCTTCTTTGTACTAGAAATTACAGCTTTCTATCTCTGTGACCCGTAAGGTATTTACCATTCCTTTTTCCTTTATGGGCATGGCGGCAAGGCTTATGAGCATATCGCCCACATCCAAAAATCCTTTTTGGCAGGCAATCTTGTTCACATCCTCTATGGTCTCGTCCGTAGATACAAACTTGTCATAGTAAAATGCCTTAACACCCCATAACAGGTTCAACTGGGTCAAAATTCGTTTGTTGGAGGTGAATACTAAAATATGTGCGCTAGGTCTCCATGCCGAAATCTGAAAAGCGGTATACCCACTATTGGTCAGGGTAGAAATAGCTTTTGCCTTTATTTCATTTGCCATGAGTGCAGCATGATAACAAACAGACTTGGTAATATATCTATTCGTGCGAATATGTGGCGGGTCATGTGGAACATGTATTAATTCGGAAGCTTCTACACTTGTTAAGATACTTGTCATTTTTTCGATTACTTGAATGGGATAATTGCCAACGGAAGTCTCCCCGGAGAGCATTACGGCATCCGCACCGTCCATTACGGAATTGGCAACATCATTGACCTCCGCTCTGGTAGGAGTCAAACTGGTAATCATTGTTTCCATCATCTGCGTGGCAATAATAACCGGAATTCTTGCTTTTTTGGCACGTAATACCAATTGCTTCTGTATCAAAGGTACTTCGTGGGCGGGGACCTCAACTCCTAAATCCCCACGGGCTACCATTAGCCCGTCACAATATGCCACGATTTTGTCTATATTCTCAACAGCTTCGGGCTTTTCGATTTTGGCGATAATAGGAATTTTATGCTCGGAATGCTTTTTTATGATTTTTTGTAAATCGATTAAATCTTCACTAAATCGAACAAAAGAGAGCGCTATCCAGTCCACTTCAAGGGAGATTGCAAATTCCGCATCCTTGATATCCTTCTCCGTCAACGCAGGTAGTGAAATGTTCGTATTGGGGAGATTCACTCCTTTTTTCGATTTCAACGGACCTCCTTGAACTACCTTAGCCAATACTTCGTTTTCACCATTGGTCGAGACCACTTCAAACATCAATTTTCCATCATCCAAAAGAATACGTTCACCTGCTTTTACATCCTTGGGAAATGCCGAATAATTCATGTAAACGCGTTCTGCAGTTCCTTCAAAAGGTTCCCCGGTAACAAAGGTTATCTCATCTCCAGGGCTTACCACTACTTCCCCGGCCATAACGCCGACCCTTAATTTTGGCCCCTGTAAATCCCCTAGTATAGAGACATTGCTCTGCAGCTCCTCGTTCAATTCTCGAATCATGTCCACGCGTTGCCGTACATCTTCATAATCTGCGTGGGAAAAATTTATTCTAAAGACATTTACTCCTGCCTCTATCATCCCCTTTAGTACCTCTTTCTTACTTGTGGCCGGTCCGAGTGTGGCTACAATTTTCGTCTTCTTCTTAGTTGGCATTTTTAAAATATTAAATTGTTCTTAGATTTTAGTTTGTTCGCCTCTACTTCGTAAGCGGCCATGATTTTTGGCATGCTAGTTACTTTTCTGAGTATTTCTTTATTTTGAAACGCTTCGCCCTCCTCTATTTTCAAAAAATAATCTACATCCTTTAATTCCGGGACCAATTTGGGCGTTGTCGCCGTAGGTTCATTTTGGAACAAATCATTATTAGGCAAAAATTCTTGTTCCGTACTTTGGTTGGAAACCAACATGAGATACCTGTCATTGTAATCGTCCTGCCATTCGAACAAAGGAAAAGTCCGTGTTTTGCCCAAATCCAAATCTGACCTAACGCGCTTAAATTTGGCGTTTAGATTTAGATTTAGTTGATATACTATAGCGTAATCCTCCAAAGTACTATGCAGCGCAATTAAAAGAAATGAATCGTCGTAAAAGTCATCGTTAATTTTATAGACTGCTCCCATAAAAAAATGTAAGCGGTAAATATAGGATTATTAACCAATAATGCCTAAAAAGTATGTCTCATTAAAGTGAATGAAAAGTTACGATAACGTTAGAGTCTCTCGATGAGAGTAGAAAATTACTCCATTTTGTCCTGTAAAGCGAAAAATGCCCTTTTAGAAGCGCGTTCCTCCGCCTTTTTCTTTGAAGTAGCACGTGCCTTGGAAACTACATTACCGGCAATGGACAGTTTTACGGCAAAATGTTTTAATGGATCTTTCCCGGTATCTTCATAAACGTTATAATTGAAAGTTTTCTTTTGCTTTTGGCACCACTCTATGACCAAACTCTTATAACTGATGACCCTGCCTTCTAACTGTTCTATATCCACATAGGGCTCAATAACCCTTTTATTAATGAATTTTTCACAATAAGCATAGCCCCTATCCAAATAAATAGCCCCGACCAAAGCCTCAAAAACATTGCCATGAATGTTTTCCCCAAAGTGGGATTTTGGAATTCTACTTTCCACATATTTGATCAACTTCAGGTCCTTTCCTAATTCGTTCAAATGCTCCCTACTTACTATTTTAGAGCGCATTTTTGTCAAGTAGCCCTCATCCCCGTTCGGCACTTCATTATACAGGTGTCTGGAAATTATGGTTCCCAGCATAGAATCTCCTAAAAACTCCAACCTTTCGTAATTCATAGGATTGCCATCCTCATCCTTTTTGTTCATGGAGCGATGAAGAAATGCTTTCTTGTAGTACTTTATGTTCTTGGGCTTAAATCCTAAAATCTTTTTGATTCCCAAAAAAAAATTCCCATCCTGTTTCGGATGGGAATTGAATATGTTTTTAGGAAAAGTCATAAATACCTTAACTGATTTTTTTGAAAACGACACAGGCGTTGTGACCTCCGAATCCGAAAGTATTGCTCATGGCTACTTTTACATCTCTTTTTTGTGCCTTGTTCAATGTAAGGTTCAGCGAACTATCTATATTTTCATCTACCGTGGTGTGATTTATGGTAGGGGGTACCATACCGTGTTCCATTGCCAAAATGGAGGCAATGGCCTCTATGGCTCCGGCAGCACCCAACAAGTGCCCCGTCATGGATTTGGTAGAATTGATATTGATGTTCTTAGCATGCGCACCAAAAACTTCTGAAATAGCTTTCAATTCCGCAACATCTCCTAATGGTGTAGAAGTACCGTGCGTATTAATGGCATCTACTTCATCAATATTCAATCCGGCATCATTGAGGCAATTTTGCATTACTCTAACAACGCCTATCCCCTCCGGGTGCGGCGCGGTCATATGGTAGGCATCGCTAGACATTCCCCCTCCGGCTACCTCGGCATATATTTTTGCCCCTCTTGCCTTGGCATGCTCATATTCTTCCAGAATCAATGCACCGGCACCTTCACCGAGTACAAATCCGTCCCTAGTGGCATCAAAAGGTCTTGAGGCCGTTTCAGGACTTTCGTTGCGTGTAGAAAGTGCGTGCATGGCACCAAAACCTCCCATTCCGGCGATGGTCACGGCAGCTTCACTACCTCCGGTGACGATTACGTCACAATGTCCTAACCGAATGTAATTCAAAGCATCTATCATTGCATTGGCAGAGGATGCACAAGCGGAAACTGTAGTATAATTTGGCCCCATAAAACCATGTTTTATGGAAATGTTGCCAGGTGCAATATCCGCAATCATTTTCGGTATAAAGAAAGGGTTGAACCTAGGCGTTCCATCACCTTGGGCAAAGTTCATCACCTCATTTTGAAAAGTCTCCAGACCTCCGATACCGGCACCCCAAATAACACCGACACGAAATTTATCGATTGCTTCTAAATCTAGATTGGCATCTTTGATCGCTTCATCCGAAGAAATCAACGCATACTGTGCAAATCTATCCAGTTTGCGACCTTCTTTACGTTCAAAATGGTCTTCGGTTTTATAGTTTTTTAGTTCGCAAGCAAACTTTACCTTAAACTTTTCAGTATCATAATATGTAATCGGTGCAGAACCACTTTTACCATTTACAAGACCGTTCCAATACTCCTCAATATTATTACCGATTGGGGTAAGTGCTCCCAGACCGGTAACTACAACTCGCTTTAATTGCATTGAACTTTTTTTAAGTTTAAAAGATAAACCAAGTGTAAATTAAAAAAAATTATCCATGCGGAGCATTTACCACATGGATAATTTGAATTCTATTTATGAAATCATAAAATTACTTCGCTTCTTCTATATAGCTAATGGCTTGGCCAACAGTTGCGATATTCTCAGCTTGATCATCAGGGATTTGAATATCGAATTCCTTTTCGAATTCCATAATCAATTCTACAGTATCCAATGAATCTGCCCCTAAATCGTTAGTAAAGCTAGCTTCTGATACCACTTCGTTTTCATCAACTCCTAGTTTATCAACAATGATAGCTTTAACTCTTGATGCAATGTCTGACATAATAATATTGGTTTTAAAAATTTTAAATTGATGGCAAAAATAAAAAACTTTGGATTAAATACACGAATTCACGTTAAAATGTATGGTAATTTAAGAAAATTAAACCTTCCTCTACTCATTTGACCCAAAATAATGGCCTTGATTTTTGCGCTATGGCGCATGGTTCAATAAATTCTTCTTGTGCTACTTTATTCCCTTAAGGAATCCTAGTTTACCTATTGACGAGCTTGTGCTACTCAACTTATTTATTTCTTTGGCTTACTTTTGCCTTGTTTTGTAATCGTATTTGGCCGGTCTAACTTAAAATCTATTTCTTTTGAACACCAAACGAATTGTTCTTTTTGCTTCAGGTTCGGGTTCTAATGTTGAGAACATTGTAAACTATTTTAGTGATAAGCCCCACATTACGGTTACTGCAGTTCTCACTAACAAAAGGGATGCCAAAGTATTGGACAGGTGTAACCGATTGAAAATAAATGCATTGTATTTTAATAAAATTGCTTTTTTGGAGAGCGATTGTGTGTTGGACATTCTAAAATCACTTCAACCGGATTTGATAGTGTTAGCTGGTTTCCTTTGGAAAATACCAAAAAATCTAATCGAAGCCTTTCCGAACACCATCATAAACATCCATCCTGCCCTGCTGCCAAAATATGGGGGAAAGGGAATGTATGGCATGCATGTGCACCAGGCGGTAAAGGAAAATAAGGAAACCGAAACCGGGATTACGATACATTTTGTGAACGATAATTATGATGAAGGGGCTGTTATTCACCAAGCCAAAACGAAAATTGAACCGGATGATACTCCGGAGCATATTGCAGCCAAAGTACATCAACTGGAATACGAGCATTTTCCAAAAGTAATCGAGAAGTTATTGGCCTCCCCCGAAAATGCTGGAAAAGCATTTTCGACCCCTCCCAAGGAGGGGTGAAAAGTATGGATTTTAATTAAGCAGGTATGGCTAAAAAGGAAAAATTCTATGTAGTATGGAAGGGGAAACGTCCAGGAATATACACCACTTGGAATGATTGCAAAGCGGCAATTTCTGGATACAAAGGGGTTGAGTATAAGTCTTTCCCAACCTTTGAAATGGCTAAAAAAGCCTTTAATGGCAATTACGAAGAATACAAGGGCAAGAAAAAAGGAGCGTCAGCACTTTCACCGGAAGCCTTATTGAAAATTGGCCAGCCTAACTACAACTCCATTTCCGTAGATGCCGCTTCCAGTGGCAACCCCGGAGTTATGGAATATCAAGGTGTGGATACCAAAACCAAAAAAAAACTTTTTAAGCAAGGCCCTTTTCCACAAGGTACCAACAATATTGGCGAGTTTTTAGCCATCGTACACGGTTTGGCTTTTTTAAAGGAGCGCAAAAGCAACCGCATTATTTATACCGATTCACGAACCGCAATGAGTTGGGTACGCAAGAAAAATTGCAATACCAAATTGGCAGAGACCAATGAAAATAAAGCTTTGTTTGATTTGATTCGTCGTGCTATCACTTGGCTCAAAAATAACTCCTATAATACGCCTATCGTGAAATGGGAAACCAAAGCTTGGGGAGAAATTCCTGCGGATTTTGGGAGGAAGTGATTAATTTTTGCTCTTAAGGTTTTTCGTAATTATTCATTCTTACATGAATTCATTTGGTGTCATTAGCCAATCAAAACCGTATATTTGCAGCTTAATTTTTAAGACCAATATGGGTAAGCTTTTGATAGTAGGTTCGGTAGCTTTTGATGAAATTGAGACCCCTTTCGGCAAAACCGATAAAATTTTAGGGGGTGCCGCCACTTTCATTAGCTTGGCTGCTTCACAATTTGATGTTGAATCCGGAATCGTTTCCGTTGTGGGTGATGATCTTCCGGAAGATTATCTAAATCTATTAACGGCCAAAGACATTGATATTTCTGGTATAACTATAGTAAAAGGAGGCAAAACCTTTTATTGGAAAGGGAAATACCACAATGACCTCAACTCACGTGACACCCTAATTACAGAGTTAAACACGCTGGCGGATTTCAATCCCGTAGTTCCGGATAATTATAAAGATGCCGATGTTTTGATGTTGGGGAATTTACATCCTAACGTACAGCTCAGTGTAATTAATCAGATGGAAAAACGACCAAAACTCATCATATTGGATACCATGAATTTTTGGATGGACAATACGTTGAACGAACTCTTGGAAGTTATAAAACATATAGATGTAATTACCATTAATGATGAGGAAGCACGTCAACTTACGAACGAGTATTCATTAGTGAAGGCGGCACAGAAAATTTATGATATGGGACCAAAATATGTGGTCGTAAAGAAAGGGGAGCACGGCGCCTTACTTTTTCACAAGGATGAAGTCTTTTTTGCTCCGGCCTTGCCCTTGGAAGAAGTATTTGACCCGACAGGAGCAGGAGATACTTTTGCAGGTGGATTTTCAGGTTATTTGGCCGGAACAGACGATATTTCTTTTGAAAACATGAAAAATGCAGTAATTCATGGTTCTAATCTGGCATCGTTCTGCGTAGAACGTTTTGGAACGGAGCGTATGGTAAATTTAGAAAAGACAGAAGTGAACAAAAGACTGCATCAATTTAAAGCATTAACACAGTTTGACATTGAATTACAATAACCCCACGCCCCAAATTAGGGGCTTTTTTAATCTCTATAGCAATGAGTGACGCTATTAAGCATGAGTGTGGCATCTCCGTTATCCGATTACTCAAGCCTTTGGAATATTATAAGGAAAAATATGGAACGGCATTTTATGGTGTAAATAAAATGTACCTCATGATGGAAAAACAGCATAATCGAGGACAGGACGGTGCCGGTTTTGCAAGTATAAAACTAGATGTTGAAGCTGGGCAACGCTACATGAGCAGGGTACGTTCTTGTGAACAGCAACCTATACAGGATATCTTTGCGCAAATAAACGACCGTATCAATACGGAGCTTACGGCACACCCGGAATATGAGGATGACGTGGCCTTGCAAAAAAAACACATCCCCTATATAGGAGAATTGCTTTTAGGACATGTACGTTATGGCACTTTTGGTAAAAATAGTATAGAAAGTGTCCACCCTTTTCTACGCCAGAACAACTGGATGCACCGTAACCTTATCGTTGCCGGAAATTTTAACATGACCAATGTCAATGAACTTTTTGACAATCTGGTTCAATTGGGGCAGCATCCGAAGGAAATGGCCGATACGGTTACCGTAATGGAAAAAATAGGACATTTTTTGGATGATGCCGTTGCCAAAATCTATAAACAGGTAAAAAAGGAAGGCTATTCAAAGCAGGAAGCCTCGCCACTTATAGCAGAACGATTAAAGGTCTCCAAGATATTAAGACGCGCTACTAAAAATTTTGATGGCGGCTATGCCATGGCAGGTCTATTGGGCCATGGAGATGCCTTTGTCCTAAGGGACCCGGCAGGTATAAGACCGGCATATTATTATAGGGATGATGAAGTTGTAGTGGTGGCGTCTGAAAGACCAGCCATACAAACCGTTTTCAATGTTCCTTATGAAAGCGTACAAGAGTTGGAGCCGGGCCATGCCATTATCGTAAAGAAAAATGGAAACTATGCCATAAAACAAATTATAGAACCTTCAGAACGAAAAGCATGTTCCTTTGAGCGTATTTATTTCTCCAGGGGGAGCGATAAGGAAATATATCAAGAAAGGAAAAAACTGGGAAAACTTGTCTTTCCACAGATTTTAAAGGCTATTGATCATGATATTAAAAAAACGGTGTTTTCCTATATTCCAAATACCGCTGAGACATCATTCTTTGGTATGGTCAAAGAAGCTCAAAATTACCTGAACAAAAAGAAAGAGGAGCAAATTTTAGCATTGGGCTCCGGTATGACCAGCGAACAACTACACGAAATCTTGGATGTACGCCCAAGAATTGAGAAAGTGGCCATCAAAGATGCAAAACTCAGAACTTTTATTACACAGGATAGCAGTAGAGATGATTTGGTAGCGCATGTTTATGATATCTCGTACGGTTCGGTGAAAGAAGGAGACAACCTTGTTATTATTGACGATAGTATCGTTAGGGGGACTACGCTTAAAAAGAGTATTCTCAGAATTTTGGATCGCTTGTCCCCAAAGAAAATTATCGTTGTTTCCTCCGCCCCACAAATACGTTACCCGGATTGTTATGGCATAGATATGGCCAAATTGGAGGACTTCATAGCGTTTAGGGCTACTTTGGAATTACATAAGGATAATGATTCTATGCATTTGGTGGAAGAAATCTATAAGAAGTGTTTAAACCAAACAAAGTCCAAGGACAAAGATGTCATAAACCATGTGAAAGAATTTTATACTCCTTTCACCGCAGATCAAATTTCAAAGAAAATCGGGGATTTATTGAGTCCGAAAGATATTAAAGCGGAAGTACAAATTATTTATCAATCCATCTCCAGTCTACACGAAGCTTGTCCTAAAAATTTAGGTGACTGGTATTTCACAGGAAATTATCCTACCCCCGGTGGCAATCGGGTTGTAAATAAGGCATTTATCAACTTCTACGAAGGCAAAAACGAAAGAGCATATTGATACACGAAATCGATGAAATACATATGAATAGTGTATTTCATCGACGAAAACGGTCTTTAATCGACTGAATGATTTTTTTGGGCAAGAGCCACTCTATTTTAGACTTGCCATAGCATAAGTAGGTTAAGTTCATGGTAAGATTTGGGGCAAAAAAGGTGGAGACTTCTCCACCTTTTTTATTTATATCCACTTCATAATCCTCCTATTATCTCCTCTTTCTTTCCCGTTATTCTTTTGAAGCGTAGTTTAACCCAAATATTGGGTTTTAAACTAGTACCTTTTTTTTAGGACCGCAAGCAGTTTACTTTTGAAGAACCATAGCATAAGTAGGTTAAGTTCATGGTAAGATTTGGGGAAAAAGGTGGAGCTACGCTCCGCCTTTTTATTTTTCATCCAAACAGTTGAGTATATTAAAATTCCTTTCATAAATCTTACTTCAACGAGTTTTGATTCTCTGCTATCGTTTGTAAGGGAATATTTCACAAATAGTATTTCAGCCAAGGATTCCGGCGTTCGTCCATTAGCTTTTTTAGAAGTAGTGCCTTCTTATATATTTGGAGGACCATAGCATAAGTAGGTTAAGTTCATGGTAAGATTTGGGGAAAAAAGGTGGAGCACTGCTCTGCCTTTTTTATTTAACAATTGTAGCTTGCCAGCCTGCCATTTATCGAGGAAGTGCCGTATTTACTACCTTGTTCCGATACCTATGAACTCAAAATTTCTTAAAATTTCTTTTTTTATTTCCCACAATACCAGTAATTTAGTCTTGCCATAGCATAAGTAGGTTAAGTTTATGGTAAGATTTGGGACGAAAAGGGTGGAGATTTCTCCACCCTTTTCTATATATAACAACCAAAAAACCACTTAAAGATTTCTCCCTAAGTGGTTCCTACATAATGTTTTGACGAGTATATTTATTTACTTGTTCGCAGCATATAATTTTGATACTTCATCCCAATTTATAATATTAAAAAAGGCATTAACGTAATCCGGTCTTCTATTTTGATAATTCAAGTAATAAGCATGTTCCCAAACATCTAGGCCTAGAATTGGATAACCTTCGCATCCAACTCCCGGCATTAGCGGGTTGTCTTGATTAGGAGTGGAACAAACCTCAACTTTACCTCCTTTGTGAACGCATAGCCAAGCCCATCCGGAGCCAAAACGTGTGCCTGCCGCATTGCTGAATTTTTCCTTGAATGCATCGAACGAGCCAAAAGCGTCATCAATAGCACTTGCCAATTCACCACTTGGAGACCCACCTCCGTTTGGAGAAAGAATATTCCAAAATAGGGAATGGTTATAAAAACCGCCGCCATTATTTCTGACAGCTCCATTATTCATATCTAAGTTGGAAAGTATGTCCTCAATGGATTTTCCTGCCAGATCTGTTCCTTCAATGGCACCGTTTAATTTGGTGGTGTACCCGTTGTGGTGTTTTGTATGATGTATTTCCATTGTCCTTGCATCTATATGAGGCTCCAAAGCGTCATAGGCATAAGGCAATTTTGGTAATTCAAAAGCCATAATTTTTTGTGTTTTTATGTTAATAAATGTTGTCCTTCAAATTTACAGATTTTAACATTTAGATTCCGCTAATAATTTGTTAAGAACTATGCTTTAATCCTTATTTTGCAGGTAAAAATAAGTGTTGGGCAGCCCCTTTAAAATATATAATGCTTCTGCAGGTTCCGGAAAAACGTATGCACTGTCCAAAGCTTACCTTAAAATAGTGCTTTCTGCCCCTAATAGTTTTAAGCGTATTCTCGCCATCACGTTTACCAATAAAGCCGTAAACGAGATGAAAAATCGAATTTTGGACAGTCTATATCAATTTAGCACTACGGATCGGGAACAAAATCTGTCCCCGTTATTCCATGAGTTATCAAAAGAACTAAAATTAACGACCGAAGCACTTCGGAATTTAAGTAAACTCAGACTAAAGGAAATTCTTCACAATTATGCCTTTTTTGATATCTCAACTATAGACAAGTTTACGCATAGGTTAATTCGCACCTTTGCAAAAGACTTAAAACTTCCCCAGAACTTTGAAGTTGTCCTGGACAGGGATTTGCTTTTGGACGAAGCTGTGGGACGTGTCATTGCAAAAGCCGGCGAGGATATGAAACTCACCAGAATCTTAATGGATTTTGCTTTGGAAAAAATTGATGATGACCGAAGTTGGGACATCGGATATGACTTGTTGAAAATAGGACAATTATTGTTCGATGAGGCCAATCTAACCCACATACAACATCTTGAAGACAAAAACCTGGAAGATTTTTTGAAGCTGCAAAAACTACTTCAGAAGAATATAAAGTCCTCCCAAGAAAACGCCACTGCCATCGCAAAGGAAACGCTCCTTTTTATTGAACAGACCGGACTGGATAATACTGATTTTCCAAGGGAAACGCTTCCAAATCACTTTAAAAAAGTAAAGGATGGCGTTTTTGCTCCAAGTGTGCTATACAGCAACAAACTTGAAGAGAATTTAAGGGCTGGGAAAATCGTAAAAGCCAATGTAGAACAGCCCGCTCCGGAAATAGCTTCGGAACTCTTACAACGATACATTCATCTAAAAGAACAGGTATACAACATTGGCTATTTGTCAAATGCCTATCGAAACTTGGTGCCTTTGACACTTCTGAACGAGATTCGGAAAGAACTAAAGGCTGTTCAGCTGGAAAAGGACCAGCTTTCTATCTCCGAGTTCAATACCATTATATCCAAAGAAATAAAAACTCAGCCTGCTCCTTTTATTTACGAACGCTTGGGTGAAAAGTATCGCCACTATTTTATTGATGAGTTTCAGGATACTTCAGAAATGCAATGGCAAAATCTCATTCCTTTGATCAGCAATGCCTTGGAAGGAGCCGATGAGCAGGGAAAACAAGGCTCTTTATTTTTAGTGGGCGATGCCAAACAGGCCATATATAGATGGCGGGGCGGGAAAGCAGAGCAATTTCTTGAATTAATGACGGAAAAAGTGCAGCCTTTTTCAATTAAAGGCGACCAAAGACAACTCCCAAAAAATTATCGCAGCCAAAATGAAATCATCAATTTCAACAACCTTTTTTTTCAAAATGCTAGTGCTTTTTTAGATGACCCTATATATCAAGAACTGTTTGTAAAAGGAAATCAACAAGAAACCAATGATAAGGAAGGTGGGCATGTAAAGCTTACTTTTTTGGAGGAGGAAACAGAGGAAGATTACGGTCAAAAAACCTTGGAGACCATTGAAAACGTTCTTTTAAAAGGATATGATTATAAGGATATCTGCATCCTCACCCGCAAGAAAAAACACGGTGTTGCCCTGTCCAATTTTTTAATGAACAAAGGCATCCCTATTATTTCCAGTGAATCCCTTTTATTGTCCAACAGCCCACATATTCAATTTTTAGTGAATCTTTTACGGTTCATGCTCTATCCTGAAGCAGAGGAAATAAAGTATGAAATATTACGCTTCCTCTATGGCGAAAAAGAAGATGCACATACACTCATTCACAAAAGACTGCCCTTTGTGGAAGAGGTATTACAAAATGAATACGGTTTCAATGTTCAAAAGTTTCAGGAAGAAGCTTTATACGATGGTTTGGAAATCGCCATTAAGGCTTTTGATTTGGCAAAAACCTCAAGTGCCTACATTACCGCTTTTATGGATTTGGTCTGGGAGCTGGGTCAAAAGCAGAATCCCGATGCACAATCTTTCTTAAACTATTGGGAAAAGAAAAACAGGACTTTAAGTATTAGCACTCCGGATAATATCAACGCAGTGCAGGTCATGACCGTTCATAAGTCCAAAGGTTTGGAATTTCCCATCGTCATCTATCCTTACGCCAATACCTATATCTTGGAAGAGATTAATCCCAAACTGTGGGTTCCCGTAAAGGCAGAATCATTTTCGGGTTTTAAAGAACTGCTCATCAACAAGAAGAAAGAGGTCGCGGAATACGGAACATTGGCAGCGGCCCTGTATTATGAAGAAGAACATAAATTACAATTAGATGCATTCAACCTCTTATATGTGGCCCTTACGAGAGCTATAGCCGGACTTTACATTATAACAGCCAGAGATTTAAAGAGAGACGGTTCCTACAAAACTGAAAATTATTCAGGGCTCTTTATACATCACCTGAATCATTTGAACAAATGGAATCCAGAAACACTGGATTACGAATTTGGTACCTTATCCGCTAAAAACGAAAAAATCATTACGGCTGATGTTAATTTGGATATACCTTATATAAACACCCAAAAAAACCGCTCCAGTTTTAAAATTCTCACCAAAGCCGGAATGCTTTGGGAAGCCGGTAAAACAAAGGCCATAGAAAAAGGAAATATCATTCATGCTATATTGGGTGAAATACGTTATGCAGAAGATGTTGACAATGCTATTGAAAAAGCCATGATAAAGGGTATCATCCAAAAGGAAGAAAAGCTTTTGGTAAAGACCGATATCTTAACGCTTGTGAATCATCCACAACTAAAGAAGTTCTATAGCGATGCCTACACCGTTTGGAACGAACGTGAAATATTGTTGAACAACAATACCTCCTTAAGACCTGACCGTGTCGCCATCAAAGAAAACAAGATCCATATCATAGATTACAAAACGGGTAGTAGGAACATAAAATATTCTGATCAGTTGGAAAGTTATGCCAAAGCCTATATAGATTTAGGTTTTGAGGTAGCTGACAAAATCATTGTGTATATTTCGGACGAAATTAAAATTGAACATATTTAGAGCTCATGTACGGAAAAATCAAAGAATTTCTTCAGGAAGAATTGGAAAGTATAAAGCAGGACGGACTTTATAAAAAAGAACGTGTTATTGTAACGCCCCAGGATGCGGTCATAAAAATTGATAGCGGACAAGAGGTCATTAACTTTTGTGCAAACAATTACCTAGGTCTTTCATCGCATCCGGAGGTAATACAGGCTGCGAAAGATACTTTGGACAGTCATGGTTTTGGCATGTCTTCCGTTAGGTTCATCTGCGGAACGCAGGATATACATAAAGAGTTGGAGGAAAAAATAGCGGATTTCTATGGTACGGAAGATACCATTTTATATGCCGCAGCATTCGATGCCAACGGTGGTGTGTTTGAGCCCTTGCTTAGCGCGGAAGATGCTATTATTTCAGATTCGCTCAACCACGCCTCTATCATTGATGGCGTTCGCTTATGTAAAGCAAAGCGTTACAGGTATGCGAATAGTGATATGGCAGACCTCGAAAAACAGCTCAAACAGGCCAATGAAGATGGAGCCCGGTTCAAAATAGTCGTGACGGATGGCGTGTTTTCTATGGATGGTCTGGTCGCACCTCTTGATGAAATATGTGACTTGGCGGATAAATATGATGCTATGGTCATGATCGATGAGTGCCACGCCACAGGATTCATCGGAGAGAAAGGAATAGGAACTTTGGAGGAGAAAGGTGTTTTGGGCAGGATAGATATCATCACTGGCACTTTAGGAAAAGCACTGGGCGGTGCAATGGGCGGATACACCACGGGGAAAAAAGAAATTATAGAAATTCTTAGACAACGCTCAAGACCCTATTTATTTTCCAACTCCCTAGCCCCGGCAATTGTAGGTGCGTCCATAAAAGTTTTTGAAATGCTGAAGAACGATACGTCGCTTCGGGACAAACTACAAGAAAATACGGAATACTTTAAGAAAGGGATGAAAGATGCCGGTTTTGATATCATTGATGGGGATTCGGCAATTGTACCAGTAATGCTATATGACGCAAAGCTTTCCCAAAAAATGGCCAACATGCTCTTGGAAAAAGGTATTTACGTCATTGGGTTCTTTTATCCCGTTGTTCCCAAGGAAAAGGCTAGGATTCGAGTACAGCTATCGGCTGCGCATACCAAAGAACATTTAGACATCGCGATAAAGGCATTTATTGAAGTTGGGAAGGAGTTAAAAATCGTTTAAATGCACTGTTTGCTCTGTCAAATGCGTTAAAAAAAATAGGAAATTGATTTTGTTAATAATATTTAACAACTTACATTTGCAGCTAATAAACACTTAAACTTAAAAATTTGAACATGAAACATCTTAGCAAATTATTAGTTGTTGCCCTGCTTTTTGTAGGTTTTAACAGCATACAAGCGCAAGACGAGAATAATCCTTGGCAAGTACAGTTCGGGGTTAACGCGATTGACGTATATCCTACTGGGGATGTAAGTTCTTTTGGCAATGAATTCTTTAATGCGACAGATCACTGGAACATTCTTCCTTCTATCTCTTATGTAGGTGTATCCAAGTATGTAGGCAATGGCTTCGCTATTGGAGCAAGAGGTTCCTTAAACAGAATAAGCAAATTAGGAGACGTTGCCGTTGACGATCTTTCTCATTATGCTATAGATGGTACAATAAAATATGATTTCATCAAAAGAGCTACGGTAATCGATCCTTTTATTGAGATTGGTGGTGGTTATACTTGGGTTGATGAAATTGGAGCTGGTACTGTAAACGGTGGTCTTGGTTTGAACATTTGGTTTTCTGAAAATCTAGGTCTTACATTACAATCTACCTATAAGCACGCTTTTGAAGATTATGGTGTTAAGCATTTCCAACACTTGGCCGGTCTTTCTATCAAATTTGGTGGAACTGACACAGATGGCGATGGAATATACGATAAAGATGATGCTTGTCCAGAAGTTGCTGGTCTAGAAGCATTCAACGGATGTCCAGATGCTGATGGTGATGGTATAGAAGATAGTAAAGATAGCTGTCCTAACGAAGCTGGTTCTAAAGAAATGAACGGTTGCCCAGATGCTGATGGCGATGGTGTTGCCGATAAGGACGATGCTTGTCCTAACGAGGCTGGTCTTGCTGCTTTAGCAGGTTGCCCAGATGCTGATAGTGATGGTGTTGCCGATAAGGATGATGAGTGTCCTAACGAGGCTGGTCCTGCTGAAAACAAAGGATGCCCATGGCCAGATAAAGATGGTGACAGCGTGCTTGATAAAGACGATGCTTGTCCAGATGTTGCCGGTACTGTTGCAAACAACGGTTGCCCTGAAGTAACGGAAGAAGTTCAAAAGCAATTGAACGATTATGCAAGAACTATCTTGTTTGATACTGGAAAAGCTTCCTTGAAAACTGAAACAGTTTCTGTATTCGTTGACATTATCAAGATATTGAACGAGTATCCAAACTCTAAGTTTACTGTAGAAGGTCATACTGATAGCGTTGGTAGTGCAAAATTAAACCAATCTTTATCTGAAAAGAGAGCTAACTCTGTTCGTGACTTCTTAGTTAAGGAAGGTATCGCTGCCGATAGATTGACTGCAATTGGATACGGTGAGGACAAACCTATCGCTACCAACAATACAAGAGCTGGTAGAGCACAAAACAGAAGAACGGAAATCAACTTAGTAAAATAAGGGATTTCTATAAAACTTAAGTGTTTTATATAAAATTAAAGCTCCGCAAATTGCGGAGCTTTTTTTATTTTTAGCCTATGCTGAGTTTTATAGATGAAGTAGTCGATGATGTTTGGGAAAAATATGACCATATAAGCGAACTTATCTTTGTCTTACCCAGCAAGCGCGCCGGTAATTTTTTGAAGACCGCAATTTCGAAAAAGGCCGGGAAAACACTTGTTGCTCCACATATCTATAGTATTGAGGAATTCATAGAGAAACTCTCAGGTCTCACCTACGCCAGCAATACCCAACAACTTTTTGAACTTTATGAGGCTTATCTCCAAACAGGTACTTTTGAAAAAGATTCTTTTGATACCTATCTTCAGTGGGCACAGACAGTATTACAAGATTTTAATGAAATAGACCGCTATCTAATCAATGCCGAAAAACTGTACTCAAGCCTTTCCGCTATTCAAGAAGTGAACCATTGGTCGGTTTCTGGTGAACAGACGACATTGATGAAAAATTATCTTCATTTTTGGAATCACTTAGAACATATCTATACCAATTTTAATACAAATCTTTCCAGTAAAGGTATAGGTCATCAAGGTTTGGTCTATAAACTGGCATACGAGAAACTTCCAGATTATTTGAGAAGTATAAAAACCCCACATATTTTTCTCGGTTTTAATGCACTGAACACATCTGAAAGCAATATCATTCAAACCATACTAGCGCAATCCGATTCACGGATATATTGGGACATAGACCCTTACTTTTTGAATGATTCTTTACACGACGCCGGCCTGTTCATTCGACAACATCAAAAGAAATGGGATTACTTTCAAAAAAACAGTATTAACGGCTTAAGCAATCATTATCTAAAAGGAAAAAACATAGAAGCTATCGGTGTTCCTAAAAATGTTTCTCAGGCCAAATACGTGGGTACGTTGCTGAACACGCTAAATACCAATAATCCAGGGCTTAAAAATACTGCCGTAATACTCGCAGATGAAAACCTATTAGGGCCTTTGCTTAATGCCATCCCTAAAGAAATCCCTTCAGTAAATATAACAATGGGACAAAAATTGGCGACGATTCCAATAGCATCTTTTTTTACTGACTTGATTGAATTTTTTGAAGCAGAATCCAAAAAAGGTTGGTTTTATAAAGATTTTCTGAATTTCTTGTTACATCCTCTTTCAGCAACCCTGTTACAGGATTATACAACCCTTAAGGAGAATTTGATCAGTGCTATATCAAAACGAAACATCATCTACGTTACCAAGGACTTTATTCGAAACATTGTGAAAGAACCCGTTCCTTTCTTTACTATTTTGTTCGAAGATAAAATGATGACCCCTTCTCTTATCTTAGAAAAAAGCCAGCAATTAATATTATTGTTCAAAGAAATTTTTTCCGAAGAGCAAAATGCCATGGCGTTGGAACAGCTCTATAAATTTTATAATCTTTTCAATCAGATTCAAGGTATCACAACCCAATATTCATATGTAAGCAGTATCAAAGCCTTCAAAAACCTTTTTCAAGAACTACTGTCCTCCGAAACTTTGGATTTTCAAGGAGATCCTATAAAAGGGCTACAGATTATGGGTATGTTGGAAAGTAGAAACCTTGACTTTGAAACCGTCATCCTCACATCGGTCAATGAAGGCATATTGCCTTCGGGAAAGTCCAACAACTCCTTTATTCCGTTTGATTTAAAAATAGAGCATGGATTGCCCACTTACAAAGAAAAGGATGCCGTTTATACGTATCACTTTTATCGTCTTTTACAACGGGCCAAAAATATATATCTCATTTATAATACGGAGCCTGATGTTTTGGAAGGGGGAGAAAAAAGTAGGTTGATCACCCAACTTTTAACCGACGAAAATCGAAAGGATATCATAGAAAAAATAGCTGCACCAACTATAACCCCAATACAAACCATAACGCAAGTAGTGCAAAAATCCAAAGACCTACATCAAATGATATTGGATAAGGCAAAACGTGGATTTTCCCCGAGCTCCCTCAGCAATTATATCAGAAACCCAATAGATTTCTACAAACAGAATATCCTTGGAATAGATGAATTGACTTCCGTAGAGGAAAATGTAGCAGCGAATACTTTCGGAACAATTGTGCATGATACCTTGGAAGAAATTTATACTCCGTATATATCCAAGGAACTTTCAAAAGAATCGTTATTGTCCGCAAAAACCAAAATTGCCCCCATTGTCAGGGAAAACTTTAAAAAAACCTATTTTGACGGAGATATTAGTACGGGGAAAAACTATTTGTCCTTTCATGTCATCATAAAATATATCGAAAATTTTATCGATTTAGAAATAGCCCAAATAGAAAAGCATAGCATAAAAATCATAGGTCTAGAGCGGGAATTAAATATTCCACTATCCGTCCCCGGGATAGACACACCCGTTATTATGAAAGGAAAACTGGATCGCATTGATGAATTTGACGGAAGCACAAGAATCATCGATTATAAAACAGGGAAAGTAGAACGCCGTAATGTTGAACTGATAGATTGGAATCTTGTTACAGAAGATTATGCATTTAGCAAAGCGTTCCAATTATTGTGCTATAGCCTTATGTATTCTACTGTTACGGACAGTAGAGATATTCATGCAGGAATCATTTCGCTCAAAAACCTGAAAGAAGGTGTCTTGTTATTTTCAAAAAAAGATTCCGTAAGAGGACCCAAAAAAAATATCATAGATGCTGCTATCCTTAAAGAGTTCGGAGAACATCTTCTTCAATTGATACAGGAAATATGTAATCCCAATATTCCCTTCACGGAAAAAGAAGTCTAAATTTATTTTTTATCCGGTCTTGTTGGCCTTACCTCTATTTTACTTGGTAAGGTCCTAGGATGCATTAGCAGTAAATCCAATACCAACTTCCCTATATCTTCTGGCTGAATCTTCCAGGCATCTTTATCCGAAGGGTCGTTGTCATTGAAATGTGTTGAAACGGAGCCGGGCATAATGGTAGATACTTTAATATCATATTTTCTCAAATCCAACATGGCCGCCTGGGTGAAGCCTACTACTCCGAATTTAGTTGCATTGTAGCCAGCACCGGTCGCAAAAAAATTAGTGCCGGCCAAACTTGCTAACGTTATATAGTATCCTTTCGATTTTTTCAGAGCCGCTACAGAAGCTTTTAATGTATAGAAAACACCATTCAAGTTTGTGTTGATCATTTGATTCCATTTATCGGATGATAATTCATCCACCGGAGCAAAATGGCCCACACCTGCATTGGCCAAAACAACATCCAACTTTCCCCACTTTTCCAAAATACGATTTATGGCTTCCTCTTCGTTCTTTAATTCTCCAACATCGGAAACCAAGCCTATAACATTTTCTTTTCCGAGTGCTTCAATGGCATTTGCTACACTCTTTTCACTTCTTCCACTGATGGCCACTTTCATTCCTTTTTCCAACAAGGTTTTTGCTACGCCAAGTCCTATTCCTTTTGTTCCTCCAGTGATGTAGGCAACTTTATTTTTTAAATTCATTTCTGTACGGATTGAATAACTCCATAAAGTTAGGTATTAAAACTGTTTTAAGGAAGGGAACACCATCGAGAGTACGAGACTTTTAGACCTCTTTTAATAACGCTATTGGGCAAAGCATGTTTCAGTAAATAAGCTACTATGAATTTTAAATCCATAGCCTTGATTAATAGAACCTACTATAGTCCTTTCTTCCTCTTTCCTTAAACCTGGAAATATCAAACACCAAAAACAACTCAAGCGAATTGGGAAGAAATTGTTTGGCCTGTGCTCCAAAAGGCAGTCTATAGTTGAGTCCAAACTCGAATGTTTCCAAAGTAATGCTTGTTGCAAACCCAATTTCCGTAAACGAAGCTGCTTCAAAAAAGTTCAAATGCTCATTTACCCCAATACTAAAATTACCTAAGGTCACATCTTGATAAAAGTCCAATCGGGTATTGGGTCCTTGTAAGGACACTGCATTAAAGAAATAAATGTACGAGTATTCCGGTATTTTAGCCTGGCCGTATTTGTTGATGTCCAATTCATACCCTAATTGAGCCGAAACAAGCATATTTAAATTAACATTGTTCTCGCTTTGTCTTGAGGATATTTTAGGCTGATTCAAATGTTTAAAGGACAACCCCACAATCATATTTTCATCGTTATGTGCCATGATGGAAGCACCTACATCAAGAAAACCGATATTTTCCGAAGCGGTAATGGGGTCAATCGTATTGGCACTGATCTGCCCAGTAAAAATATTGAGTTGGTCCTGAAATGTGAGGTTATTAAAATCAAATCTATAATTGCTATATCCACCTGAAATACCCGGGTACAAATACCACTCGTTCGCCAATTGTAAGCGGTAGATATAACTTATTATGGCGGATGTATAGTTATATCCCGAGTTCTTCAAATTATTGTTAAACAAATCTACTCCCAATTGAAAATTATACTCATCAAAAGAAGTACTCCCAAAAGCATATTTATGTTGGGATTGATTTCCTTGAGCTTGGCTTGCGAACTCTGCCAATACACCAATCCTTGTTTTATCCTTAAAGGCATGAAAACTAGGGTTTAGAGATGCAGGCACCTTACTGAGGTTATGCACAAACTTCTCCTGGGCATTCGCCGTAAATGAAAAGCATATCAGAAATAGGAATATAGGGCTATACTTTTTAATCATTATCTTAAAATTGTGGCTTCGCCAGTTTTGGTTATTTGTTGGTTCTCTCTAGTTGTCCCGACGAATAGGTATCGGAAAGTGGTATTTTTATACGGTTTTCCATTACTATAATTTCCATCCCAACCCCAATTGACCGGAATATTTTCAAAATTGTATGAAGCACTGAATACTAACGCACCCCACATATCATATATTTCAAAAACGAACGAAGTCAATCCTGTGTATTCTCCTTGGAAATAATCGTTGATGCCGTCTGCATTTGCCGAAAAAGCAGAAGGGAACATGATGTCAAAACCATTGCCTATTTGAACTTCCTGTTGTATTTCCCTACTACAACCTTCTTCATTGAACACAGTCAAGGTTACCGTAAATACTCCCGGAAAATCATAATTATGAGTAGTTACCGTACCGTCTATTTCAGGGTCTACCCGAACTGTTGGCGAACCATCACCAAAATCCCATTCTGCATAACTATATTCGCCTTCGCTATTATTACTGAATTGAATATCCTCTCTGACCAATAACAATCCGCTTACATCAAATTCTTCAGAGCTATAAGTAAAGGACGGGGCAACAACGCTTGCAGATAATTGCGTCGTGAAACCACAACCCTGATCGTTGAGTACATTTAACAATGCACTTTCTACGGGATTTCCAATTTGTACGGAATAGGTGTTCGTACCCGTTTGTACAGATGGTACCAATCCTCCGTCATAGTAAAAACTTAAATCCCCGCCTTGACTATTGAAGATGCCTATGATAATACTGCCAGGCCCTCCTGCACATAATGATTCGTCTAAAAATGGACCGTCTACCAATTGTAGGGATTCCGCTTTATTGATCGTTATTATTTCTTGATGGAAATAAGAAGGATTGGCCTCTGTACATCCAGGCAAATTACTGGTTACCGTTAAACGAAGCCTTCCTTCTTCCAAACCGGTCAATTGCGTAATATTTTGACCTATTTGAGTATAGGTAGCACTAGGGTTATCACTTGTACCCGCAACTTCTTGTTCCCAGGTAATGGTATAAGGTCTATTACCTCCGCTTACGGTTATGGTTACGGCACCATCGTCATCGGCACCACAACTAACCGGGGTTATCATCCTATTTACCATCAAGGGTTCGTACGCTGCCCCAAAAGTAAAATCAATACTTTCCGAAGTACATCCCTTACTATCTGTCACGACTACAGAATAGGTTCCCGGAACCGCTACAAAACTAATAATGTCCTGCGCTATAAAACCATTTGGACCTGTCCAGTCATATAAATAGTACGGTTGACCATCAGAATCAATAAATGGACTACCCCCCAATAATAAGCTCGTATCCAACGAAAAATCGAAGTCGAACTCACAGGTACCCAAGGTGAAGTCTCGTACGCCTCCATAGGAAATAGGATCAAAACGGTCCATCAAGAACGTTTCCGTTACACAGGCATTGGCATCCGTTACCGTAATTACATGACTATCATTTGACAGAGCAGGAATCGTAGCCTGCATTGTCGTGAATGTTACCGCCGTAGCGCCATCAACGGAATATTCATACGGTTGTGTTCCGCCCGTTACGCTAAAGGTAAATGTCCTTGTGCCCGCCACATCAAAACACTCTGGGTCTTGGGTCACGATTTCGGTAGCACTGAAGACTTCAGGCTCGGATATCGTAATGGTTTGGCTAATGCTACATGGGTTGCCCGGGTCGCTATTTAAATCAGTTACAATAACTTCATACACTCCGGCACGTAAATTGGCAAGACTAGTGCTATTCGTCGCAAAACTGGTTCCGTTTCTGAGCCAATCGATCTGTAAAGAACTACTACCATCCGCACTGATTTGAATATTAATTTCCGCATTCGTATCGCCAGCACATTGCAATTGTTCGTTGATGACCTGCACGTTTGCAAAAGACAACTCAGATTTAGAGGCAATATTCGTAGTGAACGTGGCCGAACATCCCAACTGGTCCATCACTTCAAGCACATATACGCCAGGGGCAAGATTATTAATGTTTTCTGTGGAGAACGATGCGCCATTAGGGCCTGTCCAACTAAAATTATATGGAGCGGAGCCACCTGTTACCGTAGTGGCACCATTATTTAAACTGATGGTACCATCGTTACGACCAAAACAGGTTACATTTTCCACTACCACGGAAGCTTCATCAAACTGAAGACCAGCTGCCAAAGTCACCGGTTGGCTTTGCGCAATAGGACAAGTTGCATCTTGCACGGAAATGGTATATGTTGCCCCAGCAGTTAAGCCTGTATATGTAACACTAGGATTGTTTGAGGTCTGCACTAAAGTTGTAGTATCCGGCCTGGTCAAGGTGAATGTAAAAGGAGCTACTCCGCCGGTACTGTTCGCCGTAATTGCAGTATCACAGGTATCACCTATGGTCAAGACCAATTCCTGAGGTTCAAATACCAAGAAAGGTTCTGAAGTGACTCCACAAAATTCATTGTACACCGTTAACTGATATGCTCCTCCTGTTAAATTGGAAATACTCAAGGTAGAGGCCGTAAATCCAGGATCTCCAATTTTTGTCCATTCGTAGGTATTTGCCACGGAATTTGCCTGAGTAAGTACGTTTGAAGCGCTTACATCCGGTTCACTTCCCGTACTTACAAGAACGGTAAATGAAATACCGGGTACTTTTGCCGTCAAGATGAGCTCATTGGCATTGGTGGTAGCAATTACATCGCTTAATCTTGCTCCAGTAGCAGTATTGATTTCATCCGCCAATTGTACCACTAGTTCATCATTGGTTTCCGGCAAATTACTGGGCAAGGTCAACGTAATTTGGTGTTCATAAATAATCCCGTTGATATTGACCGTGTATGTATTGTTAAACTCGGGGTCTCCAAAAAATGAGATTGTATTTATTTGTGCTTGGGCACTGTTTCCTCCGGTAATTCTTCCGTTAGGCACTACTATACTACCGTCATTGCCTCCAAAACAACTTACCGGGGCAATGTCATTGGCAATGATAGCATTATTGTCGATTATTGGATAAGGAATAACCGTTATCAATTTCGGTGCTGTATCCTCCGTACAATTTACTCCGTTGATACTACTGGTTACTTCTCTTTTGAAATAGGTAGAAGTAGTCAACGTAGCTGGAGGCGTATAATTGGGCTGCGTTGCTCCAGAAACAACTGAATACACGACATCATCTGGAGAGGACAACCATTGGTACGTTAAAGTACCCGCCCCAGTGGCCGCTATATCTTCAATCAAAGGATTTGGCTGACTGCCTTGACAGACCGACTGGTCATCCGTAATTCTTCCCGCATCAACCGAATTCAGTGTTATGGTAATCGGATTGGTTTCTACCTCACAATCTAACGTTCCGCCAAAATAAGACCTGGTAATCGTTCTTTTGTATAGTATTGTTTGTGTAGGAATTGGAGGATTAAAAGAAGCTGTTGTAACGCCAGTATCCACCCAAACTATACCATCTGTTGAAGATAGCCATGCAAAATTCTGATCTGCAAAAGTACTTGCACCGGAAACGGTTAGCGAAGCCGGTGTATCTCCCTCACAAACGGTCTGGTCATTGGTCAAAGTTCCTGGTAGAATTTCTTCCCCTACGCCCACGGTAATGGTATTGCTGTCTTCTGAGCAGCTAATTCCATTCAATACGGAAGTAGTTGTCCTTTTGAAATAAGTTGTCGGGAAACTTCCTGCTTCCGGATCATAGAAATTGTCCACGGCATCAACGATAATGGACCATGGTCCACTTGCGCTCACCTCAGAAGAGTACCATTGGTAAGACAATACGCCAGAAGCTGTTCCATCCGCTACATTGTCCAGCAATCCGGGATCATCACCAAAACAGATATCCTGATTTCCTTGTATGGTTCCTCCTGTAACATCATTGATAATAATTTGTACCGTATTGCTAAATTTCTCCGCACCAGATAGGCAAGAAACCGCATCCACTGTGGAAGTATAACCTCTGCGATAGTATCTTGTAGCCGTTAGGGACGGAGGTGAATATGTGGCCGTAGTTGCACCAGGAATATCAACAAATGTGCTACCGTCACTGGATTCTTCCCATTGAAAACTAATATATGCCGCACCATCTATCGGATTGTCGTCCCCTAAAGTTTGAGGAGTGTCCCCGCTACAGATGGTAATATCAGATTCTATGGTATCCGCTTCCGGGACGCGAACCACCACTGAATTACTACTTACGATACATTGTTCTCCAGAGATAGCGGTGTTGATAGCATCCCTGTAATACGTTGTAGTTTGTGTTAAGCCAGCTGGTGGGTTATAATCAATATTAGTAGCCCCGGTTATTGCTATTCCGTTGGCATACCATTGATAGGTCAATGTACCATCTCCGGTAGCAGCCGTGAGTTCTTGAATCAAGCTGGGGTCTGTATTTTCACAGATAACTTCCTCATTGGTTCCTGCACCAGCATTTCCATTTGTTGTTCCAATACTTCCGGCAGTGGCATCACCGCCATTTACCACCTCAAGGACATTACTGGTAAGTGTACATATCACCCCATTTAATGTTGAAGTCGAAATTCTTCGGTAGTACACATCGGTTACTACCGGTGGTGGGTCAAAGGTTCTATTAGTAGCTCCTGAAATATCGTTAAAATTAACATTGTCAGCAGATTCTTGCCATTGATAGGTAATATCTCCCGAAGCAATCAATTGAAAATTAGTTCCCAATGCATTAGGATCTCCTCCGTTACAGATAATTGTACTTCCGGTGCCACCACCATTACCAAAAGTAATTTGATGGGTAGAAGGATTATCAAATCTATTTACAAAAAGAATTACTGCATCGGTCTCTTCGGTACAAGTAGTTCCACCTAGTTCCGCTGAAGCTACCCTTCTATAATAGGTCTCCAAATCAGCTGTTACAGGCGGTGTAAAAGTAGCTTGGTTTGCGCCGGCTATGGTACTCCATGCAATTCCATCCGAGGAATCTTGCCAAGAGTAGGTAATTGTCCCGTTGGAAATTGCATCCGCAGCGCTTGTTATTTGGGCAGCGGTATCGGTTCCACAGACCGTTTGTGTATTCGAGATGGTCCCTGCAGACAACGAAATCAAGGTTATTAGCGTTGGAGTACTGTTCGCTTCACATAAATTACCTCCTGAGTTCTGAATGACTTCCCTTCTAAAATAGGTCGATGTCAATATTCCCGTAGCAAAGCTGAGCTCCTCGCCCGTTTCTCCCGCAATGGCATTATAGGTAATATCATCTGCCGAGGCGTACCACTGAAATGTTATTCCAACTCCTGCAGCTGTAGCACCGGTAACCGTTATCGTAGCGGGAAGCTCATTCTCACAAACAATCTGGTTTGCAGAACCTGTTCCGCCGGAAATAGCTCCAGCAATATTTACAATGACCTCATTCGTATATGCATCACAAACATTTCCATTTAATGTTGTTGTATCTAGCCTTCTATATCTTGTGGTAGTAGCAAGTACCCCAGGGGTAAATGTTGTTCCTGTTTCACCGCCTATCACATTCCAAGAAGCTCCATTATCGGTTGATTCTTCCCAAGTATAGGTCAGATTTCCAACAGCTGTTGCATTGCTAAGTGTAATTATGGTATTGGGTGTTTCACCAGCACATAGCTCTTGATTATTACCAATAATCCCTGCTGTCAAAGTATTTACATTTACCGTACTTTCTGTAGAAAAGTCTGCGCAAATTGTGGCATTGTCCGTTATCGTAGTTTGCCTTCTATACCTAGTTGTTTCGGAAGGTGCAACCGCAAAGCTTAACAATGAGTTGGTTTCCCCGACCATATTGGTAAAACCTCCGGTTGTAGCAGACTGCCACTGATAGGTAATGTTGGGTCCGGCAGGAGTATCGTTTGTCACCGTGATGTTCACAGGAATATCAGCCGCACAAATTGTTTGGTCAGCACTGGCATCCCCGCCATTAATTTCCTGTAATACATTTACCGTGATTTGGTTAGTGTATTCCGAACAGGTGAAACCGTTCAATTCAACAGCATCCAACCTTCTGAATAGTGTTGTTTCCGTAAGTGCCATGGGTTGATATGAAGTTGTAGTTGCACCTCCTATAGTAGCCCAAGAAACACCATCAAAAGCTTCCCATTGATAAGAAACAGTCCCTTGCCCCGTGGCATCTACACTTGAAGTAATTATACTTGGCACCTCATTATAACATAGGGTCTCACCGCCAGTAATGGTACCTTCATTAAAATCAGTAAATGTGATGGTCGCAACGGTACTTATTCCTTCGCAACTTGCTCCGGTAACGGTAGTGACCCTTCTGAATTCAGAGACACCCGGACTTATATTGCCACTGGCATCATAAGTGCCCTGAGTGGCTCCGGCTATGTTTTCCCATGTACCCAGATTATTTTTTTGCCATTGATATGTGCCACTTTCTCCGCTATTGATAATCAGCAGCTGTAAATCCGTTATGTTACAAATATCCTGATCGGTGGCAGTGCCTCCTGCTACCGGGGAATTTACCACAATAGTCACAGGCAGTGTTTCTTCGAAACAAATAAAACCGTTAAGATTATTCGTTATTCTTCTTTTATAGGATGTGGTGGTAGTCAATGCATCTGGCTGATAAAAATTATTGGTTGCGCCGGTAATCGCTTCCCAAACACCCATATCATTTTTATACCATTGGTAATCAAATGTTCCTCCAGGTGTAGTAGCTACATCGGAGGCGGTTCCTAATTGGTCGGGAACGGTATTTGTACAGATATTTTGACCTGCACCTTCTGTAATACTCCCAGGATATATTTCATTTACGGTAATCGTTGCTACTGTACTGATTAGTGAACAGGCCACTCCGTTTACGGTAAAATTCGTAATTCTTCTATATCTACTGACACCATTGGGAAAAGTAGCGTTATCTATAATCAATATCTCAGTATTTGAACTTGGAATCGATGTCCAGGTTCCACTTTGATTCTCTTGCCACTCAAAAGTTCTGGATTGTGTAACATTAGCACCTGTTACACTAATATTCTGGACATCTCCAACGGTACAAACCTCTTGATTGACACCCGTACCACCGCTCAACTCCGTAAAATTTAAAGTGGCCAATATTTGATTGTCCGTGAATGCATTGATATTATTGGCATTACCGTCCAAAACATATTTTAGAGTTCCATCTGTTACGGTAGAACTAGGTATCAACTGTATACGCACGTTCTCAATGGTAACTACATCTAAAGAAGTTTGAGCACTTGTCGTTACGGTAACTTCCAATCTTGAAGGATTTCCGCCTGCTTGAGCCACACTTATCGCTGTAATATCCGTACCCGTTTCCGTTACCGTAGTCGCATTGATGGTGAAATTTGAAGGAGCCTCAATGAAAAACGTATAAGTCCCTGAAGCAAAATCCGTATTTGCGCTTTCTGTCAAGACCAAATCGCCAAGGTTCAGTTCAGCTTGGGGTAAATCCGTACCACAGGTTTCAAAATCGGTATTTTGTAAAGAATTGGTTACTTGTGCTATACCTGAAAAGAAACAGAAATAAAAGAGAATTGAAAAAAATAATTTTAGTGTAGTGTTTTTCATAATTACCAAAACGTTTAGGGGACTTAACACCATATTGATTTCTTCTTGAAAGTAGGAATTTACCTATAACGAAAAGTTAAGTACAGTATTGCATTTCATCGGATATATTTTTGTTAATCGAGGTTTGAAGATGTTGTGGATTCTTCCTAAACCAATTTTGGGAGACTGGAAATAAGATGGAGATTTTATTTTTAATTTTTATTTTACCCCGCCCGGAATTACAAAAAATCAATTCCGCCCTTCCCTAAGAAAAAGTAAATTCGAAAACTCCAAGGCAGAGCCATTGGAGAATTATTTGGATGAAAAAACTATACTTATTTGAAGTAAAACTGTAAAGTTCATACAGCGTTATAATTGTTTTCTTTCTTTAAAATTGAGGTATGGTAATTAAATATTTAGAGCTTTTTAGAGGCGACATAATGATATAACTACTGAGGTGTTAACTTCGTGAAAACTAAAAAACCATCACTTTCGGTGATGGTTTTGTGGAGAATACCGGAGTCGAACCGGTGACCTCTTGCCTGCCAGTCCGAAATTCCAAAATACATCTAAAACTAGAATAACACGCTATGTATTGATTTACAGTTTCTTACCTCTATTTTCATAAGATTTGTGACCATTTGACACCAAATGAAATCAAATAAAACTGTGCACAAACTGTGCATTTTTATTCCTAACTTGGAGTAGTTTAAGTGATGAAAATGGCTAAAGTTAAACTCATATTAGATACTCGAAAATCATCGAAAAATACAATTTCTAAATTGTATCCGATTGCATTACGAGTATTCCATACTAAGCCAAGAATAATTAGATTACCATATGAGACTTCAAAAAATGGATGGGATGTAAATTCATTCTGTCTGAAACGCTCTGTTCTTGTAAATAAAAGTATTGACTGCTCAAAAGTCAACCAAATTCTATATGACAAACTTCATGTTGCGCGAAGCTTGATAAATGAACTTGGTGATGCTATTCAACATATAGACATTGATACTTTGGTAACAGAAATCAAAGATAAATGGGAGGAACAGATAAGTCCATCACTTAAAGGTAAACTGTCAAACGGATTAACTCTAAAAGTTTGGGGTCAAGTCATTGTTGACAGAAAACTAAAAACAAACAAACCAAGCTCAGCCGAATGGTATCTCAATGGGATAAAAGCTTTCGTAAAATTCAATAACAATCAAGATTTAAGATTGGACCAATTGAATGTAAGTATGCTCAAAGATTTTCAAATAGAAAAAGAATCAAAAGGCTTAAAACCAAACAGCATAAGTTCAGTTTTAAGAGCTATCAGAGCAATATACAACGCTGCTATCAATGAAGATAGAATTGAAGTAGTCAAGAACCCTTTCCATCGTTACAAGATTCCATCTTCAAATCAAACAAAGAAGAGAGCGATTTCTAAAGAAGACTTCCTAAACATTCGCAAATTAAAGTATGAAAAGAACTCTGCGCTGTGGCATACGAAAAACTATGCGCTGATAATGTTTAATTGTAGAGGAATGAATTTAATAGACTTGGTAAAGCTCAAAAAGTCAAATGTACGTGAGGATAGAATATTCTATGGAAGAAGTAAAACTGGTGACCCATTATCAGTAAAATTCACTCCTGAGCTAAAGGAGATTTTAGCCCATTATTTAATAGATAAATCAGATGATGATTTTCTATTTCCTGCGAATTACGATGGCAGTACAGCTAAATACGAGAAGTATAAAACCATAAGAAGACGAGTAAACGAAAGACTCAAAATTATTGCATTAGACTCAGGAATTCAACAACATTTTACGACCTATGCTATTCGTCATTCTTGGGCGACTATCGCAAAATTTATGGGAATATCGACTGCAATAATAAGTGAAGGTTTGGGGCATAGTTCCTTAAAAACTACTGAAATTTACTTGAAACGTTTTGATAATACCACTTTGGATGAAGCTAACGAACGCATCGTTGCTTAGTAGAATCATCCCAAATCTTACCATAACTTATCTGCGCATGGTTCCTGTTTCGATTTCATAGTGTTCCGATAGATAAGCGTTAAGTGAAATCGAAATAGGGCGCATCTACTCATCTTGTTTTAAGTTCCAATTTTCCTTTGCAACCATCGGGAGCAAAGCAAGATTGTCATGACAATGACACATCTTGAATTCCCTTTTTTACGTAAAAATTTGCCGTAGAATCGGGGCTGCGCAGGTTTGTTACGAAAAAACAAGGGAGAAATAAAAACAGTAAATTTTTAATGCATTGATTTTCAATATATTAAAATAAACAACATCGCTTTAGCGTGTTATCCTCTTGCTTCTTCCGAACTTTTCCAAAACCAAGCTAAAATTGATGATATATCAATAATACAAAAAGCCTTGATTGGAATTCTTTGCAACTTATCTTGACAACTTTAACTAATTAATACAGTCCTGTAAAAGTCCGATTAATGAAACTACCTAAAGAGACCATGAACAGGATTCACATAAAACGGGTTTAATTAGCATCTTCTAAATCCTAAAACAAGCCTCTTAAGATGGACTCTTTTCACCGCATAGACTCTATAACCTAAATTGAAATGTTTATTGAGATTAGGGAATTAACCCTTCTTAGGTTCACAGTTATTCTTATGTATGTTTCTTTTATCTATCTCCCAAAGTCATCTCGCACTCGAATTATATCATTTTCATCAGACGGATTGTCGGGATTGCTATGCTGCCATATTTCGGCAACAATGCCCCATTCATCTGTTCCAATCAATCTGTGCCTTTCTCCCTGAAATAATTCTATTTTATCATTCTCACTTAGTTCTCGTACCTGACCTTCAACATCATTAGAACTTGTGACAACATTGACTTTACCTTTTATAACACGCCAAACTTCCGATCTTCTTAAATGATATTGCCAACTCAATCTTTGTTCCGGAGCCACAAATAAAACTTTTGGGCTCCATGGCTGATTCGGTCTCATCTTGCCTAGTAGTTCAGGAAAAAAAACTTCAACAAAATTCGAAAGAGATGATTCATCAATTACATAGAAACCTCCCCACGGTCTAGAAAAGTCAGAGCTTTTCAAATTTATATGATGGGTATCGAGAAAATTATCAATCCATCTTTTATGTTCTTCGCGTAATTCCATATAACACTTTAAAATTATATTCTTAATACAAAAATTGTAGTTCATTATCCAATACAAGACTTGCAAATTCGGATGCCGCCCGCATAACATTTTTATAAGCATACTTTATTGCGATATCCATATCAGTAATGCCTTTCGAAACAGCAGTGAAATAAGTTAGCCCAAGTTGTTTTTTTGCTTTTTCTGATAACGCAACGGTTCCACATAATGCAGCCACGGGAATGCCCTTTTCATTTGCCGATTTAATTACCCCTGCTATTGTTTTTCCAGCAATGGTTTGGTCGTCTAATTTACCTTCTCCGGTTATTATCCAATCGGCATCTTTTATGGCGTCATCAAAATTAGCAATGTCCTTTATAAGGTCAATTCCTCTAATCAGACGACCGTTCAAGAAAATAAGCGCACCTGCGCCTAATCCACCAGCTGCACCTGCACCTTCGATTTTCTGTACATTGATCGAATATTGCTCAAAAAGAACCTTGGCATAATTTCTAAGCCCTTGATCTAGAACTTCAATCTGTGCTTTGTTCGCTCCTTTTTGTTCCGCATAAACTTGAGCTGCTCCGTTTTTTCCATAAAGTGGATTGGTAACGTCACAAGAAACCTTGACAATTACATTGTTCAATTTGGGGTTGACGTTGGATGCATCTATTTTTTTGATGTACATAAGATTACTACCTATGGGTTGGAGTATGTTGTCATCACTATCTAAAAAACGAAATCCTAAAGCATGGGCCATTCCCATTCCACCATCATTCGTGGCACTGCCGCCTATCCCTAAGATTAGTTCTTTTGCACCTTTAGCCAGCGCATCAACAATAAGCTCTCCCGTTCCCAAAGAAGTGGCACTCATACAGTTTCTTTCGTCTTCTTTAAGTAATTTCAGACCCGAAGCTTCAGCCATCTCAATAAAAGCGGTTTTGGTCGCTTTGGAAAAGAGATAGGAAGCTTCTCTAGGTCTAAAAAAGGGGTCGCTAATGGTTAATTTGACACTTTTTGCTTTTAAATATTCTTTTATTACCTGGATAGTGCCATCTCCTCCATCCGCTAAAGGAAGTTTAATAATTTCCGCGTTAGGCAAGACCATCCTTAAACCTTCTTCAGTCGCATCACAAAATTCGTGACCTGTTAGGGATCCTTTAAATTTATCAGGAGCAATAACTATTTTCATTTTTTGTACAGATTAACTCAATATATTGGGCAAGAAAATACTAAGCAGAATAATGAAAATAAAGTATGCCATTAAAATAACCAGTTCTTTTTTTCCGGTATAGTAGACTACTTTCAAATTATTTTCTGTTTTCCTCTCAACAGCGTAACTGACGGCAAGGGCAACAAATATGGTCACCAAGCAGCCTATCATATTCCACCAAAACCAGAATATTTCTGGGACATATAGCCATAAATAGACATTGAATAGCACCCCAACAACAATTCCTATGTTGGCCCCTAAAGCATGGGTTTTTTTGGTCAGAATCGCTAAAACAAATGTCGCTAAAATAGGGCCATAGAAAACAGAGCTTATCTTATTGATTACTTCGATGACAGTACCTTCGATATTACCAGCAAAAAAAGCAAAGAAAAGGCAGACCAAGCCCCAAAATAAGGAGAGTAAGCGCGAATTGAATACATAAGACTTGTCAGACATATCAGGTCTGAAACGTTTCACAAAGTCCTCCATGGTTACAGCAGAAAGTGAGTTCACTGCTGAACTTAGGGTAGACATGGCAGCCGAGAGTATGGCGACTATCAAAATACCGATTACCCCGTTGGGCAGGTAGTTAAGTATGAAAAGAGGAACCATCAAATCGGCCTTTTTTCCCTCAAGCGAACTTATATTCGCCTGATATGTGGTTTCCATTAGCTCTTGAAAGGCAACATCTTGAAAAAAAAGAGTTCCTAAGACCAGACCCATAATACAATATGTCAAGGTCACAGGGAACCGTAAGAGACCGTTTGCCAAAAGCAAATTTTTGACAGTGCCCATTCCCTTTGCCGAAAGCATTCTTTGTGTAATATGTTGATCTGTTCCGTAGTACGAAGCATAAAGAAAAAACCCTCCAATAATCATAGGCCAAAAACCAAATTCATCAGTGCCATTGACATTGTTGAAGCCCCATTTATCGAAATCTACGGCGGTAATCCTTTCATGATCTACCTGTGTTAAAAAATTATCCAATCCGCCCAATTCACTTATTCCATAAAACAGACAAAGTACGATGCCTAAAAACAAAATGCTCATTTGGATAACATCGCCCCATATCACAGCTTTCATTCCGCCTTGAAAGGAGTAAATCAAAGTAATGACTCCGATAATAAGGATGGATACCCAAAAGTCGATTTGTACCGTTGCCTGAAGGATGAGTGCCATGGTATAGACCATAACACCAGTCGCTACAGAGCGACTTATTTGAAAGACGAAACTTATCAATAGCCTTGACGAAGCATCAAAACGCTGCTCCAGATATTCATAAATACTAACGACCCCAGATTTATACAAAGAGGGAATAATCGCAACCAATAAGAAAGCCATAGCCAATGGAACGCCAAACTCAAATGTCAACCATTGCAAGCCTCCTCCGTCTTTAAGCCCAACGAATGCGGGAGCCGAAATAAAGCTTATGGCAGATAATTGGGTCGCCATGGTAGAAAGGCTCAAAGGAAGCCAGCCCATATCTTTACCCCCTAGAAAATAATCGCCCGAACTTTTATTTTCCTTAAATAAAAAGCCAAGCCCCAAGAAGCCTATCAGATAAACAATAATTACGATGTAATCTAAATAATTCATGCGTCAATTTTTGCTTTTAATTCGTACTTAGTGTTTTCATACCATTCGTTTCTTAAAATACTCATTAGGACGGCATCCGTTCTTCCCTTGCCACGCCTAGATGGAAACATATTTCTTAACACCCCTTCCTTTCTACAACCAACACTATTCATTGCAGCAATGCTAATGATATTATCTGCGTAGGCACCCAAACCGATACGTTCTACTCCAATTTTTTCGAACGCGAACTCAAACAACAAATATTTACAACGTTTGTTCAAACCTGTTCCTCGAAATGGTTTTCCGTACCAAGTATGTCCTAGTTTTATCGTATTAAGTTCGGCAGAATATTCGTAAAACCGTGTGGTACCGGCAAACTGTTTTGTTGTTTTATCGAGAACAACAAAAGGATATTCTTTATTCGACTTTCGATTGTCAATTGCCGATTTAATGTATGCTGAGAGGGCTTCAATGGTATCACCTTTTTCAAAAAAGAAAGTCCAAATTTCTAAATCATCTGATATTCTCGCTAAGGGTTCAACATGAGCCTCTGTCATTGGAATTAACTGAATAAAATCATCTTCTAATACGTATGAGTAAGAAAAATCGAAATCTCCTGAAAATTCTGACATATTCATACGCTTAATTATTCAATAAATCAATCAACAAAGCCGCACTCCAAGAAAAATTATCCCCTCCATAACCTGTTCTTAATGGTTCGCCATTATCTTTACGGCAATCAAAGTATTCAAAAAAACCATCGCGCTCAATCAACTCGATTGAATCTTTTTTTATCCGTTCTGCAACATCAGTGAATCCATAATTCTTAAGACCGTAGTAAAGCATCCAGTTCATATTAATCCACACTGGCCCTCGCCAGTATTTTCTTGGATTGAACCGATTATTGGTAGGGTCAAAAGAAGCACATAGATATTTGTCCTCTCCTCCAAATTTTTCCAACATTGTTTTTACCAAAATTTTCGCTCTTTCTTGATTTGGGATGTTAGCGAACAGAGGTGAAAAAGAAGAAGAAGAAACATGACAAATTTGTCGTTCATTCCTTAGGTCGTAATGGACATAGGCTCCTAATTCCTCATTAAAGAGTTTATTGTTAAAGGCCTCAATACTTCTTTTCTGCCATTGGGTCAAAAACAGCTTTTTAGCACCATTGCCCCCTATTAGTTCGTAAAGTTCAAGTAATGCTTCATTGGATTTAATAAGCATGGCATTGAAAAGGGGATCTTGCACTAGAAAAGGGGATAGTTCAGCAATCTTTCCATCATTATACTGGTGCTCCTTCGCAATTTCAATAATATGTAAATAATGGTCGTATTCACGTTTTGAAGGCCGTTGCGAAGCGTCAACATGTGTAGTATCCTTTCGCTCAAAGGTATATTCTGGAGGGTTCATGGTTTTCCAGATATCGTCCCAAACTGGGGAGTTATCGGTACCCGATTCCCAATTATGATAAATGTATACCAAGCCCTCATTGTGAGGGTCTCGATTGGCATAAAAATAAACATGGTTGTGATATACCTTGTCTATGTGATCCTGAATAAATTCTAGCATTGCCTCTTTATCTTCGGCAATCCGATACATTTCCTTCAATACAAAACCCATTACCGGTGGCTGGGTCATACCGGTGGATTTATATCTTTTCGAGGACAGTGGATGTAATTCGGACTTGTGGAAATCGGCTCCTGGAAAATACGTATCGTTTTCATTATGGAATACAATATGAGGGATAAAGCCGTTTTCCCATTGCGCATCCAAAAGCGTTTTTACTTCTAGTTTGGCATTTTCAATATTATAGTAGGACAAGCCTATGGCGATAAAACCGGAATCCCATTTCCATTGAAAAGGATATAGGCCCTGGCTGGGTATGGTGAAACCACCATCTTGAAAATTGGCTTCCAGTACCTCTTTCGCCTTATTTATTAAGGTTTCTTTCATAATAGAATTAACATAAAAGCACATCGGCGGGTTACAGCCACCAATGTGCTCATGAATTAAATAAAACTAACTTAAACTAACTCAAACTATTTTAGAAGTTGAAGGTGGCTGTTACAAAAGCTCTTCTAGGTAAAATCGGTCTCCCAAAGAAAAACTCTCCTTCGGTAGCACCTGCTGCACCTGCTCTTGGATTACCTTCTGTAATACCACTGCTATCAAACAAGTTGAATACGGAAAATCCGATTCGTAAAGACTCCGTAGTATCTTCTTTACCGAAGGTATATCCGGCACCTAAACGGAAAATATTGATTGCGTCTAACTCAATATTATTAGTATTGTCAGTGAATTTTTTACCTGTATGGTTTAAACTGAATACTGCATCGAATTTTCTGTTGTCATAATACAATCCTGCACCGGCCAAGAAATTAGGCTGTCTTGCAAGCTCATTACCCACATTAGCTTCCGTAGAGGTATTATTGATCAAGTCGACATTTATGTTTTCCGTAATCTCATGGTCTTGATAGGTTGCACTACCCGTCAAACTAAAATTATTAGCAATTCTCCAATCCCAAGATGCTTCTATACCTATGGTCTTCGTGTTTTGCTCAGATCTTGTCTGGTCTACTAATTGACCACCAACTATAGCCTGAAGTATCTGTATTCTATCTTTTAAAGCAACATAGTATCCAGCAAATGACCCTGAAAATTTCTCATTCCCGAATTTTGCACCCAATTCAACTTGATTAATGTTCTCTGCGTTATAAACGTTTTCATCAATTCCAGGTACTGGGGCGAAACCACGTATCTGCGGAAAGAAATAACCTCTTGAAAAATTCGCATAAAGATTCGTGGTCTCCGTCAGCTCGTACAAACCAGCTAAAGAAACTGCCCAATCGGAGGCACTCACACTGCTCCTTAAAAAATTACCGTTTTCGGCCTGTACGTCACTTAGCTCAGTAGTGAGTTCAGGGTTATCGTAAACGGTTTCTGTAGACACTTGCCCTCTATTGATTTCACCATCTGTGGTTTCCCATCGAAAACCAACATCAAAACGCCATCTATCAAATACCATTTCGTCTGATATATATAGCGCAACTTTATTTTGAGACAAAAAGTTGTTGGCAGTTTGACCGATACGATTGTAGATACCTCCATCAGAATAGATTACATTACTCCCATCAGCGGCGGTATAGCTCAGATTCACCAATCTAGGATTGTTGTTGAATTCAGTTAATGCTCTGAATTGATAATTGACATCCTCGGCTTCGGTTCTTGCGATGAAAGAACCTACGGTAATGTTGTGACTTCCGCCGTTAGAAGTATTGATGGTTTTGATCAATGAAGCTTCACCAGAATAATCGGTCATTGGTCTTAAACGATCTACATGTAGATTGTCTACCACCAAATCAGATCCGTTTATTTGTCCACCAGCGCCTCCTTGATAGGTCGCCGAAAAGCCTTGATTGTCAGGAGCTATACTTGCAATATAATTATCTAAAGTAATAGGGTTTCCATTAGCGCCATTTCCACCCACGTACAATGCAAAATTATGATCGTAATTAGCATACCGCACTTTTGCCTTAAACCGCAGATCATCGGTAAAACTATAATTAAAATCTCCCATAAGATAACCACCAGTGGTAGAAACTCCATCAGCAATTGGGCTTTTGTAAACACCTCCTGGTGTGTTGAAAGAGACGTTAGCCAAATCCCCTGTTAACAATTGAGAAACAGGTTCTCCGTCGTTTCCAGCGATTCGTTCTCTAGTTCCACCTGCTAATGGCAATGGAAGGAAAAATTGTGCATTGTCATTTATAAATTGTCCGTGCAATGTAAACGATCCTTTCTCAAATTTCTTTTTGATATTCCCTCTAAATTGGACACCACGTGTGGTCAAACCTGTTTCAACAGGACCTCTGTCATGTCGTACAAAACCTGTGAAGGCATAAAAAGTATTGGAATCTTCGCCTCCAAGTCTACCCCCACTGTAAAAATCAGTTTTCAACCTGCCTTGGTTGGCAACTTCCATATTTAGGATATTCCCCGGATCGGTATCCCCTGTCTTACTGGTGTAATTTATTATGCCTGCCACAGAACCTGCCCCGTAGAGTATCGCTGACCCTCCTCTTACAAATTCAACTCCTTTAAATCCGATATCAGGTCGTGCGTACACGTCATGCGCGGATGAATTGAGACCAAATGTGCTCATCAAAGGCATGCCATCGTATTGTAATGGATTGAATACATACTGGCCACCAGAAGGAAGACCTCTAACAAATATATTAGTGGCGGTTTCACCACCACCACCTTCTGCTGTAATACCGGGAACACTACGAAGGATATCAGCCTGACTGTTTGCCGATAATTTTGTGATTTCCTTCATCTTGACAGAACTTATGGATAATGGTGCCTGCTTCTGTGAACGAAAAGTACTGGATGCAGTAAGTACGACTTCATCTAATTGTTGTCCTCCTTCTTGAAGAACAAAATCGACCGTTACAGAAGACCCAGCTAACCTGACTATTTTTTCAATAGCACTGAAACCGATGTACGAAGCCCTTAAGACCTGTTCTCCACCAAGGTCTGTTGTAAGCGAGAAAACGCCATCAAAGTCAGATGTTGTACCTGTTGTGGTTCCTTTAATTACAATGTTTACACCAGGAAGGGGTGCTCCAGCCTGATCCTTTACCGTACCTGTAATTTCTGTTTGGGAAAAACCCATACCAACCATTAAAAGAAAGGTTAGCAATAGAATAGTTTTTTTCATGTTAGTTGATTAAAGATTTCGTAATAAATTGAGAATTTGTTAATTATTGATTAAATCTATGTGAATATGAAAATCGTTTAACAAAAAAAACATCAAAAAGTTATGCAAACGTTTGTTCAAACGTTTGCAATTTCTTTTTTAACATTTTACATTTACCTCGTTTAATTGGAATACTACCTGAAGTGAGCAAAAATAAACCCGCAACGTTAAAGCTGTTAGCGCAAGAACTAGGATTGTCAATCTCAACCGTTTCTAGGGCTCTGGCAAATCACCCTGACATCAGTGATAAAACCAAGGAAAAGGTAAATCAGCTGGCAAAGGACTTTGATTATGCACCTAATATTTTCGCAAGAGGGCTAAGATCACATAAGAGCCATATTTTAGGAGTCATCGTTCCTAATATTTCGCATTTGTTCACATCTACGATTCTCAAAGGTGTACTTGATGAAGCGGAAGATTTGGGTTATAAAGTGATTGTTTCAGATTCCAAGTACTCAGAGGCAAAACAAACCGAAATGCTGCATACCATGCAGCAGTTCGGCGTGGATGGCATTCTTTTATCATTGGCTAGAAAAACCGTCTCGGTCGATAATATTCTAAAATTCTCAAAACGGCTCCCGTTAGTACTATTCGATAAGGTTTCAGATAAAGTACCATGCACACAGGTCGTGATTAATGAGGAAGAAGCTGCCTTTAATGCCGTAGATCATCTCATTCAGACAGGAAAGAGAAAAATCGCTATTATCAAAGAAACTGAAAACTCGTTTAATTCTGAGATGCGTTTTGCAGGTTATTTGAGAGCCTTGCGAGAAAACAATATTGACCTAGATGAAAAAATGGTAATCAGTACCGAGGATATTTCGATTGAAAATGGAAAAAGGTCTGCACATCTTCTATTAAGTCTGAAAAACAGACCGGACGGGATATTTGCAATTACCGACGGTGCAGCCATTGGAGCAATTAAAGCATTACATAAGTTCAAGGTGAAAATTCCAGAAGAAATAGCCGTCGTCGGATTCAGCAATTCCATGCATTCAACCATAATTCATCCAGCGCTTACTACAGTCAATCAACCAGGCCAGAAAATTGGTCGCACAGCAGTTAAATACTTAATAGATGAAATTAATAGCACTGATATGAATACTACAACCAGAACAGTGGAAATAAAAACCAATTTGATTGTACGGGAGTCAACTTTAAAAGCCTAAAATAATTGTCCAGTCAAAAGAACATTTTATAAGACTAGATTCAATTCTCATTTGACATGAATTCAGTCTATTTATGTTAAATTTTATCTGAAAAGTAGGAAATTTACAAAAGTGTGCACAAAGTGTGCATTATGAAAAAAAGAAAAGCCCTCACGTCCGTGAAGGCCTGTGTTTATTGGTGGAGAATACCGGAGTCGAACCGGTGACCTCTTGCCTGCCAGGCAAGCGCTCTAGCCAGCTGAGCTAATCCCCCGTTTGGCATGCGGCAAAGAAACTACTTTTACCATAAGTATCAAAATACATCTTAATCTTTCTTCGCGCTAAGAATAAGTACGGGAATGGGTGCCGAAAATTCAGACTTTGGAATAGTGCTTTTCTCCCATAACTTTTTAAAAAAACCTCGTTTTCTTCTAAAAACACATAGTAAATCCGGATGCTTGGATTGAAAATGTTCCAAAACGCCCATATAAGTGGTAGCATTTTCAGTAAGCGTAAGTTGCTCGCTAATATCCATCAAAGCGGTATTTATCTTTAAATCATCGTCTGAATATCCCGGAGTCTTGACCAATAATAAATTCACCTTGGAACGGTGTTTATTGATTATCGTCACCAACGGATCCAAAATTCTTTTTCGCTTTAATATTCCGGACTTGAACGCGACGAGCACATTCTTAAAACTTACATATGTAGTGCCTTTGGGAACAACCAATGTTGGAATATCCGTTTGTTTGATAATACGCCCGGAGGAATAGCCTAAATACAACTCCTCCTGAATATCATGGCTTCTCGGGGCCAGAACGATCAGGTCGATCCCAATCTCTTTATCTATTTCCTTTAGGCCATCTACCAATTCGCCATTGTAGGTCGCAATTTTTATATCATGATTCTTTGCCTCTATTTTATTGATGATGGCTTTTAAACGTTCTTTTCCACTTTCTGCCACTTTGTTGGAAACGTTTGATAATGTTCCCGTTTTCCCGTAGGCGTTGAAAACTTCCATCACAAAAATTTTTGCTCCAAAGTCTTGGGCAAAGTCAACCGCATACTGTAATGTTTCGTGGGCATCCGAAGATGTCCCGATGGGAACAAGAATATTTGTCATAATAATAGTGTTGATTATTCCTCTAAATTTACAACTTAATTAAATCCGTTCAATGATTCAGCCTGCAAAGATATCCGAAATAAGCGATATTCTTATAATGACAAATGCCTGTAGATTGTTTATGGAATCCAATAACATATTTCAATGGACAATCGAATATCCTTCCGAAAATCACTTCATCAATGATATAGAACGAAACGAATTGTACACCTTAAAAAACAACGATCTAATCATTGGATGTATCGTTATTTCCACTTTTATGGATGCCGAGTATAAGACCGTCCAATGGTTAACGCCCAATGAAAACAACATCTATATTCATCGTTTGGCCGTACACCCTTCTTTCCAAGGGCTGGGTTGTGCACAGCAATTAATGGCTTTTGGGGAAGAATACGCAGTCAACAATCGGTTTACATCCATCCGTCTGGATACGTTTAGTCAGAACAAACGCAACCAAAAGTTTTATGAAATGAGGGGATATCAAAAACTTGATGATATTTATTTTCCCGAGCAGAGTCAACATCCTTTTCACTGTTATGAACTTGTACTGTAACGCCCAATGACTTCTAAAACGCCCATTACTTTTAGAACCGTGAACAAATTGGCCATTCCTGCGACGATTGCCGGAATTGCCGAGCCTTTATTATCCATAACGGACACGGCTATCGTGGGAAATATTCCTGTTGACGGATTGGAATCGCTGGCCGCTGCCGGGATTGTAGGGTCATTTTTGTCCATGCTCATCTGGATTTTAGGGCAGACCAGAAGTGCCATATCCGCTATCATTTCCCAATACTTGGGCGCAGGAAAATTGGAGGAAGTCAAAACGCTACCGGCACAAGCTATCTTTTTGAACATCAGTCTTAGTATCCTAATTCTAGTATCCACCATTTTTATCGTGGAAGAAATTTTTCAGCTGCTCAACGCCTCGGGAAAAATATTGGAATATTGTGTGAGCTATTATTCCATAAGGGTCTGGGGGTTTCCCTTAACTTTATTTGCCTTTGCCGTTATGGGAATTTTTAGGGGATTACAGAATACCTATTGGCCCATGCTCATTGCCATAGTTGGAGCATTGCTCAACATTATTTTGGATTTTGCGTTCGTGTACGGTATTGACGGATTTCTTGAGCCGTTATATTTAGAGGGTGCAGCATGGGCAAGTCTCATCGCACAAGGAACAATGGCATTAATGGCTTTTATTTTATTGGTATTAAAAACGGACATCAGTCTAAAATTGCAATTTCCAATACATCCAGAATTGAAACGATTGATTTTCATGAGCCTTAATCTCTTCGTGCGGGCATTGGCCTTGAATACCGCATTGATTCTTGCCGTTCGTGAAGCTACGGCCTATGGTGACGCATACATAGGTGCACATACCATTGCTATAAATATTTGGTTGTTTTCCTCATTTTTTATCGATGGGTATGGTGCCGCCGGAAATATTATGGGAGGAAGGTTACTCGGGGCAAAAGACTATAACGGCTTATGGAATTTGGCCAAAAAAATAGTACAGTACGGATTTACAATCAGTCTTGTCCTAATGTTTTTTGGATTTATCTTCTACTACCCACTTGGTAGATTGTTCAGTAAGGAAGAAATTGTCCTTCATACTTTTTATGGGATGTTCTACATATTGATTTTAGGGATTCCAATGAACGTTACGGCATTTGTTTTAGATGGTCTTTTTAAAGGTCTCGGAGAAATGAGATATCTTAGGAACACATTACTTGTGGCAACTTTCTTGGGTTTTGTGCCGACACTTTTTTTAGGAAAATTCATGAATTGGGGATTGATAGGGATATGGCTTGCCTTTACCGTGTGGATGATTATTAGAGGGGGAGCATTGGTCATTGAATTCAGAAGAAAATTCAAACCTCTATTGCAAAAAACCTAACTTTACCCGTATTATCCAAAAGTCTATTGACCATTTTATTGATCTAGTTCACTAACAACTAAATACCAACAACTCGCATCATGGGAACAATTAGGGAAAATGGAAGTTTATATACTAAAATCGATGGTAAAGTTGCCGTTGTGGAGTTTGGCCATCCGGCAAGTAATTCTTTCGTCAGCGAGCTATTGGACAGACTAGCGGAGGAAATAAAATCACTCTCCGATAATGATACTATCTCCGTAATTATATTGAAGTCCGAAGGTGACCGTGCATTTTGTGCCGGAGCTTCCTTTTCTGAATTAATGGCCGTTTCCAATTTAGCGGAAGGCAAAGTATTTTTTAGCGGTTTTGCCAATGTCATTAATGCGATGCGCAACTGTAAAAAAGTAATTGTAGGTCGTGTTCAAGGAAAAACCGTTGGCGGTGGTGTAGGACTTGCCGCCGCTTGTGATTATGTTTTTGCCTCGGTAAATGCCGCTATACGCCTCTCCGAATTGACCATTGGGATAGCACCTTTGGTCATAGCTCCTGCTGTGGAACGTAAAATAGGAACAGCAGGAATCTCCGAACTGTCCCTAGCTCCGACCGAATGGAAAAGTGCCTATTGGGCCCAAGAAAAGGGATTGTTTTCCAAGGTATTCGATGATATAAAGGAGCTGGACAAAGAACTGGATTTCTTTGTGCAAAAATTAGCGAGTTACAATCCCGAGGGACTGTCCGAGTGGAAAAAAGTGCTTTGGAACAACACGGACCATTGGGATACCTTGTTGACGGAACGTGCCGCCATTACCGGAAAACTGGTATTGTCGGAATTTACTAGAAATGCCCTGGTTAAATTCAAAAAATGATCCTTCGCTTATGAAATCGATTTTTGTTCTGTTGGTGCTTTCCGTTTTTATGGCCAAGGCTCAGGAAATTGAAAAGGCTTTACAAGAAATCCGCCAAGAATATCATAACATCGAATCCAATCTAAGCGATTATACTACTAAAACTATTTCGGTGGACCATCAATCTACCGAGGGCGGCTATGCAACGGCTTATTTGCAGGACAATCAAATAAAAGCCATAAAAGCAGGTTTTGCAGGGGAAACCGGTAAAAATTTTTATGATTTTTATTATAATCAGGAAGGTCTCCTTTTTGTTTTGGCGACAAGGCATCAATACAATCGCCCATTTTATTGGGATGCAGAGGCGGCAAAAGAATCCGGTGATAATGAAGTTTTTGACGAGGCGAAAACAAAGATTGTAGAACAATGCTATTATTTCAAAAACGATGTGTTAATTCATGGACTGGATAACGACAAAAAGAAAGTGAATCTAGAAGAAGAAAAAATGCTTTCTGGGCAAAAGGAGCTTTTAGAACTTTCCGAGACCTTAAAGAAGGACATTGCTAAATACTAATCAAGTCCACTTTTCGTTCTAGAATAAAATAAAATTTCAGATGAATATTCTCAACTTTTTAAATGGTGATCTGGTATTTCCCATTTTAGCACTCTTCGTAGTGGTTATCTACTTTGTGAATAGAGTACGAACAAGACGCAAGTTTAAGCGTTAGGCCAAAATGTCTAAAAACAGGGCACTTATGTGGATTCTCTTTTATGGCTTCCTTTTTTCACTTGGGGCTTTCTTGGCCTATAGTGCTTTTAATGATTATCAAAAAACCCGGTCGCTTTTGGAAAAGGGGATAAAAACGACCGCTACGGTTACTTCTTTTATCACTTCTCAGGGTGATAATGGCACTATGTACAATCCTATTTTTGAATTCAAGGATCGCGCTCAAAATACCCAAACTTTTGAAAGTGGCATTAGTTCCAGCCCGCCGGCCTATAACGTTGGGGATAAAGTCAAGATTGTCTACGACCGTAACCATCCGGAAAAGGCAAAAACGATATCCTTTTGGGGATTATACCGCTGGAGCGTTATTCTTTTAATGATCGCTTCGCCCTTACTGGTGATCGGTGGTTCCTATTTACTTTATGTGAGCGGATAAGCCTCCTCGATCTAACATACTACGTTGTTATTTCATTTCAAGAAATACTACCTTTACGGCCTAATGAACAACAAAATGGCCAATATTAGAATTACAAAACAGTTCAGCTTTGAGACGGGACATGCACTTTACGGTTATGACGGTAAATGTAGAAATGTTCATGGCCATAGTTATAAACTTTCGGTAACGGTAATTGGGATTCCCATTAGGGATACGGCCAATGTGAAACTGGGAATGGTCATAGATTTTGGTGATCTCAAGAAAATCGTAAAAGAAGAAATCGTAAACAAATTTGACCACGCTACCGTTTTCAATAAAAATACCCCTCACGTAGAATTGGCCAAAGAGCTAACGGAACGCGGACATAATGTAATTCTGGCCGATTATCAGCCCACGAGCGAAAATATGGTCATAGATTTTGCCGCGAAGATCAAAGCTAGACTTCCTGAAAATATTCTCCTACATTCCCTGAAATTACAGGAAACGGAAACATCTTTCGCCGAGTGGTTCGCTTCGGACAATTAAAACAATCATTTCTTAACTTTTTAGTTTACAGCATATTGGAAAACTATAGTTATCTTAAAGCCTCTTTAAAAAGCACCCTATGGTAAAGCATCATATTTATTGGTGGAACTTGGAAAATCTGTTCGATATTGAAAATTCCCCACGTCGTAGCTCTTTTTTGAACGATAAGCTCAAATCGGAATTAAAGGACTGGAACATCAATATACTCAATCAAAAACTGGATAATCTCGTTACCATCATCTCAAAGTTCAATTCCGATAATGGCCCGGATATTTTGGGTGTCTGCGAAGTGGAGAACGAATTTGTGATCGAGCAGTTGATTGCCAAAATGAATGCTTCGCTCAACAGGGCGTACGGTTTTGTGATTTCAGAGAGTGAGGACAAACGTGGCATCGACACCGCGCTAATTTATGATACCGCTTTATATGGCCCGGACCAGACTACGTTTAGCCTCAGAATCATCAAAAGAAATAGCACACGAGATTTGTTTCAGGTACATCTGAACACTGCCAATGGGAACAAATTGATTTTGGTACTCAACCATTGGCCATCGCGTTCCGGTGGCGAATTGAACAGCGAGCCTTTTCGCATTATGGTCGCGGAAAATCTTGCCTATTGGATAGAGCGTATTCATGAAGAACAGGAAAATCCGTCTATTGTTTTGATGGGCGATTTTAACGACAATCCTTTTAATCGTTCTATAAATGAATACCTTATGGCCAAGAACAATAGGGCTTTGGTCAAAAGCAATAGGGTGAAATTAAGGTATCTCTATAATTTAATGTATCGGTTTTTAGATGCGCAATTGGGCACTTTCGTTTTTAATAGTACCCTGAATATTTTGGACCAGTTCATAGTTTCCAAAACCATACTGTCCGAAAAAACGGAGTATCCCTTTAAAATAAGTACGGTAGATATCATAGCTTATCCGGAGTTGGTCAAAGGCACCTATAAAAAACCGGTCCGGTACGGACGGCCCAACGCTTCCAATTTCAATCCTGATGGATACAGTGACCATTTACCTATAGCTTTGGTCCTGAACGAGAAGGAATAAGGAAATCAAAAATGTTATGTGAAGTATTGCTTATATAAATTGATGCCAGTTGGAACGTAATAAAAATCAAATTTAGCAACCTTTGATATTTCCTATCTTTACAGGAAGATGACGCGTATTGATATTCCAAAGGGCAAGAAAGTATATTTTGCAAGTGACAATCATTTGGGGGCGCCTACCATGGCGGAAAGCTTCCCGAGGGAAAAGAAATTTGTGGCGTGGTTAGATGAAATCAAGACCGATGCCTGTGCCCTATTTCTGCTTGGGGATTTGTTCGATTTTTGGTTTGAATATAAGACGGTAGTTCCTAAGGGCTTTACTAGAACCCTTGGGAAATTGGCTGAAATCTCCGATGCCGGTATTCCAATTTTCTATTTTGTAGGCAACCATGATCTTTGGATGAACGGTTATTTTGAAGAGGAACTTAATATTCCCGTATTTCATAAACCCCAACAATACGATATAAACGGCACTTCGTTTTTTATTGGCCATGGCGATGGTCTGGGCCCACACGATAAAGGGTATAAACGCATGAAAAAACTGTTTACCAATCCCATTGCCAAATGGTTTTTCAGATGGATGCACCCGGATATAGGGGTTAAAGTGGCGCAATACTTTTCAGTAAAGAATAAGTTGATTTCCGGAGATGACGATGAGAAGTTTTTGGGAGAAGACAAAGAGTGGTTGGTGCAGTACGCCAAACGAAAGCTAGAAACGCAACATTATGACCATTTTATCTTTGGTCATAGACATTTGCCTTTGGAAATAGACCTCAACGGTAAGTCCACCTACACTAATCTAGGCGATTGGATACACTACTATACTTATGCCGTTTTTGATGGTGAAAGATTGAATCTCCTTGAATATGGAGATTCTTAGCATAATTCTTCCTAAAAATCCTTTATAAAAACCGATAAACATATTGTAATACTTTTCTTACAACAATTATTAAGCAATTCACAACAATAATTTCTCAAAACTGTATTCCGGTTATATCTTTACAGTGTTATTAAGTTTTAGTGTTGAACCCCAAATCTTGACACATACCTACAATTAATGAGACTTAAAAACCCAAATCTTAAGTACCTACATTACAAAACTGCCCTTCCCCCAGAAGGGCTTTTTTGATTTAATATCTTAAAATTAGTTTTAATCGGTCTCATGCTCGGCAACATCCTTGGATAAGTCCAATCTTCTAAAAGTAGGTGAGACCAAGGCAGTTGCTCCAACGGTGAGCAATGTCATGGCACCGCCAAATACTACCGCCGTAACCGTTCCCATTAATTTTGCGGTTACCCCGCTCTCAAAAGCGCCTAACTCGTTAGAGGAGCCTACGAACATGGAATTTACGGACGCCACCCTTCCCCGCATATTGTCGGGGGTTTTTAGCTGCAATATCGTTTGCCGTATAATCATGGAGACACCATCTACGGCTCCACTTAAGAACAACGCAATAACGGACAGCCAAAAATAGGTAGAAAGGCCAAAAACAATAATACAAAGGCCAAAACCGAACACGGCCCAGAGTAATTTTTTACCCGCATTTTTATGTAATGGAAATCTAGTAGAACCTAGCATGGTAATAGAAGCCCCAACCGCCGGTGCCGCCCGTAACACCCCAAAACCTTCTGACCCTACCTGTAAAATATCCTGCGCAAAAATGGGCAATAGAGCCACTGCTCCTCCAAAAAGTACGGCGATCATATCCAAGGTCAAAGCCCCAAAAACCGCTTTAGATCTAAACACAAAATTGAGACCTTCTTTTAAACTCTGAAATACAGGTTCGCCTATTTTCGGATTCAAAATAGGTTTTTTTCCAATCTGGAAAAGAGCCAATAATGCTATGATCGAAAATCCAAAAATAACGCACATGGACCAATGCACTCCAATCCAGCTTATAGAAAATCCGGCCAATGCAGGACCTAAAACAGAGGCCATTTGCCAAGTAGAACTGCTCCATGTAGCAGCATTAGGGTAAATTTTCTTTGGAACCAACAGTGCGATCAAAGAAAAAATTGTGGGTCCTAAAAAGGCACGCACCAAACCTCCCAGAAAAACCAAAAAGTATATAGCGTACAAAATGTTTGTAACACTTGTTTGTGAAACAAGTTTTGGCGAACTCAATAAAAAGAGGCCAAGACTAATCACTGAAAAGCCTAAAATACATTTTACCAAGAGGTTCCGTTTTTCTTTTTGATCTACTACATGTCCCGCAAAAAGTGCCATTCCTACCGCTGGAATAACTTCCATAAGACCGATAATACCCAATGATAGTGGGTCTTTGGTCAAAGAATATACCTGCCACTCTATCACGATGAATTGCATGGACCAAGCAAAGACCATCGCAAAGCGTACCACCAAGAAAATATTGAATTGCTTAAAACGAAGCGCTGCGTAAGGGTCAAGTTCTCTTGCCATTTTCTAGAGGATTATCTCAATTTGGTTCTTTTCCGAGGTATGGATTAATTCCAAATCGGCAACCCAAATAGCCAAATGCTCTATCCTCATTTAATATCCTTTATTTTCAATTGAAGGCTAACATTTCCCTGCCATTCATTTTCGTCCAGATTAAAAACGGCGCTAAAAGGCTTTCTACTGGTCACCAAAGAAAGTTTATCGCCCAAATTAAAACCGATACCGTTAATTTTATGACTATCGTTTTGGGTAACGGCTACCTTTAGATGTGTCTCTTCTTGACCAACACCCTTGGCGTATCCTGAATCAACCAAGTTTTCTGCCATAAAGACGGGTGTCATATTGCCTGGGCCAAAAGGTGCGAACTGCTTTAGAATTCGCATGAATTTAGGGGCAATATCTTTTAGTTCGATGATGGTATCTACCGTAATTTCTGGACTGAGCAACTCCGGGTCTATCGTTTCCTGTACCACTTTTTCAAACTGATGTTTAAAATTATGATACTGATTTTCGGCTAACGTAAGCCCGGCAGCATATTTATGTCCTCCAAATTGTTCTATATAATCGGAACACCCCTCCAAAGCATTATAGACATCAAAACCTTTTACGGAACGAGCCGAAGCGGCCAATTTATCACCGCTTTTGGTAAAAACTAAGGTGGGCCGGTAATACGTTTCCGTTAAACGCGAAGCCACTATCCCGATAACGCCCTTGTGCCAAGTATCTTTATACACTACCGAAGTAAAACCTTCTTCCTCTTTATTTTCCTGAATTTGAACCAAGGCTTCTTGGGTGATTTCTTGGTCCAATCCTCTCCTGTCCGTATTGAATTTTTCAATTTCAGCAGCAAATTTTTGGGCTTGTTCTAAATTGGTTTCCGTAAGTAAATTGACCGCATGTTGGCCATGTTTCATTCTACCTGCCGCATTGATTCTTGGCGCAATGATGAATACCACATCGGTAATCGTAAGGCAAGTCTTTTTGATTTGATTAATAATCGCTTTAAATCCTATTCTGGGCTGTTCATTGATAACTTGTAGGCCATAAAAAGCCAGTATTCTATTCTCTCCGGTTATTGGAACAATATCCGCTCCAATCGCAGTAGCCACTAAATCAAGGTACTGTACGAGGTCATGGATGGTCTCTTCTTTTTTAGAGCCTAAAGCTTGAATCAATTTAAAACCGACTCCACAACCGCATAATTCATCATATGGATAATCGCAATCCGACCGTTTTGGGTCTAAAACCGCAACGGCATCCGGTAAATTTTCGCCCGGTCTATGGTGGTCGCAAATAATAAAATCAATATTTTTTCCCTTGGCGTATTTTACTTTATCGATGGCCTTTACCCCGCAATCCAAAGCAATGATCAAAGAGAAATCATTGTCCTCAGCAAAATCGATTCCCTTATAGGAAACCCCATATCCCTCCTCATAGCGGTCCGGGATGTAGGTGGCCACATTGGGGTAATAACTCAACAGATAGGAAGACATTAAAGCAACGGCGGTGGTCCCATCCACATCATAATCCCCAAAAACCAAAATGTTTTCATTATTGGTAATGGCAGAATCTATTCGATTTACCGCCACATCCATATCCTTCATCAAAAAAGGGTCGTGCAAATCTTCCAATTGTGGACGAAAGAATTTTTTGGCCTCCTCATAGGTAGTAATGCCTCTCTGAAGGAGCAGATGCGCCACCAAATCATTAACGTTCAGCTCCGCAGCTAATCGGTCAATCTCTCGTTGTTCGGGTTTTGGTTTTATGGTCCAGCGCATGCAAATAAAATACAAATTCAAATGTCAAACTCAAATACAAGATCGACATCTTTCTACTTTTTGTTTTTGATAATTGTTGCTATTATTTTTATTAACTGTTCAGCTTCATCTAAAAGTTGGACTCTTTCAGAATGCTTCCCATACTATATTTTTGAAAGAATTTTTAGATTGATTCGAGATTCTTTCAACTCTTTTAACGAAATCGTCGCTTTATTTTTAAAGTCCCTATCTGTTTGTGCACCTTGCATTTCACCAAAATTCAAAGCAGAACTTCCGGCCGAACGCAATAATTGATGTCCATAATATTGACCCGTAAAATCACTTGGCATAGCTTTACAGAACAAAGCAACATCAGCTGCAAAATCGACCAATCTCTCCTCTAAGTCATACCGTTTATTCTGCACCGATCTCAGTTTGTATTTGTTATTTGAATTTGTGTTTGACTTTTAAGAATGATGAAACACCGTCTCAATCTTCAGCTCCGCAAACTTTCTGAACATTTCCATGACGCCACAATAGGTTTCTATGGACAGGTCTACTGCTCGTTGTAATTTTTTCTCGGCCAAATTTTTTCCGTGAAAGTGATACTCAATAGTAACCTTGTCATAGTATCGAGGGTGCTCATCTGTTAGGTTGGCAATGGTTTCAATATGAAAATCATCAACATCTAATTTCATCTTTTTAATGAGCGAGGCAATATCCAATCCGGAACAACCTGCCAGAGAAGAGAGCATGAGGGCCTTAGGTCTAAAACCGCTACCGTCTCCACCATCTTCCTTGGCAATGTCTATGGTTAAATTATGTCCTGAGGGATTGCTGCTTTCAAAGGCCATGTTGCCTAGCCATTTCGTTGAAATATGATTTGTAGTCGCCATAAATTTTCGTTTCTTGTAAGCGATAAATGTACGATAATTTGATACCTCATAAAAGCTTAGCCTTTTACGATTTCGTACTTCTTATTTCTAACTTCAAACCTTTAAAATATGCCTTTAGTAAATCCGCTTGACCCAAGCCACAGCCCCGAGACCGCCGAACTTGCAAAATTCTTCAACGAGACGTTGGGTTTCTGCCCCAATTCCATATTGACCATGCAGCACAGACCTGCCATTTCCAAGGCCTTTATCAACCTGAACAAAGCGGTGATGGCCAATGAAGGGAGGGTTACCTCGGCCTTAAAAAGAATGATCGCTTGGGTAAGCAGTAACGCCACCGGCTGCCGTTATTGCCAAGCACATGCCATCCGAGCTGCGGAACGCTATGGTGCGGAACAAAAACAATTGGATAATATTTGGGAATACCGCACACACGATGCCTTTTCGGAAGCGGAACGAGCAGCACTGGATTTTTCCTTGGCGGCATCCCAAGTACCGAATACCGTTGATTCCAAAATCAAGGAGCGGCTCCATACGTACTGGAACGATGGAGAAATTGTGGAAATGCTAGGTGTTATCTCCCTTTTTGGATACCTAAACCGATGGAACGATTCCATGGGCACCAATATAGAAGAGGGCGCTGTAGAAAGTGGAAATCAATACTTAGGTAAATATGGTTGGGAAAAAGGAAAACATGATGGGTCCGTTTATTAGTTTATAGTTGTTCGTTTCTAGTATTCAGGTGATTTTACATAAATTATCAAATTAGAAGCAATCTGTTTAAATTTGGATTTTTAGATTGCTGGATTTTTTAGAACGATTTGCTTCTTGATATTTAGATTTAGAATCCTACCTCTTGGTGAGGTTTTAGGTTTACAGCTTTTTGCTATTATGTAACAATCCTTTGTAATCACTTATTTTATTAGTGCTAAGGGAAATTTGTCGAATTAGTGTCCTTTTAAAATATTTCTTAATATATTGATATTCAGTCATTTGATTCGATTTCCGTAAAATGACAACGTAATTAAAGATTCATCAAGAACATAGTTAAATTATTGGAAATCATATAATTATGTGTTAAAATATTGAATTTATTTATGTCCTTTGAAGTTTAATTATTTTTCATTTGGTTTGATACCTATTACTTCTTGCCAATGATTGAAATTAAAATTCTACCAAAATTTAAGGGTAAATATATTTACAAATCAATTTGTTTGATAATATTCAAGGTAGTCCTCCCCTTAATAATAACCGCTATATTATTCCTAATTTTCTCTCCTGAAAGAATTATAAAAATTATACATGCTATTTATCCTTGACCCTTCTTTTGGCCCATCTAGTTATATCAATGTTTTGCTTAAGCAACGAATACTAATTCTTTTATTTTTTGAATATTTTTTAGTAAACCCATACTTCTCTTTTTCTTGATACAAATCAAGGTTTGTTCTAGTAAAATCCTCGAACTTTGGAATATCAAAAACTAACGGTTATGGCAAACTTGGTGATTACTCCAGAAAATCAGATTCAACGGCTCAATACGATTCTTAACACCATCGAAAAATTAAAATTACATAGTCCTGATGAGCTTTTATACCGCCCCAATCCAAAATCATGGTCCGTTATTGAAGTTATTGAACATCTAAGCGTGGCCTATGAAATTTATGTAGATAAAATCGATGGTGCCTTAAAAGCACTCCCTGAAAAAACCGGTGAGCTTACAACATTTACCTCAAATTGGTGGCAAAGCTTTATCATTAGCGGAGTGAAACCAAAAGGCGGCAAGCGTAAGTTGAAGATTAAAACCTTAAAAAAGTTCGAGCCGCTCTTGGTATTGAAAAAGTTGGATGCCGCGGCTATCACAGCTATCTTTGACCGATTTGAAAAATTACAACTTCATCTAAAAAATGCCATTCTCGAAAGCCGAACGAAAGATGTTCGGAAAATAAGGATTAACTCCGGAATTGGTCAGATCGTGAAGTTTTACCTTCCTGAAAGTTACGAGTTTCTCATTGCCCATATGGAACGGCATATGCTTCAGATTACCGAGATTCTGAAACAGAAATGAATTAATTGCTTTTTCATTCGCTTTAGAGGTTTTCAATTTTGCGTGACAGATTCGGTAACGACATTCCTTTATAGTAGGTCGATATCAGTATAGCAACCCAAAAAGATACAAAGGAATGATATTCAAACTTCCTATTTCCATATCGTCCCGAACAACATAAGCATTTTTTAACCCTTTAATCTGTTTCGTATCCTTTCCTTTCCCACCAATTTCAAAGATGTGTTTTCTATCGATCATAAAATCACCTTTTTCTGCAAGATGGATTTCGTGATTATCCAAATTTTTAAATTGATTGGCAAAAAATGTCTCCCGCATAGTTCCCACTTCATTAGAATTCTTACTTAACGCACCTATCAGATTTGTATTGTTTAAATATAATTTTTCTGATTTGGTAAATGCCCCGATACCCTTGGTAGGCTTAAATAATTCTATGACCAAATCTGCCCTATCCAATAATTTTATTGAATTCAACAAAAAATCCCTGGACATGCCCAAACGTTTGCTGAGTTTTGAAACGTTAGGAGAAAAAGGAGCCGATTGCGCTATGGCCACCAAAAGTTTTTTTATTTTTCTACTCTCCGAATAGGGAATATTCTCTATTGCATTCAAATCTATTTCCAATATGAGATTTATAGTCTGTAATAGTTTTCGTAAGTATCCGTTTGTTCCTTCCAAAAAGTAAGGATAACAACCGTATTCTAGATATTCCTTAAAATCCTTTAGTGGACTTTGCAGGTCCTGTTTTACTTTTTTTGCTATTTCTTTATGATTATGAAGCAATTCTTTTAAGCTTAAGTTGGGCAGACTATGGCCTTTTGTCAAAAAAATGAATTCCCTGAACGAAAGTTCTTTTAAATGATAGTTTACAACCCTTCTGCTTAAATCGGATTTTCCTTTATAAATTTCCAGCATTGATGAAGAGGTGAACACTGTTTTGAGATTGGGAAATTGGTCATGGATTAATTTTAGCTCTCTAGACCATTGGGGATATTTATGAACTTCATCTAAAAAAAGATGAGTGCCTCCTTGAAGTGCGAATTCTTTTGCCAAGCTAACTAAAGTATTATCTAAAAAGTAAAGGCTATCCAGTGAAGCATAAAGCGGTATGGCTTCCTTTGGTAATTTAAATTTTATATATTGATGTAGCAAGGTTGTCTTACCTGAACCTCTTGCTCCTTTAATTGCAATGAGCCTATTGTTCCAATCTATTTTAGTTAATAGATAACGCTGTTTTACTCCAACATGCTCTAGAAGTTGTTCCTGAATTGAGAATAATTCTTCCATTTTGATGGATTTTATTCTTCAAATATGTGAAATTGCCTTTCATCATCGACAAAAAAATCAAATACTGTCTTTTGTTATCGACAAAAATATAAATAATTGTCTTTTATCGTCGACAATTTAATCAATTATAATATTTTAAAAGTGCTACCAAAAGACTAATTTTAATTTGCTTTACTTAAGATTTCAGCTACCTTTTCTTGTAATTCGGACACCACATTGGTTTCAAACCATGGGTTTTTAGTACGCCAAAAACGATTCACCGGTGAAGGATGCGGCAATGGGAAGAACTTGGGAAGAAATTCATGATAGGCCGCAATATTCTCGGTCAAATTCTTTTTGGAATCCTCTTTTAAGTAACGGTCTTGTGCATACTTTCCAATAAGGAGTATCAATTTTACGTTCTTCAATTCGTTCCATACTAAATCATGCCATAATGGAGCACATTCTTTTCTCGGTGGTAAATCACCTGTTTTGGCCTTTCCAGGGTAGCAGAATCCCATAGGCAAAATCCCAAAATTATCCGGGTTATAGAACTCTTCATCGGTTACACCGAGCCATTCCCTTAATTTTTTTCCGCTCGGATCATCCCAAGCCTTATTGTGCTCATGTGCTTTTCTTCCAGGAGCCTGACTCAACAAAATGATTTTAGAATGTACCGTTCCAGCAATAATAGGCCTGGGACCCAAAGGCAAGTACTCCTTGCAAACAGTGCATGTCCTTATTTCAGTTAGGAGCTTCTTCATGGTTGGAAAAATGCATGTTTTATTTTGGGATTAGTGCTTCTGTTTCAAATTGCAAGCCTTCAAAACCAGTTTGCATAAAATTCCGAATATTTTGATGGTCCTTGCCCTTGGGGTCTTTTAATACATCATTAAAATAAAACGTTCCAAAACATGCTAACGTTTCGGCTTTGGAAAAATCCTGCAGTTTTGCAAAAGCGAACAATTTGCAGGAACCCGAATTTTCACCTGCAACATTGTGCACCGTGCCATTGGTGAAGGTGGTCGGCGAGAAATTATAGTTGTTGTCTATCACCGCCATAGTTTCTGAAAATTCAATTGAATTTGGGTCATTCTCCAGTTTGTTCTTAAAATTTTTTAGTGTCATTATAGCCGTTTTTATTCCGAAAAATCCGATGCGTTGCTTTCTATCAATTTCAAAGTTAAGAAACAACTAGTTTTAACAAATAGATGGTCAGCATTCCCCAAAAAGTACCGGTCGCCATACTTAATATTGCCAAGACAATGGCATGCGGCATCCATTTTTTTTCGTAAGCCGCGGTGACAGCCGGGGCAGTAGCTATACCTCCAACATTAGCCATACTAGCTATTGGTACCCATGCCATATTCACATTCAATAGTTTGGCCACAAGTATCATCAATAAAAAATGACCGAATAACCAGAGTACTAAAAATCCAAAGAAATAGACATCGAACCCCAAGGTATCAAAACGGAGTTTTAAACCTAGGACTGCCATGACTACAAGTATTAAAACGGCCCCCGCTTTTAAGGAAAATTTATAATTCCAACGAGGGATATAATTTCCCAAGAACAGCCCAAGAACAGACAACGCCACCACCTTGAACACGAAGCTCTTCAGTATAGCATTAATTCCAAAAACAAGACCGGTCAAAACAATGATCGTAACCCATATTGGGATTGCTTTTTGTTTCTCTTGCCTAATTTCTTCAGGGAGTTCTTTATCGCTTATATTGAACCATTTATTTAATGTGTTGCTTTTTTTAATGCCTTGGAACATCAAAATTGTCCAAACATTGACTAAAATATTATCCATCACCAAAACCGATAAAAAAATAGCTTCGGGACATTCTACTATCTCCTTTAACACCAATTGACTTGTACTACCCCCAATCCAACTACCAACGATTGGCGGAACGCCTTTCCAAAATTCTTTTAAAATTAAAGTGTTTGAAACAAAATTTGTCTCAGAAAAAACCGAAACAAAAACAACAGGGAAAACTGCAATAAAAACAGACCCGGCCATAAAGACTAAAATTGGCCTATACCCTATTGCTTTTAACTGTCCCAAAGACAAGCTTGCCATAACCGATACTATGGCCAAAGGGATAAAATAATCTTTGCTAAAATCATGAATAGCAGCTTGGGAGAAATCTTCCGAAAAAAGATAGGATAAGAACGCCGGAATTAGATAGGCCAAAAGTATTGCCGGCACCCAATCAAAAACAGATTTAATATGTTTGTTTTCCCATCGGTCCAAATAATAGACCAAAGAAACAGTAACTAGAACTATTAGCCATGGCACCATCATTTATGTAAGATGCCAAGACGAATTATTTGTGCTCTCAAAATTGCAACAGAATCAGTGTTTTTAGGAGCAACCATAACATTTTCCAGAGCTTTGCACCAGCCGAACACGAGTTCAAAAGAATATGCAAGTATTTTTATAGGAAGACTATTTTGTAAATAAGCACTTGAAAAAACAATAGTTTTCATGGAAAGGAATTAGCCATTTAAATATAGTCTTTATTTCAACTTTATACGTAACAAACCAAAAAAAGCCCTATAAAATGACCCTGATATTCAACCCGCTAAAAAGTTAAGATGGATCAAGTTTATTTATTGCCCCCGACTATAATCACAATTTCTCCTTTAGGTGGTGTATTGGTGAAATGTTCCAAAACCTCAGCAGTGGTTCCCCTTATCGTTTCTTCGTATAATTTGGTCAATTCCCTTGAAACGGAAACAGGCCTATCCTCCCCAAAATACTCTACAAAATGTCCCAACGTTTTAAGAAGCTTGTGCGGCGATTCATAAAAAATTAGCGTTCGTGTTTCCTCGGCCAGCATTTTTAATCGGGTTTGGCGGCCTTTTTTTATCGGGAGAAATCCTTCAAAAACAAATTTATCATTTGGGAGTCCACTATTTACCAATGCCGGCACAAAAGCTGTAGCACCAGGGAGACATTCTACATGAATATCATGTTCCACACAGGATCTTGTCAATAAAAATCCGGGATCTGAAATTGCAGGCGTACCCGCATCGGAAATTAAAGCTATAGTCGTTCCCCCTTTTAATTTCTGAATCAATACATCGACCGTTTTATGCTCATTATGCATATGATGGCTTTGCATGGGGGTATTGATGTTAAAATGTTGTAACAATTTTCTACTGGTACGGGTGTCTTCGGCCAAAATAAAGTCTACTTCCTTTAGAATCCTAATGGCTCTCAGGGTCATGTCTTCCAAATTTCCTATAGGCGTTGGTACCAAGTATAGTTTTCCCATTAAACTAGAACTTAATGATTTATGATTTTACCGAAAATATAGGATATCACCAATGCTATAAAAGCAATGATGGAATAAAGTTCCCCACCATCTTCCGCTACTTTATGTGCAGTAAAAGCCAGCGTGGTATCAAAAAAGAATCCTGCATAGGCCCATTCTTTCAAGGGCTTGGAGAAATTACCCCAAATGGCAACCAACCCCAATATCTTGGCGATGGCCAAAGGGTACACCAAATAAGTGGGATAATCATACCCCTCAAAAATACCGACAACTACGTCCGGGCTTGAAAGATAAAAATATGCGGAATACAACATTACATAAGTCAATACGGCAGTCGCTAAATAAAAGATGATCTTTTTAAAATCCATTTTGTCATTTTATAAGGTCAAAGATATGTTCAAAATTGTCGCTTGAAACAAAAAAACCCAACATTACTGTTGGGTTTTGATTTTATTTCCTGTTTCATCTAAGCAAATCTACGCTCTATTAATTCCATAAATCGGGCTTCGTATTCCTCTTTGCCTTCCCAATTGTTATAGTCGGGCTTTACCATATTTTCTATAAAAGAAATAGATCGTTCGTGAGTATCAATAGTATTGAGTTGAGACAATACACGGTTATAATCCGCCGTGCTATCACTGAATAAATGCTTCACGAAAGCCAATCTATTGTTCAAGTCTACCTTTAGATCTTTCTTGCCCAAACTATCGTTGAGCGATTTGGGAACTTCCGTCTTGGAAACTCCATTGCCATTCGTAGGCATGAAAAGTTCCTTATCATTCTTCATCAAATTGGGTTGCGCCATAAAATCCTTTAGTACATCCTCCAAATTCTCATCATTCGGCATCTCGGAAACCATATCCTTTATAGTGTCCATTCCAGGTATCATGATATCTTCATTGTGTGGATTGCTTTCCGGAACAGAGGAGTTCTCCCTCATAACGGCGGTTGCCATTTCCTCAAATTTCGCCGCAATTGCACTTTTGGAAACATCAACCTCCAAATCGTTCAGCTCTTCCTCAATAAACTTAAGCACGGCCAATTTCTCATATAACTTTTTTGCCGACTCGTACAGATCAGCTATAGAATCCGTATCTCGCGCGGTAATGATTTCGGTAGATAACTTCCGCAACTCTTCTTTCAACTTTCTCTTCATACCCTACAAATTAGTCTTTTCTATTCTATTGCGATACCTTTTTTTAATAACTTTAGCATTCTATAAACTAGAACGAAAAAACCTCATAATTTCGTCTAAAATTACAAAATGTTTCTCGAAAATACCGTTAATCCCAAAGAACAGTTCGGCTGGATAGAAGTCATTGCCGGCTCTATGTTTTCCGGGAAGACAGAGGAACTGATCCGTAGGTTAAGGCGTGCAAAATTTGCCAAACTAAAGGTCGAGATCTTTAAGCCTATGGTGGACAAACGTTACCATGACGAAATGGTCGTCTCCCACGATGCGAACGAAATTAGGTCCACTCCGGTACCGGCAGCTGCCAATATTCGGATATTAGGCGACACATGTGATGTCATAGGGATTGATGAGGCGCAGTTTTTTGATGACGAAATCGTGACCGTTTGTAATGATTTGGCGAACAAGGGCGTTAGGGTCATTGTTGCAGGATTGGATATGGATTTTAAAGGAAACCCTTTTGGGCCCATGCCAGCACTCATGGCAACTGCGGAATATGTGACCAAAGTACATGCCATATGCACCAGGACAGGAAATTTGGCCAATTACAGCTATCGTAAATCGAACAATGCGGATTTGGTCATGCTTGGGGAAACGGAAGAATATGAGCCACTGAGCAGAGGTGCTTTCTACAAAGCGATGATAAAGGAAAAAGTAAAAAAAATAGAAGTTTCTTCAGAAGAAATCATCGCCCCTAAAAAGAAATCAGATGCCTAAAGCCCAAGAAACGATTCTTGAAATAAATTTGGGCGCACTGGAACATAACTACCACTATTTAAGGTCCAAATTAAAGCCTAATACCAAGTTTTTGGCCGTTGTGAAGGCATTTGCCTATGGCAGCGATGCAGAAAACATAGCATTAAAGCTACAGGAGCTAGGGGTTGATTATTTTGCCGTGGCCTATGTGCGGGAAGGTGTTGCGCTGCGCGATGCGGGAATAACTAAACCCATTTTGGTGCTGCACCCGCAGACCATTAATTTTGATACGTTGATTGAACGTTATCTAGAACCTAGTATTTATTCTCCCAAGATTTTGAACGAATTTTTAGCAACTGCGAAAAAACACGGACAAAAAAATTATCCGGTGCACTTAAAATTCAATACCGGTCTAAACCGACTCGGTTTTTGGGAGAACGATGTGGAGTTTATCGCGGAAAAATTGAACGGGAGAAACGAAATAAAAATCACTTCTATTTTTTCACATTTAGCGGCCTCGGAAGATTTGAATGAAAAGAATTTCACTCAAAAACAAATTGAAACTTTCGAAAAAATTGCACAGGAGGTCGATAAAAAATTAGGCTATGCACCTTTCAGGCATTTATTGAATACGTCTGGAATCATCAATTACACCAATGCTCAATATGATATGGTCAGAAGTGGAATCGGATTGTACGGCTACGGTAACGAGGCCAAAGTTGATGCGGAGTTAAGACCGGTAGCTTCTTTGAAAACCATCATATCTCAGATACACAAAATAGAACCCGGGGAAACAGTGGGTTACAACCGGGCGTATACTTCAAAAGGTTATCACGTAACGGCAACCCTCCCGTTGGGTCACGCAGATGGCATAGGCAGACAATATGGCAATGAAAAAACGCATGTCTCGGTCAATGGGAAAGAGGCTCCGATCATCGGTAATGTCTGTATGGATATGATTATGATAGACATTACCAATATTGACTGTGAAGAAGGGGACGAAGTACTCATCTTTGGACCTGAACTTAGTGCTACAAAGTTTGCAGAAACGGCAGATACTATTTCCTATGAAATCCTGACCGGGATTTCACAACGCATTAAGCGAACTTTAATAGAGTAACTGTTTATCTACTACCCTTTTAGAACGAAGCTATTTTTTTCTTACATTGCATACTGTATTAACCAACAAAACACTATATCATGTTAAAAGAATTTAAGGAATTTGCAATGAAAGGAAACCTGGTGGATATCGCCGTTGGTTTCGTTATGGGTGCTGCTTTTAATAAAGTGGTCGCATCTTTTACTGGGGGAATCGTTTCTCCATTGATCGGTCTGCTCTTTAATGCAAACTTTAACGATTTAAAATACATCTTACAAGAAGGAACTATGAATGAAGCTGGAGAAAAAGTAGGCGAAGTTGCCGTATTGTATGGTGAATTTTTAACCAACGTTATCGACTTTATTATCGTAGCCTTTGTAATGTTCATGATTGTCAAAGGAGTGAATAGCATGAAGAAAAAAGAAGAGGAGGCACCAGCTGAACCGGCAGGACCAACACAAGAAGAGTTACTTATGGAAATTAGGGACGCTCTTAAAAAATAAGTTGTCCAAAAGGACAGCACCGCTGCACTGCAGTTTATTTTAATCTTAAAACCGTCAACCTGGTTACGCTAACCAGGTTGACGGTTCTTCTTTTAATTTACGACCTTGAAATGAAATAACAGTTTTAATTGTTATAAATATAACTTTTTGTTTTATTTTTAATATCGATGCTTCTTTTTGATGATAGTTTCCAAATTGCGACCTACCTTTGCCCTTTCAAATTAGAATAAAATGAAAGTAGCAGTTGTTGGCGCCACCGGAATGGTAGGCGAAGTTATGTTAAAAGTATTGGCTGAACGTAATTTTCCTATCACGGAACTTTTATTGGTCGCCTCCGAACGTTCCGTTGGCAAAAAATTAGCATATAAGGGAGAAGATTATACCATCATCGGTTTGGCAGATGCCGTAGCAGCTAAACCGCATATTGCCATTTTTTCTGCTGGAGGGGATACCTCTTTGGAATGGGCCCCTAAGTTTGCCGAAGTTGGTACAACTGTAGTAGATAATTCCTCCGCTTGGCGTATGGATCCCTCCAAAAAATTGGTCGTTCCCGAAATAAATGCCGATGGATTAACAGCAACGGACAAAATCATTGCTAACCCTAATTGTTCCACTATACAATTGGTGATGGCTCTGGCGCCATTACACAAGAAATATAAAATGAAGCGCGTAGTAATTTCAACCTACCAATCCGTATCCGGAACGGGGGTAAAAGCGGTGCGCCAATTGGAAAATGAAATTGCCGGGATAGATGGAGAAATGGCATATCCATATCCTATAGGTCGAAATGCGCTGCCCCACTGTGATGTTTTTCTAGAAAATGGGTACACCAAAGAAGAAATGAAGTTGGCCCGTGAACCACAAAAAATATTGGACGACCGTACTTTTTCCGTTTCCGCTACGGCAGTACGTATTCCTACGGCAGGAGGGCATTCGGAATCCGTGAATGTGGAGTTCTTGAATGATTTTGAATTGAACGAGGTCCGTAAAATTCTAAACGACACACCTGGCGTGACCGTACAGGACAATCCGGACACAAATACGTACCCCATGCCCATTTACGCGCATGATAAAGATGAGGTATTCGTAGGGCGTATCCGCAGGGATGAGACACAGCGCAATACGCTGAATATGTGGATTGTATCGGACAACCTTAGAAAAGGGGCTGCGACCAATGCCGTACAGATTGCGGAATATTTGGTCGACAAAAAATTGGTTTAGCACTAAAACATGATAGCTAGAATTTGGCGTGGGAGAACCAAACTAGAAAACGAGGAAGAATACACTCGTTTTATGAAAACTCGGGCGATTCCCGATTATCAGAAAACTTCCGGTTTTGTAAAGCTTAGTTTTTTAAAACAATTAAAAAAGAACGAAGCACATTTCACCTTGATTACATATTGGGAAAATCTTGAGGTAATCAAAAATTTTGCCGGGGAAGATTTTGAAAAGGCCAAGTATTATCCGGAGGACAATCTTTTTCTTTTAGCGTTTGAAGAGTATGTGGAGCACCATCTTGTTTTTGTCGATATCTGATGTACATCAATAGTACCCAAAAGAATGTTAAAACCTTCAAAATATCATTATTTTGAAGGTTTTTTAGTCTTATTTTTAGCCTGACTAATTACTACATAATGAGAAGATTAACTACCGCCCTATTCGTGGCACTTGCAGTCATTGCATGCAAAACAGAAACAAAAAGAGAACCTATCGCAGTGAATTATCCTACTACAGCAAAAGTTGATACCGTTGACACTTATTTTGGAACAGAAGTAAAAGATCCCTACCGCTGGTTGGAGGACGATATGAGCCCCGAAACGGAAGCATGGGTGAAAGAGCAGAACAAAACTACTTTTGGGTATTTGGAAAACATTCCCTTTCGCGAGAATTTAAAAAATAGACTGGAAGAACTATGGAACTATGAAAAATTAGGTTCCCCTTTCAAAGAAGGGGATTACACTTATTTCTATAAAAATGATGGACTCCAAAACCAATATGTGGTTTATCGTAAAAAAGGAGATGGTGAGGCGGAAGTCTTCTTGGACCCCAATACTTTTTCTGAGGACGGCACCACATCTTTGGCAGGCTTAAATTTTACCAAGGACGGTTCTCTGGCAACTTATATGATTTCCGAAGGTGGAAGCGATTGGCGCAAGGCAATCATCATGAATACCGAAACCATGGAAATTGTAGAGGATACACTTGTGGACATAAAATTCAGTGGTATTTCTTGGAAAGGAAACGAGGGTTTCTTCTATTCTAGTTATGACAAGCCTAAAGGAAGTGAGCTTTCTGCTAAGACGGACCAACACAAATTATACTATCACAAATTGGGCACACCACAAAGTGAGGACGAGCTTATATACGGAGGGACACCAGAAGAAAAACATAGATATGTGGGCGGTTCGGTTACGGAAGACAATAGATATCTCTTTGTCTTTCCTAGAATTTCTACCTCGGGGAACAAGTTATTGATGAAGGACTTGTCAAAACCGAAGTCCGATTTTGTGACCATCTTGGACAACGCGGATACGGACACCTATCCGGTAGAGACAAAAGGTTCCAAATTGTTTTTAATGACCAATATGGATGCTCCCAACCAAAAAGTCGTAACCGTAGATGCCGCAAATCCTACCCCTGAAAATTGGCAGGACTTAATTCCGGAAACAGAAAATGTATTGACCATTGGCACCGGTGGAGGCTATTTCTTTGCAGAATATATGGTAGATGCCATTTCCAAGGTATATCAATACGATTACGACGGTAAAATGGTCCGCGAGGTAAAACTACCTGGTTTAGGAAGCGCAAGTGGTTTTGGCGGTAAAAAAGAGGATAAGGAATTTTATTTTTCCTTCACCAATTATAACACTCCGGGTTCATCCTACAAATACAATGTAGAAACCGGGGACTATGAGCAATACTGGAAACCGGAAATAGATTTTAATCCAGAAGATTATGAATCAAATCAGGTTTTTTACACTTCTAAAGACGGTACCAAGGTACCTATGATCATCACCCATAAAAAAGGAGTAGAACTCAACGGTAAAAATCCAACGATTTTATACGGTTATGGAGGGTTCAATATAAGTCTTACCCCATCTTTTAGCATAGGCAATGCGGTCTGGATGGAGCAAGGCGGTATTTATGCCGTACCCAATTTAAGAGGTGGTGGAGAATATGGCAAAAAATGGCATGATGCCGGTACCAAGACCCAAAAACAAAACGTATTCGATGATTTTATCGCTGCCGCGGAATATCTTATTGAAAATAAATACACATCCAAAGAGTATTTGGCCATACGCGGCGGATCCAACGGTGGTCTATTGGTAGGGGCTACCATGACACAAAGACCTGACCTAATGCAAGTAGCACTGCCCGCCGTTGGCGTTTTGGACATGCTGCGGTATCATACGTTCACCTCTGGAGCTGGTTGGGCATATGATTACGGAACTTCGGAAGAAAGTGAGGAAATGTTCAATTATATAAAAGGCTATTCTCCCTTGCATAATGTCAAGGAAGGTACGGAGTATCCGGCTACCTTGGTGACCACTGGAGACCATGATGATCGCGTGGTTCCCGCACACAGTTTTAAGTTTGCTGCAGAACTTCAAGAAAAACAGGCCGGTGAAAATCCTACGCTCATTCGTATTGAAACCAATGCAGGTCACGGAGCAGGAACTCCGGTAAGCAAAACCATCGAACAGTTTGCCGATATTTTTGGTTTCACGCTTTATAATATGGGCTTTAGTGAATTACCCAATCAAGCCGTATTAAAAGAGTTTAAGGACTAAACAATAGTCCGGTGATTTCATGGGTTTAACAATGCAGTGTGTAGATAAACTGTTCTATCTTTTTTGTAGGTAAGTGATAAATGGTATATGTACCACAATATGATGGACATCATGATCATCTCTCCTCCATCTTCAATCATACCGAACAAAAAGTTGAGCTTGCTACTTGAGCTTAAAATTTGATGTAACATATCGAATCCGACACCGAACAAGAGAAAAAAGAAAATTAAAATGGATAAGTCAATAGAGTTTCTTTTGAACATTTTGTCTCCTTTTAAGAAAGAAGCTACAAAGGCAATTATTATTATAAAACCTATCAAACCGGTATACAAAAGTTCACCTATATCCTCTGCTCTAAGGCCAAACATAGAATTGAAATTAAATTTTTCGCTAAGAAAAATCCCTGCATTTTCGTGAATCCCGATAGAATCGTCTACAAAAAGTATTAAAAAGAAAAAAGCCCATGATATGAACTGAAATCGCTTAGCTGCGTGAATTATTTTGATTAAAAGAACAATAATCAACAAATATTTTACATATTGGAAAAATTCAGGAATACTTTGATCAACAGTGATCAATAAAAAACCGTAGTCTGTCCAATTTGAAATAATTTCCAAGTAAAACAGAAATCCAATAAATAAATGTATTACAAGAAATAGAAAGTCCATCAATAAAAAGCCAAGAAGCAATTTATTTGAAGGCTTAAAAGAAAAATATTTAAGTGTCTTAAACATATTTATAAAAGTACTCTTCTACTATCTCATCCGGTGTCATAAAACAGTCAAAAATTAACATTATCAAGTTTTCTTCAATTAATTCTTAACTAACTATCATTAATCAAGTTGATTAAATCTGAGTGTAACATTGTTTGAGCACCACGTTTCTTATCAAATTGATTACACTTAAGAAATAAGGGCAATATGGTCTAATTCATAAGAAGATAATAATAGTTCTCAATTTTATAAATAAATAAAGCTAAAATTCGTTATTCAACATATAATACGATTTCCTAATAACTATGCTCCGTATAGAAAATGTCTCCTTTGCCTATGATGATGTTCCCGTATTGGAAAACATTGACCTCAGAATTCAGCGAAGGGAACATGTGGCCATCATTGGAGAAAGCGGTTGCGGCAAAAGTACCTTGCTGAAAATAATTTATGGCTTGATGGATTTAGAACAGGGAGAAGTTTTCTGGGAAGACGAACCCATTTTAGGGCCTGCCTATAATCTGGTCCCCGGTGCTCCCTTTATCAAATATCTTTCCCAAGATTTTGATTTAATGCCTTTTATTACCGTTCGTGAGAATATTAGCCAATATCTCTCTGTTTTCTATCCGAAAGAACTGGAAGAAAGAACAGCGGAACTACTGGAAATGATCGAACTCGCCGATTTTGCAGATAAAAAAGTGAAAACCTTAAGTGGTGGCCAACAACAACGGGTAGCACTTGCAAGGGTCTTGGCGCAAAAACCGGAAATATTATTATTGGACGAACCTTTTGGCCATATCGATAATTTTTTAAAGAACAGTCTAAGGCGCAACATCTTTAGCTATCTGAAGGAAAATGGAATCACCTGTATCATAGCCACACACGACTATCAGGATGTACTCCCTTTTACAGATAGGATTTTTGTCCTCAGGGACCGTAAAATCATGGTAAAGGGAAAACCTATGGAATTGTACAAAAATCCAAAGGAACTGTACATTGCTTCGCTTTTTGGAGAGGCCAATAGTATTTCTATCGATGTCCTAAAATCATACGCCAATACCAAAAGGAGGATTATTGTCTATGCCCACGAGTTTCGCGTATCGGAAACTTCGGGTATTCCCGTGACCGTTAAAAAATCTTACCCCATGGGAAGTCATTTTTTGACGGAAGGTGTCATGGAAGATGGTGAAACCATTTTTTTTAATGCCCCTACAGAACTTTCCGCAGATAAAGAACTCTTCTTGAATGTATCCCTGGAGACCATTAACCAAAGGATTCAAACCAATCGAATTACATAAAGTGTAAGAACTTCTCTTGTTAACTTCAAAGTATCAAAAATCCATTTTGATCAACTTTCTTTTTGCACGAAAACTTCAGAATATTTATGCCTATTATATCTTACTATTGACCATCCATCCAATACCGTATCTATCAGTACACCTGCCAAAATAGCCCCATTCCCGTTCTCTGAAATCATGATGAACCTGACCTCCTTTAGACAGTTCTTCGAAAAAACTTTCTCCTTTTTCAACACTATCCGCATCTATGCTCATTTGTATTTGGTTTCCACTATTCAGGGGCGTATCCGGTGCCACGTCATATGCCATTATATGAATTCCTTTTCCTTGAAGTTCAGCATGCTGTAATTTATTTCTATAAGAGGAAGGGACATCAATTTTTTTATCCTCATAGGTTTGCCTATTCTTAATATCGGCATTGAATAGTTTTCCATAAAAATTCAATGCTTCTTGGCAGTTGCCATTAAAGGAAAGATATGCTTGTACTTTCATAATACTTGTTATTTTGAGATTAATTTCTTTTTTGTTCGCGTAATTCTAATTTTATAATTGCCTACAAGGGAAGTTGGATTTAAGTAGTATCAAACGCTCTGTATTTTGCCATCATGAACATAAAAATTCCGTAGCATATAAGTCCAAGAGCAACTATCCCCACCAACCAAGGGCCTTCCGAGTTTTGTCCTAAAAAATCAAACGCTTCTTGAGTACCGCTTGCAGATTGCAAAGAACCAGCAGTGCTAGCGGCTCTCAGAAAAAAATAGGAAATAATAGCAACAACAATACCCCTAGCAATAAGCCCTGCGTAACCAAAGTTTTTGATTGCTTTCCGAATATTTCTTTTTGATAGACTACTTGAATCAAATTTTTTGATAAAGTCACCCTTATAGGCTTTTTTAAATTGGAAGATTGCCTTTAAAACCAATCCTATTCCAATAGCGTAAAACACATATTCCGTAATTTCAGAAGGGATAAAAGAACTATTACCCGCGCCGTTTCCTGACTGACCGAGAATAGTATAAAATGCATATATCCCTAAAGAAAAATATAATAATCCACTAAGAAAAAAACCTATTCTTTTACCTAGCCCGGAAGTATCCGAACCAATGTTCTCAGGATCTTTTATGCTTTGGAAAAAACGCCAAAAAGCATAGCATATGAGTCCTGTACCTATTAAACCTAACAGAACATTACCAAAACTCTGCTCTTTTAAAAATGCCAATACACCCATCTTGCCCTGTGCCTTACCGCCAAGTCCAAAGGCAGCTCCAAACGCAAGAAAACCGGTCAATGCATAGACTACACCTTTGGAAAAATACCCTATTTTGGCTATTCTTTTTATTTGATTTTTCATGAAGTCGATTCTATTGGTCTAAGATAATTTTGATTCGCCATATATATTTGTTCTATTCATTAAATCTGTAAGCCATTTACTTTTCAGGATAAAACCTGAAATATTTAGACTAATCTCAAAACTTTTGCGTTATAGGTGTTATAATTTTTAAAACCTACGTTATGAAGCGTTTGCATTTGGTTCTTACTTTGGTAGTTTTTACACTATTATTGTTACCCGTATTCCTAAAATAGGAGAGGAACTTTCTACCGTTCCATTCCCCAAAAAACTATTAGTGATGTGTTTTCCTATTTTTGTCTAAAACAATATTGTTTTGGATAAGGATACTATACAACAAGAACTTCAATTTAAGGCTGTTAGAAGTAGCGGTCCCGGAGGGCAGCATGCCAATAAGGTATCCTCAAAAGTGGCGCTATCGTTTGATGTTCAAAATTCTCTTGGATTATCCCCAATAGAGAAAGAAAGACTGTTTCAAAAACTTGGTTTCAAACTGAGCAAGGAAAATACTCTGGTATTGCAGTGCGATATTCATCGAAGTCAACATAAAAATAAAGAGGAAGTTATAAAAAGATTCTTCAGGCTATTGAAAAAGTCGCTTCAGGTTCCCAAAAAAAGAAAACCGACAAAACCTTCAAAATCGGCTATTGAGAAAAGACTGAAATCCAAAAAAAGGGCAGCGCTCAAAAAAGTCAATCGGGCGAAACCAAAACTCGACTAAACTTGCATTTTTAGACATATATAAAACTATCCGAAATTCAATATTTGAAATGCTTTTTGATTAAAGTTGAATGTATCGCCTTTGCGTTTACCCAATAACAATTTCCCAATAGGGGTTGCCACGGAGATACAGAAAAAAGACTCCTGATTTACTTTACCTGCTCCCGCAGAAATAGCAATATAATAATTGCCTTGGTCGGTAAAAACGAAACTTCCCAAACCTACGGTTTCCGAAGTGGTGTTCAAAGGAACTTTGGATAGGAGTTGTTTCATTTTTTCTGCCTCGGCCAACTGTACGCCCAGTTTCTCACGCTCTAATTGAATCATGGCCCTTCCCGTTTCGTGTTTATCGCCGGCACTGCTCTTGGTTTCAGAAGTCAGTGCATTTTCTATTTCGGTAATCTGTGTTCGTATTCTTAAAATTCTAGCGTTTACAAACTCATTACAAAACGCGAAAGCTACTTTTTTTAATTCAATAAAAGATTTTTCATTCTTCAAGATGGTACAAATCTGCCAGTTTATAAATAAGGAATTTACCATTTTATCGTTAGAATCGCCTTGAGATATCTTTGTGAGTTTTAATTTTTGGAATTACAAAATAATTACAAATCAAATTGGTGTGCCAACTTTTGTCCCACATGGGTACCGACGGCGATACCCATACCTCCTAAACGCACCCCACAGGCCACGTTTGTTGAAATTGTCTTCACAATTGGTTTTTTCTGTGCACCTACTCCCATGATACCCGACCATTTTTGATCTATCACAAACGGAATATCCGGTAGGATAACGGTACTCAAAAGCTCATGAAGTTTGTTTTGTATGATTTTAGTATTCCCGAACTCAGTGGTTTCTTCTGTTTTAAAATCGAGGTTTCTCCCGCCGCCCAATAAAATACGATTGTCGATATTTCTAAAATAGTAGTAGCCTTGGTCCAAATGAAAAGTGCCTTGTACGTGCAATTTTGGAATGGGTTTCGTAATGATTACCTGTGCACGGGCCGGTTGAACCGGCTCCGGTATTAATTTTGAAGCGAAACCATTGGTAGCGATATAGAGTTTTTTGGTTTTCAGTTCAAACCTATTCGTTTTAATATGTACCCCATCCTGTACTTCTGAAAATGCGACTACCGTAATTCCGTTCAGAATATAAATATTTTGTTTTTGGACCAATCGCATTAAAGCATCCATCATCTTGCCAGTATCTATTTGGCCTTCATGCCGATGGGTAATATAGTGTTTTTCAACATTTTTAAATCCATAAGCATTTGATGTCCTCGCAAAGGTGTTTTTACCAAAAACCGGTTCAAGCATTTCGTTTACCTGAGCTAAATTTTCAAGGCATTTTTGATACAAATGATCATGGTCTTTCAAAAAAAGTTCATGTCCGCCCAGTTGCCGGTAATCCAAAACTGTATCTCCTACCGATTTCCGCAACGTTTGGATTCCGGTCACTCTGTCTTTTACCAAATTTATGACCTCTTGTTCGCTGTGGTGTTCCGAATCGTTCAACACTTCGGAAATACTACCGAAACAGGCAAAACCTGCATTTTTGGTGCTTGCTCCCTGAGGAAAGATTCCTTTTTCCAGAATCAAAATTTTAGCTTTCGGATATTTTTTGCGCAATTCCAAAGCACAATTAAGTCCTACGATACCGCTTCCCACAATGGTAAAATCAATAGCATTTAACCACGTTTTATACTCCCAATAGCTTAGGTTCATGGTTTTGTTATTGGATTTTGTTGGTGTTAATCCCCATTATATTCCTCCTTCCAAACAGCTAAAGCTTCCTCTCGAAGTATCTGTATCATATGAAACTCTGTTCTCCTTTTTACAGGGTTCATATCAAAATAAGAAGCGGAATAGGCATATCCAAAATTTTGGGCATCCTCCGCCGAAGCTGCATAATAAATGGCCTTGAACTTTGCCCAATGGCATGCGCCCAAGCACATCATACAAGGTTCGCAACTGGTGTACAACGTACATTCTTTTAAATTGTCCTTTCCTATTTCTTCGCAGGCTTGCTGTATAGCCCTTAATTCCGCATGCTGTGTAAGATCATCATCCCCTTTTACCTCGTTGTGCACTTCTGCTACAATCTCTTCATTTCTCACGATAACCGCTCCAAAAGCACCGCCCGATTCGGCATCGCGACCTTCCCTGGCTTTTGCTATGGCAATCTTCATGTAATGTTCATGTGGCATATATTGTTATAAATATTCATTGGAAAATGCCCACTGCACTTCTCCGTTGTATTTTCGAAGTTAAGGAATAGCTGGGTTTTATTTAGAAAAGTGATGGGCAATGGGATATGAATATTTTCTGCGGGACAACAATCTATTCTCTTTCTTCTAGCCAGCTAGTTATGGCATCCAAAAAACCATCACATCTCGCATAGGGTAATTTATCATCTTCAAACTCATAGAACCCACCGGTTTTACATTGATGCAAATTGTGATTGCCCTTTGGAAATGTTTTTATGGTCAATTGTTTATTAGAAGCCAATGTCCTTTCATATAGTTTTTTGGTTTGTTTCCAATCTACGTGCATGTCCTTTTCGCCAAATATTGCCAACACGGGAATATCAACTTTTGATAACATCTTTTCAAAGTCTTCCACATATAACGGTAGCTTGGATTCTTTGTCCAGTTTCGCCTCTTTTAAGACTTTTTGGTACTCATAATAGCCCTTTTCTTTGATGCCTCCATTGTTGAACCTAAGCCAAAATTCATTTTTTTGAAGCGTTGGCGTAGCCGCTAAATACTCTTCGTAACTTTTCCCGTTTCGAGATAATAGAACCCCATTATGCCATTCTCCAACAATTTGGTCAACCTCATCAATAGTATGCCCGTTGATTCTTAAGTTTTGTTCCAGTAGGTATTTAAAGGTTTCGTCATCGTCTACGCCGCTTACCGAAATCCAAAGGTCTATATCTTTATACCGATCAATCACAATAGGGTTGATCCATCCCGCTCTGCTTATTCCCCACAATCCAATTTTTTCCGAGCCTCCTACATGTTTTTCTTTTAACATGGAAATGGCCGCGATTGCTTCCAAAGCACTGTTCTGTACGGTTTGATTGTAGTTAAAAGTACCTTCACTTTTGCCACAGCCCATTTTATCCCACATGTAAGTGGCATATCCAGCATTAATCACCGCCTGCCTTACGTCGTACCACCATTCTTGGGCAATAGCATTCGTCTGCCCTGAACCATGGACAATAAGTATAATACCCTTGGGTACTCTATTCTTTGGGGTATTCAATACTCCATTTAAATTGACCCCTTCAAATTCAAAATCCAATAACTGCTTCTCTAGCTGTGCCTCACCATGGAATACAAGAAGTGAGAAAAATAACAATACAAGAACTCTATACATTTTATTGTTTTTTTAAAGATGCTACTGCTTGTATTTTGTTACAGTTTGCTGGGTTTTACAATGAAAGTTGATTCAAGGATAATCCGAATAAATTTGCAATTGGTGTTGTTCCGACCATTTTTAAGAAAGGAAGTCAGAATATATAATCATTAGTATTTACACTATATCAGAACTGAGACATCAGATTCCTTTTCTGTTTTAGGGATAGCAGCGGCATCCTTTTTTGTCTTTCGACTCCACTTAGAGAGTAGTAAAGGCTTGATATTGGATTTAGGTTTTTTTAAAGCTTCAAAGAAGACACAAAAGATATAGCGAATAGCCCGGCTTTTGCCTTTGGCAAAAGAAAACCATAAAAAAACTCCGGCTGATTACCGGAGTTCTATATTATACTTTTGGTTCTGGATCCATCTTCCAATCGTTCATAAAGGCCGTGGTATAATTCCCTGCCAAGTAATCTGGGTGATCCATCAATTGTCTATGGAAGGGAATCGTAGTTTTGATACCCTCTATCACAAATTCATCCAAGGCCCTTTTCATTTTATTGATCGCCTCTTCCCTTGTTTGTGCAGTGGTAATCAATTTAGCGATCATGGAATCATAGTTCGGCGGAATGGTATAGCCACTGTACACATGTGTATCCATACGAATGCCATGGCCTCCCGGTGTATGTAAGGTGGTTATCTTGCCCGGCGAAGGTCTAAAGTTGTTATACGGGTCTTCCGCATTGATACGGCATTCTATAGAGTGTAGTTTAGGCACATAGTTTTTTCCGGAAATAGGAACTCCTGCGGCCACCAATATCTGCTCGCGAATCAAATCATAGTCGATTACCTGCTCCGTTATGGGATGCTCCACCTGAATACGGGTATTCATCTCCATGAAATAGAACTTCCTATGCTTGTCCACCAAAAATTCTACCGTACCGGCACCTTCATATTTTATGTACTCCGCGGCCTTTACGGCTGCTTTCCCCATGGCGTCACGCAACTTGTCCGTCATGAAGGGAGATGGTGTTTCTTCCGTGAGTTTTTGATGCCTACGCTGCACCGAGCAATCCCTTTCCGATAAATGACAGGCCTTTCCATATTGGTCGCCCACTACTTGAATTTCAATATGTCTAGGTTCTTCAATCAGTTTTTCCATATACATACCTCCATTTCCAAAAGCCGCCGTTGCTTCCTGTACGGCACTTTCAAAATGGTCCTGCATTTCTTCTTCTGACCAAACGGCACGCATTCCTTTACCGCCACCACCGGCAGTTGCCTTTATCATTACGGGATATCCCATTTTTTTGGCGGTCTTCTTGGCATCGGCCACATCTTTTAAGAGTCCGTCCGAACCCGGAACACAAGGTACTCCGGCCGCTTTCATGGTCGCTTTGGCCGTGGCCTTGTCTCCCATGCGATCTATCTGCTCTCCAGAGGCTCCTATAAATTTAATGTCATGCTCGGCACATATCTTTGAAAACTTGGAATTTTCCGAAAGAAAACCATAGCCGGGATGAATGGCATCTGCATTCGTAATCTCCGCCGCGGCGATGATATTGGGTATTTTGAGGTACGACTCGCTACTGGCCGCCGGCCCTATACAAACGGCCTCGTCCGCAAACCTAACGTGTAGACTTTCTTCATCTGCCTTGGAATACACGGCAACGGTCTTGATCCCCATCTCCTTGCAGGTACGGATAACCCTTAATGCTATCTCACCTCTATTGGCAATCAGTATTTTTTTAAACATATTCTTCTTAGTTTAAAGCGTTTATGGTTTAGTAGTCTATTGTTTTAATGCTATTTCATTAAACGTTAAACTGAAAACTTCCAAACTTAAAATTATGATGGGTCTACCAAAAAGAGCGGTTGGTCAAATTCTACAGGAGAGGAATCGTCTACCAATACCTTTACGATTTTACCTGATACTTCTGATTCTATATCGTTGAACAATTTCATGGCTTCGATTACACAAAGTACATCTCCCGCAGAAATGGTATCCCCTACCTCTACAAAAACAGGTTTGTCAGGAGATGGTTTTCTATAAAACGTACCAATAATGGGTGATTTTATCGTAATGTATTTAGCATCATCGTCTGCACCGCTATCCGCTGTAGTGGCGGGACTGTCAGAAGTCGCGGGAGTCTCCGCTACCGGGGCTGGAGCAACGGGCGCCATGGGGGTCTGTGCCATTGGAATGGACTGTACGTAAGTGGTTTCAGATGTGCCCGTAGCGCCTGTACGAATAGTAATTTTAAGATCATCCGTTTCCAGTTTTACTTCACTTGCTCCGGATTTCGCCACAAATTTGATGAGGCTTTGAATTTCTTTAATATCCATAGTTTCAAAAGTGTTTTTAAGTAGTCATTAGTTTAATTAATATGCCCATTTCAAATAAATGGAACCCCAGGTAAATCCTCCACCGAACGCGGCAAAAACCAAATTATCCCCTTTTTTTAATTGGCTCTCATAATCGCTAAGCAATAGTGGTAACGTACCAGAAGTGGTATTTCCGTAACGCTGTATGTTCATCATTACTTTAGAGCTGTCCAAGCCCATTCTTTTGGCCGTAGCATCAATAATTCTTTTGTTAGCTTGATGTGGCACCAGCCAAGAAACATCTTCATCCGTTAAGTTGTTTCGTTTCATGATGCGCTCGGCGACATCTGCCATATTGGATACGGCAAACTTGAAAACGGTTTTGCCATCCTGAAATATAAAATGTTTTTTATTTTTTACGCTTTCTTCGGTAGCCGGCATCAAGGAACCACCACCTTCCATACCCAAAAACTGTCTTCCGGAACCGTCTGCTCTTAAATATTCATCTTGTAGTCCCAGACCTTCGGTATTGGGTTCGAACAGGACGGCCCCAGCGCCATCACCAAAGATGATACAGGTGGTACGGTCCGTGTAATCCAAGATTGAGGACATTTTATCCGCTCCTATCAACAGTACTTTTTTGTAACGGCCGGATTCTATTTGACTGGCCACAGAGGACATTCCAAAAAGAAAACTGGAACATGCCGCCAACAAATCATAGGCAAACGCATTTACCGCCCCGATTTCCGAAGCTACGAAAGCCGCTGTCGAGGCCACCAAACTATCCGGGGTAGCCGTAGCAACTACTACTAAATCTATTTCTTCCGGATTTACATTCCCTTTTTCCAAGAGTTGGCGTGCAGCTTTTATGGCCAAATATGAAGTTCCTTCGCCTTCTTCTTTCTTTAAAACCCTTCGTTCTTTGATTCCCGTTCGGGTAGTTATCCATTCATCATTGGTATCGACCATGCCTTCAAGCATCTTATTGGTCAGGACGAATTGGGGAACATATCCTCCTACAGCGGTTATAGCTGCCGTTATCTTGGTCATACGTTTAGTTTGTTTTCGTATAAAAAACTTGAAAAACACGCAAAAAGCAGTGAAAATTAATGATTTTCATCGACTTTTAATTAAAAATGGTCTTTTTTGTATCGGTATACAAAAAAAGCAAAAGACAAAAAGTGCCAATGATATCAAAAAAAACTCCCTGCTTTTTTCAAAGTGGGAGTCCCTAATTCTTGATATAAGGTATTTTAAGCTTCTGCTTCCTCGGTTTTATCTACCAAAACCTGACCTCTGTAGTACAATTTACCTTCGTGCCAATGTGCCCTGTGGTACAAGTGCATTTCACCAGTAGTGCTATCTGTAGCCAATGTTGGCGCTACCGCTTTGTAATGTGTTCTTCTTTTATCTCTCCTAGTTTTGGAGATTTTTCTTTTAGGATGTGCCATTTATACCTTATTTATCCGTTAATAGTTTTTTTAACTCGTCCCAACGGGGGTCGTTTTCTTTATTCTCTGTTTTTGTTTCTTTTGGTTCCAGTTCTCTCAACTTATCCAGAATGGGCGATTGTAACGTGCCATCTTCTATGCCGGGATGGATTCGTTTTTGTGGAACGGCCAACACCAACATTTCATAAATGTACTGAGCAATGTTTACCTGATGTTCCCCATGCGGGAGAATGAGTATTTCATCATTTTCGTCATTGTAATCCTCTCCAAATTTCACGATCAACTCAAGATTTGCGGCTATTTCTTGATCGTAAGGCTCACTGGTAATATCACAATCTACATTTACCGTGCCTGAAGCTTCAAATTCAAGCTCCATCATGGTACTTGTTTTGTTCAACAGTACCGTTACATCAATATTGGTACTATTAAATTCATCGTATCCAAAAGAATCAAAGAACGTGTTTTCTATTTCGTACTTAAATTCGTGTTTCCCTTGCTTTAATCCTGAGAAAGGAATGTTGAACTCCTTTTGCTTCATTATCTACAACACTTATTTTAATACTGTTGCCTCATTGGGAACGATAAACCGTTTCCGTTAAGGCGGGTGCAAAGATAGTTTTTTTTTAATAAAACCCAATAGTTATCAACATTTTATGCCAATAACTTTAGGGAAGTCCAAAAGTCCCCAAATTATCTTTTTACACGCTGTTTTTTTAACACATTTTCGGTGAGTTCAAGATACTCCGTTCTATTCTTAAATATATTGAGGCCCGTAAAAACGGCTTCCTTAAAAGAACCGTAATCCGCTTTTCCCTGTCCCGCTATTTCGTAAGCGGTACCATGGTCCGGAGAAGTCCTGACCCTATTCAATCCAGCCGTAAAATTCACTCCTTGTCCAAAAGATAAGGTCTTAAAAGGAATTAATCCTTGGTCGTGGTAAGCCGCTAGGATTGCATCGAACTTTTTATAGCCATCGGAACCAAAAAAACTGTCCGCCGGATATGGCCCATATACCAAATGGCCTAGTTCCGCCAATTCTTTAATGACCGGCTTTAACACTTCATCGTCCTCTTTGCCAATAACGCCATTATCTCCACTATGTGGATTAATGCCCAACAGGGCTATTCTCGGTTTTCTGATGCCAAAATCCATCGTCAAGGATTTTTCAACAGTCTTTACTTTATCACGAACCAATCTTGGAATAATGGTCTTGGACACATCCTTTACCGCCACGTGATCCGTAAGCAAGCCTACTTTTAAACTATCCGTTACCATAAACATTAGGCTCTCGCCTTCTAATTGCTCCGCTAAATAGTCGGTGTGGCCCGGAAAACTGAACCCTTCCGATTGTATATTGTTCTTATTGATGGGTGCTGTGACCAATACGTCTATCGTTTCGTTTTTCAATGCCGTAACCGCGGCTTTTAAAGATTTTATTGCATAACTGCCGCCCTCTTCGGTAGCTTCCCCAAATTGAATGTTCGGCACTTCTTTCCAAACATTTACAATATTCAATTTGCCATCAATGGCCTTGGAAGCATCCTGAACCCCGTTAAAGGCAATATTTATATTCAAGGCTTTCATTTGGTGGGAAATAGTCTTGTTGGAAGCAAAAATAATAGGCGTACAGAAATCCAGCATTCGAGCATCCTCAAACGTTTTTAAGGCTATCTCGCATCCTATCCCGTTCAAATCGCCAATAGAAATTCCTAGTTTTATTTTCCTTTTTTCCTCCATGATATCGGTTACCTTTGTAGTCCAATTTAATTGACAAAACTACTTAATTTAAGCGACACATGTTCACGGGTATTATTGAAACATTGGGCAAGGTTACTGCCTTGGAAAAGAAAGCGGGAAATTTGGATATCGGTATTACTTCTAGCATCACTTCGGAACTTAAAATAGACCAGAGCGTAGCCCACAACGGCGTTTGTCTTACCGTAGTTAAAATTGATGGGGATACCTATACCGTTACCGCTATTGACGAAACCTTGCAAAAGACCAGTTTGGGAGACTTACAAGTGGGCGACAGCATAAATTTGGAGCGCGCCATGATTCTAGGATCTAGGCTGGACGGACATATTGTACAGGGTCATGTGGATCAAACGGGGCGTTGTACCAGTGTTACTGAAACAGATGGCAGCTGGATTTTCTCTTTTGAGTACGATGCCTCACAAGGAAATCCTACCATAGAAAAAGGCTCCATTACCATTGACGGTACAAGTTTGACCGTTGTAAATTCCGGCATCAACACCTTTAGTGTGGCCATTATTCCCTATACCTATGAGAACACGCGCTTTAACACCTATAAAACAGGAACAATAGTGAATCTAGAGTTCGATGTTATTGGAAAATATGTGGCAAAATTAATGGGAGCTTCCCCCGGCTTCTCCAAAGGAGTGGAGTAGTCTCTCCCTGTTCAAGAGCGTAATCATAATATTTACATTAGCTGGAGGTAAATGGCTACCTTCAATTGAATTTCTTAGCTAGGAAATTTTAAAAAGAAAAGGTAATATTGTTCAATCAAGCAGAAAAAATAAAGATTTCCGCTGTTAATTATACAAAATATAGAAATTGGTGCTTTTAACAAAGCATTTTGTTCGCAAAACCATTCTCAATTAAAATATTATGAAGAACATATTCCTATTTATTACAGCTATTTTTTTGATGAATTTTGGGACAGCGCAGCAATCCAGAAATCCTACCTTTGAAGACGTTATTTCCTTACGTTCCGCATCCAACGCGGTCATTTCACCAAATGGCGAGCATATTGTATTTACATCGCAGACTGCGGATTGGGAAAATAACCGCTATGATACGGAACTGTGGATTTCAAAGAACGGCCAGCCACCTTTCCAATTGACAAATAATCCAAAAAACAACAGTTCCTCTCCCAAATGGTCCCCAGATGGTAAATGGATAGCCTTTCTATCGAACAGATTAAAAAAAACGCAGTTACATGTCATCGGTTCCGAGGGTGGGGAGTCTTTTCAAATTACGGATACAGAAAATAACATCTCCAGTTTTGAGTGGTCCCATGACGGCAGTAAAATTGCGTTTCTCCAAGCTGAGGACAAATCAAAGGAAGAAAAAAAGAAAGAGGACAAGTACGGAGGTTATGCGGTAGAAGATGGGGAATATAGAATGAATCAGCTATGGGTCATAAATTTTAATCCCGGCCAATTATATAATAAATCGTTGCCCGAGCAAATCAAGGACTCGGTGACCATGCAAGAAAAAAAGGCCAAACTATTGGTCGGTAGTACCAAGTTCTCCATCAATAATTTTAAATGGTCCCCGGATGGCGGAAAAATCGCCTTCGGTCATCAACCGGACCCTTCCAGGGTAGCATTCCTAAAAGAGGACATTTCCATCTATGATGTTTCTTCCGGATCCCATAAGATCCTGATCAACAATCCCAGCACGGACAATTTGGTAGACTGGTCCCCAGATGGCAGAACAATTCTTTACCAAACGAACTTAACGGACGATACCTCCAATTTCTATCGTAACAACAAGCTCTTTAGAATAAATAGTGATGGCTCCGGCAACGTACAACTGGCAAAAGATTTTGATGAAAACCTTTCCCAGATAAAATGGAACGCCAACGGTATATTTGCAATTGCATGGCAAAAAACCAAGAGACCTTTGGTAAAGATTCACCCAAAAAACGGAAGTACTTCGTTACTAACATCCGGTCTAGAAAGGATTTTCAGCTACTCGTTCTCTAAAGATGGCAAAAAAGTAGCTTTTACCGGAGTCAATGACACAGACCTGGCAGAGGTCTATCTGGCCAATTACCCGCTGAAGGGAAACAAGTCAATAAGCAATTTCACAAAACAGATTAAAAATTGGTCGGTAGCCAAAAGTGAGGTTATTTCATGGAAAAGTGAAGATGGTGCAATTATAGAAGGTGTTTTGCACAAGCCCGAAGATTACGACCCCAATAAAAAATACCCCTTACTGGTCATCATTCACGGCGGACCGACAGGAATATCCACTCCGAGTGCAACACCTTCTTATGTATATCCCATGATACAATGGCTTAACAAGGGAGCATTGCTATTGAGGCCCAACTATAGGGGCTCTGCGGGATACGGTGAAAAATTCAGGTCCCTAAATGTTGAAAATCTTGGTGTTGGAGATGCTTGGGATGTGCTTTCCGGGGTCAAATACCTAGAGGATATGGGTATTGTAGACGGCGACAAGGTTGCATCAATGGGTTGGAGCCAAGGGGGGTACATATCTGCCTTTTTGACCACTAATTCGGATAAATTTAAGGCGATTTCCGTTGGAGCAGGAATTTCCAATTGGACAACCTACTATGTAAGCACGGATATACACCCGTTTACCAGACAATATCTTAAAGCTACCCCATGGTCCAATAAGGCCATTTATGAAAAAACCTCGCCCATGACCAATATAAACAATGCATCCACCCCTACTCTAATACAACATGGCGAGTTTGACCGCAGAGTGCCCACGGCCAATGCATATGAATTATACCAAGGCTTACAAGATGTTGGTGTGGAGACGAAACTGATCATATACAAAGGCTTTGGACACGGAATTGACAAACCAAGGGAAAGATTGGCCGCCACTTGGCACAACTGGCAATGGTTCGGTAAATATATTTGGGATGAAACCATTGAGATACCCAAAGAGTAGAGGGATTGCTTTCATGGATTTTAAATAGAACAGCTTATAATTAGATTACATCTTAAATTTTATAAGGTTGATTGCAATCCTTAGCTAGAACAACAATAAAAACCCAACACTATTTTTAGGAGTCTTCATTATGAAAAAATGTATAGTCTATTTACTCATGGTGTTCTGTTACAGCTGTGCAGAAAAAAACACTGCTAAACCAATAAATTTTAATAGTGATGGGGTTGCTCTAGATTTGGCCACCTATCGCAGTTCACAGGTGAAAAATGTTGTATACAACCTAACGTTCTCCATACCAAAAGAAAAAGAAGCTCCCATAGCTTCCCGGTTGACTTTGGAAGCGGATGTAAATGACTTGTCCCATCCTTTGTACCTGGATTTTAAAGAAGAAAAAAGTGCCTTGCAAAAGATAATGGTAAACGGCAAGAAAATCGCAATTGTCCATGAAAACGAACACCTAGTTGTACCTGTAGATGCATTGCATTTGGGCAGGAATAGCATTACCATCAAATTTACCGCAGGTGAACTGTCTTTAAATAGAAACCATGATTATTTATATACCCTGTTGGTGCCGGATCGTGCAAGAACCGTTTTTCCTTGCTTTGACCAGCCCAATATCAAAGCTGTCTATTTAGTGACTATAGATGCCCCCAAAGATTGGGAAGTGCTTTCCGGTGCTCCTTTGGCTTCAACAAAAAGTAACGAAGAATCTATCACATATAATTTTGAACCTTCCGATAAAATGAGCACCTATTTATTCTCTTTTGTCGCAGGAAAATTTAAAAAAACGGAATCCCAGGACACAGGGCGCATTATGAATATGTTGTTCCGTGAAACCAACGAAGAAAAAATAACCGCAAGTACCGGTGCTATTTTTGAGCTACATCAATCCTCATTGGATTTTTTAGAGGCCTATACGGACTATGATTTTCCCTTTAAAAAATTCGATTTTGCCACCATTCCAGGATTTCAATATGGCGGCATGGAACATACGGGAGCCATACAATATAGGGAGTCCAGTTTGTTTCTGGATAACAGTGCAACCCGTTCACAGGAGTTGGCAAGAGCCAAACTTATAGCCCATGAGACTGCGCACATGTGGTTTGGCAATTTGGTAACCATGGATTGGTTCAACGATGTATGGATGAAAGAGGTTTTTGCAAACTTTATGGCAGATAAAATTGTAAACCCGGTCTTTACAGATGTAGACCACGACCTACAATTCTTGACCTCGCATTATCCAAGAGCCTACGGAGTGGACCGTACAAGGGGTACAAACCCCATACGCCAAGATTTGGACAATCTAAAGAATGCCGGATCATTGTATGGCAGTATCATTTACAACAAAGCGCCTATTATGATGCGGCAGTTGGAACTCGCTCTAGGGAAAGAAAAATTTAAACAAGGTATCCGTGAATACATTAAAACTTATGCCAATGGCAATGCAGATTGGAACGGACTAGTAGAAATTTTAGATACGAAAACAGAACTTGACCTTAAAAAATGGAGTGCCGTTTGGGTAAATTCCTCGGGACGGCCCTTGTTTAAGGAGAACATACAATATGACGATACTAAAAAAATTGAACAGTTCACCCTTACGCAGATGGCGGAAGACGGTTCGGAAAAGTACTGGCCACAATCTTTTACCATTGATTTGGTCTACAAGGATAGTACCACAACCATTCCAGTAACGAGTAATACAAAGCACTTACAGGTCACGAAAGCCATAGGTCTCCCGCAACCATTGCACATATTATATAATTCCGATGGTTATGGTTATGGAGTGTTCCCTGTGGAAGAAGGTGCTGTAGCGCAGATAAATAATATAGAAAATAGTGCTTCTAGAGCACACGCTTATTTAAATACCTATGAAAACACTCGCAACGGCACAATAGCGAACACCGTAGCTTTTGACAATCTCCTAAATGGCATAGCAACGGAATCCAATGAATTTATTCTTCGTATGATTGCCGGACAGACTACCGATCTGTACTGGAACTCTTTTACGGAAACACAACGCAAATCCTATCAGCAAAATCTAGAAAGGACACTATATAAAAGGTTGAAGCGGCCCGAAACCAAAAACATTAAAAAAACACTTTACAATGCATACAGCTCCATAGCGCACTCAAAAACCGGAACTGAGGTCCTGTACCGTATTTGGAACAAAGAAGAACCCATAGACAACCTTGTTTTAAATAAGGACGATTACACTGATCTTGCACAATCGCTCGCATTGTTTGGACACCCAAAAGCAAAAGCTATTTTAGCCGAAGCCAAATCCAAATTGACCAATCCCGATAAAATACAGCGTTTTGATTTTATAATGCCTGCCCTGAACGCCGACCCTGCAGTTAGGGCAGCTTATTTTGAGTCCTTTAAAAATCCCGAGAACAGAGAAAAAGAAAGTTGGGTGCAGACGGCCTGTTCCTACATCCACCACCCATTACGGCAAAAAGAAAGCATTGAAAATGTGGAGCTGAGTTTGGAACTATTGGAAGAAATCCAGGAAACCGGGGATATCTTTTTCCCATTGGGATGGTTGAACAGTACCATTGGCAGATATACTTCCAAAGAAGCATATGATATGGTCAAAAACTATATTGCCTCGCGCCCAGAGCTTGATAAGAATCTAAAGCAAAAGCTGTTACAGGCAACAGATAACCTGTATAGAAGGCAGAAAATTCTATAATCGGTCAACCACCATATACTTGCTCAAAAATTTACCCCCTTATAGGAACTTCCTGAAATTTCTTTTGGTTTATTTCTGATTTTAGACCTTGATGAATATCTTCTTACGGTACAAGAAATAGGCCAGTCCACAATAAAAAGCAACAACGCTCAATCCATAGAGCAACGAGGATATTTCCATGGATATAAAATCATGCACATAAATCTTTTGGAACAACCATCCGTGCAAGGAAGTATCCCCAACCGGAATCTGCCCCATAACCTTACTGATAAAGCTCGATAAAAAGTAAATGATGATGGCGTTAGACCCTACATACCTGAACAAACTGCCAAATTGAATTTTCCTGACATCCGTGAGATAATAGATCAAGGCCAAGATCAAATTGGCCCATCCAGCGGTAACCAATACAAAACTGCTTGTCCATAAGGCTTTGTTTATCGGAAAAATGATATCCCACAAATGACCGATGATTAAAAAACTTCCTCCAATACCCATTAGAAGCGTTGCTTTCTTTTCCTGTTTGGACGTTAGAATGAGTCCGGTGAAAATACCCAACAAAGAACTGGCTATGGACGGGATGGTACTCAAAAACCCTTCCGGATCATAATCCGCCTTGTAGTTGTGTGTTCCAAAAATCTTTACATCCAACCAATTGGCCAAATTGTTGGGTGCGCGGTCCAAAGTAGATTCAATTCCGTTTATGGGAACCAAAGTCATTAACAACCAGTATCCGACCAAAAGGGATAGGGCGACCCAAATTAAAGTTTTCCATTTCAGATTGATGAATAAAATAGAGGCAAAGAAGAATACGACCCCAATACGCTGCAATACTCCCGGAAATCGGATATCAGTCCAGTTTTTCAAAAAGGGAAACGTAACCGTAAAAGCCCCTAGGAAAAGTCCCAATCCAATTAATTTTAAGGTCCTGACGCTTATTTTCTTATAAGTATCATTATTGACCATTTTATTTTGATAGGAAAACACGATAGATGTACCCACAATGAAGAGAAAAAAGGGAAATACCAAATCCGTGGGGGTGTAGCCATGCCATTTTGCATGAAGTAACGGAGCATACACATTGCTCCAAGTTCCGGGCGTATTGACCAATACCATTAAAATAATGGTAGCGCCCCTAAAAATATCAACGGAAAGTATTCTGTTTTTCATCTCAAATAATTATTTAAAACTATTCCCCCTTGACAATGCCGTAAATAGCTCTTTACAAAAGATTGCCCTTTAACCTGTTCCAAGCCTTGACCAACAGAAATCCCGAGATGGCGGCCATTCCACTTAAAGCAAGTGCGGAAGTAGTTTTTCCATAAATCCAATAGCCCGTAGCGAACATAATGGAGTATATTAATATAACACCCAATAGCATAGCGGTAATCCCAGAAGGTACGCTCCATTTTTCAGAGGTAGTTACAATTTCTTCATTATCCCCATTGGCCTTAGAGACCACTTTTGACCAACCCGGTCCTCCCGGTTGTATTTTTCTGTAAAAAGAACGCAACGTGGCATCGGATTCCGGTTTTGTCATAAAGGTCACGGCCACCCAAATTGCGGTCGTCACAACTACGACAAAAGGATAGTTGGCCCACTCGGGGAGCAATCCTGAAACAGGGTCGAACAGTGTGTCTCCTAGACTCGTTTTAACCAATACTATAGAAATAATCCCAGAAGCGAACATCGCCGTAATTTCACTCCAAGCATTTATACGCCACCAAAACCACCTCAAAATAAAGACCAGCCCCGTTCCGGCGCCAAAGGTGACCAAAAGGTCAAATACCTCAAAGGCATTCTGTAGCGTAAGTGCCAATAATGCACTTAATACCATCAATACCACGGTAGACAGACGGCCAACGGCTACCATTTGTTTTTCGGTCGCATTTGGATTGATCTGCTGTTTGTAGAAATCAAAAACAATATAGGAAGAACCCCAGTTTAACTGGGTAGAAATAGTACTCATATATGCGGCGACCAAAGAGGCCAATACCACCCCCAAAAGTCCACTGGGCAGTTTTGTAAGCATAGCCGAGTACGCCAGATCATGTCCCAATTTATTTTCGGCAACATCGGGAAAGGCCTGAGCTATACTGGCAATATCGGGATATACGACCAAAGAGGCCAAAGCGACCAATATCCATGGCCAAGGACGTAAGGCATAGTGCATGATATTAAAGAAAAAAGTGGCTCCGATCGCATGGTTCTCGTCTTTTGCCGCCAACATCCTTTGGGCAATATAACCGCCACCGCCAGGTTCCGCCCCGGGATACCATGAGCTCCACCATTGTACGGCAATAGGGATTATAAATAAGGTGATCAACACGTTGGTGTTATCAAAATCAGGTAGGATATTCAGTTTGTCTACTACATTTTCATTTGTCATTAAGGCTTCCAATCCGCCCACTTCAGGAATATTCACCAAATAAAATGCCGCACCAATAGCACCTGCCATGGCCACAAAAAATAAAAGAAAATCGGTATATACCACCCCTTTGAATCCTCCGAGTGCACTAAAGACCACGGTAATCAATCCAGCACCGACCACAGTTTCCCACGGTTCCAGGCCCAACATAATCCCCCCTATTTTAATGGCAGCCAACGTAACCGAAGCCATGGTGATAATATTAAAAAGAGCTCCAAGATAAATAGACCTGAATTTTCTTAAAAAGCTTGCAGGCTTTCCACCGTAACGCATTTCATAAAATTCCAAATCTGTATTTACGTTGGATTTTCGCCATAGTTTGGCATAGACAAAAACGGTCAGCATGCCCGTCAATAAAAAACACCACCAAACCCAGTTACCGGAAACTCCTGTGGTCCGTACAATATCCGTTACAAGGTTAGGAGTGTCCGTAGAAAAAGTGGTAGCTACCATAGAAAGCCCCAAAAGCCACCAAGGCATGGTCCTTCCCGATAGAAAAAATTCCGAAGAGTTCTTCCCCGATTTTTTGGAAACATAAATTCCTATTCCTAAGACAAGGGAGAAGAAAACGACAATAAAACTATAGTCCAGCGTACTGAGTTCCATAAAATGGTTTTTGGTTGTTTACTAAAGGTATGTTTTTTTAGAATATTTTTACCTTTCAATCGCTCAACGTTAGCCATGCTCCCACTAATAACATTAGAACTTACAACTACAGCATGGATATTGAGTTTTTTGGCGGCATTTGTCATAGGGCTCTCCAAAGCGGGCATAAAAGGTATAGCTGTCATTAACGTAACTTTTATGGCCTTGGCTTTCGGAGCCAAGGAATCTACAGGATTGGTGGTGCCCTTGCTCGTTATTGCCGATATTTTTGCCGTTATCTATTACAATAGGCATACACAGTGGAAATATGTTTTTAAAGTACTTCCTTGGATGATTATTGGGATTATTATAGGGGTTTTCATTGGAAAGGATTTGCCGGAAAAAATCTTTAAAATAGGAATGGCCATCATTATCATGGGCACGGTTTTTATGATGTTCTGGTGGGACCGGAAAAAAAGTAAAAATGTGCCTACACATTGGTTATTTGCAAGTTCTGTTGGAACTTTGGCAGGGATTACCACAATGGTGGGTAATCTGGCCGGTGCCTTTGCCAATATTTATTTTTTGGCGATGCGTTTGCCCAAAAATCAATTTATTGGTACGGCGGCCTGGCTTTTTCTAATTGTCAATATCATTAAGCTTCCTTTTCATATTTTTTCTTGGAATACGATTTCTGCCGATACCTTGCTATTCAATCTTAAACTGATTCCTGGAATATTCCTTGGCTTTTTTGTCGGAATACGACTTATAAAACTGATCAAGGAAGATTTCTTTAGAAAAATGATTCTTGTTCTTACTGCAGTAGGTGCTATAATCATCATGTTCAAATAAGTCTCGCAGCTCACGGGGCCGTCATAAACTGTTTGCGATATTTATAGGGCGATGTTTTATGTATCTGATTGAATTTTTTGAAGAAAAAAGGAAGCGAATCATATCCACAGGCAAAACCGATCTGCGATACCGTGTCATCTGTATGTACCAACATTCGCGCTGCCATATTGATGCGATATTCGTTAAGGAAAACAAAAAAAGGACGGCCCATCATTTTACTGAAAAATCGGGAAAATGACTGCTCGGACATGCTCACTAATTGAGCCAATTCCTTTAAAAAAACCTTTCTCCTAAAATTGACCGCTATAAACTCATGGATTTTGGCCATCCGCTTCTCATGCTCGGAAGGGATGTCATCTATGAAACTTGTTTCGGATAACGTTTTTTGCTCACACCCTGCCAATTTTCCCAAAAGTGATAACAATGAAATGTAACATTCCTGACCGGAACATTCTGGAATTTCCCGTAACGCAGGAATCAAGGGTTTTACCTCCTCTTTATTAAAAAGAATTCCTTTGGATGCATTTCTCAACAGACCAAAAATAGTTTGTAACTCCGGCACTTTTGGAAAAACGCCCTTGTTCCATTGAATTATGATTGATTTTGAAGCCCCGCCGGACTGCGGACTGTTCTTCCAACAATGCGGAAGATTGGAGCGCAACAATACCAATTCCCCAGGTTCATAAGGCCCCACGTAATCCCCTACAAACTTGGTGCCAACGCTTTCCTCTATATAGGTGAGCTCATGTTGTGGGTGCAAATGCCAAGGTGTCTCAAAATTTTCGGCCTCATAGGCAAAGCCTAAAATAGTTTTTTCTTGACCTAACGGAATCGATTCTAAAATCGCTTTCATGTCAATAAAATTATTTATTCTGTCTTTTTATACTTAAAAAAATGAATTTAATGATTAAATAGTTTATAAATAGGTCATAAACGATGATTTTTTCAATCTGGGATATTCCCATTTTTGTAAAAGGCTTTCCATAATCAAACTAGAACTATGAAAAAAAGTGAAATGCCAGATGCTTTTGAAAACGCTCGGACAGCAAAAGGCTATGCAAAAATTGATGATCAGGATGACCCCGTGGTAATATTGTTGCGTCATAAAGATGTGCGCAAAACGGCCCACAATTACAAAACCTTTTCCTCCGCGGCAAAACCCGGCCGTATCGTAGTTCCTTCAGAAGTTCATATTAGGGAAACACGGCAACTTCCTTTTGAAGTAGATCCACCACTTCACGGAGAATATCGTACCATCATAGAACCTTGGTTCAAGAGGCCATTACAACCGGAATATCAAGCACAATTAACAATGCAGATCGATGCGCTTCTAGAAAAAATACTTTCCGAAAACAGTGTCGAGGTCATCCGCGATTTTGCTCTTCCATTACAATCCAGAGCGCTCACTTTACTCTTGAATATTCCATACGAGGAAGCAGAAACTTGGATTTCTTGGGGTACCCATGTATTCAGGAGCGAGGACACAGCATTGGATGGCGATAAGGCCAATATCTTATACGATTATATTGACGAACAGATTGAAAAGGCAATCGCCAAGCCCGGGGAGGATGTTTATTCCGTGCTGTTGGCGTCTGATTTTCAAGGAAGAAAACTGACCAAAGAAGAAGTTAAGGGCGTTATGGTATTGACTTTTGCGGGTGGCCGTGATACCGTAATCAACGCTGTAACCAATTCCATTGCCTATTTTGCGGAACATCCCCAATCTTTGGAACGTTTACGAAAAGAGCCCGATATCATTGGAAATACCGTGGAAGAATTAATGCGTTATTTTTCTCCCTTGACACATATGGGCAGGGTAGTACAAGAAGACACATATGTATGTGAACATGCCATAAAAGCGAATACACGGGTTTCCCTATGCTGGGCATCTGCCAATAGGGATGCCAATGTATTTGAAAAACCGAACGAGGTGCTTTTAGATCGAAAAATGAATCCACACGTTGCTTTCGGGTTCAGTCATCATAATTGTTTGGGGGCTACCCATGCGCGTCAAATTATGCGGATTTTGCTAAAAACAATGTCCGAAAAAATAGCTTCTATCCAGATTTTGGATGCTAAGGAAAACATAGAAGAACTGGATGGTTTCAATAGAAAAGTTGGTTACGATACACTTTCCGTCACTTTTAATCCTATAAAATTATAGATTGATATGGCAAAAATTACATTTGTTACAAATAACAACGAAACCATTACCGTTGAAGGCACTTCCGGTTCTGTTATGTCTCTGGCCGTTGAAAATAACATTGCAGGAATCGATGGCGATTGTGGCGGTGTTTGTTCCTGTGCCACATGTCACGTTCATGTAGCTCCCGAAGATTTGGAAAAAACAGGAAAGGCCAGTGAAATAGAAACCGATATGCTAGAATTGGACGATAATGCCAACGAGTTCAGCCGTTTGTCCTGTCAGTTAGAAATTACGGAAGCTTTGGATGGTATCATTTTAAAAGTAGCCAAATAATTTACCTTCTATTTTGAAAGAACGCTCCGTTAAAGAGAAAATATGTGCCATTGTTGGAGCAAGCCATGCAGGAGTAAATCTTGCCTTTTATTTACGACGGGAAGGTTTTGAAGGTGAAATCATCCTTTTTGACAAAGATGCCATGCTACCATACCATAGACCTCCGCTGTCAAAAACCTATTTGGCCAATGAAGAGGCTTTGGAGAAAAATTTATTAAAATCCGTAGAGAGCTATGAAAAAGAGCGGATTCAACTACGATTGGGCATAGTCGTTACCGCTATTTCTCGAAAAGACACCTATCTGGTCTTGGAAGATGACCAAAAACAACATTATGATTTTTTAGTTTTAGCTACGGGGGCAAGACCGTTGTTTCCACCTATTCCCAATATCCAAAACATAAAAAACATTTTTCCGTTACGTACGGCCCATGACATTATTAATATCCGACAAGCCTTAACACAAAACAATAGTCCAAAAGTAGTTATTATCGGTGGGGGTTACATTGGTTTGGAAACAGCTGCTTCACTGACAAAATTAGGGGCAAAAGTAACCATCCTAGAGCGGGAAAAAAGGGTTCTTGCCCGGGTCACCACTGCGGAAATGTCTTCTTTTTTCACAAAGCTTCATACAGAAAACGGAGTTGAGGTACATACGGAGAAAAATGTTATTGGCCTAAGTACTAACAACGATATGATTACGGTAGCATGTAGCGATACAACTACTTTAGAAGCCCATATCGTTATCGTAGGGATAGGCATTAAGGTCAATACGGAGTTGGCCGAGGCGGCAGGGCTAGAGACAGGAAATGGTATTCACGTAAATTCATCAACGGTTACCAAAGACCCAAAAGTCTATGCTATAGGGGATTGTACCTTCCACCACAATCCGCACTATGATAAATATGTAAGATTGGAATCGGTACAAAACGCTGTGGATCAAGCCAAAGTAGCTGCCGCAAAAATTTGTGACAAGGAAGTTATTTATGATGCCATTCCCTGGTTCTGGTCAGACCAATATGATACAAAATTACAAATAGTGGGGCTTTCCGAAGGATATGACAATTATATCCTAAGAAAAGAGCAAGAAAAAGAGAACTGTTTTTCCATTTGGTATTTCAAGGGAACGGAGTTATTGGCGGTAGATGCCATAAACAATGCCAAAGCCTATGTCATTGGAACAAAATTCATAAAAGAAAAGCGGGAAATAGACCTTAAAAAACTAAAGGACATTTCCATACCTTTAAAGCCTACTACCCTTTTAGTAGATTGAAATAAAAAGTATGTCCATAATATCAAAAAGCGCCATAGCTACAGGAGGTGGTCATTTTAACATTGAATCTGTTGTGCTTTCTGACCCACGACCCGATGAAGTAATCGTTAAAATGAAAGCGGCCGGTGTATGTCATACCGATTATGATTCTCTTTCTTGGGGAAAACCTATTGTCATGGGGCATGAAGGAGCCGGTATCGTTGAAAAAGTGGGGTACCAAGTAGCGCATTTTACAAAAGGTGATCAGGTTATCCTGAACTGGGCCACGCCTTGCTTGCAGTGTTTTCAATGCCAGGAAGGTAATCAGCATATCTGTGAAAATCATTCTCCTGTTGTGGCCGGGAGCAATGGTCATACGCCCGGACATGCGCATTTGAATGGTACGCGATGGAACGGCAAACCCATAGAGCGTTCCTTTAATTTAGGTTCGTTGAGCGAGTACGTGTTGGTCAAGGAATCCGCACTTGTAAGGGTAAACGAGAAAGACCTGAATTTTTCGGCAGCCAGTATTGTCAGTTGTGGAGTTATGACGGGTTATGGCTCCGTGGTGAATGCAGCGAAGATGAAAGCAGGTTGCTCCTCAGTCGTTTTGGGATGCGGTGGTGTTGGGCTTAATGTTATCAATGCTTGTAAAATTTCTGGAGCAGCAAAGATTATCGCTGTGGACATCAATCCCAACAAATTGGAACTGGCCAAAAAGTTCGGTGCTACGGATGCGTTCTTGGCAGATAAAACGGATGCTGGACTATTAAGAATCGCAGAAGATATAAAACTCTTTTTAGGTGGTCGCGGAGCAGATTACGCCTTTGAATGTACCGCAGTTCCAGCACTAGGTGCCGCGCCACTGGCCATGATACGAAATGCAGGCACGGCGGTGCAAGTCAGTGGAATCGAAGAAGAAATCACGATTGATATGCGACTCTTTGAGTGGGATAAGATATACATGAATCCCCTATATGGAAAATGTAGACCGCAAATAGACTTTCCAAAATTGATGCAGCTTTATAAAAAAGGTGATTTGAAACTTGACGAAATGATTACTCAAGAATATTCATTGGATAAGTTACAACAAGCTTTTGATGATATGTTGGAAGGTAAAAATGCCAAAGGTGTCATTGTTTTTGATTGATGGTTAATATACTAGTCCCATGAGCAGTTTTAGAACCGTAGAATTATCCGACCCGGCCTATGAAAAAGACGGGTTGCGCTTTATGACCCTTAAAACGCCACATTTAAAAGGACGAGGGGATATTTGCCTCTTTGTTCCTAAGCTTGGCAAATCACTTCAAAATTTACCCATTTACATACTTTTACATGGCGTTTATGGCAGTGCATGGGCATGGGCCTTAAAAGGAGGTGCCCATCATATGGCACAGAAGTTAATGCAAGATGGCACGATTTCCCCGGCCATTATTGCGATGCCTTCGGATGGACTTTGGGGAGATGGCTCCGGCTATATTTCCCATACCGAAAAGGACTTTGAGCAATGGATTGTTTCAGATGTCCCTACCGCCATCAAAGAAAATATTCCTGAAGCCAGTGACGAATCCATTCTCTGTATTGGCGGACTCTCCATGGGCGGATATGGTGCATTACGGTTAGGGGCCAAACATCCTCATTTGTTCAAGGCAATTTCCGCGCACAGTGCCATCACCCAATTTTCGGAAATGGCTTTCTTTGTAGAAGAACCACTTGATTTATTTCCCGTTGACGACCATGAAAAAAATATTATCGATATCATCAAAAAAAACCGTGACAAACTTCCCCCGTTACGTTTTGATTGTGGCGTAGCCGATGAATTGATCAATGGAAATAAAATTTTGTACCAACAGCTAAAAGAACTTGAAGTACCACATACATATACCGAATTTGAGGGTGGTCATGAATGGTCCTATTGGCAAAAACAATTGGAACACACTTTAGTCTTTTTTAATATGCATGCCAAATAAATTTTGAAAACATGCAAATTCATGAGTTTACAATGACTACCTCTTTATCTTAAAAAATTGTTAATTAAGTGTTTTTTATTTATATTCATCTCGCCATTAACCATTTGAGATTATGAATACTTCGGAAAAAAAATTTGATTCTAAGACTATTTTAGACTTAATCCTTGTAGGGCTTTTTGTTATTGGCCTAATAGTTTACTGGCAATATTCCCATGTCATAGATAACGAAGTTGCCGAGGTTTTGTCTCAATCTGCTAGAAATATGAGTAATAGCGTCGCAGAATTGGAATCTGCCGGCAAATAGCATCTTTCTAAAAAAATAAAGGTATTTTTTTGCTAAACAAACTTAGTGCGGCAACTTATTTTTCAACAGGCCATAGAGGAAAGTTCCTAAAATAGAAGCAGCAATCACCACAAGAATAGGAACATAGCCCGCCCCCACCAACGTGAACATGGGTCCCGGACAGGCTCCTGCCAATGCCCAGCCCAATCCAAAAATAATACCCCCTATCATATAACGGGCAACGCTTTTTGCCTTAGGGGGAAACATGATTTTTTCACCGTAAAAAGAAGATACTTTCAATCTTTTGATCAGTTGGACCATTACAATGCCTATAACCAATGCGGAACCTATAATACCGTACATATGAAAGGCGTCAAATTGAAACATTTCATAAATGCGAAACCAAGAAGCGGCCTCAGATTTAAACATGGTGATTCCAAAAATGATTCCTATTAATAAATAGCCAAAAGTTCTCATATTTTAAAAAATCAAGGGGAAAATAAAGTGAATCATGGTCAAACCTCCTATGAAAAATCCAACGACCGCAATAAGAGAGGGTAGCTGCAAATTGCTGAGTCCAGAAATAGCATGTCCAGAGGTACAGCCTCCAGCGTACCGTGCACCAAAGCCCACCAACAAACCACCTATACTTAAAACAGCTAAACTTTTGATATTGGATAATGCATCAAGATTAAATAATTCCGTAGGCAAATAAGCTTCTCCTGCACTGCCAAATCCCAAACCATTCAATTCTGTAACTGTTTCCGGATTTATAGCCACCGCAGTATCAGTTGAGAGAAAAGTTGCACCAACATATCCTCCCATTATTGCACCTAAAACTACGATCAAGTTCCATCGGTGTGCTTTCCAGTCAAACTTAAAAAAATCAGAAGTGTTGCCCGCACCACAGATAGTACATAGCGTACGTAAGTTGGACGACATTCCAAAGTTCTTGCCCATCATCAGAAGCAGAAACATTACAAAAGCTATCATAGGGCCGGATACATACCAAGGCCAAGGTTCTAAAATCCAATCCATATCAAAAATTTATTTAGTGCAAAATAACATTCTTTTTTAGGATACCATGTAACTTATGTCACAACACTTTTGAATAACATAGAAATTTGTTTCCAAAATATTCTTGACATATTTTATTGAAGCTGCAAACTAAAATTGTTTTCCAAAATATGCCGATGGAAGTATACTATTAAGCTTTTGAAGGTAATACCTTATATATAGTGCAATTAAATCCATTAATACAGTGCCGCTACAATTGAAGTAGTTTCCCAAACGACAACCGAATTTACCGTACAGCGCTATAACAACGCGGTCAACGCTATTAACGGAAGTTGGTTTTTCACGGTCATAGACCTTTAGTCCGCTCTACTATACACAATAGAAATATTCCCGTTCATAAGTAGTTGAATCCTTCGGAATCTTAAATGCAGCACATTCTTAAAAAAGAAAAAGCCACTCCAATAAGAAGCGGCTTTCTGAAAAGTAGTGGTCCCACATGGGCTCGAACCATGGACCCCCTGATTATGAGTCAGGTGCTCTAACCAGCTGAGCTATAGGACCTGCAATTTGCGGATGCAATATTACCATTTATTTTTTGACGTTGCAAGCATTTACAAGCCATTAAATAGGTTGGTAGAAAACTATGAACATTACTCCCTCTCCTTAGGGGAGGGTTGGGGAGGGGCCTCTTGACATAACTCTACCAGTACCCCATTAGAAGTTTTAGGGTGTACAAAAGCGACCAATTTATTGTCCGCTCCTTTTTTTGGCTCCTCGTTCAACACAATAAACCCCTCATTTTTTAACCTCGCTATTTCGACCAAGATATCATCAACTTCAAAGGCTACATGATGTATGCCCTCGCCTTTTTTCTCTAAAAACTTGGCAATAGGTCCGTCTTCCTTAGTGGACTCCAAAAGTTCAATCTTATTGGGGCCGTTCATGAAAAAAGACGTTTTTACGCCTTCGGAAGCAACTTCCTCCTCTTTATAGGGAGCCACTCCCAAAAGTTTCTCAAATAAATCATTGGACGCATCCAGATTCTTTACGGCTATTCCCAAATGTTCTATTTTCTTCACTTCTATTCCTTTAATCGCAACATCCGAATTAGAAAGGATGCTTTCCGTTCTATTTTACTAAAATACGTACTATTCTGCGTATTTTTGTCCTATGGAAACGCAAAGACAACGAAAAATTGCAGGGGTCATTCAAAAGGATATTGTAGATATTCTACAAAAGGCGGCGATTGATGGCGGACTAAAAGGAACCTTGATTTCCGTCTCAAAAGTATCCGTAACTACGGACCTTTCCATTGCAAAAGTGTATCTGAGTATTTTTCCAACCGGTCAAGCAGCTGAATTATTGGAAGGTATAAAATCCAACCAGCCACTGATTAAGCACGAACTCTCCCAACGTACTCGAAATCAATTGAGAAGAGTGCCCGAACTACTATTTTATATAGACGATTCCTTGGATTATATCGATGGAATCGAGAAATCCTTGAAGGGAGAAGAAAACCCCATCGAAAACCGAGATTTGCTCGAAAGAAGAAAAAAGTCCTGATTTCTTGAACTTTCCCTTATATATCGCCAAACGATATCTGCGTTCCAAAAGCTCACAGAACGCGGTAAACATCATCAATTTCATCACCTTTTTAGTCATTGTAATCGGTTCTGCCGCACTGTTTATCGTGCTGTCCGGTTTTGCCGGGCTCAAGACCTTTAGTCTTTCCTTTACCAACTCTTTTGATCCAGAACTAAAAGCGCTTCCCGCTTTCGGAAAATATTTCTCTATTACACCGGAGCAAGAAGCACAATTGCAACGTTTAGATGGGCTGGCCCATTATTCCAAAGAGATTGAAGAAAAAGTTTACCTGGAACACAAAGGGAAAAACCACATCGCTTTCATTAAGGGAATCGATTCTAATTATACTAAGGTCACGGGGGTTGACAGTACTTTGTATATTGGGGATTGGACCATAAACGAGCAACAAGTAGTTTCCGGAATTGGGATTGCCAATATTCTGGGAGTGACCATCAACCAGTTTAGGAGCCCCATGCAAATCTATGCCTTTAAGCCGGGAAAAGGTTCCATTACCCAGGGTGCATTAAGTTCAAGTTCCCTTTACAATAGATTGCCCGTTGTTATTGGAGGAGTATATGCCGTAGAGGCCGACTTGGATAATAAATATGTATTTACGGATTTGGCATTGGCCCAAGCGTTACTGGAAAAAAAACCTTCTCAACTTTCAGGAATCAATTTTAAGGTCGATCAGGATGCGGACATAACAAATCTTAGGGCGAAAATAGCATCCATTTTAGGAAAAGACATTCAACTCAAAAACAGGCAGGAATTGAACAGCACGCTCTATAAAATGCTCAATACCGAAAATGTGGCCACTTATCTTATTTTTACGCTTGTACTCATCATTGCCTTATTCAATGTGGTAGGCGCCATTATCATGATGATATTGGACAAGCAGCAAAATTCTAAAACCCTTTATAGTTTTGGCACGACCATTAAAGAATTGCGACGCATCTATTTTGTTCAAGGGGTTTTGGTCACCGGATCGGGAGGATTGATCGGAGTGTTGATCGGGTCTATTTTGATTTGGTCTCAAATGGCTTTTGGATGGCTCAAAATAACGTCTTCTGTGGCCTATCCCGTGGCCTATGAATTCATCAACGTCTTTATAGTGCTGGCCACCATTTTGGTGCTAGGTATTATTGCTTCCAAAATTGCAAGCAGTAGAATCAATAAAAAATTAGTCCAAGCCTCCTAACCTCTAAAGAGGAAACTGTCACTGTTATAAAATTTAAGTTCGAGTAAGAGTTCCCCCTTCGGGGGCTAGGGGGCTGCGAATTCGTAATCCCCAAATTTTTCCAGTACCTCATCAAACGCGGCAAAAACATCGGCCGACTCATCGCTTGTCACCATTTTCATCCGGTATTCCTTAAAATTCGGAATGCCTTTAAAATAATTGGTGTAATGTCTTCGTGTTTCAAAAACACCTAATTTTTCACCTTTCCAGTCAATGGACATTTGTAAATGTCTCCTAGCGGCTTCAACACGTTCTATCATGGTTGGTGGTGCCAAATGGCTGCCTGTTTCAAAATAGTGTTTTACCTCTCTAAAAAACCAAGGATATCCTATACTTGCCCTACCGATCATGGCACCGTCCAATCCGTATTCATCACGCATTTTCATGGCTGCCTCGGGACTATCCACATCTCCGTTTCCAAAGACGGGAATATGCATTCTGGGATTGTTCTTTACTTTGGCTATAGGCTCCCATTTGGCATGGCCCTTATACATTTGCGCTCGGGTGCGCCCATGAATGGCAATGGCTCTACAACCTACATCTTGGAGTCTTTCCGCCACCTCCACGATTCTTATGGAATCATCGTCCCAACCCAATCGCGTTTTTACGGTCACAGGCAATTTGGTATGTTCCACCATGGCTTTGGTAAGGGAAACCATTAAATCAATATCTTTTAAAATACCCGCACCTGCTCCTTTTGATACTACCTTTTTTACGGGACAGCCAAAATTAATGTCGATGATATCCGGCCCGGACTTTTCAACAATTTCTACGGATTGCAGCATGGAATCCAGGTTCGCCCCAAAAATCTGTATCCCAACGGGACGCTCCTTTTCATAAATATCCAGTTTCATAACGCTTTTCGCGGCATCGCGAATCAATCCTTCGGAAGAGATAAACTCCGTGTACACCACATCCGCACCCTGCTCCTTGCACAACGCACGAAAAGGCGGATCGCTCACATCTTCCATGGGCGCAAGCAGCAACGGAAAATCGGGCAACTGAATGTCTCCTATTTTGGGCATGGTACAAATTTACAACATCTCGCTAAGCCCCTAAAACTATTCATTGACCTACCTTTGGTATCTTATACTTTTTAGTTGATGCTATTGCAACATATAGAACTTTCACTCATAGCTTTGGGAATAGTTGGGATAAGCTTGCCTTTTGAACCTATCGTATTCGGTGTAAAGTTAAACATGCATCTTATTCTGGAGTATCTGGCATTTTTCGTTGGTTTCCGGTATTATGTATTCCTTCGGAAGAAAAATAACGATACCATTTCTTCCAACAACAGACTTTCCATTATTATCGGAGCAGTTTTTGGGGCTTTGTTGCTGTCCAGAATTATTGCTTTTTTTGAAAACCCAACACTGCACTACGAACAGGGTTGGCTATCCATCTTAAATAACAAAACCATCATGGGTGGACTCTTTGGCGGGCTTTTGGGGGTGGAACTTGCCAAAAAAATGATTGGCGAAAAAGAGTCTTCCGGAGATTTGTTTACGCTCCCGATTATTTTGGGGATTATCATTGGTAGAATTGGTTGTTTTTTAGCCGGAATCAAAGAGTTTACCTACGGAAAAGAAACCGGTTTCTTTTTAGGTATGGATCTGGGCGATGGGCTACAAAGGCATCCTATTGCGCTGTATGAAGTATTCTTCCTTATGCTACTTTTTGCGTTTATCAAGCAAATTCAGAATAGAAAATCGGCTTTAAAAAACGGAACTTCGTTTAAGATATTCATGATCGCCTATTTTTCCTTTCGGTTTTTAATCGAATTTTTAAAGCCGAATGCCTTTTTCTTCCTAGGCTTGAGCAGCATCCAATATTTATGCTTAATTTGTTTGATGTACTACTCAAAAACTTTGAAAAAAGGACTTATTTATGCCGGAAAGAAGTTATACCTATTATGATTTTACGCTAAGTCTTTGTCCCGAATGCCTTCGCCGCGTAGATGCCAAGATCGTCTTTGAAAATGAAAAGGTCTACATGCTCAAAAATTGCAAGGAACATGGGAAAAGCAAGGTGCTGATCGCCGATGACATCGAGTACTACAAGAACATTCGCAACTATAACAAGGTTTCCGAATACCCAAAGACGTTCAATACAAAAACACACTACGGCTGTCCTTATGACTGCGGCCTATGTCCGGACCACGAGCAACATTCCTGTCTAACGGTCATAGAGTTAACAGATCGGTGCAACCTTACCTGCCCCACTTGCTATGCCGGCTCTTCCCCAACGTATGGGCGACATAGAACCTTGGCAGAAATCAAAAAAATGCTGGATGTCATCGTAAAGAATGAAGGTGAACCGGACGTAGTGCAATTAAGTGGCGGCGAACCCACCATACATCCGGAGTTTTTTGAAATTATGGATTATGCAAAAAGTCTGCCCATAAGGCATTTGATGCTGAATACCAATGGCATTAAAATTGCCAAGGATTTTGATTTTGCAAAACGATTGGCCACGTACGCGCCCGACTTTGAAATCTACCTTCAGTTTGATTCGTTGAACGATTCCGTTTTGCAGGCCCTTCGCGGGGCGGATCTGTCCGAAATACGATTGCAAGCTTTGGAACATCTGAACCGATTAAACCTCTCAACGACTTTGGTCGTCACCCTTCAAAAAGGATTGAACGATCATGAAATGGGAAAAACGATAGATTTCGCTTTACAACAAAAATGCGTTCGCGGGGTTACGTTCCAACCCACACAGATAGCAGGGCGATTGGAGAACTTTGAAGTTGATGAAAACCGGATTACCCTCACCGAAGTACGAAGAAAAATATTGGAGCAATCCCCTATTTTTGAGGCCGACGACCTTATTCCGGTTCCTTGCAATCCAGATGCGTTGGTCATGGCCTATGCCTTAAAATTAGGTGATGAGATTAGTCCTTTGACGCGCTATATTAATCCGGATGATTTATTGAACGAAGGAAAAAATACGATTATCTATGAACAGGACGAACAACTTCACGGTAAAATGATCGAATTGTTCAGCACCGGAAATTCGGTAGAAAAAGCATCCGAAAACCTGAAGAGTATCATGTGCTGTCTTCCCGAAATCGATGCTCCCGAATTAGGGTACGACAATCTTTTTCGTATCATTATCATGCAATTTATAGATGCCCATAATTTTGATGTCAGGGCCATTAAAAAATCTTGTGTGCACATTGTAAACAAGGATTACAAGATTATTCCCTTCGAGACGATGAATCTTTTTTACAGGGATGATAAAATAGAACGCCTAAAAGAGCTTCAAAACGAAGTGTTATGAGAAGTATCTTTCCTTTGGAAATCTATATAAGCGATGCCGTGTTCATCGGTTTCCTCTTATTGATTCCCGGAATCCTACTATTCATAATAGGTATCATTTTTTTAATTGCCAAACAGAAAAAAAGTGCTAAGGTTATTCTGATCCTATCTGGTTGCTTACTTTTAATAAGCGCCGGGTTATGTGGTCTAGGATAGCGTGCTTAAATTTAGAATAGTATGAAATACCTTTTACTTTTGGAAGGCGGGACATTGGACTTGGGCGGAATTATCATCATGATATTTTTGATTATGCTTGGTCCTCCATTATTGTTTTTGATTATAGGAATTATTTTGATCATAAAGAAGAAGAAAAAAGCCGGAAAGATTTTCTGTATTATTGCCGGTATCTATCTTTTGATTTGTCTGGGGATTTGCGGTGTCCTATGAGCGGTTACTCTTTAAATCCGTCCGCGTTCCTCAACTCTTTTTCGCTTTTTGTTGTTCTTTATCTTAGTATTCCCAAAGGAATACCTGAAACCAAGCACCAACAATCTGTTCTCGGCCCTGAAGGATGATGTATTATCTTGATTAAGGTAGCGTCTTGTATTAAAGAGTTTGCCTCTGTTGAAAATATCTCTAATTGCCAGGGAAATACTGGCTTTCTTGTCCCATATGGTTTTTCGAAAAGCCAATCCGGTCTCATTATAGGATTTCTGTCTTGAGTTTCCACTGACCGTAGGCGAAAAATAATCCAACGTCAAATCAGCAAATAGCGATTTGTCTTTCAACAAGGTAAAGCTATTGTTAAATCTCAAGCGGGCAGTCCAAATATCATTGGTAAGCTCCGTTCCCGTATCCAAATCCGTAAATCTACTCTCCCTATAAAAATAAGCGAACAATAAATAAGTATCCCAGAAGTCGGTAACGTTTTTGTTTATGGAAATATCCCCTCCGTAACTGGTATTCAGGCCTAGATTCGTGCTTATAAAGCGTAAAAAATTGGACTCGTTATCTTGAAATACCTGTTGTAAATATTGGTTTTTACGTTCGGTAAAATAAAATTCCAGTCTGTAATCCTTATCGAACGTGTACCCTAGGGCAATGTAGTTTCTTGTAGAAGGCAATAGATCGGGATTGCCCTCGATCACGGAATTATTCGTCTGAAAATATTGAAAGGGGTTCAACCTATTGTATCTAGGTCTGGTAATCCTACGGTAATAATTAAGGTTGATGCTATGCTTTTCTGCCAATTCATGGGAGACGGATAACGAAGGGAACAATTCAAAATAGGTATTCTTGGTGACTGTTGGTTCCGTATCCAAATCTCCAACAGTCTCCGTGTATTCTGCCCTAAGACCAAATTTCAATTTCCATTTGTTCCAATCATTGGATAAGCTCACATAGGCCGCGGAAATATCTTCATCATATGAAAAAGTACCGGCTTCGGTCGGGTCAATTCCGGGCTGGCTCCTGTCAAAGCCTTCCTGGGAAATATCGTTCTCGGAATTTATGCCCGCATATCTCAGTCCCGTTTCGAACTTAGTAGATGCTCCAAAAGGTGTCGCATAGTCCACTTGTATGCTGAACAGTCCCGTTTTTTGACCGGACATGGTAGTAAAATCATTCTCGCCCGTGAGTGTTCTGTTTACGTCGAAAAAATCAGTCTCCAAATTCTGTACCCTATCATAATCATAATAGGTATAATGGGTATTAAAAGACAGTTCTGCACCTTTCTTTTTAAAACGATGCACCCAATCAAAATAAATGGCCGTATTGTAAACATCATAGTCCGAATCATTTGTTGTCTCAAAACTAGAATTCAAGTTCCCGTTTAAATCCGTTATCAAGGTCTCCGAATCATAAAACCGATTTACGGAAGGTGTCAATGCGTTAATAGTAGAAACACTTATCGTATTTCTTTCATTGGGCGTATAATCAAAAAAGGCGCTTACATTATGTTGTTTTCTGTTAGTTGTAGCGTCTTGTTCTGCCGTCCATTTTTCTGTTATCGTACCGTTTTCAAAGAAATTGGCGACATCTGTGTAACGGGTAATATCTTTGTTATCCCTAAAGCTATACGCTAAAGAAAAATCGGTTTTTTTTCCTTTGAAGAAATGGTCCGTTCCCAGGGTATGCTTTGGGAAAATGCCTTGGGTATAGCTATTGTATACTGCCCCATTGTAACCCGCAATAAGGTTGTTCTTCATTTTAATATTGATGAGAAGCCCTCCTTCCGCACTGTACTTTGCCGGAGGATTGGTAATCACTTCAATGGCCTCCACATTACTGGCAGAACTTCCGGATAGCAGGTTGACCACATCGTTCTCAGGGATGTTCACTCTTCTACCATTTATCAAAATACCCACATTGGATTGTCCTTTTATGGTCAACTGGTCTTTAACTACTACCACACTGGGTGTGCGCTTTAGCACACTCCAAATATCATTATCGGAAAGTGCCGTGTTTTTAATATTGAATACTATACGGTCAACTTTTTGTTCAATAGTAGGTTTTTTATAGGTAAGGGTAACTTCTTCCAGTTCTTGGGCATCTTGTGCAATGATCAAGGAGCCGATATTCAAATCGGCCGCGATGGTAATCGTTTTTATCTGGGAAACATTTTCGATATAACTTGCGGAAATAAGATATTTTCCCTTTTTGATGTTCTCCAATACAAAAGAACCATTGTTGTCCGTTGCGGTTCCTTTAGCTAAAACCGTGTCCATGGTTTGCAAGAGCACGTTCGCAAAGACCAAGGGCTTTTGTTCATGGTCCAGAACCTTACCTTGAATAGTGAACTCTTGTGCATTTACGAGGGAAAATAAAAACACAAACATTATAAAAAACCAAAAATCCCTCTTCATGAATACGCTGTAGGTAAGCTGTAAATATAACAAAGTTGTAGAGAAATACCTTACATGTATACAATACTTCTTTTACAAAAGATATTAATTTAGTGAAACAGAAAATCATTCCGGGTTTAAGCGGTCTATTTCAATCTTATCAATATTGCGCTGATTGTCTTCCAACCTGAAGTTTCCAAAGTTATAGGTGAAGCCAAAACGCACGTATTGTGTTTCCGGTACTGTAAAATAATTATTGTCCTGATTTAAATATTTGGAAGTTATTTTGGCATTGGCGAGGCCTAAAATATCGTTAGCGGAGACACTGACCAGTGCCCTTCTGTTCCAAAAAGACTTGCGAAGACCCGCAGTGAGATTTATGGTTTCGGCCTGCTTATAGGAACCTTCCAGAAATCCGGAGAGGTACACAAAGCCCAGCTCCCCTTTGAAAGTACCGTCTTTGGATAGGGTAAGATAGTTTGCAAGGCTTACATATATACCATCTACGCTATTTGTAGCTTCATTTTCCTCACTCTCCAATGCTAAAAAGGTTTCGTCCTCATGAAAAATAGAAATGTAACTGTATACATACCAATTATTACTGATGGACTTACCATGATTAAAATCGAACCCGTAAGAGGTGCTTTTCAGTACATTTTGGGTAATGTCTCGTAACACCTGATTCTCATTATCCTGAAATGAGAGCCTACTGATATAGTTGCCATTGTCCCGATAGTAAAAATCGAAGAAAAACTCCTGTTTAAGCGTGTAGTTAAAATTGAAATTATTGCTAAAATTGGGCAACAAATTTGGATTCCCTTCAATAAAATTATTCTCATTGATAAAAACCCGAAACGGGTTCAGATCCTCATAGCGCGGTCTCGACAATTTACGCGAATAGTCAAAAGCAAAACTGTGGTTTTCACTGGCCGTATGCAATACGTAAAAGGTAGGGAACAGCTCAAAGTACTCCAGATCGTTAATCTCCGAAAGTGCCACGGACGTTCCCGTGCTTTGTGTATGCTCGGCCCTTAGACCTCCTTTTAAACTCCATTTCTCCCAGTCCTTGTTCAGGCTAAAATAACCTGCATAAACGCTCTCATCATACTTGAAATTATCCGATAACTCCGGAACGAAAGTGCTTCCATTGTTCAAATCAAAATAATCAAGTATGCTGGTAGAATTGATAAAGGAGCCTTTGACTCCGGCTTCAAAAGCAACGGTTCCCAACAGATTGGAATAATCCAATTGTCCGGTGAAAATCTCAATATCTTGATTGGCATCCGTTAGAAAATCAAAATCCCTGATGAAACTTTCGTCCGGCGAAAAATAATTGGAGCTTATGTCCTGGGTTCTGGACAAATCAAAATTTGTGTAATGGCCGTTTGCACTTAAACTGCCTCCTTCTTTAAAACTGTGTTTGAACGATAAATCGGCTGAAATATTATTTTTGTTTCCTTTTATCGAGCTAGCTGTGGTGAACGTGGAATCCAATACTCCTACCCCATTTCGCATTCGGGTTGTTTGGAAAGCAGCTTCATTTCTTACGGGAGAAATTTGGGAGTTTGAAGTAAAGTTCAAGGTGTTTCGCTCATCGATTTCATAATCCAAAGTGAGGCCAATGCTGTGTGTTCTATTTCGTTTGGTGCGGTTGTCATCGGTGTTCCATCTGGAGAAAATTCCGGTATCATCAATATAATTAACATTACTTTCTATAGATTTCAACCTTTTTTCAGGTGCATAGGCATAACTCACGTTCATATTTAATTTATCGGTTTTATAAAAATGTGATGTGCCAAAATTATACTTGGGGAATATTCCCTGCGTATAGTTCGTGTTGATGTTTCCTTTATAGCCCAAGGAAATGTTTTTACTTGTTATGATATTAAGTACGGGTCCTCCTTCGGCATCATATCGCGCAGGAGGATTGTTGATGACCTCTACGGATTTTACATTCGCTCCCTGATAATTTTCCAATAGGCTGCGAACCTCTTCGCTAGAAAGTTGCACCTTTCTATCGTTAATATAAACGGTAGTGGATTGCCCCCTAATTTGAAGTTCATCCTGAGAGACGATAACCCCCGGCGTTTGCTTTAAGATATCCCAAGAACTTCCTTGCGAGACCACTGTATTTTCTACATTAAAAACTAGACGGTCTATCTTCCGCTCTACTTTTGGGCGAGACGAAACCACTGTAACCTCATCCAACTCGTTCGCGTTCTGTGGTATGATCAAAGCCCCTATTTTAGTATCGCTACCAATATCCAACGCGAGCGATTTTGAGGCTGTCCCTATATAACTCGCTTTTAAAAAATAAAGACCTTCCAAGATTGCATCAAGGGAAAAATATCCGCTTTCATCCGCAGAGGTTCCCTTTACCATGGTGGAATCTGAAGTGTTCAAAAGAAATACCGATGCGAAAGGAATTACTTCACCATTTTCGTCCTTGACCTCCCCGGTAAGGGAATAGGTTTGACCGTGTATCGTTTGAAGCATACCAAAACCAAGCAATAAAAAAAGTAGTGGTCTCAATTTTCGTTTGGGTTGAACATCAAATCTAACAAAATATTCCTATTTTATAAGTTAAATCTGTCAACTAGTGTAAAGTGCATAAGTACTCCATACGTGTTATTTTAGCGAAAACCCCATGAAATAGCGGTTTAAATTAAACTATATTTGCAATTGATTTTGTTCCTTTTGAAAACATGAGGATTTTGGGAGCATCATTACCTTTTTATCGCTATGAAAAATATTCGGAATTTCTGCATTATTGCCCATATAGACCATGGTAAAAGTACCTTGGCCGATCGTCTGTTGGATTTTACAGGCTCCGTTACGGAACGTGAAAAACAGGATCAACTGCTGGATAGTATGGATTTGGAACGGGAGCGTGGCATCACCATAAAAAGCCATGCCATACAGATGGAATATACCTACAAAGGGGAGGAATATATACTAAACCTCATTGATACTCCGGGCCATGTGGATTTTTCCTATGAAGTCTCCAGGTCTATCGCTGCTTGTGAAGGCGCGCTTTTAGTGGTTGATGCCGCACAAAGTATTCAGGCGCAGACCATTTCCAATTTATATTTGGCCTTGGAAAACGATTTGGAAATTATTCCTGTGCTCAATAAAGTTGATCTGCCCAGTGCCAATCCAGAAGAAGTTACGGACGATATTGTAGACCTATTGGGATGTGATGCCGAGGAAGTGATTCCCGCTAGTGCCAAGACCGGTATCGGTATCGAGGCCATATTGGAGGCTATCATAGAACGAATTCCTGCTCCTAAGGGCAATCCTGACGAATCCTTGCAAGCCTTAGTGTTCGACTCCGTGTACAATCCTTTTCGTGGGGTGGAAACCTACTTTAGGGTCATTAACGGCGAAATAAAAAAAGGTCAAAAAATAAAATTCGTCGCCACCGATAAAGATTATTTTGCGGACGAGGTAGGTACGCTTAAATTAGAACAGCATCCGCAAAAAAGCGTAAAAACCGGAGATGTGGGTTATCTGATTACCGGAATCAAAGATGCCCGTGAAGTAAAGGTTGGCGATACGATTACCGATGCCGCAAAACCTACCGAAAATGCCATTGCGGGTTTTGAAGATGTAAAACCTATGGTATTTGCGGGTATATATCCTGTGGATACGGAAGATTTTGAAGAGTTACGCTCTTCTATGGAAAAGCTACAACTTAACGATGCTTCCTTGGTTTTTACACCGGAAAGCAGTGCAGCGCTCGGTTTTGGTTTTCGCTGCGGGTTCTTGGGAATGTTGCATATGGAAATCATTCAAGAGCGTTTGGAGCGTGAATTCAACATGACGGTCATAACGACCGTTCCCAACGTAAGCTATTATGCCTATACGCGTAAAAATCCGGATACGCCCATTACTGTAAATAATCCTACGGACTTGCCGGACCCCTCTACCATTGACCGTGTAGAGGAGCCTTACATAAAAGCTACGATTATTACAAAATCGGATTTCGTGGGCAACGTAATGAGTCTTTGTATTGAAAAAAGAGGCCAGATTACCAATCAAACCTATTTGACTACGGAACGTGTTGAGCTAAATTTTGATATGCCGTTGGCCGAAATCGTATTCGACTTCTACGACCGATTAAAAACGGTTTCTAAAGGATATGCTTCTTTTGATTATGCTCCCATAGGAATGAAGGTTTCCAAATTGGTGCGTGTTGACATTCTTTTGAATTCCCAGCCAGTTGATGCTTTATCCGCTTTGATACATGCGGACAACGCCGTGACCATTGGCAAGAAGATGTGCGAAAAGTTAAAGGAACTTATCCCAAGACAACAATTTGATATTCCCATACAGGCCGCTATTGGTGCCAAAATCATTTCTAGGGAAACCACCAAGGCCCTTCGTAAAGATGTGACCGCAAAATGTTATGGAGGTGATATTTCCCGAAAGCGTAAATTACTGGAAAAACAGAAAAAAGGTAAAAAACGTATGCGCCAAGTGGGTAACGTAGAAGTGCCGCAAGAAGCCTTTATGGCCGTACTGAAATTAAATGATTAAAATACAGACGCACCCGAATATGTAGATAAGGGAGTGTATTTATTTCAAAAACATATTCGTTATTCGGAATTGTCATCCTCATCTAAAGAGTCCTCCATTGGGAACTTTTTCCCAAGATAGGCCAATTGATCTCCCTCCTGAATATCCGTTAACTCTTTGCTGAAGGCAGGAATGATCTGTATTTCTCCATCGGATTTTTTAACGAACAATGGTACAATTTCTTCATCTGCCTTAGTGATTTCAATCAATCTTTGATAGTGCCCCGTGTCGTTGAGGTCAATTTCATGGATTACCGGATTTTTCCGTGCGGCCTCTGATAACTTTATAAAATCGTCCGTATGGGAAAAGAGCCCCACCTTTGGGTTATTCTCCGGATCGTTCATTTCATCGGCATCTACCAATCTAAAAGAACCATTCTCGCCGAACTGCTTTTCAAACTTGGTGATTGCATATTTATTGATATCCGAGTTGCCCGTGAGTGCCATTAAATAACCAATATCATTGAGTTCGATATTATTGGTCAGCGCATCCGAAAATATGTTGGCCGAAAAGGCCTCAAGACCATTTCTCTTTGCTTTATTGATATTGGTCTGGTTGTTATCGATCAAAACCACATGGCGATTGTTCTTATGTAAATATTCCCCGATCAATCTGGAAACTTTTGATGCGCCTACAATGAGAATCCCTTCCGATTTTTTCAAAAACACCCCTACAAGTTTTGCAAATAATCTTGCTGTCGTTGCATTTAGGAGTACCGTGCCCAAAACGATTACAAATACCAATGGCGTAATATATTCCGCACCAGGTTCTCCTTTTGATAATAATTTGGAGCCAAAAAGCGATGCGATACCTGCGGCTACAATACCACGCGGACCTACCCAACTCACAAAAAGCTTTTCGTTCAGCTTTAGATTGGAGCCTGCGGCACTCAGAAAAACACCGAGAGGCCGTATTAAAAAAACGATGGCCGCAAAAAGAGCCGCCGTTTTCCAATTTAAAATAAGTTCCAAATCTGAAATATTGATGTTTGCTGCCAATAGAATAAAAAGAATTGAAATAAGCAGCACACTGAGCGATTCTTTGAAATACAATAGTTCCTTAATATTGGGCAAGTCCATATTTCCCAATACCATACCCATCACCACTACCGCCAATAAGCCCGATTCGTGCGCAAAAATATCCGACTCCACAAACACCAAAAGTACCACTGATAGAGAGACTACATTCAATAAGTAATGTGGTATAAAGTTCTTTTTAATGGCATAGGCCAAAGCATGCGCAAAAGTGAACCCAAAGGTAAATCCAAATAAAAGGATTTTCCCGAACTCGATCAAAGCGGTCTTTGTATAGGCCTGTCCTTCGCCCACACTAATGAATTCAAAGACCAATACTGCTGCCAAAGCGCCAATGGGGTCAATAAGTATTCCTTCCCATTTCAGTACAGCGGACAAGTCTTTCTTTAACGGAATATTTCTTAGGATGGGAGTGATTACGGTAGGACCCGTAACTATAATCAACGCCGAAAACAAAAACGATATCTGCCAAGAAAGTCCAAATATAAAATGGGCGGCAATGCCTGCTGCAAAAAAGGTAACTATACTGCCCAATGTAATCAGTTTCGTGATGACCGGCCCTACGTTCTTGATTTCAGAGCGTTTTAAGGTAAGTCCTCCTTCAAAGAGAATGATACTAATGGCCAAAGAGACAAAATAATAGAGTCCTTCCCCGGGGAAGAGTCCTTTTTCCCCGTTCCAAATAGGTTCAATAAGTTTCGTTCCATCTTCCGTGTACAATGTGGATAAAGGTCCAACTAGAAGACCGATCAATATTAAGGGCAAAATAGCGGGCAACTTTAAACGCCAAGCGACCCATTGTGCTATTATTCCCAAAATAATAATTCCTGCCAACTCCAGCATAAATCTTCGTTTTGCGTAAAAATAATCATTAAAGCAGTGGAAACGGTAGTGGTGGGCAACGAAAAAATTAATGATCTTTCATGGTCAGCCTTAAAACCGAACATGCAGATTTTTCAGTGTATTTATCTTTTCCCGTACCAAAAAGAATGCTGATCCAATTGTCTTGTTGGGGCGTTCCCAAAATAAGCAAATCATAACTTGCGGAAATTTTAGAAATGGCACCAATGGAGTCATTGTTTCTCTCAATAATTACAGTACTTTTTGTATCAACCTTTTTCAACAGTTTTATGGAATTGGCTTCCATCTCTAAAATTCCTCTTTCCGGCATGTTCTCGGGAACTACATGAAGCAGGGTTAGGGAAGCATTGTAAAACGCACAAATTCTATCCGCAACGGCAATAAAATTCTTGTCTTTTCTGCCGGGCCTCAAGGCTAACAATACTTTGCCAATATAACGCACACCATCATCCTTGAATAAGGCGAAATCAGAGTTAATGTGGGTCAACAGCCATCCAATGGGATTACTCACCAAAATACCGCTATGCGCCCTACCGTTCCATCCCATGACCAACCAATCACAATGCGTCTGGTCACTTAACTCATGAATGGTATCCGAAATTTCATGGGTCACGGCAGCTTCAAAATCGATGCTTATTTTCTGTGATTTGCCCAAACGTGCCAGACGCCTTTCCAAAGAAGCAATTCTTGGATTCTCCTCTACCATGGCATCCAAAAAGGTTTGATTGGGCACCTCGGTAATATTGACCGCCTGTATTTTTTCTCTCTTATTAATGGCCGCGGCAATTTCTACCAGCATTTCGGGCGATCTTTCATTTCCCAACAAAGGCACCACCACTCCGGCATCCGAAGCTAATTTCCCGTCCAAGTTCTGCATACCTTCCGGCTGGTTGTTCCGGTAACTGATCTGTCCTCTTTTCTTTCGCTTGTACAACAAATACAGGGCAGGTCTATGACCGTATTTACGCAATATGCCTGTTCTTGTGGCGTTCTTCCCGAAATAGATATAAATCAATACCCCTAATATCAAAATAGCTAAAATGGCAAGTAGCGGTGTTGCCCCCAATAGGACCAATAACGCTACTCCACTAAAAATTCCGAATAGCTGTACAAAAGGATACAATGGCGATCGGTAAGGAGGCGCATACCACTGCGCAGCTGTTTCCCGTAGCACAATAACACAGGCATTCACCAAAATAAACATCATTACCATAAAAGCACTGGCCAGTTTTGCGATTTTTTCAACATCCAAGAAAAGTATCACCATGGCCATTACAAAACAGGTTATAATAATGGTCACTACCGGAGTGAGATATTTAGAATGGATTTTCGCCATAAAATCCGGCAATAGCTTATCTATGGCCATGGCAAAAGGAAATCGAGAGGCCGCCAAAACCCCCGAATTGGCCATGGAAATCAAAGTGATGATCCCAATAATAGCGGCAATGTAGCCTACGTAGCTTCCCCCGATAATATTGGCAATCGTATAAATAGGTTTAATGTCGGACTGTAATGCATCCAACGGAATATTACCGACCAAAACAAAGGCTACGAACACATAGATGGAGGTCATGATGCACAAGGACAAAATCATTGCCCTTGGTAGATTTTTACTCGGGTTCTTTATTTCACCGGCTATTGCAGCTACTTTGGTTACCCCGGCATAGGATATATACACAAACGCAACAGTAGATAGTAGTCCCATATTTCCTTTCAAAAGAAATGGGTCCAACAATTCCGATGAAGTTCTTGGCAGTCCAAAGAGCAAAATAAGGCCTAATGTTATCAAGCTGATGGTTACGATTACAATTTGAACCTTACCAACTTTCTTGACACCGAGGATGTTCAAGAACAATATCAATCCTAAAAACGATAAGGCAATATATTTTGTGAGCCCTGCATCTATATTGACCAAAATAGAGAGATAGGCACCAAAACCTACAAGTGCAAATGCACTCTTGAGCAAAAGGGAAAGCCAAAGCCCTATTCCTGCAATAGTTCCAAAAAGTGGCCCAAATGCCCGTTCTATATAGACATAGGTTCCCCCTGAAGAAGGCATGGCGGTGGCCAGCTCCGATTTGGAAAGTGCAGCGGGCAAAATACAAACAGCGGCCAATAAATAGGCCAACCAGACGGAAGAACCCGTTTTTGCGGCCGCCAAACCCGGCAACACAAATATACCACTGCCCAACATACCACCAATACTAATGGCTATAACAGAGGTTAAGGATAGGCTGCGTTCTAGTTTTTTCAAAGTTAGTTGGGTATGAACGCTAAAATAGGCTTTTTAATATAATTGAAAAATGATAATATCTTCTTAATAAATAAGGGATTTCCCATTGTTTTATTAATTTGCGCAGCATGAAAATCTACCCTGTAGAAACCGGTAATTTTAAATTGGACGGTGGCGCAATGTTCGGAGTAGTTCCCAAAACCATTTGGCAGCGAACCAATCCTGCGGATCACAACAATTTGATAGATTTAGGGGCAAGAAGCCTTCTTATTGAGGACGGGGACAGACTTACCTTGGTAGATACCGGTCTGGGCAACAAGCAATCCGAAAAGTTTTTTAGCTATTACCACCGTTGGGGAAATTTCACCTTGGACAGTTCTTTGAACAAGTTAGGTTTTCATTCGGACGATATTACGGATGTTATTCTAACGCACCTTCATTTTGACCATTGTGGTGGCTGTATAAAATGGAACAAGGACCGGACGGGTTATGAGCCAGCTTTCAAAAATGCACGTTTTTGGACGAACGAAAATCATTGGAAATGGGCAACGGAACCCAATGCTAGGGAAAAAGCTTCTTTTTTAACGGAAAACCTGCTTCCTATGGAAGAAAGTGGCCAGCTGAATTTTATAGATCGAAAAGATTCGACGATGCTAGAAAAATCAGAACTTGGTTTTGGCATTCGTTTTGTAGATGGTCATACGGAGAAGCAAATGTTGCCGCAAATCAAATACAAAGGAAAAACTATTGTTTATGTGGCGGATTTAATTCCAACCGTTGGGCATATTCCCTTGGTTTACGTAATCGGTTATGATACAAGACCATTATTGACCCTCGCGGAAAAAGAACGTTTTTTGAACGAAGCAGTCAAAAACAAATATTACCTCTTTTTTGAGCATGATGCCCACAACCAACTTTGCACTTTAAAACAAACGGAAAAAGGAGTGCGCTTGGACCGGACCTTCACATTTGACGAGGTCTTCAACTGATAATTTTTAATTTACGAAAGCTAATTTTAATACCTATATATGACACGCTCTTTTTATAAATCGATTCTACTGATTTCGTGTTCCGCCTTAATTTTTGGATGTGGCAGCACAGGACCTGTAGGCGGACTCATTTCTACTCCTGTTGAAAATATTGATGCCATTCCCATAAAGATTGCCGACCTGACCAAAGCCGAAAAACAAAACTGGGGGCATTTGGATCTGGTTTCGGATACCATTCCGGGTATGAGCGTAGACAAGGCCTATAAAGAAATCATTAAAAATAAAAAAGGAAAAAAGGTAATTGTAGCCGTAGTGGATTCCGGAATAGATTTGGATCATGAAGATTTGGACGGCGTCCTTTGGACCAATACCAAAGAAAGACCGGGCAATGGTAAGGATGACGATAATAACGGTTACGTAGATGATATCCACGGGTATAATTTTTTGGGGGAATCCTATAACGAGCAATTGGAATATGTCCGTATGCTCCGTTTGGGTATTGGTGACGCCGCTACCCAGGCAAAGGCAAAGGCGGAATTACAAAAAAAATACGCCGAAGCGCAGCAAAACAAGCAACAGTACGAACAAATTCTACAAGCGGTCAAAGGTGCGGATGCTGAAATGAAAAAGCATCTTGGAAAGGATAGCTATACCAAAGAAGACGTTGCCGGGGTCAAGGCCACGGACCAAGCCATGCAACAAAACGTGGCCATTCTTACACAAATGTTTTCCATAAAAGAAACAATTCCAGAAGTATTGGAAGAATTGAACGATGGGGTAAAATACTTTACGGAACAATTAAACTATAACCTCAACAAAGATTTTGACGGTAGAAAAGTAGTTGGGGACGATCCTTATGATTGGAACAGTACCGATTATGGTAACGGCAATCCGCAAAACAGGGTAGATGATGAAAGTCATGGAACGCACGTAGCGGGTATTATTGCCGCTGAGCGCAATAATGGCATAGGGGTTAACGGAGTTGCCAACAATGTAGCCATTATGAGTCTTAGGGCCGTTCCCAACGGGGACGAATATGATAAAGACATTGCCCGTGCCATTCGCTACGCTGTGGACAACGGTGCCAAAATAATCAACGGGAGTTTTGGAAAGTCCTATTCTCCAAAGGCACAGTGGGTATATGACGCCATAAAATATGCAGGTGAGAAAGATGTGCTTTTTGTACACGCGGCCGGAAATGATGGTGCTAATCTAGATGACCCTGCGAATCCTAATTTCCCCAACGACCAAATAAACAATGGACCGGAAATATCGGATAATGTATTGACCGTTGGCGCCTTGGACCCAAATTACGGGTCGGAATTATTGGCTTCCTATTCTAATTACGGAGATATCAATGTGGATATTTTTGCACCGGGAACGGACATCTATTCTACCTATCCCAACAATGAATACGAATATTCTCCGGGTACCTCTATGGCTGCTCCTGCTATTTCAGGTCTGGCTGCGTTATTATTTTCACAATACCCTAATTTATCGGCTCCACAGGTAAAACAAATTATTATGGATTCCGGTTTGCCTGTAAAAGCTCAGGTCATTCTTGGTGGTGATCCTTCAAAAAGTGCTTCCCTTAGTCAGATTTCTACTTCAGGTAAAATTGCCAATGCTTACAACGCCCTGATCATGGCAGATCAAGTGAGCAGGGGCAAGCTAAAACTATAATTAAATCTTTATGAAAACGAACAAACTTTTTTACGCGCTTCTAGTTTTTCAAATTAGTGTGTTTACTGCCTTTGCGCAAGGAAATTCCGCCTACTGGCAGCAGCATGTTGATTATACTATGGAGGTAGACATGAACGTGGAGGATTATACCTATACCGGTTCCCAAAAATTAGTTTACACCAATAATTCTCCGGATGAACTAAGTCGCGTTTATTATCACTTGTATTTTAATGCGTTTCGGCCGGGAAGTGAGATGGATATTCGTTTACAGACCATTAAGGACGGGGATTCTAGAATGATGATCGAGGGAAAGAGTAGGATCATGGGCCTTTCCGAAAACGAAATGGGATATCTACATGTGAACACCTTAACACAGGATGGTCAAGAAGTACGTTTTGCAGAAGAGGGAACCGTTTTGGTAGTAGATTTGGCAAAGCCTATTCCGGCTGGCGGAAAAACGACTTTGGAAATGAGTTTCAAAGGACAGGTGCCTTTGCAAATAAGGCGTTCCGGAAGAAATAATGCAGAAGGAGTTGCCCTTTCCATGAGCCAGTGGTACCCCAAGCTAGCAGAATACGATTTTGAGGGATGGCACGCCTATCCATACATTGCGCGAGAGTTCCATGGTGTTTGGGGAGATTTTGATGTAAAGCTCACCATAGACAAAAATTACGTAGTCGGTGGCTCCGGTTACCTCCAAAATCCAAATGAAATTGGGCACGGTTACGAAGACGAAGGAACCAAGATCAAAAAGCAAAGAGGCAAAACCTTGACTTGGCATTTTAAAGCGCCCATGGTTCATGATTTTATGTGGGCGGCAGACCCAGAATATTTACATGACAAGGTGCAGGTGGAAAACGGACCAATGCTTCATTTCCTTTATAAAAACGACCCTGAAATTCTTGAAAATTGGAAAAATCTGCAACCCAAAACGGTAGCGGCCATGGAATTTTTCAGTAAAAATGTTGGCAAGTATCCTTATGACCAATATTCAGTCATCCAAGGTGGGGATGGTGGCATGGAGTATGCCATGAGTACCCTGATTACCGGAAAACGAAAATTTGAAAGTTTAGTGGGTGTCATGATACATGAAATGGCGCATTCCTGGTTTCAACATATCTTGGCCACCAACGAATCCAAACATGAGTGGATGGATGAAGGATTTACCTCCTTTATTTCCAGCCTTTGTATGAATCAGGTGATGGAGCAGAACAAGGAAAATCCCTTTGAAAATTCCTATAAGGGGTATTACAACTTGGCCCGCTCCGGCAAGGAGCAGCCTCAAAGTACCCATGCGGATCGTTACGATCTTAACTTTGCCTATGGGATCTCGGCCTATAGCAAAGGTTCTATATTTCTATCCCAGTTGGGATACGTTATCGGTCAGGATAAATTGATGGAGACACTTCGTAAATATTATGAGGATTTCAAATTCAAGCACCCTGTTCCCAATGATATCAAAAGAACGGCAGAAAAAATTTCAGGCATAGAACTGGATTGGTATTTGACAGATTGGACGCAAACCACCAACACTATAGATTATGGCATTAAAGAGGTTATGGCCAATGGGGAGGAAACGGAAGTTATCTTGGAACGTATCGGCCTCATGCCAATGCCCCTTGACCTTTTGGTGGTATATGAAGACGGTTCCCAAGAAACCTTTTATGTTCCTTTAAGTATGATGCGCGGTGAAAAAGAAAACCCTTATCCACAGCTAACGCGTTCGGTTTTACCCGATTGGGCATGGGCCTACCCAACCTATAGCTTTAAGATAAGCAAGCCCATGTCAGCTATAAAAGCAATAGTTATAGATCCATCACAATTAATGGCGGATATAGCAGCTGATAATAATGTTTGGCAAAAGACCCCCTAGCCCAAACTAGGAGAATTTATTCGTATTTTAAGGTAAATCGTAATATGACCGTGTTCTCCTATCCAAAAAGGGAAAAACTCAAAAGTAAGAAAGCAATACAGGCACTTTTCTCCGAAGGGAAGAGTGTTTCTGTATTTCCATTAAAACTTATTTATCTAAAAACGCAGCTTCCGGAAAACGTTTCCGTACAGTGCGGTGTGGCCGTTCCTAAAAAGAACTTTAAAAACGCCGTAAAGAGGAATAGGATAAAACGACTTATGCGAGAAGCCTATAGGCTTAATAAAGCGTTGGTTTTTAACAATACTGAGGCCAAGTTTGCGTTTCTTATTTTATACCTTGGGAAAGATATGCCTTCTTTTCAAGGATTGGCGCCCAAAATGAAATTGCTTTTAGACAAATTTAATACCCTTCCACATGAATAAAGTCTTCAAAAAAAGAATTATAATTCCCTTTTTAGCCATAGCCTTTCTTATTGCCGGAAGTAGTTTTAAGAGCGATTTTTTTGAAATAGCCAAGCAAATTGAAATTTTCACTACCCTGTTCAAGGAACTGAACATGAATTACGTAGATGAAACCAATCCAGCAGAACTTATGGATACCGCCATAAAGAACATGCTGGAAGATTTGGATCCCTACACTAAATTTTTGAACGAACAAGATGTAGAGGCCTATCGCATTAACAATGCGGGCGAATATTCGGGTATTGGGGCCTTGGTACGTTCCTATAAAGACAGATTGTTGATCATTGAGCCACACGAAGGTTATCCGGCGGACAAAGCGGGACTTAAAGCGGGCGATGAAATTATCCAGATCGGGGATATCAAAGTGGCCGATTTTGACGATAATGCCAGCGAACTGCTAAAAGGTGCCAACGACACCGAAGTGGAGATTACCTATAAGAGACAAGGTAAAACAAGCATCACTACCATAAAGCGTGGTGGTATAGAGGTAGATGCCGTTCCGTTCTATGAAATGATAGACGATAAAACAGGATACATCGTTCTGGCAAAATTCAATGCAAAAGCTTCGGGCCAAACAAAATCGGCCTTACTAGACCTAAAAGGAAAGGGTGCTAAAAAAATCATTCTAGATCTTAGGGGAAATCCTGGAGGGTTATTGTCCGAAGCCATCAATGTGACCAATCTTTTCGTTCCCAAGGGAGAGTTGATTGTCACTACCAAATCAAAAGTCAAAAAATTCAATCGGGAATACAAAACTAGAAATGAAGCAATAGATACTGAAATCCCCTTGGTGGTTTTAGTCAACGGAAGTAGTGCCTCTGCAAGTGAAATTGTTTCTGGGAGTTTACAGGATTTGGACAGAGCTGTTATCATGGGCGCAAGAAGTTTTGGAAAAGGTTTGGTGCAAAGACCTTTAAAGCTTACCTACGGCACACAATTAAAAGTGACCATTTCCAGATATTATACCAGTTCAGGGAGATGCATACAAGCTTTGGATTATTGGAATAGGGATGATAAAGGAAACGCCGTAAGAAATACCCAATTCAAGGATTTCACCACCCGTAACGGCAGAAAAGTACAAGATGGTGGCGGCGTATTGCCGGATATTGAGGTGGCAGCGGTAAAAACAAATGACCTGACACTGGCATTATTACAAAACAATGTCATTTTTGATTATGCAACGGACTATTATTACCAGAACAATTTGGCCGATATTTCCGATTTTAAATTTTCCGATACCGACTTCAACAGCTTTAAGGATTATGTAAGGCAAAGTAATTTCTCTTTTGAAACCAAGGCGGAAGAAGCCATCAAAAAAGCACTTTCCGGTGAAGAAAACGATTTTCTGGGCAATGAGGTCAAAGAAAGCTATAAAACACTTTTGTCCAATATTGAAAAAGGTAAAATAAATGCCTTGGACAAATATCAGGGCGAAATACAAAAAAATCTTGAGGACGAAATCGTAAAGCGTTATTTCTACAGAAAAGGGCTTTACAAGTATTACCTTTCCAATGACGATGCCATTCTAGCGGCTACAGAACTTTTAGGCAACGAAACCAAGTACACAAGCGTTTTAGAATAATCTTTTTTCACCAAGTATAGGAAGGCGGTTACCGTAAGCAATGTATCCATTTGCGAAGATAAGCTGGGTAGAGTAATTAGACGCCATACCATAATGCATGTGCCGAATATGGTCAATTCCGACAGCTCGGTTTTTTGTTCACTGAGAGAATTATACTCTTAGTGGGTTTTGCAATCGTACTGCTTGGTAGATAATAATAAATAGTTCTAGATACACAGGTTTTTCTTCAATCCCATATGTTAGGCCGTTCAATTCCTATTGTTCTTAAATAATCTAGCATATGACCTGTATGAACAGATTCGTGGTATGCGATTCGGTTCAGATAATCCCCAAGTTTTTTGCTTTGTCCAACTTCTTTTCGCTCAATCCTTACGTTTTCTAAATCCGCCTCTTCGAGTCCTTTTATCATACCTAAAAATTCTGTCCGATATTTTTCGGAAAATTCGAGTTCGTTCTTCAAGTCCGTATATATCAGTCCGGTCCAAGGTGACCGATAATTGCCCAGATTTCCTCTATTATTAATTATTTTATGGAACAAATGCTCGCCTTCTAAAACATGTCTAATCATTTCAATGACCGTGAAGGCTTCTTCGTCAGGTTTCCAATTTAGATATTCATTTGGAATTCCGCTCCATAATTTTATACTTCTTCTTCTAATTTCAGAAAAGTTTAATATGATGATTTCGATTGAATTCATTAATCGTTCTTTTGCTTTGTGTTTTATTTTCAGTCTGTAGTTAACGGCTATTATATATTTAGTTCCTGCGGCGTACTTTTCCAATCTGGTCTCAGCGGCCGAAGATAATAAATTCAAAATCGGATAACAGTTATACCGATTTGCCATCACCATGTCATTATTTATAAAAAATTACCTTTGAGCAAGATGTTGGGCAGAAACTATCATTGGTCTTGGATTATGTCTCTATTGATCTTGGGGAGTTGTAAAGACAGCCCTGACGAAAAAATAGCGAAACGAAACTCCATGGAAATCACGGAGAATTTTTCCGCGCTACCTCAAAATGTGCTGTCGCCAAAAAACAACCCTTCTACCCCGGAAAAAGAAAAACTGGGCAAATTGCTTTTTTATGACCCCATCCTCTCCGGTAATAGAGATGTGGCCTGTGCTACTTGCCATCATCCAAATAATGGCTATGCCGAATTTTTGGATATCTCCATCGGTGTGAACGGAAAAGGCTTTGCCAGCCAGCGCACCTTTAAAAGTCCCAATGACATTCCCTTTGTAAAACGAAACGCCCATACGGTATTGAACACCGCGTTCAACGGGATAAGCATTCAAAATGCCTATAATGCGAAAAAGGCACCCATGTTTTGGGATCTAAGAGCGGAAAGTTTGGAAAAACAAGCCTTGGAGCCTTTGAAAGCCTTTGAAGAAATGCGCGGACACGATTTTTCCGAAACGGAAATTTTAGACGAGATAGTTGATCGACTAAAAGCTATTGCGGAATATGAGTCGCTTTTTGCGGAGGCTTTTGCGGATGGGGTCACTATTGAAAATGTTTCTAAAGCCATTGCTGCCTTTGAAAGGACGCTAGTGGCCAATAATTCAAGGTTTGACCAATATATGCGAGGAGACGACGATGCTATTTCCATGGCCGAAAAAGAGGGTTTTAAACTCTTTAAATCCGTGGGTTGCGCCCAATGTCATAATGGGCCCATGTTTTCGGATTACAAACCGCATGTACTTGGGGTTCCCGAAAATAAAAAACTATCTGTCCCAGATGGTGGCATTCAAGACACTTTTGCTTTTAGAACACCGTCTTTAAGAAACTTGCGTTTCACCGCTCCTTACATGCACAATGGTACTTTTACGGATTTAAAACAGGTATTGGAGTTTTACGAGGACATCACTTTTAAAAAGTCGAGAAACCCTTTGGTTCCAAAAGAAAAGCTGGACCCGTTAGCGTTAGATTTGAAATTAAGCGTTAAAGAAATGTCCCAGATTATTTCTTTCCTCAATACCTTGAACGATAGTGATTTTGACAAGGAAATTCCGGAATCCGTTCCGAGTGGACTCTCCGTTGCAGGAAATATTCAGTAAGTACAGCGCTCATCGTTGGACTTCACATAATAGGATTTATAATTTTTAGCCTTTGGATCCTTGCACCCTTCCAGATTTTTAATTCTCACGTTTCTAAAATCTACAGGTTGGCCTTCGCTTTGTAAAGCGATAAAACCTTCCTTTAAAAGTACTCCGCTTTTATCTTCCATCTCCGGACGGCCTCCTTTAACCACGCCTGTACGGCCAATTTGAGGTTGGGTGTACTCCAGGACCACCTTATCGTTTACGATATGCTTTACCAGAGAATCTCCATAAACAATTACATCGGCCTTTACCCATTGCTCCCCATAATAGGTTTTAGAGGTTGATTTGATACAATGTCTAGGGTCTATTTTTCCTTGATAAACAACATCGGTACCCGGAGAGCACATGTTTCCAGTAGGTCTTGGCTCACCTTCATTGATGCCGCCAAGAAACTGCATCTCTACGGAAATGGGCCAGTTTTGTTCTTTCAACATTTTCCTTGGGTCTTCCGAGTGGAACATTACCCCACTGTTCTTTTCTACAAAAACCGGAGCTCCGGGATGCATTTCCCCTACAAAATGATATTCCATACTCAGATGAAAATAGGAATAGGGCCTATCATAATACAAGTGCCCAAAACGGTCATTGTAATCTCCCTTATACTGGTCATAACGTACTTTTAAAATACCGTCTTCCACCCTGAACGTGTCGCCGTGATTGTCGTTCAAATCATAATGGTGTATTTTGACCGTCCATCCAAGTTTTCTCCATTAAACAAGTTTGTCCATTGGCTTTCGGTCGTGTTCACTTTTGCCGTACCGCAACTGCTAAGAAATAATGTGGCCGAACAAAGCAGAATAATCAGAAGCAACTGTCCAGGATAGTCATTTTTAAGAAATGGAGCCATGGCTTAGGTGTTGTTTGGTTATTCTAAATATAGCTATTTATTTACTACATTTAAGCTTAGCGAAACAAACAGCCCCACAGGAAAAATTCTATACAAATGAGTAAAAATTACATCTTTTTAGTACTTCTGCTTTCGGGTGTGTTCACCGTGGCCCAAGACAAAAAAGAGGAAGCACCAAAACCAATACCGCCGGCCAAGTCTTTTGTAACCTATTATCAAGGTACGTTCGGGGGTAAATCCATACCCTATACCGCTACTGCGAAAGAAACCTATCTTACCAACATGAAAGGGGATTCTGTGGCTTCCTTTTGGTCCGTTTCCTATGTAAAGAAGACGGATGGCAACTCCGCCAAAAGGTCGGTGACGTTTATTTTTAATGGTGGTCCCGGCTCTGCTTCGGTATGGTTGCACATGGGACTTTTTGGACCCCAGTTGGTCCAAGTGGATACCGATGCGAAGAAGGACGACGGTGCTGCGCCATATACTTTAAAGAAAAATGAAAACGGGTTGTTGGACCTTACCGATATGGTATTTATTGACCCCGTGGGCACGGGATATAGTCGCGTCATCGGAAAGGGAAAAGAAAAAGACTATTGGGGATTGATGGAAGATGCCAAATCGGTATCCCAATTCATCAGAACTTGGATTACCCAAAATAAACGGTGGATGTCACCTAAATACCTTGCTGGAGAAAGTTTTGGCACGACCAGGGCGGCAGAAGTAGCCAAACAACTGGAAGGCAACGGTCAGAATATGGCACTGAACGGGTTAATTCTCATCTCCCAAGCGTTGGATTATGCAGGATCTACCTCCACACATCATAATGTAACGTCCTATATTACATATTTGCCTTCCATGGCCGCCACGGCATGGTATCATAAAAAAGCAGGTCAAGGAAAAACGCTGGAAGCATTTGTAGAAGAATGTCGTGATTTTACCTATAACCAATACGTGCCGGCACTTTACAAGGGCAATGGTATTAATACGGCGGAGAGAAACGAAATAGCGGAAAAGCTGGCCTATTTTACCGGATTAAAAAAGAACTATATTCTACAATCCGACCTTCGGGTCTTGATGCCTCGATTTCAAAAACAATTGCTATACGATAAAGGCCTTACTATAGGGCGGTTGGACGGGCGTTTTATGGGGGACGAGTATGATGATGTAGCCGATCGCCCAACGCTTGGTGATCCGGCAAGCTATCAAATTGGTGCTGCCTATACCGCAGCTTTAAATCATTATTATGCTTCCGTCTTAAAAGTTGAGATGGATAGGCCCTACTTGACCAGCAATAGCAAAATTGGTCAAAAATGGCGTTGGCGTACTGTTCCGGACGAAAGTTATTGGGAGCCTACCCCCGTTAATACAGCTGGTTCATTGGGCGAGGCCATGAGAAGGAATACGGCTATGAAAGTTTTGGTGGCCAGCGGTTACTATGACTTGATTACTCCGTTCTTTGATGCCGAATATACCTTCGCCAGAAACGGCATTGTAAAAGACCGGGTTAAAATGACCTATTACGAAGGAGGGCACATGATGTACACCCACCAGCCGGATTTGATAAAACTGTCGTCCGATATCCGTGAATTTCTGACCCAAAATTAGCATCAACATATGAAAAAGACACTATCGATATTTGTTTTTCTCTTTTTTGCCGTTTTTTTGACGGCCCAAGAAAATCAATGGAAAATCATATCTAAAAACGAAATTCAAAGGGAGTTTTCCGAAACCGATCCCAAAAGGTATTCGGACAATATTGAAATGGCCGGTAAACGAGTGGCCGGAATTGTTAGTTATACCATTGATTCTTTGGGAAATCTTTCTGTTGAGCGAGAAGTTTTTTTTCCACAACTACATCCGTTCATCAAAGAAAACGACCCAGATTGGTTTGTATACCGATCTTATTTAAAAAACACCCATACCGATGCTATTTTGCCACAATTGTTTCTGGGCGAAAAACAATTTGCCCCCGGAACGCTTAAGAATATTTCTATTGATGGGATGTTGCATTTTGAACACTATCCGTCAAAATCGGGGATTATTTTGGAGCGAAGTTTTTTGCCTTCCATGAGCGAACGTCTTTTTTTAGAACGGCTTCGATTAACAAATACAACAGATGAAACAGTGCGCTTGGTGTCTGCAAACACCTATTCGGAATATGAGGATTTTGGTGCGGATGGCACTTTTAAAACAATTGTAACGTCAAATGCGCCAGAAACAATAACTTTAGAACCCAGAGAATCGATTTCTTTTTCCGTTGAAATCATGGCGGTGTTGAACGATGAAAAACCACCTTCCAAAACCATGGAGGAAGTCCTTGCAGAGCGCCAAGCATTTCTACAACAGCTATCCGGTTCTTTACAATTGGAGACACCAAATCCAGTTTTGAATACCCTTTTCGAATTTTCAAAGACGAGAGCTTCCGAAAGTATTTTTGAATCAAAATTAGGATTGATTCATTCTCCCGGAGGCGGGCGATATTACGTAGGTATTTGGGCCAATGACCAGGCAGAATATGTGAGTCCGTTTTTTCCGTATTTGGGCTATGAGATCGGGCATGCTTCCGCTATGAATATGTACAGGGCCTTTGCACAGAAAATTAATCCGGAATACACAAAATTGCCTTATGCCTTCGAAGTGGAAGGCTTGCCACCGCCGAGCCCTTTAGATCGTGGTGACGCGGCCATGATCGCTTACGGGGCCAGCCAATATGCATTGGCCACGGGCGACAAGAAAATAGCGGAAGAGCTCTGGTCCCTTATAAGTTGGTGTTTGGAATATTGCAACAGGCAACTAAATAGTGAAGGAGTGGTCCTATCGGAATCGGACGAGATGGAAGGACGAATAGAAACAGGTAAGGCCAACCTCTCAACTTCATCCTTATACTACGGCGCTTTGAACTACGCCATGGACTTAACCAATGCTTTGGGGAAATCCAGATCGGTTTTCAAACAATATCGCAAACAGGCCAAAAATCTTGAAAAAGCTATTGAAAACTATTTTGGTGCCACTATAGAAGGTTTGGAAACTTACCGTTATTATGATGGGCATAAGACCTTGCGGCACTGGATTTGCTTGCCCTTGGTGGTAGGGATAGATGACAGAAAAGACGATACGATTACTGCTCTTTTTGACCGGTTGTGGTCCGGAAAAGGAGGTGTACACGTGGAAAAAAACAATCCAAATAAGTCCGTATCGGAAATTTTTTGGGACAGGGGAACCTTGTACGCGTTGCGTGGTACTTTTATTGCAGGAGCCACTGAAATTTCATTGGACAAGCTAGAATCTTTTTCCCAAGAGCGCTTGTTGGGCAACCGAGTACCCTATGTCGTAGAAGCATATCCGGAAGGCGGTATGGCCCATCTATCCGCGGAAAGCGGATTGTATTGCCGTGTTTTTATCGAAGGACTTTTTGGAATGAACCCTACAGGGCTCAACAGCTTTACCTTAAAACCAAGATTGCCCAAGGGATGGGATAAAATGGCCCTTAGAAATATTAAAGCTTTCGGTAAGGATTTTGATATTGAAGTAAACCGAAAGGATGATAAAATGCTCGTTAAAATATTGAACAGTGCCAATGGCATAATTCTATTACAACAAATAACGAATCTTGATAAACCCGTTTTCTATCATTTTTAAGGTGAACTCGTTTCTACACCAAGAAAAAACAAAAATCCGGAGCTTTCTTTATATAAGCTTCTAAGTAAGCCCTATTTTTTAGCAGCTGATCGCTAAGATGTCATCGTTATGAACAAGGAACTTATTGCTCATTTAGAATACTTGCTTTGTACTAAAATCCAAAAAACAAGGGCTATTTCCGGGGGCGACATTTCAAAAGCATATCTACTTGAAACCGATGGCGAACATTTTTTCTGTAAAATAAATTCGGAAACTTATGCGCAGCGTATGTTCCAAGAAGAGAAGCTGGGTCTGGAAGCCATCGCAAGTACCAAAACCATAAAAACGCCCAAAGTACTTTTGTATGAGCCTTTGGAAAAAGGGGCTTTGTTGCTGATGGAATATATATCCCAAAAAAAAGCGGATAAATTTGATATGAAGCATTTAGGTCACCAATTGGCCATGCTGCACGAGCTTTCAGAATCCAATACGTTTGGATGGAAAACCGATAACTTCATTGGGAGCTTGCCACAGTCCAATATTTCAAATACCGATTGGAACTTATTTTTTGCCAAAGAAAGAATACTGCCGCAGCTCCGTTTGGCCCGTGATAAAAACCGATTGTTGCCAATTGAAATTCCAAGCGAATCACAATGGCTCAAGCTATTTGAAAACTACTTTCCAGAAGTTGTTCCTTCGCTCCTACATGGCGATTTATGGTCCGGAAATTATGTAATTTCCACAGATAGCACTCCCTATCTCATTGACCCTTCCGTTTATTACGGTCATCATGAGGTAGATTTGGCCATGACCCGTTTGTTCGGAGGGTTTGATACTAATTTTTACGAAGCGTATCATGATATAATTCCAAAGGAGAACGGTGTATCAATACGTATGGATTTGTATCAACTATATTATCTTTTAGTGCATTTAAACCTTTTTGGAAATTCTTACTATTACCAGGTTTTGGAAACCCTGAAACGATATTTCTAAAAACAGCCTGTATTCCCTAACTTTAGAAGAACCTTTTATATTATTTACAATGAGGATTCTGGTCGCTTTTCTTTTTTTATTCGCCTCCTGTTTTTCATGGTCGCAGACTGCTTTTGAAAAGGGTATGGTCTTGGATTCCATACCTGTGCCCAATACAAAGGAGACCTTTGCGATTTACCTGCCTACTCAATATAATCCAAATGAACCGTCCCCCATTGTTTTTATTTTTGAACCTGCAGCCCGAGGAAGAATTGGTATAGAGCCTTTTGTACTGGCGTCCGAAAAATATGGTTATGTGCTGGTCTGTTCAAATAACTCCCGTAATGGTCCATATAACCGTAACATTCCCATTGCAGAACGGCTATTTGACTATTTATTTTCTATTGTAAATATCGATTCAAAACAAATATTTCTCAGTGGATTTTCCGGTGGTTCCCGATTGGCTTCTACCATTGCCGCTTCAAGCGATAGTATTGCCGGCGTTATTGCCTGTGGTGCCGGACTATCCTCGAATCCTGCTCTGGTGCCTTATGAAGGAACGTTTCTTTATGCTGGAATTTGCGGAAATCGGGATATGAATTATTCTGAAATGTTGGGACTACAGCCTTTTTTAAAATCGATTGGCCTCACACATGCCTTGTTTATTTATGATGGGAGCCATACTTGGCCTCCGCCCGATGAAATGGAAAAAGTGTTCGATTGGATTGCCGTACAACTTCACAAAAGAAACATTGAGCCTTTAAAAAGGGAAGAACTTCAAGGTTACTATGAAGAAGAGTATGCAACGGTGTTGCAGGATACAAAAGAAAAAAACTATTTAAGAACCACGGAAGGGCTGGAGCGAATTTTATTGAGCTATTCTACAATGTTTAACTTGGATAGTATCTCGCTTCAGCTTAAAGAGCATCAAAAATCAAAAGATTATAAACTGGCCGTAAAATCCAATGAAAAAACGATTGCCCAAGAAAAATTATTGAGCCAAAAGTATATAGATCGTATTTTTTCGGATTTTAAGGATTTGGATCAGACGGACCTCAGTTGGTGGAGAAAAGAATTTGAAAAATTAAAAAAGAAATCTATAAGCGGAGATGTTTATACCCAAAAAATGGTCGAACGGTTACGATATAGGGTTTTTGCATTTTTATACGAAAATACCAGTCCAAACCTCAACGCTAATACTACAGATGCACAATTAGCGTACAGTAAACAAATCATTGAGCTTTTAAAAACTTTCTCTCCAAACCGATGAAAAACATTGTGAGCTTTTCTCAAAAAACAAATTATAGATTAAAATAAATGTCAGTTTTTTAATACTTTTAGTGTTCGAAAATTCCTTTTAAGTAATGGCCGCCAACCCTAAAACCAACCCTTCTAGTACTAAATCATCAAAAGTTAAAAACCAAAAAACGTTTTCCATAATAGGCATTGGTACCAGCGCCGGCGGTCTAGAGACGCTGAAAGCATTCTTTGACGAGGTACCTGAGGATTGTGTGCATAGTTTTGTGGTAGTACAACATCTTAGTCCGGATTATAAAAGTTTAATGGCGGAGTTACTTTCCAAAAACTCTGCACTGCCCATATTGGAGGTCAAAAATAAAATGGAGGTTGAAAGCGGAACGGTCTATTTAATTCCTCCGAAAAAAAACATGACTTTAAGGGACGGCCACTTAATACTCTCCAATAAACCCAGTGGAAGGGAACTAAACCTTCCCATAGATATATTATTTTCATCGCTTGCTAGAGAGTGTCAAGAAAAGTCCATAGGTATTATCCTTAGTGGTACGGGAAGCGATGGCACCAGTGGTGCAGGGGCTATCAAAGAAGCCGGTGGAATGGTCATGGTGCAAAGTCCGGTACAGGCAAAATTTGATGGTATGCCCCAAAGTGCCATTAATACTGGGTTGATAGACATTGTGGCACCCGTGGAAGAATTGCCCGGCGAATTATTGGATTTTATAGAGCATCCAAAATTAAGCGGTTCTTTAGAGGAAAAAATTTCCAGAAACGAAGACGTTCTCGTGAAAATCCTAAATCATGTCCATAATTTGACTTCAATGGACTTTGAGGATTACAAACGTCCTACTTTGATCAGAAGGGTTGCAAGGCGTATTGGGGTCAACAAATTGAACAGCTTGGCCGAATACAAGGATTTCATCTATGAAAATCCCAGTGAATCACACGTGCTGGCGAGAGAGTTTCTCATTGGTGTGACCAGTTTTTTTAGGGATACCGATGTTTGGGATTTGCTAATGGAAGATATCATTCCCCAACTCGTTGAAGGCAAAACCAAAGGAGAGATTATTAAAGTATGGTGCGTAGGTGTAAGTACGGGTCAAGAAGCTTATAGTCTTGCCATTTTATTGAATGAGGAGCTCCAAAGACAGGGAAAATCAAACACCATTAAAATCTTTGCTACCGATATTGAAAAAACGCATTTGGATATTGGAAGTAAAGGGGTATATACAGAGAGTATGATAGCTAACATTTCCGAAAAACGCAGAGATGCCAATTTTATCAGAAAAGGAGATGATTATCAGATAAGAGAGCATATTAGAAGGATGGTAATTTTTAGCCAGCATAACATATTAAAAGACCCTCCTTTTAATAAAATGGATATTTCTATCTGTAGAAATTTACTTATTTACATGCGTCAAAGTGCGCAAAAGAAAGTCCTCGATGTACTGCAATACTCCCTTAAATTAAATGCCATATTGATTTTGGGAAGTAGCGAAAGCGTTGGCGACCATAGAAAAATGTTGTTAGAGGTAAATCGCAAACTGAAAATCTACAAAAACGCGCAGGTGTCCAAGACATTAGGGGCCGACCCCATGAACAGTCCGGACATTACCTTAAAAAGTGCCGAGCCTTCCCTGAATCTCCAGCGTAAATTAATGGAATCTAAATTATCGGAAGCCATGAGTTCATCTTTGGCAGAAGAATTGGATGTGGCCGCCGTTTTTTTTGACGACACCTTTAAAATCGTAAATGCATACGGAGAATTTGGAAAATATGTAAGTCTTCCGGAGCGCGGTTTTAGCATCAGTATCTTAAGAATGTTACCGGAACATGTGGCGTCGATCGTGAGCAGATCCGTAAAAAAGATAAAGAAGAACGGAGAGGAAAAAATTCGTTGCCAACATGTTAATCTCAATAAAGACGGGTCTAATCTTATTGCAAACCTATCCATCTCCTCTTTTTCGCTGAATCCCTCTGATGAAGATGTTCTTTATTTATTGGTCTTTGCTCCTCAAGATGTGGATCAGGCCAATGTTCCCGCTTTGGAGCTTACCAATTATAGCTCTAATGATTTGCACGTAGCGGAGCTAGAAGCGGAGCTGAAAGAAACCAAACAGGATTTAAGGGACCTTGTACAGGAAATAGAGACCAGCAACGAAGAATTACAGGCTACGAATGAAGAATTATTGGCCTCGAACGAAGAACTACAGAGCACCAATGAGGAGTTACAAAGCGTGAACGAAGAATTGCATACCGTAAATGCAGAATTACAGCAGAAAGTAGAGGATTTGGCCTCTATAAATGCGGATATGGACAATCTTTTGAAAAGTACGGATATCGGGACTATTTTCCTGGACCGGAAAATGCGCATTAGAAAGTTTACTCCAAAGCTCAGGGATTATTTCAATTTATTGGAGTCGGATATTCAACGACCCTTAAATCATTTTACTTCAAATTTTTCAAATTCGGACCTGAATATTCTAAAAATTGCGAAAGAAGCCCTAACCACCGGAAAACATATACAAAACGAGGTTCAGGACAATGATGGCAACTGGTTCCTTTTAAAGACGATTCCGTTTTACAACACAAACCTAACTATTGACGGGGTAGTTCTAAGCTTTGTGGACATTAATGAGCTTAAAGAGGTCGAGAAAGCACTGCGCGCAAGCGAGGTCGAATTCAGAAGTCTTTACGACAATGCGCCCGATATGTTTCTGAGTATAGACTTTAAAGGTAATATCATTAACTGTAACAATAAACTGATCGAGACACTGGGTTACGATAAAAAAGAAGATTTGATCGGAACCTCCAGGGCAGAAATCATAGATTCTAAATTTGTAGCACAATCCATCAAGGATTTAGAATTGGTCAAGGAAAAGGGAGAAATCATAAATTCCTTTAGGCTGATAAAAACGAAAAGCGGCAATCGTATTCCAGTGAGGCTCAATGCTGCTATGGTTCTAAACGAAAGAGGCGACCCAAGTTATATTCTTTGTAGTTGGAGGGATATTACCGCATTGCATAATGCCGAACAAAAATATATAGCACAGAACAAGGCTTTTGAGCAGGTATTAGAAGGCACCATGGCTGGATATTTTGATCGGAACATCAAGGAAAATACAGAATACCTGAGCCCTACCTTTAAAAAAATGTTCGGTTACGAAGACCATGAAATGGAAAACACGCCAGAATCCTGGCAACGTATCATACATCCGGACGATCTTCCCGCGGTTTTGGAAAATTTTAATATTCACCTTGATAGTAAAGGTGATGTCCCTTTTGACAATCAGGTAAGGTATTACCATAAAGATGGCTCCATCGTATGGGTCTGGAGCAAGGGTAAGGTTATTGAATGGGATTCCAAAGGGAATGGGATCCGTATGGTCGGGAGCCATGTAAATATCACCTCGTTGAAAAATTACGAGGATAAATTAAAGGAAAGTAATCAGCAATTGGAACGTTTTGCCTATGTGGCCAGTCATGACCTACAGGAGCCGTTGCGTACTATAAATGATTTTATATCATTGTTGAAAAATGAAAACATAGATGCGCTGAACGAGGACAGCAAAACCTACATTGATTTTATCATGCAAGCTTCCAACAGAATGGGCGCTCTTGTAAAAAGTATCTTGGCCTATTCAAAAATTGGACAAACCGGCGATTTTGAAAAAGTTGATCTGAACGAGGTCATCAAAGATGTGCTGAACGATCTTAGATTAAGGATAGAAGAACAAAACGCCGTGCTCCATATAGACAAAATGCCTATAGTTCCTGGAGATAAAATGGAGCTACATTCTCTTTTTCTTAATTTAATAGGTAATGCCATAAAATTTGTGGCCCTTAACAAGGCACCTGAAATCGTATTAAAAGTTACCGAGCATAGGGGCATTGTCCTATTTGAGCTAAAGGATAACGGAATAGGCATTCCAAAAGAACACCAAACTAAAATATTCGAGGTCTTTAAACGCTTACATAATAGTGAGGATTACGAAGGTACCGGTATTGGTCTGGCACACTGTAAAAAAATCATATCCCTGCACAAGGGAGAAATATGGGTGTCTTCCGAACCTGGTAAGGGAAGCACCTTCTCTTTTACGATAAATACCAAATAGAAGCAATATGTTGCAGAAAATAATGCTGATAGACGATAATGCAGCGACCAATTATATTCATAAAAAGTTTATAGGCCAAGCTGGATGTGCCTCGGAAATCCTCGCATTTCAAAACGGCCAAGATGCGCTTGACCATTTAGACGACACCGCAAATATCTTCCCAGAACTGATATTTATCGATATTAACATGCCCACCATGGATGCCTGGGAATTTTTAAAAAAATATGAGGAAAATAAACGAGAGGAAAAAGAACGAACCATCATCATTCTTTTAACTACGGATTTAAGCCCTTTGGATCTAGAAAAAATAGAAACCGTGGATACCATATCGGACATTATGATAAAACCCTTGAACATAGAACGTGTGCATGAGGTTCTAAACAAGTTTTTTAAAAAATTGGCCTAATCTTTGAACAAACGCGCTTCGGAGAGATTGATCAATCCTTTTTCCTGATGTAGCATCCGTTTGGTGCGCAGGTACCTGTTCTTGTTAAATGCATCATAATTTTCCGCCTGTTCATCCATACTGCTAATGCGTACCTTTTCCGACGAATGAATAAATTCATTGTTCCCGATCCACATACCTACATGTACTACTTTTTCAGCAGTGGAATCCGTTGCCTTTCGGCCAAAAAACAATAAATCCCCCTTTTTTAAATTTGAAAAGTTACCTATGGAGTCAATCGGCTTTCCAGTATGTACCTGTTGGGAAGCATCACGGGGAATGACCATCCCATTAAGAAAATAAACGGTTTTGGTAAAACCACTACAGTCCACGCCTTTGGTTGAGGTCCCGCCCCATAGATAGGGAACACCCATTAAGGTTTTAGAAGTTTTGACCAACGAATCTTCGGTAGGTTTTAGCGCATTTAGCCACTCGCTATAGGGCTGTGCCTCGTTTTTGGCTACACAAGCTTTTCTTCCATCGGGAAAACCCACTAAATAGTGGTCTGCAGTTTCTCCGACCACCTCCAATATGCTTCCTGCCACAATATCGGAAACACGCTCCTTTTGTTTTGGATCGGAATAGGTGTGCCCATATGTTTTTGTATAAATTATCTTATCCGATCGTAGCCAAGCGCCAAACCTTTTTGGAGTCATCAAAGCAATACCTCCATGGTCTACCCACGCTAGATAACCGTCCGGCGTCTGTATCAAATACCACTCGCCCTCCTGTTTTAAAACCATTACCGGTGTTCCCAAAGTGGCTTGTGTGGCCAATTCCGCAGCATGTTTCGGTTGGCTTCTTAGATTGGAAACCGAGTTGGAAATTATACCTTGGGCCTTGCCTCCCAGGGAAATTAGGGGCAGTTGTTGTATGCTGTCCAAAAACTTGATTTTATTTGCCGTTAGTCTCTGTTTCAACATATCCAATGCTTCAGAAAGATTGGTTTCCCCTTTCAACAACCATTTTTCGCCATAGGGTTTGGCATCGATCTCAAACAGTGCGACCCTTTTATCAGGGGCATATACTGCAGTAATTGAATCTATGTAAGGCTGCACTATATTTTCTTCGGTCTTAGGGATATCGGTCTTACAACCGAACCATACAACCATCGCTATAAGAAATACCACGTGTTTTCGTGCTAAAAACATATCTTTCATTTTCATCAAAAATACTGAATAACCCTTACTTGATATTATTTTCTTACCTCGCGCACATGATAATTTAGCTAATTTAGCAGCCGATGAAAAAACTGAGCGTTCTTGAACTTTTTGCCGGGGTAGGCGGTTTTAGATTAGGTCTGGAGCAGACCCAAAAATATGAAGTGGTCTGGAGCAACCAGTGGGAGCCCAGTACAAAAACCCAACATGCATCTATGGTGTACGAAGCCCGTTTTGGAACCGAAAACCATAGCAATAAGGATATTTCCGAAGTGGCCGCGGCGGATATTCCAGATGCGGACATATTAGTGGGTGGCTTTCCCTGCCAAGATTATTCCGTTGCCACCACATTACAAAATTCAAAGGGGCTTATTGGCAAAAAAGGGGTGCTTTGGTGGAGTATTCACAGAATACTTTCCGAGAAAAAAAACCCCCCAAAATATCTTTTCCTGGAAAATGTGGACCGTCTCTTAAAATCTCCCTCGTCCCAACGGGGAAGGGATTTTGCCATTATGCTAAAAAGTTTGGATGAACTGGGCTATGCGGTAGAATGGCGTGTTATCAACGCATCGGAATACGGTATGCCACAACGCAGACGGCGCGTGTTCTTTTTGGGTTATCATACCTCTACCCCTATCTATAAAAAGCTTATGAAAGCGGCAACAACGGATTGGGTTCAAAACAAAGGTGTTCTGGCACAAGCTTTTCCAGTGAATGAAAATTTGGAAAAACAGCAGTGCTTTTCCATAGAAGAAGATTTAGTTTCGCTCTCCAATAATTTCAATAAGGACGAAAAAATATCTCCTTTTGAAAACAGTGGCGTATTTATAAAGGGCAAAGTTTTTACGGCAAAGACCTTTCCTGGCTTTGATGGTAAACGAACGGTTCTAAAAGATGTGTTACAAAAACAAGATGTTCCTGCCGATTTTTATATTTCCGAAGCGGATTTTCCAAAATGGGAATATCTAAAAGGGTCCAAAAAAGAACAGCGGACCGCAAAAAACGGCTATACTTACAACTATAGCGAAGGCGCCATGATTTTTCCGGATGCCCTTGATAATGCCTCTCGCACTATTATCACCGGGGAAGGCGGAAAATCCCCATCCCGATTTAAACATGTAGTGCAAACCAAAAACGGTTTGCGAAGATTGACCCCTGTTGAATTGGAGCGTCTAAACATGTTCCCGGACAACCATACCCAACTGGAAGGCATCTCGAATGCCAAACGTGCCTTTTTTATGGGAAATGCTTTGGTGGTCGGTGTGGTAGAAAAAATAGGCAGTGCACTGTACAACGTTATATCTTCCTTAGAATAGTGGCGCTACAAAGTAATTTTGATAATGACCTTAGGAAAGAGCAACTACTTGCCCCGCTTTTGGATACATGCTACTCCAAAAACTTAAAGCTGTATGATTTTGAGAGGATTTCCGATCTAAAAAAACAAATGGCGGGAATTGATTTGATATTTCATAGAAAAAGAGATGGGGAAACATTTTATATTGATGAAAAAGCACAGTTAGATTATATCAACGATGATTTGCCCACTTTTGCTTTTGAAATCTGCTATCTCAAGAAAAACACCTTGAAAAAGGGCTGGTTTTTTGATATTATGAAGAAGACCCAATTCTATAGCCTGGTTACCGGAATTTATCAAGATGAGCCGCAGTATTTCACCTCCTGTAAAATCACATTGGTCAACCGTCAAAAACTACTTGATTTTCTTAAAAGTCGAAATCTAAGTATGAAAACCGTTGAGGATTATGTTGCCAAACATCCAAAACGACAGGGCAAACTCATCTTGAACGAATTAGATACCAAGTCTGAAGGATATCTCTATTTTTCCAGAAACAATAAGGCCGAGCAGCCCGTAAACCTTATTTTAAAGCTGGATTTTCTTTTGGACCAAGGTTTGGCAAAGCGTTTAGTGTAAAATTCTATAAACTGTCCAATGGACTTTTGATATTGGAAAGACTTCTAGGGGTAACCTTGGTATATATTTGCGTAGTCTTTACGGACTCATGCCCCAATAGTTCTTGGATAAAGCGCATATCCGCCCCGGATTCCAGTAAATGTGTTGCGTATGAATGCCTAAGACCGTGAATTCCTATCTGTTTACGAATACCCGCTTTTTTCATGGCCATCTTGAACATTTGTTGTAAACTGGATTTGGCATAAGGCCCACCGTATTGGCCCTCAAAAAGATACTCTTTAGGACGAAACTGTTTATAGTATTCCCTTAGTTTGGGCAGAACACTTACCGGTAGCGGCACATAACGGTCTTTTTTGCCTTTGGCACTCCTTACGTGTACAACCATGCGCTGACCGTCTACATCTACAATCTTTAGCTTTACCACTTCAGATACCCGGAGCCCCATGCCATAACACAATTGTAATGCCATATTATGCTTTAAGTTGGTCGTTACCCTAAAAAGTTTTTTTACCTCAGCTTTGCTTAACATTTTGGGTAATGTAATTGGTTTTTTAGGGCGAGGAATATCAAAAAACATTTTTGGAAGATGAAGTACCTGTTCAAAATAGAATTTAATGGCATTGATTTTACCATTCATCTTGCGTTCCCCCATTTTTTCAATCTTTACACAATAAAGAAAATAATCCTTTAACCTTTTGGGCGTTAGATCGTTCACCTGATGGTGATTAAGAAGTAACAGTAGATGTTGAAATTCCGCCAAATAAATGCGAACTGTATTGGGGCTGTATTTTTTTAACATCAACTGCTTTTCCATTGTGCTATAGGCTTGCCGATTCACCGGATGTATGTTTTGCAATTTTCTTTCCGAGGTGTTTTTGGCGGTCATTTTTAATTGTTGTCTAACTACGGGCAAATCTGGTAAATACCATGCTCTTTTAGTTGCGCTCCATCTAACGGAAGGAAACCTTTTGCGCAATTTATACTTAAGATCTTCGTTGTATTTAAATTTTATCAGAATTATTCTTTTTTTGCGATGTGTTGCTGGCTGAAAAATATATTGTGCGAAATCCATACAGGTATTTTATATAACAATTTGATAAAGATACTTAAAATGTTATATAGAATGATGTAGCAGTTGTTTTGTATAACACTATATTTTAATGGGAATAGCAAATAATTTGTATTTTTAGAAAAACAGCGTAAATACAGACTTATTTACGAGTTGTGCTTCATTATAACCAACCGCTAACCAATGATAAAATTCTTTAGAAAAATTAGACAAAATCTACTTGCAGAAGGAAAAACTGGAAAGTATTTGAAATATGCGATGGGAGAAATTGTTCT
>NZ_JBLFES010000004.1:0-432932 GCF_047345745.1 Maribacter algae
ACAACAATGGCTATAAGTAATTGCTTTTACAGGCTTATCCTGAAAATTCCTGCGGAATTTTCAGCTTGTCGTGCACTTGCGAAAGTCCGTGCTAACCCACGCAACTATTCATAGCCGAGACCGTTGTGTGTCATTTGACTAAAAATGAAGAATATTTCTTGGCGACATCATTATTTACCTGTTTTCTATCTCAAAGGGTTTACAAACCAAAATCAAAAGTTTTTAATCTTCGACAAAGAGCAGAATAGATTTATAAAAAAAGGAAAAGAATTTTCACCATCCTCGTACTTTTTTGAAAAAGATGCAAACACCTTTTTTAAAGACGGAGAAAAAGATGATTTTCTCGAAACAAAATTCTTGGCTCGATTTGATGATAAAATCTCAAACTTATTTGAGCAAATTCAGTCATCTGGACCTGAAAATAAATTCTCTGTATCCGAAAATGATATGCCAATGCTTCAAAATTTTGTTAATCTAATGTATTGGAGATTACCTCACAGAAGAAATGATTTAGAAGAATACTTACAGAAAGAAGATTTAAAAGGTTTTGGACTTTTTGTAAAAAACGAAGATGGTTCTACAGATGAAAACACAATTAAATTTGAAGAAAAATTAAAAAACGATTCGGAGTTTAAAAAAAGTCTTGGATTTCTAATGTCAATGGTTGATACGGTTAAGATGGTTAACTGTAGAACACCATTAACTATTCAACCATTTATAGAGGGACTGCCATATGTTTGCTCGGACAATCCTGTATTATTTGAAAGTGAGAACAAACCAAAAGTTTATGAAGATGATTTCATTTTTCCTATGTCCGGTAATATGTTCTTTATTAGAGCAAATAAAACAAAAGAGTACAATCTAGTTTTCAAGCTCTTAGTGGACACTTTAGTTTTCAAACAAGCTGTCAAATACGTTAGCTTTTCAGATATGCGTTATTATCATTCTCTGAACGAATTTTATAATAAACATTTTAAGAATACTGCTGAATTAAGAAAAAAGATATTCGCGTATATAAAAGAAAACGACACACAACAAAACCTATAAACAATACGGGCTTCGGGCTTAAACGCAGGGTTTGTGTATTTTTATGAAGTCCGCAAAATCTTTCGGATTTTGCTCTGGACAGGAAAAATTAAATCAAAACAAAAAGATTTTGCTATGTACGTGGCGGAAAGCAAACGCTAGTTTGCTCCCGTACTGTTCATAGCTCAACCGTTGTAAAACATTTTGACCCGTCCTGAAATATGTATACAAAAAACAAATGTATATGTATAAAAATGATGGATACGTGAGACGTTATAGCGAAAGCTTCAAACTCAAAGTATTAGCAGAACTTACCAAGGGAAACCATTCCAAAAGACAAATTGCATTAACTTACGGTATACAATCCAGTACAATCAATGTATGGATCAAGAAGTATGACCGTAAAGATCTAATGAACACCCGTGTAACCGTGCAAACAGACGATGAATTAAGCCGTATCAAAGCCCTTCAGAAAGAGCTAAAACAACTTAAAGACCTTCTTATCAAAAAGGACCTTGATAAGCTAGTAACGGACAGTTATCTTGAAGTAGCTGCTGAGAACCTGGGATATAAAGATGTCGAAGAATTAAAAAAAAACTTAAACATCGAGCCCTAATGAAAACAGCACCTAAAAACCGAAAGGAGAGGCAGTTCACTATCGAAGCTATATGTGATGCTTTCTCCTTAAAAAGAGATGCCTATTACAAATTCCATAAACGGTATCTAGCTAAAAAAGAAGTAGAACAAATCGTTGTCGGACTTGTTCGAAATAGCAGAAGGACCCTGCCTAGGGAAGGCACTAGAAAACTGATGAAATCCCTACATGACGACTTTCGAAAACATCGCCTGAAAATCGGCAGGGACCAGCTATTCCGTATCTTGAGGGAGAACGGGCTGCTCATAAGGAGAAAAAAGTACTCCTCCAGAACGACCAACTCGCACCACAGGTTCTATAAATACGGGAACATCATAAAAGACCTGAAAATATATAGACCCAATCAAGTTTGGGCCTCGGATATCACCTATATCAGAACCATAAAGGGATTCTGCTATCTGGCGCTCATAACAGATATGTATTCAAGAAAAATAGTAGGCTTCGACCTAAGTGATAGTCTTGAACTAAAAGGCTGTGTAAGGGCACTCAACAAAGCAATTTACAATGCTAAGAACATTAAACAGCTTATTCATCATTCGGACAGGGGTATTCAATACTGTAGCAACATTTACACCCGAATATTAAAAAGAAAGAAAATAGAAATCAGTATGACCGAAGAAAATCATTGCTATGAAAACGCAATGGCCGAAAGGGTAAACGGAATACTCAAAGACGAATTCTATCTCGACCAAACCTTTACCAGCGTGGTCCAAGCTAAAAAAGCGACCAAAAACGCAATCAAATTGTACAACAATAAAAGATTGCATTTATCTTTAGAATATAAAACACCTAATTACGTGCACCAATATGCCGCTTAAAAACAAGTATTAACCTGTAGCCGTATTTTAGGACGTGACATTTGAATGAAAATTCCAATAACAATTATATTGCTTCTGAATTTTGGAGTTTCTAACTCTCAAAACTTTATCGAGGGAATAATTTATTGTGCGAAAGATCGAGCGGAAGAAAAATTACGATTTGTTGTTGGAAATGAATTATTAAAAACAAATTTCAAATTTGAAGAATCAAAAACAATCATAGAAATTCATAATCCAGAAAAAGGACTCGAACGGATAAGTTTAGCGGAATTTAAAAAATCTGAACATCCAGCGATACAATTTTGGATTAACTATAAAATATCGGACGAAAACCTTGAATTGACCGAATTGTCAGTCCCATTTAATCTTAATTGCACAACACCTTGGAATTCAAAAGATACTCAAGAAATATTAGAACCATATTTAAAAGTTTTACGAAACAAGACAAAAATAGACTTAAAAAAAGCACTTGAAATCGGAAATAAAAACGGACTGAATGAAATATATTTTTGGGAAATTGATTATGAAAAAAAGAAACTAATTTGGACTTTGAAAAGTAAACTGAAAAATAATCAATCAAAAGTGATAAAAATAAATTCTAAAAATGGAAAAGTGATGTCGGAATTTATTGAAATCCCAATTGATTAAAAAACGTTTTACAACAACGTGTATAATTAATTGCTACGGATTTTCCCATCGGAAAATCTCTCGCATTAATTATCTTAGCCAACAGCGGAATGTTTCTCGCGAACCATCCCGCAACTAATCATACACAAACCGTTGGCAAACATTTTGAAAAGATTTGGAACTAAAAGTAAAAATCGGGTTTACATTATTATTTATTGTGGGTTTTTTCATCCTCAAGGGAATCTCAAAACTGAATAATAATCGACTAAAAAAAAGATTAGAAGCAACGAATCCAAAGTTAGTGGAAAAAGCACCTGGATTCTTTTCTGAACGCAAACAGAACGCACTTAACTGGTTGGTCGGAATAATGATTTTTATCTTTCTGGTCTTAATGTGGGCTAATGTTATCGTTATTCCTCTTAAGTAGTGGATTTTAAAACTCTTTTTGGACTTCACTCTGACGCAACTGTTATGTTGATGGACTTACCAATCGTATGGAAAAGCTAACTCGGACGGAAAAAACGATTTGCCAACAATGCCTATAATTAATACGGACTTTGGTCTTTAAGCCAAGGTCTGTTTATATTTATAAAGTCGCAAAATCTTTCCGATTTTGCTTTCGAACAAAAAAGAAAAAACAAAACCAATAGCTTTTGCTTAGCGCGCCGCTGGAAATGCGTCGGATTTTCGCGCCGCACTAATCATAGCCGAACCGTTACCAACAATAAAAGTCTGTAAAAACACAAATGGCTTGGTTCTGTCCGCTAATGTTTTCTGTTTTGTTCACGTAAAAAAGCTCTAAAAATAAATATACTGTGTGTTTATCGTGGTACGCTTTTTTTTAGGTTTACTTGCTTTTGGTCTCTGTATTTTTGTGTAGGTTTTGCTAGAGTTGGTTGGCGCAAAAAAGCTCAAGAACAAATTCTCTTTGTGTTTATCGTTGTACGCTTTTTTCGCAGTCTATTTTTTGCGATTTTACTGATGACGTACGCCAGCTTTATATTACTATCCTGTAAGTCAGTTTTTATTCAAATCGTTCTCGTGGTGCTGCCCTATTTCGGCTTGTTGTGTATAACGGGAAGATTTTCCTTTTTCGCTATTGGCGAATAAAACAGTACTCTTGCATATTTTGGCTGCCTGATTTAAAAAAGTTGGTAACACTATGTATAGCTAATGCGGGCGGCTTGGGTGGCTCGAAGTAAGTTTTTGTTTTCAGTCCCGGCAATACTTTTATTCGTATTTTTATTCTTAATTTAAAATCAAAAAAAGTATTGCCTCGTGCTAGGCTTGAAATGCCCTGCATTTCTGCGCCGCACTAGCCATACATTTCACCGTTACCAACAATAAAAGTCTGTAAAAACACAAATGGCTTGGTTCTGTCCGCTAATGTTTTCTGTTTTGTTCACGTAAAAAAGCTCTAAAAATAAATATACTGTGTGTTTATCGTGGTACGCTTTTTTTTAGGTTTACTTGCTTTTGGTCTCTGTATTTTTGTGTAGGTTTTGCTAGAGTTGGTTGGCGCAAAAAAGCTCAAGAACAAATTCTCTTTGTGTTTATCGTTGTACGCTTTTTTCGCAGTCTATTTTTTGCGATTTTACTGATGACGTACGCCAGCTTTATATTACTATCCTGTAAGTCAGTTTTTATTCAAATCGTTCTCGTGGTGCTGCCCTATTTCGGCTTGTTGTGTATAACGGGAAGATTTTCCTTTTTCGCTATTGGCGAATAAAACAGTACTCTTGCATATTTTGGCTGCCTGATTTAAAAAAGTTGGTAACACTATGTATAGCTAATGCGGGCGGCTTGGGTGGCTCGAAGTAAGTTTTTGTTTTCAGTCCCGGCAATACTTTTATTCGTATTTTTATTCTTAATTTAAAATCAAAAAAAGTATTGCCTCGTGCTAGGCTTGAAATGCCCTGCATTTCTGCGCCGCACTAGCCATACATTTCACCGTTGTGCGCAAGCCAAAAACAATACTACTAAATGACAAACAAAACCGAAAAAATTAAAAGTTCGACAGAATTTGTTAAATATGTGAGTGATTTCAAGGCTAAAAACGAGACTTTAGGAAATAACTCTGAATTATTATTTCGGGGCCAAGGAGTGGACAAACCTCTTTTGCCCAAAATAGCAAGATTGAATTTGCGTATCAATAAAGATAAAATTGCAAAAACAGAAAAGCTTATTTTGAAGGAATTTAAGCGTGGAATTCTACCTCTATCGGAGTTTAGACCAGAAAACAATTGGGACTTATTAGCGCTTGCACAACATCACGGACTTCCAACAAGACTATTAGATTGGACTTTTAACGCTTTGGCGGCAATGTGGTTTGCTGTTCAAAGTGAACCTAAAAAAGACGACGACGGAAAATTAATGAATGGAGTAGTTTGGGTTTTAGCCGCTAACGTTGATGACTTCAGAACCAATACCGATAAAACCGACCCACTTTCAAATAAAATAACAAAGATATTTCGCTCAACCGTTGTTTCGAGACGAATCTCGGCTCAATCAGGAGTCTTTACAGTTCATAAAATAAATGACAAAGGAAAAATGTACCAGTTTGAAACTGTTTCTAATTTTAAAGACAAATTAACTAAGCTTATTATACCCCATGAAAATTTTGCGAATATAAGGAGTGAATTGAATATTTTAGGAGTGAATAACTTTACAATATTCCCCGATTTAGATGGTTTTTGTCGACATCTGACTTGGAGATTTGCAAAAAAAACTGACGAATAGGCCAGCGCACAACAACGAATATAAAACATAGCTACATTAAGGCTTTCGAGAGAATTAATGCCCGGAAAGACCGCCGAATTTTCGGATTCAACTTTTAAGAAAAAATAAGGTAAAAAGAGAATCCGAAAATACGGCTCCAATACAATACCAAGAACCAGCGTCGCTAAGACACGCTACGTTTCATATTCAATCCCGATGATGTCGAATACGCCTGCGGCGTACTTTTGTTGCACTGCTAACGCAGCTACCGCACCAAAAGCGGGTCGACATCATCGCCGCGCTATGCCGGATCGCCAAATCCGTAGGATAAGGGACCTTCTTGCCATAATCGCCGCAACGGCTTAACCACTCGACATATCAGGACACTAAATGCAATCCGGTCGGCGAATTTTATTCCCAATAACGCAAAATCCCAAGGCTTCACGGCCTGCACGGCAGGCCTGACCGAGAACCATGACAGAAGATAAAGCGGATGTCCGACTTCTCCTGTCATGGTTGAAAGGATTTTGCTATATTTCCTTAAAATTCGCCGGACTGCACATAGCGCGGCGTTGTATGGCATTACAAAAAAATGAATAAAGAGACAAAAGTATGTAATGAATGTAGTTCTGAGTACTATAAATTCACTTCAAAAATGACTAACCTATGTCCTGACTGTTCACATAAATTATACGGATATAAAAACTGCTCTCACAAGTTTGATAACGGGAGATGCATAAAGTGTTACTGGAATGGAAAAACCTCTGAATTCCTTAAAGACAAAACTAACTGAACAATAAATTGACATTTAAAATGAATATTAATCTTCTTGTAATAAGAACTGAAAATCCAGAAATTTTAAAAGAACAATACGAAAAGCTTGGTTTTGAGTTTGACTATCATAGACACAGAAAAGGACCTTACCATTATGCATCTGAGCAGAATGGATTTGTTTTTGAGATTTACCCTTTAACAAAATCAATGAAAAAAGCTGACGGAAATCTTAGACTTGGATTTGATATTTATGATTTAAGTGTGGTCATTGATAGATTAAAAGATACTGATTGGATTATAAAATCTGACATTAAAGAAACTGAATGGGGAATTATTGCTGTTATTCAAGACTTAGATGGACGAAAAATAGAATTGAAAAACAAATAAAAACGCCATACAACACTATATATAGCAAATTGGGCGATTAGTGCTTAATCGAAAGGTTGTTGTCTATTTGCAAAGTCGCCAAATCTTTTGATTTGGTATTAAAAGAGAAAAATTAAAACAAAATAAAAAGATTTGGCTTGTGCTTAATTCGAAATTAATCGCTTATTTTCTGCACAACTTGCCATATATTTAACGATGATGTCGAATACGCCTGCGGCGTACTTTTGTTGCACTGCTAGCGCAGCTACCGCACCAAAAGCGGGTCGACATCATCGCCGCGCTCTGTCAGATTGCTCAATCCCTAGGATAAGGGACCTTCTTGCCATAATCGCCGCTACGGCTTAACTACTCGACATATCAGGACACTAAATGCAATCCGGTCGGCAAATTTTATTCCCAATACCGCAAAATCCCTAGACCATAAGACCGCTGCGCGGTCCGGCCGGGAACCATAACGAGAGACTAAGCGGAGGAACCTTTCTCACGTTATGGTTTTACAGGATTTTGCTATATTTCCTTAAAATTCGCCGGACTGCACATAGCGCGGCGTTGTGCAACATTTAAATTAACCACCTGAACTAAATGACACAAATTGAAGACGAGCTTGGAGAGCAGGTAAGACGAGATTTTAAAGCTGTAAAATACTTTCCATTTAAGAATGATTCGGGAGCGCCCTTTATCCTAACATCAGACCCATTTAGCTATCTGCAGGCATGGTTAGACAACAAAATAAATCGTATTAAACGTGATAGGGGAAAACAAAGGAGTTTACTTATTAAAGCAAAATATTTTGCTGAATTGTCAGAAGGTTTTCATAATTCATCACAGCAGGCTAAAATGCCTTCAAAAGGGACTTTAATTTACTACACTTTCATAAATCTTGTTAAAACATTTCTCCTCGTCAAAGGATATGATTTGGAGACCAAGATGGAACACCACGGTCTTTCTCTTCCTTCTGATAAAAAACTTCAGTTGAAGCTAACGACCATTGGAAATGAAGGTATTTCTATATTTCATGAGTTCGCAAAGACCATCGGAATAGAAATAAATAATGGAGATGGATTAGAAATTAAGTTTGATGAAATTTTACGAGAACTCCCAGAAGTACACGAGATTGGGTATGCGCTAAATTTATTTCCTGGCACAAAAAGAAAACATTTACCTATAGATATTACAATTAGGACTAATAAAAACAGGAATCGGATTTATTACACGATAGCCTACGAAAAAAAATTTGATAAAATAATGAAGACTGATAAACTCTTGAAAGGAGTTTTTAAACAAAAAATCTATCCTATTGATTGCAACGCCGATTCTGGGAAAAAGTATTTTAGGTCAAAATTGATATTCAACTATACTTGTAATTCAGATATAAGCCATCGTCGAGCTTATAAACGAATATGCGCCGATATTTTACCACTAAGAATCAATCAATTGATAACTAGAAATGGTTATCGGAGTTATTTGAACTTGGAGCCAAGTCGAATGCATAGATTGTCCGCAACCTTGGCGTTTGGATATTATATAGGTACAGTTGCGAGATACAGACCAACCTTAAACAACGAGATTTTAAAAGGTAAATATCAAGCACTTGTTCAAGAAGCTGTTAGTTCTTGTCCAAATCAATTTTTTTACCTTTTGGTAAGCCACATAACAAATCAAATATGTGCAATTCCAATGGCAAAAATCGAATAGGAAAAACGTTGCACAACAACGAATAAACGCAATACGGGCCACTATGTTGAAATTGAACCTCTTAGGTCTTAAAATCAAAAGAGATAACCATAACCCTACACCGCTCCGAGCCCGTACTGCGCTTATTCAAAGCCGATGATGTCGAATACGCCTGCGGCGTACTTTTGTTGCACTGCTAACGCAGCTACCGCACCAAAAGCGGGTCGACATCATCGCCGCGCTATGCCGGATCGCCAAATCCGTAGGATAAGGGACCTTCTTGCCATAATCGCCGCAACGGCTTAACCACTCGACATATCAGGACACTAAATGCAATCCGGTCGGCGAATTTTATTCCCAATAACGCAAAATCCCAAGGCTTCACGGCCTGCACGGCAGGCCTGACCGAGAACCATGACAGAAGATAAAGCGGATGTCCGACTTCTCCTGTCATGGTTGAAAGGATTTTGCTATATTTCCTTAAAATTCGCCGGACTGCACATAGCGCGGCGTTGTGAGCAAGCTAAATATGAAAAGAGTTTTAATAATATCGATTTGTTCCATAGTATGGTTTTGTTCTTGCAAACAAAAAAGTACATCGAAAACAGAAAAAGTAGCCATTCAATCGGAAATAAAAACCATTGCCCATAGTAATAAGGGACAACCATCACGGAATCATGATTTTGAAAAATACATCTACGCGGATACTACATACACCCTCGTTAATGGAAAAAGGATTACCGTACAAAACAGTTTCCCAAAGGGAGGAATGATTGAACCGAATGGATTACAATATTCTAACTCAGCTGGAAAATTACATGGGTTTGCAGCCTTTTGGACTCGAATAATAAATGAAACTGATATCCCTTTAGAGTTGAACATAAATGTTCCCGCTGATTCATTTCCAATTTTCACTCCACCTGACTCATACTTGAAGTTATTTTTACCTAAAGAAAAATTCTCGGTTAATAAACTTTCAAAATTTAACTATGGCTTAACTGAAATAAAGTCATATTTAGACGCAAATTTTGATAATGCCAGCATATTACAAAGAACCATTAATCCTAATGAGGAGTATATTTTTTATGTAATAACATTATCTTATGAAGCAGCTGGAACCCCAAGGGCTGGACTTATCTTGAAAGAACAAGACCTATACTATAAAATGAGTATAGCGCCTCATGGTTCTGGAATTATTCCATTAGGTGCAATTACACTAAAAAAATAAAAAGCCAGCTCACAACAACGGCTATAAAACATAGCTAAATCAGGCTTTCCGAAAGGTTTGTGTGTGTTTGCGAAAACCGCCAAATTTACAATTTGACGATTTAAATGAAAGAAAGTTAAAGCGAAAATTGTAAATTTCGCTAAGTGATAATCCGAAATGTCAGCGTCAATTCGCACGCTACGTTTCATAGCCCAACCGATGATGTCGAATACGCCTGCGGCGTACTTTTGTTGCACTGCTAACGCAGCTACCGCACCAAAAGCGGGTCGACATCATCGCCGCGCTATGCCGGATCGCCAAATCCGTAGGATAAGGGACCTTCTTGCCATAATCGCCGCAACGGCTTAACCACTCGACATATCAGGACACTAAATGCAATCCGGTCGGCGAATTTTATTCCCAATAACGCAAAATCCCAAGGCTTCACGGCCTGCACGGCAGGCCTGACCGAGAACCATGACAGAAGATAAAGCGGATGTCCGACTTCTCCTGTCATGGTTGAAAGGATTTTGCTATATTTCCTTAAAATTCGCCGGACTGCACATAGCGCGGCGTTGTGCGTCATTTAGTAAACTATGAACCGAAAATTACTCATACTTATCATTTTTCTATTTATAGTTGCTTGTTCAACAAAGAAAAAAGACATTTCACAAGATAAGTCAGGTACAACATTTATCGACTCGACCGATTTCAAATATTTCAGACTTGAGAACTTCGATATACAGGATTGGTATGACGGAAAATTAAACCTTAAGTCTCTGAACAATGCTCAAGCTAAAAAATACTATCAATATCGACTTAGAGATGTCGCTGTTGATTCTAATTATTACCAATTCTATTCAATTCAAAAAAATAACGACAAACTGAAAATTATCACAATTGTAGACGGTGCGACTGGCAATTTTCCGGACTTAAGAATGCTGATTTATGACGAAAAAGACAGCTTAATCGGTTTTCATCCTGTGGCCGGTATTGGAACTGACACTGATCTGGATTTAAAATATAAGGTGACATCTGACAGAATTAATGATACAACTTACCTAAGTACTCAAATTAGAGAATATATAGGGGAGTTTGATTTGGGTAAAGTAAGGCGGGACTCTATCGTAACGGAATTTATAATTGAATTAGGATATATGAAAGAGAGCAAAACTAGTAGTAAACAGAAATATACCTTGGAATAAAAAACGAACGCACAACAACACCTATAATTAATTGCGGTCGGATTTTCCCTTCGGAAAATCCACGCTTATTTAGTATGTTTAGTCTGAGGGTCGAAATCCTGTCGGATTTCACACCGCAACTAATCATAGCTTAGACGATGATGTCGAATACGCCTGCGGCGTACTTTTGTTGCACTGCTAGCGCAGCTACCGCACCAAAAGCGGGTCGACATCATCGCCGCGCTCTGTCAGATTGCTCAATCCCTAGGATAAGGGACCTTCTTGCCATAATCGCCGCTACGGCTTAACTACTCGACATATCAGGACACTAAATGCAATCCGGTCGGCAAATTTTATTCCCAATACCGCAAAATCCCTAGACCATAAGACCGCTGCGCGGTCCGGCCGGGAACCATAACGAGAGACTAAGCGGAGGAACCTTTCTCACGTTATGGTTTTACAGGATTTTGCTATATTTCCTTAAAATTCGCCGGACTGCACATAGCGCGGCGTTGTGCGTCATTCTAAAAATATGGAGAAAATTAAACATCCTTTTAAACTTTCAAGAGCAAACTGGATTTTTGCCGTGATTGTAATAGCAATTTCTGCTTTTATCTTTTTAAGAAAAGATGGTGTCAATGCTTATAGTTTGGGTTCACTAACTGGTGGAATCGTAATTGCAGGAATAGTACCGTTAATAGCTGCACTTTTTGTTTGGCTAATTAGAGGTCGAAAAGAATATGCCGGAACACATACTTTCAACATTGTATTGGCTCTCTTGTGTTTTGGAATGATAAAAGAAATTGGGGTTATAAGCCAAGAAAAATCGGATAGTATTAATGAAATCACCAAATCCGTATCAGAATACAAAGAAAAAATAAATAATGATGGAGATGCTGTTTCTGCATATCAAGAGCATTCTGCAAATTTCAATGAAGAAATATCTAAAATGATTAGAAATAGCTCTGGCAATGAGCAAAAAGTATATCAAAATCTTCAAAGATTTAACTCAGTTAACAGCTCCGTTATGATAGCTTGGCAAAAAGCTTATGATTCAGTTATGGAACCGAGAATTTTAGATTATTCAGTTTTAAATAATCAAAAAGAATTTGAATACCAAATTGGTGTACTACAATATTATCAGGAGCAATCTGAACTATACAAAAGTCATTTTCAGAACAGAAAATCGTTAATTGAGGATCTTAATAAAAATATACCAAAAGAAAATCAGACGCTGAAAGGTGTCATGAAAGGCATAAACAAAAAAGATTCAGTTCAAAAACCAATCTTTAGGCCGTTTATAGATTCACACATCAACTACAGCAACCATTTGATTGAAATCGTGGAATTTCTCAATGCCAACAACGGAAAATGGGAATATCAAAACGACGAACTGATTTTTGATAACTCAGCCCTTGAGAAAGAGTATTCTGAATTAATTCAAAAAATCGTAGAAGACGAAAATCAGATTAATGAATGGACTGATAAAATGATTGAGGTGATGTAAATAACGACCGCACAACATTGGCTATAATTCATTGCTAGATTCTGACTAACTTGAGACCTTAAAACAAATAAACGGCTGGATTTCATACGGGGGAAATGCTCCGCATTTCAACCCCGCAACGAAATCATAGCCGAGACCGTTAGCACACATTAAAAAAGTCCTCCCTTCTTCTCGATTTTTTTTGCTGTTTAGGATAGTAAGAGCTCGTTTTTCAATCTCAAGGTAATTCTTAGCAACTATTGTGTCCCAAATTCTTACCCTAAAACTTTGCGCATGGTTCCTGTCCTGTTTTTGCAGTGTTCCGGTAGATAAACGTTAAGCAAAAACAGGATAGGGCGCATAACTACTTTTGATTTGGAACACTATCTTTCTTCTTAGTCCAATTTTTAAAATCTTCATGAATAACAGGGTGGTCTTCGAAATATCGTCTTACGCTTTCATTGCTTTCTTTTTGACCTTCAATGAATGCTACTTTGTTTCTCTCCTCGAAGTGGATGAAGTGATAACCAAAATAACTAAGTGAAAGAACCTGAATTGATAGTAGAACACAAAACAAGGTCGCCAACCAATTCGGGATTATCCGTGCCGATCTTAATCCCTGTTTGATTTCCGTTGTTTTCTCTTTGTAAATGTTTATGGCTTTCTTCTGTTCCTTTGTAAGGCTTTTTATGTAGTTTTCGATACTTGAAGTATCGGCCTTTATTTTCAAGTCCTTAAAATTCTTTGACAAGGCTTCCAACTTGCTTATCGATTTATGGAACCCTTCAATTTCCTCGGTCAGGAGTTCCATCATCTCTTCCATCTTTTTCATGCTTCGATTCTTTACGTTTATATTCCTATACCTCGATCCAATGTCCTTTTAATGACCTTCTTCAAGACTCTCTTCGCAATACTGGTCGCTATATTCGTGCTCAGCCCCGTTGTCTTTCCCGCTAGCTTGATTTTGTCCCCTTTTTTAAGTTGGATGCCCATTGTAGAGTTATTGGCTATTTGAATGGCCAATTTGCTACCCGACATTGAACGGTGTACTTCGCTTCCTTTTAGATTATGTCCTTTATAATCGAATCTAAACCCCTGTAACCGGTTTTGCCCATTGATGCTTGGTATGACTTTTATCCCGTTTTGTTTCATATACTTGAGATACTGGTCGAAATCCCTGGGCCTCTTTTCCGTCATTACCTTTTCATGAACTTTTTTTATCACTTTGCGTATCCTTTTTAGTTCGTTTAGTTTTTCCTGTTGTACTTCCCGTGCCGTTGTAAGTCCCATTTCCTTGGCAACCCACTCGGCCGCATATTGGCTTCTCTTACCAATGAAGTAGTCCTTATAGGCCGTCCCATCGAAATTGATCCTATTGACGTATACATGTACATGGGTATGCTGTTTGTCCCGATGAACAAAACCGATTCCCTGATGCTCTTCAAGTTTCATTTCAATAATGAATCTTTGGGTAAGTTCTTGGATCCGTTCACTGGATAAATCCTTCCCATCTTCTATAGTCGGACTTAGTACAAAACTTAGGGTATTGTTCTTCGTTCTTATGTTCTGCTCTTGGATGATCCTGAACTCCTCTGTGATCTCCCTTGGGTTATCCCCTGCCAAATGTTGCTTGTAGACTACCTCTGCACTTTTTTCCTGGTTCCATCCATAACCCATGGAAGCTCCTGTATGCGATATTGATTTTCCCTTTCCTATCATTTTTTGAAATTGAATAAATGCATCCGTATTTCATTGGCAAGCTGCTCCACTTCCCTTGCCAATTTGGGATTCCGTTTTTTGAACATATTGCTTATCCTTGTAAAGTTGTTCTTGTACTTGACCAGCATTGCATAATGTTCCAATTGTTCCGAGGTAAGCCTTTCTACGATGTCGTTTTCAAAAGCCGCACTCCTGCAATATTCGGATAGGGAGAGCCCTGCCTTTTTGGCCTTTAGCTTGAGCATTTTTTTCTCATAAATGCTACACCGGAACTGTACGAACTCTCGCTTCACTTTTCTTTTTTCTTTTGCGACCTTCGGGAGAAAAAGCAAGATTGTCATGACAATGACACATCTTGAATTGCCGCCCAACTACAAATTAGCTGTTGGATTGAGCGGGGGCAGCAAGTACTTTGATTTTAACTAAGGAAAGAAGGTTCTTTTAAGGAATATTCAAGGAAATCCAGCAATCATTGGAAATTCAAAATCCAATAAAAAGACAAGTTCTAACTGGGACTAAAAAGAAAATAGCATGTGCGCCCTATTTCGATTTTAACTGACGCTTACCCATCTGGACACTATAAAATCGAAACAGGATCCCGCGCGGTCAAGTTATGGTAAGATTTGAGGATGGGCTTTTAAATTTAAAAGTTGACCACTTTATCTAAAGCCTCGTCCTGTTCATCATTCATAAAATTAGCCTGATAAGAAATCGTAGTGGTTATCGAGGAATGACGATACAACTTCTGTAGCATTTGAATCGGGATTTTATCTCCCGAGATATTACCAAAGGTGTGCCTGGCAATATGCATACTTAAATTTTTATCTATTCCTGCCTTTTTGGCAATGCGTTTAAGATGTCGGTTAAAATTTCTAGTTGTAGTCTTGATTCTAGTACGCAGCTGTTTCGCATTATTAAAATCAGTGTTTCGAAGCTCCTTAAAAACAAACTCTTCCGAATCATTTGATGACTCTCTATAGATATTCAAAATCAACTTAGCTTTAATCGGTATTCTTAAAGAAACACGTTTATCATTCTTGCTCATACGGTAATGCAACCGATCATCACTGAAATCACTCCATCGTAACTGAATTATATCTGTTATTCGAATTCCAGCAAAATAAAAGCTTAAGAGCCAGACGTTCAATGCGTGCTGCTGGGCCTCGGTCAGGCCAACTGCATTTTCCAAAAGTTGAACCTCCTCAACGTTTAATCCGACCTTTTCTGAGTCTGGAAATTTAATCTGATACTTTCCACGACCGAATGGATAATTATTCCTTTCGGCAATAGATTCAGCAATGGCCAAATTATAAATGGTTCTAATAGGAATTATATAGTTCATTACAGTCCGAAATGCCAATCCTTTTTTGTGAAGAAGATGTGTTTCAAACCTACGAAGTAAATTAACCGTTATACTATTGAAAGGTAATTCTTGATGTTTGGTGAATTCCAAAAATCGATCAATTCTACTTTTTTCATTGTCATATCGGTGGAATTGTTTTCTATTTCGAAGGTTTGCGAGATATAATTCTGCCACGGAATAAAAATCATGCCTGTTCTTATTCTGAATATTATCCTTTATAGTTTGAACGGATTTATACTCCTTAGAAATTTCCGATTCTAGAAGTTTACTATTTACTTCAGATACCCGTGTTAAAATCAATTGATTTAAATGGGCAGAATTGGGATGTGAACGCTTTACTTTGCACTTGACTTTATCCCACAATTTTTTCTCGATATACTGACCTGTATAAATGAAAGATGACCTACGATTTTTAGTTATCCGAATGGCAATTGGATATTTATCGTGTGAATTTTTCTTATTTCTGAGGACAGCTTGTACCGTTGCCATAACTTATCTTTATTTTAAAGATACAAAATCTTAGGTACAACATAGGTACAACATTTATTGCTTTTAGACCCTATTATTTGATATCAAACAAGATTAAAATATTCATAACTAATTGAATATTAGTGTATTTGAATTATTTTGATAACATGTGTCGTCTTTTTCATAACCCGGAGGCCGAGGGTTCAAGTCCCTCTCTCGCTACAAAAAAGACCATCATTTTTATGATGGTCTTTTTGTTTCTTGAATGTTATAGTGATGTTATTTTAATTTCTTCTTAACAAAACCAAGATCAATACCGGTACCTAGTTAGTCCCCAAAATTGTACTTTTGCAACTTTGCTATGAATTCATGATCAACTACGAAGAAAATATAGAGGTTAGAGGAGCCCGTGTTCACAATCTCAAAAATATAGATGTTACCATTCCAAGGGGAAAATTGGTCGTTATTACGGGCCTTTCAGGGAGTGGGAAATCATCTTTGGCCTTTGATACGATTTATGCCGAAGGGCAACGCAGGTATATTGAAACATTTTCGGCGTATGCACGTCAGTTTTTAGGCGGGTTGGAAAGACCTGATGTGGATAAAATCGACGGCCTCTCCCCAGTAATCGCCATTGAACAAAAGACCACCTCAAAATCCCCTAGGTCTACTGTGGGCACTATTACGGAAATTTATGATTTTCTTAGGCTCCTTTTTGCCCGTGCAGGCGATGCGCACAGCTACAATACGGGAGAAAAAATGGTAAGTTATAGCGATGAGCAGATTAAAGATTTGATCATCGAGTCCTATCGGGACAAAAAAATAAACGTACTTGCTCCTGTAATTAAATCCAGGAAAGGACATTATAGGGAACTCTTTGAGCAAATTGGAAAGCAGGGTTTTGTAAAGGTCAGGGTAGATGGTGAAGTAAAGGATATTGTCAAAGGCATGAAAGTGGACCGCTATAAGACCCACGACGTTGAGATTGTCATTGATCGCCTAAAAGTGGTTGAAAATGAAGATTTGCACAAACGCTTGGCCGAAACTATCAATACGGCTATGTATAGTGGTAATAATGTATTAATGGTTTTGGAAGAAGGTACAGACGAGCCCAGGTATTTTAGCCGGGACCTAATGTGCCCTTCCACGGGCATCTCTTACCCCACTCCTGAACCCAATACGTTTTCGTTCAACTCTCCCAAAGGAATGTGCTCCCACTGCAATGGTCTGGGCCATGTGTATGAAGTAAACGAAAAGAAAATTTTCCCGGACAAAAAACTATCTATCAAAAAAGGCGGAATTGCGCCTTTGGGGGAATACAAAAAATCCTGGGCTTTCAAACAGATAGAAACCATAGCCCAAAGATTCAATTTTGAACTTACAGATGCCATCTCGTCCATACCAAAAGAAGCGATGGATATTCTGTTAAATGGAGGAAAGGAAAGCTTTGAAGTAGATTCTAAGGCATTAGGTGTAAAGCGAAGCTATAAAATTGATTATGAAGGCATTGCCAACTTTATAAAAAGTCAATATGAGGATGCGGAGTCTACTTCAATAAAAAGATGGGCTAAGGATTATATGGATAAAATCGAGTGTCCGACCTGCAATGGTGCTCGACTCAAAAAGGAATCGCTCTATTTTAGAATAACTGATAAGAATATTGCTGACTTGGCCAATTTCGATATTGCCGAACTATCCGATTTTTTTCAAGGGCTTGAAAAACAGCTTGGTGAAAATCAACTGAAAATAGCGGAAGAAATCATAAAGGAAATTAGGACTAGAATCAAATTTCTTTTAGATGTTGGGTTAGATTACCTTTCGCTGAACAGAAGTTCTAAATCCTTGTCCGGAGGAGAGGCACAACGTATTCGCTTGGCCACACAAATCGGTTCCCAGTTGGTAGGCGTACTCTATATCCTGGACGAGCCCAGTATTGGTCTGCACCAACGTGACAATACACGATTGATCAAATCCCTTGAATCTTTGCGGGATATCGGTAATTCGGTCATTGTGGTGGAACACGATAAGGATATGATAGAACGCGCAGACCATGTCATTGACATTGGACCTAAAGCCGGTAAACACGGAGGAAATATTATTTCGGAAGGAAGCCCTTCGGAACTCAAAAATTTTCGGACTTTAACGGCCGATTATATAAATGGCGTCAAAGAAATTGCCGTTCCCAAAAAGCGGAGAAAAGGAAACGGGAAAAGCATCGTCCTATCCGGATGCACCGGTAATAACCTAAAAAATGTCACCTTAGAATTTCCGTTGGGAAAAATGATAGGGGTCACCGGTGTTTCCGGAAGTGGAAAATCGACCCTGATCAACGAGACACTCTATCCCATTATGAACGCCCATTATTTCAATGGGGTCAAAAAACCTATGCCCTATAAGAAAATCAAAGGGCTGGAACATATAGATAAGGTCATAGATATTAATCAATCCCCTATCGGTAGAACACCTCGCTCCAATCCGGCTACGTACACAGGGGTATTCAGTGAAATCCGGTCGTTGTTCACCAAAACCCCGGAAGCATCCATACGAGGTTACAAACCTGGAAGATTCAGTTTTAATGTGAAGGGAGGTAGATGTGAAACTTGCCAAGGGGGTGGATTGCGCGTCATAGAAATGAATTTCTTGCCAGACGTATATGTAGAATGCGAGACCTGTAACGGGAAACGCTTCAATAGAGAAACTTTGGAGATTCGCTACAAAGGAAAATCTATTGCAGATGTGTTGGAAATGACCATAAACGAAGCGGTTGAATTCTTTGAATTGATTCCTAAAATACATCGTAAATTAAAAACCATTCAAGATGTAGGTCTGGGATATATTTCTTTGGGACAGCAATCTACAACCTTATCCGGTGGCGAAGCACAACGAATAAAACTGGCAACAGAACTATCAAAAAGAGATACGGGAAATACCTTTTATATTTTAGATGAGCCTACCACTGGACTTCATTTTGAAGATATTCGTGTTTTAATGGAAGTTTTGAACAAATTGGCAGACAAAGGAAACACCGTCCTTGTAATAGAGCATAATATGGATGTCATTAAAATGGTGGATTATATTATCGATATTGGATATGAAGGAGGGCGTTCCGGAGGGCAGTTGGTGGCCAAAGGAACACCGGAACAGGTGAGCAAGGACAAAAAAAGTTATACGGCATCCTTTTTGAAGAAGGAACTAGAATAAAATAAGTTTATGAGAAAAGAACAGCATCACAAAGGATGGAACGAGATTAAAACCAATGACTCATGGGCCATTTTTAAAATTATGGGCGAGTTTGTAAACGGTTTTGAAAGAATGAGCCAGATAGGACCTTGTGTTTCTGTCTTTGGTTCGGCCCGTACCAAACCGGATGAAAAGTACTATCAATTGGCGATTGATGTTGCCAAAAAATTGGCAGAATCCGGTTATGGAGTCATTACCGGCGGAGGACCAGGTATTATGGAAGCGGGGAACCGAGGGGCAAATCTTGCGGGAGGTACTTCCGTAGGTTTGAATATAGACCTACCTTTTGAGCAGCACGATAACCCCTATATAGATGATGATAAAAGTTTGGATTTTGATTACTTTTTTGTCAGAAAAGTGATGTTCGTAAAGTATTCCCAAGGATTCGTAGTCATGCCAGGTGGCTTTGGTACCTTGGATGAACTTTTTGAAGCCATTACCTTGATCCAGACCCAAAAAATAGGAACATTCCCTATCGTGTTGGTCGGTACGGAATATTGGAGCGGTCTATTGAGTTGGATAAAAAATACGATGTTGGAAGCCAAAACAATCAGTGCTTCGGATTTAGATCTTATCAAATTGGTAGATTCCCCACAGGAAGTTGTTGAAATTATTGATGCGTTCTACAAAGGACACACCATGAGTCCTAATTTTTAAGTTAAGATTTGCAGACGATTTCCCTGAAAAAAATAGCGTTATTCCTTTTGTTGTTGCTTTTAACGACGCAAGCCACAGTTTCCCAGTACGAAACAAAGCTACAGGTACGCCTCAATGAACATACCAAGGAATTGGACATAAAACAGGAATTCGTTTATTACAATAATTCCAACTATACCTTGGGCCTTATTTATTTTAATGATTGGGCCAATTCCTATTCCAGTAAAAAAACCCCCTTGGCCAAACGCTTTGCGCAAGAGTTTAAAAGAAGTCTGCACCTGGCCAAAAAAAGCGAACGGGGTTATACCACAATTGTTAGCGTTGTAGACAATGATTACCAAGGGCTGCAATGGGAACACACAAAAGAAAAGGATATCTTAAAAGTTAGGTTGGACAAACCTTTGCCCCCAAAAACTTCTACAAAAATTTTTATAACCTACACGGTAAAACTTCCTCCCAATAAATTTACTGCTTACGGTTATAACAAAGACGGTAGTTATTATTTAAAGGATTGGTATATTACCCCGGCAGTATATGATGGGAAATGGCACTTGTATTCGAATAAAGATTTAGAGGACCTTTACACGAATATGACCAAAACGGTCATCAATTTTTCATATCCGGACAGTTTATATTTAACCACCAATTTTGATAAGGTCGATGAAACGTATTATCCAAACGGGCAATTTGTAACGCTACAGGCCGATAAAAGGAAAAGTGCCGAACTTATTCTCCAAACCGAAAAAAGGTTTACCACTCATATTACCCCTCAAATGACCGTAGTCACTGATATTTCACCGCCAAGATACAGCCCTGTTGAGCAAGGCATATCCATAAATAAGGTCACGGCATTTATAGAAGAAAATCTAGGGAAGTTCCCACATTCCAAATTGGTAGTGAGCCAAATGGATTATCAAAAAAACCCTTTATACGGCTTAAACCAACTCCCCTCCTTTATACGTCCTTACGAGCAACAATTTCAATTTGAAATGCAGTTCCTAAAAACGGCCCTTACAGCAATCTTAAAGGAAACGATGTTTTTGGACCCAAGAAAAGAACAATGGTTGAATAGTGCCATTGCCAATTACTTGATGATTGCCTATGTGGACCAGTACTTTCCGGATCAAAAACTATTGGGAAAGCTCTCTCGCATTTGGGGAGTGCGTAGTTTTCACTTGGCTAAAATGGGATTCAATGAGCAATATCCGTTTTTATATAATCTGATGGCCCGTACAAATAGGGACCAACCATTGGACACTCCTAATGATTCCTTGCTCAAATTCAACCAGAAAATCGCAAATAAATATAAAGCAGGCCTTGGTTTGGCCTATATGGCCAATTATGTGGGAAAGGATAAGGTGGACGAAAGTATCAAGACCTTCTTCAAGTATTACCAAATGAACAAAGTCAAAGTGTTGGATTTTGAGTCCATTCTTAAAAGAGCAACGGATAAGGATATTGACTGGTTTTTTAAAGAATATGTTTCTACGGACCGAAAGATAGATTTTAAAATAAAGGATATTGAAAAGACCGATGATTCGTTAAAAGTCCTGATTAAAAATAAGGAGCGTACCAATGTTCCCATTTCTATGTTCGGGCTTAAAAATGATTCCGTTATTTCCAAATATTGGTTTAAGGATATTGATAGTTTAAAAACCTTCACCATTCCAAATAACAAAGAGGATAAATTGGTGCTGAATTATGACCAGAAAATCCCGGAGTTCAATCAAAGGGATAATTGGAAATCGGTAAAAGGCTCAATTTTTGGTAACAAGAAATTGCATTTTACTTTTTTTAAGGATTCCGAAAATCCCTATTACAACCAAGTATTTTATGTTCCGGTACTCAACTTTAATATTTATGACGGATGGACCCCTGGAATGAGGCTCTACAATAAGACTTTATTGGAAAGACCCTTTGTCTATGATTTTGCTCCCTCCTACTCTTTTAGGGAAAAAGCCTTTGTGGGCTATGGTAAGTTCAGTTACCGTAAATACTTGAGCAAAAGCGGACTTTATGTGGCCAATTATTCCATAAATGCCTCTACATCGCACTTTAACGTCAACTCAAGAGTGGTCTCGGTTACACCGTCAATCAGTTTTGGCTTTCGCCCTGCAGATTTAATTTCAAACAAGCGTGAATTTCTTTCCTTCAGATATCTCAATATTTTCAGGGACTTTGCCGATAATTCCCTAAACGACTCTTTTGACCCGGACAATCCGGATTATCGTGTTTTCAATGCGCGCTATATCAACAGGGACAATGATATTCTAGATTATAAATCATGGTTTTTGGATTTCCAATTGGCCGGTAATTTTAGCAAGCTCTCCTTTGAATATGAATATCGAAAGTTATTTGAAAACAACAGGCAATTGAACCTGCGTTTCTTTGCAGGTAAGTTTCTGAGCAACAAAACAGATTCCGATTTCTTCAGTTTTGCACTAGATAGACCTACGGATTATTTGTTTGATTACGGATATTTGGGCAGATCGGAAGATTCAGGTATTTACAGTCAACAAATTATCATAGCGGAAGGTGGGTTTAAATCTTTTTTGGACCAACGCTACCGCTTCTCAAACGATTGGTTGGCCACTACCAATGCAAGTTTTAACCTGTGGCGATGGATTGAGCTTTATGGCGATCTGGGACTCGTAAAAAATAGAGGGTTAGATGCAAAATTTGTTTACGATTCGGGGGTTCGCCTGAATCTAGTGACCGACTATTTTGAACTGTACTTTCCATTGTATTCAAATAACGGCTGGGAAATCGCACAACCTGATTACGGGGAAAAAATTCGCTTTATAGTGACCGTGGATATCAAAACAATAACGGGTCTGTTTACGAGAAGATGGTTTTAATTGTTATATTCTTAAAAAGAAGATTAAAATAAGTTGAATTTATACAAATTCAATAATTAATCATCAATATCCTTAACAAATATTTATTTTTTTAAGACATTTTACTATTGCTAAAACCCATTTGTTTAAGTATTTTTGCAGAAATTCCAGCATAAATGAAAGTATCTTCCAAAACGAGCAGTGATATTTCTTTTGAAGATTTTAAAGTGCAAATCATAAGTGATTATGAAATTGCTTTTCAAAGTAGAACCTGTAGCTTGTTGGGAAGAAAAGAGGTACTTACCGGTAAGGCAAAATTCGGAATTTTTGGAGACGGTAAGGAACTACCGCAATTGGCCATGGCCAGAGCTTTCAAAAATGGGGATTTTAGAAGCGGTTATTACAGAGATCAAACCTTTATGATGGCGCTGGGCCTCTTACGGCCCAAAGATTTTTTTCATGGGCTTTATGCCACTGCGGATATTGAAAAAGAGCCTATGAGTGCCGGAAGGCAGATGGGAGGTCATTTTTTAACCTATAGTTTAAATGCGGATGGTACCTGGAAGGACTTGACAAAGCAAAAGAACACTAGTGCTGACGTTTCATGTACCGCTGGCCAAATGCCGCGATTATTGGGATTGGCACAGGCATCAAAGATTTATAGGAGTTTGGACGGTCTGGACAGTGCCAAATTTTCCATTGAAGGCAATGAAGTTGCCTGGGGTACCATTGGCAACGCCAGTACCAGTGAGGGAATGTTTTGGGAAACCATTAATGCCGCCGGTGTTTTACAGGTGCCCATGGTAGTGAGCATCTGGGATGATGAATATGGGATTTCCGTGCCTGCCAAACACCATACCACCAAAGAGGACATCTCTAAAATTTTATCGGGATTTCAAAGAAACGAAAAGGAAAAGGGATTTGAAATACTGAAGGTCAACGGTTGGGACTACACTGCATTGATGCATGCCTATGAAAATGCATCGGACATCGCCAGACAGGACCATGTGCCCGTTGTAATTCACGTTAAGGAACTTACACAACCGCAAGGCCACTCCACATCCGGTTCCCACGAACGCTATAAAGACGATGAGCGTTTGGCATGGGAACGTGACAATGACTGTAATAAACGATTTAGGGAATGGATCTTAGAATCGGGTATTGCGAATGATGATGAGTTGGATGCACTTGAGAAAAAAATAAAAAGAACGGTCAGGGAAGCTAAAAAAGAGGCTTGGGCAGAATTTTTGGAAGAGCATATTATAGCAAAAAGAACTTTGGTTCAATTATTGGAAAAAGTAGCTCCGAAAAGCCCGAATAAAAATTTTCTCACCAAGATCAAAAATGATTTAATAGCGGTTGAGGAGCCCTTGAAAAAGGATTTGGCCGTTGCTTCCAGAAAATCGCTTCGCTATTTAATTGGGGAAGGTTCTAATGAAAAAGATGCGCTCGTTCATTGGACCACTACATTTTTAGGAGCATCACAATCAAAATTCAGTAGCCATCTTTATAGCGAACAGCCCAATAAAGCAACCAACATAGGTGCCGTTGCCCCAAAATATTCAAAAGACCCAGAGTTTGTAGATGGGAGAATAATCTTGAGGGACAATTTTGACCAACTTTTTGATAAATATCCTAACGCACTGGTTTTTGGCGAGGACACAGGTGCCATTGGCGATGTAAATCAGGGCTTGGAAGGGCTTCAGGAAAAATATGGGGAACTCCGTATTGCAGATACGGGAATACGCGAAACTACAATAATAGGCCAAGGAATGGGAATGGCTATGAGAGGGCTCCGCCCTATCGCCGAGATTCAATACTTGGACTATATTTTTTATGCTATGTCTACGTTGACCGATGATTTGGCTACACTGCATTACAGAACAGCGGGAAAACAAAAAGCACCCTTGATTGTCAGAACCCGTGGCCATCGCCTTGAGGGTATTTGGCATTCAGGCTCGGAAATGGGAGGACTCATTCACTTATTACGCGGAATGTACATCTTGGCGCCAAGAAATATGACACAGGCTGCAGGATTTTATAATACGCTCCTAAAGGGTGATGAACCCGCCTTGGTCATAGAAAGCTTGAACGGTTATCGTTTAAAAGAACCAAAACCTACCAATTTGGGAGAGTTTTGTACGCCTATAGGGGTAGTGGAAACCGTTAAGGAAGGAATAGATATTACTATTTTATCCTATGGCTCTACGCTCCGAATTGTAGAACAGGCTGCCAAAGAACTTTTAGAAGTTGGCATAAATGCAGAAGTAATAGACGCACAAACACTTTTACCGTTTGATATTCAACACGATACCGTGAAAAGTCTCCAGAAAACAAATAGGATTTTAGTAGTCGATGAAGATGTTCCCGGGGGTTGTTCCGCGTATTTACTTACAGAAATATTGGAGAAACAGGGAGGTTATCAATATTTGGACAGTGCTCCACAAACCTTGACCGCCAAAGCGCACAGACCTGCATATGGGACGGATGGCGACTATTTTTCCAAACCCAATGCCGAGGACATTTTTGAAAAAGCATACGCCATTATCCACGAGTCAGACCCGGAAGATTATCCCAAATTAAGATAGTTGACAATTTTTGTTTAAGAGGATACACATTTTGCTTCGGTAACTTACTTTGTTTTATCAAAAATTAAACAAAACCAGAAAAAATCAATATTTTTAAGTCAATTAATGAACACTGGCAATGAAAACTTCCCTCTTAAAAGATTTTGGTTTAGCATTTTTTAGAATAGCATTTTCTGCAATGATGCTTACCCACGGACTTCCTAAATTCCAGCAACTGCTTTCCGGGAATTTTGAGTTTGGCAACCCCATAGGCATTGGACAGGCACCATCTCTTTTTTTAACCGTTATTGGTGAATTTTTATGTCCTATTTTGATTATCATTGGATTAAAGACTCGTTTGGCCGCTATCCCCACGGCGATTACCATGTTGGTTGCAGCGTTTATCGTTCATGGTCCCGATCCGTTCGGTAAAAAAGAAATGGCACTGCTCTATTTGGTCGCTTTTATTGCGATAGCTTTAATGGGACCCGGAAAATTCAGTATTGACCGAAAGTGATCAGATAATTTTTACTAACAGCTCCTTTAGGAGGTCGGATTGGGTTTGACTGTTTGCCCCTACCCCTTTTCCTTTTAAATCCATTTCACGAAGTGAAGAAATAATTTTACTCACTCTTTTCATAGGATAATTTCTTGCCGCGGTCTGAAACTCGCTCACAAAATATGGGTTTATCCGAAGGGCACTGGCCACACTCTTTGGAGAATGGTCCTTTAATCCGTGATATTGTAATAGTTGACTAAAAAAGGAATGTAACAACGTAACGGTCAATACAAACGGATTGTCTTTTGGGTTTTGGGCGAAATAAGTAATGATTTTTGTTGCCTTCACTACATTACGTTCCCCAATAGCTTTCTTCAGTTCAAAATTATTGTAATCCTTACTGATGCCGATATGTTCTTCAATATGCTTGGGCGTAATTTCAGTTTGTTTTGGCAACACCAGCTTTAGCTTTTCCAGTTCATTATTGATGCGGCTCAGGTCCGTTCCCAGATATTCCACGAGCAATATGGCCGCTTTGTGGGATATGGAATATCCGCTAGAAAGGAGGTTTTTCCGCAACCATTCCGAAACTTGGTTCTCATATAACTTCTTGCTTTCAAAAATCACCCCGTTTTTCTGGATGATTTTATAGAGTTTTTTACGCTTATCAAGTTTTTTATACTTGTAACACAGCACAAGGACCGTAGTCTCTTGCGGATTTTCGGCATAACCGGACAAGTTCTCGATAGTTCGGGATAAATGCTGCGCTTCCTTAACAATGACCACTTGCCTCTCGGACATCATAGGGTATCGTTTGGCGTTGCTCACCAAATCATCAATGGAGACATCCTTACCATACAAAACCATTTGATTGAATCCCTTTTCTTCCTCAGTGAGTACTTCGTTGGTAATAAAATCCGATATCTTATCAATGTAATAGGGCTCTTCCCCAAAAAGGAAATAAATAGGCCTTATGATTCCTTTCCTAATATCGTTAACTATCTGTATTGCTTCATCCATTCGGAAAAAATCATCAAATTTGTGTTATGATAGCGCTAAGCTTTCCCAACTATAGCTTCCGGCTCAAAAATAGTCAAAATAAAACCCTCATTTTTGATGAAATAAGGAAAAAATTTGTGGTACTAACTCCTGAAGAATGGGTACGGCAACATGTGTTACACTATCTTGTTCAGAACAAAAAATATCCAAAGAGTATTATTAATGTCGAAAAACAAATTGAAATAAACGGACTCAAAAAAAGATACGATATGGTTGTTTTTAATCCTGATGGAAGCATTGCCATACTGGTAGAATGTAAGGCACCCAGTATAAAAATAACCCAAAATGTCTTTGATCAGATTGCCCGCTATAATCTGGACGTGAACGCAACTTTTCTTATGGTTACCAATGGTTTGCAACACTATTATTGTCAAATATCGCAGGAATCTAAAAAATATCATTTCTTAAGGGATATTCCTGATTTTAGCCGTTAATTTGCCAACGTTTTGAGAATAGCCGTAGTCATATTGAATTGGAATGGAGAGATTCTTTTGGAACGCTTTCTCCCTTCCGTATTGAAATATTCTTCCACAGCCGATATTTATGTGGCCGATAACGCCTCTACCGATGAATCTGTGCTATTTCTCAAAAAAAACTATCCGCAGGTAAAGATTATCCAAAATATCGCTAACGGTGGTTTTGCAAAAGGGTACAATGATGCTTTGGAATATGTAGATGCCGATGTCTTTTGTCTTTTAAACTCTGATGTAGAGGTGACCGAAAATTGGTTGGTTCCCATTGAGGCTCTTTTTCAAGAAAATCCCGAAGTAGCCATTGTACAGCCCAAAATATTGGACCTGTTAAAAAAAGACCATTTTGAATATGCCGGGGCGGCCGGTGGTTTTATAGACCAATTCGGCTACCCATTTTGCAGGGGAAGAATTTTTCAATCTTTGGAAAGGGATAACGGGCAGTATAATGATATTACCGAAATATTTTGGGCCACTGGCGCCTGTATGTTCGTTAGAAGTACTGCCTTTAAAGAACTAAATGGTTTTGATGCCGATTATTTTGCGCACCAAGAAGAAGTGGATTTTTGTTGGAGGGCCAAAAACCATGGGTATAAAGTATATTACAACGGCACCTCCAAAGTATATCATTTAGGAGGTTCCACGCTAAGCAACATGAATCCCAAAAAGACCTATTTGAATTTTAGGAATTCACTGTTTTCCATCACTAAAAACCTACCGTTCAAAAAAGCGTTCGCAATTATTTTTGTCCGTTTGGTACTCGACGGGATTGCTGCATTGCGATTTATATTTCAATTTCGATTTAAGCATTGTTTTGCCATTCTTAGGGCTCATCTCAGTTTTTATAGGCAATTCCCCAAGATGTACAAGAAACGTGAAAAGACTAAATTTTTATTAAAATACTACACTGCAAAGTCCATTGTGTGGTCGTACTTCGTAAATGGGATAAAGAATTTTAACATTTTAGTAAAAGATTAACTAAGAAGAGCAACCATCGAATTTCAAAATATATAATTTTGAAGTCGCTTAATTACGAAAACATTTTAAATAACAAACATTAATATAGTTAACAATTATGAAGAAAATCATTTTAGGATGTCTAGGAGCAACGCTTTTATTATCTTCTTGTGTTTCGAACAAGAAATATGCGGATCTTGAGGCAAAACAAAAAGAGACGCAGGATTTACTTAACTCCGCCACCGTAAAATTAAACGACTGTTTGGATGAAAAAGCCACAGCTTCTGCCAGGCTTCAAACTTTGGAGGACCAGAATGCGTTCTTAAAGGCCAACAATCAAGAGCTTATCAACAACATGGGCAATTTAACGACCTTAACGACCAAAGGTGCGGAAAACCTTGAAAAGTCTTTGGAGAGCCTACAGGAAAAAGATTTGACCATTCGTAAGTTGAACGATGCCATCACCAGAAGAGATTCCGTTAATCTTTCCTTGGTACAGAGCTTAAAAGGCGTGTTGGGCAATTTGGATGATGAGGATATTGAAATCAGCGTTGAAAAAGGTGTTGTTTTTGTCTCTATTTCAGATAAGCTTTTGTTCAGTAGTGGTAGCTACAGAATATCTAAAAGAGCGAAAGATGTACTTGGAAAAGTAGCCAAAGTAGTCAATAACAAGCCAGATTTCGAATTTATGGTTGAAGGTCATACAGATGACGTACCTTACAAAGGAAACGGTACCTTATTGGACAACTGGGATTTGAGTGTTAAACGTGCCACGGCTGTTGTTAGAATTTTACAGAACGATTTTAACGTAGACCCAAAACGTATGACCGCTGCCGGTAGATCTGAATATGTACCGGTATCTTCTACTGAAAAATCTAAAAACAGAAGAACCCGTATTGTAGTGCTTCCAAAAATTGATCAGTTCTATAGCATGATCGAAGAAGGGATGAAAGACCCTGCAATAAATAACAAATAATAGTTAAGACTAAAAGTCTTTGATTGTATTGGAAAGAGTGCTTGAAAAATCAAGCACTCTTTTTTTGGTATCAATCTAAGATAAATGGGTTCGAAAACCCGTTTGTGAAATATTAAATAATATCCAAATTCCCCTTCCCTTCCCTGATAATTTCTGGGTAACCGGTCGATAAATCAACTATCGTGGAAGCCATGTTGCCTCCATACCCGCCATCAACAACAATATCTACCAAGTTTTCCCATTTTTCATAGATCAGTTCGGGATCTGTGGTGTATTCCAAAACATCATCATCATCACGTATGGAAGTTGAAACAATAGGATTTCCCAATTCCTCTACTAGGGCCTTGGTTATGGAATTATTGGGAACGCGAATACCAACGGTCTTCTTCTTTTTAAATACTGTGGGCAAATTATTGTTTCCATTGAGAATAAAGGTATATGGGCCCGGTAATGCTCTTTTTAAAATTTTGAAGGTAGGTGTATCTATCTGTCTGGCATAATCGGAAAGATTGCTTAAATCCGCACAAATAAAGGACCAATTGGCCTTGGCCAGCTTAATCCCTTTTATTCTCGCTATCTTTTCCAAGGCCCGGGTATTCATGATATCGCAACCCAAACCGTAAACGGTATCGGTCGGATAGATGACCAGTCCCCCTTTTCGGAGCGTATCCACAACCCTCTTGATTTCTTTGGGATTGGGGTTCTCTTCGTATATTTTAATGAATTCTGCCATTGTCCATACCTAAAGTACGAACAATTTGGTTTTCATAGTTAAGACTTTGCGGATAATATGAACTCTATAAAACTATAAACCCTGACTAAGAAAAGCACCTATCAATCTCTTTTAATGTCTTTCAAATCTCCTGAAGTACTGAGCGTCTCCATATCGTTTGTCGTCAGTACGTAATACATGCTGTTATCATAATTGGCTTTGATGTCAATATTCTTGACGTCACTCAATTTATTGGTTTCGTACTTATTGTAGTTCACATAGATACTGTCCTTAAAAACCTCCAAAATCTTGAAGGTGGAATAATAATTCTGTTTTGTTCTGAACGTGTACACGTCATACATGGCCGGTTGTTCTACCAAAGTAGCGATGCGTTCTTTGTCTTTTTTATTTGAATATCCCGCAAACACGATAAGCAGGGCTATGATGGCCAGACCGGAAAACTTCCATATCGGTGTTTTTACACTGCCTTTAAAATTACTGTAAGCCAGCTGCGCGTCGTTGCCCAATTCACTCTTTTTGAATCCTTTGTGGCAATGCTGACACTCAAAAATAGCGGTTTTACCAACTGGGAATAAGGGAATCCAAAAGATGTGCACGTGACGGCCATAAACACTTACTGTCATTTTATGTTGCGATTCGCAATTCGTACAACGTACGTTGGGCAAGGAGGCGGATTTTAAATGGGTGGATCGGGTTCCGTATACAATCATAATAATCGGTTTTAAACAAAACGAAAGAAATAGGTTGGGTATTGTAAACGTATTTCAATTCGTTTTAAAATTGAACATTACAATATGACTACAAAGAAATTGCGAAAACCTATAAAAGTATTCCCCGAAAACAGGGATTTTAGGTTACTGGAAATTGGTTAATTAACGTTAGTTTGCTTTATTTACCAAGTTTCTTTTATATCTCTCACCCTATCTACAAATGTCGAAGAATCAATTTGGTATGTCCCGAACCTTTCTCTAAACTTTTCCGATATTCGGTTTATCCAACTTGAATAACCATCCATACCTTCAGACTCGACTACATCCATTGCAAAGTCATTATCGTTATAGTAGTCCTTTTTCGAAATCTGCTCAAAATTATCAGTAGAAATACAAAAACCCCACTTCACACAAAGGTCAGTGAGGAGATATATTAATTCGCGCTCCATTGGAGAGGTATCTTTTGGTACTTTAAATCCCATTTAATTTTTATTACACTTAACAGTCTCAGATATGATTTCGTGTTAGATAATTTCCAACTGAGATTGTCTTTATGAAATCCAGTGTTTTGTTCGTCACTAAACTTAAGTTAACAATAATGTCGCAATGAATTATAGTCCCTATCGTATGCAGTATTTTTTTACAGATTTAAATATCGTACAACTATAAATACTATCAGTATTATAACGAACTAAAATAAAAATCCTAACATTTTAACTTCGGAAGCTTGCTTTGCCTTTTTGTCAAATCCATATTTTTCAAATCGCTGAAACTCCGATTCAGTAAAGTGATCTTTTCTCCAGCTAGGATTTGGTGTGAAAAAAGGTAGAAAGAAAAAAGAAATCCATTCGTCTCGGTTTAATGACTCATCCTTTCGTTTAGATTTAAATTTAGAATATTTTAAATATTCCAATTCTTCAACCTTAAGTTCTTCTTGTGTCAAGTTCCGCTTTTCCAATTCTAATTTTGCCCTTTCCACCAGCGTTCTATTTTGTTCATTTTTTATCAAGTCCAAAAGTTCGACATTAGTGTATCGGTAGATTTTTTTGTCAGTCATGAAGGATTTGGTTTATATTACATAAAGCAATTTTCTAAGCAAATTATTAAGTATATATTTTTAATCACAACTCAAGAAATTACCTCCAATTTTGCAAAACGCAGCAAGAGCTTTTTAATATCGCCTTTATCAAATTGTATTTCAGCTTTTTTATCGTTTCCTACCCCTTCCAATTTCAGTACACGACCGCGACCAAAACGGGTATGATTCACCACGGAGCCTTCTTCTAGATTAGGGTCAATCGTATTCGTATTCCCAACAGGAACGCCCAATTGCGGTTTAATTTTACGCAATTTTTTTAATTGGTTTTCATTGGGTTTTCGCGTGGTGGGCGCTACTCCGCTAACCGGTTTGGTTTGCCGCAGTTTGCTTTTGTCCACATCTCCAAAAATATCCACATCAATGAGCGATTTATAGCGGTATCCGCCATCAACCGGCGTCAGGTTTTCCACATATTGTTCATCGATTTCCTCCAAAAAGCGACTGGGTTCCGCGTCTATCAATTTACCCCAGCGATAGCGGTTTTGTGTATAGGTAAGAAAGGCCTGTTTTTCGGCACGGGTCAGGGCTACATAGAACAAACGGCGTTCTTCTTCCAATTCGCTACGGGTGTTCATGCTCATCGCAGAGGGGAACAAATCTTCCTCCATCCCCACAATATACACATAGGGAAACTCCAATCCCTTGGCCAAGTGTATGGTCATCAGGGCTACGCGGTCATCATCACCCGTATCTTTGTCCAAATCGGTTGCTAAGGCTACGTCTTCCAAAAATTCGCTGAGTGCTCCCGTAGCATCGGCAATTTCTTTTTGTCCCTCTACAAAATCCTTGATACCGTTGAGCAATTCCTCAATATTTTCCATTCGGCCAATGCCCTCTGGCGTACCATCCTTTTTAAATTCCAGCAGAATTCCCGTTTTTTTGGAAATATGCTCCGCAAGCGTAAAAGCATCGGTGCCTTCGTTCATGACCTGAAAGCTTTTGATCATGGTCACAAAATCTTCCAACTTACGCTTGGTACCTGCGTTTATTTTTAAATCGATTTTCGAGATATTCTCCATCACTTCAAAAATGGAGCGATTATAATGGTTGGCGGCCACTATCAATTTATCAATGGTCGTTTGACCAATACCTCGGGCAGGGAAATTAATGACCCGTTTTAAGGCTTCCTCATCTTTTGGGTTGATGACCAAGCGCAAATAGGAAAGCACATCCTTTATTTCCTTCCGTTGATAGAAAGAAAGTCCGCCATAAATACGATAGGGAATATCACGCTTTCGTAGCGCATCTTCAATAGCCCTGGATTGGGAATTGGTCCGGTACAACACCGCAAAATCCCCATTGCCCATTTGCTGCTGCATCCTATTCTCCCAAATGGAACCGGCTACATAGCGACCTTCCTCAGCATCGGTGACGCTTCGGTGTATTTTTATCCGTCCCCCATCGTCATTGGCCGTCCAAACCACTTTTTCAAGTTGATTTTTGTTTTTGGCGATGATGGAGTTTGCGGCATTAACGATATTCTTTGTGGACCTATAATTTTGCTCCAAGCGGTACATGCCCACATTATCATAATCCCGCTGAAAATTGAGAATATTACTAATGTTCGCCCCGCGGAAAGAGTAAATACTCTGCGCATCGTCCCCCACTACACAAATATTCTGAAAACGGTCCGCCAACGCCTTTACAATCAGATACTGTGAGTGGTTGGTATCTTGATACTCATCTACCAGAATATATCTAAAACGGTCCTGATACTTCATCAACACATCCGGAAAACGCGTCAACAATTCGTTTGTACGCAGCAAGAGGTCATCAAAATCCATAGCCCCGGCCTTAAAACAACGGTCTACATAATTTTGATAGATATCCCCCACCCGTGGCCGTTTTGCCATCGCGTCGGCCTCCATCAACTCCGGGTTGTTAAAATAGGCCTTTACGGTAATGAGACTGTTTTTAAAGGAAGAGATTCGATTCTGTATCTGTTTGTATTTATAGATATCCTTATCCAGCCCCATTTCCTTGATAATTGAGGTAATGAGTCGCTGGGAATCCTGCGTATCATAAATGGTGAAATTGCTGGGGTAGCCCAATTTGTCCCCATCAAATCGCAACAGTTTGGCAAAAACGGAATGGAAGGTTCCCATCCATAAGTTTTTTGCTTCGGAGGCACCAACAATGTCCGCAATACGTTTTTTCATCTCACGTGCGGCCTTGTTCGTAAAGGTCAGGGCCAAAATATTAAAGGAGTCTACCCCCTGCTCCATCAAATAAGCAATCCTATACGTAAGTACCCTGGTCTTCCCGGAACCTGCACCGGCAATGACCATTAACGGGCCATCCTTATGCAAAACGGGTGCCTTTTGGGCATCGTTCAATTCATCTATAAATGCACTCAATCTAATTTCCTTTTAAGATGTGAATTTAGCCATAATCGCCCTATGGCGAAAGCGGTAGTTTTCAGAATTATAAACAATGCACGGTATTTCTTTTCAATTTGAATATATTTAGCTTTCAATAGCTGATTCAATGACAAAAAATAATATTAATGGAGTTCTTCTTTGCGCTATAGTTTTTCTTTTTGGTAACTACATTAATGCACAGACCAAAAATACCGGTCCTATCATCAAGGATTTTGGTAAGGTTTGGAAGGTAGATGCTCCTGATTATGCATTGGACACCACTAAAACATACAAAGCGGTTTTTGATATTATGAATTCCCCTGAGGACGTTGGCGAACTGAACCGAAGCATAGAGACGGCCGCCCGATTTTTGAATATGCATGCCCAAAGCGGAATCCCGTTGGAACAGCTGAAAGTAGCCTTGGTCGTGCATAACAAAGCCTCCAAAGATGTGATTACTTCCAAAAATTACAAGAAAAAATACGGCATTGAAAATCCGAACGAAAAACTCATAACCGATTTAATCGGTGCCGGAGCAGAAGTCATATTCTGCGGACAGTCCTCCATGTCCAGAGGTTTTCCGAAGGAAGAATTGATAGATGGTGTACAATTATCATTATCCGCCATGAGCGCACTCATACAATTACAGAACGAAGAATATAGACTAATCAAATTTTAAATCCAATGAAATATCTATTATTAGGTACTGCCCTATTGCTAAGCACTGTTGCTTTTTCTCAAAGTAAAATCGATAAACAAATTGATAATATTGAAAAAAAGGTTATTGAATGGCGAAGGGATATTCACCAAAATCCAGAGTTATCAAACCGGGAATTTGAAACGGCAAAAAAGGTAGCAGCTCATTTAAAATCCTTGGGAATCGAAGTACAGACAGGTGTGGCACATACCGGAGTTGTGGGCATATTAAAAGGTGGTAAACCGGGCAAAGTGGTGGCTTTAAGGGCTGATATGGATGCTTTACCGGTTAACGAGCGTGTTGACCTTCCTTTTAAGTCAACTGTAAAAACTACTTATAACGGAAAAGAATCCGGAGTTATGCATGCCTGCGGTCATGATACGCATGTTGCTATTTTAATGGGCGTTGCAGAAGTGCTTTCCAAGAACAAAAAAGATATTAAAGGAACTGTAAAGTTCATTTTTCAACCAGCCGAAGAGGGTGCGCCCAAAGGTGAAGAAGGTGGTGCCAAATTAATGGTCAAAGAAGGCGTTCTTAAAAATCCCGATGTAGATGCTATTTTTGGCTTGCACATTAGTTCTGGAACACACATAGATAATATTAATTACAAGCCAGGAGGCATTATGGCTGCTGCACAACGCTTTGAAATTAATGTGAAAGGAAAACAAGCACATGGCTCCAGGCCTTGGCAAAGTATTGATCCCGTAGTAGCCTCTGCACAAATAATTATGGGCCTACAAACGATTGTAAGTAGAGAAACTGAGCTTACAAAAGAAGCAGCTGTAATATCTGTGGGAATGGTCAATACGGGAATCAGAAATAATATTATTCCAGAATCGGCCACCATTATTGGAACGATACGAACTTTAGATTACGATATGCAAAAGAAATTAAACGATCGTATGAAAGAAATGGTTCCTGCCATTGCCAAGGCATATAAAGCTGAGGCAACCATAGAAATTAACGAAGGGGCAGCCATTACTTATAATAATGAAGAATTAGTAGCTAAAATGCTACCTACTTTGCAACGAGCGGCAGGAAAAGATAAGGTTCATTTAATTGATGCCATTACCGGAGCAGAAGATTTTTCATTTTTTCAAGAAAAAGTGCCAGGTTTTTACTTCTTTCTAGGAGGAACGCCTTTGAATATGAAGGAGTCCGATGCGCCATCACACCACACCCCTGATTTTTTTATTGATGAAGATGGAATGAAATTGGGTGTAAGAGCATTGACGAATCTGACATTTGATTATTTGAATAGTAAATAAAGTAAGCCTATGTCCTCTTGAGCGAAGTCGAGAGGTCTCTAGTAAATATGAAACTGTTTGAAATAGGTCTCGACTACGCTCGACCAGACACCTTACTATCATGCAAGATATTCTTAACTTTTTAGATAACATTCCTTGGTGGGCCTATGTCCTACTTTTTTTGGTACTCGTTTTTATATGGGATGTCTTTATCCAAAAGCGACACACCATCAAGCATAATTATCCCATAGTGGGACATTTGCGCTACTGGTTGGAAAGCATAGGGCCAGAAATGCGCCAATATTTTGTAGCCAACAATCGTGAAGAGCTACCCTTTAATAGGATTGAAAGAGGATGGATCTACGCCTCGGCAAAAAAGGAAAATAATTACGAAGGCTTTGGTTCGGACCGGGACTTCTATGCCCATCAACATATTTTCGTAAAAAATAGAATGATGGCGTTTAACGTTCCGGAAGGTCATCCGAACAAAGAAAATCCAACCTTTTTACCCTGTGCCAAGGTCATGGGTGCCTACCATAAGAGAAGAAAACCGTATCGCCCGGCAAGTGTCATCAATGTTTCCGCCATGAGTTTCGGTTCCTTGTCGGCAGCAGCTATAGAAGCGCTGAACAAAGGCGTAGGCATAGCGGGCGGGTATCACAATACTGGAGAAGGCGGATTATCGCCCTATCACAAACAGGGCGGTGATGTAATTTTTCATTTTGGAACAGGATATTTTGGTGTTCGCACGCAAGACGGTAATTTTTCCATGGAAAAAATGAAGAAATTGGTAGAAGAAAATCCATGCATCAAAGCCATTGAAATAAAACTTTCCCAAGGGGCAAAACCGGGTAAGGGCGGCGTGCTTCCCGGGGCCAAAATTACACCTGAACTTGCGGAGATAAGGGGTGTAGAAGTCGGTAAGGATGTTCTCTCCCCCTCTACGCACAAGGCATTTAGCTCCGTTCCCGAACTTTTGGCGCTTATTGAAGCTATCGCCGAGGAAACAGGACTCCCTGTAGGAATAAAGGGTGCCATCGGAAAATTGGACCAATGGGAAGAATTGGCCGATTTGATGATAAAAACGGGGAAAGGCCCTGATTTTATTTCTGTTGACGGTGGCGAGGGAGGAACCGGAGCGGCACCCCCCAGTTTTGCAGATCATGTTTCCTTACCATGGGTCTACGGGTTTTCAAGCTTGTATAAAGTTTTCTCCGAACGTAAACTCACGGAGCGGATCGTTTTTATAGGTAGTGGGAAACTTGGTTTTCCCGCAAAAGCGGCAATGGCCTTTGCCATGGGAGCAGATTGTATTAACGTAGCGCGGGAAGCTATGATGAGCATTGGCTGTATACAGGCACAGGTTTGCCATACCAATAAATGTCCTGCGGGAATAGCCACTCAAAAAAAATGGTTGCAAAACGGAATCAATATTCCGTTGAAATCCGAACGTTTGGCCCAATATTTTAAAACATTCCGAAAGGAGTTTCTGGAAATTACCCATGCTTCGGGTTATGAGCATCCATGCGAATTTACCATGGACGATATTCAGGTAAACGTAGACGACAACGATTTAAATCGCAGTTTGGCCTCGGTCTACGGGTATCATAAAACCAAAGTTGACTTTAAAGGAGTTCAAGAATTAAAAGACTGTTCGTATCTTGGTAGCCGAAACTAATTAGATATTCCCATGAAGAGAATTATACTCCCTACCCTACTTTGTATACTTTGTTTTGCTTCGGTAGAAGCACAAAAGAAAAGTGAATTGATAGCCCAGAATCAGGATTTAAAATTTCAGTTAGATTCCATAAAACGAACCATTTCCGGGGCCATGAAAGATAAAAAAATAGCGGAATTAAAAACGGCCGAATTTGAAAGTCAGGTTTCCGAACTACAAGAAGCCAATGCCACATTGCTCAAAAACCTCAACAATTTTGCGGCCTTATCCAGTCAAAACTCTAAAAATATCAATAAAACATTAGGGACTTTGGAACGGAAAGAAGCGCAATTGAAAGGAATTGTGGATGCAATTGCCGGTAATGATTCTACAGCGGTCGTGGTTTTGACCAGAGCAAAACAGATCCTGGGCGAAAACGCAAAAGTGAGTGTTTCTGACGGAACCGTAATCCTGAGCGAAAAAATGGATTTCTTCTTTGAAGGTGGTCTTGGCACCGTTTTGCTGGAACCCACCAAGGATTGGTTGGCAAATTTAGCAAAACTGTTAAACGCAAACCCCAATATTCCTGTTACGGTTGAAGGTCTTAGTATTACAGGAGAATTTGATGTCGCGCTTTCCCAAGCTGCCACTGTAACTGCTGCCCTGATTAAGGAACATGGCGTTTCCGGCAATAATATAACGGTGGCTGCCGGTGATGGAGGATTTTCGGAATCCTTGCGGGTAAAAATCCATCCGGATTATAAAGCGTTCTATGATAAGGCCAAGGCCGATATGAAGAATTAAAAAAATATGTATTTCATCGATTAGCTATTATACTAATTGAAAGAAATGGCCGTTCTACTAGCATAAATCAACACTAATTACACTAAACTAGTACGAATGAGTTCTGACCAAATTTTTCAACTTTTTGCTTATTTATTACCTTCTGTTGTAACAGGAGCCATTGCATTTTATTTTTTTAGAATGCACACCAACAATGAAGAGGGCCGCAGACGCTTTCTTTTGCACAAAGACTCACAAAAAGATGTTCTGCCCGTTCGCTTACAGGCCTATGAGCGTATGGCCCTTTTTTTAGAGCGTATTTCCCTACCTAATCTTGTGGTACGTGTAGCACCAACTTCCAGCAATAAATCGGAATATGAAAATCAATTGATCAAAAGCATCGAAACGGAATTTGATCATAACCTTTCACAGCAGATTTATATGACGGACGAATGTTGGAACATCATCAAAGCCGCAAAAAGTGCTACGATACAAATGATCAGAAAAGCCGCTATGAGCGATACCGATTCTGCCGATAAACTCCGAGAGGATGTTTTGACCGAAACAATGGAAAAATCTTCACCGTCCGCAACAGCCCTATCTTTTGTAAAAAAAGAAATTGGGGATTTGTGGTAGACTTTGGTTAGCAGTTAGCAGTTAGCAGTTAGCAGAAAAAATATTTGAAAACTATAATTACAAATAAATTTGATACGAATCACTCTGTACTTAATACTAACTACTTAATACTAACTACTTAGTACTTGATACTTTTTACTGAATACTGAATACTGAATACTCATTTTACTCATTTTCATTGGGCTCAATAGGGTTGGTCTCTTCGTTCTTGTTTTTCGCATATAGATAACCGCGTTTCCACCACAATGTCATTTTTGCTTTATCAAATATCAAGGAATTGGTCGTCAGGATAGTAGGCGTATAAAAAAGATTGATAATGGCGTTATTTTGGTTGGCTACCAATTTCCCAATTCTAATATTTTGATGTTCTATCCTGTCCAGAATAAAGCTCATCATGGTCGTCAACAATTCAAAAGGATTTCTAGAAGGCATCCTATTTAAATAATTGACTTCGGTATGAAGCACAATCACGTCCACTTCGGTAGCACCTCGTTTTATGGCCTCCTCTATGGGTACAATGCTTCCAAGACCCCCATCGGCATACTCACATCCATCTTTACGAACCAAACTCATAAAAGGCGTATAATTCGAGGACATCCAAATCCAATCACAGAATTCGTCATAGGTACAGTCATTGATGGATTTATATTCTACCTGGTTCAGGGTTAAATTAGAAACGGTAACGACGACATCTGTATCGCTGTTCTTCAGCTTCTCGAATTCTTCGACCGTAACACTATTGCGTATGAGCTTTCTTAGATTCTCGCTCTCCCCAAAGGTCTTTTTGCCCTGGATGAAATTCCACAAAACCCGCCAATGGTTTATGGATATTTCATCTATCCCATATTTTTTCTTGATGACGAACGGGCAGTTATTAAAAATGGTTTTCTGGTTTACGTTGGAGTAGATTTCTTTTATTTTATCCAGTTTACCCAGTGCCAGATGCGATATCAATAAACTTCCTGTGGAGGTTCCCACAAATAAATCATACTTTTTTCCAGATTCTTGAATCAGGAATTGTGCCACTCCACCCGCAAATGCTCCCTTGCTCCCTCCTCCTGAAATAACCAACGCTTTCATGGTAATTTAATTTTGGTCTGAAGATAACGCAAATCAGATTCGTTTAATTGCTGCGCTATTTTTAATATCAGGTTTTTTTGTTCTTCATTTTCCAACTGTGTGTCCAATAAACGACGCGCAAAATTTCTAAACTGCCATGAATGGTGTGTTGTAGCTTTGACCAATTCCGTTAGGGCATGGTAATCCAACGCGTCGATTTCGGACAGATATTGAAATGCCATGCTACGTATTTCAGCATTGTAAATCGATGTGGTATAGCTAGTCAATTCCTTAAGATATCCTTGTTTTTTATCATCGTTAAAATCAGGAGTGGCCAATGCCAAGGTCAACCACAACAGGCGCACATTTTTATTGGGAAGGCCCATTATAGATGGCGTTCTTTCCAAATATTGCTTTCTTCCTTCGGGGAAATTTACCCAGAGTTTTAACAGTGCCGTTTCAACGGTTATATAACTTTCGTCCAACAAGAGCGATTCATACTGAGTTTTTAGTTTTGTGGTCGATGTACGAGATCCCGAAATACCGTATAGCGAATTGGCCAAGGCCTGTCTGATTGGAACGGTATCCGAAGCAAATGCCCTATCGATAATGACTTCGGGTAAAATTTGATGATGGTTTTCTATCAGCTGTTTTTTTAAATGTACAGAAGTAGTTTTGTTCCAATACGTTTCATAATCCAAATCGTCACTTTTGACCTGTTGGAATTCGTTCTCCATTTCAAACAGAATTTTTAACGACGGGGAATATTTTTTTAACATCGATTTTATAGATTCAAAAGGAAAGTCCACATGCTCCAACCACTGCTTCTTAAAGTCGGACAAATCCATCTTACTTGACAATTCCATTTCCGTTAAGAAGTCCGTTACCGTTACATTTTTGAACTGATGTTTTACCAGATAATTTTTAATTCCCTTTTTGAAAGCCATTTCTCCAAGTTGTTCCTTGAGCATGAATAACGCCAAGGCTCCTTTTTCATAAAAGGTAAGACTACTTGCTTTTGGGTTTAATAAAGACTCCCCTTCTCCCTTTTGGGATTGTGCCTGTAACTGTTGTGCCGATGCATATAGTTTCCAATACAAATGGTCGTCACCAAAAATATGTTGTTCCGCTAAATAGGCGTAATAGGTGGCAAAACCCTCATGGAGCCAATGATGCTTGCCATTTTTCTCCGTCACCAAATTCCCGAACCATTGGTGCGCCAACTCATGTGCATTTACATTTACATAATTTTTGTCCACAAAAGCAGTGGAATCGATAACATATTGATCAGAGAAAATAGTAGCTGTCGTGTTTTCCATTCCGGCATATAGAAAATCATGTACCGGAATTTGCTTGTAGATTTGCCATGGATAGGGCACTCCTATTTCGGCCTCCATGAAATCAAAAATTTGTTCGGTGTATCTATAGGTCGGTTCTACTTTAAGACTATCCATGGAATAATAATAGTTCTCGATAGGAATCCCGCTTTTGGAAACCAATTCCTGTTTTTTGTAATCCCCAATCGCAAAAGCCAAGAGATAGCTGCTCATTGGTTTTTTCATATTTAAAGAAATTATCCAACTACCATTATGATTGCTTACAACTTCTTTTATAGTACCGTTTGCTATGATTTCCAGATCTTTAATTTCACTCGTATCAAAACTTAAATCAAATTCAATTTTCTCCTCCATGTCATCAAGACTGGGCAACCAATGGCTGGTGTATTTTCCCTGACCTTGGGTCCAAATTTGTTCATTGCCTTCTATTTTATCTTCCCATCCGGAAAAGTAGACCGTTTGCTCAGGTACACAAGCGTAATTTATAGAAAGTATATTCTTATCTGATTTAGGTATATTCTTGGAAATAGTAATACGTTTTCCGTCATATTGATAGGCGATTCTTTTTCCATTCAAATTAACCCATTCAAAATTCATATTCTGGGCATCCAAAAAAACCGAATCCAAATCCTGTAAAACATTAAACTCATAAACTACTAATCCTTCTACTCGCTTCTCTTGAGGAATAGGTTTGATCGAAACGTCTGCCCTAATAAAATCGACTTTATCCTGATGTTGTCCCATCAAGAAAAATCCAAACAGGGAGAAAATGAAAAAATGAAAACCTTTCATAAGATAAAGATATTGAAATGGAACAAGTTCGTTGGATGATACCAATCTTAAATAATATCGATTCAAATCCACGCATACGAAATAGGCGATAAACCAGTTTACCTAGTTACAACCGCCAACCCGTTAAACCAGCTCTGATGAAAGGAATCTTCCTTTTATATACCCTTTTTCTATTACATTATGTATCAGCACAGCAAAGTGGTATAAATCCGGTACGAGATGCCTTTCTAAGCATTGCGACCGATGCCCGTGCGGCAGGCCAAGGCGATATCGGCGTAGCCACTGCTACCGATGTATTTTCGCAATTATGGAATCCCTCCAAATATGTTTTTTCGGCCAAAAAAATTGAGGTCGGTATTATCCAAATATTCACAAGCAGTCAAGACTTTGATGAGTTTTCCCAACTTAACTTTAATTTTTATAATAAACTAAATGACCGCAGTGCCTATGCTTTGAGTATTCGTAGTTATGCCAATTCCGTTGGTTCCTTTGTTGAGACCGGAATAGTTAATCGTGCCAATGAATTGTCCATTGGTGGTTCATATACGATGAAGTTGAGCAATGAGTTTGCCATGGCCGTAGGGGGTCGCTATATTTCTTTAAATGAAAAAGCACCTATGTTGGACGGTTTTAACACTAATTCCAGTCTTTACGGTATTGATGTTTCCGGGTTTTACCAAGGGAACGAAATAGCCTATAAAGCGTTCAATGGCAGATGGCGGGCAGGGTTCAACTTTTCGAATCTGAGAGGTAAATCTTTTGAAGATAAGAAACACATTGAAATCTATGCACCTTCCACATTGAAAATAGGACTAGGTTTTGATTTTATTTTTAATCAAGATAAACGGTTGGCAGTTACTTCAGAATACAAAACACTGCTGGATTCTTATACCGAAAACGAAGCGGGCGAACCTTTAGAATTTGTTCTTGAGGGTTCCGCAATGGGTGCGGGACTAGAATTTACATTTAGGGAAAAATTAGTTCTGAGAACAGGTTACTCCATTGGAATTAACAGGGCAACGGATACTTTCGCCACATTGGGCACTGGTTTCAAAGGTAGATTTGTTGACTTGGATGTTGCCATTTTGTTAGGTGTCTCTGATGCAGAAAATCTGATACGGCAAAAACTACGTTTGTCCCTTGGGTTAAATTTAGACGAGGTGTTTTGATCTCATAATCTCAACTAATTGGCAACCCGCACTTATTAAGGTTGTTACTAAAAATTTCAGATTTTATGATGCCTTGTCGCAATTGGCTTGCACTTCATTATGTGAACGACTAATTTAGACGAATGAACGCTAATTTTCTTCAAACTCCTGTAGCCTATTTAAAGGGCGTTGGTCCCAATAGGGCAGAAAGTTTGCAATCGGAATTGGGCATTCACGTATATCAAGATTTATTGAATCTTTTCCCCAACAGATATATTGATAAGACACAGTACTATAAAATAAATCAACTTCAAAAAAGCAATGCCGATGTCCAGATCATTGGCAAAATTGTACACCTCAAAACGGTTGAGCAAAAAAGGGGAACACGACTGATCGCAAAATTTCAGGACGAAACTGGGGCTATGGAGCTGGTCTGGTTTAGAGGTCAAAAATGGATACGGGAAAATTTAAAATTAAATACGTTTTATGTCATTTTTGGAAAATGCAATGTGTTCAACAATGTATTTTCCATGCCCCATCCGGAAATGGAATTGTTATCGGAACACGAGCAAGGCTTAAAAGTGCACATGCAACCCGTGTACCCTTCCACGGAAAAATTGAGCAACAAAGGCATCACCAATCGTGTCATTAGCAAACTCATGCAACAATTGTTTCTGGAAACCAAAGGGAAGTTTTCAGAAACCCTATCGGACAAGTTATTATTCGAACTTAAGTTAATATCAAAAAGCGAAGCATTATTCAATATACATTTTCCTAAAAGCCAAGCGTTGTTGGCAAAATCACAATTTCGGTTAAAATTTGAGGAGCTTTTTTACCTACAAATGCAGCTTATCGCCAAAAATATGTTGCACAAACAAAAAATAAAGGGTTTTACTTTTGACCAAGTGGGTACGCTCTTTAATGATTTTTATGCCCATCATTTGCCTTTTGAATTGACCAATGCCCAAAAAAAGGTCATCAAAGAAATTAGGGCAGATTTAGGAAGTAATGCCCAAATGAACCGGCTTTTACAGGGCGATGTAGGTTCCGGCAAGACCATTGTTGCCGTTATGACCATGTTGTTGGCTATAGACAATGGTTTTCAGGCCTGTTTAATGGCTCCTACAGAAATATTGGCCAATCAGCATTTTCAAGGTATTTCGGAATTATTGGAAGGTACAGGGGTAACCTGTGCCCTACTTACCGGTTCCGTAAAAAAATCAGCTCGAAAACCTATCCATGAACAATTGGAAAATGGCGGATTGAACATCCTTGTCGGTACACACGCATTGTTGGAAGATAAAGTAAAGTTCAAGAATTTGGGCCTAGCGATCATAGATGAACAACATCGGTTTGGCGTTGCACAACGATCAAAGCTTTGGCACAAAGGAAGCCCACCCCTGACCCCTCCCAAAGGGAGGGTAAAAGAGATTCATCAAAAATATAAAACTGCCCAACCATCAATATACGATCTGTTGAAAACGAATGAACAAGAAAGAAAAAAACACACTACGGCATCAAAAAAAATGCTATGGGAAAAATTAAACGATGAACAACTTGGAATAAAATTTAAAAGACAACATCTCATAGATGAATTCATCGTCGATTTTGTATGCATCTCCAAAAAGTTGATTATTGAGATTGATGGTGAATACCCTAATGAGCCATCTCAAAAAAAAGCCGATGCTTTAAGGACAGCAATCTTAACTGAATTTGGATATAAGGTAATTCGCTTTAAAAATGAAGAAGTTATTGGAGCTATCGATACAGTCGTACAAAAAATCAAGTACGTATGGAATAGCCTCCCCTCTGGGGAGGATGGAGGGGCTTTACCACCCCATATTTTGGTGATGACGGCAACGCCTATCCCAAGAACCTTGGCCATGAGTTTGTATGGCGATTTGGATATTTCTGTAATCGATGAACTACCGCCAGGGAGAAAACCCATTAAAACCGTGCATCGGTATGATTCCAATCGGTTAAAAGTATTTCAATTCATAAGGGACGAAATCAAAAAAGGGAGACAAATCTATATTGTTTATCCGCTTATTCAAGAATCAGAAGCATTGGATTATAAGGATTTAATGGATGGTTACGAGAGTATTGTCCGTGATTTTCCCCAACCGGAGTTTCAAATTTCCATAGTTCACGGGCAAATGAAACCGGCCGATAAAGAATATGAAATGGAACGGTTTGTAAAGGGCGAAACCCAAATCATGGTCGCCACTACCGTTATCGAGGTAGGTGTAAACGTTCCAAATGCTTCCGTAATGATTATTGAAAGTGCCGAACGTTTTGGACTTTCTCAGTTACATCAGCTACGTGGGCGTGTGGGGCGTGGTGCGGACCAAAGTTTCTGCATCTTAATGACAAGTCATAAACTCTCCGCAGAGGCCAAAACAAGGTTGGAAACCATGGTACGCACCAACGATGGTTTTGAAATAGCCGAAGTAGATCTGAAATTACGTGGACCGGGCGATATTATGGGAACACAACAAAGTGGTATCCTCAATTTAAAAATCGCCGATATCGTCAAGGACAATGAAATCTTGAAATCCGCTAGGTACTATGCGTTACGCATTCTAAAGGACGACCCATCCTTGGAAAAACCTGAGAACTTGGTCATACGTCATTCTTATGCGCAATTAATCAAATACAAGAATATTTGGAATTATATAAGTTGAATTGAGGATATTTATGTAACTCATAACTACATGTATATCAACGCGTTAAAATTAGGTTAATTCTAAATATTTAGCATTACAACTTCTGAAAATGCAATAATTTACAGGCAAAACTACCTATCATGAAAAAAATAATACTTGGTATAGGCATTTGCACCTTAGCCCTCATTGGAATTTCTGCTTCCACGAACAACCCCACATCTGAATTAACGAAAGATTTTGCTTTTGGCAATCCTGAAATAAGTTCTATTAATAGTTTGAGTTTTGGTCCTGACGGCATTTTGTTCGTAGGCGATTCCAAAAACGCTTCCATTTATGCCCTTGACACTAAAGATGTTGAAAAGATAGATAAAAGTGAAGGTATTGATATGGGTGAATTTGACGCTAAAGTTGCAGCCGCATTAGGTACCACGGCCGATAAAATTAAAATAAATGATATGGCGGTAAACCCCATATCCAAAAAGATATACTTTGCTATAAATAGTATGGACGGTACGCCGGTTCTTTTAAGCTTGAGCAATGGTAACTTTGAAAATATTTCTTTAAAAGCAATAGGCTATTCTCAAGTAGAACTTGAAAATGCCATAGCAGAAGATGCAAAAGACAAAAGAGGCAGACCACAACGCATCTGGTCAATTTCAGATATAAAATACCACAAAGGCAAGGTTTTGGTATCAGGGCTTTCTAACAAAGAATTTGCTTCTACATTTAGAAGCATTCCTTTTCCTTTTAAAACTGTCCAAGATCAGGCATCATTGGAAATATGGCATGCAGCACATGGTCAATATGAAACCCACGCACCTATTAAAACCTTTGATGTTATCACTATGGACAATACAGAATATCTCATGGCCAGCTATACCTGTACTCCGTTGGTTCTTTTTCCAATGAGCGATTTGAAAGATGGCGTACATACCAAAGGGCGTACTGTTGCGGAGTTAGGTGCAGGTAATTCTCCTTTAGATATGATATCTTATGAAAAGGAAGGAAAAAAGTATTTTTTAATGGCCAATACCAATCGTCCTGTGATGCGATTGGATTATGAAGATATTGCCAATTTTAAGGAGACCATTACCGATACAGTTTCAGAATTTGGAGTGGCTACCGGAGTGCCTTATGATAATCTTCCTATGCCTTATGTTTTTCAAATGGATACGCTAGATAGTGAAAATGTAGTTTATGTACAGCGAACAGCTTCTGGAGAAATGGTTCTGAGAAGTCGCCCTACCAAGTGGATGTAATCTTATACAAAATAAGTTTAAAAAAGATCAAGTCAGTCTTGGTCTTTTTTTGTGTCACCTTTTTTCTAGGTTGTGATACAAAGTCTACTGCTATAGATATCGAATTGATATATGAAGGTGATAAAGCAGTAAGTGTTCTATTCAAAACAAAATCGGAGACAGATAAGCTACAGGTTTATATACAGAAAAATACGATCACTCCTATTCTAGGTGCTATGACCACAGATGGAAACAGCCATAGTTTTATACCTGTTATACCTTTTACTCCTTGTGAAAAATATCAAATTAAAAATGGAGAACAGATTATAGGAGAATTTATGGTAGCACCAACAAGGTTAGAAGAAAAACCAAAATTAGAAGCTATATATCCAAGTAACGATACCATACCGGAGAATCTTCTGAAAATGTATTTTATTTTTTCGGAACCTATGCAAGAGGTTGGCAACATTTTAGATTTTATTACGGTATTTGATAACACTGATAAGAGTTATAAAAAGGTGTTTCTAGAATTGCCATCGCACCTATGGAACAGAGAACATAACCGATTAACACTTTGGTTAGACCCAGGCCGTATAAAGACTGATTTAATTCCGAATAAAAGAGAAGGACTACCTGTAAATAAAGACCATTCTTATACGCTAAAAATCGATAAAAATTTAAAATCTGCGAAAGGAATACCCCTGAGGCAATCGTATTCAAAAGTTTTTTATGTCAATTCAAAGGATACAGAAAAACCTAACCTTTCTAAATGGCAAATTGGCAATCCTAAAAAAGATTCAAAAGACACGCTCATAATTAAGTTCAATGAACCTATGGATGCAATTTTGGCAAAAGAGACCATTCTTATTAAAAATAGTTATGGTAGAGTTATCGATGGAAAGTATGCGCTCTCAGAAAATGAGCAACAATTAAATTTTTATCCAAAAAAACCATGGCCTGCCGGGACTCATGAAATAGAAGTACTTTCAATATTTGAAGATTTAGCTGGTAACAACCTTAATCATCTTTTTGACAACAATCTAAAAAATGAAGTCAAAAAGGAAAAATATACCGAAACAAAAAGTATTCCGCTCATTATTGAATAAAAGGGTCTTGTACATATGCACAAGACCCTTTTTAATTGTTTTGACAACTAAATTGATGTTTAGTTGGCAGGAGTATTAATGTCTTCTCCCTTTTTAAGTCTTTCTAAAGCTTGTTCAAGTCTTGGTTTAAAATTTTCCGGGGCAACGGCCAATGATTTATTAATGGATTTTACGGCATTTTTATAATCCCCTTTGGCAGAATAAGCCCTAGCTAAACCATAATTACTAGGCCATACCCCCTTATTTTTCTTTACGTTAGCCTTTAGTATGCTTAAGGCTTTATCATTATCCGCACCTATTAATTGCGTTCCCGCACCATATATTTCACGAGCACTCCCCAAACTAACTGCCTTATCCAATAACATGTCCGCTTCAGAGGTGTTTCCTTGTTTTCTGAGAATTCTAGATTTTAAAGCCAGATTGGCAAAGGTTTCCTCACTGAAAAATTGTCCAGCTATAGAAGCATTTACCCATTCCAAAGCCTTATCCATTTCACCTGCATTAAAAGCGTAGTTAGCGGCTTGGTCCCAAGTAGATTGTTGAAAACCGGTCGGGTTCCTAAGGTCATTGGCAATACCTTCCAGTACAATGTTTTTTACATCAACTTCTATCTTGAAAGGAATTTCTTTTTTTTCCCATTTTAAACTGGCCACGGCACTTGTTGCATCTACAGTATCAAAGCCAAAAGTCAACATTTCTACAAATGAATCCAATTCTTTGGATTTTGTATTGAATCGAAGAACATCCTCAGCTTCATCATAAAAGTAGCTACCCCAAGAAGTGGTATTACTTGAAAGGATACCCAAAACATCACCATTTTCCTCCAACGCAAAAAATAAGGCGTATTTGCCCGCTTTTACATCGTTTCCTTCAATCTTGACATCATGCGTAAACTCAATTGTCGTGTTATAATCGGCACCTGCTCTCCAAGGGGCTGACTTTGAGGTACCAAAACCAAGGTCGTTAAATCCATAGGGAACTAATTTTCCCCAAATTTCTCTTCCCTTTACGTAAGGTCTGTTGTAATGTATAGTGATATCCGTTATTCCTACGCGCTGCATTACTTCGGCCTCAGGACTACCGGCCGGAGTAGTTAGTTGTGCTGATAAAGTAGGTATTAAAAAGGGGGCAAGTAAAAAAAATAGGCATAGGTATGCCTTAGCGTTAAACTGTTTCATATTGTTCTTAAATCAAGTTGTTAATTTTGCAATGTAACAACTCTCAAAGCCCTTTAGCGTTACCATTTTGTTAAAATACCCCATTGCCATGTTAAACCTCAAATGTTTCTAACAAACCTGACAATCTTTGTTGAACATCGTAATTTAAGGGGCCTGAATTTCTATACACTATACCTTTTTAATAATTTCGTCAGTCAAGAATTTTAAAGTATATGAGTGCTAAAAAGACATTATTTGATAAAGTTTGGGATTCCCACGTAGTTCATCAAATTGAAAACGGTCCGGATGTATTGTTCATTGACCGTCATATGGTTCATGAAGTGACCAGCCCCGTTGCTTTTTTGGGGCTTAAGAACAGGAATATTAGAGTAATGCATCCTGAGAAAACGTTCGCAACGGCAGATCACAACACCCCTACTATAAATCAACATTTACCGGTACAAGACCCTTTGTCCGCCAACCAATTAAAAATGTTGGAAGAAAATGCAAATGAGTATGGTATTTCCTATTGGGGTCTGGGTCATGAAAAAAATGGTATAGTCCATGTAGTTGGCCCGGAATATGGAATTACGGTACCCGGTGCTACCATTGTTTGTGGCGACTCGCATACATCAACACATGGAGCCTTTGGAGCTATAGCATTTGGTATTGGTACTTCTGAAGTAGAAATGGTTCTGGCCACACAATGTATCATGCAACCCAAACCAAAGCGAATGCGCATCAATATCTCGGGAAATCTACAATATGGTGTAACCCCAAAGGATGTGGCGCTTTTTATCATCTCACAATTAACAACTTCCGGGGCTACGGGCTATTTTGTGGAATATGCCGGTGATGTCTTTAAAAATATGACTATGGAGGGCCGTATGACCGTTTGCAATCTAAGTATAGAAATGGGTGCTCGTGGTGGTATGATCGCTCCCGATGAGACCACCTTTCACTATATAAAAGGCAGAGAATTCACGCCTAAAGGTACTGATTGGGACAAGGCCATGGACTACTGGCAAACACTTCACACAGATCCGGATGCCATTTTTGATAAAGAGTTGACATTTGATGGATCCTTGATCGAACCTATGATTACCTACGGCACCAACCCTGGAATGGGGATGGGCATTTCAAACGATATTCCAAAATCCGATGCGGTACAAGGAGGAGCAACGACCTACAAGAAATCCTTGGAATATATGAAGTTTGATGAAGGTGATTCCATGATAGGAAAAGCTATCGATTTCGTATTTCTGGGAAGCTGCACCAACGGAAGAATAGAAGATTTTAGAGCTTTTGCATCTATTGTAAAAGGAAAACGAAAAGCTGATAATGTGACGGCCTGGTTGGTTCCCGGCAGTCATAAAGTAGAGTCGGCAATCAAAGAAGAAGGTATTTTGGATATTCTCACAGAAGCAGGTTTTGAATTAAGGGAACCAGGTTGTTCCGCTTGTTTGGCGATGAACGATGATAAAGTGCCTCCTGGAAAGTTGGCGGTAAGTACTTCTAACAGAAATTTTGAAGGAAGGCAAGGTCCCGGCTCTAGAACGCTCTTGGCCAGTCCTTTGGTTGCCGCAGCTGCCGCAGTAACGGGCAAGGTTACGGACCCACGTGAACTAATGGAAAAAGAAGTAGTTGCTGGTTGATAGTTGTCGGTTGACAGTTATTTTATAACGCAACCACCATCAGAACCATCAACTAACAACTATTAACAAACAACTAAATAAAAATGGCATACGATAAATTCAATATACTCACCTCTACCGCAGTTCCTTTGCCCATAGAAAATGTGGATACGGACCAGATCATACCGGCTCGTTTCCTAAAAGCCACGGAGCGAAAAGGGTTTGGCGACAACCTGTTTAGGGATTGGAGGTACAATCAGGACAATACCCCAAAGGCGGATTTTGTTTTGAACAATCCAAAATATTCAGGAAAAATACTGGTAGGTGGAAAAAATTTCGGTTCCGGCTCTTCCCGTGAACATGCTGCTTGGGCGGTTTACGATTATGGCTTTCGATGTGTAATCTCTAGTTTTTTTGCAGATATTTTTAGAGGGAATTGTCTGAATATTGGAGTGCTGCCCGTACAAGTAGGTGCCGAATTTTTGCAACAGATTTTTGTTACCATAGAAAAAGACCCTGAAACCGAAATTGAAGTGAACCTTTCCGAGCAGAAAGTTACCCTGTTGGCCACAGGAGCAAGCGAGTCTTTTGAAATTAACGACTACAAAAAAGGGAATATGAGTAATGGCTTTGATGATATTGATTACTTGTTGAATATCAAGGATGATATCAAGGAGTTTGCAAAGACGAGACCTTTCTAAAAATGAAGAGACGGCTCGAAATTATGGATACCACCCTTCGCGATGGCGAGCAAACATCGGGTGTTTCCTTTTCCGCTTCTGAAAAATTAACATTGGCCAAGCTCCTTTTGGGCGAGCTTAAGGTTGATCGTATTGAAGTGGCTTCGGCTCGGGTTTCCGATGGCGAGCTAGAAGCGGTACAACAGATTACGGATTGGGCAGCTACCCAAAACCATCTTGATAATATAGAAGTGCTCACTTTTGTAGACGGAGGCGTTTCTTTACAATGGATGCAAAAAGCAGGAGCCAAATCCCAAAATTTGCTGACCAAAGGTTCCCTAAACCATCTGGAGCATCAGCTTAAAAAAACACCGAAACAACATTTTTCCGAGATTGCTGAAATTTTTGAATCTGCCCAAAGTAAAGGTATCATCAATAACATATATCTAGAGGATTGGAGCAATGGTATGCGAAATTCTAAAGAATATGTATTTGAATTCTTGGATTTTCTTTCAACACAGCCAGTGAAACGGGTACTATTACCGGATACACTCGGAATTCTTACCCACACGGAAACCTTTGATTATTTAGCCGAAATTATAAAGAAATATCCTGACCTTCATATTGACTTTCATGGTCATAATGATTATGATTTAGGAGTAGCCAACATTATGGAAGCCGTAAAAGCGGGGTGTCATGGATTACACTTGACCGTAAATGGTATGGGCGAACGTGCAGGGAACGCACCAATGGCAAGTGCCATTGCAGTCATCAATGATTTTTTACCTCAGGTGAAAATCAATATCAATGAAAAAGCATTATTTAAAGTAAGCAAGTTGGTTTCAGCTTTTACTGGTATAAGCATTCCTTCCAACAAACCTATTGTTGGAGATAATGTTTTCACACAAACCGCTGGAATTCATGCAGATGGAGATAGCAAAAAGAATCTTTACTTTAGTGATTTAATGCCGGAGCGTTTCGGAAGAAAACGTAAGTATGCTTTGGGTAAAATGTCGGGAAAGGCAAATATCCAGAAAAATTTACAGGAACTGGGACTTACCTTGAACAACGAGGAACTAAAAAAAGTGACTGCCAGAATTATTGAATTGGGCGATAAAAAAGAACGTGTCACCAAAGATGACCTTCCTTTTATTATTTCAGATGTATTGGATACCGATACGCACAAACAAAAGGTCTTTGTCAAATCCTACGTGTTGACGCATGCCAAGGGTTTAATGCCATCTACCACGTTATCGGTAGAGATAGAAGGCAAAATGCACGAAGCCAATGCCCAAGGTGATGGTCAGTATGATGCTTTTATGAATGCCTTGAAAAAGGTTTACGAATCCAAAAAGATTGAATTACCAAAACTAGTGGACTATGCGGTACGTATTCCACCGGGAAGTACTTCCGATGCACTTTGTGAAACCGTAATTACGTGGGAATCCAATGGTACAGAATTTACCTCAAGAGGATTGGACTCGGACCAAACGGTAAGTGCTATAAAAGCTACGGAAAAAATGTTGAATATGATTTGAATCAGTTGACATTTGACAGTTCTAAATAAAAATATAACTATCACAATAACAAACCTCAATACTATTATCTTACATCTCAACACTAAAAAATGAAACTAAACATAGCACTTTTAGCCGGTGACGGAATAGGACCGGAAGTCATAGCACAGGCCGTAAAAGTATCCGATGCGATTGCAAATAAATACGGTCATGAAATCACATGGAAACCAGCACTAACCGGAGCGGCGGCCATTGATGCAGTGGGCGAACCATACCCAGATGACACCCATGAAACCTGCGTACAGGCAGATGCCGTACTGTTTGGCGCTATTGGTCATCCTAGATTTGATAATGACCCATCCGCCAAAGTACGTCCGGAACAAGGTTTATTAAAAATGCGTCAGAAATTGGGATTATTTGCTAATGTAAGGCCAACCTTTACCTTTCCATCGCTGATCGATAAATCCCCATTGAAGAGAGAACGTATAGAAGGAACCGATTTGGTTTTTCTTCGGGAGCTAACGGGAGGTATTTATTTTGGGGAAAGAGGAAGGCTAAACAATGGTAATACCGCCTATGACACCTGTACCTATCATAGGAACGAGGTGCAACGTATTGCCAAAAAAGGTTTTGAACTGGCCATGAAGCGTTCCAAAAAGCTCTGTTGTGTGGACAAGGCCAATGTTTTGGAATCTTCACGCCTGTGGAGAGAAACGGTTCAGGCTATGGAAAAGGATTATCCGGAAGTAGAAGTCGCCTATGAGTTTGTAGATGCAGTGGCTATGCGATTGGTACAATGGCCCAACGATTATGATGTGCTCATTACCGAAAATCTTTTCGGTGATATTTTGACCGATGAGGCCTCGGTTATATCTGGCTCAATGGGATTAATGCCTTCAGCATCCGTAGGGGAAAAAGCAAAATTATATGAACCCATTCATGGTTCCTACCCACAAGCCGCCGGAAAGGACATCGCCAATCCGTTAGCAACCGTTTTATCGGCAGCCATGATGTTTGAAGATTTTGATTTGGCCGAGGAAGCAAAGGCAATTCGAGATGCCGTCAACAAATCATTGGCAGAGGGAGTTGTTACCGAGGATTTAGCCGAAGGAGAAAAATCATACAAGACCAGCGAGGTAGGTGATTGGTTGGCCTCCAACATTTGACCATTTAAATCCCGTATCTATTTTATAATAGTAAAAGCCTTTGGTTTGTGGGGTTTAACCACTCGACATACAAATTATAAGGATACATTTTTAGTCTCTGTATTGTAGATTCTTTCAATTATCTTACGAAGGTCTGGAATAACCGTTCTGGCCAATCTGGAATTTCCATTTAATAAAACACAAATCCCCAAATCGGTTTCTGGAAACAACGCGATTTCATTTCGGTAGTTGTTAACACTCCCCCCATGATGCCAAACCTTGGTTTCCTGTTGTGTTTCAGCATCCTCGAATTCGTGTATTCTCCAGCCAAAACCATAATAGGATTGTTTATGGTTTGCCCATCGTTGATAATATTTACTGTGGCCCGGTATTTCAATAAAAGGGCTAAATGCTTTTTCTATGACTTTAGGTTGAAGAACTTCTGGGTTATGGCCTAACAAAAAACGCATCCATTTTGCCATATCCAAAGAACTGGCATTGATACCACCAGCTGCTACGGCATTATAATATTTATTTCGGAGTGCCGTCTTTTTCCATCCTCTCCTGCTTCTTACATGAGGCATCGCTACATTCTCTACCTCCAAAAGTGAATCATGATCCATGGAAATCGTTGACATACCCAGTGGACTAAAGAATTGATTTTTTAACTGTGTTTTAATGTCTTCCCCACATATTTTTTCCATGACTTCTTGACTAAGGGAAAACATTGCATTTTGATAACTATATACAGACCCCGGTTCACTTATGGGAGTGACTTCGTCAAAACGTTTTGCAATACTTGAAACGGATAATCCTGCTTCTACAAGGTTGGTAAAACTATGGTAAGGTGTCCCGGAACTATGGGATAAGATATGGGAAAGCCTTACTTTTTTTGTGTTTGACCTATCTCCAAATTGAAACTCGGGAATATAATCTACCACTTTGTCGTCCCAATCCAATTTACCTTCAGCTTCTAGACTAGCGGCCAAAACCCCGGCAAATCCTTTTGATAAAGACCCCAAACGAAAAACAGTTTCTCCGTTTACCTTGCTTTTATTATTTACGCTACGCTTTCCGAATCCGTCCGAAATCACAATAGAATCTCCTTGAACAATACTGACGCCTGCACCAACTATAGTACCGGAGGCAATAGCTTTGTTGAAGTATTCTTCTAAAGCAGTCTTTAGTTTTTGCTTTTTCGATGCATACAATGCTATCGCTTTTTTATCTACTTCTTTTTTATAAGATATCGATTTTGAAATACGAATTGTGGCTTCGTTTGAATGAATCTTTGAAGCTGTTATGACGGGAAGTATAAGAACTACTAGGATAGTTCCTATCAAAATTCTATAATGGCGCACGGGAATATTAGGTTAAGATTTTGGGTTAATAATATGTAAATAGGGTACCTATATAACTCATATATACCCAATTTATTTTATCGCCCTATCTTTTGAATTCCACAATTAAGGAAAACAACCCTCTATTTTATATCCGTTCATAGACTGATTTTCATCCCAACCAATCTCAGAAAATTGCAATAGCTATAAAATATAGTCGGTGCTTAAAAAATTGCTCACTTTAGCATCAAGCAATTGCTCCACGGTCTCATTGTTCAGCTCATTGTCCTTAAATGCCAAAAAAGTCCTGATGCTGAAAGAACGCAGCGCATCATGTACGCTCAATGTAGCTTGGGCAGAATCTTTTCTTCCCGTAAACGGATACACATCCGGTCCGCGTTGGCACGAGCTGTTCAAGTTTACCCTGCAGACCAAGTTGGCCAACGTATCTATCAATGGGGATAAGGTGTACACGTCCTTTCCAAATAAGCTTACCTGTTGACCGTAATTACTTTCGGCCATATCATCCAAGGGCTCCTCTATATCCTTAAATGAAACTACGGGAATTATGGGTCCAAACTGCTCTTCCTGATACACACGCATATCTTTGGAAACAGGATACAAAACCGCTGGCCATATATAATTGTCTGAATGCTCTCCACCTTTTTTATTCTGTACCGATGCTCCTTTTGCCAATGCATCATCCAATAATTCCTGGATATAAGCAGGTTTTCCGGGTTCAGGTAAGGGCGTCAATTTCACCCCGTCTTCCCAGGGATTTCCGAATTTCAATTCATCCACTTTTTTAGAAAATCGACTTAAAAATTCCTTTTTAATATCTTCATGTACATAGACCACTTTTAGAGCGGTACAACGCTGGCCGTTAAAAGAAGTGGTACCCGCTATGACTTCATCAATGGTTAGATCTAAATCTGCATCGGGTAGAATTATCGCAGGGTTTTTTGCCTCCAGTCCCAATACCAGACGCAATCTATTACTCTTTGGGTGCTGTTCCTGTAGAGCATTGGCAGATTTACTATTCCCGATCAAAGCCAGTACGTCCACTTTTCCCGTTTTCATAATCGGAGCGGCAACCGCCCTGCCCCTACCGAACAAAATATTTACGACACCTTTGGGGAAACTGGATTGGAAGGCTTCCAGCAAAGGAGTAATCAATAAAACTCCATGTTTTGCTGGCTTAAAAACCGTAGTATTTCCCATGATAATGGCAGGAATCAATAAGGCAAACGTCTCGTTCAGCGGATAATTATAAGGCCCCAAACAGAGTACGACCCCCAATGGACCCCGGCGAATATGTGCATATACTCCCTGATGTTTTTGAAACTTGGCACTTCCCCTATCCAAATCCTTATATTCTTCTATGGTATCCTCAACATATTCGACCGTACGATCGAACTCTTTTTGGGAATCCGGTAACGATTTCCCAATCTCCCACATCAACAATTTCACTACTTCGGCACGTTTTTCCTTCATCTTACCAACGAAGGTTTCCATACACTCAATACGGTCTTTTACTTTCATTGTAGGCCAAACTCCTTGTCCCTTATCATATGCTTTTAAAGCGCCGTCCAGCGCCTCCAAAGCCTCCGGTTCTCCCATATCCGGGATACTTCCCAAAAGCGTGGGTTTATATTCATGGGTAGTAGAAATACTGGAAAATACTTCCGTTGTATTTCCTTCCCATTTTTTTAATTCGCCGTTCACCAAATAATGTCTTTGGTCTATCGTGTCCGTAATCTGAAATTCTTGAGGTATGTTGGTCGTTTTCATATGTGTTTTTTATCTAGTCGTATAAAAGTGGAAAATAATCAAACCAAATATTCAAATAAGTCCGGTTTGTCATTCAAATAGTCGCCGTAAAAGTTATTGACTTTCATCCGGTGTACCAAAGGTGCTAAATCTTCGGGAGACTTCAATTCGATTCCTACTACGGCCGGGGCATTTTCCTTGCTGGACCTTTTTGAGTATTCAAAATGGGTAATATCATCCAAAGGGCCCAAAATCTCCGCTACAAACTCTTTTAGAGCCCCGGGCCTTTGTGGAAAACGAACAATAAAATAGTGCTTTAACTTTCCATAAAGCAATGCACGCTCCTTTATCTCTGCCGTTCTTGCTATATCATTATTGCTCCCACCAACAATACAAACTACGTTTTTTCCAACGATTTCCGTTTTAAAATCATCTAATGCAGCAATGGTCATGGCTCCCGCAGGCTCTACCACAATGGCATCCCTATTGTATAAATCTAAAATTGTTTGGCACACCTTACCTTCCGCTACCGTTACCATTTCATTAAGATATTTATCGCAAATGGGAAATGTAAGTTCCCCTACTCGTTTTACTGCGGCACCATCTATAAATTTATCTATCGTTTCTAAAGTGACTACCCTTCCCTCCGCAATGGAAGTTTTCATTGAAGGTGCGCCCATAGGCTCCACCCCGATAATCTTTGTATTTGGGGAAAGTTCCTTAAAAACGGATATCAATCCCGATGCCAATCCACCACCACCAATACATACGAACAAATAATCAATAGGAGTTTTGTCCTGTTCCAGAATTTCCAACCCCACCGTAGCCTGACCTTCTATAATTTTAGGATCGTCGAAGGGATGCACAAATATTTTTCCGGTTTCCTCTTCATGTACTTTGGAGGCGTTAAATGCGTCATCAAACGTATCACCTTCCAATACAACAGTTACCCAATCCCCACCAAACAGTTTTGTTTGCTGTACTTTTTGATTTGGCGTTACGGAAGGCATGTAAACCGTACCTTGAATTTTTAAATGGTTGCATGCAAAAGCAACGCCTTGGGCATGATTCCCGGCACTGGCGCAGACGACTCCTTTTTTACGTTCTTCTGCAGAGAGCGAACTTATCTTATTAAAAGCTCCACGAATCTTATACGAACGCACGCGTTGAAGATCTTCCCTTTTTAAAGAAATAGTACTATCAAAAACCTTGGAAAGTCGAAAACTCTCTATCAACGGTGAAGGCTCGGCAACTTGGGCGATGGTCTTGGCCGCCGCCCGTATGTCTACTATGCTTGGAAAATATGCCATAAAAAATCGGGCACATGGCCCGATCAACTTTGGTTGGTAATTAAACTATCGGTTTCATTGCGGTCATGGACTCACGGAGCCTTGCTCCTACTATTTCTACATCATGCTCGCGCAACGCTTTGTTTACGGCGATTAATTTAGCGTTATCTACGCCATTTCCATCGCCTTCGCTGTACGTTTTACCGATTACATCGGTATCAATAGTCTTCATGAAATCCGCTAACAAAGGTTTGCAGGCATGGTCAAACAAATAACAGCCATATTCAGCGGTATCCGAAATAACCCGATTCATTTCGAACAGTTTTTTTCTTGCTATAGTATTGGCAATCAATGGCGTTTCATGTAATGACTCATAATAGGCCGATTCCCCTATGATTCCGGATTCGGTCATGGATTCATAGGCCAATTCTACCCCTGCACGAACCATAGCCACCATCAAAACTCCATTATCATAAAATTCCTGCTCACTTATTTCCATATTGCCAGCTGGAGTTTTCTCAAAAGCGGTTTCACCTGTTGCAGCTCTCCACGTTAACAAATTTTTATCGTCATTGGCCCAATCTTCCATCATCGTCTTAGAGAAATGACCGGTCATGATATCATCCATGTGCTTTTGGAACAAAGGGCGCATGATATCTTTCAATTCTTCGGACAATTCAAATGCTTTTATTTTGGCAGGATTGGAAAGACGGTCCATCATATTGGTGATACCACCGTACTTCATACCTTCCGTAATGGTTTCCCATCCGTATTGAATCAATTTTGAGGCGTATCCGGCATCGATTCCCTTTTCGATCATCTTATCGAAACAAAGAATGGAACCGGTCTGCAACAAACCACAAAGAATGGTCTGTTCCCCCATTAGATCCGATTTTACCTCTGCAACGAAAGAGGACATCAACACCCCTGCCCTATGGCCTCCCGTGCCTACGGCATATGCCTTTGCCTGTGCCAAACCTTTACCTTCCGGGTCATTCTCCGGGTGAACCGCAATCAAAGTAGGTACTCCAAAACCTCTTTTATATTCTTCACGAACTTCTGAACCTGGGCTTTTAGGAGCGACCATAATTACGGTCAAATCTTCCCGAACCTGCGTTCCTTCTTCCACAATATTGAATCCGTGGGAATAAGAAAGTGTAGCTCCTTTTTTCATTAAAGGCATCACGGTACCGACTACAGCGGTATGTTGCTTGTCCGGTGTCAGGTTGATAACTACATCCGCAGAAGGAATCAGATCCTGATAATTTCCAACGGTAAAACCATTTTCAGAAGCGTTTATATAAGATTGTCTTTTCTCTTGAATGGCAGCGTCCCGTAAAGCATATGCAATATCCAAGCCGGAATCCCTCATGTTCAAACCTTGGTTAAGTCCCTGTGCGCCACAGCCAACAATGACTATTTTTTTTCCTTTTAGGGCATTAATACCATCAGCGAATTCAGCAGCATCCATAAATCTGCACTTTCCTAACTGCTTTAATTGGTCACGTAATGATAGCGTATTAAAATAATTTGCCATTTTGTATTCTCTTTTGTTTAATTATAAATTGATTAGTTGTGTTGAAATTCTCTTAACAATGCCGAAATCTGCATTTCATCTTTTGAGACGGATATTCTCCCGGAGCGAACAAACTGCATGATTCCATAAGGTTTGAACTGCTCGTATATTTCATCAATTTCATGCTTTCTTCCTGTTTTAGCGAGCACGAAAAAATCACGGGCTACCGTAACGATCTGAGAATTGCTTTCCTTTATAATATTCTGTATCTGACGTTCATCAAACAATAAATTCGAAGCAATTTTGAACAAAGCGGATTCCTGATAAATAGTCTCATCATCTATATGATAGAAAGCTTTTATCACTTCTATCTGTTTCTCTATTTGACCTACAATATTACGCACCCATTTTTCCGTAGTATAAACGACTATAGTGAATTTTGAAACATTTTCAATTTCTGATTTTGAGACATTTAAACTCTCTATATTAATATGTCGCTTTAAAAATATTCCAGATATTCTATTCAATAATCCTACATTATTCTCAGAATAAACCGATATGGTAAACCATTGTTTTTCCATGTGTTACTATCTCTACTTTTAATATTTTCTAACCGCTAAAATTACCCCGGAAGACCAATTCATCTTAGTGATGCCAAAATCTTTTCTACCTTCTAAATATGCCGTTAAATCTGTCACATTATCCTCGTGACCTTCTAGCCAATTGGGCTGTGATACCATATCATCGATTACATAAAACCCACCGATTTTTATCATGTCCATAATGGTGTCAATATGGCTATATTTTCCTGGCCACGTATCGGCAAAAATTAAATCGAACTTAGGGCCTTTGTAATTTTCTATCCATTTGCCACCATCTTCACGGATAATTTGTAATCGCTCATCATGTCCGAAATACTGTTGTGCGATAGCGATAAGCTCTGGATCGTTATCAACTGTGATTAATTTAGAGCTTTTATCCATTCCATCAACCATCCATGAAAGACTCAGGCCGATACCGGTACCCAATTCCAGAATATGAGCGTTTGGCTTGGAACTTACCAACGTTTTTAAAAGCGAACCGATATACAAATCCGATGGCATTGAAAATCCGATTTCCTCTGATTTTGCCTGAATCCGATGATGTATTTTTGGTATGTCCTGAATATTTGAATCGTTCATCACCAATTTATAGCATATTCCGTTTAGAAAATTAATTTGTGAATTATTTCAGTCTGATCTCAGAAACCGCTGCTCCAGAGGGTATCATCGGGAATACATTATCTTCTTTCTCCACTTTTACTTCCAAAAAGTACGGTTTGTCCGATGCCATCATTTCCTGCACCGCAGCTTTTAGATCTTTACGTTCACTGACCCGTTTCGCTTCAATATGATATCCTTCCGCAATTTTTACAAAATCGGGATTTACCATAACGGTGGAAGCATAGCGTTTGTCAAAAAATAGCTCTTGCCATTGGCGTACCATCCCTAAATGGTCATTATTCAGCACTACAATTTTTACAGGTATATTATGTTGAAAAATAACCCCTAGTTCCTGAATGGTCATTTGGTAACCGCCATCTCCGATAATGGCAACCACTTCCCTATCCATGGCACCCATTTTAGCCCCGATAGCCGCCGGTAGCGCAAATCCCATAGTTCCCAGGCCGCCAGAGGTAATATTACTTTTTGATTCCTTGAATTTTGCGTAGCGACAAGCAATCATTTGGTGCTGTCCTACATCTGTTACGATAGCTGCTTTATGTTCCGAAGCGATATTGATTTCTTCGATTACTTCGCCCATAGTCAACCCTTCCTTTGTTGGATGGATGTCATTCTTTATGACGGTATCGTACTCTATTTGATATTTTTCCTTGAACTGGTTATGCCAGGCTTCATGTTTGTTTGAATTGATCAAAGGAAGCAATAACCCAAGTGTTTCTTTGGCATTGCCCAATACAGCTACATCTGCATTTACATTCTTATTGATTTCGGCCGGATCAATTTCAAAATGCAATACAGTAGCTTGTTTGGCATAATCTTCCAATCTACCCGTAACCCGATCATCAAAACGCATTCCTACGGCTATCAATACATCGCACTCGTTGGTAAGGATATTGGGGCCGTAATTACCGTGCATTCCTACCATACCAACATTTAAAGGATGGTCCGTATCCAAGGCCGATGCTCCCATGATGGTCCAAGCAGCAGGAATGCCTGCCTTTTCTACAAAAGCCCTTAGTTCTGATTCGGCTTTTCCTAAAATGATTCCCTGCCCCCAAACAATAAACGGTTTTTTAGCGGCATTAATGACTTCTGCAGCTTCCTTAATTTGGGACATATCCGGAGTTGGAACGGCTTTATAACTTCTAACACCTTTACATTTTTCGTATGAAAACTCAAATTCATCAAATTGGGCATTTTTGGTAATATCGACCAGTACGGGGCCTGGACGGCCAGATTTGGCAATATAGAATGCCTTTGCCATAATTTCAGGAATTTCAGAAGCCTTTGTGATTTGATAATTCCACTTTGTAACGGGTGTCGAAATACCGATGATATCCGTTTCTTGGAATGCATCCGAACCCAACAAATGTCTTGGCACTTGTCCGGTGATACAGACCATAGGCGTTGAATCTATTTGTGCATCGGCCAATCCTGTCACCAAATTGGTAGCACCCGGCCCCGAAGTAGCCATAGCAACACCTACTTTTCCCGAAATCCTGGCATAACCTTGTGCCGCATGTGTGGCACCCTGCTCATGACGTGTCAAAATATGGGTCAGTCTATCCTGGAACTTATAAAGCTCATCATAGACCGGCATGATTGCACCGCCGGGATAACCATATAATAAATCTACTCCCTCCTCCAAAAGGCAATGAATAATTGCCTCGGCACCGGTAATTTTCATGGAAGTCTTCTTTTTGATTTCCGTACTATTTTCCTTTAATGTCTCCATTTCTAATACTCGAATTCAAGTACGGAGTTAAAAATCAAATCATTGAAATTTGTCCCAATACTTACTTTACATCTTAAAATTGGTCGGTAACGCAGCCTTGAGAAGCTTCCGACACTGTATTGGCATATTTATACAAACTTCCCTTTCTGACTTTTAAGGGAGGTTGTACCCAGGTTGCCCTCCTCTTATCTATTTCATCTTGCGTTAAATCGACTGAAATTTGATTTTTTTCTGCATCTATGGCAATGATATCGCCATCTTCTAAAAGACCGATCAACCCGCCCTCTTGCGCTTCAGGACATACATGCCCCACCACAAAACCATGTGTGCCTCCTGAAAAACGCCCATCCGTAATTAGGGCCACCTCTTTTCCCAAACCGGCACCCATAATGGCCGAAGTAGGTTTCAACATTTCAGGCATACCAGGTCCTCCTTTGGGGCCTTCATAGCGAATGACGACCACATCTCCTTTTTTCACTTCGCCCTTGCCAATGCCCTTATTCGCTTTAAACTCATCATTATAGACTTTGGCCGGTCCGGAAAAATACAAACCTTCTTTGCCCGTTATTTTAGCTACGGCACCTTTTTCGGCCAAATTCCCATAAAGAATACGCAAATGTCCTGTTTCCTTTATCGGCGCGTTCAAGGGTTTAATAATTTGTTGACCTTCCTGCAAAGCTGGTAATTCCGAAAGATTTTCTGCTACTGTTTTTCCTGTCACCGTAAGGCAATCGCCATGAAGCATACCGTTTTCCAGCATGAATTTCATTACCGCTGGTGTTCCACCGGCTCGGTGCAGATCTTCCATCAAATATTTTCCACTTGGTTTTAAGTCGGCCAAAAAAGGAGTGGAATCGCTTATTTTTTGAAAATCATCCAATGTGAATTCTATCTCAGCGGCTTTGGCAATGGCCAAAAAGTGAAGTACGGCATTCGTAGACCCCCCTAACAAGGTTAAAAGACGAACCGCATTTTCCAAAGATTTCCTAGAAATGATATCGCTGGGTTTAATGTCTTTCTTTAATAAGTGCTCCAAAGCCCTACCGGAATCAATAGCATCTTTTTGTTTTGGCTTCCCGATAGCCGGATTCGAAGAATTATAAGGCATTGCCATTCCTAAAGCCTCGATTGCGGAAGCCATGGTATTTGCGGTATACATGCCACCACAAGCACCAGCACCTGGACAAGCGTTTTGAATAACACCTTTATAATCTTTCTCGTTCATCGTCCCCGCTACCTTTTCGCCCCAAGCTTCAAATGCAGAAACGATATCCAATTTTTTATCCTTAAAACATCCCGAAGCTATTGTACCTCCATAAACCAAGACCGAAGGGCGGTTCAAACGAATCATGGCCATTAAAGCGCCAGGCATGTTTTTATCACAGCCCACGACCGTCACCAAACCATCATAATTCATGGCCTGAACAACGGTTTCCATAGAATCTGCAATAATATCACGGGAAGGCAAGGAATAGCGCATGCCATAAGTTCCCATTGAAATACCGTCACTTACACCGATGGTATTAAAGACCAACCCAATTAATCCGGCATCATTTGTTCCCTTTTTGACCTCTAGTGCCAAATCGTTCAGATGCATGTTACACGGATTGCCTTCGTACCCCGTGCTACCAATTCCTATGAAAGGCTTTTTTAAGTCTTCTTCTGTTAAACCGATTGCGTACAGCATAGCCTGTGCCGCTGGTTGTGTAGGGTCTTGGGTAACGTTTTTACTATATTTATTCAATTCCATGCTGTTGTTCTCGTATGCTTTTTAATGGATTTTATAAGCGTCTTCAATCAAAGATAAAAGTTTAAATAGGCTTGTCATTTTAACAAAATTCATCAGTCCAAATTCATTTACTATAAAAATTATTTAAAAAACTGATAATCAATATTTTAAATATTCAATTTATATCATATTCAGTGCTTATAGATGTTCTATTATATCTAAATTTACTCTATAAAAAAACCTGTATCGAACGGGTCCGATACAGGTTTTTCAAATCAATGAATAACTATATCATTCCCTGTAGGGAATAATAATAATCACATTAATTATGACATTCATTAATTTCATGAAGCAATAGTACATAAAATTTTTTTATCGTAAAAATTTAGATTTAGAATTCTTTACATTCGCAATACCAGCACCACGCATATTTCACTTCATATCTATGGAAAAAACGGTTAGCGAAGCAATTGCATATAGAAGATCGGTACGGATATTTGATAAAAATATAGCGCTAGACGATAATAAAGTAAAAGCATGCATTAAAAATGCAGTCTTAGCCCCCACAAGTAGCAATCTACAACTATGGGAGTTTTATCATATTACGAATGAGACCACATTAAAGCAAATGACAAAGGCATGTCTTGACCAGAACGCCGCGAAAACAGCAAAGCAAATGTTGGTAGTAGTGGTTCGCAAAGATCTTTGGAGAAAAAGAGCCAGAGCCAATATTACTTTTCTAAAGGAGCAATACGGAAACAAAAATCCAAAGGACTACTCCAAAAGAGAAAAATTTGCCTTGAATTATTATAAAAAAATAATTCCTTCTATTTATATGGATTTTCTCGGGATTTTAGGATGGACAAAATATATTTTATTTCAGCTGATTGGACTGTTCAGGCCCATTTACAAACAGGTTCGCCATTCCGATATGCGCATAGTAGCCCACAAAAGTGCGGGATTGGCCGCCCAGAATTTTATGATCAGTATGGCTGCGATAGGATATGACACCTGCCCCATGGAAGGGAACGATACCGGAAGCGTAAAGAAGATTCTAAATTTACCTCGGGGAGCCGAAATCAATATGGTCATCGGTTGCGGAGTGAGAGCGGCTAATGGTATATACGGTCCTCGTTTTAGGGTACCTTTTGAAGAGGTTTATCAAAAGATATAAGTTATATCAATTTAAAGGAAACGGTACTGCCCTCCCTTTTTTGGGCCAAGATAGAAATCGCCATATCCGATAGTTGTAGAATACGTGGGTACCCACCTGTGGTCTGACCATCCTTCATCAAAATAATCAGCTTTCCGGATGGCGTCAGTTGCACAGTTCCGGGCAAAGTGGCCGAGGTCAACATACTCATTTCATGCCCGGGGATGGTTTCGGTCAATTGGTAAGCCATCCTATTATTCTCTTTGGAAATAGTGAAATCCTTTGAAAAAAGGGGTTCAAGTTGTTTATCCGTTAAGTTATCGAATTCTGGAGCTTTATAGACCTCCAAAATGGTTTCGGTCAAAAAAGAGTCCACCTTGATTTCCGATATTTTTGGTCTAAAGAGTTTGTTGTACTCAAAGGGTATTACATCCCCGTCATTAACCCTATTCTCTTTGAAAATCGGTCTAAAGAAAGACCTACTCCCATAAGTTTTTTTTGTTTTAAAACCACCTTTAACGGCCAAATAAGAACGAAAACCTTTATATAGCCTACCAAAAGAAATTATGTCCCCCACATCTATCTGATAGACTTTATAAGCTTGTATAGGTTCGTTGTTAAGCGTAACGGACATTTCCGCTCCAGCAAGTGCTATATAGGTTTCTTCTTCAAAAATCAATGTTGGTCCGGTCATCGTGATTTCCAAAACGGCATCCGTATCATCATTTTCCAAAAGGGCATTTGCCTTTAAAACAGAAGCGCTATCCATTACCCCAGATACCGGAACGCCTTTGTTTCTAAGACCAAACCTTCCTAGATCCTGAACGGTAGTGTAAAACCCTGATTTAAGGACTTTAATCATTTATTTCTATTCTTTCCGGTGTATAAATGCCTACTTCAGCCTCAATTTTATGCAAATCATATGCTGCACGGGAAATTTCATAAAATTGAATCTTATCTCCTACACTTACAAAACAAGGCTTTTCATCCTTCGTATTGAACATGGGTACGGAACAATTTCCTATAATATTCCAACCTCCGGGCGACTCCTGTGGATAAATTCCGGTCTGTTGCCCCGCAATGCCGACCGCTCCTTTTTTGACCTTCAACCTTGGAGAGGCTTTTCTGGGGATTTCCAATTCTCTGGGCAAACCGCCCAAATACATAAAGCCGGGCAAAAATCCGATTCCATAGACCGTATAGATGTTATTGGTATGCAATGCTATTATTTCATGAACAGATTTGTTTAATTTTTCCGCGACCTCTTCTAGATCTATCCCGAATTCCAAATCATAGGATACCGGCAGCTTCCACAGACTTCGTTTTTCTATTTTTTTTTCTTTTATCTGGTCGTACCAACCCTGGATTTTTTTGCGGAACGAAACATAGTCCAATGTGCGGTTTCTATTCAGTAACAGTAAGGAATTATAGGCCGGAACGGTTTCCCATCCCTCTTCTACAAGGCAATTTTTTTTCAAGAAAGCTTCAAACTGAAGAATGCTGTTCAAAATAGTTTCGTTTACTTCTGCCGGCCACTCGATCAAAATAGCATGGACACCGAAAGGCTTTATGGTTATAGGTGGGAGATTCACTTTTTAACGAAACAATTATAGTTAGGTAATTCCTTAGAAAGATACGTTAATATTTGCAATGCGGAAGGAGTATCGCCATGGATGCAATAGGTATCTGCCTTTATGGCCTTTTTTTTAAGTGAAACGGTTTTCACCAGGTTATGCGTTACCATATTTACAACATGTTTCAAGACCAGGGATGGCTCGGTAATCAAAGCGTTTTCTTCTCTTCTGGAAACAAGGGTAAGGTCGTCATTATAATTTCTATCGGCAAAGGCCTCCCTTTTAATTTTGTAGCCTTTCACAAACGCAAGTTTTTCTATGACCGATGCATATGGAACGTACAAAAACAACTCTTTTTTATATTTTTCAATAGCTTTTAAAAACAATGACGCAAGTTTTTCACTTTTAGCAACATCATTATATAATGCACCGTGCGGTTTTATATGATATAAATCGATATTTTCTTTTTTTGATATTGAACGTAAAAGTTCGATTTGTTCTTGAATACTTTCCAATAAGTCAGTATCGCCAATATCCATAGAAATACGCCCGAAGTTCTCTTTATCGGGATACGATGGGTGCGCCCCTATTTTCAATTGATGCTTTTTGGCCAATCTGACAACCATGTGCATAGTAGAGGCATCTCCGGCATGACCGCCACAAGCAATATTACAAGATGATATCAATGGGAAAAGCTGCGCTTCGTGACCTATGCCCTCTCCCACATCGCAATTCAAATCTATATAATATTTTTCCATCTAAAAAAGACCAAATACCTTGAAAATACTCCTTACCCCTAGCAGAATGGCCAACCCTATTATAGCAACTCCAAGGATATTTTGAAGCATAGTGTTTTTATAGTTGCCCAGAACAGAAGCTTTATTAACGACCCATAATAAGAAAATGGCGATTACCGGCAGTAAAATGCCATTGGCAACTTGAGCGAATTTTATGATTTCAATTGGTTTTATATCAAACGACAGAAAGAAAACGCCCAATGCTAGAATCAGTATCCATACCGACCGAAACTTTATATTTTTGTAATCGACCTTCCATCCAAAGCAACTATTAGCAACGTAAGCCGCAGCTAGAGGTGCCGTAATCGCAGAGGTTACCCCGGCAGCAAATAAACCAATCCCCATGAAGTATTTTGCCGCCGACCCGTATAAGGGCTCTAAACCTTTAGCCAAGTCCATCACATTTTTCACCTCTACATTTGTAATGGCAGCGGCTGCTATAATAATGCTAATAGATACTAGGCCACCCAATATAACGGATATAAACGTATCTCGTTTAGCCGCTTTTAAATCCTTCTTGTTTTTCCACTTTTCCCCGACCAAAGAAGCATGTAAAAATAAGTTATAGGGCACTACCGTAGTTCCTACCAGGGCAATGACCGTAAGGATGCTTTCATCAGGCATTGTAGGGACCAACAAACCCTTGATAACTACAAACAGGTTTGGTCTGGTTATGATAGCTGTTAAAACAAAAGAAAGACTCATAGTCATGACCAACAGTACAAATACTTTCTCCAATACCTTATAATTTCCTATATATAATAAGATAAATGCCAAACCGCCTATTATAAATGGATAGTAAGCCGAAAAGGAAGTGCCAAAAACAGCCTGTAGTCCAAGGGTGGCACCACCAATATTGCCTGCCTCGTACGCGGCGTTCCCGATAACGATGGCTCCCAAAATAATTCCAATGACGACAACGCGTACCCAAGGGGTTTCTAATTCCTGTTTAATGACATCGGCCAATCCGTTCTGGGTGACTACTCCCAACCTGGCCGACATTTCTTGAAGCACTACCGTAGCGATGATAGATAACAACATGGCCCACAGTAGCGAATACCCGAATCCTACCCCGGCCAAGGTACAGGCCGTAACCGTGCCAGGACCTATGAAAGCCGCTGCAACCAAAACTCCCGGACCTAATTTTTTAAACATTCCATAAAGAAAAACGATTTTGGTAAATATAGTCTCAATTATCAGAATAAATAACCCTGCAAAAATAGATTTTCACCACAATTTTAACATTTTAAAATGTAGTTTATCTAAAAAAATGTAGTTCGTCTAAAAATAGGCTGTCATACATCGATAGTAAATACTAAGACGGAAAATACAGGGTTATATCAATCCCAAATCAAACTTAACCTACTTATTAAATGACCTGTTTAGAATGTAAAAAGGAACTTGGTTACTTAGACCATAAAAATGCTATGGACAGCCTTGGTGTGGAACTATGCGAACCACATCACAAGCGTATGCAAGAGCTTATCAAAACCCACGACACCCCTTTAGAGGCCATACAACTATATTACGGTCTAAAAGAAGCCGGTATACAGGCCATGCTAGAATGGTGGGACGGTAAAAAGTCTATCGATATTGCCATATCACGCGTAAAACTGAACATTGAAATAGATACAGAGTACGAAAAACTCACTGAGAAACAGGCTATCGAGAATCTAGAAGAGGCCATGCATTCTTTTAAAAACGGCTTTACAACGATACGTATTCCCCATATCGTTGTGAGATACTATTTAAACGAAACCGTGAAAAATATCATGGGAATCATGGATGGTCTAAAGGCCAATTTAAAGGTCATTTGATTTAAAATAATTATTATGGAAAAGTCAGATAAAATTTTAAAAACACCCATTAGAATAGCGTTAGTCACTCTTTTATGCGGAATGATCATGCGGGTGCTAAACGTGTCCTATTCCGCTGGAATTATCTTTACGGCTTTTTTAGCCATATTGATCCTATATTTTTTGCGTTTTTCCAAGAAACGAAACAAACAACCCGTAGCCTATATTAAAATGGTACTCGTTCTTTTTTGGGCCACAAACGGACTTCTTAAAATACTGGATTTCCCTTATACCTTAATTTTTCAGATTGGAACCGGTGTTACTTTTATCACATGGTTTGCTATGGAAGGAACGGCCTATTTTATGGACGAGGATAGAAAAACCAAAAATAGTATGTTGGAAATAGTATGGAATTTCTCCATGGTCATGGGTGTACTGATTATCATCTGCGGGTCGCTCATGCACTTATTGGATTGGGATTACGCCATATCCACTTTGACCGTAGGCCTCACTATTGTCACCGCGTACATCTTAAAAGACATCTTTAGACCTTTAAAGGAAAAAAATCCCAATCAAAATGATGAGGAGTTTTTATTGTAATGCTTATGCTAACTGGATAAACTAAACCAAAAAAAATGGAAATCAACATTTTATAATTTATTGGGTGTCCTTTACTCCAATGCCTTGGTGAGAATCCCCATTCATTAACAAAATATTTTTTTCATTTCTATTCAACATGAATTCAGGTCTCTTCCTATCGATAATAAAGATTGTATACAACGAATTATTTTTCATTTCTACCCTAAAGAGAATTCCTGATAAATATTTGTTAACGAAATGAATGTTTCACCTAATTTTAACTAATTTAAAGAAAATTTAATGATGTTAAAAATGGGTAGATTCTTCATATTATTGTCATGTATCCTCTTCAATTTCAACGTTTCAGGGCAAACTTCTCAGGAAAACTTGGTCGGCACATATTCCGATTATTTTGAACTGCCCAGGGAGTCCGGTTATTTACATACTAATAAGACTACCTACATTACGGGAGAGAACATCTGGTTGAAGAGTTATGTTTTCAACAGAAAGACCTCTAAACCCTTTGTAAAAACGACCAATCTTCATATCGCCTTGCATAACGAGGAAGGCAATGTGATCAAAAGAGCGCTCATACTTTCAAAAAACGGGTACGGTCAAGGCAACATTCAGGTAGATTCTTCCCTAGCAAGCGGAAACTATTTCTTGAGTGCCACTACTAATTGGATGCGTAATTTTAAGGAGGACGATAGCTTCGTGCGCCCAATCACCATAGTGAACAAAGTAAGGAAAACACCTATATTCCAAAACGATGAATATGAGCTAATGGTCTTTCCAGAGGGCGGCAACCTAGTAGCCGATGTTGAAAGTACTGTTGGCGTAAAACTTACCGATAGTAATGGGTACGGTGTTCCATTCATAAACGGAGAAGTGCTTAACGAAGATGGATTGAAAATTATGGATTTCAAGAGCAACCGTTTTGGAATCGGTAGTTTTCCCATTACCCCAGAATTGTCTGAATACAGTATAAGAACAACTCTTGTGGATGGTACCACCATCAAGGCCAAACTACCTGCCATCCATAGAAACGGGGTCGTTTTGAAGGTCTTGAACAATTACGAGGATTCTAAAATAAAAATTTCTGCTGCGGTACATAATGTCTTTGCCGATGGTATGGAAAAGTATTCTATTCTTGTCCATAAAAACGGTACTTCCAAGCTTATTCCGTTGGTAAAGGACGAAAACGATGCGATAAAAATTTTGGAGATTGAAAAAAATGAGCTTCTTCCCGGCATCAATATCATTACGCTGTTCAACGAATCGTATGAACCCCTTGCGGAACGAATGGTATTTAACGAAATGCAGGGGAAAAAAGACCCTGAGATCAATATTGGGGTCTTGGAAAGATCAAACGATTCAATCCTTATCAGTTTGAACATTGAAAATGATTACGGAATAAAACAAAATCTAAGTGTTTCTGTACTTCCAAACGTTTCATTGGCCAATAAAAGTCCTTTGAACATTAAATCGGAGTTTTACCTGAAACCATTTATTAGAGGTTTCATAGAAAGTCCGTCCTATTATTTTGAAAATGTTGACAGGCAAAAGCACTACGACCTTGACCTTCTGTTACTGACCCAGGGTTGGAGTAGATATGAATGGAGAAACATCTTCAACGGTGCCCCGGAGAAGAAGTTTGAAATTGAAAATGGGCTAAAGTTGATTGGACGTATCAATGAAGAGAAAATGGAAAAATACAATTCCGTTTTTATAGAGGCCTCGGATTATCATGATAGCCGCGTAATAACTTTGGAGGATACAAATTTTACCGTTGACGGATTTTTCATTGACACCAATGACTCCGTAGAGGTTAAACTTTTGGATAAGAAGGGAAAGGCGAAGGCACCTTATTTATTTACCGCCTTGCGCTCCGATTTTAGCTTAAGTAAACTTTCGGAAGAATACTTACGTTACAGGTTTGAAGACCATGATGTTCCAGACCTGAACTTTGATCTAAAGGACAAAATTATTGTACTGGATGAGGTGCAAGTTTCAGACGAGCGTTTGGATAATGTCTCCTCAGTTATTAGGGATGGGCCCATAAATATAAACCTTGAAATTGCACAAATGTATCCATTGGTCACAGATTTGATAAGAAGACGTTCATTTAATGTTATACAATCAATGGGAGATTTAAGGATAATAAATCGGAGGAGCGTTTCTCTCAATGGTGGATCTACTCCATTGATTTTTTTAGACGGTACTAGAATGCCCCTAAATGGGCAAGCTCTCGACTTCTTATCCACTCTTAGAACCGCTGAAATAGAACAAATTGAAATAAACCCATATCCAGACGTAATGCAAGGCATCAGAGGGGCCAATGGAACGATTAGGATTTGGACAAGAAAAGATTTCCTTTTGGGTGATGGTTATGTCCCTTTTGTAAAAAGAGCTTTTGTACAAAACAATTACGCTTTCACTGCTCCCAAGGAATATTACAGTCCAAAATACGATTATGGCTTTGAGCTGTTCTCCTATCTGGGAGCCATACATTGGGAACCGGAACTCGTCTTAGAAGGTGATAGTAGTGTTAAATTCAAGATACCCGATAGTGGATTGAACAACATCGATTTTTATATAGAAGGCATGGGCAATGATGGAAGCTTAATCTCGGAAATAAAAACAATCAACTTGACTAAAAATAGTTTGAACTAACCTAACCATCCTTCCCTATCCAGACTACGATATTGAATGGCTTCACTGATATGAGATTCGTTAATTTCTGTTTCATTTGCCAAGTCGGCGATGCTTCTTGCTACCTTTAAAATTCTATCGTAAGCACGAGCCGAAAGGTTTAGCCGCTCCATGGCATTTTTGAGTAGGGTCTTGGATTTTTCGTCCAATTTGCAATATTCCCTAATCTGTTTCGTATTCATCTGGGCATTATAATGTACATTATCCAGTTCAGCGAAACGATTGGTCTGAATTTCCCTTGCCGTAGTCACTCGCTTTCGGATATCAACACTACTCTCCCCTTTTCTATCTTCGGAGAGTTTTTCGAAGGGTACCGGTGTTACTTCGATATGAATATCTATTCGGTCCAAAAGCGGACCGGAAATTTTACTCAGATACCGCTGCATTTCTGCAGGAGAAGAGGTTACAGGAGCATCCGGGTCGTTAAAATAACCTCCGGGACTGGGATTCATGCTGGCCACCAACATAAAACTACTGGGATAGGTTACCGTAAAACGAGCTCTGGAAATCGTAACTTCCCTATCCTCCAAAGGCTGACGCATTACTTCTAAAACGCCTCTTTTAAATTCGGGCAATTCATCCAAGAACAGTACGCCATTGTGAGAAAGTGAAATCTCACCGGGTTGCGGGTAAGCTCCCCCACCGACAAGGGCAACATCTGTTTTAGTGTCTTGTGTGGAGGTTTAATTTAAAAGCAAAATATTATGGAAAATTTATTTAAAACAACAATGGTATTAATGGTTCTGGCTCTTACATCTTGTAGTGTTGAACCCTTGGAAAGTAACGAAGTCCTTTCACAAACGTTAAAACAGGATGCCGTTATAGGCGTTTGGCAATGGACGGATAGCGATTATAGTTTTTGTAGCGGTGATTTTACAAGTGAGGAAATAGACCGAATAGGAGACGAACAAAGATTAAGTATGTTCAAAACTATGACTGGTGGCGGTGAAGATTCCATAGAGGTAGAATTTAAGGTTGATGGAACTTATATCCATCTTGAAAACGGATTGCCCCGTATTGGTGAGTATACCACCTTTTACGGATATGAAGATTATTTGAAATGGGAACGATTGCAAGATAAGGCGGGTAACTACAATATCTATCGATTGGAGTTTTGGGATACAGTTAAAGAGGAAGTTTCATTTAGAACCGTTAAGATTGATATTAACGATAACCGTATGATTACCGATGATAGGTTTTATGTTACTGAAAGGGGCTGTACGGATGAAGAAGGAAACTTCACCAAGAACTATGCTATATCATATTTTAACAGGGTAAGATAATGGAAGCCTTTGAAAAGGATGTAGAATTAATCTACAAGGAAATCTATAAGCTGCCCCAATCCTACGGACGGGATAAGATTCTGTTGATGCTTGCAACCCTTTATAATAATTACAAAGAAAATTTATAGGAAGATAACGTAAATTTAAACCATGATTAAATCAAAGAAGGAAATAGACCGTATGGCTTCGGCTGCTGCATATGCAATTAATGTCAATAGCTATAATGTAATGCAAGTATTTGAAGATGCCTTTTACGAATCAGAAGATGCCTTTTACGAAAGGATGTACTATCTAAATAAACTATTTGCTTACTGTTATATTAGTAGTGATAACGTTGGGGCTTGGTCTGAAACAATTGATGACTTTATCATGGACGGAATGGATTTATCCGTAATGAATCCAAGGGAGGTTGCTATTTTTAAAAATCTACCAGATAACGTTACCATCTATCGGGGTGCTGATAAAAAGGAAGCCAAAGAAGGCTATGGCATTTCATGGAGTTTATGTCCAAAGGTTGCCAAAAGATTCGCCTTTAACCATAGAAACCACAAAGGCGAAACTGAAAATAGAACGGTACATAAACTAACAATACCAAAACATTTTATATCCTGTTATTTTGGCAGTAGGAAAGAAAAGGAAGTACTAATATCATCAGACTGGTTAGCTGGTGAATTAAAATAGAAAAAGCCCCTTGATTGGGGCTTTCTTATTTACTGTAAAGTTTAAATTCGGATTTTCTTCTATTAATCAAACCCTGTACAATTTGCCCTTTGGAACGTATCCAACGCATGAACTGCCTTTCGATTTCATCTAGGTCGTTCGGGTCGTTATTGATTACTTTAAGAAGTGTTGAACGCCTGAAATTATGCGCCCCTATATTATAGACAAAAGATACCAAGGCATCGAACTGATTTTGATTAATGATAGCGTAAACAAAGCTGTTTACATTTTGCTCGAATCTTGATACGATAATCGTTAAAAGCTTTTCGGCTTCATTGACCGTAATAACATCACCTTGCTTTACTGGTGTTCCATCTTCGTAAAAAGTATTGCCGTACCCTATTGTCCATCTATCGGTGGGTAGCGGTCTATAAGCTTTAAGCCTTAACTGTTCCCAATCCTTGATATGCTGTAATCCTTTTTCGCTTATTCTTTTCATTACATTACTTCTTTAAAATCTACTACGATACCCCCTATTCCGATAACGGTACGGTTAAGGAATCTAGGATATTTAATAATCCTTCCTTCGTATTCCGCCCCGTTCATACCTTTCCAACGCTCGACAAATTCCATCGGCTTTTTAGACCTCATCACTTTTTTATCGTGTGCCTGAAACTGTTTCCCCGTTTCTTCTCCCCAGACATCAACATCCGTTTTACCTATATAATCTTCCGAACTTTTGCCGATTGGATTTAACAAAGCCCTTTCGTATTCTGGATTTACGAAAAGCATTTTACCGTCCGTATCCTTTAGCCATATCGGTAACGGAACATCGGTATTGGAACTTTCAAAAATCATCAATTGATTTCTTAACTGTTGGTTCTCTAATTTAGCTTCCGTTAAATCTTTCCTTATTTCCTTTACTTCATTGCGCAACTCCACTAAATCAGCCTTGTTGTTCTCAACGATTTCCTTGTACTCCTTTACCAGTGTTGCGAATTCGCTTTCGTCCTGTTTCCTGTTCCCCAGCTTAAAAGTAAGAAATGATGCCAATGCACCACCAGATAGTGCCGATATAAGTCCCGTAATTATAAGTGTCCAATCCATGTTAAAAAAGTTTGATGCTGATGCCAGCGTAAATATTCTGTTGGTTATCGTACCCGATGCTGTATATGGTTTTGGGGGCTTTTAAGCTGATATTAGCCCCTATCGATATATTTTGTTGTGGAGTCGTTGGAACGCCCGTAAAAAGTCCTGTATATACCTCCAGCTTTCTTTTTTTGATAGGTATTTCCATTTGCTGTTCAAATACCCTGTAATCGACTTTCTGACTCTTTAACGTGCCTATGACCTCCGATTGAACGGTAATGGTCTGGGTACTATCGGTAAAGGTTTCTTTATAGGTTCTTTCCGTTACCGCATCCTTTACAAATTCCAATCTGGCAACACTATCCTTTAAACTCTGATATTCGTTTAAAAGCTTTTGGTTTATTGGATTCGGTACTGGGATTACTTTTGTTTCCCCATCAATCCTAATGGTGTCCTTTATCACTATCGGTTTAGGCTCATCTACTTTAAAGCTGCCTTGCTTTTCGGGTACAGTAACTGTTATCGTTTCGGACTTCCTAACGAATAGGATTACCAAAAGAATAGCGATGATTGCGTATGGTATGTACTTTGAATATTTCATTATGGACAAGTTGAAAATGATGTAAATGCCGAACCGTTCCAGTATCTGACCGTTGTCGAATTAGGTACTTCGTACCATCCAGCTATCGGGAAATTCTTTGCGCTTACATCAGTCCAAAAGGCATTGCAATTGGCTAATGTAAAACCGTTCTCTATGTAGTAAGTTGCCGATATGTTAGGACTACATTGTGTAGTACCCGACAAAATAAAAGGGGTTTCGGAAAGCACCGTCGAACATGGTATCGTACTTGTAAAGCTTGAACCGTTCCAATATCTCAAAGTAGTTCCATCGTAATAGAAATCTTCATCTGCCAATATGGTTTTTGCCGAATTGGTATAAATGGCACTTGAATTTGCCAATGTTGTTCCACTGTAATAGATTAGGATGTTGTAAGTAAAACAAGCCGAACCCCTTGAACTGGCTTTCCTTGCATTGAAAGGATTATTGTTGTAACCTCTAAAAGCCTGTAGATTATTACTTGAAATAGTACCGTATGTCGTATTGAAACCTGAACTAAGTGCATTTGCAAAGCAATCTTCCAAAGATGAGCCAGAAGCCAAACCTATTTCAGATATGACCGTAGAAAGTAATATGGGTAACGAAGTAGATATTGCCATTACAAACCAGCTTTTTCCAACCTCGCTTCCAGTTCAGCAACCTTAGCGACCAATAAATCTATATAGCTTACCGACTTATAACCCTTGTCATCGGTACGGACAAATTCAGGATGTTCCTTTTCCAATGTTTGCGCACCTACACCGAATCGTTTTCTACCTTTCCTTTTGTACTCAATCCAATCGACTTTGATTTCTTTTGTTTCAAGTGGTTTGATTTCTTCCTTTAATCTTTCATCCGATGTAGCATTAAAATCATCTGCTGTGATTTCCCCATAATTGATTAAAGTACCTCCTGTAGTCCATTGCGCCAATTCAGTAGAATTACCGAATAATCTGAAATATGTACCTGAACCAGCTGCTCCGTACAACCTAGAATAATTACTACTTCCACCTGCATCGAATCTAATTCCTGTATTACCGCTGGACGTTCTGGTTAGATTAAGGGAAATGTCGCTAGAACTACTGATATTAGCAGTATTTTGAAGTGTAAATACCCCAAACCTATCAAGTCTGGCAGTTTCGGTAGGTGTACCGTTTGAAATATGATGCCATACCATATTGGATAAACTTGACCCATTTTCAACCCCTATTCGATAACCATTAGTTCCCCCGTCATTTAGAAAATCGATTTGTGCATCTTCCCTTCCATCATCATCGACATTTCCCGAATCACCATTTAGAATTAATTTAGCTGGGGAACTATCATTAGATATTGTCAGAGAACCTCTTCCCGTGTGCCACACATCCCATACATTTCCATCTTCATGGAATACTAAATCTCCGTCCGCAACGCTTCTAATCCTTAAATATGTATCAAGTGTATTATTTGACCCTACACTGCTACCTCCAACTAAGAAATTATTAGTAGTGCTAGAATTACCTAAAAGTGTTCTGTGAGTTTGTCCATTACCTTTTGCCGTTAAAAAACCACTTAAAACATCTAAATTTCCCTCTTTGGTGTCGGCTATATCACTTCTTACAAATTGAGAAGAATCCAGACCGTTTAAAGTAGTTGCATCAGAGCCGTTGAAGTTTCCAGAATGGTAAACCGTGTAAGGCGTTCCGTTATCGTTAAACAATAGATTACCGTTTGCGTTAACGTCCAAATATGATACTTCCCCAGTTCCTGAATTACTAGCACCGAACAGACCTTGATTTGCGGAGTTATCCACAAAGGCAGCACCTACGTTCATTACCCCATCAATGGTAAGGTTTCCCGTAACAGTACCGCCAGTTAGATTTAGTTTTGAATCCAAGGCTGTTTGCAAGTCCGTTTGATTTGACAATGTGCCTGTAATAGTTCCCCATGTCAAATCCGTAGCTGTACTTCCGCCACCTCCCGATATTCCCGAAATATTGGTAATAATAGCATCCGAAGTATCGTTAAGTTCATTGGCGTTTCCCTTGACGGTAATTATCGCCAGTAACCTAGCTGTATCGGTAACATTGACAATAGGTACGAAATCTTCCGAATCCTGAAACCTTAAAGCTTGGTTCTTCGTGTTGTATACCACCTGACCATATTGTACTACCAGATTTCCATTGGTAAGCATATAGACCCTTTGGTTAGTCCAGTCCGAAGCGGGAACAGGGCTTAAAGTTCCGTTGTTGTCATATTGGGCAACATCCAAAAAAGTAGCGTTAGCACCATTTGAATTTCTATCCCTCATCCTTAGAACTGGTGCGATATATTCAGGATATTCACGGATATTAGGGCTACTGGCATCCTGAAAGAAGTTTACTCCCTCCCCCATCAAACTACCAGCACTTTTATTTAAACTTAAATTAGAACCGTTGGCACTGATGAAATTTCCTTTAGACAATACACCAGTAAAGGCCAGAACGTCCCTAGTCAAGTCCAACGGGCTTTCAAAGATTGTAGGGGCTTGCGCCACGTTAAGTATCTCGGTTGCATTCCCACTATGTCCCAATTGTGCGATAAATACTAGTTCCCTCCTATCGACTCCGTTTGGTGGTGTCGATTTCTGTATGATATTGGAACTACTATCCAAATAAATGAAACTAGCCGATTCCGTACCCAACAAAGTAGCTGCAATGCCTGTCTGTGATGTCCAATTAAATTCTGTAATAATAGGGTTCAACGGGTTAGACCTATCAACTATAACAGCATTTCCAGCCGTTAAATCGAATGTCGTGCCATCACTGGAATTGATGGTCAATTCCCCACCGTTCAATAGACCGCTTGAAACAGCGTTACGTATGTAGGGATGGTTGTTTACAAAAGGTAAATACGAAAATGAATCCAATGGTGCGTATCCGTCGGCATTACCCTTATTTGATAGAAGTTCATATCCAAAAGTGGAGTGGTCGCCCCACGAAAAAGCTGTATCCCAATTTTCGACCTTGGAAGTTATACCTACTGGGAAACCGTTATCACCGTCGAATATGTCCAGAATATCGTTTTTGGTATAATACCTTGAATCCAATCCAGTATACCCGCTCAAAAGGTTAGACCTTCTGATTTTCTTGGACGTACCTTGTGGGCTTCCTGTAGTATCGGAAAAGTCCACGATATGCAACCAATCTAAATCCGACGGGTTCAGTAATTCATTTTTGCTAGTTAATACACTCATCTTGTTTTAATTAAATTGGTATAGTTCCCCGTCCTGAAAGCAGAATGTTTCAAGGTTCTGGAACTGATAAAAGTCTTCTCCGTCCACCTCTATAAATCCATTGTTGAAAGGGTCTATTACGTGCAATGCCTGTAACCTTTCCTTTCCGTTAAAGCTTATGGAATAACCATTGAAATCGCTGGTAGAGCCACCAGATGTAATCTGTATTCCCGTACTGGTCAATCCGTTTTCCAGACCCAGTAGATAATAGTCCCCGTTCCTATCCAGTATCAAAGCCCGATAATCCAGATAATTTAGGCTTTCGGACAATTTAGAGGTCGTAACATCCTGTTTCTTGAATTCAAGGCTTAGGCTCTGGGAATAGCTTTTACCGTCATAACTCTGGCTAAAACTGTTTTTGTCCCCGTCCAACTCGAATCTGTAAATAAAGGTTTCGGGTATCGATGTAAGTACCGTACCGTCCAGACCGAATTCATTTCTTTGATAGGGAACGAACGTTGCTAGGTAGACCAATTTTATCCCTCCGATGGTCGTTTTACAACCTGCTCTTTTTCCAGATGTGATTAGAGCCATTACCTTTCATTTGCCTTTAAGAATCCATTGTCGTTCCTATTGCTATCCAACTTCCAACCCCCTGTAAATTTTTGGGTCTTATCTGGGTACAAATCGTAGTTGTTATCCTGTGTTTGGTTATATTCCGTTATGTCTACACCACATAAGAATTTATGCATCCTTTGGATATAGGCATCCACTTTATTCTGTTGTTCCTGTACCAAAAAATCCACTTCCGATTTTGATACGGATTCCGAATTTTCTGGGGCGTTCTTGAATACACCCCCGTTAGCGATATTGTAACTATGGACTAGTATAAATTCAGCTGCCACCGAATAGATTAGGATAGGCTTTATGTAATCGTTTAAAAGCGTTAGGTAATTTCCCGTAAGGCTCTCACTTTCAAAGTCAGTGACTATCTTGTTATATAGCTTAGTTCCTAGAATAGGTTCAACCACGAAAATCTGACTTTCCTTGATTACATGGACGTATTTCTGGGGGTCTATATTTCCGCCCATGATGGTATTTTTTGTCAGGTCGGATGCTGTTATAAGTAGTGTTGTCATCTTAGTTTAATTTCCAATGGTTGTTTGATGGTGAAGCAGATTGGGCTACCTCCTTTTCGTTCTTGGGCAGTCTTACCGAATCCCTTTGTTTTGGTTCTAAATCCAATATCATTTTCTGGGCTTCGTTCACACTGATTATTTTGTTGTTGGTCTTTAAATAGACCCTTCTCTGCCAGAAGTGTTTGCAGTTTACACCGCCTTTGAATTTCCAGATTGAATAGGTATCCGAACCGTTAGCACCCAGTCCAGCATTAACGACCTTATCACCAGCTGCAACGATGTCTTCCTTTCGATAGACCTTACCTGCATTGACCATCAGCTTACAAAACTCCCTGCTATTGGCACTGACATTGTTCGGTGCGTAGGTATATCTTACCCTGAACAAAGGGTTATCCTGTTCTGATTTTGTAGTTGGTTTTCCAGATACAGTACTGGCTAAGTTTGTTTCAAAGTCCTGTGGTTCTTCCGTTATCTTGGATTCGTGAATGAGTTCGTACCCTTCCATTTCGCTTTCGTCCTCCCCTAAATCGATAAGGGCGTTGGCCGTGAAGGTGTCCAGTTCCAGTTCTGGACTATCTTTTTTTTTTAATTCTACGTTTTCACCACTTGCAGAACTAGAACCGTCCGTTTTTGTAAAGTCAATCAATGGTTTGAACTCAAATTCGTAATTGACTCCATTTACTCCCGCTATTTCTTGGAATGCATCGGTAATAGTCTCTTGGTAAGGCATGATAACAGTACCGTAAAGGAATTTTGCCGATACTTCTATTTCGTCCGCATTGTTCCCAAAACCAGTCGATTTTTCCAGACCGAAAAGGATAGGGTTAACAACCTCATGTGCTACCATGATTTGGGTCTTAGCTTCGTTTACCCAGAAATCCCATTGCTTATGACTGGCATTTTGTGGGAACGGCTCTACGGTTGTTTTTGTATCGGATGAATTATTAAAGCTTATGATAACGTTACCTGCTGCACTAGACCCAGTTACTTTCTGTAAAATGGATTTTTCCATTTCGTCCTGTACCTCTTTTTCTGGTATTCCGTTGTTTAAATTGATTACCCAGCCAGCACTAAGACCGTTCTGTATATGGGAAATACTGTAATGGCTTATTTCTTCTTCCAGTTTGCAGTATTCCAGACTGCTTTCATAATCGGCACTTGCAAAGTATTCCGAACCTGCTTCATAATCCTTTACCTCATATATCTCTATTGCTTCTTTTGAAGTCCCAAAAGATGGAAAAGGTTCTGGCTTGTTGCTGTTTACCTTCGACCAGTCCTTACAGTACCAATAAGTTAAAATGTCCCCGTCCTCGTTCTTTTTATTAGGTGCTATCGTTTCCCTAGGAATATGGTAAGCCCCTGTGACCTTTCTTAAAGCCCCTTTACCTTTGGAATAGATTACCTGAATCGTTGCAGAACCGAAAAGCTTGTAATCGTTTATAATCTTCTTTATTTCCTTTTTAGGAAAAAGACTAAGGATACTCTTATCATCTGCATTGACCGTCAAGCCCTTACCATAGATGAAGCTGCAATATTTCTTGATTATGGTCGAATTGGTCGGACTGCCTTTTTTACGCTCTATAAGCGTTTGAAAATGGCTATTGTTCTTTCCATTTAGTACCCAATCCTTACCAGTTACCTCCTTAACGATAGGTTTGGTATAATTGTTCAATTGGATGACTGATATATGTTTTGGTGTAGGTTCTTTTTGTTCCATTAGTCGGCAATTAGTATATCTGGGTTGACTTTGTATTCCTGTAAATCGGTCTGGGCTGTAACAAAGATTTTGCCCCTGTACATTAGTTCGTTTTCAGTGTCCCTTACCTCGTATGAATACCTTCCGCCCTCTATAAAATCATAGCTGATATTGGCGTACATATAGCCGTCCAGATAGGTAGCTGTTAATTCCAATTCCGTACCCGTTTCGGTCTGTTCGTCCGTGATGTTCAAAACAATGTTTTGAGCGTTGTACCTCGGTATAAAAATCAAGGTCTGTTCGGTCGATATTGGCTGTAGGATGTTCATGTTATAAAGAGTATTAAGGACGGTTTTTGGAAGAAAAAAACCCTTAACAAAGAACTTGTAAGGGTCAAAAACTGGATTATCCAATAAGTGTAGGTAGTTTTTACGCTTCGATGTTCGTTGCTGAAACAATTGCAAGCAAAGCGGTAATAGTTGCTTCGTCCAAGAAAGGTGCATTCTCGCCCTCCATAGATGTAAATGTCAAATTGTAACCACTGAAATCCGAATGCGCTCCACCAGAATTGATGTCAGAACCTGTCAAGTCCATACCTTCCGATAGTCCAGCTACCTTGTATGAACCGTCCCTACCCTGCACAACGATAACGGGTCTACCTTTAGCCAATAGACTTACCTGTAAGGAAGTTTCCTTATCCAGTTTAGGCAGTACCAAGTTCAGTGTTTGGGTATTGACCGTAGTACCAGTATTCTTATCCGACACAGGGCTTTCGGAAAGGATGTTACCATCGTTTCTAAGTTCGTATTTGAAAGCTTCCGTTACACCTACATTAAGTGCCGTTGCTTCTCCGTTCACGACCGTGAAAGCTTCTTCTATATAATTTATGAAATAGGCAGCTACAAGTCCCCCTAAAGTATCTTTGCAAGGGATTTTTCTACCTGAATTGATTAAACAAGCCATAATAAAATTTGGGTTTTATAAAAAGAAAGGTGGATAGGGCAAGCCCGTCCACCCTTGTTTTTTAGTTATTAATTACCAGTTATTAGGCTGGTGTTTCAGTCGATACGTAGTAGATGATTTCATCACCAGCATGATAGCCAGTATCAGCACCGTAAACGATTTTACCCCTGATGTTTCCATCCAGTAAGGTTTCCGATGTATCTACCAATGAAAGTTCATTTTCAGAATTTGACTTGGAAGAACCTACTACGACATTTGAAGTCCTGTAAGCTATAATCGTGTTGTCGTCCAACGCTTCCACTTCTTCCAACATATATTTGCTGTACTTTGATTGGAACTGGTCAGTACCACCGAATCCAGCGGTAATACCATTAGCGATTAGATACTGCTCGTATGCCAATGCCACATCGGATGAAACCAATACTTTGAAATCGGCTTTTTTTCTGATTTGCTTAGGGAAAGCGGACGTTACTTTTTCAAGTTCCGCAAGTACGTTGGTCTTTGTAATAGCTGCACCTGCTGGACTTATCCCGTTATTGGCCTTGATTACGTCCCCATCGGCTTCAAATTGAGGTATAAGACCCCCGAATTGTCCATCAACGGAACTATCTCCGTTCCAGATGTCGTTATCCCATTTTTCGGCTTGACTTGCAAGTACTTCCACCTGAACGGCTTCCATAATGTCCCCTTCTTCGTCCCAATGCGCTCTAAAGTCGTCCTTACAGACTTCCATATCGTTTTTGAGCATTTTTATCGTTAATTGGTTCTCACTTAAAGTGATAGAACCAGCTGGGGTAAATCCACAACTGTAATCGGTCGTTCCGTTTCCGTAGTCGATTTTCTTTAATGAAAGTTTGTGTTTTACGTTTGGCATAAATGTTACCAAACCTCTTTGTACTGCATTGGTTTCCTTGAAAGCTGCTCCGAAAAGTTCGCCAGCTGCCACCCCTGCATAATTACTTGTTACTGTAGTTGTAGTAGGCATATCTTAATTGTTTTTTTGTATTGCTAATCTTAATCTCTCCTTGGTAGTTTTGGGTTTATCATCAGCGGAAAGGTTTACCGATGTATGTACTTTTGGTTTAGAAGCTGGTTCGGTTGCCAATTGGGCTTCCAACTCCGCTATTTTTTGGTCTTTTGAATCCAATGCTGTCTTTAGTTCCGTCTGGATAACCTGTAGTTCGCTTTGAAGTTTCGATAACTCCGTAGGCTCTTGCGTTGCACCTTCTTTTGGTACAATTGAGACAATTACGTTGTGCTTCCATTCGTTTTCAGAACCTTCGTTATCAATAGTTTCTACCACCGTGTAGATTTTCCCATCGATTTCATGTTCTCCGACTGGTAATTCAAGATGTGCGCTGACACCTTCCGAATTAAGGTTTAAGGCATCCTTTAAAGTTTCCTCCGCTTTGGCGGTCACTTCATCGACAATGGATTCGGATTCTTCCGAAGCGGACTTATCTTCCACTGGCTTGATTTCCGTAACCTTTCCTTCTTCGGTACTGACTTTAGTACCATCTTTAAGGGTATGTTCACCGTCTGGGGCTGGTGATTTCTCACCGTCTTCCGATACTATCATTATTGCAGTACCTTCTTCCAAAGTTTCGCCCTCGTATTCGATTTGTGTACCGTCTTCCAGTTCAGCCGTAGCCAATTCAATCTTTTCAGCTTTGAAAATGTTCTTTAGTTCCATGAAACCAGCTTTGATTTCATCTATAATTGTTTTGTTGTTATCCATAGGTTTTTTATTTAGTTCCAATTTGTTCAGGCTAAAAAGTCCATCTATTGAAAACCCCTTGATTTTTCCAGTCTTTACATAATCGTTCCATATTTCCTCATTGTCCACCTTCATAGCTGCTACCCAACTTCCTTTTGGTGCGTTCAGACCGTAGGCATTCGATTTATCGTTCTTTTCGTCCGATACAATCCAACTTTCGATTACGCTCATATCGTTAAGCTTTATTTCATGCTCGATAGTGGAGTTGTTGTTATGTTGGTTCTTTAGAAATGAATGTGCAGCTGCCTTAATGGTCTCTGCTGGAAAAGTGATATAAAACTCTTTTCCGTCCTGATTTCTGTAGATAGGTTTATCGGGAATCAAAGCAACTCCCATCAAGATTCGTTGCTCTTTATTGACCTCTGCCAATTGTATTTCAACCTCCTTTACATCCTTGTTCAAGGCTATGAACATAGATTCCATCGCTGGGTCGTTCACTACCGATAGGGCGTAAATTCCTTTGTCTTTTTCTGGGTTAAATGTTACTTCGTAAATGTCCACACCTTAAAGAGTAAATAGGCGTGTTTTTGGAAGATGGGTCAACCGAACGTGCTATCGTTTTTCGCCTTTCTTGCTGCTTCCTGTTTAGAGGTAACTTCACTTTCTACGACTACTGCCTGTATCGGTTGGTCGTTCTCTTGGTTCAGACTTTGTAGGATTTGATTTTCTGGGCTTTGTCCCACAAGGTTGAACGATGGGGCTTGTGGTTGCGCTCCACCTGCTCCGTCCCTTTGTAGACCTCCGCCACCTCCACCAAGTTTTCCGATAGCCTTAGCTGCACCTGCGACCGATGAAGCGATTCCCAATCCAGCTGCAATCGTATTTATGATATTAAAGGGTGCGCCCCCTGTCAATGGAAAGGCTGCTGCTGCCTTGGCATTGGCAACGGCCGTATTTGCAATAATCTTTGCGACCGATGCGACCTGTTCCACAACGATACCAGCAATGGCAATACCTTTGTTTTCCTCTCCGAGTTGTTGTAATAGGCTTCCGAACTGGATAGCTAAATTTGCTTGTGCATTAAAGATTTGTGCCTTAGCTTCCTTCTCTGCCAATGCATTCGCCAAACGTTCTTCGGACTGTTCTTTTTCCAGTTGTGTCTGTAGTTCGTCGTAATACCTTCTTACCTCTAATTTCTGCTGCTCATTGGCGTTCAAGGCTTCAAGTTCCGCAAGCTTTCTTTCTTCCTCCAAATCATTTTTGGCCTGTTCGTCCTCCGCCTGTAGGTCTTCCAATTTCTGTTTGAACTCATCCCGTATCGATTGGATTGATTCCAGTCTTTTCAGTTCAAGTTCTTTTTCCTTTTCGATTTGGGCTTCCTTAGCTGCCAGTTCGGCATCTCTTATGGCCTGTTCTTCCTTCCTCGCTCCCACTATTTCGGCTGTAAGGCTCTTTTTGAGTTTTAAAGACCTTGTTTCCAACTCGATTACTTTGGCTCGTGCCGATGCTTCCGCATCCAAGTCCTCTTTACTGGATTTGGATAAGCTGTTTTCAAGTATAATGGCATCCCTTCTAAGCTTTGCAGCCTGAATTTCTTTGGCGGTAATAGCCTGTTCTATTTCACTCGCCTTTGTTAGAAACCCTATTCTTTCCTCGGCATTGAATTTGTCCTTTTGGGCTGCTTTCTCCCTGAACTCCGCAACATCCCTATCGGCTATGGCTCTTTGAACCAATAAGGCACGTTCCTTTTTATCTGCCAGTGCCCTTTGGTCTGCTATTTTAGAAGCTTCTTCCGCATCTTTTTTTACCTCTGCTGCGAATTCCTTTACTTTATCGATTGCACTATTGTAACCGTCTACAATTTCTTGGTTACGGGCTTTGATAACGTCCGTGGCCGCTTCGACTTCCTTCTGCACGTCTTCCAGTTGCTTGGAAAGTTCTTCGGCTTCCTCGGCATCTCCTGTAAAATCGTTCCATGCAACACGCATTTTGAGGATTCCAGATTCTACCCCACCAGAAAGAATAGTCCACGCACTCCCGAACCTATCGATTACCTGACCCTTTACGAATTCGTATCCGCTTTTTAGGTTATCGGTAAAGCTGTTCCAAGATTTTTTTGGATTCTCGAATGCTTCTATGACCGTTTCCCCGAAATCGGAAAGCACGTCCATAAGATTACCGACCACCGAACCGATTACCCCTAGTATTTTCTGGAACTTGTTTTGTCCTTCCTCGCTTGATTTAAAGGCAGCTGTAACCGCTGCAATCGTTACTACAAGTAAACCGATACCAGATGCTGCGATAGCCGTACCAATGCCCTTAAAACCAGTTGCCACACCTCCCAAAGTCCCTTTCAGTCCCTTGAACTTTGTTAGCAGTCCGCCCGTAAGTCTATCCAGTGTATCCGTAAGACCAGAAAAAGACCCTTTGATGTCCTTTGCTTCTGAATTGACGGTATTACCTAGTTTTTCAACATTTTTTTGGGCTTTCGCTGTATCGGCATCGATTTGTATTACCTTCTTTATCGCCATTGGTTAAGTTTTATATAGGTCTGGGGCTTTTAATCTCCTTTTGGCCTGTTTTAGGACATCGGAAAAAGTTTCGGGAAGCTTGTTCGCTCCCTTTGCTATTTCTATTTCTTTTGAAATACCGTAAAACTTATCCTTAGAAAGGATTTTCAAGATTGTACCTATCATTTTAGATTTGGGGTTTAATAGATGTCGTTCAGTAGCTTGAAATTGACCTGCTGGGTACTGATATTGGTCTGCATATCGTTAATCAGATACCTGACACCATCTATTATTAGTTTATCGTTCAGTTTAAGGTTTGTTATAAGGTATACAGGTAGCTTAGCCTTATATTCAAACATTCTGGACTGTTCGGAAAAAGTGTCCGTTATATAGTTCTGGTAGTATTTACTGAAAAGACTGTTCGAGTTTAAGACATTGGTATGTTCGTCCACTTCCTCGCCAAAATTGGTAGAGTCCGTTCCGTCAAAATGTGAGGGCATGGAAACAGTCGTACTTACTTGTTGATTGTTCCCAGTATCGTTTATATAACTGATTGGGTTGGTGGTCACATTGACCATTTTATTGTAGAAAATGTGAGCCTTTGGGGTATTGGGTTCTAACTTGTCGTCCAAGGTAAGTCCGTAAACGATATTAGTATCCGTTAGGTTCTCATAAACGAACTGTTCGAATTTTGGGTCGATGGTATATTTACCCCCGTCCAACTTAGTACCTTCCGAATCCTTTAATTCTGCCTGTAAATCACCATAACCCCGTCCGAACAGGCTTTCATATTGTAGGTTTAAAATTGTCGTTGGTTCTAGGAAAGTAAAGTCTATTTCACTGAACAGCTTTGAGGTCTTAACCGTATGCTCCGACCTGTCTACATATTTTGAAATGTCATAGGTAATACCTTCGTTGTACCAGCTATCGAGATTCTTTACTTCAAATGATGTCGATGATAATGGAAGTATGGTCAAATTATACATCTTGATAAGTGACGAAATAAAATCACCTATCTTCATTTCGGGTATAAAATCGACTATCTCAAAGGTTAGGGCATCAATCGAAAAATTATATTTTTCGGTAAATAATACCGTGTCCTCCGATAGTTCCTTTATTCTTAATAATACTTCGTCCACTTGTTTGGCAGCGGATGTAACCAACCTTACATAAATATTGCTACCGATGTTTACACCAGCCCCAAAATCATGTGCGAAAAATGTTTCGTTTATGCCGTCGTGGGTTTCTTCGTATACTACTTCGTCGTTGTTCATCAATTGAACCTGAACTGGTACACCATCCGATGAATTGACCCTGACATCCGACACCCTTATTTTTTCGCTCCCCGACTCCGTAGGGCTATAAAAACCAGTTTCATTGTTATATGAACCAATCGCTGGTTGTGCAAATAATACTTCGTCGTAATTCTTAACGGTGCTATCCTGTTCCAATACCTTTCCCGTATCCTTTCTGTCAAGCCAGATATATAGGTCGTCGAACGGGGTCGTTCCTAGAAAATCCCTACTGAACGTAATCCCGTAATTATCTTCGATTGCTTCGATAACTCGCATAAGCCGAATGGCTGGACGTAGGTTCTTCCAGAAAATTCCATGGGTTTCCGTACTGTTATTGAAAGCTATATTGGTCAGTCTTTCCGTATTGGTGAAGTCTGCATTGTCATCATTATAGTACCACTGCTTTTGAGTACTGATTAGTGGGAAAATGATTTGACCTGGTATTGTCATTCTATTGAATACGGTTGCCGAACTATATGTAAAATCATAGTCCGTAAAATCCAAGTCCTGTAAAGTGTCCTCCCCGAATAGGGTATTTAGGTTAGTTAGATTACTAAAGAACCTTATGCTGTAGTTATCTGGTCTGTTGTCTTTAAGCTTTACACTTTCAAGGCGTATATTTCCATCCTTAAAAGGTTGTTTGGATAGTTCTACATAACTCGGTTTCTTAACCCTTGCATCGAATCCACCAGTAATAGAAGCATTGTAATAATGCTTGAAAATCCTATTATTTTTCTTGCTGGCTGGTACTGTAAACGACTGGCTGTAATCGCTGAAAATCTTGGAAATATCATTTACATTCTGAACGCTGGAATTTATAACGATGTTCTCGTTATCATAAAGGTCTAACCTTTCCCCCTCGATATATATGTCCAGATTTTTGTTCATTAGATATTGTTGATTGCATCGAATGAGTAATCAAAAGTCATTTCATAGGAAATAAGCTTATCGACTATTCTAGTTTTGTATTGATATGTTTTGGTCTGGACGTTGACGGGTATATAAGTCCCGTCTTTTTGAAGGATGTATACATACTCCGATAACAGTAATTGTCTTATCGTTTCGTTATAGGATTCTGGCAGAAAATCGGAAGTAAGTTTTATTTGTTCCCTACCATTTTTATTGAAATCCTGAAAGCTATGTTTTGTAGTATCAAAGCTTCCGTTTGAAACAAAATTGGCCTTGAAATTCTCGGATGAAGTTTTAATACTTTCCTTGCTTACCTTGGAAAAGGTCATCAATTCGAATACCCCGAACTTATTTCGGAATACAATGTCGTAAGGTTGGTATTTACATTCGTCCTGTATTTCCAGACTGATTGCCCGTCCAGCTGTTTCTATTAAGATTGTACCTGAAAATTCGTTACAGTTCAACCATAGGTATTTGACCTTTGTTTTAACCGTGCTGCTTTCGGTCAATGTATAATCAGTCCCATCTACAGTAACAGTAGAAAGCGTACCATCGTTATAAATCGGGATAGCGAAATACCCCTGTTTGTTTACAACATAATAATCGTTGGACAATAGAATTTTATCGGCTGGCAGTTGTGGGTTTATTCCTTCCAAGAAATAACCGTACCCGTCCAATACGTCAACATTGGTAACTGACTGGTCAATACCTCCGCCCGAATAGGTAAGACTATAATTAACGCTTAGTACATTCTTATCATTTGAATCTAAAAGTGCCGTGGTAGGGCTAAAAATAGGGTCTGGTTCAAAAAAATCCCTTATAAGGTTGCTTACTTCAAAATCCAAGTTTGTTGTACTGGCACTAGGTTTATTTTTTACAATAGTATAATCTGGATTTGAAAGACTACTGGACTCCACCGAATCGATAACCTTTAGGTTTAAGGTTACGGAGGTTGTACCAGAAACCAATGGGGCTGTTATGTAATAAGGGCTTTTAGTTAGTATCATTGTCTTTTAGTGTTGCTTTCAGAAAGTTTTCCATATCAAGGGCAAAGGCTTCCATTACCGTATCTGGTAATTGCTTGAAATGTTTTTCAAAAGGTTTGGTGAAAAACAAACTGGGTTTGATTCCCTCAAAAAATATCTTCCGACTGATTAAGAATTGAAGACTTCTACGGCTTATGAATTTTCCGTCCTTATCCCTTGGTGCAATTCCTTTTTTGACAATCCATTTATCAAGTGCCTTTAACGGTGGTCTGGCATCCCTGTAGCTGAAAGGACTGTTATTCCTTTTAACAAGAAATCCGTTTACCCCCTTATCCTGAAACTCCCCGTACTTTTCCATTTCAAAGGATAGCCCGAACGAATTATCGGATACGTTCAAATCGAATCCTATCGATTTTTCAAGTTTTCCGCTGGTGGACTTTCCCGAATCCTTCAAGTTCCTTTTGGATTCCTTCACGACCAGCCGTGCAAATTTTGAGAGTGCCTTTTTTGTCTCCGTAGGAATCAACATATCGCTATTTCAGTGTTAGGGATTTGAATTACAAAACTCATAGCGAAGCCGTCAAGGGTATTTGTACGGCTTTCGTAAAAAGGTTCGCACGTTGGATTGTCCCCTATTGAAAAATCATCTTCCAGAACAGCTATTGACTTGAACAACCTGTTACAGATTGCCAGCATTGAATTCAAATTGTCTATTGCATTATGATTGCCGTTAAATTTGTCCGTTCTGGGTACGTTGCTGGTGTCCCTTATGTCCATGGCAAAGACCGTAAGGTTAAAATCTATGGTTTTCGCCCCGATGACCGCTGTACCCGTTTGAATGTGAGCCAATGGAAATAGATTTTGCTTATCCAAATCGATTTCGGTTATATCACCTTGCGTAACTGTATTTACTAAGGGGTCGGCTTCCAGTTTTTCACGTATTAGCTTTAAGATTTGGTAGTAGGTTCTCATTTCTTGATTAATTTGGCTTCGGTCTCCGCTTTATCCTTTAGAAAAACTAGATGGTATAAGGCAGTAGAAAGTTTTGATTGAGTGATTTGGTCAATATTTGTGAAATCGTGTCCAGCGAGTTCTGAAATTGAAGCGTACCAGCCCCAGCGTTGTCCGAAATTTTGGCTAATTCCTGCTGTATCTTGGGAGTTTGAAGTGCTTTTGACCCATAATTCTTCGTATGACTCAATAATTTGTTCCCTAAATGCCAAAAAAAAAGCTGTGAGCCTATCACTATGTCCAGCGGTAAATCGCTAAATGCTTCGTTTTTCTCGGCTTTATAGGGTTTTATTCGATATTTTTTACCCTTTTTCTTCTTAATTGGACGGTATAAAATGCTCATTAACATTACCATTTCGTCCCAGTTGCCCGTCAAATTGTCCAAATCCACGAACTCACCGAAGGAAATGGCATCAAAATCAGGGATAAAGCCGTATTCTATGCCCTTTAAGGTGAATCTTTTAGTTAATTCAGGGGTTTCTTCCAACATCTTTTTTAGAATCCCGATAATCTCATCGAAATCCTTCTTTTGCATCTTTTCGACATCCAGCAAAGGGACGTTACAGAATATCTGTATCATCTTTTTTTGGATGAATACTTCATCTTCGTTAATCTGGGCTACATTCAGAAACCTTTGGTACTGATTAAGTGTTAAATCGCTTAAAGTTTCAGGTATATAGATAGTTTGCTTCATATCCTAAAGAGTTTTTAGGACGATTTTTGGAAGAAAATTATCTTAGGTGATATTGGCCATAGAACGGGTTAAGTTCAAAGAACATTCTTAACATAATGGCATCCGAATAATCTGGGGAACGCCCGATTTTCTTTTTAATGGCTTCCTTTCCCACGATTTTTAGTTTTGATACGTCTGGGGCAGCTGGTTCTTTTACCTGTTCCAATTCTTCTATTAATAACTTCTGGATTGAGTGGGGCAATAAGACATTTAACAAATTGGCGTTAATCATCTCTGCCAACTTGTAGTAGCATTGGTCTTTAAGACTGGCAAAATTCTGTACCTCTCCTTTTACCTTGATTGGTTTGGAGTTATTGACGAACCCACGACATCCGACCATATCGATTACACCAGCACCAATACCGTTTTCGTCCAGTAAAATGTTCTGTAGGTTTATATTGTGCTTTGCCTTTAATAGTTGAACCTGTACCGCTACATCGGTCAGAGAAGATTTATCGATAATATGCCAGCCGATTACCTTTAAGCCCGACCAGACCAAAAGAACCGTTTTATCCGCTCCGAATCTGGCTATGTCCCCAGTCAGGTATTTGATACCTTCCGTAACTGAATTTAAAGGCAGTTTAATTAAGCTTTCGTTCTGGATAAGGTTTCTTTCATCGTTTCCGCCCTCCGCCAAATACAATGCCCTGAACTGGTTTTCTGGCAAATCCTTTTTAGCCTGTTCAATTTCCTTTTTTGAAAGGATTCCAGCTTTAACGGCATCATAGGCCGTTACCTTGATGAAATGGTATTCTGGGTCTGATTTAGCTTTCTCCGCCAATCTGGTAACCCAGTTCTGACTACCCCCAAAGTTCCCTATCAATATAGCCTTACCGTTAGTAGCGGTCAATGTAGAACGTAAAGCGTACCAAGCATCTTCGTTACATCGTCCAGCTTCGTCCAAAACCACGAAAACAACATCGTCCCCAAATAAATTATCTGAATCCGATGCTGTCTTAAAATGTATTTCCGCTCCGTTAGGGCATTCGATTACAAGGTCTGTATTATTGAACTTATATATGCCCGACCTAATCAAATCTCGCTTTAATCGTTTGTAGGCTATTTTGGTCTGGGCGTATGTCGGTGCGACCCACCAAAAATTGTCCCCTTCTCGAATCTGGGGCTGGTGGGCTGCTTCAAAAATTCCAAAAAGTGCTGAATAGGTCTTACCTACTTTGGTAGAACAAGTGGCAATTGTGAACCTTGCTCCGTTGTATAATATTTCTTCTTGATAGGTAGTTAATTCAGGTTTATCTATCTGAATCTCCACCGAACTTGATTTTTATCTTTTCCTCCGTTTTAACTTCTTGCTTGTCCGTAAGACCTAATTTCCTTGCTGTCAAACTGTGATTAAAGACCCCAGCCATACCGCCAGTAAATTGGTCGTCGAATGTCGAATCATCGATATATTGGTTGACCTCTACGAAATCTTCGAATCGACCATCTCTATTAAAAAGAATATCCGTACCGCTTCCTGTAATCCCTTCACGCCTTAGATAAAGTATGAAGCCAGTCTTTGTCAATGGAATTTCCATTTCAAGATTTATTACTGAATCGGTTTTGGTATTGGGAACTTGTTTGATTTTGGGATTTTGTTTAGCCCAAATCTTGTAGTCCTCGAATGCCTGTAGCAATTCATCTGGGGTAATACCCTTTTCAGAACCTAGCCACCTGCCAGTTTTCTCGTCCCTTTTTGGTTTCGTTGTTTTATTGATTTTCATAAGTAGGTTGATTTGGGTTATTATTGGTAAGTGTCCGCCACTTTGTCCAACATGGTTATGTACTTTTTCCACAATGAGACATTACACTGTTTGCAGCCGTCACCAGAAACGGACATATTCAAAATCGAACGTAGGTACATTATGATTTTGGTCTGGTTCTCCTTTGTGATTTGATTGGATTCCTTTATCTCTTTTGATGTTGCCGTCCAGTCCTCGTAGCTGTTCTTATCAAAACAATTGGGCTTGTTCCTAGGGTAGAGTTTGTTAAGCTTTTGCTTTCTTTCGTCACATCCGCAATCCTTTCCGTCTGGTGTGAAAAGTTCCACTATTTTGGAAATCCCAGTGGCCTTTAAGACTTTCTCTACGTCGTCCCCCAATCCTTCACTAGGCTTATCGATTTCCTTTGGCTTGTAATTGCTGTTCAGACCTCCTACGGTGCTGTAGTACTGTTGACCAGATTTGTAGATGCCGTCCGATATGATTTCAACTTCGGAAACTTTAAAGGTCTCCTTAATACTGTCTATGTTCTTTTGGTCGTTAGTTGGTGGTTTGGGCATTTTGTAAATTTTTTAATTTTTCTTTTTTCAATCTATCTTCCTCGATGATTTCATTTAACCTTTTGAGTCCCCTGTTTTTGTAAACCCTCAATCTATCCCTACAGACCCCCGTATCCTTTTGTATCTGTCTTTGTGTTTTTTCTTGATGCTGTAACAATACCTCCCTGTCTAGGTATGGGACTTGGTTGAGGAACTTTTTAAAAGTTTCCAGCTTTTGGTTCTTATTATCATCGCTTTCAAATTCGAATCCTTCCAGTTCCTCCGCATATAGCGTTGTACTTATTTTTTTGTTCCCTTTAAAAATCATGTTCCTGACTATGATATATGCATAGTCCAAGGGCTTTTTAATCGGTTTCAAGTCCGTTCGGGCTAATCGTTCTGCCATTAACAGATACATTTCGGAAACTGCATCCTGTGATTTGTGGAGGTTTTTTTTAGTTAGGGACATTGCCAATTCCATAAAATCATCATGGTTTAGGCTAAGTTCCGTTAGGACTTCATTCATTGTAAAGAGTATTTTGGATGGTTTTTGGAAGATTATAAGTATAAGGGCTAGGCTTTTAGGTGTAGGCACTACCTAGCCCTATGAACAAGAAAGAAAAGTCTGTTATTGTAGCCCTGCGAATTTCAGAAGTTCATTTATTTCAACGGAATCCTTGAATCTGTAAGCTCTAGTTTCTGGTACTTCCTGACCGTTTAGGAAAACTGCGGAATAACCGTTGTCAAGTACCTCTAAAGATGCGCCCCTGATGGCTTTTATGGCTTTCAGGAAATCAAAAAACTCGTCTTGCAGGGTAAGAAAATTATATAGATGTTGAGGGTCGAAAAAGGATTCGAGTTCATCGATTTTTGATGTGTAATCCCTTTCAATTTCTAGGTTGTTCGGTGGGTTCTCGGTCATTTAAGTAGGTTAAGTTTTGGTCTGGGTTCTAAAATTTCAATACTCTTTTTTTGCGGTGTCGTTTTCGCTTCGACGGCTCTATTTTTAAAACATATTTCTTGTATAGTTTAGTAATACTCCGACCGTATTGCTTACCATTTTTAAGGAGCGTGATAGAACCTTCGATTTTGCTTGCTATTGGTCTGGGTGCTTGTGGTATAGTAGTTTGGTATTCATCCAATAGACTACCGTCTTCGTCAAAAAGTTGGTGCGTATTTACCTTTATACAGGCTCTACGGCGAACAATCTTTGTATCTGAAATCTCGTATTGGGGAAATTCATCTATGGTATTCCATGTTTCGGTCTTTTTATTCATTTATCAAGTTTAAAAGATGGTCTATTCTGCCATCAATCTCGCCTATTCGGTTACTGGCCTCGAAATTGTTGAAATTGAGGGTTGCCGACTGGTGTTGAATATCACTGAACTTTGCCCGCCCTTCAATCAGTTCGGAAATGAGCCGTTCAATTAAATCATTTTTCAAATTGGTTGGTTTTTATTAGGTTAATCTTTTCAATGTTGGCATGTTCTTTTTTACCGCTCCCATAGGTACGCCCGTTATTTCATGTAGTTGCTTTTCGGTCATGCCAGTTACATAATTTTCTTTAAGGATTTGATACCGCTCTACGTTGGTTATTTTAATTTGAACGTTGCCAACTTTTTTCTTTTTTCGGTCGGGAGTTCGCTTAACGTTCCAAACTTCTTTTTTGCCGTCCGCTTTCCTTTGGGCTATCTTACTCTTTCTGTTCATTATTCTAAATTTTTACGCTGCTTTTAAACTTTCCGGGTTTACAACATAACCGCTTTGGTCAAACGGTGCGAAAAATTCAAACTCTTTGCTTTTTGCAGCCGTCTTTTTCTTTAAATGTTCTTTGATGGGCTGTAAGTATTTGCCATAACTTTTTACTGTGTCAAGACTTTTGCCCGACGCATCCGCTAGGTCTTTGTATGTTGGTAGACCTTTGTCCAAATCCCATGATCTCATTAATATTTTGAGTTCGTTTAGGGTCTTGTTTTCTTTGGGGGTACGGCATTTTTTAATTGCTTCTTTCTTTTTCTCTTTAAGTTCTGGGCTATAGTCTTTAATAGTACGAATTGAAAATCCTGAAATCTGGGCTATTTTTTGATTTGTGGGTTTTCCATAATTTGGCATCCAATTTTCCAATGTCTTTTTGAGTTTGTCGATAGTGGTGCGCTTTCTCACCAATCCAGTACATTTCCCTACGTATTTTTTTCTTTCCGTTTCCGATAATTCAGGGTTGACCAGAAACGATTTTTCAAGATTTGGTAAAAGCGGTAGACCACCTTCATTCTGTAGATATAAAATTTCATCGGCCATCCCATGGATTTGGGTAGGTAGGATGCTATTGTATGTTTTACTATTAAGGATTTTCAGCAGATCGAGATAAACGCCTTTATCTGCGTTTGGATTGAGATAAGCGAAATTGCAAATCAATCCCATTATTATCATGTAAGCACCACTTTCGTTATGGTTATTATACTCATTGTTGGAATTGGGGAGTATAAATTTGGGTACATAAAACTTGTGAAATAATCTAGGTTCATCAAAAATTAGGTAAGGTTGCCCGTCAAAATCAACGGTGTCGGTATCATCCATTCTGAACCGTGAAAAATCGAAAAATGTATTTGATGCTGCCATGCGTTACTATTGTAGCACCGCTTTGGCATTTTGGAAGAAAGACTATCTTTGTAATCACCACAATCAAAAGATTTAATCTTTAGTCCCTGCCTTTACGGTGGGGTTTTTTCTGCTTAGGTGCGAGTTTTATACACCTAATATATTAATTATCAATACTTTACAAATATACTTCAAATATTTTTATTTTTAAAATCTGTCATTTTTATCGCAAGTGGTATATTTTTTCAGGTCTTACACTCGAAAACTACACTCGCCCAGAATTTTCCAAAAAAAGTGTAACAAAAAGGGGGTAAAAAGTACATTTCGCTAACATTTAATATATAATGTCTTGCATAATGTACTTTTTTGGGGGTTTTTATTACACTTTTTAAAAATTCCTTGTTTTTACACGACAAACCATTATCAACTTTATTTGGCTTACCGCTTAAACCATTTACCTCGGCTTTAGCCTCGGCGAATTGTGCAATTGTTTGTCGGTATACGAGCGAAGCGAGAATACCTGGTTATATTTGTTTACTACCAGTCCTGATCGCTGCGCTCCCACTTAAAACCATAGCAACTCAAATAATACTAGGTTCTACCAATACAAGATATTCAGAAACACGGTTATCGGAGTTTTGACCAACATGCGAGCAACCATCTTATCGCTTAGCAACTCCAATATCAGCTACTTGAATAGTTCTTTGAACAATTCATTTGCAAACGCATCGAAATCTCTAATACAACTCAATCTTGTTGCAGAGACGACCCCGAATAAATGTTTGACTATATTTATCCAAACCCCTCTATCATTAATGGAAATACGATAGTCTATGTTGTTCTCGTTAATCAAGTCCACTACCAACAAATCGCATTTCTCTATTATCTGCTGATATAAATAGGCTTGTCTTTCCCTAAAATCAATTACATATTCGGGTGGGTTTGAACGTAGTTCCTCTTTTTGGGATTCTGTAAATTCCTCCAATCTTTTAGAATGAAGATTTAAAAAATTTTCCATCGGAAATCCGTGTGATTTTTCCATAATTCGATTTTGAAATTGCCTCCGCTTATTCCCGTGGAAGGTGTAACGGGATATTTTGTTAAGATTTAGACTACAAAGCTAGTGCGCCCTTTTCATTCCCAAAAGTGAATTTCAAAGTTTGTGACAACCTTGTGAGCCTATTGTTAAAAAGGGGTGCGAGTGTTTTACACTTATCTTAAATCCGTGTCAAATTCTTGTGTCGATCGCTGATGAAGGGTTAAAAAATAGTTAAGGACTTTGCAATTATTTTACGCACCAAACCTGTTACTTATTAACAATCTGATAATATTTTGGATATTTACCATAATTTTGGATTATATCCATTTTAAATTAATATGTACGAAAAATTTCCGTTGTCGTCCCAGCTCGTCCATGTTTGGTTGGAAGAAACCATAATTCACGATTTGGGCTACGTTATGGTGACCAATCATGGAGGGAAATACGCATGGGTGGACGAGGGTAGCTACAACGTAAAGCTTAACGGGCTTACAAGTGGCGTGAACAAATCCAAACAGGAAACTTTGGAGATTTTCAAAAAGCTTGTGGACAAGTACGGCAATTTCGAGCGCAACGGATATAAATACCACCGTATGAAAGAAGGTTGGCAAAGAAGAAAACTAGGTTATGACAAACAATTTGTACACACAAGAAAAACTTATTGAAACCCTATTGAAATTCAGATTGAAAAAGTACGGTTTCGATAAAATCAAGGTCGAATGCTACAACCGCTTTGATAAGGACACGACAATGTGCCGTCTGGAAGTTTTTAAAGGCGGTACAGGAATCAAAAACAGATTGATGAAGCATGAAGCCATATTGGATGAAAACTTCGTTAAGGAAGCTGAAAACAGGTTAAAAGCTATTGAGTATATTTGATTATGCTTTCTGGTACTGACTATTTATGGGCTTTGGGTTTTATGACATTGGGTCTGATTGAAACCTATTGGAACAGAACTGCATTCGAGGAAGAAAAAGATACTTGGAAATCTTTGTATAAGGTAAGGTTTGTTTTTGGAGTGATATTGGCACTTGGAAGCATTTTGGTAATTCTGGCAAATCTATTAATGTTGGTTTAGTAAATGGACTTTGAAAACTGGACTTGGTACGAAATTGTAGGGGGCGTTATCGCATTTGTCCTAATCTGGATAGTGGGCAACTGGCTTAATGGAAAAGCATACAGGAACAGGTGGGGGAAATAGTCAGTTTATATCAATATCACCAGCGTACTTATCCAATATAATACCAGTTTTAAAATGTGCCTTATCCAGTATCTTGTCCGTTATAGGGTCTAACCTTACCTCCACGAAGAAATCGAACAAAGCATAGAGATTGCATTTATACTTATCATCCAAACGATGGGTAATATAATCGCCCTTGTTCCAAAGTACGTTCCATTGTTCCGTATCCTCCAATATCATGTAATCATATAGACCCATATACAAAAATGGGTAATTACATCACAATTAGCAATTAATGGTTGATAACTAATAATATCCCGACTTTGAAGGGGGTCATTTAAAAATTAATTTTGTGATATGAACATAGCTGAATATCCATGGGCTAAAATTTTTATTATACTAATCGGTGTGTCTATAACAGTTATAGAGGTCTGGGAGTATAAACGGAGAAAAAAAAAGAAAAAATGGGAGAAAATAAAAAAACCTATAATAATCGGCTTGTCTATGATACTGCTGATATTATCGGTTTTTGACGAAGTGGATACTAGTAAGGAACAGAAGGAAGCGGAAAATATAGAAACCGAAAGAAGGAATCAGCAAATTATTCAGGACAGCATCAGAGCCTCCAGAATTATTACAGATTTGGGAAAGGCATTAAATAAAATCGATTCCTCGACCCAAAATCTGGGCAAAGTTGATAACTCTATAAATATCGTGAGGGACGTTGTGGACAATCAGGTCAAAACCCTAAGGTCTGTTGTATCAAAAACAAAGGAGGTTCAAAATAGTATTACTGGTGGAGATAGTTACGTTAAATTTTATCTAGTAAAAAGTTGGAGGGATAAAACCATCCACCTTTTTTGTGCGGTGGTTGGAAAATACCCGATGAGTTTAATTGATTTAAAATTCAGTTCATCATCATTTAAAAAAAGTATTGCAAATAAACCAATTCAACTAAAACCCTTATTGGAGGGGCACGGCACTTACGAGCGTTTTGAAATTAAAATGAGAAGTTTGGATTCAAATCTCGGTGTACTTGAGATTGCTACTTTTAAAGAAGAAGATTTCAAGGAGAATATTCAATTTAGTTTATGGGTATCCTCAATTAATGGACTAACACTACAAAAAACAGAATGGAAAAATCACAAAAAATATTTTTCAGCACCAAGAAAAAGTGGATTGACAAATTTAACCGATGACGTCGACTGGAGTGGTAAAGAGTTTGAATATACAACAAAAATAGATAGGGTAAAACCAGTTGACATAAAGAACACAGACCCAAGAAAATTTATTGATAAGTCAGCTGGCATATATTATTACAAAGAAACCTATACGGTTCAGCTAAAATATGGCGATGAATTTCACTTTATGGCTATGTAGATAACAATTCTATTCTAGGTGTACGTTTTACTACTTACAATAAATTTTTAACTTCTAGTACCGTTTCCTGACTAACATCTCATAAATTTCTGTATTACGCAATGATTACCCATAATTTAGACGTTAAACGACATTAAGAGAAAGGTTTGATAAACTCATTTTATAACAATATCCTCCGAAATTAGGAGGTTTTTCTAGGTGCAATTTTGATAAGCTTTTAATAAATTGGTACTAGTTCCCCCAACTATTTATTAACCAAAACCAGACCAGATGAAAAACTCTTTAGCCTTGCTAATACTTATTAGTCTATTCTCGCATACAAACTCATTTTCACAAGTTGTGTTCAAAAAAAGATACACAATAAAAAACAAGCTTGATTTTTATTATTGGGAATATAAAAAGGAAAAAGAGAATTCAGGAATTTCTGATGATGAAACAGAATTGTGTTGCCTAAAAAAAATACCAGATATAAAAAAAAAGGAAGATAAAACTACCAAAATCCTAAACCATTGGGAACGGAAACATGAAGAAAAAAAATTGCTAAAGGACAATTACGTCAATGTGTACGACTATTTGGATGGTTTATCTAAAAATTGTGAATCTTACAAAAAATTAGATGCCACTGCACAAGAAAAACTAAATAATATAATTGAAAGAAACCAAGCAGAATTATCAAACGTAAGAAATGCAATAAAAACAGTTGAAGATTTAATCAAACAAGTTAAAGAGGGATATAAATATTCAGCTGAATTAGTAGACTCCGAAGGCAAAAAGTTTACCGTTACGTCTAAGGAAGCAGATTTATCAAAGCTTAAAAAGATTCTAGGTTATAACGTAAAGATGGTGCCAGATTTTTTTAAGAAAAATGAAAATTTTACATATCGTGGTAATGTTTTATTTGAAAAGGAAAAACTTTATGTAAATATCTGGAACTTTCCAAAAAGCACTTATAAAGATGACGAAACAGATTTGTATTATACATTAAGGGATGGTCAAACCGCTAAACTAAATTTTAAAGAATTTACCACCACTGCATTGACAATACCTTTCAAATATCGCCCTGAGCATAGTGGCAACGTTGAAGTAAAAAGTTTTTTCTCCACAACTTTCAATGCTGGTCTGTTCATGGGGGCGACCACAGGAAGAACTAAATTTCATTACAGGAAAAAGGTAGGCAACAAAACAGTAGAAGAAAAATTATCCCTTGGAGTTTTTCTAGGGGCAGCTTCCGAAACACTAACAGCGAACAATGTATTTAATAATGCGTTGACCGATAGTAAAACCCAAACAATTGGATTATTTTCCAGAGGTCTAGGCATTATATACAGTAGGGACAAAATATCGGCTGGATTTTTTATGGGCTGGGATAAAGGATTAGGTTCACTTTCAAGTAATTGGCATTACGATAATCGGTTATGGCTTGGTATTGGAGTAGGGTATGACATATTCAAACTTTAAAACTTTTGTCAAAAATGGGTGAAAATTTTATTGGGGAACTCATAATCCTGTACCCCAGAAAACACGGTATTAGAGGAAATTTTTAACTTTTAGAACCGTTCCCTTACTAACATCGCATAGCTTAGCCGTATTGCGTAACGATTGCCCTTCCCTTAGACGTTTAACTACATTGGGATACTTGGATAGTATTTCTTCTTTGGATTCCTTAGAACCCCTTACACGCCCTTTGTACTTTCCTTTGGCCTTTGCTATTTCGATACCCTCCCTTTGACGTTCCAAAAGGGTTTCCCGTTCCATCTGGGCGACCTGACCCATTACGGTAACTATCATTTTAAAAGCTTGGTTGGGCTTTAATTTGCCTTTGTCTGGGGTAAGGCTTTCGATACCTAGATTATCAACCTTTAATATAATCCCGTTATCATCAAAGTGCGCCAAAGTGGTCAATATGTCCAACAAGTTCCGACCCAGTCTATCAATGGAATGTACGCTAACATAGGTAAGCCCTGTTAAGCTTATCAGTTCTTTGCCCTTTGGTCGTTCGTTGAATGGAACAGAACCGCTACAAACGTCTATAAACAGTTTTTCGTCCTTGTGCTTCTTTGCCAGCTGTCTTTCCAATTTTTGGTCTGGGGTACTTATCCTAATATATCGTGCTTTCATAATCTAAATATAAAGCCCCAACGTTTGGGCTGGGGCAATTGTTTTAATTAAGCTTTTATTTCATAGGGCTTATCCCATCTACCTATTGTAATATCTACATAGAAATTAGGTACGCTTCCATAATCACCATCATAGGTAAGTTCCCTTTGACCTCCTTTTGCAATATCATAGATGGTTTTAAGAACCTTCTTAACTTCTGGTTTGTCCTTATAGTTATCTTCAATATAGAAATGGTTTACGCTCTCATAATCCCTTTGGCTATCTCCCATCAAATCCAATTTACCTTCCATTATGGCCACGCTTATACTTGTGCCGTTCTGTCTGGTAACGCTGAATTTAAAATCTGGTAAAGCTTTCTTGATAGCGTTTCTTTTTTCTTTTACTTCTTCTGTTGTAATGTAAGGCATAATAAATTGATTTGGGTTATTACTGGTACAAATATAGGGTAGTTATAAATGACCCACAATAAAACCCGATAAGCTGTAGGATAAAATCGATAAATTGGTATATATTTAGACTATAGTCTATTTTTGAACCTTTAAATCGCTTGTGTATACGTGTGGGATTGGGGATGGGACGTTTTTTCTTATCAAATTTGACCCCCAACAAATTGGATTTCAACGGTAATTATTTCCAACAAAGCTTTTATCAATAGTATTTACGCCCCCAGCAAATTGGATTTAAAAGGTTGCAACTCCCAACAAAGAAGCTTTAGAATAGTACTAAAGAAGTTGATTTAGGGTACGGTTAACCCCTAACAAATGACAATCGAACGCAATAGGAACTGTCTTATCTCTCTCTTATATATACTCTATGTACTAAGCTTTCTTTTTACTGGATATGGATAACCTTTGCCGAATTTTTTTTATCCTTGCGCCACCCTGATTCAAAAGGATAAAATATTTTCTTTATCCCATTAATTGAAATATTCCTTTAATCTTTTGTTGGTCTGCATGATGTAGCTTGCCGTGAATTTTCTAGTGTTCCCCTCCCATAGCCATTTGGTCATTTTCTTTTTGTTATGGTCGTAGCCATATAGATACCAGTTGTCGATTAGATAGGTTTCGTCTTGGATGGGCAGGTTATATTTTACCGTCAGGATATAGAGTTTGTTATCGTTATCATGTTCGATAAGTATCCGTTTGATGTATTTTTTGATAATGCGCTTTTTTTCGTTCCAAGGCGGGTTGAATTTTCTTTTGCGCCTTTTGAGCGTTATATGTTCCTTTAGTTCCGCCCGTAGCTTCTCTTTCCCCGGCTTCATCAGACTATCATAGCTTTCCTTGTTTAAAAAGCCCCAATCAAAGGCTATATCTTCCAGTACCTTGTTTTCTTCATCCAAGGTGGCGTATTCCTCCCTGTCTTTTTTTAGATGTTCCTTTAAATCGTTCTCCGTTCTGATAATCCTAGTTTTTTCGTCCTTGAAATCACCTTCGCTTATCAATCCTTTTACCAGGGCGTTTATCATTCTTTTGCGTTCCCCGTCCAAGGCTTCGAGCTTCTTTTTGTTTTTTTCAATGAGTTTTGCCAGTTCGTTGCGCCTTTTTTCCGTTCCCCCTTCCTTATAGGTCTGTACCATTTTTTCATACATCCCGTCACCCTCGAAAAGACTTTCCCAGATAAAGGATTCCAGTACGTCAATGTTAATGGAACGGTTGGTACAGGTCTCGTGCTTATAACGCTTTGACGAACACATATAGTAATTATCCTTTTTGTTCTGCCTGGTACGGCCATAGTAGTTCCGACCACATTCAAAGCATTCCAAAACACCTTTTAGCATATATTTATGGTCTACTTTCTTACCCTTGGTATTGTAGTTGTTGACCAAGTTGTCGTTTACCTTTTGCCAATAATGAGGTTCTAAAATTTTTAAAGATGGTAGTTCAATCGTTTCACCTTTCCAAAGTCTTTCCCCCTTAAAAATTGTATTGGTAATTATATTCCTGATGGTGTTCCCAGCCCATCGTATATCACTTTTTTTCTTTGTGGTCTTTTTGCCCGTGTCCTTATGTACGAAAGTGAGAGTACCCTCCCCTATTTTGTTATATCTAGTAGGTATTTCTTCATCGTTCAATATCTCGGCAATGCTTCTAGTTCCCGTACCGTTCAATGATAGGTCATAGATTCTTTTCACGACCTCGGCTTCCTCATCGTTTATATGTAAATATCCATCCACATTATCATATCCATAGGGGGTGATTCCGAACGCCTTACCCTCTTTGGCGTTGTTGAGAAGTGCTTTTTTAGTCTGTTGGCTCTGCAACTCGACCTGATAGGAATTAAATTCGTTGAATATGCCTAAAATCAGTTTTGCCGTTGGATCGTCAAGGTCATATTTTATGTCATTGAAATAGACGTTTACGCTATGTTCGTTTACAACATTAAGGAACTCGGCAAATACCATCCGTGAACGTGAAATCCTGTTCTGGTTTCTCGCCCAAACTGTAGTTACCTTACCTTCTTTTATGTCCTTTAATAGGTTTTGGAATACTGGTCTATCTTGTATTAGGTTCGCACCGCTCACCCCCTGCCCTTCGTTATAGACCAAAAAAGGCTCTTTTTTGTCAATGGCAAATTTTTTTCCCTCAAATAACTGATTTTCAATGGAATTACTTTCTTCATCTTCTTGACTCAACCGTATATATATACCTATCATTCTTTACCGTTTATCGAAAATCGTGTTAATATTCTTACAATTTTAGACAAAGATAAAATAAATTTTATACATTTGTACACATATTACCATAACACATCCGAAATGGTATGATGCGGACTTCGAAAAGGTCGCTCGCTCATCAATCCCATATTCTTAATCTTACCCACAACACTATGAATCTTTGTCGTCTCCAACGCTTCATGAAGCGTCATTGGCGGTAAAATAGAGGGTAGTCTTTTTGCCAACATTGTTTTACCCGCCCCCGGAGGTCCTATCAAAATAATATTATGTCCTCCAGCAGCAGCGATTTCCATACATCGTTTGATGCTTTCTTGACCTTTTACATCGGAGAAGTCAAACTCAGGAAAATCCAAGCTTTTATAAAACTCCGCTCTCGTGTCGATAACAGTCTGTTCCAGAGGGTTACCTTTATCAAAAAAATCGATTACTTGTTTTATGTTATCAACTCCATAAACTTTTAAGTCTCCAACTATTGCTGCTTCTTTTGCATTGGCACTCGGTAAAATAAACCCAGTGAACCCCTCTTCCTGAGCTTTTATGGCGATAGGTAATGCTCCTTTTATCGGCTGCAAACTCCCGTCAAGGGACAGTTCTCCCATGATGATATACTTTTCAATATCGTCCGACTGTATTTGACTGGACGCCGCTAAAATTCCTATGGCCAAAGTAAGGTCATATGCCGAGCCTTCTTTTCTCAAATCGGCCGGAGCCATATTAATGGTGATTTTCTTTCCCGGGATTTTATAGCCATTATTTTGTAGAGCAGCAGCAATTCTATAATTGCTTTCCTTGATGGCATTATCGGGCAGGCCTACTAGATGATATCCAATTCCTTTGTCAATATTAACCTCAACAACAATCGTTGTGGCCTCCACCCCAAATACGGCACTACCATAAACTTTTGTAAGCATATTAATCTTATTATAAGGAATATCTTCTATTCTACATTAAATACCTTTTGTAGGGAAATAGGCCTTCCATCATTTGTTAAACCCTCTAAACAAACGGAAAAAACACCTTTCACATCCGAAGTGTAAAAGACTAGCTTTTTACGCTCTTTGGTTTGAGTTATTCTTGGATTCCATAATAATTGATGTCTAAAATCAGGAATTGTTTCGTTGTAGTTCTTATCAGGGTATACTTGCCTAAAATAATTTTTCAAGGGCTGTTTTGGAATTAAATTAAATAATTTTGTATTGCTAGCGGTATATGTGTTTTCAGAATAATCGCCGTTAAAAGTCTTTATATTCACAATACCCTGATAAATTTGTGGTCCTAAAACATATTGATGGTGTACAACATCTATTTCTTTTATTTTCCTAGCATCGTAATCCAAAAGTGTGGTAATGTCCTCGATTACATTACCGTCAATAACAACAAGCGGTAAAAATCCAAGCTGTTCACTTAATGGATATTCAGTCCTGATTTGAAATACTTTTTTATTGTTAAGTTCCGTTACAAAGACATCCTCAACTATTTCGGTTATCGTTTCTTTTAAAGTCTTAAATCTGGTGTATTCATCCAATACATATCTAATGTTTTCACCATCATAAAAGGATTCGGTTTTAATTTGTGAAAGCTTTATACTATCTGGTCTAAACGAAAAGTAATTATTTTCGATTTGATTATGTATACTACGTTGTTTTATAAGCTCTTCCATATTTCTATCGAGCTGAAACTTTTTGAACTTCTTCTCTTTAAAGGTAATTTCTTTTGGGGTAGATAAGATTACTTCATAATCATTCCCATTGTTCAACGGAGTTATTTCTAAATTTTCTATCTCGTAATTTCTATTCAACGGAAAAATGAAGTTGCCATCACTTTTAGTTATAATGATGTTTGTATAGCTATTATTACCAGTAATGCTTACTAATAAACGCATAGGAATATTTATCTCCTGTCCGCTTTTCAGTAGTACTTTACCTTTTATGTTTTCACCTCGTATTTCCGGCACAAAAGATGTTTTGGACGAAATCTCAGAGGTCTTAGACCCGATAGTCTTATTTTTTACCGCATAATTTTCAATTTGAGGTATGTCATTTTCGAAAACAGCATCAAACTTTCTAACACTTATGGAATAATTGTAACTCGCCAGGTCTTTAGCAACCAGTTCTATCTCAACTTTACTCCGTATATTATATTTAGATTGGAGCCCTTTTATCAATAAAAGTTTATTTACGTTATTATTGGAAAGTTGAATCCCGTTTTTATCGCTATGCTCAATATCTCCATTATTATCCCAAAAAACTTCTTGGTCATTGGTGTACGGATTTAAAACCATAATATCCATTTCAAAATGGTCATTTTGTGCATCATTGCGCATTAAGTTTGTATATACGACCATTTTATAGGTGCCGGATGCTATATCCAAAGGAATAAAAAAATCTCCCTGCCCTAAGCCGTTGAATAAATCTATTTTGTTGTAGAATACTTCTTCTGTTGATTCATTGATTAATTGAACATGTGCTATTTTACTAACATCACTTGGTCGTTTAGTTACCCTATTGAAACAATATATTGAAAAGTAAAAATACTCTCCTGGAAAAAAGAAGGTATCATTACCATGCACGAAAATATTTTCCTGTTCAAACTTAACGGAATCTAAATTTGGGCGCTGCGCCTTTAATATGTATATGCTTAAAAGGCATGAAATAATAAAAGTAGTTATGTATTTGTGAGTTTTCATATCTCTAATCTTCCCAGAAATCTGGCTTTACATTGCTTCCCAAAACTGTACAATCAACACATACCTTAGGTGCTACTATATAATCACCAGAAAACGCGTCCTCAGCTACCAATTTGTATCTTGATTTTAATAACTGTGCTAGTCTTGCTCCCTCCCTACTTGGGCTCAACTGTACCGTGACACAATCATTGACAAAGGCGGGTCTAATCCCATCAGGAAATAAATCTCTGAAATTAAAAAATATACGTTGTGAAGAAACCGATGCAACACTGAAAATACCAAGTACCTTATTCTCATTGTCATTCGCAGTAATGTTTCCACCTGCAAAACCCGCTTGTGTTTGGGAAAAAACATTTTCTGAACTTGAGAATTCGTTCAAGGTCTCATAAAAGGATTGAACCTCTCTAGATTGTATAAATTGTGTCACTTCTATACTATACCTATCCCTTACTTCAAAACTGGTTTTTGGTAAAAATCTAATAGGAACATCATTGGTTTCGTTCAAGGCTAAAGCTGAAGAACTTCTTAAATTTAAATTATTGGAAGCAATCGTACGATAGCAAATTCTTTCCTCCCTTTCTTTAATTCTGGTTTCAAAAGTAAGTGGACTTTCAGATACCACAAAAAGGTTTTGTGGTGATGCATAGAAAGATTTTATTTGATATGTTTCTTCATATTCATATCTAAAAAAAGACGAATTGGGCCCTATTCCTTCACCGTCTACCAAAATTTGAACCCCTTCTTCACCATCGTCATTAGTAGTTCTAATAGCTTGTAGATTTGTCAAATTGGAAGTTCCGGAAAGCATTTCGATACTGGAAAAGTATGTATCACCGTTCGCTGTAATGATAGATAGGCCATAATCTACATTTAGTTCTGCGTTAAATGGTTCAATAGAACGATAAACTCCGGGTTGGACTTCCTGAAAATTATAACTATCACCCATATTATTAGCAATTATTACGGTAGCATCACCCTCTGGAACAAATTCCATATTCTCCAAAGGAGTAGTTCTAGAAAGCACTACTTCTTGTTCAATAAATTCATCGGTAATGACAGCTTCAACGACCAAAATGTTTTCGAACCCCAAAGTTTCCGGTTCAAAAGTTTCCAAACAACCCGCAAGCGAGAATACTAAAAATCCTAAAGAAATTTTTAGGGAACGTACTCTAAAATAAATATGGGAATTATTATTGAACATTTTAAAACTTGAAATTATAGGTTATGGAAGGTACAGGAATAGAAAAAATTGAACTTTGCAGTGCTTTTATGTCCCCTTCTTCAGTTATGAAAAACACAGAAAACGGATTATTTCTACCTAATACATTATAAATTGAAAAAGTCCAAAAACTATGGGCCAGTTTATTTTTCTTATGATTTCCTTCTACGTTAAAGCCCAAATCCAATCTATAAAAATCCGGAATTCTAAATTCATTCCTGTCACTAAAAACAACAAAAGGTGAGTTATTAAACTGAAAATTCCCTACCGGAAAAGTTACCGGACGCCCTGTTTGGTAAACAATATTAGCAGATACACTAAATCTTCTCGTAAATTGATAATTACCAACAAAGCTGAAATCATGTGGCTTGTCAAAATTAGAGGGAAAAAATGCTCCATTATTAACCCTTTCTTCATTAAACTCACTATCTAATTTCAAAAAAGATCTGGAATAAGTGTATCCTAACCATCCATTTATTTTCCCCTTATTTTTCTTAATTAAAAGTTCAATTCCGTAAGCCTTGCCCCCTCCTTGTAGTACTTCCCTTTCTATATTTTCATTTAAGAGCAATTGAGCACCTGTTTTAAAATCCAAAATATTATCAGAATTTTTATAGAATGCCTCTACACTAGTTTCGTAATTACTTCCGAGCCAGTTCTTGAAAACACCGAAAGCGAATTGATTTGCTCTTTGAGGCTCTATGTTAAGGTCGGATAGCTTCCAGGTGTCTATTGGAGAAACAGTGGTATTGTTGGTAAGTTGATGTATATATTGTATAGTGCTATTAAAACTTGCTTTTAAGGACAAATCTTGTTTTATCAAATACCTAGAAGACAAACGCCACTCTGGCCCGCCATAAGTCTTCACAATTTCGTTATTTTCAAAATTCAGAGTATTAATAATAGTACTCTCATTTTTGGGTGAATTTTCCTCATACACAAATTGTGTTCCCGGGCCAAGGGCATTAAAAAGTGAAAAACGTATTCCTGCATCAAGAGATAATTTCTTAACCGGCTCAAAATTTGCAGATACAAAAATTGCTGACTCGAGACCTCGTTCCCTTTCTATTTCCAAAGGTACGACCAAAGACTCCTCGCCACTTGGCATAAAACTGCCCGGGTCAATTCTGTAAAGTTTTGAGGATAACCCAACATTATAACTTAGATTGGGTTTGAGAACCTTGCTAAACTTTGTCTTGAATTCTGTCTCCGCCACTTTATATCCCAGAGTGAAACTATCGCTTGAATTACCGTCAAAATTAATATCAAAACCATACTGACTATTTGAAACGGTAGTGCCTAAACTGCTTTTCTCATTGAATTGATGATTCCAATTAAGAGCTACCAAGCTGTTTTTATAAATGTTCAAAGAATCTGAAGTAATACTGAAATCATCTCTACTGGCGTAAGCTGTTAATTTCACTTGATTTTTTTCGTTGAAATTGTGCTCATAAGTAGCCGTAAGGTCATAAAACGAAGCTTGGCTCTTGTTCAAGGACTCCTCGTCCAAAGATCTTAAGATCCAGTTGGCATAAGCACCCCTACCACCTACATTCAGTGAAGATTTATCTTTAACTACTGGAATTTCAATGGAAAGATTACCTGTCACTGGTCCAATAGACCCTTCTCCGGCCAACTTATTCTTGTTTGATTTTTTTGTACTTAAGTCAATAACCGAGGACAATCTTCCTCCATACTCAGCCGGTATTCCTCCCTTAAAAATCTGAACGTCTCCCAGCATAAAAGGGTTAAGAGCAGAAAAAATACCAAAAAAATGTTGTGTATTGTATAATACGGCATTATCAAAAAGAATTAAATTTTGATCTGTTTTACCTCCTCTTACATTAAACCCCAAAGCGCCTTCTCCAGCTGTTGAAATTCCAGGGAGACTCGTAGCAACTTTGAGCACATCTCTCTCCCCTAAAACCAATGGCACCTTTTTTGTTTCTTCTACATTGATTCTAGTAGAACCAGATAATGTTTTTTCTACATTCGAATTGTGTTCAGCCTGTAGAACAACTTCATCCAATTGCTCAAAATCCTCATTTAATCGAATATCCAGAGAACCGTTATTAAACATTAGAATACGGAGCTTTCTATTTTCTATACCTAAAGATTTTGTTTCAAGAACGTTCTCGCCTTTATTAAGTATGATTTGATAAAAACCGTTTTCATCGGTAACCGATACCCTACCCGACTTTTTTAGCAGCAAAGAAAGGTCAGGAATAGGATTGCCTGTTTTAACTTCGGTTATCCTGCCTTTTAAGACAAATTCCTTTTCATTAGAAGAATAATCCTCTTTCCCTATTTTATATGTTTTGGTTTCTGTTTTGTTATTATCATTAGAGGCCCTAAAGATGTTGATGGGTTGTATGTTAATATAAGTGCCCGTAGATTCTTCTATGGTGTCCATTGCCTTCCCAAAAAAACCACTTGGTAATTCATCATATATCAAAGCATTTTGCGTTAAGATGATTCTATTCCCCAAAAGGAAATGATTCAATACGGTTTCATTTAAAATTTCAGACAAAGCATCATCAACACTTAAGTTATTCAATGATCCTGTATAGTTGATATTCACGACCCAATCTTCTGAAAAAAAGAAGTTATAATCGGTTTGAGCCTCTATTTCCCGAAAAATCTCCTTTAGACTCTTATTTTCCGCTCTAATCGAAACGTTGTTATTTATTTGCTGTGCGGAAAGATTCGCAAAACTGAGAAGTATCAAAAATATAATACTCAGAAACTTATTCATTATCCTGTTGGGTCTTTTTTATTTTATTAATTGGTTAAGCTGTTCAACAGAATTCTTAAAGGAATTTGATTCATTCGCTTTGTGAACCTTTTTATTGTAATTATCAAGTATTTGTTTCTTAAAGGTTGGGAACAAAAAAATCAAATCTCTTATGTTTTCGATTAGAGTATAATCCTCATTATTCTTTATCAAAAAAAGAGACTTCGAATCTTTAAATTCATAATAAGTTTTTCTATCAATTATCCGTTTCCTTACAGCTTTAGAAAGCTTTTCATAAAGTTTTATCTTCCCATCAGTACTGACCTCTTTATAAAATCCACTTTTAATTTGAGAATTTTCAAAGTCATTAAGATGAGTAAACGGTACAGCATCCATAGATAGTCTTTCTATTTTATCAGAGGCCAAAACTATCCATCCGTTCCATAAACCTGTTTTGCAATAAAGAAGCACTTGGTCGTTTAAAAGATCATATCTAATAGCTAAATTATAATACGATTGTCCATCATAAACAATGTGCGTTTTAGAGTGGTTTCCCTGCTGAAAAAATTGCCGTTCTTTTTCCTTTGAAACAAACTTTGGTATAAACACTTTCCCTTTATAAATATCTAAATTCCGTTCTCCAACTATATTATCGTGCCAAATGTAATAGTTATTATCTGCTTTTTTTTGAGCGGATAATCTATAAAGGTTAGGATACAAGAAAATTAAAAGTGGGATTAATTTAAAAATTGATTTTTTCAAAAAAAAGATGCCCGTTATTTTCATTGGCGTTGTTGACGACGTTTTTATAGGATAAAATAAAACTACTTTTTAAAAATAAGCAACTTACTTTCCTTATTTGTTATTTCTCCCTTATTTAACATCATCTTCCTAAATTCTCCATCCACGTACATTTGCGCTTGGTCTTTATAATGTTTGCTAAAAAGATTTCCGGATTGGCCCGTTGGAAGGATACTAATACTATTTTCAATGTCTGAAAAATCGATTATCCTTCTTGTAGAAGGTCCGGTTGTAGTTTCGTATAATCCCTCATTATCGTAATCAAAATACATGTTGTTGATTACTTCCCTTGATCCCGTTACCGAAAAGGGACCCACATTAAAAAAAGACCGTAAAGCCTTGACCTGACCTATGGGATGTGGGTGTTCTACAGTATGGACATTGCTCCAGACCCATTCGGATTCGTTAGGACCTAAATCCATTTTCAAGGATTTTATGGCTTTTGAAAAAGCGTTTTGCACCAATTCTTTTTGAGTTTCTTTCTTTTCTGGGGTATGTACATTGTCCCACCAAATGGAAGTTGCATCTAACATCAACGGTGCAACTGTTCTTTTACTTAAATGCGTTTTCAGAAACTGCATGTACATTTCATCACCTAATTCATCCTTGAAAACTTCTTCCAGCAGCATATGAATCCATCTTGAATAAATGGTGGCCGGAATACTCTCCAACGGATAATCACCTTTCCATGATTCTATAAGAGTCAAATATTTGACCTCCTCTTCTGTGAGTTCCGAGACGTTGACATTTTTAATAAGATTTCTGACTATTTCTGAATTTACGCCTGAAGTCGCATCCAAAATCATATCGCTGGCGGACTTTTTGTCCCAATCATTTTTGGATTCCAACAATTCCACGATTCGTTTTCCCCTATTTTCAGGAAGATAGTAACCAGGGATTAAATTCCCCGACACAGAATCCGGCTGATTGTTTGCGGAATACACATAGTTCCAAGGCGGATTTATAGCCTGTGGATTTTCACTAAAATCCAAAAATCTTTTATTTAATGGCAACCCTTTTCCTCTTTCAAAAACCATTTTTGTATTTACACTATCCGGAATCTCGTATAATTTGGCCGAGGCGAACCAAGCAACATTTCCTTCTGCATCGCCATACATGATATTGAGTCCTGGAGCGTGTATGGCAGGAAGGGCATTTTTAAACTCATTAAGGTTATTTGCGGTGCTCATGGCGTATAGTCCATCAATAACTTTATTATCTAGCTGTGTATAAATCCATGACATGGCTATAGGACGCTCTCCCGTCACCTGATCAGCGATTCCATTAAGAATAGGTCCGTGATTAGATTTCTTATAAGAGAAGGATATAGTCGTGGAATCTTTGACCTTGATTTCCTTGGTTATCGTTTCATAAGTATTCCATCCACCATCAACCTTATATTCATTTTCATTTGAAGGATTCGTTTCTTCATAATAAAAGTCCACATCATCATTTTCGAACATGGTCATCCCATAGGCCAATTTTCTGCTATGTCCCAGAATAGGAAAAGGAATACCGGCAATATGATAGCCATATCTAGAATAGGTGGGCGTTTCTACATGCGCTTCATACCAAACAGAGGGCTGTGAAAAACCAATATGTGGGTCATTGGCAAATATGACTTTACCATTTTTAGTTTTTTCGGGAGCTATTACCCAACTATTACTGCCTTCAAACAATGGTAAATCCAGTTTTCCTAAGGCATTGTTTACCAATGCAGCAATAGAATTACCAATCGTATCCTGTTTTTTTGGGTTGTATGTTTTTATCCATTCCGTATTTTGATTTGAATCGATTTCCAAATCTTCTAAATATGCGGGTCCCAACTTGTCTTTGATATTGGTCAATAAAGGGTCCGTTTTATGAGCCATGGCAAAACTAAAGGCCATATACCCCATCGTATTATAAATATCCTTTAGTGTAAATTTGGTTTTTTCGATTCCGGTAAGATAAAATTCTATGGGTGTTGCTCCATTGGCAACAAATTGATTGATACCGTCCAAATAAGCTTCGCACAATAGTACCGCTTTACTATTTTTATCCAGTTGAGAAACGGTTTTTGTGGACGCATCATCAATCCCAATGGATAACATGAATTTATCGGTTCCTATTAAATCTTTTCCAAAAACCTCCGATAATCCTCCACTGGCAATACGACGCAATAACTCCATCTGCCAAAGACGGTCCTGAGCGTGCACATAACCTAACGCCCTGAACGCATCTTCTTCATTAGCTCCATAAATATGGGGAATACCATAGGTGTCAAAATAAACCTCTACTCCGGATTTTAAATTTTCCAACTCTTTTTCGCCTTCATAATCAGGAATCATGGAGTTCACTAATACGATAGAAATTCCTACACCGATCACAAGAACAATAAGTAGGCCCAACCCTACCTTTTTCAATACTTTCATACCTAATTACTTGATTGAAACAAGTTAGGGTTTATTTAAAAGGAAAAAAATCCGTAGGTGAAATTTTTAAATTAGGCCGAGGCCAAGCACCCTTAGGGCATTAATCCTTGTTCTTGAAATTACGCAACCCTTCCAATAACCAGAGTTTGTAGGTGTCCGCATCTGTATTTTGAATTGAAGTATTCAATACTTCCAAATCTGGGGAAAGTAATACGTAGAAAGGTTGAGAGACGGCGCCAAAGTTTATGTCCTGAAATGTACCCCATTTTTGGGCAATATTTTCAATGTGCTTTATTCTACCTGATTCATATTGAAAATCGAATACTTGCTCTTCGGGCAGTGCTTTACGGTCATCTACATAGAGGGAAATAAGTATATAATCGTTCTTAAGAATGGGATAAATTGCTGCTTCGCTCCACACATTCTCTTCCATTTTACGGCAGTTGACGCAGGCCCATCCTGTAAAATCTAACAGAATAGGTTTATTAACATCTTTGGCATAGGCTAGACCTTCATCAAAATCCTTGTAACAATCTATTCCTAAGGGACAATCGCTCTCCGTTTCAAAAATGCTATAAAAAGCAGGTGGCGGAAAACCGCTCAGCAGCTTTAAATTTACAATGTTGGTTATTCCCAAAATAAGATACAAGGTAAACAGTCCGCTCACTATTCCCGTTATTTTACGTCCTACGGACAACTTTCCCTTTGGACCATCATGTGGAAAACGAAATGCTCCAAAAAGATAGAACGTCATCAGTAGCCCCAAAACAATCCAGATGATAAGAAAAATCTCCCTTTTAAGAATGCCCCAATGCCCCACCAAATCTGCATTGGAAAGGAACTTCAAAGCTAAGCCTATTTCCAAGAATCCTAGGACCACCTTTACGGTCGTCATCCACCCACCGGACTTTGGCAAGGAATTCAGCCAAGCCGGGAACAATGCGAACAACGCAAACGGAAAGGCCAAAGCCGCACCAAAACCGGTCATACCCGCCGTAAGATTGGTAGCTACATCACCTTCCGCCAAAGTAGTACCTCCCAATAGGCCCCCTAGAATTGGCCCGGTACAGGAAAAGGAAACAATGGCCAGTGTAACGGCCATAAAAAATATTCCTAGAACACCGCCTACTTTTGAAGACGCGGCGTCCATTTTATTGGCCCAAGAGCTAGGTAAAGTAAGTTCATAATACCCAAAAAACGAAAAAGCAAAAAATATAAAAACGGCAAAGAACAATATATTGAGCCAAACGTTTGTGGCAATGGTGTTCAATATTTGGGAATCTACGGAATCGAACAAATGAAATGGCAAACTCAACAAAGCGTAAATCAGGATTATAAAAAATCCATATAGCAGCGCGTTTATGATTCCTTTTGATTTTTTCTGCGAATGTTTCGTAAAAAATGAAACGGTTAAGGGAATCATTGGAAAAACACATGGTGTAAGTAGGGCTATTAGTCCGCCAAGAAATCCCAAAGCAAAAATTACCCAAAGACTTGAATCCGAACTTATATTTTCTTGTCCTTGGCTTAAAAGTTCCCTGTTCTTTAAATTCAATTTTAATTTATTGCCCAAAGCAATACTTTTGGCATCTATGGTAGTATTCCCGGTATTGATTTTTGAACCATCCAGGGAGAAAACAAAATCGATATCGGCAGGAATACACACTTCTTTACATACCTGATAAAAAAGATTGGCCTTTACCTGTTTTACATCGGTATTCAGTAATTTGATATGTTGCTTGAAAATGGCTTTCTCTTTAAAAAAAGTCTCTTCCACTTCAAAAATATCACTGTATTCTTTTACAGTTTCACTCTCTGTGATTTCACCAATAAGCTCATAGTCCGTACCGGCATTTTTAAAATTGAACTCGCTCGGCAGAGAACCTCCTTCTGCGGTGAATTGAGAATAAACATGCCATCCGGGAAATATGGAACCTCTTACAATGAGGATAAACTCCGTTTCTGAAAGCTGCTTAACCTCATGGTTCCATATAACGGGATCTTCATCTGTCTGAGCGGATATGCTAAAAACAGTCATAAAAAAGAATATTGTGGCAACTATATATCTCATGGACTAAATTCTATTCTTAAAATTTCTTTTGTTTTTTCATCGACCTTAAATCTATCATCAAAACGTTTTCCAATTACCCAAACGATTTTTTCACCCGAGCAAAGCAACCATTGTTTTTGTTTTGACAATACATCGATTTTTTCATCCTTAAAAAATTTGGACAACTTCTTTTTTCCGTTAAGTCCAAATGGATAAAAATAGTCGCCATTTTCCCATTTTCTTATCACAAGGGGGTATCTTAACGTATTTTTATCTACATAAATTATAGTATCGGCAATGGTGCCAATAGCTTTTACCGTTGAAAAATTCAATCGAACGGGATATTCCAAAGACTGTTGCTCTTCAATTAAAACTGGGGAAGATTCTTCCTTGATCAATTCAGAAAGTAAAAGAACGTCCCTATCTTTCAACAACACATGGGTTCTGGATTTTAAGCTTTTGCCGCTCATCCCCTCAATTATATCCATTAAATTCTTAAGCTCAGTGAATCCATATTCCCTAAAAAGCTCGTAAAGATAAGCCTCAAAGGGTCTTAATTTTTTTAAATCATCAATTGCTATTTTGATGATTCTCTCCTTTTTTTGAAATAGCTGTTTTTTTAATGATTGTAGATGCCCTTCTAAAATGCTTTTTGTTTGGATTAAGTTGTGCTGCGTATTCTGAAAGTTGTTAAGAAAAGTTGGATGTAACTCTTTGAGCCGTGGTACAATCTCTTTTCTAATTTTGTTTCGAAGATATTTTATATCCTCATTGCTTTTGTCCTCTCGCCATTTTATTTCTTTATCGGTAGCATATTCCAAAATAGTTTCCCTGGAAAAAGGTAATAATGGCCTACGGATAGCACCATTTTTTGAGGGAATACCAGATAAACCATCAATTCCCGTACTGCGCGATAAATTGATAAGATAAGTTTCCAAATTATCATCGGCATGATGTGCCGTGACCAAAAATGGAATATTGTTTTTCCTCATGATACGTTCAAACCAATTATACCTTAGCGCTCGCGCTGCCATTTGCAGAGACGTTTTGCTGTTTTCTACATAGCCCAAAGTATCAAAAATGGTATCATAAAGTGTAAGTCCTTTTTCTTGCGCCAATTGCTTTACAAAAACGGCATCATCATCACTTTCTTTTCCCCTTAAATTAAAATTACAGTGCGCCAATGAAAACTCTAGTCCAAGTGCATAAGATAGATGGAAAAGCACCGTGCTGTCCAATCCTCCACTACAAGCCAACAAAAAATGATTTGTCTTTAATTCAGGGAAATTAAACTCTATATGTTTTTGAAATTTTTTAAGCACAATCAAAAATAAGGAATAGATATGAAGGCTTATCCAAATGACAATCGTTTAAATTATACCATCTATAAATAGTCAACAAAACTAGGGTTTCAAAAATAATTGTAAGGCAATATTTACAAAAAATTAGAGTTATTATTACACTAATGACCAACCAACAACTATAAAACAAATGAGCGGTTATGATCAAATCTTTTTAGTTGACGACCATGATATGACGAATGTCATGCATAAAATCTTCTTCAAAAAATTAGGCTTGGACAGCAAAATAACAACATTTACAAATCCTGAGGTGGCATTGAATCAATTAAGAACCTTCAAAAAAGAAAAAATTGATTTGTTGATGTTTTTAGATTTGAACATGCCGGAAATGAGTGGTTTTGAGCTTTTGGAAATACTTCGTAAGGAAAACTTTCCTACCACTTTTCAAGTAATTATTGTAACCTCATCTATATCGCCCCTAGACCGGGCTAAATCAGAAAAATATCATGAATTTGTCAAAGGTTTTGTGACAAAACCCATGCGACCGGATACCCTCAAAGAAATCACAGGCAATCTTTTAAGAACGGGATAATGTCCATCATTAGAACGTAAAAATCTAAATTTTGTATCAGTTAATCATATGCACAGGGATTACTTCAACTTTTTTAAAAATATCAACTTCAAAACGCTTAAAAAAATGCTTTTCTATGGTTTTATCATAGTGGGGCTGGTTACCGTTGCTAGTACTTGTGCTATTATATTTCTGTTGGACAAAAGACAAAATGATGCCAAGATTATTAATATGGCGGGTATGCAAAGAGCATTAAGCCAAAAAATAACCAAGAATATATATGTATCACAACTAAATGAATCCAAACCCAATGTACTATCTGAAGATGCTAAGCAATTTATGCTTGTGCACAATGCATTCTTAAATGGTGATACTGCATTGAATATTTCCAAATTAGAAAACAAGGAAGCGGATAGTATTTTAAATACCATTAATGTATATCAAAAAAACATCTATCATTTGGCCACTTTATCAAAATCTCAAATACCCAGTTCCAATGAACTTAACGCCTTGAAAATTTGGGAAGGAAAATTCTTGGCGGGTATGGATGAGATAGTTCACCGGCTAGAGTTGGATGCTTCGAATAAAATCAAAAAAATACAATACTTTTCTACAGTACTTGGATTTGCCACGCTTACCTTCTCGATCATTCTTTTCGTTTTCTTCATTAAACCCATATTTAGCGGCGTGAAGACTTTAAATGAAGAAAAGAAAATGCAAAAAGATCGTTTAAAATCCATCTTGGAAAATACGCCGAACGCCATATGGTCTGTTGATACAAATTTTGTCCTGTTGGCGCATAATTCGGCATTTACCGATTTTTTAAGAGACACGCACACAAAACCTATCGGGATAGGTGAATCATTGGAAGCTGAAATTCCCATGCAATCAAAAAAACAATATTATAAGGCTTTTAACGGCCAAAGTTTTAGGCGTGATATCGCATTGACGAACGTGGATGGAAACGTAATCCATAGCGAACTCTATTTTAATCCTATATACAATCAGAAGGGCGAAGTCACCGGATGCAGTATTTATAAAAACGACATCACCGAAAGAGTAAGAATTTTTGAGAACCTCAAAAAAAGTGAAGAGAGTTTAAAAGAAGCCCAAGAGATAGGAAATATTGGCAATTGGGACTTTGATGTTGAATCTGAGCGCATTATCTGGTCAAATCAATTATACAAAGTATTTGGGCAGGACGAGGAAACTTTTAAGACCGACTTTGAGAATCTTTTGTCCATCATCCATCCAGATGATCGCCAAGCATTTCAAGACGATGTTACCATGTGTTTGGAAAGAAAAAAGGAACACGATATTATTTACAGAGTAATTTCAAAAGAGAAAGAGATACGCTATGTTCATGGTAAAGGAATAGCTTTTTTTAAGGAAGATGGTACACCGTTCAGAATGATAGGAACTACACAGAATGTTACGGAAAGGGAAGAAATAAAGCAAAAATTGATAGCACAGTACAATGAACTCCAAAATTTCGTTTACATTATTTCACATAATGTAAGGTCACCTATTGCCACTTTACAGGCATTGACCTATATTTTTGATGAAAAAAATACGGAAGTAAACTCGCAAGTCATTGAAAACATACGAACAACGGTAAACGCTTTAGACCAGACCATTATAGACCTCAATACGGCATTGAATCTTCAGGACATTTCCGAATTGGACTTTACACAGGTTGACTTAAAAGGTGTTTTAAGCGATATAGAATTATTAATGGCCAAGCAGATTAGTGAAAGTAAGGCCAAAATTATTACTGATTTATCCGAAGCACCAACTTTACCAGGAATTAAGAGTTATTATACCAACATTCTATATAATCTTATAAACAACGCCATTAGTTACCGTTCTGAAAAAAGAACTCCCATAATCAAGATTTCCACTAGAAAAAATGAGGCTGGCGAATTTGTAATAAGAGTATCCGACAATGGTATGGGAATGAATTTAAATAATGAGAAACGAAAAAAAATATTTGATATGTACGGGCGCCTCAGCGGAAAAACGCAGGGCAAGGGTATGGGCCTTTATCTGGTAAAAACACAGGTCAGTGTTATGAACGGCAGCATAAATGTTGAAAGCAAACCTGATGAAGGCAGTATTTTTACTATCAATCTAAAAAATAAGACACTATCGGAACTACTGGTCACCAGTTAATTTTAAATGTATAAGATTACAAGCAAAAAAACCATAACTATCGCTTAAAAGTAAAATAATGACAAAGTACAATTCCATTTATTTAGTAGACGATCATGACATCATGAATCACTTGCACAATATAATTCTAAAGAATCTGGATTTACAGGAGAGGACCAAAACATTCTCCAATCCTGAAAAAGCGCTGGAAGATTTAAGATTGCATAAGAATGACGGGCAACTAACTTTAGTGCTTCTAGATTTAAATATGCCAGAGATGTCAGGCTTTGATTTTTTGGATATCCTCACAGAGGAGAATTTCCCCAATACCATAGATGTTGTCATATTGACCTCCTCTATCTCTCATTTTGACAAAGAGGAGTCGGAGAAATATCCAAAGTTTGTAAAGGACTTTGTAACCAAACCTTTGAATTTTGATAGCCTAAAGCCGTTGACCGAATACATCACTAAGGCCATCTAAGGATCAATACTTCTTTTCAAGGACGCTACGCATCGCTTTTGCCTTGACCAAACATTCCTCATACTCTTTGATAGGTATGGATTTTGCCGTAATGGCACTCCCAACCGAATAGGATAGATAGCGTTCCGTTTCGTTATAGAGTACGGTTCGTATGACAACATTAAAATCAAAATCGGAATCGGGCGTAAAATAACCTACCGCTCCGCTGTAAACTCCTCGCTTAAAAGATTCCAATGCTTCGATGATGTTCATGGCAGCAATTTTGGGAGCACCAGTCATACTTCCCATAGGAAACGATTCTTTGATCACATCAACCGGATGCGTGCCTTCTTTCATGTGGCTGGTTACCGTAGATATCATTTGATGTACTTGCTCAAAGGAATAGGCCTTACACAATTCATCTACCGCAACACTTCCCTTTTGTGCCGTTTTGGATAGATCGTTGCGCACCAAATCAACTATCATAATATTTTCGGCCCTTTCCTTCTCGTCTTTCTGTAAATTATTTTTCAAATGCTCGTCCTCAACTTTATCCAAGGCACGTGGAGCAGTTCCTTTAATGGGCTGTGAAATAATCTTGTATCCTATTTTCTTAAGATATCTTTCCGGGCTGGCACTTATAATATATTTGTCAAATAATTTCACATAAGTGGCGAAAGGACTTTTGGATATTTTATTTAATTCTTTATAAACATTTAATGCATCTAAAATGACATCCGCTGCATAGAATTCTTGGCAAAAGTTAGCTTCATAAATATTTCCCTGATAAATATGTTCAAGCATTTTAGCAACCTTCTTAAAATATTCATCTTTAAAAATTCGCATTTTTATATGGATGTCCCCTGTTGCCATAGGACTATTGGTAATAGTCTCATTATTCACAATATGATCGTAGTCTGTCTGAATCTCCTCGGAAACCATATTCAAATAAAGAAACTCTGCCTGATTGCCAATGAGCTTTATAATTTTCTTAGGTTGAAAAAAATAAAGATCGGGAAATTTTAAACCATCCCTGTTTTGTGATTTTAAATCCTCTGTATCATTTTTAAGATCATAAGATAGATAGCCAAAAATCCAATCCCTTGTTTGGGATTGGTACTCTTTTAAATCATCGAAAGCATTTGTGTGATCCGTAGTTATAGCAGTAAGACCATCGACCGCTAGGACAGCATCAAAAGAAGAATAATTTCCTCGGTGTTGGTTACTATCCAGCCAAACGGCTTCATCATGTTCATTTCCCCAGTTTAAAAGGGAATTTTTGAACGATTTTAAATGGGTTACCTTAAAAACTTTCCTTGTTCTCAATTATGATTGGGTTGCATCCAAGAAATTTTTCAGCACCGTAGCATGCTCTTGTGCTAACTTTTCATCGGTTATTCCTGCTTCAACGCTAAAATTATCATTAAAGCTTGGTAGTGAAAAGGTATCCGTAATTTCCGCTTCAAATCTGGAAAGCAGTTTTTCGGAAATCTCCAAGGAACTCTTAGCGCCACGCTTACCGGGAGAAGTGGCCATCAACAATACTTTTTTGCCGGAAATAAATTTCTTGTCCAATCTGGATAGCCAATCGATCACATTTTTGAAATAGGCAGAAGGATTGCTGTTATGTTCATTTACGGAAAGGATTATCCCAGAAGCATTTTGCACATCATTCTTGAACTCGACAAGCGAGTTGGAAAAACCGTTTTCCTTTTCATAATCCTCACTGTACATTGGAAAAGGATAGTTGGTCATATTCAATAACTTGGTCTCAAAAGAAGTTGTTAAAGAAATCGTATGGCGAACCAACTTAAAATTGATGGAAGTAGAAGAATTGCTTCCGGCAAAACCTAGAATGTATGACATATTGTATAAATTAAAAATCGCTCACGAAAATAAACCAAATACTATCCAGTTGCCAGTATTTTGTCTAATTTTGCCGCGCATAACATCCAAACATACTGTTAATTAAGTATATAGGAATAGTTATTTGAATATACTATGGGTACGAATAAAACGCGATTGTATTTTATTGATGCCATACGCGCATGGGCCATTCTAATGATGCTTCAAGGTCATTTTATAGATGGGCTTTTGGACAACGCATTTAGGGACAATTCTAATTTTGTTTTTTCGGTATGGCAGTATTTTAGAGGTATCACGGCCCCAGTTTTCTTTACGGTCTCTGGATTTATTTTTACGTATCTACTCATAAAAGTTCCGCAAGTAGGATGGGACAATCCAAGGGTTAAAAAAGGATTAAGAAGGGGGGTTCAACTATTGATAATCGGATATTTATTAAGATTGAACATCCTTGGCCTATTCGTGGGCGAGGTCTATCACGGTTTTTACTTGGTAGATGTGTTACACTGCATTGGGCTTTCTATTATAGGAATTATCGGAGCCTATGTATTGACGGCCAATTTCAAAAAATGGGTTTTCCCATTTTTGCTGTTGTTCGTAACACTTATTCTATTTGTTTTTGAACCATTGTACAAAGAGGCCAATTTTCATTTACTGCCGCAAGCCCTTGCAAATTATTTCACAAAGAGCAATGGTTCCGTTTTCACCATTTTGCCCTGGTTTGGTTATGCTACGCTCGGCGGGTTTATATCGGTCTTATTTTCAGGTTTCAAGAACCACAAGTATTTATATCCGGTGGCCATTCCTATGTTTCTGATAATAGGTAGTATCATAATTTTCTTTTCTTCGGATTTCTTTTTAGCACTCTCAGGATATACAGGAATCCAATTGTTCGCAGATATTTTCTTTAACAATTATCTTTTTATTCGATTAGGGGATGTACTTGTCGTTTTTGCCATATTCATGTTATTCCGAAAATTCTTGACCAATAGGACCGGTTTGAGATTGGGGCAAAACACCTTATCCATTTATGTAATCCATTTCATCATTCTATATGGAAGCTTTACAGGATTGGGATTATATGGTTTTTTTCATCATTCGCTAAGTCCTTGGCCGGTTATTCTCGGGGCCAGCGTTTTTATGATAAGTTGCTCCTACCTAGCATTAAAATATGAGGATAATGAAGTTTTGATAAAGCGTAATACAAACTACATTCTTAAAAATATCAATATTGCAATACAGCAAGCTTTTCTTATTGTTTTTGCAACATTGAGGACCGTTATCGTAAAAGTACTTCGCTTATTTGGAATGGCTAAAAATTAATCGCCCCTTTGGCCAGTTTCTTTCTTTTGGTATAAATTCACAAAAAAAAGAAATATGAGCGAAAAAGAATATGCCCCAATAGCAGTAGACTTAGAAAAAGACAAACGGTACGCATGGTGTACCTGTAGCCATAGCGAAAATCAACCTTTTTGCGATGGTTCGCATCGAGCGCACAACGCAACGCCCTCTTTAAGTTTTAGCGTAGAAGAAGATAAACAGGCCTATCTATGTACCTGTAAGAAAACCGGTAATCCGCCCTATTGTGATGGGAGTCACAAGAATTGATCTATAAGAATTCGCAACGACCTTACGTTAAATTGTAGTTAAACTGTTAGTCCCTTTATTCTCGTACGACCTAAGGGTAAAATTGCTTTATGTTTTCGTTTCCCAGATTGTTCGTGATAATCTGTTTTTCAATTAGTCTTATAACTAGCTTCATCTATCTAGAAAAATCAAGTGAGGGTATATCTCCTGTCAATAATCATACTTTTCAATCCAAGAAAAAAGTAACTGTTGATGATTTTTTTAAACTATTGACCAGCGATGATAAAAATGTACGAAACGCTATAATTGACAAGATTGATAAAAATTGGGACGAAAGCCTGGAAATCTTTGTTCTGGAAACCATTTATTTTTCTAGAGACCTTGAGCTCGATAATAAACTATCAGTACTCTTTAGTAAAAAGACCGGGCAGAAAAGAATAAAAAGTTTTGATTCTTGGTTTCAATACATTTGGAACAAGAAAGCAACATATCCAAATGAATATTTCGAGTTCAAGGCAAGAATCCATCAAAACATCGACTCGAAATTTTATAATTACTTTTCGAACAGGTCCGAGCAAAGTGTAATTCGTTTGGACGAGGTACGCTGGGGCGGTGTATTACAGGATGGCATACCTCCTCTGAGAAACCCGGAAATGATTACCGCGGACAGTGCAAATTATTTGGACGATGACAATATCGTATTCGGTATAGAAGTTAACGGGGATGCCAGAGCCTACCCAAAACGGATATTGGCTTGGCATGAAATGTTCGTAGATACCGTAGGTGATGTTCCTGTTGCCGGTGTCTATTGTACGTTATGCGGAACCGTTATTCTATACAAAACAGAGCATGAAGGTGTTAACTATAAATTGGGAACCAGTGGTTTTCTATATCGCTCCAATAAACTTATGTATGATAAAAAAACGCAATCTTTATGGAGTACTTTAGAGGGTGAGCCGGTAATTGGGCCTTTGGTCGGTAAAGGGATAACCTTGGATTATTTGAGTGTAGTGACGACCACTTGGGGCGAATGGAAAAAATTACATCCAGAAACAAGTGTTTTATCCTTAAAAACTGGCCATAGAAGAGACTATGGGGAAGGTGTTGCCTACAAATCCTATTTTGCAACGGATGATTTAATGTTTACCATCCCTAAAATAGATACTTCCTTAAAAAACAAGGATGAAATCCTAGCGCTTAGACTTCCCGAAGAAACTGATGAAAATATAGCCATATCCAGCAAGTATCTAAGAAAGAACCCTATTTATAGTGCCGCGTTGGGTGATATTCCATTTACGGTTTTTACCGATAAGAGTGGAGCCCACCGCATGTTTTTCACGAAGGGGAAAAAATTCAAGAGTTATGATAGAGCAACAAAAGCCGTTGATGAAAACGGAATACAATGGACGATATCCGAGAATAAAATGACAAGCGAAAATGGAGACAGATTAGAACGTTTTCCTACTCACAATGCTTTTTGGTTTGGTTATAAAGCAGCATTTCCAGATACAAAACTGATAAAGTAGTGAGAAAAAACGACTCTAACCAAAGACCCCGATGCCTAAAAAGCATCGGGGTCTTTGGTTTCTTTACTATATTTCCTCTAAACGTGCAAAGCTCTATCTCCCGTCGCCGCCAGTGCAGCTTCTTTCACGGCTTCCGCGTAGGTTGGGTGCGCATGGCTCATCCTAGCAATATCCTCTGCAGATGCCCTGAATTCCATAGCGGTAACGGCTTCCGTAATCAAATCCGCACAACGCGCTCCTATCATGTGAACGCCCAAAACTTCATCGGTCTCCTTGTCTGCCAATATTTTTACAAATCCCTCTATATCCATACTCGCTCTAGAGCGACCTAAGGCACGCATGGGAAACTGACCCACTTTATAAGCAATTCCGGCTTCTTTCAATTCTTCCTCGGTTTTTCCTACCGCAGCGACCTCAGGCCATGTGTAAACCACTCCTGGGATTAAATTATAATCAATGTGCGGTTTTTGTCCTGCCAATTGTTCCGCCACCAGCGTTCCCTCTTCTTCAGCTTTGTGGGCAAGCATAGCTCCTTTCACAACATCACCAATGGCGTAGATATTATCCACATTCGTTTTGAGGTGGCTGTCGACTTCTACTCTACCCTTACCATCTAATTTTACTCCGGCCGCTTCAAGATTAAGACCATCGGTATAAGGTCTTCTCCCTACCGAAACCAAACAATAATCACCTTCAAAAACGACTTCTTGCCCTTTTTTATCATCGGCTTTGACAGTGACTTTATCACCCTTTCTTTCAACCGACTTCACTCTGTGCGAAAGGGCGAATTTTATTTTTTGCTTTTTCAGCACTTTCATCAATTCTTTTGAAAGTGCGGCGTCCATTCCGGGAATGATACGGTCCATATATTCCACTACGGTTACCTCGGCACCTAGCCTCTTGTACACTTGCCCTAATTCCAATCCAATGACCCCACCGCCGATAATCACCATGTGCTTTGGGATTTCTTTTAGTTTCAAGGCTTCGGTGGAAGTGATGATTCGTTCTTTATCGATTTTTATAAAAGGAAGTGTTGCCGGTTTTGAACCCGTAGCAATAATGATATGTTTAGCTTCTATAGTCTCCGTTTTCCCATCGTTCTTCTTAATGTCTATGTGGGTGGCATCCTTAAAACTTCCTAAACCTTCAAAAACTTCAATTTTATTTTTGTCCATCAAAAATTGAATCCCTTTGGTGGTCATGTCCACTACGCCCTGCTTACGGGCGATCATCTTGTCCAAATTCACTTTTACTTCGCCGGGAATTTCAATACCATGTTCCTCAAAATGTTTTACGGCATCTTCATAATGATGCGAAGAATCCAATAGTGCTTTAGAAGGAATACAACCCACATTTAAGCAGGTTCCGCCTAACGTGGAATATTTTTCAATTATTGCGGTTTTCATTCCCAATTGTGCGCATCGTATGGCAGCTACATATCCTCCAGGTCCCGAGCCTATTACGGCTACATCATATTGATTCATATAAATGGATTAATTTCTGTTAATTCGTTGTACAAAAGTACAAATGTTTTAGGGGAGAACAAGACGATAAAATAGCTTATTCATACGGTAACGGAATAGCCGTGGAATGTTTTACCTCTTTGATGGTAAAGGAGCTCTGGGTGCTTCCTATATGTTGTATTGCTGTTAATTTGGTGACCATAAAATTCCGATAGGCTTCCATGTCGCTCACATGTATTTTTAACAAATAATCATAATCTCCACTAAGGTGATGGCACTCCACTACTTCTTCCAATCTAAACACTTCCCTTTCAAACCGTTGAATGTTTTCCTTGGTATGTTGTACCAATTTTACGTGGCAAAACACTGTAAAATTCCGGTCCACTTTATTTTTATCGACCAAGGCAACATAACTCCCAATGATTTCCAATCTTTCCAAACGTTTTATGCGTTCATAAACAGCTGTATTTGAAAGTTTTAGCTTTTGAGCGTATGCCTTAGTGGTCTTTTTACAATCCTCCTGCAATAGCGCTAAAAGTTTAATATCCGTATTGTCCAGTTTCATAGTTATTTATTTTCATCAGAATTGATTATAACACCATAATTTTAGATTTATAATCTAAAATTAGTCAAATAACAGAATCAAAATCTATATTAATCATTTTATATTGATATAAAACCTATATAATTCTATTTTTATACATAAATTTTCGTGATATGAGTAAGAAAGCTGCAAACGATTTACAGGATTTACAATATTTTGGGGAGTACGGTGGTGTTAATCCCTCTATTTCCGATTCTTCCACGTATACTTTTCTATCGGCAAAAACAATGTTCGATACTTTTGAGGGAAACACGGAAGGCTGTTACTTATATTCCAGGCACTCCTCCCCTTCCAATCTTTATCTTGGGGAAGCTTTGGCCGCTTTGGAAGGTACCGAAACCGCCAATGTTTATGCTAGTGGTATGGGCGCTATTACCTCAGTAATTCTTCAATTATGCAATGCAAATGAGCATATTGTGAGCAGCCGAACCGTTTATGGTGGTACTTATGCCTTTATGAAGAATTTTTTGAAAAAGCTACACATCAAAACCTCCTTTTTGGATATTACCGATCTGGATGCCGTAGCAAAGTCCATAACGCCCGAGACCAAAATGATATATTGTGAAAGTGTAAGCAACCCTTTGTTGGAGGTTGCGGATATTGCTGCGCTTTCAAAAATTGCCAAAGCACATCATATTCCATTGGTGGTGGACAATACCTTTTCACCATTATCTATTTCTCCGGCAAAATTAGGTGCCGATATTGTTGTTCATAGCCTAACCAAATTTATAAATGGTACGAGTGATGCGGTAGCTGGCGTTGTTTGTGGTACTACAGATTTTTGTTTGAGCCTTAAGGATGTGAACAGCGGAGCGGGAATGCTTCTGGGTAGCACATTGGATAGTTTGCGTGCCGCCTCTATCTTAAAGAACATGCGCACGTTGCACATCCGTATGAAAAAGCACAGTGAAAACGCTCAATTTCTAGCTGAAAAGTTTGAAGCGGATGATTTACGAATTGTATATCCCGGGCTTCCTTCCCATCCCGGACATTTGGTGATGGAAGATCAAATGAACCCTCAATATGGTTTTGGAGGTTTATTAACGATGGATGTAGGTTCACTGAAAAATGCCAACAATCTCATGGAACGCATGCAAGACCGGAAATTAGGATATCTAGCGGTCAGCCTCGGTTTTTACAAAACACTGTTCAGCGCTCCCGGTACCTCTACCTCTTCTGAAATTCCTTTGGAGGAACAAGAAGAAATGGGCTTAGGGGATGGGTTGATTCGTTTTTCCATAGGATTGGATGACGATATTGAAAGAACCTATGAATTAATGAAGTCTTGTATGCAGGATTTAAAATTGTTACATCCTAATGTAGAAAAGGTCTAGCGGTTTCAAAATTGTGGTTTGCACATCCTTTGCATAAGTTGTAATATTACGGCATAATTAATTAGATTTTAATGGCGGGCACAAACCAGGACCAACACAGACAAAATGAAAACATTGTTGAAAATAGAGAGCTTAGTATTTGGGAAGCGTTAATACCCGTTATCGCTTTAGTTGGAATGCTGGCTTACAATGTTTACGTGTTTGGCGATGATGCTTTGAGCGGGTCCAATCAATTTGTGTTGCTTTTAGGTGGTGCCGTTGCGGCCATCGTTGGATTTTTCAATAAGGTTCCCTATAAACAAATGCTAAAAGAGGTAGCCGAAAATGTGAAGTCGACTACGGGTGCCTTATTAATTCTATTAATGGTCGGAGCCTTGGCAGGAACTTGGCTCATAAGTGGTATTATACCTGCCATGATCTATTATGGACTGCAAATTTTAAATCCAACGATTTTTTTAGCGGCATGCGTTATTATATGTGCTATCATTTCAATTGCTACGGGCAGTAGTTGGACAACCGCCGCAACAGTAGGTATCGCTTTAATAGGTATTGGAAATGCTTTGGGAATATCTTTGGGAATGACGGCGGGAGCCGTATTGTCAGGGGCCTATTTCGGGGACAAACTTTCTCCGTTGAGCGATACTACCAATTTGGCGCCTGCCATGGCGGGAGGGGAATTGTTCGACCATATAAAGTACATGCTATGGACTACCGTTCCAACCGTTACGGTAACACTTTTGGTATTCATCATCATTGGCCTTAATATTGATACAAGTGGAGAGGCAGATGTAGATGCTATTTTATCCTCTATAGATACTTCTTTCAATATTAACGGATGGTTATTTATAGTACCTGTTGTAGTAGTGGCACTCATCGTGAAAAAAACACCGCCTTTGGCCGCTTTGTTGGTAGGGACTTTATTGGGCGCAGTTTTTGCACTGATTTTTCAACCCGAAGTGGTCGCCGGCATTACGGGTGCTAAAGATTTGAATTTTCAAACAGCTTACAAAGGTATTTTAAAAGCGATAACCGTAAATACGACCATTCCTACGGAAAATGAATTGCTGGCCGACTTATTTTCCGCAAAGGGTATGTCCGGAATGTTGGGCACCATATGGCTCATTGTTTGTGCCATGGTTTTTGGCGGAATCATGGATGGTATCGGGGCTTTATCACGAATTACCAAAGGTCTCTTGTCAATGGCCAAGTCCACGTTTAGTCTTTTCGCAAGTACGGTAGGAAGCTGTCTAGCATTGAATGTTACCGCATCCGACCAGTACTTGGCAATAGTAGTTCCTGGAAAGATGTTCAGTAAAGCATACGAAGACAAAGGTTTGGCCCCCGAAAACTTAAGTAGAACCCTAGAGGATTCCGGAACGGTAACATCGGTTTTAATCCCTTGGAACACTTGCGGCGCGTATCACAGTGGTGTTCTTGGTGTTAGTGTAGCAGAATATTTCGTTTATGCTATCTTTAATTGGTTAAGTCCTATCATGACCCTAATCTTTGCCGCTTTGAATATCAAAATAAAAAAATTGGTATCGCCATCTGGCAACTAAACCAGGTTTGGGCAAAAATGTGTTGCATCAAATTTTAACCAATAATTTTGATGTAATGCTTCCATTATCCTATTGTTATTTTTTAATTTCACGCTATAATTCAAAACAAAAAATATGGCATCTGTTACCTTAAAAGGAAATACGATAAACACATTGGGAACTTTACCTGCTGTAGGAAGTAAGGCCCCTGATTTTCAATTGACAAAAAATGATCTATCTAGTGTAAAACTTTCAGACTACGAGGGTTCTAGAGTAGTGCTAAACATATTTCCAAGTGTGGATACCGGTACCTGTGCCCAATCGGTGAGACAGTTCAACCAAGAAGCGGCAGAATTGGATAATACCATGGTACTCTGTATCTCTAAAGACCTACCGTTTGCACAGGCACGTTTCTGTGGTGCGGAAGGAATTGAGAATGTGGAAATGTTATCGGATTTTAGGGACGGGAACTTTGGCAAGGCATACAACTTGGAATTCACGGACGGTCCATTGGCTCCTTTACACTCAAGAGCAGTGGTGGTTATCGATGAAAACGGAAAAGTGCTCTATAATGAGCAAGTGCCCGAAATTGTTGACGAACCAAATTACAAGGCTGCTTTGGAGTCTTTAATGACCTCATAAGCACTTATTAAATGTCCAAAGAATCTTTCTTGGCCAATCGGCTTAAAAGTATTGGTTTTGCACTTCGTGGTGCGCTACTGCTCATCAGGACCGAAGCCAGTATAAAAATTCAGGTTTTCATAACGTTGATAATGACCGCTGCAGGTTTTTATTTCGAAATTTCAAATACCGAATGGGTATTGCAGATTTTGGCAATCGCACTGGTTTTGGGTGTGGAAGGCATGAATACAGCGGTGGAAAAACTATCCGATTTTGTACAACCGGAATTTGATTCCAAGATTGGATTCATAAAGGATGTTTCGGCCGGGGCGGTGATGCTCGTTTCCATAGCAGCAACGGTTATTGGATGCATCATCTATTTTCCTAAGATTTTTTAAATCCACTATCCCGTTCGCTTAGGGCGTAAATTTGTAATTTAGCCCTCAGAATAAAAGATTTCATGGCAAGAAAGGCAACCAAAAAAAAGCCAAAACCAGTTAAAAAAAGGTCTCCGTTTAAACTGTCCAAGCAAAATAAAATTATTTTGGGTAGTCTTTTGGCACTTTTCAGCATTGCCCTATTTTTCTCATTTGTTTCCTTTTATTTTACTTGGCAAGACGACCAAAGCCTTCTTTCTGAATTTAAGGACAGAAATGCGGAAGCCAAAAACCTCCTGAACAAATTTGGGGCCAGCGTAAGCCATTTCTTTGTATATAAAGGATTTGGAATAGCCTCATTGATCATTCCTTTTTTAATATGCTTAACGGGCATTTATATGTTCTTGGGCTTGGATAAAAAAGGATTGATCAAAAGATGGATTTGGGGATTGTTGTTTCTTATCTGGATTTCCGTGGCGTTTGGCTTTTTTGCCATAGATAGCCCACTGTTAGGGGGTTTGGTAGGCTATGAAATGAATGATTTTTTACAGGATTATACCGGTAAAATAGGTGTTCTTTTGCTTTTGGTTTTCGGTTTGATCTTTATTTTGGTACGATTGTTCAATATTACACCTGACGGTGTAGCTGAATTTTTCAAATCGAAGAAAATAGCGCTCGCATCGGAATTCAAATCGAAAAAATCCACTTCTTCCACTACGGATACCGTTATGTTGGAAACAGAAGATGAAACGCCGATAGTAGTAGATACCTACACCCATAAAAAAGATATACCTGCTTTAGGAAAAGAACCTGAAAAAGACAATTTTGAGATTACTCATCCTCCAGCCGAGGAATCGGACGAACAATTGGCTATGGAGGTTGAAAAAGTGGTCGAAGAAAAAGAAGAAACGGATGTTCTTGCCGAAAAATTGGTGGACGATTTCGGGGAATTTGACCCTACTTTGGAATTGGGCAACTATAAATTTCCAACCTTGGATTTGCTTGACCAGCACGGAGCTACCGGAGGCATCACCATCAACCAAGAGGAACTAGAGGAGAACAAGAACAGAATTGTAGACACCCTAAAAAACTATAAAATTGGTATTGCGCAAATAAAGGCGACCATAGGACCTACCGTTACCTTATACGAAATTGTTCCCGAGGCTGGAGTGCGCATCTCAAAAATCAAAAATCTAGAGGACGATATTGCACTTTCATTAGCCGCATTGGGCATACGGATTATTGCGCCTATTCCCGGAAAAGGCACTATCGGTATTGAAGTACCGAACAAGAATGCGACTATTGTTTCCATGCGTTCCGCTATCGCTTCCAGCAAATTTCAAAAAGCGGAAATGGAACTGCCCATCGCTTTCGGGAAAACGATCAGCAACGAAACCTTTGTGGTGGATTTGGCCAAAATGCCCCACTTGTTAATGGCAGGAGCCACAGGGCAAGGTAAATCCGTCGGGTTAAATGCCGTATTGACATCGCTCCTATACAAAAAACATCCCGCGGAAGTAAAGTTTATATTGGTCGATCCAAAAAAGGTAGAACTCACGCTTTACAATAAAATCGAAAGGCATTTCTTGGCAAAACTTCCGGATTCCGAGGAAGCAATTATTACGGATAACACCAAGGTAATCAATACATTGAACTCGCTTTGTATTGAAATGGATAACCGGTACGAATTGTTGAAAACAGCAATGGTTCGAAATTTAAAAGAATACAATGCCAAGTTTAAGGCCCGTAAGTTAAACCCGAATGATGGGCACAAATTCTTGCCTTACATTGTTCTGGTGATAGACGAGTTTGCAGATTTGATCATGACCGCCGGTAAAGAGGTAGAAACCCCCGTGGCGAGATTGGCACAGTTGGCAAGAGCTATCGGAATCCACTTGATTATTGCCACACAAAGGCCTTCAGTAAATGTAATTACGGGGCTTATAAAGGCAAATTTCCCGGCGCGCATTGCTTTTAGGGTAACCTCAAAAATAGATTCCAGGACCATTCTAGACGCTCAGGGAGCCGATCAATTGATCGGTCGCGGTGATATGTTGTTTACCCAGGGGAATGATGTCACCCGTATTCAATGTGCTTTCGTAGACACTCCTGAAGTGGCCAAAATAACGGAATACATAGGCAGTCAACGTGCATATCCTGAAGCGCACGAGCTTCCCGAATATGTTGGGGAAGAATCTGGCACAAGTCTTGATATTGATATTGCCGATAGGGATAAACTGTTCCGCGAAGCGGCAGAAGTCATCGTCATCGCACAACAAGGTTCGGCCTCATTGATTCAGCGGAAACTGAAATTAGGCTATAATCGTGCAGGGCGTATCGTTGACCAATTGGAGGCAGCAGGAATTGTGGGCCCTTTTGAAGGAAGTAAGGCAAGACAGGTGCTTATCCCTGATATGATTGCTTTGGAACAATTTTTTGATAACGAAAAGAATTAATTAAGAATGAAAAAAATTACACTATTGTTCATTGGAATAGTATCCATGCACATGGCTACGGCGCAAGATGCCCAAAAAGCAAAGGCCTTATTGGATGAAGTTTATAACAAGGTTAAAGGTTACGACAACATTTTTGTCGATTTTAAATTCGACCTGAAAAATACAGAAGCCGGAATCAATCAAGAAACAAGAGGAGATGTTACCTTGGCCGGGGATAAGTATCTTTTTAATTATTTGGGCTCCCAACAACTGTTCGATGGCAGCAAGGTTTACACCATAGTCCCCGAAAACGAAGAAGTTACTATTGAAAATCCGTCAGATGATGGCGATGCAATGACGCCATCAAAAATGCTCACATTTTATCAAGATGGACATAATTATGCATGGGACATCCTTCAAAACGTGGAGGGTAGAAAAATTCAGTATGTAAAATTGACCCCTATCGATTCCGATACAGAGATAAAATCCAGATTATTGGGAATAGATGTTGGTACAAAACACATTTATCGCCTTATCGAAACAGGCAAAAATGGTACCGTTACGACCATTACTGTTAATTCTTTTAAAACGGATCAACCTTTGTCGAAAACCTTATTTACTTTTGATGAAGCCAAGTACGAGGACGAAGGGTATTACATCATTAGAAATTAGGATATTTGAGAATTCTAGACCGATATATATTATCTAGGTTTGTTTTTAATTTTTTCAGTTCGTTTGTAATATTGATGTTCATCTTCATATTTCAAACGATTTGGCTTTTTATTGATGATTTGGCAGGTAAAGGGCTGGATATTATCATTATAGGTAAATTTCTTTTTTACCTAATGCCAGATCTAACTGAAAAAGTACTCCCGCTTACCGTTTTGCTCTCCTCCATCCTCACATTTGGTTCCTTTGCGGAAAGTTATGAGTTCGCGGCAATGAAGGCATCTGGTATTTCCTTACAACGCTCCATGTTATATCTCATTGTATTTGTAACTATTTTGGGCGGTGTTACCTTCTTTTTTGCGAACAATGTAATTCCGCTTTCACAGCGAAAAATATATAACCTTAGAAAAAATATCGCAAAGGTAAAACCAGCAGCGGCGGTAACGGAAGGCGTTTTTAGTGATTTTGAAGCAGCCGATATGAACATTAAGGTCGATGAAAAATATGGTGATAATGATCGGTTCCTTAAAAATGTAATCATCCATCAAAAAACAAAATCAAAAATAAATACCACTGTCATTAAAGCTAAAACAGGTGAATTGATCAGCAGTGAGGCATCGGATATTTTACAATTGGTACTAACCGATGGGCATTACTACGAGGATGTTGTTACCAAAAGTAATGACAGTAAGCTAAAATACCCTTTTGCCAAGGCCAATTTTGATACTTACACGATGAATATAGACTTATCCGAGTTGAATACGGTCGACTTGGAAGAAGAGCGTAGCGTGAGCACCTCAAAAATGAAAAACATATCACGCCTTACCAAAGATATCGATTCCATTAAAAACGACAATTTTAGGATTGTACGTGCGTTTTCAAAAAATATAGGAAGCAGAATGGGCGTTTTCGTGCCTTTACAAGTCAAAGATACCGTAACCAAAAAGAGCGAGGCCACCATAAAAAAAGATTCCCTGCTAACTGTCAAAATAGCAGAAATAAAGAACAACAAGGAAAAACAGGATTCTCTTAAGAACGATATTCTATATATTTATCCGGAATGGCAAAAAAACCAAATTGTAGGTTCGGCCAAAAATGCGGTGACAGGAATATTAGGTTCCGTAAGGGGGAAAAAAGAGGAGATGCAAAAACGCTACAAAAATTACAACATGCATATTCTTTCGCTACATAACAAATATGCCTTGGCCTTTTCCTGTATTATTTTATTCTTTGTTGGGGCGCCTTTAGGGGCCATTATACGAAAAGGGGGGCTTGGATTACCTATGGTGATTGCCATTATCTTATTTTTGGTGTATTATTTCCTTGGAGTTTTTGCCCAAAATTATGCCAAAGAAGGAAACATTCACCCTATACTTGGCGCATGGGTATCTACCTTGGTTATGCTACCTTTAGGTATCTTTTTGACCAAAAGAGCTACCGAGGACAAAGGAATGATGAATTTTGGAGTTGTGACCGATTTCTTTAAGAACCTATTCAAAAAGAAATCCAAAACCGATGGAGATGAGGAGTAGTACGTCTGTAAAAATTGAACTGAATACCATAGAAGAAGCTATTGCCGATATCAGAAAAGGCAAAGTAATCATCGTTGTGGATGATGAAAATCGTGAAAACGAAGGAGACTTTCTGGCTGCCGCAGAATTGGCCACCCCTGAAACGGTAAACTTTATGGCCACACATGGTAAAGGATTGATTTGCGTCCCATTAACAGAAGGGCGTTGCAAGGATTTAGGGTTACATATGATGGTCTCCAACAACACGGATCCTATGGAAACCGCGTTCACGGTATCCGTGGATCTAAGGGGAAATGGAGTCACCACGGGAATTTCCGCGTCGGATAGGGCTAAAACTGTTTGTGCGCTTACCGAAAACGGCACCAAACCCCATGATTTGGCGAGACCTGGACACATTTTTCCATTGGTCGCGAAAGAAGGTGGTGTTTTAAGACGTACGGGGCATACCGAAGCTGCCATAGATTTTGCTCGACTAGCAGGTTTAAAACCCGCAGGAATCATTGTAGAAATTATGAACGATGATGGTAGCATGGCCCGCTTGCCACAACTTCTTGAAGTTGCTAAAAAGTTCGATTTAAAAATTGTTTCTATAGAGGATTTGGTCGCTTACCGAATGGAACATGATAGTCTGATCGAAAAAGAAATCGATTTTGATATTAAAACCCGTTTCGGAGAATACAGACTTAGGGCTTACAAACAGACCACCAACAACCATATACACATCGCTTTGACCAAAGGTTCTTGGAAGAAAGACGAGGAAGTGCTTACACGGATCAATTCCACATTGATCAATAATGATATTCTGGGTACATTGACCAATAGCCCAGATAAAAAACTAGAAGACATGTTTACCGCCGTTAATACGAAAGGTAAAGGTGCCATTGTTTTTATCAACCAAGATTCGGAATCCTTAAACCTGCTTTCAAGATTAGCGGAATTGAAGGAATTACAAAAGGATGGTATCGCCAAAGCACCCAAAATTGAAATGGATTCTAGGGATTTTGGCATCGGTGCCCAAATTCTTCACGACATCGGTATCAGTAAAATGCGATTATTGACCAATAGTGCCCAAGCCAAGCGAGTGGGAATAGTAGGTTACGGGTTGGAGATTGTAGATTACGTTTCGTACTGAATTACAGAGGTCTGTAGATAATTACATACTTAAAAAAATAAAATGTCCGTTCGAGCGCAATCGAGAACTTTTTGTACTTTGAAATTAGATCTCGACTTTAGTTTATCTTGAGCGAAGTCGAAAGGCTCGATCTTACACTTACCGGAAAATTATAAATTTAATAGTAACGATTTACTACTCTACATCAAATTAATGCAGACATTCTTCAATGACTTTGGCCATGGTTTTAGCTCGAGCTTCTACTTCTTTTTCGGACCAACCTATTTTGACCAGACAGGATATCGCGCGGCCCATCCAGGCATCGGATTTTGAAAAATCGGCTTTTGTATAATCCGGTAATTGCGTTTTTATTTCTTCCGATAATTTTCCCAAAGTAGTCAGATGTGTCAGATGTTCCCATTTCCGGTAATAATGCCAATTGTTATCAAACCAGTAAAAACAAGCATCTATTCCTGCTTTACCCAAGGCACCATGCACTTCTTTTGCCTTTTCTTCCGTAGGAAGAAAGAAATTTAAGAAGGAATAATTTTCCACACCTCCTTCAGGTACTCTTCTAAAAGTGATACCTTTTATATTTTGGAGCGTATTTTTTAATATAGAATAGAATTTTTTTTGAATCGCCAAAAATTCATCCAACCGTTCTATTTGTGCACAACCTACCGCAGCGTTCAGCTCGGAAATACGATAATTATATCCTAAAAAGGGATGCGACTCCGCTCCCCTATCCGTTCCAATATGATCATGGCCATGGTCGGAATAATGGTCGGCGTTCAAGTAAAAAGATTCATTGTTCGTGATAAGTGCGCCACCTTCCCCGCACGTAATGGTCTTTACAAAATCAAACGAAAAGCAACCTATATCGCCGTAACTTCCCAACGGTTTGCCGTCATAACTACCCCCTATGGCCTGACAGGCGTCTTCTAAAAGCAATAGATCATATTCATCGCAAAGTTTCTTTAAAGCACCTAAATCTGCCATAGATCCGCACATGTGTACGGGCATGACTACTTTGGTCTTCTCCGTAATTGCCTTTTCCACAGCTTCAGGAGAGAGCGTCAACGTATCATCAATATCAACTAAAATTGGAATGCCCCCAATAGCCAATATGGATTCAAAACTGGCCACAAAAGTAAACGTGGGCATAATAACCTCGTCCCCCGCACCTATACCAGCACTGGCCAATGCCACGGACAAAGCTGCTGTGCCACTACTTACCAGTTGGGCGTGTTTAGTCTGCATTCTATCCGCTAGTGCCTTTTCCAATTCTTTGGCTTTCCAGTGCCCTTTCCGCATCCCGTCAAAACCATAGCGCATTAATATTCCAGAATCCAGTACATCTTGTACTTGCTTTTTTTCTTGCTCACCAAACAACTCAAATCCAGGCATTCTTTTATTTTAAAATCCAATGTAATATTACACAAAAAACCAAAGTCTTACCGCCATAGCAACAACTACTACAACTAAAAACGTTTTGATAAATCCATCCCCTTTCCTTACGGAAAATCTACTCGCCACCCAAGCTCCCGTTCCATTCCCCACGGCTAAAATCAACCCTATTTTCCAATTGACTTTATCGTTTAATACAAAAACAGCGAGTGCCGAAAGCATATAAATAAAAACAATTGCCACTTTGGTGGCATTAGCTCTGACCAAAGTCATATGATTTACATAATGCAAAAATAACAGCATCAAAAAACCTAATCCAGCATTTATAAATCCTCCATAAATTCCAAAAAAGAAGAATACCACAATACCTACCCAAAGATACTTGCCAGTGAGCCGTTCATTTTGATGCTGATTGTTCAGTTTGGGACCAAAAATGATAATCAATACCACGCTTATCATTACGATGGCTAGAATTCTATTAAATAGCTCAGCCGGAATATCCACTGCGATATAAGCCCCAATAATAGAACCCAAAAATGCCGCGATACCTAAATAAATATTAAATGGAAAAGTGGAAACACCCTTGCTTTTGAAGCCCGCTGTTGCCATTGCGGTCTGAATGATGATTGCCACACGGTTGGTTCCATTGGCAACACTTGGAGGTAGCCCTAAAAAAATCAAAACCGGTAACGACAATAATGACCCACCACCTGCTAATGTATTGATAAAGCCTACTACAAAACCGACCAAAATAAGTAATGGGTAATGATACCATTCTTGCATGAGCGCAAAAATACAAGGGAAAAAATTAGCAGCAGTTTTTTAAAATGAAAAAACCTACAACTTTCGTTATAGGTTTTAGCGGAGAAAGAGGGATTCGAACCCCCGGAGGTGTGACCCTCAACAGTTTTCAAGACTGCCGCATTCGACCACTCTGCCATTTCTCCAGTGTCTGTTGCGTTTGCCTATTAGCGGACTTGCCCGCCGAAGCGATGCCAGAGGCATTGCGTTGGCGGGTGCAAATATAGAAAGCTTTTTCTATTCTATAAAGGCTTTTTCTTAAATTAATTTTCAATCAAAAGGTATGGCTTCTGCAATTTTACATCGTAATTTTCCAATGTAACTTGTTCAAAACAAATGAATCGACCCCTTGTAAGCATACTCATTCCCTTTAAGAATACACAAGATTATCTATTGGAATGTCTAAAGTCTATTGCAAACCAACAATATAAGCACTGGGAGGTCATTGCCGTTAACGATGGCTCTACGGATAAAAGTTTGGAAATTGCCAAAAAATTCGCCCTACAAGACCCTCGTTTTAAAGTGTTGAACAATACCGGAAAAGGAATTATAGAGGCTTTGCGAATGGCTTATAAACAAGCTGACGGCACGCTGATAACTCGAATGGATTCGGACGATATTATGACGCCGGATAAAATAAGCGTGATGGTTAATTCACTCTTAGATCATGGGAAAGGACATATAGCCATTGGTCAGGTGAAATACTTCTCGGAAAAAGGGATAAACAATGGCTATGAACGCTATGAACATTGGCTGAACGAGTTGACCGAAAAAGGAAATAACTATGCGGAAATTTACAAAGAGTGCGTGATTCCATCGCCCTGTTGGATGGTCTTTAAAGAAGATTTGGACCTATGTGATGTCTTTAATCCCAATCGCTATCCGGAAGATTATGATTTAGCGTTTCGGTTTTACAAAAACAGTCTTAAGTGTATTCCTTGCGATACGGTGCTGCATTATTGGCGTGATTATGATTCCCGTACTTCCAGAACCAGCGAGCACTACGCACAGAACTATTTTTTGGACATAAAACTGCATTATTTTCTTGCGTTGGATTATAATCCAGAAAAACCATTGGTGCTATGGGGAGCTGGAAAGAAAGGAAAGGAAATTGCAAAGAAATTGGTCGAGAAAAATATCCCTTTTCATTGGATCTGTGATAACCCAAAAAAAATAGGAAAAGAAATTTACGGGAAGGAAATGCTTCCTTTTACCATCTTAAAAACCATAAAAAATCCACAAACTATTATCACGGTGGCCAACGAGGCCGAACAGAAGGAAATCCAAAACTATTTTCATTCACTTGAACAAGTTCCTGCCAAAGATTACTTTTTCTTTTGTTAAAAATAAAAACACCACTTATTTACAGTTTTCTTTAGCATTTTGATACGATAACATCTTTTAAGATTTAACTATCTTTGTTCAATCAAAAAAAGGAATGCAGTTTAAACATCCGGAAATTCTTTGGGCTCTTTTAGTACTCCTCATTCCTATTATCATCCATCTTTTTCAGCTTAGAAGGTTCAAAAAAACTCCTTTTACGAACGTAAAGTTTTTAAAAAAGGTAGTGAGTGAATCCCGGAAGAGCAATACTATAAAAAAATGGCTTATCCTTTGCACCAGGTTATTTTTATTGGCAGGTTTGGTATTGGCTTTCGCACAACCGTTCAGTGCCAAAGAAGAGGCTTTACAAGCTAAAGAAAATGTGTTTTATTTGGATAATTCTTTCAGTATGCAGGTCAAAAAAGACTCGGGCACGCTACTTGAAAATATAGTACAATCCTTTTTAAAAAGTATTCCCGAAGAACTAGAGTTTACCCTATTTACCAATAATCAAGTATTCAAGAACGTCACCAAAAAGGATATTCAAAATGATCTTTTGGATATTGAACCTGCTACGAAGCAGCTATCTATCCAAGAAATTATATTAAAGGCACAAAACTATTTTAATTCCTCCAAAGATACACAACACAATACCATACTCATTTCAGATTTTCAGCAAAGAATGGGTGAATTACCATCCGATAGGAAGACCGATGAGAATATTTATTTTATAAAACCTTCCGTCGGAAAAATTGAAAATGCTTCCATAGATTCGCTCTATCTGCAAACCATGAATACCGATAATATTGAATTGGTAGCTACCCTATCTACCAACACGGTTACGGAAAGCATACCGGTATCACTTTATAACGGAGATAAACTTATTGCCAAAACAGCAGCTAAATTTGGTACCAATAAAAAAGCTTCCGTTTCTTTTTCATTACCCAATGGAGAACCGATAAATGGACGAATCATCATCTCCGATACTGGTTTGGAGTATGACAACGAATTCTTTTTTAACATCAGTACCCCGGAAAGAATAAAGGTTTTAGCCATTGGCGAAACGGAAACAGGTTACTTAAATAAAATTTATGATCAAGAAGAATTCGACTTTAAAAAAACCAGTTTAAACCAGTTAAACTATAGCGAAATAGCATCACAAAATTTGGTGGTGCTCAATGAATTAGAGCGGATTCCGACTGCGTTGGCAAACGCGATAGAATCATTGACCAAAGACGGGGGGAGCGTTGTGCTCATTCCGGCAAAAGATATTGATTATACCTCCTACAATCAATTTACCAATAATTACGCCAATACTCGCTTTCAGGAAAAAATAGGTCAAGAGGCAAAAGTGTCGGGGGTCATTTTAGAACACCCGTTGTTTCAAAATGTTTTTGAAAGAAAGGTAGCTGATTTTCAATACCCCAAGGTATCAAGTTATTATAGATTGAAGGCAAATATGAGAACTGCGCTTCGGTTTCAGAACAATGAATCATTTTTGACGGGAAACGGCACTTTCTATTGTTTTTCTGCATCGATATCAACCGAAAATTCAAACTTTAAAAATTCGCCCTTAATCGTTCCTGCCTTTTACAACATGGCGATAAATAGTTTAAAACTTCCCGCATTGTATCACACAATTGGTCAAACGGCGGAGGTTGAAATCCCTATCTCACTTTCTCAAGATAACATTTTAAAAGTTTCAAAAGAAGGTTATGAATTTATTCCGCAACAACGGGCACTGCCTAAAAAAGTGAAGCTTCTTTTTGAGGAAAACCCTAAAGAAAATGGGATTTTCGAAATAAAGAACAAGGAAAACATTCAGCAGCTAATCAGTTTTAATTATGATAGAAAGGAAAGTCAACTCCTATACACTGATATATCGCTTGCAAACAATATAAATATTTATGATGCGATTCCTGATTTTTTTCAAGATGTCCAAAAAAACAACAGTATAAATGAGTTTTGGAAATGGTTTGCTATTTTAGCACTGTTGTTTGTTTTAATTGAAACAATGCTTCAACGGTTTCTGAAGTAACCAACTAATGAACAACCACATACGTAAATGAACATACTCCTAAAATCGGCCAAAATAGTACATGCCCCTGCCAAGGATATTCACTTAAAAAAGAGGGATATCCTCATTAAAAATGGGGTTATAGTTAAAATAGCCGCTTCAATTGAACCTCCCGCTAAAACGAAGGTCTTTGAATATGAAAATTTACATGTTTCCGTAGGTTGGTTGGATACTGGTGTTTGTTTTGGGGAACCAGGATACGAGGAGCGTGAAACCATTTCCAATGGTCTGGCTACCGCTGCAAAAAGTGGTTTTACAGATATCATACTCAATCCGAATACCAACCCGTTACCGGACAATAGTGGTCAAATTATATTTTTCAAAAATGCATCGGAAGGACATTTGACAAATTTGCATCCGCTTGGAAACCTTACGGTGTCATCCAAAGGGGAAAACCTTGCGGAATTATATGATATGAAAAATGCCGGGGCCGTTGGTTTTTATGATTATAAGCATTCCTTGGCAAATTCCAATTTATTAAAAATAGCGTTGCAGTACGCGCAGAATTTTGATGGTCTTGTTCATTCTTTCCCCATGGATAATAAAATAGCCGGAAAGGGAATCGTCAATGAAGGAGAAATCTCTACCAGAATGGGATTAAAGGGAATTCCTTCCTTGGCCGAAGAACTTCAAATTTCACGGGATTTGTTTATTCTGGAATATACCGGGGGCAAATTGCATATTCCCACCATCTCGAGCGCAGGTTCCGTAAAACTTATTTCCAATGCGAAAAAGAAGGGCTTGGATGTTACTTGCAGTGTTGCCTTGCATAATTTATATTTCGACGATAACGCGCTAAAAGAGTTTGATGCCAATTTTAAAATGCTGCCTCCCCTTAGAACAAAAGCAGATGTAAAGGCACTCATCAAAGGAGTGGAAAACGGGACCATAGATTTTGTTAGCGCTGACCATACTCCGCTAAATGTTGAATTAAAACATGTAGAGTTTGACAATGCCGAATATGGCACCATAGGCCTCGAAAGTGCTTTTGGTATCATGAATCAGCTATTTGGACTTGAAAAAGCCATTGAACTGCTTTCCAAAGGACGAGAGCGTTATGGAATCAAAATACCTGTGCTAAAAGAAGGAGAGCAAGCCAATCTTACCCTATTTGCTCCGGAGACTTCTTACGTAATGAAAAATGAGCATATTTCTTCATCTTCCAAAAACAGTGTATTCTTGGGTGAAAAGCTAAAAGGGAAGGTATTAGGCACCATAGGCAATAATCAGATACTATTTTGTTAAAATTTTAGTTATATATGGGTTAACCAACTAAAATTTGAATTATGTTTTATGGAATTTCATTAGTAATCCTTGGAATACTGGCAGTACCTTCTTTATTATTATCAAAAAAACCGAATGCACAAGAGCTTTTGGACAAAATCACTCCTTATCAAGGCTGGATAGGTCTTGGCTTTTGTATCTGGGGAATTTGGGGAATTATTAGCGCTATCTTAAATATAGGCATACTTTCCACTTGGCCAATTTGGTGGATTACCTGGATTGGTGTTAGCGTTGTTACCGCAGTGCTGGGCTTTTTATTGGGATATGGTATGATTCAGACATTGCTTTTATCCAAAAACGAAGAAGCCATGAAAAAAGGAGAGCAATTGCGCGCAAAATTAGCGCCATTACAGGGTAAATTTGGTATCGCCGCCATCATATTAGGGGTTTGGGCCATTATTTCAAGCATCATGTTCTTGGGGTAACTATAACCGTATCGGATATATAAAGAGACTCATTTTGAGTCTCTTTTTTTGTCCAAAATATTCAGTTCAACTACTTTTGGTTTATGGAAAATGAAGTGCAAGGAAAAACCACCGCTATCATAGCTTACCTTACCATTGTCGGAGCTCTGATAGCCATCTCAATGAATGCGGAACCTAAGCATGAATTCGCTCGTTTTCACAATCGGCAGGCATTTGGATTACATCTCCTTTTTATTGCTTTCGGAATTTTATCCAGTAATTATGGTAATGCCTATTCTGCAATGGGCCTCTTTCTTTGCTATTCCATTTTATGGGGCTATGGTTTTATTGGAGCCCTTTCCCTAAAAAAACATTCCATCCCATTTCTTGGAAACCACTTTCAAAAGTGGTTCACGTTTATTCAATAACCTATGACGACAGCTCCCCTATCCCTAGAACACATTATTAGACCATCCAATATTAAGGATAAAAAAGCCCCTGTGCTTTTCATGCTACATGGCTATGGTAGCAATGAAGAAGACCTTTTTTCATTTGCTTCGGAATTACCGGAAAAGTTATGTATTATCTCGGTTCGGGCGCCATACACTCTACAACCTTTTGGGTACGCGTGGTATGCTATAAATTTTGATGCCCAAAACGGAAAGTGGAGCGATGACGAACAAGCTATTGCGTCAAGGGAAAAAATTGTGACATTTATAGACGAAGCCTGTACTACATATGGCCTAGATACTGGCAATATTACTTTATTAGGCTTTAGCCAAGGGACAATTTTGAGTTATTCCGTGGCACTCTCCTACCCTTTCAAAATGAAAAATGTGATTGCGCTGAGTGGGTATATCAATGAAAAAATATTGGTGGAAGGTTATCGGAAAAACGATTTCAAAAATTTAAAAATATATGCTTCCCATGGTCAAGTAGACCAAGTAATTCCGATAGAATGGGCGCAGAAAGCGCCAGAATTAATGACTGCCCTAGAAATTGACCATATATATGAGGAGTTTCCATCAGGACATGGAGTGATTCCTCAAAATTTCTATGCTTTCAAAAAGTGGTTAGCGGATAAGATTTAATTATTTCGGGTATACAATAAATGGTCCATTAAAGTAAAATCAACCCCTAAATCGTCTTTTAGTTCGTACTTTATTAAGATTTCCCCCCAATATTTTCCATCGGAAAAATCGGCCAAAATCCATTTATGGTTCAGCACTTTGATTTTATTGATTTTAAAATCATTATGCATCCCCTCATAGGGCACCAAAGGGTTATCCCCTTCTTGCTCATTGGTTTCCAAAAGTTTATCGGCAATGTATCTCGAAGGATTTTTCAATTCTAAATAGTCATAATATGCCAAGGCATCATCGTTATTATCAAGTGAAAAATATTGCATCTCCAGCACTCTGAGATCGGCCTGCTGCACGGAATCTTTCAAGAGGACCATCTCCAAATTCAATTTTTCAATTTTTTCCCTATTGGCATCGGCCATTTTACCGCTACTCACAAACAAATACAGAGCTATCAAAGCCGCAAAAATAAAAAGATATAGAAAAATTTTGTTCTTCATAGAATTGCTAGATTATGGTTTCCCGATTAAAGTTCTAATAATATTAAACATTGACTACCAAGTTATCATAGGCCAAATGTACGTTTTCTGGCAAACGTTCCTCTACTTCTTTATGGAATCCCAATAAATGGCTTATATGCGTAAAATAGGCTTTTTCAGGGTTTATCAATTCAACAAAATCCAAAGCTTCTTTTAAATTGAAATGAGAGTGGTGCGATTCTTCCCGCAACGCGTTCACAACAAGGACTTTACTTCCCTTCACCTTTTCGATTTCCTTTTCTTTCATTGACTTAACATCAGTGAGATAAGTAAAATCATCTACCCTATATCCAAATACTTTCAAGCGATTGTGCTCCGCTTCAATAGGAATAATCTTTTTTCCGCTTAACTGAAAGGAAACATCTTTTTTCACAAAATTAATATTTACGGCTGGTGCTCCCGGATATCTATCCTTTTTATTGAAGATATAATCGAATCGCTTCTTTAGGGCTTTTATGACTCTTTTCCTTGCAAAAATGGGGATATCTCCTTGCCTAAAGAAAAACGGGCGTATATCGTCTATTCCCGCAGTATGGTCAGAATGTTCGTGTGTAAACAAAATCCCGTCCAATTTGGTAATATTTTGGGTCAACATTTGCTGTCTAAAGTCTGGGCCACAATCAATTACGTAATTATAATGGTCCCAAGATATTAATACGGAAACGCGCAATCGCTTATCTTTTTTATCATCACTAAGGCAAACTGGATGCATACTTCCAATGACCGGCACCCCTTGCGAAGTACCCGTGCCTAAAAAGGTGATTTTAAGATTTTGCCCCATGCACGCAAATTTAATCCTTATTTATATAAAATTTGAAAATCCTACGTTTTCTAAGGGTCATAACAATTCTATGTAAGCACTTAACCAAGTGAAAAGTATCCTATATTTTTCAATTAGTTTAACTATTAGGTGAACTGTTATTTATAAATTTGTTAAAAAGCAAACCCATTAAAAATGGCTTCATTTCTAAAGAAAAATACCGCCTTTGAAAATATACCTTCAATAAAGGCCAAAACGCTGAGAATAAACCTAAATCCTGATATTTACGGAACTTTTGCGGAAATTGGAGCAGGTCAAGAAACAGCTAGACATTTTTTTAGGTCAGGTGGGGCTTCGGGCACCATTGCCAAAGCAATGAGTGCGTATGACAAGGCTTTTAGCGATGCTATTTATGGAGTGGAAAAAGATGGTAGATATGTTACCCAAGCTCGCCTAAAAACAATGCTCTCTTATGAAATGCAACTGATGGAAGAGCGTATTAGTCGCGAAGAACATCCTGAAAGATTGTTTTTTTCCTATGCAAATACAGTAGCGACCATTGATTTTTCAAAACGATATAAAGGTCATGGATGGATTGGTATTCGCTACCAATTGAGTCCTGATCAAAAGGAATTTGATGAAATTATCCTACATGTTCGTTTTAAACAAAATGAAGCAAGACTACAACAAGAAACGCTAGGTATATTGGGCGTTAACTTAATTTACGGTGCTTTTTACAAATACCATAAGCCCAAGAAAATGCTTAAGTATCTGTACGACCACATTGATAAGGATACAGTGGAGATTGATATGGTCAATTTCAACGGTCCCAACTTTAAAGATGTGGATAATAGGTTGATGAGTCTTCAACTTATTAAAAATGATATGACCGATGCCGTGATGTTCGGCCCGGATGGTAACAACCTCCTTCCTGCAGCGGTACTCTATAAAAAGAATATTTTGGCGTTACGGGGTAGTTTTAGACCTGTAACCAAAGTGAATCTGGACATGTTCCAGAAATCCTATGATATTTTCATTCGTGATCCGCAAGTTGATCAGGATAATAGTATCGTGATTTTTGAAATCACTTTATCCAATCTGAAAGCTTCCGGTGAAATAGACGAACAGGACTTCATGGATCGCGCCGAACTACTATGCTCTTTGGGCCATTCGGTAATGATTTCCAAATTCCAAGAATATTACAAGGTTGTAGAATACTTTAATAATTACACCAAAAATAGAATTGGCCTCACGATGGGGGTCAATAATTTAGTCGATATTTTTGACGAGAAGTACTATCGTCATTTAAGCGGTGGTATTTTGGAGGCCTTTGGAAAACTGTTCTTCAAGGATTTACAAGTGTATCTATACCCAATGAAAAATCCGGATACCGGGCAGGTAATGACCAGTAACAATGTAAAAGTGCATCCTAGAATGAAGGAATTGTACAAATTCTTCAAGTATAACGGAAAGGTGATGGACATTATCGACTATGAACCGGAAATCATGCATATTTTCTCTCGTGACGTACTTAAAAAATTAACAAACGGTGAGGACGGTTGGGAAGAAATGCTTCCAGAAGGTATTGCGGAAATCATTAAACAAAAAAATCTGTTTACGCGAAAAACGATTAAAGCTACAACAGAGGAAAAAGTTTAAAAAAGCATTCATATAAAGAACAAAAGCCCCTATTTGAGGGGCTTTTGTTTTTGAGCATCTTTATAGTTTAGTCTAACAACTGTGCAGCGTGATCTTTGGTTTTCACCTTATCTATCACTCGGGTCACAATTCCATCCCCATCGATCATAAAAGTCTTTCTATGGATGCCGTCGTATTCCTTGCCCATGAATTTTTTTAGGCCCCAAACACCAAAGGCATCAATGACCGTATGGTCTTCATCTGCCAGTAAGGGAAAAGGAAATTCATACTTATTCTTGAAGTTCAATTGTTTTTTCTGCGAATCTTCGCTTACTCCAAGTAATTCATAATCAGCGTCTTGTAATTCTTTGTAGTTATCCCTTAAATTACAGGCTTCTGCTGTACAACCCGGAGTATTTGCCCTAGGATAGAAAAAAACAATCAGTTTCTTTCCTGAATAATCGGATAAATTTATAGTATTGCCATCTTGGTCTTTTGAAGAAAATGCAGGAACTTTATCTCCTACTTTTAAAGTATTCATATAGATTTGATTTTAATATTGTTTAAAATATTTAAAACAAAGTTAGACAAAAATGACAAAAACCGAAAAGGTATCGTTTGCAATTTCAACTTTGCAACAATTATATCCAGAAATTCCAATTCCATTAGACCATAAAGACCCTTATACATTATTGATCGCTGTATTAATGTCCGCTCAAAGTACGGATGTACGGGTCAATAAAATTGCCCCTTTATTATTTGCCAAAGCGGACAATCCGTTTGATATGGTAAAACTTTCGGTAGAAGAAATACGGGAAATCATTAAGCCTGTAGGACTATCGCCAATGAAATCCAAAGGTATTTATGGCCTTTCCAAAATTTTAATAGAAAAATACGACGGAGAAGTCCCCAAGGATATTGAGTTATTGGAAGAGTTACCTGCCGTAGGCCACAAAACGGCAAGTGTAGTCGTCTCGCAGGCTTTTGGTATTCCAGCATTTCCGGTAGATACACACATACAACGATTAATGTATCGTTGGGGATTTTCTAACGGAAAAAATGTTGTACAGACCGAGAGAGATGCCAAGCGATTGTTTCCCAAAGAATTATGGAATGATTTGCATTTGCAGATTATTTGGTACGGAAGGGAATATTCTCCGGCACGAGGTTGGAATCTTGATAATGACGTCATTACCAAAACAATAGGTAGGAAAACAGTCTTGAACGACTATTATAAAAAGCTAAAATCTCGCAAATAGCGGGATTTTTTAATTCAAAAAGGTTTCAAACCTTAGGTCTTTGTGCTCAATTTCATAAAGCGCCTGAGAAAAACTCAACAAAAAGTTGATAGTCTTGGGACAGACTTTGTTAAACTCGGTTTGTTCTTGATAATCAGAGTAAATTTTTTCCATATTTCCAATCTTGTTACATTAATTTAACGCAACTAAATTGGAAATATTGTTTATGTTATTTTAGACTCTTCCTAGTTTGTAAGAACAATATTGTTTTTGTCTATGATTTTTCTAAGATTGATCAATGCATAACGCATTCTTCCAAGTGCCGTATTGATACTAACTCCGGTGTTTTCCGAGATTTCCTTGAAACTCATATCCTTATAAATTCTCATTAAAAGAACTTCTTTTTGATCATCCGGTAATTCTTCGATTAATTCTCTCAAATCGGTATCGATTTGATCTTTGATCAACTGCTTTTCAGCATTTAGCTTATCGTCGCCAATTACGGAAAAGATATTGAAATCATCATTTCCTTCGAACATTGGCATTCTTTTGTTTTTTCTAAAGTGGTCTATAATGAGGTTATGCGAAATGCGCATTACCCAAGGCAAAAATTTACCTTCTTCACTATATCTACCTCTTTTCAACGTTTTAATGACCTTAATGAAAGTATCTTGAAAAATATCTTCCGTAATATCCCTGTCCAACACCTTAGAGTAGATAAAACTTGTGATACGTTGATTGTGTCTGTTGATTAAAATCTCCAGTGCCTTTTCATCACCGCTAATATAATCTCTTACTAATTCTGAGTCTTCAATTTGTAGTTCCATGTCAGTCATTTCTTTTGCTGGTTAAAGATTTTGGGAATCTTGTTAGTAATACTGTTTTGTTGTTAATTCTGATATAAAACTAGATAAAAGCCCTCCTGTAGGAAAAAGTATGTTGTCAAATAGCTCATTTATGATGTGAAACAACGAAAAAGTATTTTTCAATACAATAAAGCGCAATTTTGATAGTTGCGTGGGAAATGAAATACAGTCCTTGGGCCGGCCCACAAGAATTTATGGATAGAGGCGTGAAAGGATTCTTATATGCCATGATATAAAATGACACAAAACAAAAGCCCCTGGTATTTCTACCAAGGGCTTCTTTATATTATATAAAAGGGATAGCTAGTTTAAATTACTTTCAAAGGTTATCCCTTTTGCTTCCGTTACCTTTAATGACTTGGAATAGTCCAGCAAAAACCTAATAGTTTCTGGTTTGGCTTTTACTAACTTACATTGGTCTTCGTTTCTCTTGGCGTAAATTTTCTCCATATCCTTCCGGTTTGTTTCAATTGTAAAACGCTACAGATTTCAATATAATAGATCCAATCGACCTGTGACCAATTAATTCGTTAAAACTATACTATTTGCTTCAACCAGCTTTCTAAGGTTGATCAGGGCATAGCGCATTCTTCCTAAAGCCGTATTGATACTAACGCCGGTGTTATCGGATATTTCCTTGAAACTCATATCCTTATATATACGCATCTCTAGTACTTCCTGTTGATCTTCGGGCAATTGCTTGATCATAGTTACCAGATCGGTATCGATCTGATCCTTTATCAATTGCTTTTCGGCGTTCAAATGCTCATCGCCCATCAAAGAGAAAATATTATAACTCTCGGCGCCACCATACATAGGCATTCTGTTACTCTTTCTAAAATGATCTATAATAAGGTTGTGTGCAATACGCATGACCCATGGTAGAAATTTTCCCTCCTCGTTATAAGCACCTCGCTTGAGCGTGCGTATCACTTTCATAAATGTATCCTGAAAAATATCTTCGGTCAATTCACGGTCGCCAACTTTGGAATAAATAAATCCTGTAAGCCGGGAATTATGTTTGTTTATGAGCTGACCTATGGCACGCTCATCTCCGTTAATGTATTGTTTTACTAGTTGGGAATCCTCGATCTGTAGATTCATAGCCTTTACTTTTGGGGTTAAAACTTGGCCCTAATTCAAAGAAAAAGGGTCTTGTGGGTTACTATTCTAACTTAAAAAGTAATTGTGCTGTATAGGCTATTTTAGATTTTATTAGGATTCCAAAGATAGAAAAAAAATGATACTCACAAAAAAATGTGAAAATTTAGGGACCTATAAATAGGAAGAAAAGCTTTTCCTCGGTCAAGAAAAACCCATATTGTATCTTTGCCCATCGATAAAATGCTATGACGTTACTTACTGAAATAAATCCCAAAGAAAACATCATTATTAAAGGTGCAAAACTGCATAATCTTAAAAATATCGATGTAGTCATTCCTAGAAATAAGTTGGTTGTCATCACGGGGCTTTCAGGTTCCGGAAAGTCCAGCTTGGCTTTTGATACGCTATATGCCGAAGGACAACGAAGGTATGTAGAAAGTCTTTCTTCCTATGCCAGACAGTTTTTAGGAAAATTGGACAAGCCCAAAGTAGATTATATCAAAGGAATAGCGCCTGCCATTGCGATTGAACAAAAGGTAAATTCTACAAATCCGAGATCTACCGTAGGCACTACAACAGAAATTTACGATTATATAAAGCTGTTGTACGCCCGTATCGGAAGGACTTTTTCCCCAATTTCTGGAAAAGAGGTGAAAAAAGATACAGTGACCGATGTAATTGAGCACGTAAGATCCTTTCCTGAAAATACAAAACTGCTTTTATTGGCTCCTATTGAAATCCGTGAGGATAGGGATACTTTAAAATCATTACAATTATTTTCCAAACAAGGATATGCTAGAATAAAATATGAAGACAAAGTCATAAGAATAGACCAAGCACCACAGGATATAGGGAAGAAATTTGATTTGGTCATAGACCGTATTATTACAAAAAACGATGAGGATTTCTATAATCGATTGGCCAATGCAACGGACACCGCTTTTTTTGAAGGAAAAGGTCAGTGTAGTATAGAAATGCTGGAAACCGGAGAAAAAACCGTATTCAGTAATAAGTTTGAATTAGATGGAATGCAATTTTTAGAACCCAATGTGCATCTTTTCAGTTTTAACAATCCTTATGGGGCTTGCCCTAAATGTGAGGGATATGGTGATGTAATAGGAATTGACCCGGATTTAGTCGTTCCCAATACGGCGCTTTCCATTTATGAAAATGCAATATTTCCTTGGCGAGGCGAGAGTATGAGTTGGTATCGAGACCAATTGGTAAACGCCGCCTACAAATTTGATTTTCCGATTCATAAACCCTGGTTTGAACTTACCGAAGACCAAAAACAACTGGTATGGGATGGCAATGATTATTTTATTGGGTTGTACAAGTTTTTTGGAATGCTAGAGGAAAAAAGCTATAAAATTCAAAATAGGGTGATGCTCTCCCGTTACCGCGGAAAAACAAAATGTAACGTTTGTAAAGGAAGGCGTTTGACCAAAGAGACGGACTATGTAAAAGTTGGCAACACCAATATTTCCGAATTAGTAGAACTTTCCATAGAAAAGCTGATCGTTTTTTTTAATAAGCTGCAATTGAGCGAACATGATGCCCAAATTGCTAAAAGACTATTAAAGGAGATTAATACCCGTTTAGGTTTTTTGGATAAAGTGGGTCTAAGTTATCTTACCCTAAACCGAAAATCCAATACGCTGTCCGGAGGGGAGAGCCAACGCATCAATTTAGCAACCTCTTTAGGAAGTAGCCTAGTTGGTTCCATGTATATTTTGGACGAACCGAGTATTGGGCTCCACCCCAAAGACACTGAAAATTTGGTGGAAGTATTGTTATCACTTCGTGATTTGGGCAATACCGTCATTGTCGTTGAACATGACGAAGATATCATGAAAGCCGCGGACGAGGTTATTGATATTGGACCGGAAGCAGGAACGCATGGCGGACATATAGTTGCGCAAGGAAGCCTTAGCGAAGTATTAAAATCAAAATCGCTCACCGCCAGTTATTTGAACGGTACTATGGAAATAGCCGTTCCCGAAGAAAGAAGGACTTCGAAAAATCACATCACCATAAAAGGGGCGCGTGAAAACAACCTTAAAAATATAAACGCGACTTTCCCTTTGGATATGCTCACCGTAATCACCGGGGTTTCCGGTAGTGGTAAGAGTACTTTGGTCAAAAAACTGTTGTACCCTATTATTCTGAAAGAAGTAGGCGGTTATGGTGAAAAAGCGGGTCAGTTTACGGAGGTTGAGGGAAAATACAAGCATATAAAACATGTTGAATTTGTGGACCAAAACCCTATTGGGCGTTCCTCACGTTCCAATCCGGTAACGTATATCAAAGCGTACGACGATATCCGAAATCTATTTGCCGGACAAAAACTGAGTAAAATCAGAAATTACCAAGCAAAACATTTTTCCTTTAACGTGGATGGCGGCCGATGTGAAAAATGTAAGGGTGAAGGTGAAATCACCGTAGAAATGCAGTTTATGGCAGATGTGCATTTGGAATGTGATACCTGTGGTGGAAAACGTTTTAAGAAAGATGTTTTGGAAGTTACTTTCAATAACGCCAGCATTGATGATGTTTTAAACATGACCATTGACGATGCCATTGCTTTCTTTGAGGCTGGGGAGCAAACCAAAATAGTAAGTAAATTAAAACCCTTGCAAGACGTTGGTTTGGGCTATGTGACATTGGGCCAGTCCTCCTCTACCCTTTCCGGTGGCGAGGCGCAGCGCATAAAATTAGCATCATTTTTAGTGAAGGGGACCACAAAAGATAAAGCATTGTTCATTTTTGATGAACCAACTACGGGACTTCATTTTCATGATATCCAAAAACTGCTTAAATCTTTTAATGCCCTTATCAAAAAGGGACATTCCATTGTAGTAATTGAACACAATATCGAACTCATAAAATGTGCCGATTATATCATCGATTTAGGACCTGAGGGAGGTGAAAATGGCGGTTACTTATTGGCGGAAGGAACTCCAGAAGAAATCATAAAAAGTAAAAAATCGTTTACCGCGAAGTATTTAAAGGAGAAGTTGTAACCGATTAATTTGTAGATTTCTCACGCTCATTTCTTTCGGTTCGAAATGACTCAAAAATCTCTCAGTCATTCCGACATGAGAAGTAAAACTTCGATTTGGAAACCAGAAGACTATGAATAAAAATTACTAATCAATTGAAAGTTTACGCTATAAGTGGACTTGGTGCGGATAAAAGAGTTTTTCAGTATTTAAAATTGAATCAGGAGATTCTTCACCTAGATTGGATTCAACCTTTAAAAAGTGAATCAATAACTGCATATGCTCATAGGTTATCAGCAAAAATTGATACGAGAGAAGAATTTTGTCTTATTGGAGTAAGCTTTGGTGGGCTAATTGCTAAGGAAATTAGTTTATTTCTAAATCCTAAACTCACCATTCTGATTTCCTCCGCTTCAAAAAGCATGGAATTACCAAGAATTTATAAAACTTTTGGCTTGAAACATTTGATAAAAATAATTCCAAGAAGATTTTTTAAACCTCCTATTGCAGTTGCAAAGTTTCTTTTTGGCACAACCAAAACTCAGCTACTCAAAGATATTTTGAATGACACCAACTTAATCTTCGCTAAATGGGCTGTTACGAAATTGGTTTCTTGGGAGAATAATCATAACGCTAGAAACTTATATAGAATTCACGGTACAAATGACAAACTTATTCCAGCCAAAGGAAATTATCGAATTGATTTAATTAAAAATGGCGAACACTTTATGATAGTAGATAAATCAAAAGAAGTTAGTATTCTTATCCAAAAAAGAATAAATCTATTTATAAATAAAAATTACAAATAATTGATTTTCAGAATCTTATATTCATAATCTAATTTTTGGCACGCTGTTTGGTATTAGGTAAGAGAATGTAAATAGTTGCATTCAGAACCCGCCTGCCGTCGGGCAGGTTTAAAACCTTATATCATGAAGAATTTAGTACTCCTTTTTACGGCGATACTTTTTAGCACTACAGGTGCGTTCGCTAACGGTACAGTAGAAGATAAGGTTGCCTTACGCAATGCTTATAGAAATAACAACTCCTTCATCTTTGTGGAGAATGGCATTACGTTTTCCGTTTATCCAGATGGTGAGTTTGACTTCTACATAGAAGATTATGTAACAGGGCGCAGAAACGGAATCACATTTAATTCTGGATTCGATTATAACCCATATGCTCAGTATGATGATTACGGAGCCGTAATACAGGTAGAGAATGTTCCTATCTTTTACGACTACTATGGCCGAGTGAGCCAAATCGGTGATGTGGACATCCGTTATAGAAATGGTAGGGTCCGCAGATTAGGTGGAATGACCGTTTTTTATAACAACAGGGGATTCTTTGATTACCATACCGGATTCATCAATATCTATAACAGAAATTATGTGTACCGTCCATTTCATAGATGGTTCGTAAGACCTTCGGTCAACCTATGTTTGGTGTACAACAGACCTTATAGAAGGTTCTATACCCCAATTAGGTATACGTACTATAACCCATATAGATTTAACACTAGAAGGGCGTATGTGAATATCGGTAGGACCCATAGATACAATAGGGTACGTCAAGAAAGAGCCCGTGTCTATAGAAACGACAGAAGAGTTGCGGTAAGAAATAACAATTCCTTGCGAAACAACAGAAGCATTGCCGACCGTGGTGATGTAAGAAGTAACAGAACTGTTTCTAGAAGGGATAATAATTTTAAATCGGAGAGAAGAGTGGGTTCTAACAATACGGTACGGAGAGATAGAGGCAACGTGAACAGAACCAGTTCGGATAGAAGAGTAACCGCTAATACTGGACGTAACGATAGAAACAATGTAGGTAGAACAAATACAGTAAAACGAAATACCACAGTAGTAAAACGTGGAAACAATAATACTGTAAGAAACAATCAAGGTAGAACGGTCACCAAAAGAGAAGTGACCCGTACGCCAAGAAGTACTACCGTAAAACGAAGTACTACTACCTATAAGAAACCTGTGAACAGAAATACGAACGTTCGCAGTAATAATGGTAGAACGCAAAGAGCGGTAGCGCAATCAAGAACGCAGCGAAACTCAAATACTAGGTCGGTCAGCAAAGCACCTTCCAGATCAAGGACTACGGTAAAAAGAAGTTCCAGTTCCAGGTCGGTTAGCAAAGCGCCTTCCAGAAGTTCAAGAAGTAATGATTCAAGATCGGCTACTGTAAGAAGCAGTAGAAGACAATAACAATAATTGCTGAGCGAGGTCTTAGTTGCTTCGACTTCGCTCAGCATTCGTTACATAACCTATTTTTATTGCAGCCGCAATTTCAAAATAGATTTGCACAAAGTTTTTAGGTTGGTTAGTTGTTTAGCCCCGTAGCGGATTCGTCCACTGCGGGGCTTTTTTAGGCCCCACCCCTAAATCCCCTCCCGAAGGAGAGGGGACTTTAATCATAATTAGCTTTTAATAAATAAAACATCTTTATAAACTTTTCGGAAACTTATTTTTATGCTAAAAAATAAAGCAAATTAACCCTGAGCACTTCGGCTCCGCTCAGCGCAGGCTCGTAGAAGGGTCTCTTTTAATTTCCCCAAATCTCCCCAAAGGAGAGGGGACTTTACAATAGTCGCTTTATTCTCGAAGAAATAGTTTCCCAAACTTTTTAGGCAGTTTACTTTCCACTACTATTCTATTTTTAGCAAAGGGATGGATAAATTCCAAAGATTGGGCGTGCAGGTAAAGCCCCTTTCCTTTTAGAATGAGATGTGGCAATCCATATTCAGCATCTCCTAAAATCGGGTTTCCGACACCTGACAAGTGTTTCCGTAACTGATGCCTTCTGCCTGTTTTAGGGGATAGTTTCACCAAATTTAAACACTTGAACCGTTCCGAATTCAACGTTTGCAGTACTTCATATTCGGAAAGAGCTTCTTTAGCATTAATTGGGGTTTTAATTGTGCCTTTAGGCTTCGTTTCTCCAATAGTTACGGCAAAATAGGTTTTAACAACTTCTTTCTGTTCAAACAGTTTGTTCAATGCTAGGATGGCACCGCTTGTTTTACCTACTAAAAGTAATCCGGTCGTAGGATAATCCAACCGATGTACGGGTTGAGGCTGAACGGCATCAAGTTGTGTACTTTTCTTAAGATTTTGTGCCAATGCATTCGCAACGGTCTCGAATTTGTTTCCGCTAACTAAAATTCCTGCAGGTTTATTAATTACGGCCAAGTAATCATCTTCATAAACTACTTCTAGTGAAAAGTTTAACCTTTTATAAGTTTCTGGTTTAATGTTTTCCAGTAATTCAATTCGTTCTCCACCAGTGATAAAAGTACCTGTTTTGGCTTTGTTGCCATCAACCCAAATTAAATCGGTTTTTATTGCTTTTTTTAAGGCCGATTTAGTTGGTATCATTTTAAAAATTCCAACACCATATTCCTGTAATCGGATGGGGGTTGTTTGCATCGGGACAATATGTGTTGCTAGAATGTCCAAAAGGTAGAATACTTGGAAAGCACATTTTGTATATCCTTGGATATTTTAAACCGAAGCACTAAAAAAACATATAAAAATATCATCAGCATACTTTTTAAAGCAATGTTTATCAAAGGATGAAAAGAGAACTCTACATAGTAAAACAACACACCAAGTACAATCAGCAAAAACATGGCTTTTCCCGTATCTCGCGTAAACGGAATCATTTTAAATTTGGCCTTTACGTAAAACAGCTTCAACGTATTATAAATAAAAAAGGCCGAAAAACTGGCAACAGCTGCTCCATTAAGTCCATATTCGGGAATCAACCAAAGATTGAAACCAATGGCCAATAAGGCCAACAAAACTCCCAGAAACAATATGGAACGATAGTAATCAGAATTATAGAGAATGGCATTGTTGTTCCCCAGTAAAGCGTCATACACTTTGGCCAACCCAATCCAAAATACAATTAAAACACCGCCGCTATACACTTTGGGAATCATTTCATACAAATCGTTCAAGTTTAGCACAATCAATAAAAATAATATGCCTGAAACGATAAAAAGTGTTAATGAACTACGCTGATATAAATCTTTAAGTGCTGAATTATCTTTCTTATTAATATACTCTGCGGTAAGCGGATAGGTGATTTGATGCATGGCCCGTGAAGGAACGGCAATGGTTATGGCAATGAAACCCGCTACGCCATAATACGCTACGTTTTCAATTTCCAGAAAATGATTGAGCATTACTTTATCCACTTCCATCAAAACTATGGCCGTGGAACCTCCCAAAATAATCAATACACTATATTTTAAAATGGCGGTCATGTTCTTAGGTACACTAAAATTTAGCTTGGGCATGTGAAGTTTATAAGCGTAAAGCTTCATGATTACGGTACGTAGCAAATAGAACCCGACCAAGGCGTTAATAAAAAAATCAATGCCGATATATTCAAATAACAACAACACAAGCAATACTGTCTGTCCCACTCTACAGAAGATTTCTTTCATAAAATTTCCAAAGACCGACTTCATTTGAATTCGTACCCAAGCATAAAAAACTTCAAAATAGGCCATGGCCATCCCGATCAAAAATATCTGCCATACATAATCTTTTACAATAGGGTTCTTTTTGGCCAAAAATCCACCGATAAATTCGTTAGACGCGTAGCTTAACAACGCAATGGGAACGATTAAAACCAATGGCAAGAACAGCATCCAAGTAAGAAAACCTTCCTGTTCCTTTTTATGATTAAAACTGGAATAAAATTTTACCAACGTATTGGGTACGCCAAAAGCAAGAAAGGGCATTAAAACCATACTCACGGAAAGCACCACCTGTACCAGACCGTAGTTTTCATCGCTCATAAAATTGGTGTATAAAAAAAGGGTATTTATAGCACCGATAGCAAAACCAATATAGGTAACTACAAGATTTTTAAAAGATTGCTTTAGTACTAGGCCCATTAGATATATTCCACCAGCTTGCGGGTTAATTCCCTGCGACTATATTGGTTCAAATTCTGAGAAGAAACGGAAAGTGCCTGTTTCTGGTATTGTTCAAACCAATTTAAAAGTACATTTTTCAATTGAAAATGGGAACTGTACTCAAAAATTGCCCCTGTTTTGGTTTCTGAAACGATATTGGCCGCTTCCCAACCTTCTGGTCCAATACCGATAATAGGCCGCGCCGCAGCCATATATTCGAATAATTTCCCCGGAATAATACCCACCGTTTCGGGACTGTCGATTTCTGCCAACAACAAAATCTGTGATTTTTGCTGATATTTTAACGCTTCTTTGTGCGAAACATATCCCAAAACTTCCACGAATTCTTTTAGCCCGGCATTGGCGATACTTTCCAATACATCTTCACTGACCACTCCGATAAATTGAAGTTTTAATGAATTTGAAAAATCTTTATGCTCTTGTACCAATTCTGCAAGTACTTTCCATAAATTTTTAGGATTACGACCGGTAAGCATTGAACCGATATGGGAAATGGTGAATTTTTCGTCCAGTTTTATGCTTATTGGAGTTACACTATCAAAACCATTTGTAATTACCTTAATGGGGCGCTTGGTAAGCTGCTGAAATTCTTTTTGCGTGGTCTTGCTCGTCACTACAATTTTATCGGCATTGTTCAAAACCAAACTTTCCAGTTCTTTATGCCGATTTTCAGCAAGTTTGGTCAATTTTAATTTTTTGTGATACCCAATAGAGGTCCACGGATCTCTAAAGTCGGCAATCCAGGTAACCTTTTTAAATTCTTTCAGATAATGCCCTATAAGATGAACGCTATGCGGAGGCCCTGTTGTGATAATCGTTTCAATTCCTTCTTTTTCCAGTACACTGTACAAAAACTTAATAGAGGGCCGCACCCAATATTTTCTAGCATCTGGAATAAAAAGATTGCCGCGAATCCATAGCATGATTTTTTCCAAAACAGATTGATTTTTGGTCTGAATGATTCCTGAGCTGATGCGCTTGGTCTTTTTAGAGGATAGGATTCCTGCCAAACGATAGGGTTCAAAAATAGGATGTTTGTAAATGGTGATATCCTCTGGAATATCCTTCTCAAAAGTAGTATCTGTCAGTGGATAATGTGGATTCTCAGGAATGTAGATTACCGGTTCTACCCCAAAGTCCCTAAAATACTTTACAAATTTTAGCCATCGTTGTACACCGGGACCACCCGCTGGTGGCCAGTAATACGTAATGACCAGCACTTTTTTCATCAGGATTCCTCCTCTTTTCTAGATTTCCAAAACGAAAAGCCAATACCTCCTAGAATAACCAAAACCAGTATAATGGAACTCGCCAAACTTATTTGGCTTCCTTGGGCAACAACTTTAGGTTCAAACTTGAATTCTATGCTGTGTTTTCCTCCCGGTACTTTTAACGCGCGTAAAACATAGTTTACTTTAAAATGGTCTTTTAATTCCCCATCAATATAAGCGTTCCAACCATTCTTGTAATACATTTCGGAAAATACGGCCACACCTGCATTTTGGTTATTGGATTCGTAAGTTAAATGATTGGGCTTATAATCTACGAGTGTGATAGTAGCGCTCGAATCCAATTGATAATCAAACCGATTTAGGTTCTTGAACTTTTCTGTATTGACCACAGCCGTTTCTTTAGTGTTCAAGCTATCCAGAGCTTTGATTTCGGCATCGGCGGAGGCAACCTGGCGCAAGTTTTTTACAAACCAGGCATTGCCGTTGGCATTGGGATTTTCAATAGGAAATTTATTGCCCTCCTCATCCTGTTGCACTACATACTTTATATTTAACATATTGAGAACGGAAAGGTTTCCTTGATATACGTGAAAATCGAACAAATCTTGTATACCCGCAGGTTTTGCTGCGTGATATCCGGTGATACTTTGATGAAAATATGCTGTTTTAGCCGAATCAAAACCATCCGTTTGGTCAAAAACACGGAAAACACCATCATCTTTTAAAATTGCTTTATCCGCCGGAGTAGCCTGAAAAGGTTCCAGCATCTTTCTTTTGGAAACAAAATTATCGCTGTTCACATATCGCAGATTAACACCGACCAAATCAAAAAGAATAAGCAAACCTAGAGTTCCCACAACTAGGTTCATTTTTAGTTTATCCTTTAAAAATAACCAAAGGAACAGGCACGTCACCAAGACATAACCCATGGAACGCAAAAGATCGCTTGTATAGGCCGCTTTTCTGTCCAATCGTAACATTTCCGGAAGCTCCTCCAATCCCGTCATTCGGAGTCGGTCATCGGAAGGGCCTATAAAATCGAACATTCCCTTGAACACAAAAAGCAGAATTCCTAAACTGAGTACCACCCCAGCGGCATACTTCAAGGAAGTTAGTTTATCCTTTGCATCGACCTTACCGCTAAAGATTTTTTTCAGTGCCAGAATGGCCAGAATGGGAACACAAAGTTCCAATATTACTTGGATGGAGGAAACTGCCCTGAATTTATTGTATAAGGGGAAATAATCGATCATAAAATCGGTCAACAAACTAAAGTTCTTACCCCATGAAAGTACAAGCGATAATAACGCTCCAAATAATAGCCACCATTTGTGTTTGTTTTTCACTAGAAACAATCCTAGTATGAAGAGAAAAAAGATGATGGCACCGATGTAAGCTGGGCCAGAAGTACCAGGTTGTTCACCCCAGTACAAGGGCACACCATTCACAAAATCCAAAGCACTTCTTCTAGGCAACCCTTTATCTATCAAATAATTGAAGGATTTTGAATCTTCCCCCAAATTTTCTTGGCTCGCCCCGCCAAATAATCTTGGTACGAATAAGTTTAGGGATTCCGTTATCCCGTAACTCCAATTTGTGATATATGCTTTACTAAGTCCGTCAGTATTGTCTTTTAGGGACCCATCCGGATTAATAGTCAGTTCGGTTTTACCACGGGTACTCCAATCCGCATATTCCTTAGTTGTCAATAAACTGGTGGCGTTCGCAGCAATGCCCAGGGCAACCGCGGCCAATAAAATACCGACCGAACCAAAAAAATGCTTTAATTGCTTCTTTTTGATGGCATCTATAAAATAAACCACGCCCAACACCAATACCAAAAGCATAAAGTAATAGGTCATTTGATAGTGATTGGCAACAATTTCCAATGCCATTGCCAAAGCCGTGAGTACAAATCCCCACAAATACTTTTTTCTGAACACGAGCACAATTCCGGCCAATAACAATGGTAAATAGCCCAAAGCATGTGCTTTAGCATTATGTCCCGCACCAATGATGATAATCAAATAAGTGGAAAAACCAAAGGCGAGCGCTCCAAGTATTGCGAGCTTGAAATCTACCTTTAAGCAGCACAGAAGAATATAAAAACCAATGAAATAAAGAAAAAGATAATCTGCAGGTCTTGGTAAAAATCGAATTAAACGATCTAAATTTTTAATATAATTATGCGGGTAATTGGCTCCTAGCTGGTAGGTAGGCATCCCACCAAAAGCACTATTGGTCCAATATGATTCCTCTTCGGTGTTCTTTTTAAAATCGTTCCGTTCTTTGGCCATGCCCGTATATTGGGCAATATCATGTTGATAGATTACTTTTCCCTGTAATACCGGACTGAAATAGGCCAACGCCGCCACCACAAAAAATACGACAATAAAAAAATGGGTTAAAAAGAATTTTAGACCTTTTTTCATTTAAATAGCCATGATTGGTTAGGTAAAGATAGTTAGTCTATTTCTTCAAAGTCTATATACTCCCCTACTTTTTCGGATGAGTCCTTTTTTCTTTGGGTCTTTTTATCAATGATGACGTCTCCTACTTTTTCTTCCGAAGTGCTGTTTGGATGATCAAAACCTCCAAAAGCTTCCTTGAAATGGGATTCCGTCTTCCTTGCGGCGTAGTTTAAGATTTTAGGAGCAAACAACTTCACAACAATTTTTAGGAAGTAATAGCCCAAAAGAATAAACAATATTGTTTTTAAAAATGCCATTTTATTTTATAGGATATATATCAAAAGTACAATTATAGCGTTTTATAAGGAATATGTAAATCCTAAAATAATATTAAGATCAATAATGGGCTGTTCCCGTATTGTAAAAAACATAGCTATACCGTTCTTAATTATGAGCCTTTTGACCCCTTTTTTAGGGGTTTCCCAGTTTACGGACGTCATTAATTCCAACAGACCCAGTCTTGCCGTTAGTGCATATGCCGTAGGAGCCAATGTTTTACATATTGAAGGAGGTATGCGATATGAACAGAGGGATCATTCGCTATTAAAATCGCAAACGAATCTATGGGGCTCCGAAATCTCAGTACGATATGGCCTTCTTTTTGAGGAATTGGAAGTCACTTATGACGCTACCTTTCAAAATAGTGCTACCGGATATGTGAACAGCGATTATAGAAATAGTTTTACCAATTTCAGCAGAAATAGAATTGGTTTTAAATATTTGATTTATGACCGATACAAGGACACAATCCGGAACAAACCCAACCTAAAAAGTTGGCGTAAGGACCATTTGTTCCAATTTAAAAATCTAATTCCGTCCGTGTCTGCCTATGGTGGGGTAAATCTTAATATTGGAGAAAATTCCTTTTATCCCGAAGACCCTATGCTTTCCTACAGGGCTATGGTGGTTACACAAAGTAAACTAACCCCTAGAACCGTATTCATAAGCAACATTGCTTTTGACCGTATTGCATCGCCCTTTCCGGAACTTAGCTATAAATTGGCATTGACCTATGCTTTTAGGGACCCTAAATGGAGCACTTTTCTGGAACAGCACAGTATCCGCAGTAAGAGATATTCGGATATTCTTTTTCGCTCGGGTGTAGCACATCTGATCAATGAAGAACTACAAGTCGATTTTTCCATGGGAGCCAGTTTTAAAAACACTCCATCCAGAATATTCATGAACCTAGGTGCTTCCTACCGAATCAATATGCGTAAAAAACCGGTCATAAACCCGGAGGAAGAAGGTGAAGAGCCTATCAAGAAAGGGACTATGCGGAAAAAAGCAAAAGCGGAGAGAAAAGCACGGGAAAAGGCCAAAAAAGAAGAAGAAGCTTTAAGCGATGCTGAAAATAATGATGATTTTGATTGGTTAACGGGCGATGAAGAAGAGGCTGATATTACCGAGGAAATCCAAGAAGAGGAAGATTTGACCGAAGCACCGGTTGACGAAAACGATGAGGATATTGAAAAGAAACGAGAGACCAAGATTAGGGATATCACCTTAAAGCCCAAGAAACCTTCTGCCCGCAAAAACAAAAGAGAGGCCAAAAGACTCATTAAATCATCGGATGGTAGAATAACATTGTTCCCGAAAAAGAAAAAGAGAAGTAAAAAAATAAAGGTCAAAAAAGTAGATAAGGAAAAAATAGCGCAGGCAAAACAACAGCAACTAGACAAATATTTGGCAAAACAGGCCAAAGAGAAACAAAAGAAAGAAGCCAAAAAAGTTAAGACACAGCTCAAAAAAGAAAAAGAGGCAAAAAAATACACAGGTAAATTAGCAAAGGAAAAAATTAAAAAAGAGAAGAGAAAAACCAAACGTTTACAACAGTTTGATATACAAAACAAAAAGCAGAAAAGAAAAGCTGCCAAAAAAAGAAAGGGAATAGAAAAGAGCAATGGAAAACGTGCCAGAAAAATCAAGAAGTCCATTTCCGTAAAAGAAAAACAAATAGCCAAGAGAACTAGGAAAAAAGCGAAACAGGCATCTAAAATTCAAAAAAGAGCAGAAAAGTACAAAGAGAAAAAACGCAGGAGTACAGAAAAATTTCTAAAGAAAAAGGAAAAAAAGGCACTACAAAAACAAAAGAATGCACAAAAAAGAAAAGCTAAAAAAACAAAGCAAGTTCAAAAAGGAAAGAACAAGGCACATAAACAGCTACGGAAAAAAGAACGTAGCAGTTTTAAAAGACAGCAGAAAAAAAGAAAAGCAATTGAGAATTCTAGAGAACGTTTCCTAAAAAAGAAAACCAAAGCATCAAAAGAAGCCCAAAAGCGAAAAGCAAAATCAGAAAAAAGGAAAAAGACCTCGGTTGACAGGTACAACAAACAAAATGAGAAGAAAGCGAAGCAATATCAAAAAGAAAAACAGAAAACGGCCAAAAAGAAAGAAAAATCAATAACTGATTACGAGAGGAAAAACGAGAAAAAGCTCAGGCAATACGAAAATAGAAAAGAAAAAATAGCCAAAAAGAAAAATACTTCAATCGCTAAATACGAGAAAAACAAAAAGAAAAAAGTAGCCCAAGCACAGAAAAGGAGAGAAAAGATAGCTAAGAGAAAAAAGGCTGCCATTGCCAAATACCATAAGAATAATGAGAAAAAAGCAAAACAAGCCCAGAAGAGAAGAGAAAAAATAGCAAGAAAGAAAAAGGCTTCTATTGCTAAATACAAAAGGCAGCAACAGAAACGAGCAAATCAAAACGAGAAAAAAATTAGAAAAAGGAAGAATAAATAAGACCTATTTCGAGTTCTTTTTAATAGAAGGTCCACAAAATTAAGCCTATGAAAAGTAAAACAGTTTCTAATTTTACAGCTTTGTGCATATTATTATCCGCGTTTTTAGGCTATGGGCAGTATACGGACGTTATCAATTCCAATAGACCCGGACTATCCGTAAGTGCTTATGCTGTGGGTAAAAATGTAATACAAGCAGAATTGGGTGCGTTTTATGAACAAACGGACCACAGTCTTCTAAATACGGAATCCGATATATGGGGAACCGATATTTCCTTACGCTACGGACTGTTTTTTGAAACTTTGGAATTAAATTATGAAGGTACCTTTCAAAGCCAGGACCTTCTTTTTACCAATTTTGATTTTGAACAAAAACGAACCGATTTTTCCCGTAACAGGCTCGGTCTTAAATTTTTAATTTTTGACCCTTTCAAAAACCCAGAGGCCAATAAACCAAATTTATATAGTTGGAAGGCAAACAATAAGTTTAGCTTAAAAAATTTAATTCCGGCCATATCTATCTATGGAGGTGCGAACTTTGTTTTAGGGGATAATCCTTTCTATGCAGAAGATCCGACCACTTCTTATAGGGTTATGCTGGCTACACAAAGTAAATTAAGTTCCAAGTTTGTTTTGATTACCAATACCGCTTATGATAGAATCGGCACCGATTTTCCGGAATTGAGTTATCTCATTTCCTTATCGCATGCCTTCAGAAATCCTAAATGGAGCTTTTTTGCGGAACATCAGGGCATTCAAAGTGACAGATATTCGGATGTACTCCTGAGGGGCGGTATAGCGCATCTGTTGAGCAAAAAATTACAGGTGGACTTCAATCTAGGAGCAAGCTTTAAAAATACTCCTTCTCGCATTTTCGTGGGCTTTGGTGGTTCTTACAGAATTGACCTTCACACTGATAAACTTATACCTATTGAAAATCAAAAAGCCGGGCAAAACAATCGAAACCGATAATTCCTTTCCGCTCTTCTAAATTATACCTAATATTGAGGGTTCTAAAGAATAGCAATGATTGCCATCAAAGAAGCAAATACGTCAAAAGAACTAAAGCAGTTCGTGACTTTTCCTTTCTCGCTTTACAAGGATTCCAAATATTGGGTACCCCCTATTATAAAGGACGAATTGGAGACCTTTGACAAGTCTAAAAATCCAGTTTTTAAGGATGCCGAGGCATGGTTTTTCCTAGCTTATAAAAATAATGAAATTGTTGGCCGTGTTGCCGCTATTATCAATTGGCTGGAGGTCAAAGAGCAAGGCATTGCCAAAATGCGTTTTGGTTGGTTTGATTTTGTTGATGATACCGCCGTATCCGAAGCCCTACTTCAAAAAGTATCGGAAATTGGCGCAAAAAACAACTTAGAGTTTATGGAAGGACCCGTAGGTTTTTCCAATTTGGATAAAGTGGGTGTATTGGTCGAAGGGTTTGACCATATTGGCACCATGGTTACCTGGTACAATCATTCCTATTACCAAAAGCATTATGAGCGTTTGGGCTTCGCCAAGGAAAAGGAATACATGGAAAATAAGTTTCCGGCGGCCAATGCAGACCCAAAATTATTCGTTAAGATCAATAACCTCATCAAAAAGCGTTACGGTTTAAAAGAAGTAAATTTCTCCAAAACAAAAGAGGTAATGCCCTTTGCCGATGAGATGTTCGACCTCTTTAATGAAACCTATTCCAGCTTATCCTCTTTTGTACCGATTACCGATATTCAAAAAGCATATTTTAAAAAGAAATATATCAGTTTTATAAATCCGGAGTACATTAAATTCATAAAGGATAAAAATGATAAATTGATTGCTTTTGCTATAGTAATGCCCTCTTTTTCGGAAGCGCTTCAAAAAGCAAAGGGAAAGCTCTTTCCTTTTGGCATCTATCATTTATTAAAAGCGAAAAAGAGCAGCAAGGACGTTATCTTTTATTTGATCGGAATACATCCGGAGTATCAAAATAAAGGAGTTACCGCAATCATTTTCAATGAGTACTATAAAACCTTTACCAAAAAAGGCATAAAGATGTGCTACCGTACCCCGGAGTTAGAGGAAAATGTGGCCATCAAACAAATGTGGAAACACTTTGACCCCGTAGTCTATAAGCGTAGGAGAACTTACCGAAAAAACCTAACCTCCTAAAAACAAAAAAATTCCAGTTTATTTCTGGAACTTTTTTGTTGTATAAGCTGAAAAAGAAACCTACTCACCCATTGCCGCCGCAACCGCAGCAGATAACCTTTTATACGTTCCGTTCTCCAATCGTTCTCGGATGGCGGAGAAAGCCGCTAGGGTTTCCTCAATATCTTCCATCGTATGGGTCGCTGTCGGAATCATGCGTAACAGTATTAATCCTTTAGGTATTACAGGATATACCACTATGGAGCAAAAGATACCATAGTTTTCCCTTAGGTCTTTTACCAATGCCATGGCCTCTGGAATACTACCGTTAAGGTAGACCGGTGTCACACAACTGGTAGTAGAACCAATATCAAATCCTTTTTCTTTGAGTCCGTTCTGCAAGGCATTTACATTTTCCCAAAGTTTGGCTTTCAGTTCAGGTTGCGTACGCAACATATCCAAACGCTTTAATGCGCCTTTTACATACACCATTGGAAGTGATTTAGCGAACATTTGTGAGCGTAGATTATATTTTAGGTAATCTATAATTTCTTTGTCCGCCGCTAAGAAAGCCCCAATACTTGCCATGGATTTTGCAAAAGTGGCAAAGTACACGTCTATATCGTCCTGCACCCCTTGCTCCTCACCGGCTCCGGCACCCGTTTTTCCTAAAGTCCCGAATCCGTGAGCATCATCGACCAACAGACGGAAGTTATATTTTTTCTTTAGGGCCACTATTTCCTTTAATTTTCCCTGTTCACCGCGCATGCCGAAAACGCCCTCAGAAATCACCAAAATTCCACCTCCGGTCTGTTCCGCCATTTTAGTGGCGCGTTCCAGGTTTACTTCTAAACTTTCAACATCATTGTGCTTAAATGTAAAACGCTTGCCCATATGTAAACGCACACCGTCTATGATACAAGCATGGCAGTCCACATCATATACAATAATATCATCTTTGGATACCAAAGCGTCTATTGCGGACATAATGCCTTGATACCCAAAATTCAATAAATAGGCCGATTCTTTTTGAACAAAATCGGCACATTCCTGCTCCAATTGCTCATGGAAATCCGTATGGCCACTCATCATACGGGCACCCATAGGATATGCAGAACCATACTCCGCCGCAGTATCACCATCTATCTTCTTTATTTCCGGAAGATTGGCAAGACCCAAGTAATCATTAATACTCCAGGTAATGACATCTTTCCCTTGAAATTTCATTCTATTGGAAATAGGGCCTTCCAATTTTGGAAAAACAAAATATCCTTCTGCCTGTGATGCCCATTTTCCCAACGGGCCTTTATTCTCAATAATCCTATCAAATAAGTCTCTCATTTCCTACGTTTATTCTTGCTGCAAAAGTAAAAATTTTTAAGAAGCATTCATAATCTAATTTATTCCATAAAAAAAGCGGGTGTTTTACCCGCTTTTATCAAATTAAATAACATATTAATTACTTAACGTGCTGTATTTCATGTGTTTCTTCTACAGAATTCGTATTTAGGAATCCTTGGTCCTCCATCCATTTATCACTGTATATTTTACTCATATAGCGCGATCCATGGTCTGGGAAAATAGCTACTACATTGCTATCCTTATCAAAAGTTCCCAGTTCGTCCAATTGCTTTAAAGCTTGCATTGCGGCCCCACTGGTATATCCAACGAAAATACCTTCTGTTCTGGAAATTTCCCTAGCAGTATGCGCACTTTCGGCATCTGTAACTTTTATGAATTCATCGATTATATCAAAATCGGTTGCAGAGGGAATCAAGTTTTTACCGAGACCTTCTATGCGATAAGGATATATTTCATTTGAATCGAAATCACCCGTTTCGTGATACTTTTTCAAAACGGAACCATAGGCATCCACTCCAATGATTTTGATATTTGGATTCTGCTCCTTTAAAAAGCGTGCAGTACCGGAGATAGTTCCTCCCGTTCCGCTACAAGCTACCAAATGCGTAATTTGCCCACCGGTCTGTTCCCAGATTTCCGGACCGGTAGATTTATAATGTGCCTCAGTGTTCAATTCATTAAAATACTGGTTGATATAGATAGAACCTTTGGTTTCCTCATGTAAACGCTTGGCTACTTGATAATAAGACCTTGGATCATCTGCACTTACGTGCGCCGGACAAACATGCACCTTGGCACCCATGGAACGAAGCATATCTATCTTATCCTTTGATGATTTTGAACTTACCGCCAAAATACAATCATATCCTTTTATGATACTCACCATGGCAATGCTAAAACCCGTATTGCCCGAGGTAGTCTCTATCACCGTGCTGCCCTCCGTTAATAAACCTTTGCGTTCCGCTTCTTCAATGATATGAATAGCGATGCGGTCCTTGGAAGAATGGCCGGGATTAAAAGCTTCAACTTTTGCGAAAAAATTACCGGTAAAATCTTTTGTGATTCGGTTAAGCTTAACAAGTGGCGTATTACCAACTAACTGTAATATGTTATCGTAAGCCTTTATCTTATTTTCCATAAGGGGGATACTCTGTTTTAAAACTTTGAACAAATATTTAATTTGTTAAAATTCGATACAAAATTACTGTTTTTTTTCTATTATCGAATTTTACCTTCAAGTTCCATCAGAAAAGCGTATTCCTTAGCTACTTCTTTTAGCGACTCAAATCTTCCCGAAGCACCGCCATGACCGGCATCCATATTAATATCAAATAATAATTGATTGTCGTCTTTTTTAAGTTCCCTAAGTTTAGCGACCCATTTTGCCGGTTCAAAATATTGCACTTGGGAATCGTGAAGTCCGGTGGTCACCAACATATTGGGATATTCCTGTGCAACTACGTTATCATATGGGGAATAGGATTTCATATAATCGTAATATTCCTTTTCGTTTGGGTTACCCCATTCGTCATATTCCCCTGTTGTCAAAGGAATGGAATCGTCCAACATAGTAGTTACCACATCTACAAAAGGTACGGCCGCTATCACTCCCCTGTAAAGTTCCGGGGCCATATTAACGATGGCTCCCATTAATAAACCCCCTGCTGAACCGCCGCTCGCATATAGGTGTTCCGGGCCCGTGATATGTTCATCTATCAAAAACTTGGAACAATCAATAAAGTCCGTAAACGTATTTTTCTTTTGTAACAATTTACCATTTTCATACCATTGCCTTCCCAAATATTCCCCACCTCTTACATGTGTAATGGCGTAGACGAATCCCCTGTCCAGTAGGCTTAACCTGATTGTAGAAAAAGAAGGGTCTATGGTATAGCCGTAGGAACCATAGGCATATTGAAATAAAGGCGTGTTTTGGCCAAGCTCGGTATCTTTATGATAAACCAAGGAAATAGGCACTTTTACCCCATCTCTGGCGGTGGCCCACAATCGTTTTTCTATATAGTTTTTTTTGTTGAACGTACCTCCTAAGACCTCTTGTTCCTTCATGATTTCTTTCCCCTTCGTTTCCATATCAAAATCGATTACGGAACTAGGCGTGGTCAAAGAATTATAAACATAGCGTAACGTATTGGTGTCAAAATCCGGGTTGTTACCTACATAAGCAGCGTATGTTTCACTTTCAAAGGGTAGGTAATACGCGCTACTACCGTCCCATTTTACAATTCTGATTTTATATAGTCCGTTTTCTCGTTCGGAGAGCACGTAGTAATCCTTAAAAATATCCACATCCTCCAAACGGACGTTTTCCCTGTGGGCGATAAATTCTTGCCATGTTGCTGAATTGGTATGCTGTTCATTGGTTTCCATCAATTTAAAATTCGTGGCATTATCTTTATTAGTAAGGATATAAAATGAATCTTCGTAGTGATAGATAGAATATTCCAATCCCCGGGTTCTTGGCGAAAACACCTTAAAATCTCCGTCCGGATTATCCGCAGGAAGAATACGGTATTCCGAAGTCAAAGTGCTTACCGAGCCTATGACCAAATATTTCTTTGATTTTGTGCGATAAATAAAGGTGGTAAAAGTATCATCTTCCTCATGAAACACCAATATGTCCTCACTAGCATCTGTCCCTAAAATATGCTTGTATACCTTATCTGAACGTAGGGTTACTGCATCATTCTTTGTGTAGAAGAAGGTCTTATTGTCGGCCGCCCAAACGCCACCTCCGGTAGTATTTTCAATAACGTCATCATAGATTTCGCCTGTAACCAAGTTCTTTATGCGCAACGTATACTGCCTTCTAGAAACGGTATCCACACCATATACGGCAAACATATTGTTAGGACTTACGGCAATACCGCCAATATTAAAGTAATCATGTCCAATCGCCATTTCATTACCATCGAACATGATTTCCTCGGAAGCTTCCAAAGTTTCCTTAAATCTGGAATAAATAGGATATTCTTTGCCCTTTTCGTACCGAGTTTTGTACCAGTACCCGTTTTTCTTATAAGGAACGGAAGCATCATCCTCTTTGATGCGTCCTTTCATCTCTTCAAAAAGTAAGGATTGGAAAGCTTTGGTATGCGCCGTTACCTGATTGTAATATGCATTTTCCTCTTCCAAGTAGGCAATGACTTCCTTATCTTCCCTATTATTCAACCAATAATAATTATCCAATCTTTCATCCCCATGCTTTGCTAATTTCTTGGCTATTTTTTTGGCAACGGGAGGACTTGGTTTTGTCATGATATCCTTATTAATATTTTGTATGAGCGATTGCAAAAATAACACTTAATGCAAGTAGTGCTGTACCTTTTGTATTTGAGTTGATATATGCGAAGAAAAATCATGAAAGTTAGTACTTTTGATGTGTATGTATAATTAAAAACACAGCTATGTTCGGAGATATGATGGGCATGATGGGAAAACTTAAAGAGACCCAACAGAAAGTTGAAGCCACCAAAAAAAGAATGGATACCGTTATCCTCAACGAAAAGTCTTCCGACGGACTTCTCAATGTGGAAATCACCGCAAATCGAGAACTGAAGAAAATTGAAATTTCCGAAGAACTCCTAAACGATAAAGAACAACTGGAAGACTATCTCATCATAACATTGAACAAGGCCATAAAAAAAGCCACTGAAGTTAATGAAGCAGAACTGGCCGCTGTTGCCAAAGAGGGAATGCCCAATATTCCCGGTATGGACGGACTATTTAAATAGCGACATCTAAATATTTCATTTTCAAGTCTTTTAAAATTCCCTATCTTTAAAAGAAAGACTTGTTATGATAGAATTATTTGAGATTGATAAAGAAAAACATCGTTTTATTGTCAAATCAAAGTCCGGCACGACACTTCTAAACAGTATTGATTTTAAAAACAAGGAAGAGGTGGAGCAAACGGTCTTAAATTTGACTTCTACTTCCAATGCCATAAAAAGAATTGAAAGAAAGACCAATTTTGATGGAAAGTTCCTTTTTGATGTAAAGAACAATGAAGGTAAGACCATAGGCAGTAGCGGACTTTATTCCTCGGAAGCCGGTATGGAAAACGGCATTAAAAATCTCAGAAATAGCCTTTCGGCCAATTTATGAGTTCAAAAATAATTCTCTAAGGTTGGGTTATCGTCTCAAGGAAAAAACTGTGCATCTCTTCCGTATAATCCATATGCGTTACCATACGTAATTTACCTTGGCCCATACTTATAATATGTATATCCCTTTCCAATAATTTGTTCACAAAATCTTCACTGGACATGAAGTTTTCATCAATCTCAAAAATAATGATGTTGGTTTCTATGGGTTCTACCTTTTTAATAAACTTTAGTGTATTCAAGATTTCACCTATTTCCTTTGCTTTTTTATGGTCTTCGGAAAGTCTCTCGATATTATTGTCCAAAGCAAAAATACCGGCTGCGGCCAAGTATCCAGCTTGACGCATTCCACCTCCGAAAATTTTACGGATTCTAAGTGCTTTTTGAATATCAGCTTCGGAACCCACCAAAATAGAGCCAACTGGACACCCTAAGCCTTTGCTCAAACAAATACTGATGGTATCGAACAATGCCCCATATTGTTCGGGAGTTTCATTTTTGGCCACTAAAGCATTCCACAAACGGGCACCATCCAAATGATAGGCCAAATGATGTTTTTCACAAACCGCTTTTATTTTCTTTATCTCTTCAAAATCCCAACAAGAACCACCTCCTTTGTTCGCCGTATTTTCAATACAGACCAAAGAGGTCAACGGACTATGATAAAAATCAGGAGGATTGATAGCAGCTTCCACTTGTTTCGCGGTCATCATTCCCCGATGGCCATCTACCAGCCTACAGGAAACGCCACTATTAAAACTTACGCCACCCCCTTCATAATTATAAACATGGGCGTACTTGTCACAAATGAGCTGTTCCCCGCGTTGGGTATGCAATTTTATAGCCGTCTGGTTGGTCATGGTGCCACTGGGGAAAAATAAGGCCGCTTCCTTGCCAAAAAGTTTGGCCGCCTTGGCTTCCAAGGCATTTACCGTAACGTCTTCCTTGAATACATCGTCACCTACCTCGGCGCGCATCATGGCATCTAGCATCCCTGGGGAAGGTTTAGTTACAGTGTCACTAATCAGATTTATTTTCATATGGAATTAATCTTGAAACTTAAACTTATATTTTAATGAAAACAATCCATTCCAATAGGTGATCCATCCGGTATTTTTTGTGCGGGAATCACTTCAAATTCTTCGGGATGTTCATAAAAATTATTGATTCTCCTGACCATCTCCATTGTATTTGCATTTTTACCTTGGGTCTGTAAACTTGTTTTTAAACCCATTAATTGTGCATTAGCAATGGCATTTACCTGTGGGTGAACATTGGTATGTGCCGCCAAATTCATCAAATGAAATAGCACACGGAAATTTATGTTGTTCTGCACTTCGGATACATAAGCATCTTTGTGGTTTTTCTTGATTGTTTCGGAAATCAATTCGTCCAAAACATTCCCTAAACCTAAATTATTGGGTTGTAAAGCTTTTTGCTGAATCAATCGTGACGCTCGCTCAGGATGTAACAACAATCCCAGTGTCATGTCCGCGGCAGTTTCCGGAGCGGAAAGTGCATCAAAAGAAACACCCGTTTTTCCTAAAATGGACTCTCTGGTTCTAGGGTACCCAAAAGCCCTTGGGGGAAACAAATCCAATTTATCCTTCGGAATTGCAATTTCACTGGCGTCCAATGTTTTAAGAATACTGTTCAATGCTTCTTGTTGTTGTGCTTTCTCCACCACTGAAACTACTGGTTGCCCATCACCCTTTATAGCGTAATTATACTCCATACCTCCTACTACTTTGGCAACCGCTTCCGTTTGGTATCTATGAAAAAAATAGAGCGGAACAAAAACATCCTCCAAAACCGTGTTAGGCTCATTGGTTTTTATATTATCTATAGAAAAATTGTTAATTGCAGTTTCCCGTACGTTCAACATGGCGTCCAGTTCTTGGCTCACGTTTTTACCATTGTCCCATAAATGGGCCAAAACATGTGAACCTCCTTGGGGACGCGCATCTTGATCGGTAATATATCGCAATCCTTTTTGTTGGGCATCATCCAAAATTTCATTCAATCCCTTTCTTTCATCTACCCCTTCACCAAAATTGGTATAGGAATATGCTACGGATACCTTGTCCCATTCGCCAATTCCCGTTGCATAAGCGTTTGAAAAATCTATTGTACCATTTTTGACCGAAAATTGGGGGTGCGGGTAATCCATAACCGAAGCCCTGTTATTAGTACTTGCAGCGTAGTTATGTGCAAAACCAAGGGTATGCCCTATCTCATGGGCGGAAAGTTGACGGATACGGGCAATGGCCAAATCCAACATCGGTTTGTTATTGTCATCGTTTTCTGCAAAAGGTTTGTTCATTAAAGCCTGCGCGATCAGAAAATCCTGACGGATACGCAAGCTCCCAAGACTAACATGACCTTTCATGATTTCCCCTGTTCTTGGGTCGGTAATACTGCTACCATAACTCCAACCCCTAGTAGAGCGGTGCACCCATTGAATGACATTGTAGCGTACATCCATCGGGTCGGCATCATCGGGCAGTATTTTCACCTGAAAAGCATTTTTATAGCCAATGGCCTCAAAAGCTTGGTTCCACCAGCGACCGCCGTCCAGAAGTGCGGACCTCACTGGTTCTGGCGTTCCATTGTCCAAATAATAAATGATGGGCTCTACGGCTTCGCTGACCGCTGCTTTGGGATTCTTCTTTTTCAATCGGTGCCGTGTTATGAACCGTTTTAAAATAGGTTCTTCAACGGGAGTGGAATAATCATAATAGCTAAAGGGATAGGAGCCGCTCCGCGGGTCAAAAACACGTTTCTCGTATCCATCATCCGGAAGTTGGATAAAAGAGCGATGCTGCGCTACAGTAATCAAATCAGGGTTAGGGGTCACACTGCCAATATATGTTCCCTTTGCTTCTCCTTTAAACGTCATGGTCATATCAAACTCCACATTTTGAGGAAACGCTTTGGTCCGTTCCAAGGCAAAGGCACTTTTTGATTTATCCAAACTGTAATTTCCTTCATTGGACTGCTTCAAGCGCTTTGATACACCGTGGGCGTCTTCCATTAAAAAGTCGGTAATATCAATGATAAAGCTCCCATTTTTCTCCTCTTCAATCTTAAAACCACCTAAAATGGACTTTGCAAAGGCCTGTCCAACTGATTTTCGCTCCAAATCGTTATCCGTCAACGCCCTGAATTTTAAATTAGGCTGTACCAAAAGTAGCTTGTTCCCCACTTTTTGAAAGTAGACCACCTGTTCATTACCCAATTGCCCGCGATCCAGGCCAATATCATTACTACCGATTCCACTACTCAGCGAATACACATAAAGAAACTCTTTATTCAGGTCATCTACCTCTAAATACATCTTATCCTCATTGGCATCATAGTAAAAATCAAAGAACCCTTCGTACTTTTTAAATGTCTTTTTCTTTTCTGAAAATTGCGCCTTAATAGCTAACGGCAAAAGGAATATTGTACAGAGAAGTAAGCTTCTTTTCATCATTTTTATTTTAGGATTTTAAAAATATGGAAAAACAAATGAAATGGTCATTTTATACATTATTTTTGAAAAAATTTGTACAGAAATGACAGTAGGAACAGACCAATATAAAGGTCTTATAGATCGCCTTGGCGCGTTAAGGAGGTATCTTTGACATTGATGCCAAGCTTATAGAAATAGAGAACGAACAGGAAAAAACCCTGGCACCTGACTTTTGGGACAATCCACAGGAAGCACAGGCGCAAATGAAATTCATCCAATCCAAGAAACAATGGGTAGATGATTTTAATGCCGCAAAAACTTTGGTCGGCGACTTGGAAGTATTGATCGAGTTTCAACAGGAAGGAGAGGTATCCGAAGAAGAAGTCGCCCAACTCTATGAGAAAGCCGTAAACACCATCGAAAAAATGGAGTTTAAAAATATGCTTTCCGAGGAAGGTGACGAGCTCCCGGCAGTACTACAGATTACCGCTGGTGCAGGCGGAACGGAAAGCTGTGATTGGGCGGCCATGCTCATGCGCATGTACATGATGTGGGCCGAGAAAAGCGGTTTCAAGGTCAAAGAGCTAAACTACCAAGAAGGAGATGTTGCCGGTATAAAAACGGTTACCTTAGAGATTGATGGTGAATTTGCCTTTGGATGGTTAAAGGGCGAAAATGGGGTTCATCGTTTGGTACGTATCTCCCCTTTTGACAGTAACGCTAAGCGGCACACCTCCTTTGTTTCCGTCTATGTCTATCCATTGGTCGATGATAGTATTGAGGTAGATGTAAACCCGGCCGATATCACCATTACTACCGCAAGGTCCAGCGGTGCGGGAGGGCAAAATGTGAACAAGGTCGAAACTAAAGTACAATTGGTACACCATCCTACGGGAATACAGATTTCGTGTTCGGACTCGCGAAGTCAGCACGATAATAGGGCAACCGCCATGAAAATGTTGAAGTCGCAATTATACGAGATAGAGCTTCGCAAAAAGATGGAGGCACGTCAGGAAATTGAATCTTCCAAGATGAAAATAGAATGGGGTTCCCAAATCCGTAATTATGTAATGCATCCCTATAAATTGGTCAAGGACGTACGCACCGCCCAAGAAACAGGAAATGTGGATGCCGTAATGGATGGGGATATCGACCAATTCCTAAAAGCCTATTTGATGATGATGGGGCAAAAAGATGAGGTTTAATGTATTCTATAATTTTGTTTGAAATTTTGAAGAAGTGCAGATTTGAAAATGTAACGATGCAAATAGTCGTATAACTTTTCCATTATCAAATTAACCTACTAATAAACTATTTTTATAATGATTAAAATATATCACAATCCAAGATGTAGAAAATCCAGGGAAGGACTTGAATTTCTGGAAAAATCTGGCAAGGAGTTTGAAGTAGTAAAATATTTGGAAGATATTCCCTCAAAAGAAGAACTAAGGGAAGTGATTAATTGTCTTGGGATCTCACCGGAAAATCTTGTTCGCAAGAATGAGACCGTATGGAAAGAAAAGTATAGGAACAAATTATTATCGGATGAAGAAATATTGGACGCCATGATTACTCATCCAAAATTGATAGAAAGACCTATTGTTTTGAACGGCACAACTGCAGTCATTGGTAGGCCGAGCAGTTCAATACAGGAAATTTTATAATTTATTTTTAAGCGATGCAATTTAACATCACATTAACTATTACAGATTAAACCAAAGTAAAATTTCACAATCTATACATATGAAAGTTTTTAATAATGCCGTTGGATTAAAATTCGTTTTTGCAATCGTCCTATGTTTTATAGGGTCGGAAACTATGGCGCAGTATGGGTATGGAGGTAGAGGAGGCTATGGCTATGGAAGACAGCGTAGTGCCGTTCCACAGGCCCAGACGGCCCAAAAACCGCCAGAACCAAAAACGGCCGAACAAATAGTGGATGATGAGATGCCCTCCATTACGGAAGCCTTGAGTCTAAATGAGTTTGAATCTGCCATTTTAAGTTCCGTACTCAAAAAATATGTTCAGGAACGTATAGAGGCACAAATTTTGAAACTTCCGCCAGAAAAAATGAGGGAGGTGTATGAGAACATTACCAAACGGCAAGATGAAGAATTAAGAGCGGGATTGCCGTCAGAAAAATATGAAGCATTTGTTGCGCTTCAAAAAGATGGGGTTTCCAAAACCTTGAAAAAGAAGAAAAAGGAAAAAAAGAAAAAACGTAAAAAAGACAAAACCTAAATATGAGAAAAATTCTTCTGTTCTGTTGCGCGCTCTCCTTAGTTAACGGATATTCACAAAGACCAAGGGAAAGCCAAGAACGGAAATCGGGACCAATAACGATTAGCGGAAAAGTTATTGACCAAGAGACAAAAGCCCCCTTGGAATATGCCACTTTAGTACTACAGAGCATTAGAAACCCTGAAAAAATTACGGGCGGCATTACAGATGAAAATGGCATTTTTAAAGTAGAGACCTCACCAGGAAGATACAGTGCCCGTATTGAATACATTTCCTATAAGACTTACAATTTTGAAGTACAAACTTTCACCACTTCAACTGATTTAGGCACCATTTCCCTAGAATTGGATGTAGCACAGTTAGATGCCGTTGATGTGATTGCGGAAAAGACCACGGTAGAATTAAGACTGGACAAAAAAATATATAATGTAGGCAAGGATTTAACGGTCAGGGGCGGTACCGTTAGTGATGTTTTGGATAACGTACCATCCGTTTCCGTTGATGTGGAAGGGAATGTACAACTTAGAGGAAATGACGATGTTAGAATCCTCATAAATGGTAAACCCTCGGCCATTACAGGTCTTAACTCAACAGAGGCATTGCGACAACTTCCAGCCGAATCTATCGAAAAAGTAGAGATTATCACTTCCCCTTCCGCAAGATATGATGCGGAAGGTTCCGGAGGAATTATCAATATCATCTTGCACAGGAGCAAACTGGCAGGGCTCAATGGTGCATTGACCACAAATATTGGCGACCCCACCCTACTTGGTATAAATGGTAATTTAAACTACCGTACAGGAAATGTAAATATCTTCACCAATGCAGGATACAACTATAGAAAGTCTCCAGGGAATTCTTTGAATGCAACCGATTTCTTTGACCAAAACGGGGACTTTACCAATGCAATCCGCGAAGAGCGAGAATTTGATAGAATCAGAAAAGGATACAATGTAAACTTAGGCGTTGAATGGTACGTAAATGAAACGGCCTCTATTACCCAAAGTATTTTTATTCGCAATTCGGATAATGAAAGAGAAACCCTGAACATTTTTTTTCAATTGGATGAAAATCGAAACGAAACCAATGGATTTCGCTTGGACAATGAAATCGAAGATGACAAAACATTTCAGTACGCCTTCAATTTTGACAAGAAATTCGATGATTCCGGTCAGAAATTAACTTTTGCCTTTCAATATGAAACTACTGATGAGGTAGAATCGTCATTGATCGAGCAAAATGGGTTTGATAGTGAGACCGTCCGTACCGCCGAAGATCAGAATAGGGTTTTTCTTCAATCTGATTACATTTTGCCTATCGGGGAAAATAGCCAATTTGAATTCGGGTATCGAGGCGATTTCAATAGATTGGAAACAGATTATGACGTGAATTTTATTCAACCTACTATTGACGAATTAGGAATTACCGATCCGAGCAATCTTCTGGATTTCAAAGAAACCATTAACGCCGTATACACGCAATGGGGCAGCAAAATCAAAAATTTCTCTTATTTACTGGGGCTTCGCTATGAAGCAACAAGATTGATCATTAATCAGATAGAATCAAATGATTTTAGAAGAAATAATTTTGACGGTTATTTTCCCACGGTAAACTTGAATTATGAATTCACCGAAAGGGAAAGTCTTTCTTTTGGATATAATAGGAGGTTAAGGAGACCTAGGTCTCGATTTTTGAATCCGTTCCCCTCAAGATCTAGTCCTACAAATCTGTTTCAAGGAAATCCATTATTAACACCCTCCTTTTCAAATCAGGTAGATTTAGGATACCTCAATCGGTTCAAAAAAGTTACACTGAACGCATCTATCTATTACCAAAGAGCTACGGATGTTATCACCTTTATTACGGAGGATACCGGAGAAAATACGGTGTTTGATGGTCAGGTAGTGAGCATACTAAGAAGAACACCGGTTAATCTGGCTAAAAATGACCGTTATGGCTTTGAGTTCACCACCAATTATAGACCTACCGATACGTGGAACCTCAACGGAAATTTTAATGTTTTCAATCTCGTGACAAGGGGAGATTTTAACAATCAGAATTTTGATGCGGAAAATCTAAGTTGGTTCGTTCGCTTGAACAATAAAGTAACCCTTTTTAAAAATATTGAATGGCAAACACGCCTAAACTACAGGGGACCTGTAGAAAATGCACAAACGAGAAACCAAGGAATCATTTCCATGGATTTGGCCTTTAGCAAGGACCTTTTCAAGGAAAAAGCTTCACTGGCCTTGAATATAAATGATGTGTTCAATAGTAGAAGAAGAATTAGTGAAACCATTACCCCCTTTTTTGTGAGCGATAGTGAGTTTCAATTTAGGGTACGTTCCATAAATGCATCTTTCACCTATCGTTTTAATCAGAAAAAGCAAAATAGAAGGGAAGGACGTGGTAATGAAAACGGTGATGATGAGATTGAAGGTTGACATACTACCCACACATAAATAAAAAAGAAGCCTATCGGCTTCTTTTTTTATGCGTTACGAGCAGCTCTTTTAGCGTCCCGTTTTTCTTTCAAAAGTTCAATGATATTTCCAAACAACCAATACGGTACGGCAAATAACAACAAGAACATCATGAGCCAAAAACCGATGGTTAAAATGCTTAGAAAAGCTAAAAATCCTAAATATTGATCAAATTCAAACATAATACTTTAATTAAGCATCACAAAGATACCATAATCGCTATCTTTTATGCAAGTCATATCTCAAAATATTTAGAGTAAGATTTAGAAATTTAAATCTTGAAGCTATTTTAGCCTTCGGGCGTAAGCCTTAACTTTACAATATTAAATAGAATCCTATGGAATACAGAATCGAAAAAGATACAATGGGCGAAGTAAAAGTGCCCAAGGATAAATATTGGGGAGCACAGACAGAGCGTTCCCGTAACAATTTTAAAATAGGCCCTCCGGCCTCCATGCCTCTAGATATCGTTTATGGTTTTGCTTACCTAAAAAAAGCGGCAGCATATACCAACTGTGAGCTAGGTGTGCTTTCCGATGAAAAAAGAGATTTAATCGCTCAAGTCTGTGATGAGATTTTGGCAGGAAAACATGATGATCAATTTCCATTGGTCATCTGGCAGACAGGCTCAGGTACCCAAAGCAATATGAACGTGAATGAGGTAGTCGCCAATCGCGCCCATGAACTGTCCGGAAAAACAATTGGCGAGGGAGAAAAAACGATTCAGCCCAATGATGATGTAAATAAGTCACAATCATCAAATGATACCTTTCCGACGGGAATGCATATCGCAGCCTATAAAAAAATTGTAGATGTCACCATTCCCGGAGTACAAAAGCTTAGAAATACCTTAGATGCAAAATCCAAGGAATTTAAGAATGTGGTCAAAATAGGCAGAACACATTTAATGGATGCCACTCCCCTTACCCTTGGTCAGGAATTTTCGGGTTATGTTTCACAACTGGACCACGGATTAAAAGCATTGGAAAATACGTTGGAACATTTAAGCGAATTGGCTTTGGGCGGCACAGCAGTGGGAACAGGTTTGAATACACCGAATGGTTATGATGTATTGGTAGCGAAATACATTGCCGATTTTACAAATCTACCTTTCAAAACCGCAGATAATAAATTTGAAGCGTTGGCTGCACATGATGCTATCGTGGAAAGCCATGGTTCCTTAAAACAATTGGCCGTTTCATTAAATAAAATAGCGAATGATATCCGTATGATGGCTTCCGGACCGCGTTCCGGTATTGGGGAAATTATCATCCCTGCCAATGAACCGGGCAGTTCCATTATGCCGGGAAAAGTAAACCCGACACAATGCGAAGCATTGACCATGGTCTGCGCGCAAGTAATGGGGAACGATGTTGCCATAGGTGTAGGAGGTACCCAAGGACATTATGAATTAAATGTTTTTAAACCTATGATGGCCGCAAACATCCTACAATCCGCCCAACTTATTGGGGATGCTTGTGTAAGTTTTGAAGAAAATTGCGCTGCCGGTATTGAACCCAATCATGAGGTTATCAAAGAATTATTGAACAATTCCTTAATGTTGGTGACCGCTTTGAATACCAAGATTGGATATTACAAAGCCGCTGAAATAGCCAATACCGCCCATAAAAATGGAACGACTTTGAAAGAGGAAGCTATCAATTTAGGGTATGTAAGCGCAGCGGATTATGACGAATGGGTAAAGCCGGAAGACATGGTGGGAAGCCTAAAATAAGTTTTTAAAGTATTATTCATCATATAAAATGAAAACGGGGCCGGTCAAATGACCGGCCCCGCTTATATAATAAATGGATAGTGTTCCTTTTTATTTTAAAGTGAACTTAGATGTTCCCAATAATTTCAGCTTATCGTCATAAACATTGACCATATAATTTCCTTTTTGGAAATCGCCGGAAGGTTTTCCTATGTAATCACATACATCCAAAGATTTGTTTTCGTAATAGAACCCAGTTCCTTTACTATATGTTACGGAAGCTCCACTATCGTTTGTTTTAGAATAACTTTCCCCTAAAACGTTTCCTTGTGGATCAAGTACCTCTAAAAAGAACTCTCTGTCACCAGCCTGCGCGATAACATTATCCGCTACTGTAAAACAGATTTTGAATTTGTCCGTCGCTTTGGCTCTTGATGTAGAAACCAATTTCCCACTGTTTCTTTCTTTAACGGCATCTACGTTGAACTTGGATAAATTTAAGGCAGAACCTTTTTCCACAGCGTCCGATAATTGTGTGTTCTGAACTACTAGAGAGTCATTAAATACGGTCTGCTTTTCCAACTCAACATAAGTACTGTCACGTTGCATGGCGATAAAAGTGTTGGACCTTGTTAAAGAATCTACTTGCTTCAACAATTGCTCTCTTTCAGCTTTTAAAACACCAACTTGTCTTCTGTATCTTGATAAAGCAGAGATATCGGCTTTCATTGTTTTTACAGAATCTAGGTATTTCGCAATATTGTCACGCGCCGTTACCAATTCTTCATTGGTTGCATTGCTTTCCAAAATCGCTTTGTCATACTCGGATTTTAAGCTGTTCAAATCTTCTACAACTAAATCCTTTTCCTTCGTTAAAACAGTTTCCGTCTTCTTTTTATCTTGATAAAGACTTACTGTATAAATAATGGTACCCAAAAGCACTACTCCCAGTAATGCCGCCAATACCTTCAATCCATTGTTGCTTTTTGTTTCAGTCATAATGTAAAAATTAATTAACCTTGTTAATTTTTAATAAAGTGTTTGTTTGTATCAATTTTATATACGCAGACAAGTTCATTTTAGATGTTTCCCGTGTTAAATTATACTCAAACATAGGATTAAAGCCCATTCAAGTTTTTATTTTTGAAGAATAATTCTACCTAAAAGCCAATGTTAAAAATCATACCTTTTGATAAAACACATTCAAGGGCATTCAAGGAGCTGAACATAGCATGGCTTGAAAAATATTTTTACGTAGAACCAAAGGACGAATTTCTTCTTGGGAACGGGCAGGCCAATATAATCGATAAGGGTGGCCATATATTCATGGCTATTGATGATGCCAAAATTGTTGGATGTTTTGCATTGTTGAAAAACGGGAATACATGTTACGAATTGGGTAAAATGGCCGTGGCCGATGATGCCCAGGGAAAACAAATAGGTCAGAAAATGCTCATATATGCCATTGATTTTGCCAAAATCCAGAATATGGAAGCCATAGAACTTTATTCCAGTACCAAACTCCCCGCCGCACTTCATATCTATAAAAAATACGGATTTGTGCAGATTGAACTGGAAAAAGATTTACCTTATAAAAGAAGCGATATAAAAATGAAATTGAAATTAAAATAAACATCCAATGAAAACGAAAGTCCGTTACTTACTGATTACTTTATTTACCATAACGATTTCCTGTAAGGAAAATTCGAAAAAAAAGGAAACCACTGCAAATACAGACATAGAAACATTGGAAAGTGAAACACCCGTTTCTAAAAAAACGAGCTCCGATGTTGAAATCATACCGATTGAACATGCAACAGCTGTTCTGCAATGGAACAATATCACTATCTATGTTGACCCTGTAGGGGGAGCGGAAACATTTTCGACCTATAATAAACCTGATTTGATATTGATTACGGATATTCACGGAGACCACTTTAACCTAGAAACATTGGAGGCCTTGAACACTTCTAAAGCCAAAATCATGGTTCCCCAGACCGTAGCCGATAAAATGCCGGACAGCTTTACACCTCAATTGGATATCTTAAACAACGGCGATACCAAAGAACGCTATGGCATTCTTGTGGAAGCTATCCCAATGTACAACTTAAGGGAAGAAGCACTTAAATTTCATAAAAAAGGGAGAGGAAACGGATATGTTCTGAATATGGATGGTGAACGAATCTATTTCTCGGGAGATACGGAGGATATTCCAGAAATGCGGGCACTTGAAAATATAGACAAGGCTTTTATCTGTATGAACTTGCCCTACACAATGACCCCAAAAAGTGCCGCAGATGCTGTTCTGGAATTTAAACCAGCGGAAGTATATCCGTATCACTATAGGGGAAGACCAGATGTAAGTGATGTTTCCATTTTTAGAAACCTAGTGAATAAAGGCGATTCCGAGATTAAAGTTGTACAAATGGATTGGTACCCTAATAATGATTATTAGCTTATATATATGCGGTCACCCCTGAAAAAGTTCAGGAAATCACCAAAAGTATATCAAACCTAAACATATGGCTTTAATCGCTGTAGGGAACAAGGCCAAGATTGAAGACCAGATTCAGGAAACAATCAAAAAACCGCTAAAACAGTAATTTCACAATAATTCCAAACAAAAAGAGAGCGGAACCCTGTGGGTTCCGCTCTCTTTCTATATTTTAAACTTAAGTTATTCCTAACGAATCAATTTCTTATACTTAATACGTTTCGGCATGATATCTGCACCCAATCGTTTCTTTTTATTTTCCTCATAATCGGAAAAAGAACCTTCAAAGAAATAGACCTGGGAATCCCCTTCAAAAGCCAAGATATGGGTACATATCCTATCTAAAAACCATCTGTCGTGGGAAATGACCACCGCACAGCCCGCAAAATTCTCCAAACCTTCTTCCAAGGCTCGCAATGTGTTCACATCCAAATCATTGGTAGGCTCATCCAAAAGCAGTACGTTCCCTTCCTCTTTTAAGGTCATTGCCAGATGAAGTCGATTGCGCTCCCCACCAGAAAGCATATTTACCTTTTTATTCTGTTCACTTCCGGAAAAATTGAACCGACTCAAATAAGCTCTAGAGTTTACTTGTCGCCCTCCCATCATTATTAATTCCTGCTCATCACTGAAATTTTGCCAGATTGTTTTTTCCGGGTCAATATTAGAGTGACTTTGGTCTACGTAGGCAATCTTAGCAGTATCTCCCACTTTAAAAGAACCTTTGTCCGGGGCTTCTTCTCCCATCACCATCCTGAAAATAGTAGTTTTACCGGCCCCATTGGGTCCAATTACGCCAACAATGCCAGCTTGCGGAAGAGTAAAATTTAAATCTTCATACAATAGCTTATCCCCATAGGCTTTGCTCACCCCGTTCGCTTCCAACACATTGGTTCCTAAACGTGGGCCGTTGGGAATATAAATTTCTAATTTTTCATCCAACTGTTTTTGATCTTGACTCATTAACTTATCGTAATTTTTGAGTCGGGCTTTCTGCTTGGTCTGTCTTCCCTTGGCACCTTGACGTACCCATTCCAGTTCTCGTTCCAAGGTTTTTTGCCTTTTAGAAGCCGTTTTGGACTCCTGCTCCAGACGTTTTGATTTTTGTTCCAACCAAGAAGAATAATTTCCTTTCCATGGAATGCCTTCTCCCCTGTCCAGCTCTAAAATCCATCCTGCCACATTATCCAAGAAATATCGATCATGGGTCACGGCAATGACCGTTCCTTTGTATTGGGCCAAATGATGCTCCAACCAATGCACCGATTCCGCGTCCAAATGGTTGGTGGGCTCATCCAACAATAATATTTCCGGTTCCTGTAACAACAATCTACATAATGCAACCCTACGCCGCTCCCCTCCGGAGAGTACACCTATCTTTTTATCCGCTTCCGGTGTACGAAGGGCATCCATTGCTATTTCTAGCTTTGTGTCCAATTCCCAAGCGTTGGAAGCATCAATTTTATCCTGAAGTACAGCTTGCTTGTCCATTAATTTCTGCATCTTATCAGCATCTTCATAGACTTCCGGCAATCCGAACATATCATTGATCTTATTGTATTCGTCAAGAATGGCAACGGTCTCCGCAACACCTTCTTTTACCACTTCTAAAACCGTTTTGTCTTCATCCAGTTGTGGTTCCTGTTCAAGGTATCCTACCTTGTACCCGGGCGAAAAAACGACATCGCCCTGAAAATTTTTATCGACTCCAGCTATTATTTTTAACAAGGTAGACTTCCCTGAACCATTGAGACCAAGGATTCCGATTTTAGCCCCATAAAAAAAGCTCAGGTATATATTTTTTAGAACGGGAGTGTTTGCATTTTTATAGGTTTTGGTCACCCCGGACATTGAGAAAATGACTTTCTTATCGTCGCTCATTTGTGTATTTGTTTGTTTATGAGTTGAAGATTTTATTTAAAATATTTGAGTTGTAATGAGAACTATGAGTATCAGTATCCTACATGAACTTGGAACATATAGACTTACAACCTTTTCATACCCTTCCCTTCAAGGCATTAAAAACCCACGCAATGGCAAAGAAACCAATACCGACAGAGGCAAATCCCCAACCTGCTACATCATCATATCTGAATGCACCAAGTCCTATCAAGGCAAAGCCTACAAAAATCATTATAAAAGTGGCCCATGCCAATACCGTATTTTTATTCATCCCCATTTCTCTTCAGTTTTAGTTAGTGGTAATTTCAAATATCGTGATTTTTGAAAAATACTTGGTATGAATTTGAAGAGTTTATGATTCAAAAGGGAATTTAATCCCCGATTTTTCTCGAACCGTATCCAAAAGCTTGCACAAATCCATACTGTTCTTATGGCTCCAGCGTTGGCTCTCTTTTTTTCCTTGTTCCAAACAGTGCTGTACTTCTTTTATCTCGTAGGTGTATCCTTTACCCCGCTTACCGATTTGCATGTCCTTGGTTTCACCATCCTTTTCCAAAATAAAACCTGTGGCCTCATGCCACCTTGGTTTAATATATATGGAACCTTTACTTCCGGTAATTTTTGCCTTCATTTCAGCATTGGAACTCAGACCGCTATAGAGCATGGCTTGGGCATTCTCATACTCGAACAACATAGCTGTTTGAATTTCCGCTCCCGTTTTGAAAAATTTTGATTTCGCTATAATCTCTTCCGGCATACCCAAAAGCAGATAACTCAAGAATATGGGATAAATACCGATATCCAACACGGAACCGCCTGCCAAGTCCGGATTCAATAACCTTCCTTTTTCATCTCGGTCCAATCCGTAAAATGCAAAATCCGCATGTAAGTACCCGACATCTCCTATTGCCCCGTTTTCAATGAGTTCTTTCACTTTTAGGATTGTTGGATTAAATCTGGTCCATAAGGCTTCCATCAGAAAAACATTATTTTTTTTCGCGACAGAAATCATTTTATGAACCTCTGCACTATTCACTCCCAATGGTTTTTCACACAAAACATGTTTGTTTTGGGACATGGCCGCAATACTCATTTGAGCGTGGGAAGTATGTGGCGTAGCGATGTAAACAACATCTACCGTATCACTTTCAAAAAGCTCCTGATAACTGCCAAATGCATGAGTAGCATTATAAGTTCCCGCAAATTTCTTAGCTTTTTCCAAACTTCTTGAAGTAACGGCCACCAGTTCATTTTCCGCTACCAAACTTAGATCTTTCGCAAAGGTATTTGCAATATTGCCAGCTCCGGCAATCCCCCATCTAATCATTGTTCTATTTGTGCTTTTGGTTTTTTCAAATGTAGTCAATTTTACTCCTTATCTTTATCGAACTAAAGCGATAGAAGAATGGATATCAAGTTCAATAAGAATGAGGATACGAACAAATTAATGCTTTCCGAGCTTAAAAAACGACTGGCAAAAGTTCATCTAGGTGGAGGAAAAGCAAGAATAGACAAGCATCGTGAAAAAGGTAAAATGACCGCTCGTGAACGTATCGATTATCTATTGGATAATAATTCCGAACGCATTGAGATAGGAGCTTTGGTTGGTGATGGCATGTATGAGGAACACGGTGGATGCCCTTCCGGTGGCGTTGTCGTAAAAATAGGATATATCTCCAAAAAACAATGTGTTGTAGTCGCCAATGATGCAACGGTGAAAGCAGGGGCCTGGTTTCCCATCACTGCTAAGAAAAACCTAAGGGCACAGGAAATTGCCATTGAAAATAAAATCCCCATTATTTACTTGGTGGACAGTGCCGGTGTTTATTTGCCCTTACAGGATGAGATTTTCCCTGATAAGGAACACTTTGGGCGTATTTTTAGGAACAATGCCATTATGAGCAGTATGGGAATCACACAGATTTCGGCTGTCATGGGCAGTTGTGTTGCCGGTGGCGCATACCTTCCTATAATGAGCGATGAGGCCCTTATTGTCAACAAAACCGGAAGCATCTTTTTAGCAGGTAGTTATTTGGTGAAAGCCGCTATTGGCGAAAGCATTGACAACGAAACTTTGGGCGGTGCCACAACACACTGTGAAATAAGTGGTGTGACCGATTATAAATGCGAAGACGATGCAGCAGCCTTGGACACCATAAAAAATATCATGGATAAAATTGGCGACAACCCAAAAGCAGGTTTTAACCGGGCCAAGAGTACAAAACCTGTTGAAAAACAGGAGGAAATATATGGCATCCTACCTAGCTCAAGAGCGGAACAGTATGACATGATGGAAATCATCAGAAGACTAGTTGACAATTCGGAATTTGAAGCCTATAAAGACGGTTATGGGCAAAGTATACTTACAGGTTACGCACGTATTGATGGTTGGGCCGTGGGCATAGTTGCCAATCAAAGAAAAGTGGTAAAGACGAAAAAAGGGGAAATGCAATTTGGCGGTGTCATTTATTCCGACTCTGCTGATAAAGCCACCCGCTTTATTGCAAATTGCAATCAGAAAAAAATTCCATTGGTTTTTTTACAAGACGTAACGGGGTTCATGGTCGGTAGTAAAAGTGAACACGGCGGCATTATAAAAGATGGTGCCAAAATGGTAAATGCCGTTAGTAATTCCGTAGTGCCAAAATTTACCGTTGTCATCGGGAATAGCTATGGTGCGGGAAATTATGCCATGTGTGGCAAAGCCTATGACCCAAGATTTATAATAGCTTGGCCAAGTGCCGAGCTTGCCGTAATGAGCGGTAATTCCGCGGCAAAAGTATTATTACAGATTGAAACCGCTTCCTTAAAAAAGAAAGGGGAAACCATTACCGAGAAAAAAGAAAAAGAGTTATTTGATAAAATCAAACAACGTTATGATGCGCAAGTCTCTCCATACTATGCTGCTGCACGTTTATGGACAGATGCCGTTATAGACCCTTTGGATACCCGAAAATGGATTTCCATGGGCATCGAAGCCGCAAATCATGCTCCCATCGAGAAACAGTTTAATATGGGAATTTTGCAAGTTTAATTCCCTAACTGCTCCTTAACTCGTGGTATCAATAATAACTCAGTTTGCCTTCCATTCACATATCTAAATTCGTCTTCTCCATAAAAGCCTGCTTCTTCTAGCATAATCCTAATATCCCTGTTCCATTCCGATATAGTAATGGTCGTATTCAATTCTATTGCATAGACCGTATTTGGGTTCAGTGGGTAGTTCTCCCCATCATCTTTCATAACGCCGCCTTGGGAATCCCACATACCGATCGTAGTTCCTGCGGAATGCCCATATAGTCCCAAAGGGTGTGTATAAATGGACGGTCTTAGCCCAGCAGCTTTGGCATCGGATAGCGCATTTGCCAATATTTGATTTCCGGTTCTTCCCTTTATCATGTTTGTGGTCAAAAAGTCTTGGACTTTGTTTCCGTCCTTCAATCCATTCACAAGAAAATCCGGGGCGGAATGCTCTTTGGGTTTCAGCACATAGGCCAATTCCTGACAATCCGTGTTGAGTCTCAGATAAGTAATCCCAAAATCGCAATGCAATAAATCCCCTGGAAGGATAACCATATTGTCCGGGCGGCCCGAAAATGAATACAAATGACTTACCAATTCCTCTTTGGAGCGCTGCACATCTACAGTGGGATGAAACCAAGTTTCCAACCCTAAGTCCGTTACTTTTTGGCGCATCCACCACTCTACTTCTGTGGTTGTTGTCACTCCGGGGGTAATGACTTTTTCGGAAAAAGCCTCGGCAATTATATCATGGGTTATATCAACTAATTGATTATAAATAACCATCTCCCTTTCAGTTCGGGTTTCTATCCACCGGACCGCCAATTGTTCTGCCGAAACTACTTTTTTATGATACGTTTTCGGGAGATTCTCCATGAACTCGTCATAATCCGTTTTATCCAGACCATCTGCAATGTTATGGTCTTTGGAAAAATTAAGACCTATTTTCTGTGGGTTTCGTTCGGAGATAAGCTGTATAAGTCGTTTCCATTGGTTTGGCTCCTTTTCCTTGTCCCAAGCCGAAACAATATTCTTACCCACATTATAACGCGCGACCGCTAATTTCTCAATCGTATTTTTAGATTTGTTCCTGTAAAATAATAGAATAGTTCTTCTCCTCGCGTTCAGCCATGTTGCGGGAAGCATTGTTTTGATTACGGGGTCTTCATTATATTCCCTCGAAATAATAATCCACATATCAATACCGGTGGTATCCATAAGCTCCGGCAAAAGGGAATTGAATCTTTCTTCCAGAATTTCATCCACCACTTGGGCTCTTTGCCGTTCCGGTAGTATTTGTTGGGCCCATAAAGACTGAATCAATGCGAAACAAAACAAAAAGAGTAGTTTTTTCATTGGTTTTATTTTATCTGAAAATACAAAATAAACCGCTTGAAAAAACCACTATATCTTGAAAGTACGTTTTGAATTATTGTCTAAAACCACTCAAAAAATAATTGGTAGCAGCTACGGAAGGAGCCACTTTAACCGATTCAATATCCTGAGGATTCAAAGTATTTAAAATAGAAGCATCATACCTGACCCCATCCACGATAACTATTGTATTGTCGTCACCTCTCATCTGGATAGAAGGTGGCAAAGTCAACGCGTTTTTATTTTGTATCCTTAGCGAAGGCACCCTTACTTCCAATTCAATATACATATCCTGCTGTGTCATCCAATTGTTATTCGTTATACAATGAACTTTGAACGGATACGACTTTTCAGAACATTTTTTGATTTTGTTGGTTTCAGTTTGAATGAGTACCACTCCGTTTTTACCTGCCGCACCATAACAGCTTAAAGCATCAGGATCTCTCAAGATTGAAATTGAAGCGATATCCTCGGGGTTTATTTCTTTTAACGCTTCTTCCCCATTCAAGGGTACACCATTAATAATATATAATGGTTCATTTTCATAATTTAAAGAAGTGCCGCATCTAATTTTAACAACATCATTTTTCTCAGTTGAAGTTTCAGTCTGGGAATAACTAACTAGAAAACTAAAGGATAGTAAGAGGGTAGTAAATATTCTTTTCATGTCGATTATGTTTAATTTTTAAACAAACCTACATCGCCATACCTAAATTATAAAGTGTCGATTAGGGAAACTCCCCTTTGGATGCGTAAAACTACCTTTGAAGCGTTTTAATAGTTTTTGATCGGTTTACTTTTCCAGTATCCGTCTCTTTAAATTGAGCCAAAAAGAAAATCTCTTTGGGCAGTTCATACTTTGAGAGTTTTTTGGAAGCTTTTATTTTTTCTAATAAATCCGACTCTTTTTGGCCTTCGACTAGAAGGATTAGTTTTTCTCCAAACATATCATCTTGAACTCCTGCTACAAAAAACCTATTCCTAATGACTTGTGCCAACGCATTTTCTATTTGTTCGGGTATGAGTTTTATCCCCCCGGAATTGATAATGTTATCATGTCTTCCCAACCATACAAACTCCGTATCGGAAATTAGGTCTACAATATCGTTCGTTACTACTTTTTGAACGGAGATTTTCGGAGCATCAATAATCAAACAATCGAGTTTATCCCTTGAAAAAGATACGTTTGGCAATGCTCGAAAAGGGTTTACCACACTTTGATCTTTATCATCAAAATTATTGACCTTCTTTACTGCTACATGCGTAATGGTTTCCGTCATGCCATAGGTCTCGTAAACCTTTGTATTTTTTTTCTGAACTTCGTATTTAAGATTTTTCGTTAACGGGGTACCACCAACAATCAGTGTTTTAATGCAATTGATATCCTTAAGTGAATTCCGTAACTGCAGAGGAACCATCGCACTAAAATCATATGTTTTTTTATTGTTTTCAAGAGGGTATTTACTAGGTGCAACACAATCTATTTCCAAGCCCAAAACCATGGCGCGCACCAACATCATTTTTCCGGCAATGAAATTAGAAGGAAGACAGTTAAAAGCGGTATCACCTGGCTCTAGGTTAAAAAAATCACCTGTTGCCAAGGCGGAGTTTACCATATGTTTTTTAAGCAAATGTATATGTTTTGGAACGCCTGTAGAGCCAGATGTTTTAACGACGAGTTCATCGCTTTCGTTACACCAGTCCAATAAGAAATGACCAATACTTTTTTCAAAGTCCTCCCCCGTCTTGGTATAACCGTAACCCACAACAAGGAGGTCTTCGTTACTTAATGAAGTCCCATTTAATTTAAATCTGGGATGTACGTTAAACTGATTCAATATCGGCATTGTCTTGCGCTAAAAACGCTTCCCTAGAAAGTACTTTGCCTGTTAGACGCTCTTTCCAGTTGGTCCATTTGTATTTTTTTGAAAAAATCAACAAGAGAATAGGAAAAATCACAAAGACGGGTATTAAAACATCCCATCCTAAAACCGGGTCGGAAACGTCCCTGTAAACAGAATCGGTTTGAAAGGCTGTCCAATCCGCAGTAACCAACAAAGCGGCCGTTAAATTATTAGCGGCATGAAATCCCAATGCCAATTCCAAACCTTCGTCCATAAGTGTTAAAATCCCTAAAAAGAATCCGGTGCCTATATAAAAGACCATGATACCATATCCAAGTTTTTGAACTTCAGGATTTAGAATATGTAATAATCCAAAAAGTAAAGATGTAAATAGTAACGGGAAAAGTCTACTCTTAGTCATTACACCTAAACCTTGCATCATGTAGCCGCGCATAAAGTATTCTTCCATACTTGTCTGTATAGGAATCATTATAACTGCAATCAAGGCTAAAATTAAAAACGGAATCAATTGAAAGTTAAATTCGTAATCTTCCGGTGAAAAATAGATATCGATCAAAATGAAGATTACAGAAATGATGGACCAAAGTGTAAAGGCGAAACCTATTCTTTTCCAATCAATCTTTTTTCTAGACGTAGTCAGCGACGAAATCGTTTGTTTATGAACAAATTTTACAAAAAGGAAGAGAGAAACCAATCCTATTGCAAATGTCAAAAGCATGAAAAACAAAAATGTATTAGTACCCAAAATATTTGACATGGTTCCCATATCGCCACTTGCCAAGATTGCCAAAGAATCGGACTTCATGAGCAAAGCCGCCACCAATGGAACTCCACCGATAAATTGCCATGCTACAAACACTACAAAGATTCCTAAAATATATCTCCACCCTTCACTTAAGCCTTTAAACGCTTGTTCTATATACATATTTCCTTAATTAAATTTTCGTTCCATCTTTTATGCTGATCATAATACAATCCTCCATGCTTCACTTCCAAAGGACTTTCAATATTATTGGTGAAAAGAGAACCTGTTCCAAGTCCCTGCGGCATTTTACTATCCAAGATAGCCGTCCATTGGGCAATGGCGTTCAATCCAATATTACTTTCCAAAGCACTGGTAATCCACCAGGCAATACCCAACTTTTCTGCTAAACCTATCCATTCTTCACTTCCTCGAAAACCGCCTACTAAACTCGGCTTTAAAATAATATATTGTGGTTTTATGGTTAGTAGCAGTTTTTCTTTTTCCGTTACATCCAGTATCCCAATTAATTCTTCGTCCAAGGCAATCGGTAACGATGTCTTTGCACACAAGGATTTCATCTGCAACCAGTTGCCCTGTTTTATAGGTTGTTCTATGGAATGCAGATCAAGTTTGGCAAGAGTAGCCAATTTATCCAATGCTTCTTCGGGAGCAAAAGCTCCATTGGCATCCACGCGAAGTTCTATTTTCTCTTTGGAAAACCTTTCACGTATAGACTCCAATAATTTTAGTTCTTTTTTAAAATCGATAGCCCCGATTTTCATCTTTATGCAATCAAATCCATCTTCTAACTTTTCTTGAATTTGATCGTGCATAAAATCAACATCTCCCATCCATACCAGACCATTGATGGCTATAGGTTCTTTTTTATTCAAGAAAGAGGAATCAAAAAGATGAAAAGGATTTTCTGAATGAAAAGACATAAAAGCTTGCTCCACACCGAATTGAATACTAGGAAAAGCCTGTAATTGAGAAAGCAAAATGTTTTTTCCCAGATGAATATGTTCTACAATCCACCTGCATTTCTCCTCATATTCAGGAACATCATCATAACTGAGTCCTCTAAACAGTCCACATTCCCCAATTCCAAATTTATTTCCGTCCTTTAGTATTAGAAAATAGGTGTCTTTGGTATGCAATACCCCTCTAGAGGTGCCGCCCGGCCTTTTAAAGTGTAAAGTGTATTTTTTGTAGTTAGCCTCCATTCAATCCATCAAATTTAGGTATATTTTGACTGTTAAAATAACAACGCCATACGTATGAAAGGAAAAGTGGTTTGGATTACAGGGGCATCATCCGGCATTGGAGAGGCGTTGACCTACCAACTGAACGAGATTGGCTGTAAACTTATCATTTCGGCCAGAAGGGAAAAGGTCCTCGCCGAAGTAAAAAAGAACTCTAACCTTCCTGACCATGTAGCCATTTTGCCCTTGGACCTCACCCAAACCGATCAACTTCCAGCAAAAACCAAAAAAGCCATTGAATTTTATGGACATGTAGATATGCTCATCAACAATGGCGGTCTAAGCCAACGTTCACTCATCTTAGATACCAAATTTGAAGTGTTTCAAAAAATGATTGAAGTCAATTACCTGGGTACCATATGTTTATCAAAATCGATTTTACCTCATTTCATTGCTCGAAAAACAGGTCATTTTACGACTATTACAAGCCTAATGGGAAAGTTTGGGTCACCTTACCGGTCCGGTTATTGTGGTGCAAAACACGCATTGCATGGCTTTTTTGATGTGCTTAGAATGGAGCATGAAAAGGATAATATCAATGTAACCTTGATTTGTCCAGGATTTATTAATACCGATGTTGCCAAAAACGCTTTAACAGCTGATGGAACAAGGCAAAAAAAGCAAGATGAGGCTACGGCCAATGGAATGCATGTTGCAAAATGTGCCAAAAAAATCATAAAGGCTATCCAAAAAAGGAAGTTTGAAGTCAATATTGGCGGAAAAGAAATTATGGCCGTTTACTTAAAACGATTTTTTCCCAGACTGCTGCATCGTGTAGTATTGAAAAGTGCCGTTAAATAGTCATGGAAGCGCCTATGTCCAATAAATGAAGTTTTTTGCCTGCTTTTTCAAATTTTGAAATGGCCTCGGCATGGTCAATTTCAATATACCCAAAAGTATCAAAATGATATCCCAATACATTTGAACATTCTACAAAACTGGAGGCACTGATAGCATCATCTATACCCATAGTGAAATTATCCCCAATTGGTAAAATGGTTAAATCCAAAGCATAGGACATGGGTATCAATTTCATATCCATAGTTAAGGACGTATCGCCCGCTATGTAAATGCATTTTTTGTCGGTTTGGACTATGAAACCGCCAGGCTGCCCTCCATATGTGCCGTCTTCAAAAGAAGAAGTGTGGATTGCATTGGTATATTTTACGGTACCGAAATCAAATTGCCTTTTGCCTCCATGATTCATAGGATGTACTTTTAAGCCTTTCGCCTGAAAGTACATGGCAATCTCATAGTTACTTACAATAGTAGCATCGGATTTTTTTGCAATGGCGGATACATCCAGGATATGATCTTGATGTGCATGGGTCACCAAAATAAAGTCAGGGTTTAGCTCGTCCATATTTACTTTTTCCTTGGCTTTTTCATTCCCCGAAATAAAGGGATCAACCACTATGGAATAAGAATCAAATTCAAGGTAGAGACCTGCATGGCCTAGAAAAGTTATTTTCATTCTCTAAAAAATAAGTGTTCCCCAAATTTATTTAAAATTGAACCAAAAACGAACTCCTTCCGCAGTTTCATCCGTATTTAAAGTAGTTTGCAACTGATTGGCAAGCCTGTTCATTAACCGTATTCCCATAGAAGAACTTGCCCGTTCCTCAGTGTCCTTGGGGAGGCCTATACCGTTATCCGTATATTCAAAGAAACCTTCTTGTCCAATCATTTTACGCAGATGAATATAAATTTTACCGTTATCCTCATCATTCGGGAATGCGTATTTAAAAGAATTGGAAACCAGTTCGTTCAGAATTAATCCAAAAGGGATGGCCCTATCAATATCTAACTCTACACCTTCGGCATCTACGCTAATATTAATATTATGCCCTCCTTTTTTATAAACCGATTGAACGCTGTTTATCAAACTTTCAATATAACCCTGCATTTCAATAACGGATAAGTCTTCGTTCTGATATAGTTTCTGATGAATCAGTGCCATTGCCTTTACCCTGCTCTTGCCCTCCTCCAAGGCAACAATAGCCGCCTTGCTTCTGGTATTTTTAGTTTGTAGGCTCAACAAACTGGAAACCATTTGAAGGTTGTTCTTTACCCTATGATGAATTTCTTTTAAGAGTGAATCCTTTTCTACCAGAGAACTTTCAATAATGTGTTTCTGCTCCGCTATCAAACGTTGATTCTTGATACTTTTTAAATAGGCATAGACCAACCCAGCAAAACCCATCAGCGTAAATATTAAGGAAATGAAGACCAAACTGATGTTCCGGTCACGTTCCTGAATATCATTCCTTGATTTTTCGAGCGCTTTTTTCTGCTCTTCGATCATATTTTTGGAGTACTCCACTTCTTGGGTAACGATTGCGGTAAGTTGCTGATTTTTGATATTGGACTCTTTGGCATCCAAAGAATCCCGTATTCTCATATTCTGTTTTAAATACGATGTTGCACTTTGATAGTTACCCGTTTTATCATAATATGCCGCATATAGCCTGTTTTTCTTGAGAATGTTTTCTGCTTTTCTAGGCTCAATATCGTTACTCAAATAATCCGTTGCCTTGGCGAAATCATTGAGCTGTAAGTGACAATCCGTTATTTCCAACGTATTTTCAACCAACTCAGAGGAAAATTTTCCGCTATTGTACTCCGTAATAATTTCTATACTTGTTTCCAGATACGGGACAGCCTCTTTGTATTCCTTTAATTGTACGTGACACTTACCTATGTTACCAAGAATAATCCCTTTCAATAAATTGGCTTTTGTAAGTTCTTGTTCCGTTCTCAGATTGATTACATCACTAAAATAAACTTCCAATAAGGCTTCCGCCTTTTTAAAATAGGTCATCGCAGTTGGGGTAGACTTATCCAATCGTAAATAGTTGCCAATATTGTTATTGTAATTGGCTTGAGCTAGGAAATCATCTTCATCAAGGTTTTTCTTTTCTTCGGTCATGTAATCCCGCATAGCTTTACGGTGCTGCCCAAGACTTGAATAAATATCGTAGAATGCTACATTCTTGGTAAGCCCCAAATCACGTTTGCGCAAACGAACTTCAATTTGCTTGTCATAGAGTTCCAACTTGGAATAATTATTATCCATCAGCTCTAAAAGAAGCACCTTGGTATCTATGTCAAAACTTTCTATTTCTTCGTAAAGTGATTTTGTCAGTGCCAAACTCTTTTCATAATCACCAAGATCATAATAAATCTGAGCTTGAATCAGTTCATATTTCTGAATCGAAACTGTATCGTTAACCTTTCTAGAACTGCTTAAATACACGTTTACAGTATCTAACCAATCATAGGCAGAGTTTTTATTATATCTATTTGGAGTACTGAAGAAAAAAGTTGAACGATCATCAACTCCCTCAATAATTTGAAACTCTTCAAAGTAATCCTCATCCACATCAGTAGCAGGTTCTTGTGCTGTTACCGATTGGCCTGTTATGAACAAGCAGATTGCTAAAAGAGTGAAAAAATGAAAGTTCTTTTTCATATCATATAAACACGCGAATCCAAACATAGAAATTATGTACGTTTTAGATAAACTTTTGTTGTGATCCACTGAAAAATTTTCAATATCAACGGAAATAAATTTTTCTACGAGTGATAATCCTGTTGTTAATATGCCACTTTTTCCAAACTAAAACATCAATTAATCAAAGATTAACGATAAAAATCAGTAAAATTTGGAAATTATTAAGCCAGCAATAAAAATATTGTTTGAAGAGACGCTCTTTTTGGCATTGTTGTGTAAGTGCTCAATTTTGTTGTGTACATCAATTCAGCCCCGCATTTGAGTTATTCGTCGGGTTTTTATGCATTTCATAGGACGGATACAAAAAATAATCCCCGAAAAAATATTGAAAACTCAATCGGAAAAAAGAAGTATGCTTTACTCTAAAACTCTTTCAAGAGTTCATTGCGGAAATAATGAATTCTTTAAAGTCTTTTGATATGGGAATCAAGGTCTCATTGATCATAATATCCTTGGAATTGATTGCATCAATATGATCAACATTTACTATATAGGATTTATGGGCCCTGTAAAATTTTTTCTTGGGGAGTTTTTCCAAATAGTCCTTTAAAGGCGATCTGACCAAGAATTTTTTATCGACCGTATTTACCTCTAAATAAACATTATCAGCCTTTATAAATTGAATATCCTCAAACTGAATTCTGTAATATAGGTGTTGTTTTTTTACAAAAATGGAATCCTTCAAAATAGAATTTGACATAGCGACATCATCATCCATTTCGCCATTGGGATTGCTTACCGCTCCAGTATTCTGTTTACCATAGATAAAATTGGATAACGCTATTTCTATTGAAGTATAAAGATCCTGTTGCTCAAACGGCTTCACCAAATAACCGTTAGGCTTTACGGTCTTGGCATTTTCTACAGTAGCCCTATCCGAGTTGGAAGTAACAAAAATGAAGGGAATGTCGTAATTCTCTCGAATGTGTTTTCCCAAATCTATACCCGTCTTATCAGATGCAAGAATTATATCTATCAGAACAAGATCAACTTGCTGGGATTTTAAAACTTCTACGGCTTGTTCATAGACTATTACGTTGTCTACAATTTCATAGCCAATTTCTTCCAACATAGATTGCATATCATCTGCGATGATAACATTGTCCTCAACAATAAGAATTTTAATGGGTTGTTCCAAGTGTGTGGGGTTTAGATGGTTTTGTATCAAAATTACAAAAAATTATGATATGCCAAACAAAACAGGATTGCCAGTAAGAAAGTACTGAGTGCCAACTTTTTAAGTTCTGGGTCTAGTCTAGCGGGCGATTCCGTCTTTTTAACCTTTATAGCATGTACTATAATCGGGACATAAGCAATGAGGCACATAAACTGATGTACGCTATCATGTGTAAACACAACAAAGGACAATAACCCAAAAAACGAAATTCCCAATAAGTATAAATGATATTTTTTGGCTTTTGCGAAACCTAGCTTGACCACAACCGTATTTTTTCCGGCCTTCTTATCTGAAATATGGTCCCTAAGATTATTAAGGTTCAATACCCCAACGCTCAGCAAGCCTATAGCGAGTGCCGGTAAAAACGAAAGTACCGGAATAGTTTTTATGTACAAAAACATAGATCCCAAAACGCCCACCAATCCAAAAAAGATAAAAACAAACAAATCACCCAGGCCGCTATAGCCATAGGCAGAGTCACCAACTGTATAGCGTATCGCCGCCCATATACTCAAAGCTCCCAACACCAAAAAAAATATAATGAGCGCTAGATTTTCTTTGCTGAACGAAAAATATAAAAGCAGAAGTACCAATAAAACGTTTATAACGATGGAGACGATAATCCCTTTTTTAAGAGATTTCCTTGTTAATAACCCACTTTGTAGAGCACGTTTAGGACCGACCCTATCATCATTATCGGTGCCTTTTACGCCATCACCATAGTCGTTCGCAAAATTAGAGGTAATCTGAAACCCCACCGTAGTACATATTGCCAATACGAAAATGGGCCAACTGAAGTCACCATAATACAATGCCAATCCTGTCCCAACAAGTATTCCGGAAATTGAAAGAGGTAATGTTCTAAGTCTCGCGGCGTTTATCCACGCACCTATTTTTGACACTAATACGGGTCTTCTATCTGGACACGTTTCCCATCCTTATAAGAGGCCACAAAGGCATCTTCAAAACCAATATCCACTAATTGTTTTCTAAAAGATTGTGCTTCCTTTAAGGTTTCAAAATTACCAAGGGAATAGGAATAAAATGGATTCGTTTTGACAAATAACGTGTTTGTGAGTGCTTCCGAAGCTAGCGTTACATTATTATCCACAAAAGATTTCACTTGAACCGAGTAAATTTTCTCTTTCTGAAGGAACTCTTTTGCGAGATAGAACTCTTTTACCAAACTCAATTCATCGTTCTGTTGCTTAAGATTGTCCATTCGAGTTCGTACCGCTTCCAAACTATCAATAGAAGTGACCACCAAATCGGTATTGTTTCTATCAAAACCACCTGAACTACTAATGCCGGCCGTAAAGGAGGTAAATGCTAAACCACCAATCAAGAACAGTGTGGTAATCCCAGCAAAAATATTGCGTTGGATCTTACTCTTCTTGAGCTCTTTGTTCTTATACTTGATTTGATCTAAAAGTCGTTCATTGATAATTTGGGCCTTATCAATATCCTTGTGCAGTTCTAATAAATCGCTTTCTTCTATAAAAGGCATGTGTACTGATCTTGTGGGACGTTGTTCTAAAAGTAAACAAAAAATTAAGTGATTTGTATAAAAATCCTTTCAATTTCACAAAAATAAGATTTAAAGCAAATTATTGCAATAAAAGACCTACAAAATTTCAATACAAAACTGAAAATCAATCATTTGAGAATTTTCTGACAATAGCATAAATCAATCCTCGGCCAATGCTATACCATCATTTTCCAATGTAATTTTTCGTTCTTTATATAAAGTGCCCAATCCTTTTTTGAATGTCTTCTTGCTCATCTGCATTATATCCCTGATTTCCTCTGGGTCCGACTTATCATGTAATGCTAAAAATCCTCCATTCTCTTTTAAGGTCTCATATATTTTTTTGGCTGCTGGCTCCAAGACCCTACTGCCCAATGGCTGTAGCGAAATATCAATTTTATTATCGCTTCTGATTTTCTTGATGCACCCCGGGATTACATCCCCAATATTTATGGTCTTGAATACTTCATTAAAATAGACCAACCCTTTATGCTTTTCATTGACAATGACTTCCCAACCTAAATCGGTCTGTCTAATAACTACTAAATCTACCTCGTCCCATTCCTTCACATTGAGATTGTCATTGCTTAAAAATTTATCCAATTTGTTAGAGGCAACCAATCTTCCGGTGCGTTGGTCCAGGTAACAATGCACAACATACCACTGCCCCTGTTTCATTTTATCCCTTTGCTCACGAAAAGGCACAAGAAGATGTTTCTCAAGGCCCCACTCCATAAATGCACCGAATTCATTTACTTCAGCTACCTGTAACAACCGGAACTCTCCAACCATAATGTATGGTTCCAAAGTAGTTGCTATGGGTCTTTCATCATAATCCAGATAACAAAAAACTTCTATATGCTGCCCAATCTCATAATCTTTTGGCACATATTTGTTGGGCAAGAGGACATCATGGCCTTTTCCATCGCTCAAAAAGAGACCAACACTGGTATCTCTTACTATTTCCAATTTATTAGTTCTTCCCAATTCTATCATAAGAGCAAAATTACGTTTTAATTACCCATCATAGTAAGGTAAAATTAGGTGCATAAAAAAACCGTCCGCTAGAGAGCGAACGGTCCAATTTATATACGTTAAGCTTTCTAGTACACAGAAGCTTTGTTAAAATGTTTACATAACATATAGTATACTACCGCTCTGTGCTTGTTCTTATTGGAAGAACCGTATTTATCCAAAACAGATTTTACGGCATCCATTAGAGCAGGACTATCCTTAAGACCTAGTTTTTTTACCAGATAATTATTTTTTACGGTTTCTAGCTCCTTTTCGTCTCCTCCGGAAACTTTTGAAGCGTCTAAATTATAGATTGATGGTCCTAAACCTACAGTGACTTTAGTCAATAAATCCATATCTGCACTTTCACCAAATTTGTCTTTGATGTCCGCGGCATATTTTTCAATAAGTTCATCTCGTTTGCTCATAATTCTTAGTGTCTTTAAAATTAATGGTTAATATGCCCTAAGATATAAAATGAAAGTAATCCATCAAAATTTTATCATTCTTTAATCGTGGAGTGAAAATTTCGAGAATTCTTGACGTATTGGATTCTTCATAAAAGGATTCCAAAATTTTGGTCAATGAATTTGTATCATCCGCTTTTAGGTATTCAATATTAAATGTTTCGCAAAGACCCGAAGCATTTAATTCATGTTTTGTTTCAAAATAGGTTTCAAAATTATCCGTGTTCTCTTTGCCGGGTAGAATTCTAAAAATTCCCCCACCGCCATTATTAATGACGATAATCCTGAAATCCTTTCTTAAATAATTGTTCCACAGGGCGTTACTATCGTAGAAAAAACTAAGGTCCCCCGTAATCAACAAAGTTGGTTCCTTGCCTATTTGTGAAGCACCTATTGCCGTAGAAGTGCTCCCATCTATTCCACTAGTTCCCCTATTACAGAACACTCTCAGGGTTGGATTTAACTCGCAGAGCTGCGCATAACGCACGGTAGAACTATTGGCCAGCTGCAACTGATATTTATCTGGAATACTTCTTAGAATTTGCTCAAAAACCAAAAAGTCGGAAAATGGAATTTTTTCCAGATATGTTTTTCTTTTACTCCTATAGGTCTGTTTTACCTTGTCCCAACTTGGAAAATAGTCACTTTCTATTTTCGGATTCCCAATATATAATTCCTTTAAAAATTCGTTCGGTTTACATTGTAAATGAATGTCCAAACAAAAAAAGGTATCGTTTGCCTTAACGCCGCCAACATGCCAGTGTTGTCCGGGAGGATGCTGTCGTAGAAAAGCCTTTATTTTTTTTGATACGATGAGTCCTCCAAAGGTCACTAGAATTTCCGGTCTAAGGTCATCAAAAAGGACTTCCTTGTCATCCAATAGTTCAATGGGCGCAATGACACTATCTATACTGTTGAAAAAGTTTTTGTGATGCAAATTCGAAGTTGTTTCGGAAAAAACAAGAACCGATTCATCCATTCCAACAAAATCAAGTAGTTCTTGTTGAATCGTATTTGGAAAATTGACTCCTACCAAAATCATTTTTCTTTTAGCCCTGCTCCAGAGATTCCTCAATTCATCAAAATCAATTTTTGCACTTGTTTTACTTTCGGTGAAATTGATGTCGGGCGCTACCGAGGGAGCTTCCAAAAAATCATAGAGCGGCTCTTCAAAAGGTACGTTGATGTGAATGGGAAGGAGTTCCCGAGTGGCCAGATTGATTGCCGTATTCAGTTCATCGTCATTATACTGTTGTCGCTCCTGTTGTATCTTTAAAATATCCTTTTTGGATATCCATTCCGGTCTGTATTGTTTTATCCGGTTTGTGGCATGAACTACATCTTGTTGCAAATTGGCAGAATACCCAATATGTCTTTGATACACGTTATCCTGCCGTATCGTTTGCCCATCTCCAACATCTATTTTATAGGAAGGCCGATCTGCCGAAATAATGACCAAAGGTATTTGACTATAAAAGGCTTCGGTCACCGCGGGATAGTAATTTAAAAGTGCACTGCCAGATGTGCATACAACCGCTACCGGTTGCCGTAATTGTTGTGCCATTCCCAAAGCGAAAAAAGCGGCACAACGTTCATCAACTATGCTATAACAGTTAAAAAAAGGATTCTCTGTAAAAGAGATGGTCAAAGGCGCATTTCTAGAACCCGGGGAAATCACAATATTGGAAATACCTTTTGCTTGACAATGGGCGACCACTGTTTGTGCCAAAGGAATAGAGGAATGCTTCATCACCTACAAAAATACAACCTGTATGATTCTAAAACCAGTGGTTTTGAATACTGAACTCATTTTATGCTAAAACCTTCAAAATAGTACCACTTTTGTTAACGGTTTCCTGCCATTCTTTTTCCGGGTCGGAATCTGCCGTTATTCCACCCCCAACATAAATTGTGGCCATATCATTGGAAAGGGACATACACCTAAGATTCACATAGAGTTCCGAAGCTTTATAAACAGATTTATAAGCATTGTTTTCCACGTTCCTCAAGTTTCTGTTCCTAGTGCGCTCCCGTTTTAAATTCAATTCCCCTAAATACCCGGTGTAATACTTCCTGTCATAGTTTTCTTGCTCTAAAATGAACGCCTTGGAAATATCTTTTGGCATACCGCACACAGCAGGGGTGGGATGTAATGATTGGATAATATTCCCTAACTCTTCTACATCATAATTTCCTGAAATCTTTGTACGTAAATGCCATAATTGCCCTGCTTTTATGGATTCCAGTTCCCCAACGTGCAGATTGTTCAATTTATTTTTTAGAATGTCTTTAATATAATCTGTCACCAATTGTTGTTCTTGTAACTCCTTCTTTCCCCAGACAGGTTTTTTATAATCATCTGTGGTTTGGGTCCCGGCCAAAGACATTGTTGTAAGTACCCCGCCTTTTGTCATTAAAAGAATTTCAGGAGTAGCGCCCAGCCATAGACCAACTTTGGGATGAAACCATAAGTAACAGAACGCATTATGATAAGATGTCAATAGCCGCTCAAGCAAAATAAACGGGGACTCTTTTACGGGTACTTGAATTTTTCTGGACAACACTACTTTTTGGAATGTCCCTGCTTTAATCTTATCAACAGCCTTACCTACTAAATTCAGGTGAATTGCCTTATCGTTTGAATTGTGCAATACTTGGGACTCCGAGAAGGTATCCGTTTTTTTCAGATTGGATATATCTCCTTTCAAAAAGACATCGGTCTTTATTAAAATAGGCTTGTTCGTAGAATCAAAAGGAGCAAAAACAAAACCACTTTCCCTGTAATCGGAAACATAGGATAACGTTTTTGCTTTTTGGAAAATTCCATTTATCAAATTCTGCCTGGGTTTCCGGTATAAAACAAAAGGAAGTTCTTTCTGTAGCTGGCTTTCAGCAAAGTCAAGAATCTTGTCGGCCATATTACTTTCGGGGCAAGGCTATTGTGGTGAGTTTACAGATAGAAATCAGGTTATCGTCCTCATCGGTAATTTTAATGTCCCATAGTTGGGTGGTACGCCCTTTGTGAACGAAACTGGCCTTGGCAAAAACATGACCCTCTTTAACACTTTTTACATGATTGGCAGAAATTTCGATACCGCGTACAAAATATTTTTCGGCATCTAAAAAAATATAAGATGCCGTACTACCAATACTTTCTGCCAATGCCACCATAGCCCCACCGTGCAAAACACCATCAGGTTGGTATACTTTAGGGGTCACCGGCATTTTACCGACCAAAAAATCGGCTCCAACATCAATATATTCTATCTGCAACGTTTCCATCATCGTATTTTTGGTGGCTTCATTACAAATTTTGAGAATTTTATCTTTGTGCTCCATTATCAGCTTTTTTGTAAAATTAATCAATAGAAAGATAGTAGGTCTTCTAGCACAATAGAATTTGTATGTCCAAAACAAGTAAAGAAGTAGCGTATGTATCTCACAACTCTTATGAAGTTTTAAACGAGCTTACCCCAAAGACCAAAAACGTTTGGATCGTGCTGCACGGTTTGGGCTATTTAAGTAGGTATTTTATAAACTATTTTGATGAGCTATCCCCGGGAGAAAATTATATTATTGCGCCTCAGGCTCCTTCTAAATATTACCTCAAGGACAATTTTAAGCACGTTGGTGCCAGTTGGTTGACCAAAGAAAACACCGTGGGAGAAACCCGAAATGTCCTTGCATATTTGGACACAGTGCTAGAAAATGAAAAAATACCGAATCATTGTAATGTAATGGTATTTGGTTTTTCGCAAGGAGTATCCATTGCCACGAGATGGGTAGCAAAATCAAAGCTGAAATGTTTCAAATTGATATTATATGCCGGAGGAATCCCAAACGAATTGACAGCTGAAGATTTTGATTTTTTATGGAAGAACCAAACGGAAGTAATTACTATTGTGGGCGATTCAGATGTATATTTAACCCCCGAAAGATTATCAAAAGAAAGTGGGAAAATTGATGCCGTTTTTAGGGGAAATGCCAAATCTATTTCTTTTGAAGGTGGGCATGAAATCAAAAAAGAAATAATTAATAATCTGTTCTAGAATGAAGAAATTCCCAAATCTAGAGACAGAACGCCTAGTCTTGAGCGAAGTTGTTCAAAGTGATGTTCCCAATATCGTTTTACATGCCAATAACCGAAATGTTACCGACAATACGAGAAGCTTGCCCTTTCCTTACACTGAAAAAGATGCCGTAGACTGGATACGTATTATTAATAAAGGCTTTCATAACGAGGACCAATACGCCTTTGCCATACGCAGAAAAAATGGTTTAGAGTTTATTGGCGCCATCGGATTGACCATTTCATTGTCCAACAATAGAGCTGAGCTTGGATATTGGTTGGCAGAACCTTTTTGGAATAAGGGGCTCATCACTGAAGCTGTTCAACGTTTATTGAAATTTGGGTTCGAGAATTTAAATCTCAACAAGATTATCGCTGTTTATCTTAGTAGCAATGAAGCATCGGGCAAAGTAATGGTTAAAAACGGAATGATCAAAGAAGGTGTATTCAAAGACCATGATGTTAAAAAAGACCACTCTGTTTATGAGGGAAAATATGTTTCGCTAATTCAATACCGATTATTAAAAAGCGAATACGAATCATTGTAAACAAAAATTTAATCAAAATGTCCACATCGCCAACACTAGAAAATAGCTTTGCAATACTATCTCCGCTTACTTTGGATAACTTCCCAAAACTAATTCCCATAGCTGCGGAGGACAAACTTATCCAATATTCTCCATCGGACATTAAAACCCCTGAAAGCTTAAAAAAATATGTGGAAATTGCACTGGACCAAAAAGCAAATGGCACCAGTATTCCTTTCATCGTTTTTGACAAAAGCAAACAGCAATACGCCGGAAGCACGCGATTTATGAACATAAGCGCAAAGAATAAGGTTGTGGAAATAGGTTCTACATGGATTGGCAGGGCATTTCAGGGTACCGGACTCAACAGTCAAATGAAATTTCTAATGCTAGAGTATGCATTTAATGTTCTAGGATTTGAAAAGGTAGAATTCCGTATTGATGAACGAAACAAAACTTCAAGAAAAGCGGTAGAGAAATTGGGTTGTACCTTGGAAGGGATTCTAAGAAAAAATGTTTACCTCATGGACGGTTTTAAGAGAAATACATGTTGCTATGGATTGTTAAGAGAAGAGTGGAGCCTCATAAAAAAGGAACGGTTCAAAGATTATTCCTCTTCCTCTGCAACGTTCCCTGATTCGTAATATTCTATTTTCCTCGTAGTATATGTATTGTCCGGGGTTACTATTTGTTTGATCCAGTTGCCGTCCTCTTCACGGTCATATTGATAGATATATGCTTTCTTTTCAGTAATGTTTTCGGTTTTGGCGGTTTCGGAAATAAGCATATTATTTGAGTCATACTCATATGTGGTTCTGGTAGTCGGTACGAAATTTTTCTTCTTTTCATCGTACTCGAACATTTGCCGTGCCAACAATTTACCGGACACATCAAAAACTTCTTCAAAAGCTTTATTCGCCTCTCCGTCTAAATATTCTTTGGTCAAAACTACTTCTTGAACCGAATTATCTTTATTTTTTTGATTTGAAGTACGGATAGATTTTAAAAGTTCATCGTTCATCGTGTATGTCACGGTGTGCTCACCTTTATAGTTCTTGTAGCTGATAATGGTTTCATCCGTACCGTTATTATTAGTACGCATAATTTTCACCAAATTACCGGCAGTATTATATTCATAGACATATTGGTCCAAAAACTCCTTATCATAAGAAATAATTTTCTCGGTGACCGTTCTAACAGGAATCGTATCTATTTCATAGAAATGCGCAATAGAAGTATTGGAATCAAAAACGTTATTCCTATAAGATTCCGAACGTTTTTCTATAAGCTCATTATTATTGAACTTGTAATAAATAACGTCATAATCCGTATCATTGAAACGTGTAACGGATTTGGTCAGGAATCCGGCTTCGTTAAAATCATATTCTTCCTTGCCGTATTTGGTGCTCACCAGACACTTTTTTACCTGATGCTTGAGTTCAAAATCAGATGTTGTAAATACCCGGATCTCTTGTCCCATTAACTGAAGTGGGTTACCAAATAGTATTAAGAATAAAAAAACAAGGTAGTTTTTTAGCATATATTCAAAATTAGTCCAATTCCTACAAATTGAACGCGAAAGATATATCAAAAATAAAAAGGAGCGGTAAATACCGCTCCTTTTTCGATGTTATGCTTACGTCAATTACTTGACTTCTTCGAAATCTACATCCTCTACATTATCGCCTTCTGGAGCCCCTCCATCAGCGGTTGGTTCACCTTGAGGTGCGCCGCCAGCCTGCTGTGCCTCAGCTTGTGCTTTGTACATTTCTTCGGAAGCAACTTTCCAAGCTTCGTTTATTTTATCCAAAGCTGGCGTAATCACTGCTAAATCTTTTGTTTCATAAGCTGCTTTCAATTCTGCCAAAGCCTCTTCTACCGGCTTCTTCTTGTCATCGGACAATTTATCTCCAAACTCGCTCAATTGCTTTTCCGTTTGGAAAATCATACCGTCCGCTTCATTCAGCTTATCCGCAGTTTCCTTCGCTTTTTTATCCGCATCGGCATTTGCCTCAGCTTCAGCTTTCATCTTTTCGATTTCCTCTTCTGTTAATCCAGAGGAAGCTTCAATACGAATATCCTGCGTTTTGTTCGTGGCTTTATCCGTTGCGGAAACTTTTATGATTCCGTTCGCATCAATGTCAAAAGTTACTTCAATTTGAGGTGTACCTCGCTGTGCCGGTGGAATACCGTCCAAGTGAAAACGTCCAATCGTTTTATTATCCGCTGCCATAGGCCTTTCTCCTTGCAATACGTGAATCTCAACCGATGGTTGATTATCCGCTGCAGTAGAGAATATCTGGGATTTCTTGGTAGGAATCGTAGTGTTGGCATCTATCAACTTGGTCATTACGCTTCCCATGGTTTCTATTCCAAGAGACAATGGCGTTACGTCCAATAACAATACGTCTTTTACGTCTCCCGTTAAAACCCCACCTTGAATAGCAGCACCAACTGCCACTACCTCATCTGGATTTACACCTTTGGAAGGTTTTTTCCCGAAGAACTTTTCTACCGCATCCTGTACTGCCGGGATTCTTGTAGAACCACCTACTAAGATAATTTCATCAATATCGCTCTTGGAAAGTCCCGCTGCTTTTAAAGCTGTTTCGCAAGGCTCAATTGTTCTTTTGACCAAATCAGCGATCAATTGCTCGAATTTTGCTTTGGTCAGTGTCCTCACCAAGTGTTTTGGTCCTGAAGCCGTTGCGGTAACATAAGGTAAATTGATTTCTGTCTGAGCGGAAGAAGACAATTCGATCTTTGCTTTTTCGGCAGCTTCACGCAAACGTTGCAACGCCATTGCATCATCACGTAAATCTATACTTTCATCTTTTTTGAACTCCTCTGCCAACCAATCAATAATTTTTTGATCTACATCATCACCTCCCAAGTGGGTATCACCATCCGTGGACAGTACTTCAAAGACACCGTCTCCCAATTCCAAAATGGAAACATCATGTGTACCACCTCCAAAGTCAAAAACGACTATTTTCTGGTCGGTATCTTTTTTGTCCATTCCGTAGGCCAAAGAGGCAGCCGTGGGCTCATTGATAATACGCTCTACCGTAAGTCCGGCAATTTCACCGGCTTCTTTCGTAGCCTGTCTCTGCGCATCGTTAAAGTATGCCGGAACTGTAATCACGGCTCTAGAAACATCCTGACCAAGATAATCCTCTGCCGTTTTCTTCATTTTCTGAAGAATCATAGCGGACAATTCTTGCGGTGTGTATAATCTTCCCTCAATATCTACTCTTGGAGTATCATTGTCGCCCTTCACTACTTTATAAGGAACTCTATCCGCCTCTTTACTGGACTCGGAAAATTTGTTCCCCATAAAACGCTTTATGGAATATATGGTCTTGTGAGGATTGGTAACCGCCTGTCTTTTTGCAGGATCACCTACCTTAATTTCACCACCTTCTACAAATGCGATAACGGAAGGCGTTGTTCTTTTTCCTTCTGCGTTTGGTATTACAACGGGTTCGTTACCTTCCATTACGGAAACACAGGAATTCGTTGTACCCAAATCTATACCTATAATTTTACTCATTCTATATGTTTTAAAATATTAGTGCTTTTTTAATCAACCAGTAAATGTCAATTAATATGCCAAGCGAGTAAAACTGACAGGATGTCATTTTGAAAAACCAAATGTATGGATTCATTGTCGTTTTTTATGCTGATGTTACTATCGCCATATATTGTTAGCGCATATTAAACTTTAATTTATAGTCCAGCTGCTGCATTTGTCACTGCATCAAGGGCACTACTTATTTTTTTAAGAATTTCAGAAGTTTTTTCGCTTAATTGGTGACGCTCCTTAAGGTAGTAAGAATCGTTGTAGAACAATTTAACTGTTTCAGATGTTTCAATAACCAGTATCTTTTGGGGTAAATCAATACCAACAGTTTGGTTGTCTTTCATTAATACCGTACCCAATTTTGGATTTCCAAATAAGATGATTTTGGTCGGTGCCAAATCTAAATCTACGGAGGCTGCATTTTTACTGTGGTCCAACTCTAACAAAATCTTCAGGTTTGGATTTTCTTCTAAAACCTTTCTTAACTTATCGTAAGTATCCGTAAAGCCATATATACTATTCTTTTCTATAAGTCCGTTCGCTTTCATAATTATTTATTTAATAAGATTTTTTTAATAGTCGAAGGCTTTCTATCTACCTTGCCTAGGCCCAGTTATTTCCTATCCAAACAGATTATAATATTTTAAATTACCATTACCTTTACTTTGCAAAACTTCTTTATCAAATGGAGTGTATCAGTATTTTTGACATGCTAAAGATAGGCGTTGGGCCATCAAGTTCGCATACATTAGGCCCTTGGCGCGCCGCGGAACGTTGGATCAAGGAACTTAAAGCTTCCAATATTTTCCCTGACGTTAAAGAAGTACACGTACACATGTATGGGTCACTTTCTTTAACCGGGAAAGGACATGCCACGGACTATGCCATAATATTGGGGCTATCCGGAGCCGACCCGGAATATGTTCCTATTGATGAAATACATACTCTGGTAGAAAGCGTCAAGAAACTTAAAAAGTTACATTTTGGCGGGAATTTTTCAATTGATTTCGACCCTGATACACATATAAAGTTCCATAGGAAGTTTTTACCTTTTCATGCGAACGGCTTAACTTTTGAAGCACTGTTGAATTCTGGTATAAAGAAAACCAAAACCTATTATTCCATAGGCGGAGGATTTGTAGTGGTCGAAGAACGTAAAAACGCGAAGAAAAAAATTGAGGCATTTCATACATTTCCTTTTCCTGTTCAAAAAGGAACCGAACTATTGGCTTTTTGCGAACAAGAGAAAAAGAATATTTCGGAAATCGTATTGGAGAACGAACGTTCTTTACGGTCAGATACTGAAATTGATAATCAATTAAACCGCGTATGGGAAACCATGCTAGAGTGTATGTATATAGGTTGCCATACGGAGGGAAAGCTTCCTGGCGGGCTCAACGTAAAACGTAGGGCCTTTGAAATGCATCGAAGCTTAAAGGGCGAACTGCCCTACTCCAATCCCGAAGAGTGGTTGAACGGTATACGACAAACCGAAGTCAAGTTTCGGCAGATTTTGCAATGGGTAAGTTGTTTTGCCCTCAGCGTGAACGAGGTAAACGCTTCTTTGGGCCGCGTAGTTACGGCACCTACAAACGGAAGCGCAGGGGTTATTCCAGCAGTGTTGATGTATTATCTGGTTATTGAAAATCATGCAGGTAATTTTGAGCATATCAAACAATTTTTATTGGTGGCGGGCGAAATAGGAAGCATCTTTAAAAAAGGAGCTACCATTTCTGCGGCGATGGGTGGTTGCCAAGCAGAGATAGGCGTTTCTTCAGCTATGGCAGCCGGTGCTTTAACAGAATTACTTGGAGGAACTCCTGAACAGGTTCTTATGGCTGCAGAGATTGCGATGGAACATCACTTGGGACTTACCTGCGACCCAATTGGTGGGTTGGTCCAAGTACCATGTATTGAACGAAATTCCATGGGAGCCATAAAAGCCATAAACGCTGCCGAATTGGCATTGGGTTCCGACCCTAAAGAGGCCAAAGTGCCTTTGGATAAAGTTGTAGAGACCATGTGGTCTACGGCAAAGGACATGAGTTCCAAATACAAAGAGACCTCTGAAGGTGGCCTGGCCGTTGGCGTTTTCTTGAGTGATTGTTAATATTTATTGTAGCCTAAAAAGAATTTAAATAGTTTAGAACATTCTTTTCAATGCGCTCTTGAATGTTTGACACATCACCTTTTATAAAAGGTTCTCCAATAATATTCTCATAGAGTTCTATGTAGCGTTCAGAAACAGAATTGATGTATTCTTCGGACATTTTTGGAACGGCCTGCCCTTTTAAACCTTGAAAACCTTTGGAAATCAACCATTGGCGCACAAATTCTTTGGACAACTGTTTTTGAGGTTCGTTCTTATCCTGTCTTTCTTGATACCCATCTGCATAAAAGTAACGGGAAGAATCCGGAGTATGGATTTCATCGATCAAGACAATTTTTCCATCCTTGGTTTTTCCGAATTCATATTTGGTATCCACCAAAATCAATCCTCGGCTTGCCGCTATCTCCGTGCCTCTTTGAAAAAGGGCGCGTGTATAGTTTTCTAGAACTTCATATTCATCAGCTGAAACAATTCCCCTAGCCAAAATACCTTCGCGTGAAATATCCTCGTCATGATCGCCCATTTCAGCCTTTGTGGCCGGAGTAATAATAGGTTGCGGAAATTTATCGTTCTCTTTCATTCCTTCGGGCATAGGAACTCCGCATAACGTTCGCTTGCCTGATTTATATTCCCGCGCTGCATGACCGGACATATAGCCCCTAATGACCATTTCAACCTTAAATGGCTCGCAAGCATGGCCCACAGCTACATTTGGGTCCGGCGTTGCTGTTAGCCAATTCGGAACAATATCAGCTGTGGCAGCCATCATTTTTGTGGCAATCTGATTTAATATTTGTCCTTTAAAAGGTATTCCTTTGGGCATCACCACATCAAAAGCGGAAAGACGGTCCGTGGCAATCATCACCAATATATCATTATCCAAAGCGTAAACCTCCCTCACTTTTCCTTTGTATACACTCTTCTGATTGGGGAAGTTAAAATTTGTAGCTATGATCGTATTGGGCATAAACTTGATTAATTTTGGTGTTCTATGGTTTTATAGGCATCTATTACTTTCTTCACTAATTTATGGCGAATAACATCTTTATCGTCCAAGTAAATTATTTCAATACCTTCAACATTTTTAAGAATCAACAAGGCTTCTTTTAAACCGGATATGGTTCTTCTAGGCAAATCTATCTGTCCTGGATCTCCCGTAATCAAAAATCTAGCGTTCTTCCCCATACGGGTAAGGAACATCTTCATCTGTGCATGTGTCGTATTTTGGGCTTCATCCAAAATTACGAATGCATTGTCCAAAGTTCGCCCGCGCATAAAGGCCATTGGTGCAATCTGAATGGTTCCGTTTTCTATATAATGTGTCAGTTTTTCAGCGGCGATCATATCCCTTAGCGCATCGTACAAAGGCTGCATGTAAGGATCCAATTTTTCCTTCAGATCGCCTGGTAAAAATCCCAGATTTTCCCCTGCTTCGACAGCTGGCCTGGTCAGTATAATTCTTTTGACCTGTTTTTCTTTGAGCGCTTTTACCGCTAAGGCTACTCCTGTATAGGTTTTTCCTGTCCCCGCTGGACCAATGGCAAAAACCATATCATTCTTTTTAGAAGCATCCACCAACCTGCGCTGGTTTGCCGTTTGCGCTTTTATAAGCCTGCCGCTAACGCCGTGGACCAAAGTCTCCCCGCTCTTGGCAGAGGACTCATACCCCTTGGCGTCATCACTTGTAAGCACTCTTTCTATACTGTTTTCATCAATTTTATTGTACTTTACAAAATGTTGGGTAAGCATATCAAAACGCTTGTCAAACTCTTCTAAAAGTTCTTCATCGCCATAGACTTTTATCTTATTGCCTCGGGCTACAATTTTGAGTTTTGGAAAATATTTCTTGAGAAGGTCTATGTTCTCGTTCTGTTGTCCAAAAAATTCTCTTGGACTAATTTCGGTGAGTTCTAAAACAAGTTCGTTCAAATAGTGGGATTTTGAAGATTTAGCGTCGCCAAAGTTTAATTTCCAGTGGCTAATTTTTTGTTTAATTTTGTTTTCAAATTTAAGTAAAAATTAAGTTTAGCTAATCAAAAACATATCAACATTGCTGCATGGCAATCATCACATTAACTACTGATTTTGGACTTAAAGACCATTTTACCGCCGTCTTAAAAGGTTCTATTTACAGTGAACTCCCAGATGCAAAAATTGTTGATATTTCCCATAACATAACTCCGTTCAACATTCAGGAATGTGCCTATATTTTGCAGAATTCCTATCATAATTTTCCTAAAGGCACCATTCATATTGTTGGTGTAGATTCAGAGAAAACTCCTGAAAACGAGCATATTGCCGTACTTATCAATGGCCATTATTTTATCAGTGCCAACACAGGTGTCATTGGTTTGATAACTTCCGAAATGAAGCCGGACAAGGTGGTGGAAATTAAAATCCCCAACCCTATACATGGCTCCTTTCCAGTAATGAGCGTTTTTATCCAAGTAGCTTGTCATATTGCGCGTGGCGGAACTTTAGAAGTGGTGGGCAAATCTTTTGACAATTTAAAAAGTCTTCGTGAATTCTCTCCCAGAATTGTTGAAAACGGCAAAAAAATAATAGGTAGTGTCATTTATATTGACAATTATGGTAACGTAGTGACCAATATTCAAAAGCACTTATTCGATGCATATAGGAATGGTAGAAATTTTAAACTTTTGGTCCGTAACCATAAAATAAACGAGATTTTTAATGCCTATAGTGATATATTGGATTTTAATTTAGAAAAAGACAAACGAAAGAGTGACGGTGACCTTTTGGCCCTTTTTAATTCTTCCGACTATATTGAACTGGCCATCTACCGTAGCAATCTCACAACCGTTGGAGGGGCCTCTACCCTATTGGGATTGGACTATAGAGATACCGTAATCATAGATTTTGAATAATGTTCGTTCGGATTGTTAAAATGACCTTTAAAAAAGAAAAAGTAACTCAGTTCGAGCAACTTTTTAATGAAAATAAGCATAAAATAAGAGGTTTTGAAGGCTGTACTTTTTTAGAACTTTATCAAGATAAAAAAGATACCCGTATTTTCTTCACCTACAGTTATTGGGAAAATGAGTCCTCTTTAGAAGAATATAGACATTCCCAATTATTCAAAGGTGTTTGGAGTCAGACAAAAGTGCTATTTGATGAAAAGCCAGAGGCATGGAGTGTTGATAAAGTAGTTTCTTTGGATTAGACCTATTTGTGGAAGCAGTACATATCTTCCATTTTAAAAATAAAATCATAGGAAACATTGGCTTTTTAGAAGAATATGTATCTCAAATCTATTTCAATTACATGATTTTGTAGAGCATAACAGGTGTTGATAAGTTTGTTTTAGATAAAAGAGCAATTAAAATATCTTTGTTTTATTGCAGTTTTTAAATCAATTGCAATAATTTTCAACTTTCACAAAAGGTAAAGAACAAGTCAAACAGCATTATATGAAATTTATAGTATCCAGCACCTATCTTTTAAAACAACTTCAAATTCTGGGCGGGGTTATCAATAATAGCAATACGTTACCCATTTTAGATAATTTTCTTTTTGATTTAAATAAGGACAAGTTAACCGTTTCCGCTTCAGATCTGGAAACTACCATGAGTTCCGTATTGAATGTAGATTCTGATGCAGAAGGCACGATTGCCGTTCCGGCAAGGCTACTTTTAGATACTTTAAAAACGTTTCCCGAACAGCCCTTGACCTTTGTGGTGGAAGACAACAATACCGTAGAAATTAGCTCCAATCACGGTAAATATGCATTGGCCTATGCCGATGGTGCAGAATTCCCAAAAGCGGTCGAGTTATCCGACCCCAGTGCTACAACGATTCTTGGAGATATACTGGCGACTGCCATAAACAAAACAATTTTTGCTTCTGGAAATGACGATTTAAGACCCGTCATGAGCGGCGTGTTCTTCCAATTTTCAACCGAAAATTTAACGTTTGTCGCAACAGATGCCCATAAGTTGGTAAAATACCAACGTGCCGATGTAAGTGCTTCCCAAGTAGCAGAATTTATTATGCCGAAAAAACCATTGACTTTGTTGAAAGGAATTTTGGCAGGAAGTGAATCGGATGTTTTGATCGAATATAATGATAGCAATGCCAAATTTACTTTTGATGACACGGAATTGATCTGTAGACTTATTGATGGGAAATATCCAAATTATGAAGCGGTAATCCCAAAGGAAAATCCAAATAAATTGACCATCAACAGAAATCAATTCTTAAGTTCCGTTCGCAGGGTATCTATCTTTTCCAATAAAACCACGCACCAAATTAGATTGAAAATTGCTGGTGCCGAGTTAAATATTTCAGCCGAGGATATTGATTACTCCAACAAGGCCGAGGAACGTTTAACGTGTTCCTATAATGGGGACGATATGCAAATTGGGTTCAATTCTAGGTTTCTGACCGAAATGCTGAACAATCTGAATTCGGATGAAGTTTCCTTGGAAATGAGTTTACCTAACCGAGCTGGAATCTTAACTCCAATTGATGGATTGGACGAAGGCGAAAACGTGACAATGCTCGTAATGCCGGTGATGCTCAACAATTAATCTTGGTCAAGTAAAATTTTAAAGCAAAAATCCCGAACATTATGTTCGGGATTTTTTATACTCATTTCTTGTTAAGAAATAAACTTTATCGTCCCGAAATAGCTAGGACTTTCTCCATTACTGGCCCTCACCGCATTTATAGCTGGCATGACCAAGGAAAGAATTCCCGCAAAAATCAAAAGTAAAATTCCGAGGCCAAATAATAATATTCCAGGAATTCCGATAATGATATATAGAATGAGGGTCAATTGAAAATTAATGACCGATTTACCATGCTCGTCCATTCCTATAACTGAATCTTTGGAGGTCAACCAAAGTACCAACGGTACAATAAGTCCACCAAATCCCGTAATAAAATCCAAATATTGCGAAAGATGTGTGATGACCAATAATTGTCGGTCTTCTCGTAATGCGATTTGCTGATTTATAATTTCCATTTTTTGATTGATTTAATGATGAATACTACCTATTAGTAGTCAAAACATCCATTTTGTTACAAATCAATCCAAAACAGCTTATAACTTCTTTTTCTTTTTTAATAGCTTCTCTTTTTCTTTGACCGTCTTCGCTTTTAACTTTTCTATTTTACCTTCTATTTTTTTAATATCCGTAGGTGCCAATTTGCCCTTCAGTTTTCCCTTCTCTAATTTTGAATTCAACTTTTCAATTTGTTTTTCATATTTTCTAATTGTCTTTTGCCTTGAGGCAATGTCTTTCTTTAATTTCTGAATTCGCTCTTTTTCCTTTTCTTGTTTTGCCGCCTCTTGAGCTTCTTTTTCTGCTTTCTTAACTTTTTTTACAACTGCTTTTTTTTCCTTGGCTTCCATTTTGGCATCTTCAATAGTTGGGGATGCAGAAGACTCCTGTCCCTTTAGGATAGCTGTAAAAAGGAACGTTAAAACTATTATTAAATTTCTCATTTTTTAATTCTAGGATTTCTTTGGAAATATAAGAAATTATATAACTCGTCTGAATTACAAAAGCGCTTTCGTTTGACTATTTTTGCAGTATGATTTATACAGATACCATTATAGCCTTGGCCACACCATCCGGTGCTGGAGCCATTGCCGTGATACGTATTTCAGGTAAGAATGCAATTTCTATTGTTTCCTCTTTTTTCAAGTCCATTCATAACAAGGATTTAAATATACAAAAAACACATACCATCTTATTGGGCCATATCATTGAGAATGATGCTATTCTTGATGAAGTTTTAGTTTCCGTCTTCAAAGGTCCCAATTCTTACACTGGTGAAAATGTTGTTGAAATTTCGTGCCACGGATCACCATTTATTCAACAACAAATTATTCAACTCTTCTTAAGAAACGGATGCCGAACAGCCGAAGCTGGAGAATTTACCTTAAGAGCTTTCTTGAACGGAAAAATGGATCTGAGTCAGGCCGAGGCCGTTGCTAATTTAATAGCTTCAGATAATGAAGCTAGTCATCAAGTTGCCATTCGGCAGATGCGAGGTGGATTCAGTAATGAAATTCAAAAACTTAGGGAGGAACTGTTGAATTTTGCCTCATTGATAGAATTAGAACTCGATTTTTCGGAAGAAGATGTGGAATTTGCGGACAGAACACAATTTGTAGAGCTGCTCAATCGAATACAGAACGTCTTAAAACACTTAATTGATTCTTTTGCCATCGGCAATGTCATAAAAAACGGAATTCCCGTCGCCATTGTGGGAGAGCCAAACGTTGGAAAATCTACACTGTTGAACGCACTATTAAATGAAGAACGCGCCATAGTCTCTGAAATTGCCGGAACTACTAGAGATGCGATAGAAGACGAAATTACCATAAAAGGATTTGGATTCCGTTTTATAGATACGGCGGGTATTAGGGAAACCAAAGATGTAGTAGAAGGGATTGGAATTCAAAAAACCTTTGAAAAGATTGAAAAAGCTCAAGTAGTGCTTTATTTGGTTGATGGCCAATCTTTATTCGTTGCGGGGAAAACTTTAGAAAAACTCAAAGTTGAAATAGAAAAGGTAAAAAATCAGTATCCCCAAAAGCAGTTAATAGTTATCATAAATAAGAAGGATAGATTATCCGCAGAACACTTATCCCTTATCGACCAACAGTTATCAAATGTTCTACTTCTTTCGGCTAAAACCGGTCAAGGTATTGAAACATTAAAAAATCAACTACTGGATTTAATAAATACAGGGGCTTTACGGAACAATGAAACCATTGTCACAAATACCCGCCATTACAATGCCCTTTTAAAAGCGTTGGAAGCCATAGAAAAGGTTCAGTCCGGTAATACAGAGGGGATTTCGAGTGATTTAATGGCAATAGATATTCGTGAAGCTTTAAATCATCTAGGTGAAATTACTGGGGAAGTCACTAATGATGAACTGCTTGGGAACATATTTTCCAATTTTTGCATCGGGAAATAAATAAGTATTTCATTTGGTCTCATATGATTCTATTTGGTTTTATTTAACTGTAAATCAATACGTTGTTAAAAAGTATTTTTATTTTCTCTTTCTCTTAATCTCCTATTTTCATAAATTTATTACACCATTTTTACACCTCATTTAATTTTTTAACTAAAAAGGTGTAAAAATTACACCTCAAAATCCTTTGTTATGAAAATCAATCTAAAGCAGAAAAAGTTAAAAAACGGAAAATCTAGTTTGTTTCTTGAATTCTATAATGGTTATCGGATAGATAATAATGGGGTTAAAAAGCATCTACGAAAATTCGAATACCTAAAACAGTATGTTTTTGATAATCCTGCAAATGCAGAGGAAAAAAGAAAAAATAAAGAAACCCTTCAATTGGCCGAAAACATATTGGCGATAAGAAAGGCTGAATACATTCAAGGGAAATACAAAATCAAGAATGATAAGAAGGGAGAATTAACTTTTTTAGAGTACTATGAGCAGCTTAAAGAAGACCGCTTTGAAACCAAAGCGAATTATGGCAATTGGGATGCAGCTCTAAAACATATCCAAAAATATTGTCCTGCCCATAAACAGCTAAAGGATATTGATACCGATTTTGTCAAAGGGTTTAAGCGATATCTAAACACTAAAGCCAAAACCAAGAGTGGTTCTCCCCTATCCCAAAATTCTAAATACACCTACTTCAACAAATTTAAAGCAGCTTTGCGAGAAGCCTATACCGAAAACTATTTGGAAGAAAATGTATTGCGGTCAGTTAAAGGTTTTGAGCAAGGTGAGTCTACAAGGGAATACCTTACCTATTCAGAATTACAGGCAATGTCACAAGCCGAATGTAAGTATCCTGTACTAAAGAATGCTTTTATTTTTAGTTGTCTTACTGGTTTACGATGGAGCGATATTGATAAATTAAGATGGTCGGAGGTTAGAGATGAAGATACAGGCTCTAGAATTATATTCAGACAAAAGAAAACAGAAGGACTAGAATACCTTTACGTTTCGGAGCAATCAAGAAACCTTTTGGGCAAAAGAGCCAATGAGAGTGACCGCGTTTTTAGAGGTCTTAAATATGGTGCCGTTTACAACACCGAGATTCTAAGATGGTGTATGAAGGCTGGAATTACAAAGCACATAACTTTTCATAGCGCAAGACATACCAATGCGGTACTCTTGTTAGAGAACGGTGCAGATATTTATACTGTATCGAAACGTTTGGGACACAAAGAAATTCGAACAACAGAAATCTACACCAAAATTATAGATGAAAAAATGAAAGAGGCTGCGAATTTGATTCCGGAATTGGAATTGAAAATTTAGTAAAAGTGTTTAGGTTTTCATAAACCATAAAGCGCCTCAAAAAAGGTTAAAAAAAAACTACTAAAAGTGATCACGAATGGGACACCCTAGAAAATAATCGAAGTTTCATAAAACAGTCCCATAGAAAGGTCGATTTTGGGGACTGACTTTTATCCCCAAAGATATGATCTAAATGCCCCTTAAGATATTTTTTTTGCAATCGGTATCTAATGTGGTTTAATGGAATTCCTATTCTACACGTTTATAAGCATATCCGGATAAATTAATGGATTTTTAAAATGTCCGCTCTGATAATAAAACCAAATCAATTTTAAAGACACTATTAAATTTAGCACTCTACAATCTTTATGGCAATTAATCTTGCATGTTTTGTTTAGTAAAGTTGAAGGTCTTCGCGCCGCATATATTTTTACTTTCGTTACGTCCCATACGCCTAATACTTGATAAAGAAAATCCAATTATTTTTTACAAAATAATCCTTATTTATTAGATAAGGGGTTTCGCAATCTAAATATGCTACAAACGCTCCCAAAAATAATAGTTACACCGATATACCAGGAGGTGCATAAAGTCCTGGTACCACAATTACCATTCTACTACCGATATAGACTATTTTATCTGCAATCGACAATACCAGAGGGTTCCTTTTAATCATTTTAACATCTGATAATTTAAAATAGTGTCCTCGAATCTTAATTCTAGTTGAATCGACTATTTCAAATTTCCCTACCCTTCTCACATCTTTGGAAGATTTCAGCTTGATTCTCGAGAATTGCTTTGCCCTTACCATTATAACTTTTCCGAATATGTTATAATTAAGGCTCTTTCTTGTGAAAAAGACATATTCATTATAACTAAGCAAAGAAGTATAAGCGCTGATTTCATCTTATTTTATTTTTATCAGTCGAAAACTCTTGTTCCACAGAAGGAGAAATAGCAATTTCAAAACGCCACTTTCTATTGATGTTATAGCCTTTGTTTAGATTTGGAGATTTTATAGCGCCATAAATACCCGCTGCTAATACAGCTGCCCCACCCACTAATATGCCACCTTCACCACTAAGACCCGTACCTAAAATTCCAAAAAACATACCTAGAGAACCTATATGAATCAGATTTGATTTAATAAAAATGGTGTTGAAAAGAGGGTGACGTCTTATTTTTATAATTTCAGACAAATTTATTTCAACTCCATCGAGCACTATGGTATTTTCATCAATTATCCAAAAACGCCCTTGAAATTTTTCGCCTGTACTTTTGGTTATCCTTATTCGCTTACGCTCTTCAATCAGTTTTTGCTTTTGGGTTTCAGTATTGGTAATCAAGAGCGTAGCTTTTTGAGCAAATGACTGGTTTGCCGTAAGTAGGAAAAGTAGTATCAGTAGCTGTTTCATTTTATAGATTTTTTAGAGGTCAGCAGATAAATACATCTGTTTTGAACCACATAATATATTGAAAATCAATATATTAAATTTCGCTGTCAGTTCGAATCTGGCCGACAGGCAAGGGCAGTCGAGAACTCTTGATTGGCAAAATCAGACTTCGACTGCGCTCAGCCTGACATTTTTGCTATAAATTCAACTTAGAATAGGTAAAACTATCACCATCGAAATCGATGGCCTGCCCTCGAGTAAGAGGGGGTGTACGAATTACAATTGTATTATCAATTTCCGGCGTCAATAGTAAAAAACTATTGGGCGCTTGGGATTCGGGATTCGGGATTCGGTTCGGAATCGGGATTATCGATTACGTTTGGTGCTAGTCAAATACCCATACACCATTCTGGGTGATACCACTCTCCTCACCGCCGATGACCCAGATTTTCTCTCTAAAAACGGTTGCACTATGGTTGGCCAATTGACCAAGTTCATTGTTTTCCGATAACAATTTCCAATCTGTGCCATCTTTGCTATACCATATTCCTGCATAGGTATCATCAAATTGTGGAAGGCCCTCTATGACCCAAATCACGTCATCGAATACTACGGAAGTATGATTAAACCTTTCGGGCAAACTTGCTCCGCCAGTGGGCTTTATCCAATTTTGACCATCTTCGGTATACCAGATTTCATCTGAATATTGATTGTTGCTATCAAGTCCTAAAATGACCCATAACTTATCATCGAAAATCACCGATGTGTGATCTGTTCTTCCGAAAACCGCTTTATTATCTGCAACTCGTTCCCAATTTTTTCCGTCCTCACTGACCCACGCATCCTTCAAGTATATAAGTCCATCGGTTCCTTCAGCTGTGCCAACACCGCCTATAACCCATAATTTGTCATTGAAGACCATTGTTGTATGACCAAACCGCTGCTGACCATAGAATGCCTCGTTCTCATTGTCTATTGATTCGTCGATCCAGTTTACACCGTCGTCAGTTGACCAAACAGGATTGCTTGAAGCACTACCACTAACCTGACCTCCTATGACCCATAGCCTCTTTCTAAAAACTACCGAAGTGATCAATTTGGCGGTCGAGAAACCATTTCTATCATCGAATTCTATTTTCTGCCATGTTACCCCATCTGTGCTCCTGACAAAAGAATCATCGGCGTTACCAACCCCACCTATAGCCCATAGCTCATCATTAAACACTACTGTTGAATGTTCTTTTCTACCAATCCACTTTTCATTAATGGTAGAAGGTTCGGAAGGAATACGTAAATCTCTCGTTGTGAACGAAAAAATATTACTCTCTACAGAACCGTTTTTGTCATCTTTTGCCAATATCTTCCAATAGTATGTGGTATTAACCTTTAAGCGTCGATCTAGTGCCACCGAGGTAGTGGTCAAATTTTCCAACCAAATTATGGTTGAATCCTCTTCAACACCCATTAACAAATCATAAGTGACCTGATCACCATCGGGATCAGTGGCCTGCTCCCAACTTAAAGTGGGGAGTATATTAACATTCTCGGCGCCGTCTGTAACAGTCATTAGACCAAATGACCCGGGAGGCCGGTTTTGGGGATCCGGTTCGAGATTAGGTTTGTCAATGACCTCGGACTTTGGTGGTACGGGGTCGTCGTTTTTATTGCAACCTAAAGCCACTAAGAGTATCAGTACCAAGAATAGTACCCAACTAAAAATTCGTTTTTCTTCTTTTTCCATGATTTCGTTTTATTCAAGCACCCAAACATCATTTTTTAAGCTACCCCCGTCGCCGCCGACAATCCAAAGCTTTTTATTGAACAAGGTCGTGGAGTGTAAATTGCGAAAAGGGTAGTTGGCGGAATCGGTATTTCGCAACCACTCAATACCATTACTGCTATACCAAATGTAATTTTCGTTCGTGCCTGTAGCCCCTCCTATGAGCCACATTTTATTTGCATATGTGGTCACCGTATGTTGTTGCCGCGCTCTAAAGGCACCTTCTTCTGTTGCCAAGGCCCAAGTTTCACCATCGGTACTATACCAAGCATCATTTTTATTGATGCCATCGTTGCCGCCGATCACCCACATTTTATCATCAAAAACTGTCATGGCATGTTCCTCTCTCGCTGTAAAATTGGCGTTCGCGGTGGCCATTTCCCAATCAACGCCATTTGAGCTTGACCACGCATCATTTCTTCGAGTGCCATCGTACCCACCAATGACCCATAATTTCTTATTAAAGACTACTGTTGAATGCAGGTTCCTGCCCGAAAAATCAGCCTCTTCCGTTGCCAAAACCCAATCCATACCGTTGTTCGAATACCAGACTTCATTGCCATACTCGTTATCGGTATTTCTACCCCCGATTACCCACAACCTATCGTCAAAAACTGCTGTCGAAAAACCGTTTATTCTACCAAATTCAGCCGTATCGGTCATCAATTCCCAACTATTGCCATCGAGACTACTCCATACCTCGCTTATGAATCCGCCTAAGGTAGTGGTGCCTCCAATAAGCCATAAACGTTGCTTGTACGCCAGAACCCTGTGTCCTCTACGTCCCGCGAATTCAGCGTTCTCAATAACTAAACGGCCGTTTGAAATGGTTCTAGTGGTAAAGCTATTAACAGCACTCGAATTGGTCGCCCCAAGGTCATCTTTGGCAACTACCTGCCAGTAATATTCAGTGAGTATTGTCAAAGAATCGGATAGTGTAAAATTGGTCTCGGTCAGATTGGTCGCCACTTGAGTGGTCGATTCCGCCGTGGCCCCCAGATACACGTCATAGGTGACACCATTACCTTCTGGATCTTCGGAAGCCTGCCAGCTGAGCGTGGGTTGTAGCTCTGTTGCCTCAATATTCTCCAAAGGGATAAGTTCAAAAGCCGTGGGAGGCTCATTTTCCGGATTATCCGGTGGGTTGCCGACAAAATCATCCGGGGAACAACCAAAAGATAGCATCAAAATTGCTGCGCTTACGGTGAATCTTATATTTTTCATATCTCTTATTTTAGAATTCTTATTTATTCAAATACCCAAACATCATCTCTAATTTCGTTCCCATTTTCGCCTGCGATAATCCAGATTTTCCCTTCAAAATAAACTGAACTGAAATTTTGTCGGAAAGGGTAAGATTCAGCAGGAGTAACATCTTCCCACGATGCCCCATCTTGGCTTGTCCAAATATCGTTTTGACCTGCGCCTACGCCACCAATCAGCCAAAGTCTATCATCAAATGCCAGTACACGATGGCCGGACCGCTCCGAAAAACCCCCATCAGTAGTTACTTCTGTCCAGGTTTTTCCATCCACACTATTCCAAACGTCTTTTTCTGCGCTACCCGGGTCGTTACTCAGGCCTCCAATGAGCCAAAGATTATCCTTGAAACTGACCACCTGATGAAAACTACGTGGGCCGAATTCCGGATTGGACGTTTCCTCCACCCAATTACTTCCGTCTTCGCTGCTCCAGACATCCATCAAACGAACAGCCCCAGTAGTTACTCCTCCAATTATGTACATTTTGCCATTGTGAACGGTTACCGTATGCTCACCACGAACTGGGAATTCGCTAATTTGTGTGATTTCTTGCCATTGATTACCATCTTCACTTGACCATACCTCATTCGAAAAACCATCTGCATTGCCGATTACCCACATTTTATCCTTAAAAACCAAAGCTTCATGAAAAAAACACTCCGTAAATTTTTCACCTGGAGTTTTTATGAAGCTCATCCAAATCTTTCCGTCGGATGAATGCCATACTTCGTTTGAGGCCGCGGGTCCTGCCATAGAATTTACAAGACCGCCCAACATCCATATTTTGTCTTCGAACACCACCGATTCGTGTTTAGAAACATGTGTAAAATCGCCACTTTCCGTAATGGCGACCACGCGCTCGAAACCTTCGGTCGTAAATTGAAAGGTTTCACTGGCCGTTTCGGCGCCTTTGCCATCTTTGGCTACCACGCGCCAATAGTAGGTACGGATTATATCAAGTTCGCCCTCAATATCATAAGTAGTAGTTGTAAGATCAGTCGCTACCATCACCGATGGTTCTGAAACCACATCAACATAGACATCATAGGTCACTACATCTCCATCTGGATCAGTGGCCTGTTCCCAACTCAGGGTCGGGAGTCGGCTTACATCGGTATCCATATCAGGAATTTGCAATAGCCCAAAAGCACCAGGTGCTTGGTTTTGAGGTGTCGGATCTGGATCAGGGTCTGGATCGGGTTGCCCAATTGGATCCGGATTTACAATTTTGGGTGCGTCGTCTTTGTTACAGGCACCGCTACCCATTACTAACATAATCACAAGAACTAATTTTATTTTTTTCATGACTTCACTTTTTTGGCTAAATATTCTGAGTTCTTTTTTTTACCCAATCGCACATCGCCCTTGGCTAATTGCAAAGGATTTTAGCAAGATGGCCGGTATCTATTTATAGCTAATCATCTTCATAACTGTACGTTACGAGGCCCGTAATGTTACCCTGAGAATCTTGTAATGTGGACGATATGGGGTAACCGCTTTCATTGTATTCATGCTGAAAGCGCAGCGTGTTAATAGATATGCCAGTACTGGACCTGACGACCATGGTCCTTTGGGTGAGATTGTTCTTAAGTGGCCTGATAAGCTCGCCGCTAAAACTAGGGAATACCAAGCCTAAATAAACAGGCCCGTAAATACCTCCATAAAACCCGTTAAACACAAACTTCTCATCTACGATACGAGACCAAGGGTTTTTCATGGCGTCATAGGCAAATGTTATCTCCTCCTTAAGTTTAAAACCCTCCCCATCGCTCCTATTGATTTCATACGTGTCTTTAACGAGATTGTCATTTTCGTCCCACACTAGTGTTTTTCTGTGCAGAACGTCCTTAACCTCTGTATTTTCTTGGCTATCTACTACGGTGTATGACGAAGGCAAATCGGCGTCACCAGTGTACGAATATGTTGTTTTCCTATACGTATATCCGCGGCTTTCCAGCTCAGTAGTAAATACCCGATTTTTAGTGTCATAAAATATGGTCGTCGTTATGTCATTATAATCCTCATTCTTTCTCCTTAGCTGTATCATTTTACCGGCACTATCATATGATAACTCTCTTGTCTCTTTTGCATCTCCGCTTCCTATATTAAAAGATATTAGCCTTCCGTCACCATCGTATTCCATACTCTCCCAACTCCCTTCATTGCCAACCAAACCATTAAAGGTTATCTGCATATTGTTCATAATGTTTAAAGAGTCAAAGGTGAATTGATATTCTTCCTTAATTGTTTCTTCTTGATTTGATAATTCAACGGAATACTTGCTTAAGTAAGGGAGGGGAGCTACAGTAAAGTTTCGAACTTCTGTAAGGGTGGTCGCGCCATTGTTATCTTTGGCAAGTACTTTCCAAAAATATTCTGTGTTTCTCAAGAGCATATCATCTAGTTTAAACGATGTAGTACCTAAATTCATGGCGATAGGAGACAAGGTGCTTTTTTCGGCACCTAAATAAATATCGTAGGTAACCGGATCACCATCGGGATCAGTAGCGGCCTCCCAACTTAACTCTGGTAGTACATCTACATCGGTCGCATTGTTATGAACTGTTAAAAGAGAGAAACTCCCCGGTGGCCTATTTTCTGGCTTTGGATTTGGATCTGGATTACCTATTGGTTCAGGATTCTGTGTTTTGGGTGCGTCGTCTTTGCTGCAACCCAGCACGAAAAGCGCTAAACCCGTTGTGACTAAAATTCGCTTTATTTTTTTCATAGTATATCTTTTAATCAAAGACCCAGATATCGTTGTAGTACTTTTCTGGGTTATCCCAATCCCAGCCACCAATCAATAACAGCTGGTCGTTTAAGGCATTTAAGGTTGGTCTTACCCTTCTTTCATAATTTCCCTCAAGTGCAAAGCGAGTCCAGTCTTGTCCGTTTTCCGAATACCAGATATCGCCAAATACTCTCGAAGGGTCATCGCCCCCGTAAAGCCAAATCTTATTGTCGTGCACGACTGCGGCATGAGATACCCTCGGTAAAAAAGGGGCATTAGGCGTAGCCTCTGTCCATGTGGCACCATCGGCAGTGTACCATACATCGTTCAGATAATCGGTGCCATCAAAGCCGCCAATGACCCAAAGTTTGTTATCGAATACGACCGAAGCATGACCAAATCTGCCAGATGGGAGTGCTGATTCTTCATTCCAATCGGTCATATTTTCCGATGTCCATACCTCATCCAAATATTCGTTATTTGGCCCTACCCCACCAAGAATCCAGACTTTATCTTGAAAGACTGCTGCCGTATGCAATTCCCTTGCCGACCATTCGGCGGGAAATTTCGAACCATTCTCATCAATACCAATCGTAGGTATTATTTGATTCGTACGGGAGTCGATGCTCGATGTGGTTCTACCACCAAGAAACCATAACGTTTCTTGAAAAGAAACGGCTGCATGCCCCCTTAACGGACCAAAACCAGGATCTGCGCGATTTGTCCAATTGATACCATCATCAGAAGACCAGACGTCTACCAAGATTCCGTCTTTGTTCTGACCCCCATAGAGCCACAGCTTACCATTGAAAAAAGTGACCGTATGTAGCATTCTTGGGGCGAAGTCGGCCATTGGAATGGTGGCCGACGAAGGTTTGTTCAATCTACGCGTAACAAACGACAGGGTATCGGTAACTGTTTCTAAACCTGCACTGTCTTTTGCTTTTACTTGCCAGAAGTATTCAGTAAATAAAGAGAGACGGTCATTAATGGTATGGGTAGCCGTATTCAAATCGGTTATTATACTATCAAGTGCGTTTTCTTCTTTGCCCAAGAAAAGATCATAGCGCACCATATCCCCATCGGGATCTGTCGCCGTATTCCACCTAAAAGTAGGGGTCAAGGTTACTGCTGTATCCTTATCTTTAACTTCCAATAAAGAAAATGCACCCGGAGCTCTATTTTCTGGCTCAGGTTCGGGTTCAGGTTTGTCTACCGTTTCAGGTTTTGGTGTGGGTGGTGCATCATCTTTATTGCATCCCCACGCAAATGCTATTAAAGCTATTACTATTAAGGTTCTTGCCTTTTTCATGTTCGAAATTTGTAAATGGTTTTATTTATAGCACTAAAATCGATTGGGGAAGAACTATGCTTTTAGTGGGTGTTGGGTTTCAATAGGGTAAAAGTATTTTATACGATGTATAGGGGTTGTGAGAGGAGTTCCAAAATTGAAACGATCGTTGAAAAAGAATACTTTGGACATACCAAACCATCTCTTTTACTTCGGTTTTCAAAGGCTAATGAGCAACAAAACCCCGACTACGGCAACATCGGATTTCTAGGTGTAAAAATCCCCTCCGGATTTTCCATGGGCACCCAAACGTGTAAAGTCCAAAGGCTAAATTCGGCATCTATTTTCCAAACGTCCTCACTACCCGAATATCCTTCGGGCGGGGGTGGTGGGTTATCTAAATCCTTAATGGGAACACCATATTCTACCGCCACCAATTCCATACCACCCGATGCAGTTTCGATAAAGATCAAAACCTCAGGGTTCTCCACATCAAAAGTTTCATCCAACAAGTCGGCATTCAAATAATGAAAGCCCATTTGAGTACGATATTCCGTAGCTTTAATATCATAACCCTTGCTTTTTGCAGTATCAAAATCTTTCAATGGGGCAACGGCCAGTTTCAGTTGTTCCACTTCATTTTCCCAAGCTTCTATATTCTCCTTGTCGCAGGCATTGAGGATAAAAACGGCAAAGAGCAGCAGTATAAACCAGAAAAATGATTCAAAACCGGTATTTTCTCTACTTTCTAAATCTTTCATGATGTTATCATTTAAAGGTTAATGGTTCAAAACAAAATTTTGGGGAATCTTCTTCTTTGAATGGAAGTAGTTTGGGAAACCACCCGTCATTCGCTTTTGAAGAGTCCTGATGGGTAGATTTCCGCCTAACACTAACTCAAACACTCAATTTTTAGCTGTAGCAGGATTGATTATGGTTGCCAATTCGGTAATGCTATTTGCAGGAAAACCGCCTTTTTCGGCGTGTTGTTTAAGGGCTTCTTCATTTTCAGCCTTGTAAACACAGTACACTTTGTTTTCGGTCACATAACTATGGACCCATTCTAAGCCGTTGCCCATTTCTGCAATAACGGCATTCGATTTTTGTGCGATGCCCGCTAATTGCTCCTGAGAAAGTTGCCCGGCATTGGGTATATCGCGTTCTATGAGGTAGGTTTTTAAGGCTGTCGATTCCATATTTTTTGTTATTGGGTTCTTATCAGTTTTTTGGGCATGCGACCCTATGGTCGTCAATACTATTGAAATGATAAGCACTTTGAATAATCCTTTGGTTTTCATGTTGTCCTTGTTTAGAATTTATACTCCAAAAGTAGCGGAGCATTTTCCCAAGAACGCCTACATTTCGTTCAAAAAATGAAACAAATAATGCACAATGAGCTACCTCGATTCAGGAATACGGAATATCCCCCGAAATGTCGGGTTCAATAAAAACAAAGTCCAAAATCAAACAGAAAAAATACGTGCTTCTCGAAATTAAACCCTAAGAGATTAAAGTGTAGACACACCTCTTTCAGTTGACAATATCATATTGACCAACAAACAGCTATACTAACTTTTAAAAGTATAACGCGGTTTAAGAATTATGTAAAAGGATATTGGTTTTGCACTACATTTTAAGGTATTGTAGTGGTGCTAATCCGAAACGTTTTTGAAAACACTTCGTGAAATAGGAGGGACTGCTAAATCCGGTTTCGAAGGTCGTTTCCGAAACATTGCAACGAGCATCTAGCATATGCAGGGATTTGACCAAACGGTATTCCCTGATTAAATTATTAGGCGACATCTTAAAAAGTGCAACACATTTTCGATACAGCTGCGATTTGCTTAGGCCAAGTTTATGACAACAATCTTCTACGGTAAGTTCGGCATCTTGCCAGTTCTTTTCCAAAACTTGCATCATCAGTTCCAAGAATTTTTCTTCCCCGATGGTCATACTTTTTACGCGTTCTAATCGCTGGTCATTTTGACGATCCGACTTATTCAACTCATCAACTATTGAGGCCAGCACGATTTGGTTGCTATCGGCTATAGTGCAGAGGTGGCGCGCAAACTTAATAGTGGTGCCGAACAGTCTATCGCTCTTATCAACCGGTAAGCCGGCATTGAGGCTCATGCCCAAACCTATTTCCTCAGAAAGACCAGCCACCTCATTTTGAATACCTAATGCACAATTTATTCCTTGTGAGGCAGAAATGAACGAGACTACGAATCCCTCACCCTCCATTTCAACGAGACGCCCCTCATGTTTTGCAATCTGCTGCTTGACATTCTTTGTAAACTCGTATAAAACTTCCCTTGCCTTGGCAGTTCCTAAATCGTGTTCAAGCAGTTTTGCTTTAATTGTGGTAATAACCAATATGATTCGAAAGGCAGGGTCGTTAAAAATCTTCAGACCGGTATCAACGGAAACACTGTGGTTTTCGGGGTATTTTATTCTTCCTAAAAAAGCTTGTACAATACCGCTATTCACTTCTATGATTTCGTGGGGTATGAGTCCGTGGGCATCATTATGCATCTCGATAACCGATTCTTTGTCCGGCGCTTCAAGCAAACAAAAGGCGCTGCCATGGGCCTCATCGACCCAATATGTCATTACCCTGCAGCCATAATTCCCCTGTATCTTAAGGTCTTCCTGATGCGCTTGAGCAACATGTTCGGCGATTACTCCGGGAACAATATGTAAATCCATATAAATTGGCATAGTGGGCTTATTATGTTATGACTCAAGATACTCAAATGTATCGAAGATTCATTTTCTGTGGCAAAGAAACGAAGTCTAGACATCTAAAAATGACAGATTTAGTTCAAATACTTGTAGAAATAAGTCAATCTCTATTCATGCTAGCTTGAAATTAAGCATATAGAAGTATGATAATTTGACTTTTAACAAAAAATACAATTTTTTGCACCCAGATACGAATAGACAAGTTGACTCACACTTATACTTCAATCAGGCAAAATTTGGAGTATTATCACACTATAGCTATTTTCCATTTGTCCGTCGAAATGTCACAAAAATGCAAAGAATATTGTAGGGTAAGTATTGTATGTTATGGGTTAATGTTTTGCTCTAGCGATATTGTTTTCCTAGGTAAACTAAGAACTGAAAACAGATTTTCTTGAATACTTTTATGAAGCCTAATTAATGGTAGAATTCGATAAGTTATTACAAGATTAAGTAATGCCGTACGAAGAACTTTTTATAGGACTTTCTATTCCTCATCAATTCAAAATCAATTATACTAGAATCTCAATTTTTGAATTCAGAAATATTATATTTGAAATGTGTTCAACTATAAACTCCAAAGCCCCAACGGAAATCGCACAACCCTACCACTCCAATCCCTCCCATGCGGACATGCTTCGCCAGTCCGTATCGGTAGTCTTTCCGCTCTCGGCTTTCCCTACACCCTCGGAACCGCACGAAAGAACAAGCGGCAAGAGGCCGCTTGACCATTCTTCTCCCTACCCACAATAATAAGCAGCCCTAGCCTATGTGCCCATAACCCAAAAATCGCTCCATACATCTACAATACGTGCCTTTGCCCCTGTAAAGTAGTAACTTAGGAACATGGATATCCTTATCAAATATCTCTTATTGGCATGTTTCGCCTATGTCTATGTACGGTTATTGATTCCCTATATTGGATTCTTTACCCGATTTATGTTCAACGAAAGAGTTGGGTGGGACAAGTACATAGAGAAACCTCGACTGGTATTTTATGGTCTAGGGTTAGCTCTGATGCACGGTAGTTATTCGACATTTTTTGAGCGAATTGAAATCTTGCCCCAACTTTTCTATACACTCAATTGGTTCGTTTTTATTTGTGGCATTGCACTTACACTATTAACCTGGACTAAAAAATTCAAAAATGTTTTTATTCCTAAGATTAAGGAAAAATTAAAAAGCAGAAGGAATTTCAACATTTCGATTACCGAAGACCAATTAAAGAATATCTACAACAGTCTTGTCCGTTATGATATGATTATCTGCGAGCGAACGGAAATTGATGATTTCATGAAGGTCTTCAAGGAAGATTGGAATGCCCATGATTCCAAAATATATTTCAAATTGGATGCACCGAGTTGCAGGGAGTTCTTTGAATTATTTAAGGTCAACTTCCCTAAAAATTCATTAACCGTAATCGACTTCTTCAAAAGATCTGATACCATCCGAAGGGAAGATGGCAACCCCTACACCTACTCTACCGTCAAGGATGCCAAATCAAGAACTCCGATTTCCAAAAAGAGCAACGAGTTACAATCTATCTTTTATAACCTATAGTAGTCGTTTGTTTGCTTTTGCCCTTAATATGCCTGCATTGCCTTAAATGCTGACATTTCCTTTCCATTCCCTTATTAGTTTAGCGCTAGAATTCTGCTAAAAAGAACAAAAGTTTTTGTGCATTGTTTAATCCAAAATTAGAAATAAATGGACTATCTGGAATTAGAAGAACGGCTCGACCGTATAGAACGCTTATTGGTGGCGAATAAAGAAGTACTCACGTTTGAGGAAGCCTGTGAATACACCGGTATATCACGTAGCTACCTATACAAGTTAACCGCAGCAAGGGAAATCCCCCACTCTAAACCCAACGGCAAAATGCTGTTTTTTGAGAAGACAAAACTTAACATTTGGTTACTACAAAATCGTCGAAAATCAAAAGCGGAAATTGAGAAAGAAGCTTTGGAATTCACCTTTAAAAATAGACAGGTTTAGATTAGTAAATGACTTTTAAAGTCATCGTTAAATACTCTTTCTCTCCTAAATATTTAGATGATAATACATGATTAAACTTTTATGGATAGGGAGAAGGAAGAAAAATGAAAACAGTAATAATAATTACATCTGAGTGAGAATTCAAGATGTGTCATTGTAATGACAAATCTTGCTTTTGCTCCCGAAGGTCGCAAAAGAATAGGAACTGGTAATCGAGTTTTCGATGTATGATTGAGCATAAAGTATTTTGATGAATAAAGATTTTAAAACCTAAAATGAAAAGAGAGTTTGTACAATTTCGATGTTCTATTTATGAAAAGAAGCTCTTAAAAATAAAGGCAAAAAAGAGTGGGCTTTCCATAAGTGAATATTGTCGTCGTGCCGCTTTTGACCATAGGATTATTGAACGGTTTTCCGATGAACAAATCAATGTATACAAATTACTGGTTCAGTATCAGGTCAATTTTAAACGTATTGGAAATATGTACAAAAAACGGAATCCAAAATTATCAGAAGAGGTTGTGCAATTAGCGAATGAAATACGGAAACATCTTTACAATTTTAAGAAATGATAGGCATGGGGAAATCCATATCGCACACGGGTGCTTCTATAGGCTATGGATGGAATGAGGAGAAAGAGGCCAAAGTTATCTATCGAGGTCATTTGGCTGGCGACAACCCCAAAGAAATTACCCAAGAGTTTAAAATCATACAATCCCAAAACCAGCGATGCAAAAAGAACACCATGAGTTTTGTGCTGAGTCCCACCATAAAAGACGGACAAGAATTGAAGGACAAACAACTTACAGAAATCACACAACGGTTCATAAAAGAAATGAAATTACAAGAACGACAGGCAATTGCATTTGTGCATCGGGATAAAAGTCATTTGCACATCCATTTATATGTGAACCGTATTGGTTTTGATGGCAAGGCTTACAAAGACAACTTTATAGGAAAAAGAAGCCAGCAGGCTGCAGAAAAAGTGGCGCAGCAAATGGGATTGACCACAGTTCGGGAGGTACAACAAGAAAGACTAAATGAAATTCAAAGCATACGACAAGAAATAAGGCAAGTTCACGAAAAGGTTCTAACCGAATTGAAACCCAACGATTTTGACCAGTATATCAAATACATGAAACAAAGAAATGTAGAAGTTATTCCAAGTATCAACAAATCAAATCAGTTGCAGGGCTTTCGCTTTGAATACAACGGGCAAAACTTAAAGGGAAGTGAAGTACACCGTTCTATGTCAATGGCAAGAATCGCAGAGCGAATTGGTTTTGGCAAAACCGCTTCCCAAAAGATAGTGAAGGACAATACGCTAGAACTATTGGGCAAGACGGTTGGAATATCGCCCAACATCGCAGCCACAATTACTAAAAAGGTTATCAAAATGGCTGTCAAGAAAACAATTGGTTTAGGAATGGAAATATAAGATTATGGCAAAATTAGATGAAATAGCAGAGTTGCTAACGGAAGAAATCAAAGGCTTCGAGAATTCGGTCAACCGAATGGAAGAATTGAAAGCCTTTTTGATGACCTATAAAGTACAAGCCGATACCTCAGATATCGACTTTATTCTAAAGGAATATAACGGCTATCAAAGGAAATCCGTTGAAGACCAACATAAGCTGATGGCCAATGTGGTCTACTACATTAAAAAGTCCATCACATTTCCAAAATGGGCGATAAGGTTGTTCTGGGGTCTTTTGGTCTGCATCATTTTGGTTTTAGGATTTTCCGTTTATAAAGTATCTCAAATTTCTGAAATAAAGCATGAAGCATTCGAGCAAGGAGAAGAAAAAGCGGTGGCGCACTTTAGAGCTTTTTTCGAGTCCATCCCAGAGGCAGGCGAACTCTATCAAGAATGGCGTGAACCCAAAAGCAAAAAGTAAGATGCGCCCTATCCGGTTTTTGCTTCACGTTTATCTGCCGGAACACTACAAAAACCGGACAGGATCCACGCGCAAAGTTTTTGGGTAAGATTTGGGGGGGATTCTATCAATTAAGAATTAAACTTTTCATATAAATCCCTCAAAAAATATTGTCCGTTTTTGGCAAACTCATTACAAATCCTGTTAGAATAGTTTGTTAGTTTTTCATTTTCAAGGAGATACATGGATTCAGTAAATTCGATAATCTCTTTCTGCATTATTGAGGCATAATAGAAATCCTTAAATACTGATTCCATGAAAATATCACAGGCATAAATGCTGCTTTCTATAACATCACCTTGCAATTTTAATCTATTTAAATTTTTAATTAGTTCATCGAAATCCCTACCATGCCTTGCGAAATTTGAAGTTTGTATTATGAGCTCATAGTTTTCCTCATTAAGTTCTTCGATATATTTGATAAGATAAAATAAGGTAGGCATGTCCTTAGATTCGACATCGGCACTATCTTCTAGAATTTCAAGGGTAAGGTTCCAAATTTTAAAAATCTTTCTCTTGAATAGGCTTTTACCATTGGCATCCTGATTTTCCAAATATTGGTCATATTTAAATGACAAGGAGTGAATAATACTTCTTATTTTCTGAATATTCTTTTGATTCAAAATATAAGTTAGAATTTCTCCTTCTCTTAAATCTTCATAATCAAAGATGTAAAAAATGGTTGCATGAACCTCCAAAGGGTCAGTACGCATTGTTGAATCCTCGACTTTCCAATCTTCTTTTATCGCCTTTATATAAACATCCTTAAATGTCTCATACTCAAATTTTGAATTTGGATATTCAATCAAATGACCGCCAAAGTAGGACTTGATGGTCTGATTATTTTTTGATGGTATAGACTGTAATTGATTACTTGTCCAAGTATAATCTAAAAAATAAAATCGATTTCTGTGCCAGCCTAAATACATATAGAACTCCTGGATATTTTTTTCGATTAATTTCTCGTAGGCTTCTTTTTCTTTATCTGACCACCTTGGGCTTTTATCTTCCAAACTTTTACCTTGTAACCGTGCTTTTCTTAAAGACAAGTCGAATAATGTGCCTATTATAACTCCCGATGTTGAGTTAATGGCATGCATGGCGGACCCCAATTTTCCTTTTGCTTTGTCCTCTAATTCGTCACTTAAATATTTATCCAAAAAAACAAATACAATTTTCTCAGCTATCGGCAATAATTTAGCATTAAAGGCTTGTTCATCTCTTCGCATCCCAGCACTTAGTAGTCTACAAAAACTCTTAACTACATCTAAGTGATCATGTTTATATGATGCGTTTTTTAATTGTAGATGATTTGTAGCAAATTCAGTCTGTTTAATATACTTAAAAATAAAATTTAGAACATTTTTCCAATTGATTTCCCTGTCATTCTTCCAACTCTCAGTAAGTGCGGAACAAATCTCTGAAATGTGTCTATAAGGCGTTTGCAAAAACAAATCACAATCATCATAAAATTTTTCAGGTGATTCTTTAATAAAAGTATTTAGGTTACTTGCCAAACCTTCAACGCAGGGCTCTCGAGAACTCCTTTCAGGGTCAAATGTTTTTAAAATCCCGACTAAATTTCTTACTGAAATGGTTTTTAGTTCTTTCTTACTAATTGGAGAGGTACTTCCAAAGGTGATATTACCCTGTTCTCTTGGCCTAATTTGCTTTTTTTCCTTATTTAATTTCTTGGAAAACAATTCATATTTTTTCTCAAATAATAAATTGGTGCTTAGTGCTGAATACCACAGAAGCTTATAATCATCTAGGTATTTACTCTTATCGTAATAGTCTTTATCCTGAGAACCATTCTCAATTATTTTTTCAATAACTGAAGCCTCCCTGAGGTCTAAGGAATCAGCAATTTCTTCTAATAAAAAATAAAGATCATGTGCCCAAAAATTATTAGAAAATAGCATTTTCTCATCATTATTCTTTATCAAATCAAAGAAGATTTGTTTTGAATATTTCCATGTTTTAGCAAATAGAAACAAAGAAAGTTTAATAAAGTGTTTATGATTATATGTATCACTTAAAAAGGCAGATATAATTTCCCTTATTCGCGTTTTAGATTGCTTAGATATTTCTACGCATGTAGTTTTTAAGAAGATTGAATAAATTGTTTCAATGGAGTATGATTGTTTGTCAACTTCATCGATGTGAAATATGCTCTTAATCCAGAACTCACTTATATATTCGGCCTTCAAATAAATTAGTAGATTATGGGCAATAAAAAAAATAATCTTATTAGAGCAATATTTTGAAACACCTGAATAAAAAACTGGATTCTCACAAGCTTGTTTTAATCTATACGCCCTAATAATAGGGGAATACTTACCAGTTTCATAGCTTGACCGATCTCTAAATATTTGCTGGTCCGATATTTCAAAAACTAATTTGACTAATTTTTCAATTTTCAGCTTGTCTTTATTAGTTATTTCCTCTTTATCGAAAAAAGAATATATGAGCTTAAAAATTGATTCGCTTTGAAGGTTGTTCTCATATTTTGTATTAAAAAAACTAGGTATGTAATCAACTATTCTATCCGGTACGTAATCTTTGGGTAAATTTGTTAGTATATCTAGAAGAAAGTACCAAATTCTGTAATTTTCAAGTATTTTTATGTTCTTGGAGTAGCTGCATATCTCAAGTATAATTTTTATTAAAACTTCAGAGTTTTTGTCATCTACATTACCCTTTTTAATCTCGAGGGATATAAATTCTAAGTATTCAGCTTGGTTCCATAAGGCCTCATCCAATATATATTCAGGAGAAAAAAAGCCATTGTTATGTAAAGGTTTTAGCCAACTTACATTTTTAAGGCTAATATAAAAATGTCTCTCCTTCTGTTTGTCTTTAAAGATGTTGCTTAATGCTGCAAGGATTTGTTTTGTAGGCTTCTCAAACTTGACAATTCGTTCAATTTGCTTTAATTGGTTAATAAAGCTCCCCAGTAGCTTCAAAAGAATTAATTCATAATCAAACCATAACTGTATAACTTCTTTTGGATCTCTAGGTGATTTTGTTGCGCCTCTCCGATGCGCATACTTTACAAATTTTGTGGCAACTTCGATATACTGTTTGGCAAAACTATCATCGATAGGCAAATCTAGAGCCACTAATATTGATACTACATTCCCTCGGTCTTTAAGTGAAGGTTCTTTGAGCATTTTCTCCTTTGCACCTATTGGCGCAAGAATATCCCTCAAGCCACCATCTATTTCCCGTGCAACATGTGCTAAGAGATAAGATTTTGATTTCAGGTTTTCAGTATGAAGAATATCCAATGCATCCATGTAAAAAGATGATATCTCTTCTCCTATACTTTTTAAACCGTTATATATATTTTGTTGTGCTTCGTTCATTGCCATGAATGTAATTTATAGTAATTAGACAGATTTAAGAAGTATCCCGAAAAATAGATTTTAAATATCCCTATGAATTTGCTTAACAACTAAATTTAAAAAATATTTCACTAATTGTAATTAAATTACCATATATGTAATTTTAATTATATCTTTGCGTTCTAATTAATACCATTGATCAAGTGCACGTCATTTCATTTAAAAAGCTGAGGGAGTATTTTTTCAAAGAAACCAATGCTAAAGTGGCCTTACAGGATTGGTATAAAAAAGCAAATAAAGCCGAATGGGATAGTTTTGCCGATTTAAAGAACACCTTCAATTCTGCTGATAGCGTTGGAAATGGCAGGTTCGTTTTTAACATAAAGGGAAATCATTACCGAGTTGTTGCCATAGTACGATTTAAGTTTAAGAAAGTATTGATTCGATGGGTCGGTAATCATCGGGATTACGACAAAATAAAGAATATAGATAAGTTATAAGATTATGGGAAAATTAATAACACATGCAGCATATGTAAAAGCGAATCTTCGCTTAGAAGAGTTGATAGATGTTGTGGATGATAATACCCTAACTGATGACCCGTTAGCAAAAGAGTTTCTAGAGATTACCGATATTATTGAACAATATGAAGAAATACATTTCCCCATCGGTTTACCGACCTTACAGGAAATGATTGAGTTACGAATGTTCGAGATGGGTCTGAAACGAAAAGATTTAGCTGCGCTATTAGATACAAGTGCTTCAAGAATCAGCGATTATTTAAACGGTAAAAGGGAAATCACATTGAATGTTGCCAAAGCCTTACATCAAAAATTGAATATCGATAGTGATATTATTCTTCAATAAAAACAGCATGGAAAGCATTATCCTATCAAAAGAAAACAAAAGTGTTCACCTATTTTCCACCTCGAACGCCCCTACCCCAATGTTTACGGGAGAAAGAAGATACTGCATCGGGAAGTAATATTAGAAGTACAACATATAAACTATTATACCACAGTAAGGGTATGAAGGATATTCTTAATCTTATTAAATACTTCTAATAGAATACTTGTCACATAAACTATCCGTTAAAACAATACTTATCCATAATCTGTCGTTTGAAAAATGAATTAACTATGAATCAATGACAAACACATTACTACTACATGTTTAATTTTTTTACAAAGAAAAATTATTTAGTTGATTATTTAGACGGGTTTGTAGACATCCATAATCACATATTACCTGGATTAGATGATGGTGCTAAAACCGTTGAAGATTCTATCTCACTACTAAAAGGTATGGGAGAATTTGGAATTACAAATTTTATATGTACTCCACATATTATGGATAACTATTATCCCAACGATATTGATACGATAAAATCTTCTTATAAAAAGCTTGAAAAAAGTTTACCGGAGAATAGCCTTGATGATGTAAAAATAGATTTTGCGGCAGAGCATATGATTGATTCTAATTTTGAGAATCTACTTGACCTAAATCAAATTATACCCTTGGCAAAAAGTTATATTCTTGTTGAAATGTCCTACTTACAGGCTTCTATTAACTTTGAAAGTTCATTAGAGAAAATAAAGGAAAAGGGACTTTTCCCTATTTTGGCTCATCCTGAGCGTTATGTTTTCTTACATACTTATTTTAACAAATACAATGTTATAAAAAATAAAGGAATCCTTTTTCAACTTAATCTACTCTCTTTGAGCGATTACTATGGAAAAGAGGTCAAGAAAATTGCGTTGAAATTATTGGATAAAGGATTAATAGATTTTGTTGCTTCCGATGTTCATAACCTGCAGCAAATTAATCATCTAAAGGAAATAAAACTAAACAAGCATGAACTAGATAGCATTGAACCGTTAATTGAAAAAACAAAATATAATTTCAGTTAGTTTCATAAATTAGAATTTCCACCATTTTTTGGTGTTTTTCCCATAACCATAGCCATATTTGCCTCCATATCCAAGATTATCATGCTTTACATCATTGACTACAAAAGATAAAGCGGGCAACTTACCTTCTTCATGAAGCTTAACCGGAAAATCTATAACTTTAGTCTCTGTATTACCAGCTCTTACCACGTACAATACATGGTCCGCATACTCTGTCAACAGCAAAGTATCCGTAACTACCATCAAAGGAGCTGTATCTACAATAATATAGTCATAAAGAGAACTTATCTCTTCAAATAGCGTTTTTACTCTCCCGTTCATTAGCAATTCAGATGGGTTTGGCGGTACTTTTCCGGAATAAATAATATCTATTGTATTTGTGTGAACCAACATGGGGTTAATTACATCCTTCGCCGATAAAGATTTGTTAAACAGATATTCAGTAAAACCTAAATCACCTTTGCTTTCTGATATATTAAGCTTATCAACATTTTTGCCTCCAAAAAAGGTGTGTAGCTTTGGATTTCTAATATCAGCCCCGATTAAAAGAATTTTCTTATCAGTACTCGCTAATATCATGGCCAAATTAGAAGAAACGAATGTTTTACCTTCTCCAGGTACAGTAGAAGTTACGTAAACTATATTTCCATTCCCTGATTTTTTTGATTTCAAAATATAATCAAGATTTGTACGTAAAATACGCATGGATTCAGACAAGGCAGACCTGTCATCTTTTTGTACAAGTAAACTTTCTTTTTTTCCAATGCTGGGAACTTCACCTATTACACTAAGATTGTTAACTAGTCCTTCCAATTGGGTCCTACTGTTTATCTTATTATCGAACATTTGTCCAGCATAAATAGCGGAAAAAGGAATTAGTAAACCTAAAATAACAGAAGCCAAGAAAATTATTTGCTTTTTTGGCTTAACCGGAGCCCTTTTAGCTAAATGAGCTTTATCAATTACTTTTGATTTGGGTGAACTAGATGCTAAGGTTATCTGGGACTCTTCTCTTTTCTGAAGCAAGTATAAAAATAAGGATTCAGTTGTTTGTTGTTGTCTTTCAATATCTCTTAACTGTCTTGAATTACTAGGAGCCGAGTAAATTTTAGTGTTGATTCTGGACAACTGACTAGATAAATTGTTCACTTGCATCCCAAGGTTTCTTTCCATGCCAGAGAGACTTGAACTAATACCTTCCTTTAAACTGTTTAACTGTTGATCCAAGTTTACAATAACCGGATTCTGTTCGTCAGCACTTTTTAAAAGTCTTTTTCGCTCCAAGACCAATTCATTATAGCGAGCTGTTGTATTGGCTATGCTCCCATCGTTCAAACCAACATTTGACGGTAATACTTCATAGCTATCTTCTTCAGCAAGATATTGATTCATCCCAGCTGCAATATTCAGCTGTGTCCTTGCATTCTCAAGCTCAGCCCTGTTAGAGGCACTTACGTTTAAGGCTATATTGGATTCACTTGCAATATCCGTTACCCCTTTCTGGGTCTTAAAATCTTCTGCACTTTGATCAACCGTATTTAATTCAAGAGATATTTCTTCTATTCTATCGTCAATAAAATTAGAAGTTCGGTCAGCGATTATTTTTTTATCCTCTATTGCATTTTGATTATACACATAAATCAATTTATCCAAAATGTTTATCGCTTTCTCTTTAATAGGATCTGTCAAGGATATGTCAATAATATTGGAGCCCTCCTCAGCTGAAACAACGATGACCTTTTTTTGATAAGTCTCTGCAACGGTAAAGATCGGGCGAATGTCAATTCTAATTTTTCGGTCAATATACTTTTCTAATAAAGAGAGATTAGGCGTTAAAACAATATCCCCTATCTCTGTTTTGATGTTCTTTCCGTAGGCATATATTTTTCTGGGGCTATCTTCTTCCAATCCATAACCAAAAGTATTGTCCGATTGTATATCTACAAAAAAAGTAAACTCAGAATTATTTATAATCGAGTCGTTTTCAATAAAATTGATATTAAAGGGCCTGTTATGATAAATCTCGGTGCTCTTAACATTACCTAGGACAGTATGTGTAATATTAAGTTTTAAATCTTGAACTACTTCTATAAAATTTCCCCTAGAATTAAGAATTTCAATTTCATCTTCTACCTTATTGGTTCCTGCTCCTAAAATATCCAAATCATTAAATGCAGATAGTTCTGAAGACGCATTTTTATCTTCTAGAATATGAATTTTGGCATTTGCTTCATATTCTGGAGTGGCATATCTGATGTATAGAAACGCAACGATCAGTCCCAAAAGAGCGAATATTATAAACCATTTCCAATGTTTGGTATAGGTCTTAACGATTTCCGAAATATCAGTTTGAGTACTTAAGCTTTGTTTTGATTCCATTTATTTTGAAATAAATTATTGAAAGTAAGGGCAGCAGATTATAACAACTATCTAATTATCTATTTCTAGAGATAAGAATAACAGTTGAAGTTATTAATAAGGATACTATAGAAACGTAAATTGATGCTCTATTATCCAATGAAGAAGACGTGATAGCCGATTTGTTTGGTTCAACATAAACCACATCATTCTGAGTAAGATAATAAACAGGAGAATTCAAAGCTTCCTTTTGAGTTAAATCTATTCTAGTATATATTTTTGAGCCATTGAAATCCCTTATGACTAATATATTGTCTCTAACCCCTCTTATTGTTAAATCCTTTGCAAGTCCCAAGGCTTCTAGAATGGTAATTTGTTCTCCATTGACCAAATAAGTGCCTGGCGAATTTACTTCGCCCAAAACCGTAATGGTAAAATTCTTAAGTCTTATGTTAATAATAGGGTCTTTAAGGTAAGGTTCAAGCTTGGATTTTAGTAATTGTCTAGTTTCCTCGGAAGATAGTCCTATGATTTTTACATTGCCCAAGACCGGAAAATTAATTTCGCCGTTTTTATCAATAATATAGTCCACCTGTTCTGGGGAAACGCCTCCCTCTTCCGCTCCTTTCAATAAGTTGAAAGGGATACTTGCTTCTGGATCTAATGTAGAAACATGAATACTTATAACGTCGTCTACCTTAAATTTTTGACTATACGAATTATCACTTATCAAAGTTTCATATGCGCTAGCATTTTGGAAATAAACCACATCTTTTTTAGATGCACAAGAGGTAATTAAAAGAAGTAATAATGCATAAAAGCTATTACGATAAGAATTTGTTTTCGTTAACATTATATTGTATTTAAAGTGTTTAGAATTTCTGCAAGAATAGTAAAAAACTAGGATTCTACTATTTTCAAATTATTGGTTTTTTTATCGTTCTCATTATTTTTCTTGTCCAATTCACAAAGTTCAGAGTTTTTGGAAATATATTCAGGTACGATTTCCTTCATCATTTTCACTGTATTTCCATTAAAGAACATATTTGTTATGCAAAGCTCTTCAATTTTAGACCTTGTTTTTATATAATCGATTTCTCTTACCTTACTGATTTTTATCTTATTATGGTATGTAGGCATGGTATTCTCGCCGTTGGCCAATAATTCTTCGTACAGTTTCTCTCCTGGACGAAGCCCTGTAATCTTAATATCAATATCTTCTGGATATCTTAGACCTGACAATTTTATCATGTTTTTGGCCAAATCATATATTTTGACGGATTCCCCCATGTCAAAAATAAAAATTTCACCTCCTTCACCCATAGATCCAGCCTCAAGAACAAGTTGTGAAGCCTCTGGAATGGTCATGAAGAACCTTGTAATGTCTTTATGTGTAAGTGTTAATGGACCTCCTTTTTCAATTTGTTTTCTAAATAGAGGTATGACCGAACCATTAGATCCAAGAACATTGCCAAATCTAGTAGTGATGAATTTTGTTCTTTTTTCTTGTTGCATACAGCTAATATACATTTCGGCAATTCTTTTACTGGCCCCCATAACATTTGTAGGGTTCACCGCCTTATCCGTGGATACCAACACGAATTTGTCCACTCCATGCAACAGGGATAAATCTGCCACTGTTTTGGTTCCGGCTATATTAATTTTGATAGCTTCATAGGAATTATATTCCATTAAGGGAACATGTTTATAAGCAGCGGCATGAAAAACAATATTGGGCCTATATTCTTCAAAAAGGGCATTAAGTTTATTTTTATCCCTAACATCTCCCACGATTGGGATAAAATTATGAAACCCATTTTGTTTTAATTCTTGTTGTAAATCATAGAGAGCGGATTCCGCTTGATCAAGTACAATAAGTGATTTATAAGAATATGTGCATATTTGCCTAACAATTTCACTACCAATAGAACCTGCACCACCGGTAACGATGATGGTTTTATTTAGCAGCTCCATGGCAATTTTACTATTCTTGATTTTAATAGGTGCCCTGTCCAATAAATCTTCTATCTGAACATTTTTAATTTGAGAGACTTTTAGCTCTCCGTTTATCCAATCTTCGATAGGAGGCACAATCTTAACGCTCACTGGAAAGTCTACAAGACCTTCCACCATAGTGCGAAGCTTTTTAGATTCTATATTTTGAATGGAAAAAATAATTTCTGAAATATGGTTCTTCTCTATAAAATTTCTATTTAAGGAATTCACACCATAAACTCTTACTCCATTTATACTTTTTCCAACTTTTTGTTCATCATTATCTATATAACCTACAACTTTTATATTACTTTTTGAGTGGCTGGTCAAAGCACTATGGGTCAATATTCCAGATTCTCCGGCACCATATATAAATACTCGCTTAGCACTTCTTATTTCACCTGAAAGGTTTTCATAAATGGCTTTAAAAATATATCTTGAAGAGGTCAATGCAACAAAACTAATCAAGCTATTAATAATAATAATACTTAGCGGAATCGTAAAGTTGTCCAAAAACAAAACCTGTCTATTGATCATAATCAGAAATATCATGATAATGCTTGATAAACATATGGCATTGAATAAATTATACACGTCCCTTACTCCCGTATGCCTAATTACTCCTTTATAGGAACCTACCGCTACAAACGAAAGTAAGGCACAAAAGACGATTACCGGTAATTGAACTAAAAGATTTTCAACTTCAAAATTAAGTGTAAGATTAAATCTTATAACGTAGGATAATATAAAAGATAGGCCTACCGTGACTAAGTCAATAGCAAGAACCAACCATTTTGATGCGTATTTCTGAGCATTATAGCTTAAGTATTTCCGTATCATTTTATAATATTTTTTATTATACTGACAACTCTTAATAAATCCTCTTTAGTGAGGTTAGAACCACTTGGCAGACAAAGACCTCTATTAAACAAATCTTCCGAAGTGCCGTCAGAGTAATTTAACCTATCTTTAAATATAGGTTGTAAATGCATGGGTTTCCACAGAGGTCTTGATTCAATATTCTCTGCTTGCAATTCAAGTCGTATTTTTTCCCTAATTTCAAAAGAAGGGGTAAGAATGCAGGACAACCATCTGTTTGAATACGTTTGAGCGGGTTCTTGTAAGAATTTTATTCCCGGTAAATCCCCTAAACTATCCTTATAAAAACTATAGTTAGACCTTCTGGCATCTACCCGCTCCTGAAGAACTTCCATTTGCCCTCTTCCTATACCAGCCAATACATTACTCATCCTATAATTATATCCGATTTTGGAATGTTGGTAATGTGGGGCGTTATCTCTGGCCTGCGTAGAAAGGTGAATGGCTTGTGCAATGTGATCTTTGTTTTTCGATAATAAAGCCCCGCCACCAGAAGTAGTGATTATTTTATTGCCATTAAATGAAAGTATGGATATCGCTGCAAGGCTACCACACTTTTCGCCTTTATAAATACTACCTAGAGCTTCAGCACTATCCTCTATTACGGGTATGTCGTACTTTTCGGCTATTTGATTGATTTCATCTACCTGGTATGGCATCCCATATAAATGAACCGCAATAATTGCCTTTGGTTTCTTATAGTGTTTTATTCTATGCTCAATAGCATCCTCTAACAATTTAGGAGACATATTCCAAGTATAGCTTTCGCTATCTATGAAAACAGGTTCGGCACCAAGATAAACTATTGGATTTGCAGATGCCGAGAAGGTAAAGCTTTGACATAAAACTTCATCACCTTTCCCTACACCAAGAATTTGAAGTGCTAGATGAATTGCACCCGTTCCAGAACTTAGCGCGGCTGCATGAACGTTAGATTGGATAAAACTTTCAATATCACTTTCAAATCCATTTACATTCGGCCCTAAAGGGGCAATCCAATTAGATTCAAAAGCATCGTTTACATAGCCTCTTTCAGTACCTCCCATGTGGGGAGACGAAAGCCATATTTTACTTTGCGTGGTTGTTTTCAAACTAAATAGGTTATTCAGATTTATGTACGGCCAAAAATTAAATTTAGCCTATCGGGTCAGGTACAAATGTAAGTTTATTCAATTTAAGCTAATAATATAGAAAGGTTATTTCGCTAAAACCTTTAAAAAAATCGGTTTAGGACATACTTCAAGATATTCAACTAAAAATATAGCTCTTGTTGAAACTATTAATGCTTTAATCAAAAAGGAAAACAAATCCGTATCTGTAATGTTTTAGGTATTCACATATATAATAACACACTTACCTCTATTCTTTCACAGTGTTCTGCTATGCGATATGTCATTTTAAATTTATTGCCCATAAGCTTATCTTCAAACTTATAAATTCATATTTTTCCTGTATTTAAAAGAGAACAACTGTAATTTAACGATAAACATTCCCTGATTTTATAGAAAACGCTTTCTTTTGCACTTTTCAAACAAAAACCATTAACTAATTGCAAATTTAATATCCAATACTAAAATTCTAAATTTGCATAATATAGTATAAAATTAAAATTAGATGAATTTAACCGTAATTGGAACAGGATATGTAGGCCTAGTCAGTGGTACCTGTTTTGCTGAAATGGGTAATTATGTTACCTGTATTGATATAGACAATGCCAAAATCGAAAAATTGGAGCAGGGAATCATTCCTATATATGAACCGGGCCTAGAGGCTATGGTCAAAAGGAATACAGCAAACGGAACATTACATTTTAGCACCAAACTTTCAGAAAACTTGGATAAGTGTGATATCGCCTTTATTGCAGTGGGCACACCAATGGGAGATGACGGTTCGGCAGATTTACAATATGTATTGAAAGTGGCTCAAGAAATTGGGCAAAACATGACTAGCCCCCTTATCATTGTTGATAAATCTACGGTTCCGGTAGGCACAGCGGACAAAGTAAGGGCCACGATAACAAAAGAGCTTGAGAAAAGAAAACTTTCCATAGAATTTCATGTGGTATCCAATCCCGAATTTTTAAAAGAAGGCGATGCCATCAATGATTTTATGAAACCGGATAGAGTGGTTATCGGATCGGACGATGATGAGGCAACGGAAATGATGAGAACGCTCTATTCTCCTTTTTTTAGAAGCAGCCAGGATAGGTTGATTACTATGGATGTAAAATCTGCGGAAATGACCAAGTATGTAGCAAATGCTATGCTCGCTACCAAAATATCCTTTATGAATGAAATTGCCAATATTTGTGAACTGGTTGGGGCGGATGTGAACAAGGTAAGGATAGGAATAGGTTCGGATAGTAGAATAGGTTATAGTTTTATATATCCCGGTAGTGGTTATGGTGGTTCTTGCTTTCCTAAAGATGTCAAGGCATTGAAAAAGACTGCGCAAGAGAATGGTTATGATGCACGCTTAATAGGATCGGTAGAGGATGTGAACAATGACCAAAAGTTTGTCATTGCCCAAAAAGTGGTAAAACGGTTTGGAGAAAATCTTAAAGGGTTGACCTTTTCTATTTGGGGGCTGGCCTTTAAACCAGAAACGGATGATATGCGGGAAGCTCCGGCTATCTATATCATCAAAGATTTGATAGCACGGGGAGCTACTATCAATGCTTATGACCCTAAAGCTATGGATGAGGCCAAGCATTTTTATCTAAAGGACGTTCCCAATATCACTTACTTCAATTCCAAATACGAGACCTTGGTAAATTCGGATGCCGTAATACTATTAACGGAATGGAAAGAGTTTAGATCTCCAGACTTTAACGAATTGCAAAAACAATTAAAACAACCTGTATTTTTTGACGGTAGAAATCAGTTCAAAGATGAACGTATGAAAAAATTAGGGTTTGAATATTTCCAAATTGGGAAAAAGTCTACTTTCGAATAAGTTTTATCAATATTATTCTTACTTTCTCACTGAACTCATTCATTATAAAGGCCGGTTTATAAAATACCGGCCTTTTTGGTTTTTATATTCAACATTTTAAAACAAAATATAAATAGAAGTTTTGAAAGAGGAAAAGCATACCAATATTGAACTGTTTTAGAGTTTGTCTAAAAATAATCTTACTAAGTTCTTGGGGTGCAACATTGTTAATGAAAAATATAATTATTTTATCTGCACTTAATAATCATACTATTAAAAAACATAAAGAAACGTTAAAAAAACAAGCGGTTCATCGAAAAGAGAGTTAGCCAAAAAACAAATACACCAACTTAAACGTATTGGTATAGTGTTTAGGTGCATTTCATCGAAAAAAAATGAAATACAACGATGATTTACATCACTGATGATATTTTTGAACCCCAAATAAATTAAACTTAACGTTTGCTTTTATGAAACTTGACCTACCCAACTTCTTTACCATGGTATATCTATGCTTTTTCTTAACCATCTTTTCATCTTGCAGTAAAGATTCTGACCTACTGACTGACTATGTTATCAATGATTCCGAAACTATTTCAGGAATTTCCAGATATGTAGTAGACGATACCTATTATGTCAACTTTAATAACAGTATGGTACTGGATGTTCTTGAAAATGATTCGTTTCCAAACAATAGCGAAGTAATTATTACAGAGACCTCTGACCCTAATAATGGTACGGTCGTTATCAATGCAGACAACACCCTAACGTATACTCCCGGCGAAAACTCGGAAGAAGAAACAGAAGGCGATACGTTCACTTATACAGCGGAAGAAACGACAGAGGAAGGTGAGGTCGTTGTGGAGGAAGGTTCGGTCACCTTAGCTGATTTAGATAAGAAGTTGCCCACCTCAGGAGATAACATCTATTATGCAACAGTATCTGGTAGAGCTTCCAGCGATGGTAAAACCGAAGAAACGGCATGGGATTTAGTACATGCTTTCAAAACTGCAAAAGCTGGGGACATTGTTCATGTAAAGGCTGGGGAATACAAGGATTTAAAAATTTTTACTTCAAGAAGCGGCACTTCTAACAGTCCAATTAAATTTATTGGATACAAAAATAAACCTGGAGATGTAGTATCAACTATTTTTTCAACTTACACAAAAAATGATTTTGACCAAGATAATTCAGTATTAAAAGGAGATAGTATGCCTCTTTTAACCAACAATAGGGGATCGAATAAAGACCCTGATCCGGAAGATAGAGCTTTTAACATTGATCATAGTTTTATACATATCGAAAATTTTATGACTCAGTATTATGACTATGGTTATGATATCGATACGCGAACCACGGGAAATGTACTTATCAATTTCGTAGCAAATGAAATGGGAAACTGGAACCCTTCAAATTCTGGATGGAATCAAAGTTTTGCCCTACCAGATTCTCAGGGAGGTAATCTAAGTGGGTTTGGTATTAGAGCCAAATCATCTGAAAACTTATTAGTAAAAAATGTAATCACTTTTAATGCCGGCCACGCAAATGTAGATTTTATAAGTTGTAATAATGTTGTATATGAAAATGCTAAATGTTATGCGACAAAAAGAGGCAATAGTACAGACTATATGACAATTTTCTATGGAACTTCAAATTCTAAAGTGAAAAATTATGAAGCCTACAGGGTTTCTGGTCTTCCACATGCGAATAGGGCTTTAGTTTTAATATGTAACTCAAGTAACAATGTCATAGAAGATGTGTATACAGAGAATTTAAGAATGGTTGTCCATATTAATTCTAATAACAATATTTTTAGAAATATCACGTCCCAAGGCAGCGGAAATCCTTTTGAAGCAGAATTTTCAATCAGTACAAATTCAAACAATAACATAATCTACAACTTCAAGGCAGATAATAGTGGAGGTATTAACTTTAGAGGCGGGGATAACCAATGTGGTGGATCAAAAAGCACGGGGACAGGAAATAACAACTTTTTTATAAACCCTGTAATAACCAATGTAATTCCTTGGCACGAGGCTGCTATTGATTTTGGTTTTCAATCAGCTGGTAACGGGAGTGCTGGGAAGAATTATATAATTGGAGGCACATTTGATAATGCCCCGAACTTAATAAAAGTCGATAGACCAAATGAAATGTTATTTTTAGTCAACTGTACATTTAGTAATATCTCTAAGGGTTTCATGGGATCAAGGGACAATGAAGGTTTTGTCCCAAAGGTTACCTATGATCACGTCAATTTTTACAATATTCCTTTTTCTTTACCATCAGGAACCAGTATTACATCATTAAACCCGAATTTTAATGATGATAAATCGTTGAAGAATTCAAGTGGCCTTGTTGATAAAGGTACTGATGCCACAAAATATTTTAAAGATTCAAAGCTAGATTTTAATGGTATAGTACGTGGAAAAGGTGATGGATGGGATATTGGTGCGTTTGAGCATTAATTTAAATCTCTATAAAGAAAAAGCTTTCGAAAAATCAGATTTTTCGAAAGCTTTTTTTTTATGATTACATAACTACTAAAGAGCAAAAGAAAATGATAATTGACTTATTTGGACTAAATTTTAGGTATCTACATCCAAAATTGACCGTAAGTAGACATAAAACGAATTATAGGGATTATTTTAGCAACGAATTAAACAATTCATTCTCAATTTATATACATCCAAACAGATCTATATTTAAATGTCTAGAGTAGAAAAAGCATTGAAGAACGCTAAAGTTAGTGTACTATTTTATTTACTGGCGACATTTACAGCTTTTTTTACAAGAAAGATTTTTTTAAACTATTTAGGGGATGATTTTATGGGGCTCACAGGAACCCTAAAAAGTATTCTCGGCTTTTTGAACTTAGCTGAATTAGGTATAGGGACAGCAATAGGCTTTACTCTATATAAGCCATTATTTGATAACAACGAAAATGAGATTAAACGTTTAGTAAATTTAATTGGTTATTTATATAAGAGATTAGGCTTTATTATTATTGGAGCTGGGATTATAGTTTCGCTTTTTTTTCCATTGATATTTGAGAATCAGTCTATAGATAAGAAAATAATATATATTGGATTTTACTCTTACTTGATATCGGCCGGTTTTGGTTTCTTTATAAATTATTCACAAGTAGTTCTTCAATCAGATCAGAAAGGTTATGTAATTACCTCTATATTTCAAAGTTTCAATATAAGTCGTCAAATCGTACAGGCTCTCATAGCATTTTATCTAAAGGATTTTGTTTTATGGTTGATTATGGAGTTGGTTTTTTCACTTCTCAATAGTTATTACATTAATAAGAAAGTCAAAAAAACATATCCGTTTTTAAATGGCAAAGTAAACCTAAGTACCAGTATCCGAAATGAATATCCTACGGTTATAAAAAAAATCAAACAGGTTTTTGTACATCGAATTTCTTCGTTTGTCACTTCCGGTACGGATCAGATATTGATTTATGCCTTAGTTAATTTGAAAAGTGTTGCTTTTTTTGGCAACTATTCTATGATTTTTACTCAAGTCTCTACTCTAATTAATACGATTTTCTCAGGAATTGGTTCAGGTATTGGCAATTTAGTAGCAGAGAATGATGCTAAAAAGATAAATGATGTATTTTGGGAAATGATGGGTATTAGATTCTTTTTAACCGGAGTTTTCGTAATTAACTTATTCTTTTTAATTAATCCTTTAATAACTGTTTGGTTAGGTTCAGAATATATTTTGAGTGATTTATTCGTTTATTTAATGCTTTTTAATTTGGCCATGCAAATAATTCGACTTCCTATTGACAATTATGTAACCGCATATGGCCTATATCAGGACACATGGGCCCCTATAGCCCAAATGTCCATAAATCTAGGTGTCTCTATATTTTTTGGAATCAAAATGGGAATCTCTGGCATTATGCTGGGAACAAGCATTAGTATGTTTCTAATTATTTTCCTTTGGAAACCATATTTTCTTTTTAAAAAAGGATTTAACCAAAAAGCTTCTATAAAATTCTGGCCTAAGTTTCTAGTTATGTTACTCTCATTTACGCTCTCATTTATTGCCACTTATATCATAGTAAATAAATTTATTGAAATTAAATATCTAACACTCTTTGAAATAGGTTGGTCCGCCATTAAAATCAATCTTGTTCTTTTACCTTTTTTAAGCCTTATTTTTTATTCATTAAATGAAGGGTTTAGAAAATTCTCTTCTCGAATTTTAATTATGTTAAGAAAATATGCTCCATAAAATAAGTGTAATAGTTCCTGTATACAATGCCCAAAAATATTTAGCCAGATGTTTGGAAAGCATAAAAAATCAGACGTATGAAAATATAGAGGTTCTTCTTATTAATGATGGATCCACAGATTCTAGTGGTGAAATCTGCGATAAGTTCTATCAAAATGATGAAAGATTTCAAGTTTTTCACAAAAGAAATGAAGGAACAAGTAGTGCTAGAAACAAAGGATTAGAATATGCTTCCGGTAATTATATAATCTTTATAGATTGCGATGATTACATCAAACCCAATATGTTTATTGAACTAATAAACTGTGCGTTGAACGAAGATTTAGAATTGGTAACATGCCAATATATTACTACAAGAGATGAAGTTGTAGGCTTAAAGTCAATAAAGACCAACCAGAATAAAAGCGCTGTAGAGGATTTTTTAGAGGGTATGAAGTATAATCCTCATGGGGTTTTTAATGTTTGGAATAAATTAATTTCTTCTAGTTTGGCCAAAAGTGACCTTTTTATTCATGGAAAGATTCATCAAGATGCGCTATACATATCCAACTTGCTCGGAAGAATTGATGAGATAGGGGTCATAAAAAAACCACTATACATTTATAATGTTGAAAATGAAAGCGTTACAAGAAGCAATTATACACTTAAAAGGGTGGAAGGAATAGAAGTTGTTCTACGTGCTCATTCTAATCTAGCTAAAATAGCACGCACCGAAGAATCCAAAGAAGCTATTCGTGTCTGGTTTACTGAATTTTTATTTGGTCATTATAGCCAACTGGCAACTAATCGGCAATTTGACAAAACTGGTAAATTAAAGAAAACTCTTATTTCCCTTATCAAATTAAATCATAAGAAAGGCACAAAAGACTTAAGATATGTTATAGCTATATTTACCCCTCCAAGTATATTTGGATTATTTCATTCCTTATATCTGAAATTCAAAAACTCATGATATGTGTACTTTAAAAATGAGAGCAAATAATTGTCAAAAAATAGCGTTGAATATATAAATCATGATATTGAAACAATACCAAAGAGGCAATTTTCTTATAGGTTCGTTCCTGATAATAACTATCGTATTCTATTACGCTGGTTTGCATCTTGATTTGCAAGAATTAGGGTTCACTATATTATTTCCTAGCTTATTTCTATTAGCATTAGCTTTGGACATAAAGACAATAGCCATAAATAGTAAGGAAATTACAATCTACTTATTATTTTTAATTTTATCAATGGTGTCTATATTTTATGAAAATATTGTAGTAGATCAGTTTTTATTTTCAACTCCTAAAATATTAGCCTCCTTTATGGCCGCTTATGTGGCTGTAGCACTTAATAAGAATAATAAAAACTATGAAGATTTTTTTCATTATGGCTATTTACTAATTTTATTTTTTATAATCTTCTTTGAATATTTATTGGGGAACTTCAATATTCTTGAATTTTACAAGCCACAGGTATCAAGGGGAGTTTTTCTCTACAACGCAAACTATTATTCATATATAAGCTTGTTTGCCAATTTTTCTATTTTCAGACTTTATCTTAAATACCCAAATAAATTGACTGTTTTTGGTTGTTTTATTTTGCCTATACTAGCTTTGGCCATGTCTTTTACCACACAATCTAGATCAGGTTTGCTCTTCGTTATATTAATTAATATTGCTTTTTGGTTTTGGGTAAATACATTGAAAAAAAATGTCCATCCCCTGAAAAAATTATTCAGGAAAGTAATATTAGTAGTCGGCGCACTTTTTTTCTCAATTCAATTTTTTAATTTTTATAGTCAGTCAAGTATTCAAGAAAGAGCAACTCAAGATGGAGGTAGGGGGTATTTATTCAAAAGAGGATTGGAAGTATTTGCGGAGTACCCATTTACAGGAGTTGGGACTGGTAATTTTATTTATTACAATAAAGGAGGTTTATTTACTCATAGTTCTTATTCAGAAGCTTTGGCAGAACACGGACTTTTTATTGGAGGTTTAATGATATTAGTTTTTGTACTACCACTAATAAAATCTTTTAAATTATACTGGGAAAACAAAACAAATACAGAAGTTAAGTTAAGTCTCCTATTTTTCGCAACCTTTTTAATTTACAACAACGTTTATGTTTTTTATAAAGCAAGTTTTGCAATGATGTATTTTTTCCTAATGATAGGTATTCATTATCAAATTGAAAGTAGAATAAAAAAATTGGATGGAGGACAATAAAAAACCTAACATAGCTTTTTTACTAGGCAGTACAAGTTCTAATGGTGGAATTGAACGTGTAACATCCATCATTGCACATCACCTAATAGAAGAAAAAATTGCACATATACATGCTATAGGATTTCATCCAAGAGCTACCAAAAGATATTATGAATGGAATCAAAGTGTTTCATTTTTCGATTTGTTGTCAGAAAAAAAGACGATGAAATCAGGTATTCTTGAAGCTAGAAAAAGGCTTAGACAATACCTTAGAGAAAATAATATTGATATTCTAATTTCTTGTGGCCATATTTATTGTCTTCTTGGGTTTTTATCAACCTTTGGATTAAAAACCAAGTTTATCTATTGGTCCCACTCAAGTTTGTTTGGCGCAGAAAAAAACAACTTTAAAAAAGTTAACGAACATATAGGAGCCCTTTTCTCAAATACATTGATTACGTTAACAAAAACGGATGAAAAAAATTACAGGAAAAATACTTTCGCTAAAAATGTCGTTCAAATATATAATCCAATTGATGAAAAATTATTGGACGAGAAAATCGAGTATAGGAAAACTTCAAAAAAGATTATTAGTGTTGGTAGATTAACATATCAAAAACAATTTCACACTAATCTTATTGATGTTGCGAATAGGGTTCTAAAAGCCAATCCAGAATTCACATGGCATATTTATGGGAAAGGGGAGTTAGAGGCTGAGATAATTGAACGGATTAAATTTCTAGGACTAGAAGATAGAATTATCCTTGAAGGAAATGTAAATAATCTATATGAACTCTACCGTGAATACGCTATGATGGTCATGACATCCGCTTACGAAGGGTTTCCTATGACACTTTTAGAGGGTATGGCATGCAAATTACCCCTAATTAGCTTTGACATACCGACAGGTCCAAATGAAATAATTGTAAATGGTAAAAACGGGTTTTTGATACCAGCTTTTGATTGTGATGAAATGGCAAAGAAAACCGAAATATTAATTCTTGATGAAAACTTAAGAACTAACTTTTCAGAAACACAAAGTTCAATGATAAATGAATTTCAAATGAATCCTATAATTAATAAATGGAAGGAATTGATAAACAATCTAACTAATTAAGTTAGTGTAAAATTATCTGATGAATAGGCCGATATTCCAAAATTGATTTTAACATCTGAAAATACTTTCTCGCTTTAAATTATGAAAAAAAAAGTATTGGTTATTAGTAATATTGCGCCATTATATAGAAATATCTTATGGCAAAAATTATTGGATAACATAAAATACGATTTTCATTTTCTATTTGGCAAAGATTCAAACTCAGGCATAAAACAAATTAATACTGAAAGTGAAGAATTCGCAACGTCTTATTCGGATAGAATACATATTTTAAGAAATAAGTATTACAAGGGAAAAGTGCTTTTTTGGCAAAGTAATCTAATTACCAATCCTTTATTTTCTTCTGCTGATTATGCTATAATCACTGCAGATTTTTGGGTACTTACTAATTGGATTTCTGCAATTATTCTGAGGATAAGAGGCGTAAAAGTTATTTTTTGGAGTCATGGTTTCTATGGTAACGAAGCTTTTTTGAAAAAACAGTTGAGGCTTATTTTTTTTAAGCTAGCAAATAAGCATTTGCTCTACGAAAGGCGTGGCAAAAAATTAATGGTCGCAAAGGGGTTTAATGAAAAAAACCTTCATGTCATATTTAATTCATTAGATTATGGAAATAGCCTAAAATTTAGAAAGAATATTAAAGATTTTTCAAAAAGGTCAATTTATCCCTTTTTTTCAGATGTAAATGCTGCAACACTAATATTCATTGGGCGATTGACAAAAATAAAAAAGCTAGACTTATTAATAAATAGTGTAGCGCATTTGGTAAAAGAAGGTAGGAATCTTAATTTATTAATTATCGGGAACGGAAATGAAATTGATAATTTAAAAAACCTTGTAAGCATCAGAAAAATTAATAACCACTGCCATTTTTACGGACCCTGTTATTCAGAACAAATGTTATCACGTCTTATTTCCAGTGCAGACTTGTGCGTTAGTCCTGGAAATGTTGGACTCACGGCAATACATTGTTTAAGCTATGGTACGCCGGTCCTTACACATGGTAATTTATCCAATCAAATGCCAGAAGCAGAAGCAATAGAAGAAGGTTATAACGGTTTGTTTTTTGAAGAAGATAATATGGATAGTATGGTTGAAAGTTTAAGACAATGGCTTTTCGAAAATCAACTATCGAGAGAACAAATAAGAAATAATTGCTATAATATAATAGATAAATTTTACAATCCTCGTTATCAAATGATGGTGATAGAAAATTTATTGAATGGAAACGCGCCTTTAGTTTAATCCTCGATATTAATGATAAAAATCTTACAAATAAACTCTGTAGTTAATACAGGATCAACTGGCAGAATCGCAGAAGACATAGGTAATCGCGTACTATCAAAAAAATGGGAAAGCCATATAGCCTATGGCCGTTATGCTAATCAAAGCTCTTCTAGGCTAAAAAATATCGGAGATAAATTCAGTAATTATTACCATGTTTACTTAACTAGGGTTTTTGACAAACATGGATTGGGTTCTACATCTGGCACAAAAAAATTAATATCCTACATTGATGATCTTTCACCAGATGTCGTTCATCTACACAATATACACGGATACTATCTGAACTATAAATTGCTTTTCAGTTATTTATCGGAAAAATCAACGCCAACAGTTTGGACTTTACATGATTGTTGGTCATTTACGGGCCATTGCGTTCACTTTGAGAGTATAAATTGTACAAAATGGATGGTTTCGTGCAACAAATGTCCTCAAAAAACATCATATCCCTCTAGTTATTTATTTGACCGCTCCGAAAAAAACTTTAATGATAAAAAAAAGAGTTTCAATTCCTCAAATTTAACAATTGTTCCAGTATCCCATTGGCTAGAAAATTTGGTTAAAAAATCCTTTCTTTCCAAGAATAAAATTCAAGTAATTCAGAATGGCATAGATTTAAACATTTTCAAACCAATAAAAAACAGTAATCTAAAAAAATTACTTGGAGTTGAAAATAAATTCATCATTCTTTGCGTTGCTAGTATTTGGAATGAGGGAAAAGGATTTAAAGATATAATTGAGATCAGTCAAAAAATTGACAGGGATGAAATTATAATCATAGTGGGCTTGAACAAAAAACAGCTGAATTCTATTCCCAATAATATAATAGGTGTTGAAAAAACGGGAAACATAAAGGAATTAGCGGAATTTTATTCAGAATCTGATGTTTTTCTAAACCCCACTTATGCGGATACTTTTCCTACTACTAATTTGGAATCTCTAGCTTGCGGAACGCCAATTGTCACATATGACACAGGTGGAAGTCCCGAAGCCATATCGAAAGAGACAGGTTACGTAGTTGATCAAGGTGATAAGAAAGGGTTATTGCGCGCATTAAAAAAGATAAAAGCAAAAGGTAAAAATTATTTTATGAATGCATGCATTAAACGTGCACGGGACAACTTTAACAAGGAAGATCGCTATAATGATTATATAGAACTTTACAATAATTTAATACAAAGAAATAAATCTAATGTTTAAAGATAAGACACTACTTATTACAGGAGGTACAGGTTCTTTTGGGAATGCGGTACTGAACAGATTTCTAGAAACGGACATAAAGGAAATTCGTATTTTTTCAAGAGATGAAAAAAAACAGGATGACATGCGGAATGAGCTTAAAAATAAAAAGGTGAAATTCTATATTGGCGATGTACGCAATTATGCCAGTATCGAAAAAGCAATGCGTGGTGTTGATTATGTATTTCACGCAGCTGCCTTAAAACAAGTGCCTTCCTGCGAATTCTTTCCTCTAGAGGCCGCAAAAACGAATGTTTTCGGTACACAGAACACTATAGATGCTGCCGTTGCCAACGGAGTCAAAAGAATTATTTGCCTTAGTACGGACAAGGCCGCCTACCCTATCAATGCCATGGGTATAAGCAAAGCGCTTATGGAGAAGGTAGCCGTTGCCGCATCACGTAACATACCCAACGATGATACTATTGTCTGCTTGACAAGGTACGGCAATGTTATGGCCTCTAGAGGTTCAGTTATACCTTTATTCGTAAAGCAAATAGAGGATAAATTACCATTAACGGTAACCGATCCCAAAATGACCAGATTTCTCATGTCATTGGAAGATGCTGTTGATTTGGTGATTTTTGCCTTTACCAACGGAAACCAAGGTGATCTTTTTGTAAACAAAGCTCCGGCGAGCACCATAGGCGATCTTGCCAAGGCCGTTAAGGATATTTTTAATGCGGATAACGATATAAAAGTTATTGGAACACGACATGGCGAAAAATTATACGAGACCCTATGTACCCGGGAAGAAATGCAAAAGGCCGAAGACATGGGAGAATTTTACAGAATCCCAGCAGATAATAGAGATTTAAATTATAGTAGGTATTTTTCCGAAGGGGACTCCAATATGAGCGAAATAGAGGATTACCATTCCCATAATACGGAACAGCTCACGGATAATGAATTAAAAAATACACTCTTGAACTTGGATTACATCAAAAATCTTCTATAAATGTCAGAACATTCGTTAATTACTGGTAACACGTTTTCCGATGAAAGAGGTACGCTTTCCTTTTTCAATTCGTTGGATATGTCACCTATTGTTAGAATGTATCATATTGCTCCAAAAAACAAAACTCAAATAAGGGCATGGCAGGGGCACAAAATTGAAAAAAAATGGTTCTACTGTACCCACGGTAGTTTTATCATACACTTAATCCAAGTTGACGATTTCAAAAATCCCTCTCAAAAACTTATATCAAATAAAATCAAATTAAAAGAGAATGAACCTCAGGTTTTATGTGTACCCAAAGGATATGCATCTGGTATAAAAGCCACCGAAGAGAACTCAAAATTATTGGTTTTTTCGAACGCTAATTTGAGTACTTCAAAAGAGGATGACTACAGATTTAAAGCCGATTTCTGGAAAGTGGATTGGAATTAAAGCTTTTAAACATTAAAAAAGTATGAAAAGAAAAGTTGGTATTACGGGCCAAGCAGGTTTTGTAGGAGACCATTTGTATAGAACACTTCAGTTAAAGGAAAATATTGAACTTGTTCATTTTAAGCGTTCCTATTTTGAAAACGAAGATGATTTGACAGCATTTGTGGCCAATTGTGATGTGATTGTCCATTTGGCGGCAATGAACCGACATAAAGATCCACAGGTAATCTACGACACCAATGTTGAACTGGTTTCCAAATTAATTAAAGCTTGCGAACAAAAAAATGTAAAGCCGCACATAATCTTTTCATCTTCATCTCAGGAAAGTAATGACAACTTATACGGACAGTCCAAAAAAGAAGGCAAAAAACTATTTATGGATTGGTCCGCCAAAAGTGGGGCAAAAGTAACTTCATTGACTATACCAAACGTATTTGGACCTTTTGGCAAACCAAATTATAATTCTGTTGTAGCTACTTTCTGCCACAAAGTTGCGCATAATGAAGAACCTACGATTATCAATAATAGTGAAGTAGGCCTTATCTACATCAATGATTTGGTATCAATTATTATCAAAGCCATAAATGAGGATACGATTGGAGTAAGCTTTAGCGACAAAATTACCGAGGTTCCTATTGCACCTCCTACTCACGTGAAAGTATCAAAAATACTTTCTTTGCTTTTAAAGTATAAAGAAGACTATATGGGGAAGGGAATTTTCCCAAGCTTGGAAGACTCTTTCGAAAAAGCGCTGTTCAACACATTCCGATGCTATGTCCCTAAAGAACACTACCCCGTAAAATATACCAAACATACCGACAACAGAGGAAGTTTTGTTGAAATTGCCAGAACAGAAACAAGTGGTCAATTCTCATTTTCCACCACCGTACCAGGTATAACCAGAGGCAACCACTACCATACTAGAAAAGCGGAACGGTTTGCCGTAATCAGTGGAAAAGCCTTAATTCAATTAAGAAAAATTGGAACTGAAGAAATCATAGACTATTATTTGGACGGAAACGAACCCTCTTATGTGGATATGCCTATTTGGCATACACATAATATTAAAAATATAGGGAAGGAAGAATTGATTACGCTTTTCTGGATCAACGAACCATTTGATCCAGAAAATGCTGATACCTATTTTGAAAATGTTTAATAAAACTAAATCATAAAAATATTCATTTGAAAAAGCTAAAAGTTTTAACCGTTGTAGGAACACGCCCGGAAATTATTCGTTTGGCATGTGTTTTAAATGCATTGGATGCTAACAACGCAATTGATCATACCCTTGTGCATACAGGTCAAAATTACGATTACGAGCTTAACGAAATTTTCTTTGAGGATTTAGGCATTCGTAAACCTGATGTATTCCTGAATGCTGCGGGAAAAAACGCCACGGAAACCGTTGGTAATATTTTAATTAAAATAGACCCTGTTTTGGAAAACGTACAACCTGATGCTTTTTTGGTGCTGGGTGATACCAATTCCTGTCTATGTGCAATTCCTGCCAAAAAAAGAAAGATACCTGTTTTTCATATGGAGGCGGGCAATAGATGCTTTGATCAGCGCGTGCCGGAAGAAACCAATAGAAAAATAGTAGACCACGTAGCGGATATTAACCTCACCTACAGCGATATCGCCAGGGAATATCTTCTGAGGGAAGGTCTATCTCCGGACAGGGTTATCAAAACGGGAAGTCCAATGTTTGAGGTGCTCCATAAATTTAAAGGGAAAATTGAATCTTCTAATGTACTTCAAAAGCTAAATCTAGAAGAAGGCAGGTTTTTTGTTGTGTCTTCACATAGAGAAGAGAACATAAGTAATCCGAAAAATTTTGAGGGACTTATTACTTCATTGAACCAAATTGCAGAAAAATATGATTATCCCGTAATAGTATCTACACATCCTAGGACTCGGAACATGTTGGATTCAAAAAAAATAAAGGCGCATAAAAATGTCCAATTTTTAAAGCCATTAGGATTTTCGGACTATAACGCATTGCAATATCATTCCTTTGCTGTATTATCCGATAGTGGAACTATTTCTGAAGAATCTTCTATCCTTAATTTCAGGGCACTGAATATTAGAGAGGCGCATGAGCGTCCCGAAGCTATGGAAGAGGCTTCCGTAATGATGGTAGGGCTTAATCCTGAACGGATTTTACAAGCATTGGTTGCATTAGAGGTTCAAGAAAGAAATCCCAATAGAAATTTTAGACCCGTCGCAGATTATTCCATGCCCAATGTCAGTGAGAAAGTGGTTCGTATTATTCTCTCTTATGTAGATTATGTCAACAGAGTGGTCTGGTCCAAGAACCTATGAGCGTTCCATGAAAAAAATTATCTTTCTTTCTTTAGGTTTTCCTGATGTAACAGTTTCTACACACTTGTATACGGATTTAATGCACGAATTTCTAAAACATGGACATGATGTTTTGGTGATGGCTCCTTCATTTGACAATAAAAAAAAAACAGAGCAGGTAATAGAAAGTGGAATGAAAATCATCAGAGTACCCACTGTAGGGGTTTATGGAAACAATAAATTCATAAAAGGATTTTCGAACATACTTCTTCCCTATCAGTATAAAATGGCGTTGAAAAAATTTAAGGTCGATCTTGATTTTGATTTGGTGATTATGCCCACGCCTCCCATTACGCTTATAGATTTGGCTCAATGGATTAAGAAAAAATCAAAAGCAAAGCTATATCTCATTCTAAGAGACATTTTTCCGCAAAATGCCATAGACCTGAAAATGATGAAAGCGAATGGAATGATACATCGTTATTTTAGAAAAAAAGAAATCAAGGTCTATAACTTAGCGGATAAGATAGGGTGTATGTCCCCGGCCAATATTACCTATTTGAAGAAGCACAATTTAAATTTGGATGATGACAAATTACATCTATTACCCAATTGGGAAAATCTTCAAAACTTAAACAGTGCGGTAAGTGAAGCGGAAATACGAAAAAAATATGAGTTGGAGAATAAGCTAATAGCCATATTTGGTGGAAGCATGGGTATTCCGCAACAAGTAGAAAATATTATTGAACTAGCACGTAAATGTATTCATCTTAACGATTTGGTTTTTTTACTTATAGGAAGGGGCACGGAATATGAAAAAATATCAAAAATGGTGACAGATTTAAAGCTCACCAACGTAATTCTTAAAAAAGCACTTCCTAAGCCAGAGTATTTTGAATTGCTCAGGATTTCAGATATAGGGCTTATTTCGTTGAACAAAGATTTCACTATACCTAATTTTCCTTCTAGGGTAAATTCGTATTATGGATTGAAAATACCTATTTTGGCCTCAGTTGATGAGAATACAGATTTTGGGGTAATTCAAGAAGCTATAGGTTGTGGCCTCTATTCAAAGGCCGGAGATACAGAAGCCTTTATGAAAAACCTTTTAATCTTGTATGGCGATAAAAAATTAAGACAGCAAATGGGACAGAAAGGATATGACTATAAATTAAAAAACCTATTGGCAAATAACGCTTACGAAACAATTAAAACAAACATTTTTTAGAAATCAAAATATTATTTTCTAAAATGACAACAATTAATCAGGTTTTGATAGGTTGGTTTGACTTTATACTCCTAATATAATCTTATCACGCTTATAGCCTTTCTGTATTTCCCTAAAATTTAAAAAACTTAGTGATTGAGCCGCATTAACCAGCAGTTCTTATCATAACAGGATGTTTACGGTACGCAGGAAAAAAACCTTCATAAAGATTCGCTGTTAACATGTCACTGGGAATGGTACCATTTGTTAATAGATGGTATGCTTTTTCATCAACAATATACTTCCATAATTTAAAAGGTCTATGATCTTTTGAGAAACCACTTTTAAATCTAAATAGTGAATCCTCATGTCCACCTCTACCACCTCCAAGATTAAAATATTTGAACCCTTCTTGAGTAGCTTTAATTCTCATCTCGTCTATAATGAGTTTAACAGGATTTAAATCAAAATGGTCACCGCTCATTCCTGACAAGTGATATTGTACAATGCTTCCCGTTTTGATAAAAATGGCACCTCCTATTATTTCCTTTGTATCATTATGAACACAGATAGAGAGTTCTGATTCAAAATCATTACTTGCTAGAATTTCATAAAAATACTTTTCTTCAAAAAAATAGCTGTCATCCGCATCTACGCGTTTCATATTTTCATAATAAAGACGAATAAATGTTGGTAAATGCTCATGGACATTACCTTTAATAACAGAACAGGATTTTCGAGATTTATTTAAATATGTCTTTAGCCTTCTATTGAACTTAGCCCTTTGATTTTCAATAGTATCCGTTAAATCTATATTGACCACTTGACCGGATACTATGACTTTACCTAATCCTTCAAGGTGATTCTCTTGATAGTTAAAAAACGGATGCAATCTTGAAAAAACAGTGATTATATTATTTTTCTTAAAAAAATCTTGTAATTCTTTTTTAAAATTATTTTGTTCAAAATTGCTGTTTATGTTCTGTTCCAACACGCCGGTATAACCATACACAGATGTAGCATCTTTATAATTTGAATTTTCTATATCTCTGATTAGTAGTGGTAACAATAAAGAGTTTTCACCATCAGTATATCTTAAAAGGATAGGCGATTCATTATTGTTCTTCGAAAAATGATGATAATCGTAGGTAAAGTAAAAATCCGAGTCGTTGACTAGGGCCAAATTCTCATCCCAAGCCTTTTTATCTTTTATAACTTGAATCATTTTAATGGTAATTTTGGTTATACTATTGGTTAATTAAATCTAACAAATAAATCCTAACGCCACTATAACAAATGGTTTACTTTTAGATAGTAATAGATTGGGTACTAATTATAATTATATTATCGGTTTGTATTCAATTGAAATAAATGGCTTTCCAATCTTAGGTTCTGAACATAGAGGCAGACGGTGTAAGTCCTAAATATGCCATTCCCGCTTGATTCATCCAATGTGGCTGAACAATACCATGCTGAAGAACGGCATGAATGTCTCTATGTATCCTTTCAATCCTGAATAGACTGTATAAGGATGATGTTCCTGCAACGGCATAGATTTCTGATACCATAGCTCTAGATGCATTCGCGGCCTGACATGAGGCAGTCCATACATCTGCTAATTCTTCATCAGTATAAGATTCTCCCTTGGATGATTTCTCCCAAAGTTTAGTAACGGAATTGTGTAATTGTAATCTCTGGGAACTTAATATAGTCCTACTTTTAGCAATAGCGGATTGTACTGTGAGCCTATCGCGTAAATCCGGGTTTTTTCCAGGTGTGACCCTCTCCATGCACATACCTGTCAACTCATCTATAGCAGCTTTTAAAAGTCCTAATGACATAGCAGCGCAACCAGATGCATTAATACAACCTATTGGCAATCTACTGTAAGCGGTATCAATAGGTACAGGGCTATTAAAATCTACCGCAAATTTTTCCGGGACAAAAGTTTCGGCTACCTCTATATCATGACTTCCAGTGCCTTTAAGCCCACCAACCTTCCAAGTATCGAGTATTTTTACGGCACTTTTAGGAATAAAAAACAATTTTAATTTTGCTCCTGGCCCAAGGGTTTTAGGTAAATCCTTCGAGGTCACTAAACATCTTAGAACAAACCAATCGGCTAATTCGCAACCGGATACCAATGTCCAACGACCTGAAACCATATAACCATCCGCAACTACATTTGCTAGACCTTCCGGGCGAGTTGAATTTGCATATACATGGGAAAAATTACCATATACATTCTCCATATCTTCTTTAGCAAGATAACGGCCAAAAGTACATGCTAAATGATTGTTCCAAACAATCCATGCAACAGCAGCTTCTGCACTACTTAGCGTTTCATATACTCTGAGTGTTTCTACAGGATTATCCTCCCATCCGCCCATAAATTTTGGTAAACCCATTCTAAACAATTCAGCTCCCTTAAGATGCTCAACGATAGGACAGGCCAGTTTTCTAGAGTTTTCAGTTTCTTCCCTATTCGAAATGGCTAAAGGGTAAATTTCCTTTGCTTTCTGTGATGGTGATAGTTTAGTTGATTGTGCAGAAGAAAGAGTATGCATAAATAAAACTTTTTTATCTAAATATTAACAATACTTTAAAAATAAGATCAAAATACTAATAATCATAATGATGCTAATCATATATAAAAATATTCTTAATTAAACAGTGCTTAAAAAAAAATAGTTTAAACGATAAAAAATAATGCCAAGGGGAGTATTCCTAAATAAAGTTTCAAACTATTAATAGTTTTACTATTAAAACCTGTTATAACTACCATTAATACAACATTCTACGAAAACGATAATGATTATTTCATAAAAGCTTTTTTCTAAAAAATCTTTCTTTCAACCAACGATTTAATTTTATATGGTAATAGGATAAGTTTAATATCCAACCCATCCAAAACTTATTTTTTCTGAATAGGAAAGGTTTAATTTTTACCAAATATCTAAATATCTTTTCTGGCGAAATTATAAATTGTCCGAGTAGTTTTGATTTCGTGAATCCCAGTTCGTTTGGATCATAATTTATGCCTACTTCATTAGCTCCCACATTTTGATAAAACCCTTGGGAAATTTGGTGTATAAATTTTATCTTCTTTTTTCCTGCTAACAATCCCAGTCGCAATGCCATATTAGTCATATACTTTTGAGCTATTTCCTGCGAATATGAAATAGGTCTTAGTTCTTTACAAAGCTTATCAAATTGAAGATTCATAAAGTCTTGAATTGGAGCTATGTAACTTTCAAAAATTTTCTTTTCGTTTGCTTCATGAAATTCTATGGTAGGAGAATTTTCAGACACGCTATAGCCGACGGTGCTTCCGTGCGGAGCGGCTAAAAGTTGTTCGTAAAGTTGACCATTTGCAAGCAATATTTCATCAGAAAAATCCCTGTACGGGTAAATAGAGAAATTTAGCCCAAAACGCTTAGTTTTTTCGGTAATAGTATATATTTCTTTTAATCCAATGTAATAACCGGTTACAGCTATGGTTCCTCCTAAAAATTCATGAATACATTCTTGCATGGTACCTCCCCAACCTACATCTACCAAAGTGACACCATTTTTATGGAAATCTACATTAAAAGAATTCAGATATTCCTTAAAAGCATGATTTTGTTCCTTTCTATTCTTGTTATAGTGTTCAACAAATAAGGGTTCTCTTTTTAAGGATTCAAGTACATCCGATGAAACAAAATCATCAATGATAGCGTCCAAGTCTATATTTACTCTTTTGCCTAAAAGTTCTGCAGTATCACTATTAATACTAAAAGAGTCTAAAAAATCTCTTGTGGACATTTTATCATATTTCTTTTTTATGTAAGCAAATTCCTCTACCTCTATTTCCTTAAAAGAAACTTGCATTGCAGCGTGCCGCGATACTTTTAAATAATGTGTGTTTATTTTAAAATCTTCGAATACACTATTTACGGCTTGGTATTTGTCAAATAATTCCTTTAAATAATGTCCTTCCCTTGCGAGAAAAAAAAGGTCTTTCACTCCTTTTTTTCTACATTCTAAATAGAGTCTTTCAGTAAAAAAATAAAAATGTATGATGTATTCACTAAATATGAAGTTACTCTTTCTACAGTTTCTCTCAATCTTTTTACATATGGATTTAAAATCGTTTTCAACCGTGCCAAACAGATTTTTCTTATTTCTGATTTTATGTTTGGTATGTTTTAAATATTGAGCAAATATTCCGTTTTTGGCTGCATTTAAAAAATCGCTTTTTTTATTGTCCCCTAACATTGCCGTTTTTTCGGCTATAGAATTTGTTTCTTTTAAAAGATATGGATATAGATTCCCATTCTCTTTGCTTTTTCCGTAATCACATGAAACAAAGACATCATCAAAAATATCTTTGATACCATGGAATGCCAACACTCTATCAATAATTACTTTGGGTAAATGAAAATCCGAAATAGCAAAAATCCGGTAACCCTTTTCTTTCAAATAGGATAGATTACTGATCAATCCTTCATTAATAAATTGAACGGATATTTCCGCTAGATAATCCGTCTCCGAAAACACATCAAAAAAAACAGAAAAATTAAGAGATGGCTTAAGGTACTCGGCATTGATCAGCCGATTATAGATATCAGTCACTAATTTATCATAGGGTATTTCTGCTTTGTTACAACTCAAGTCTCCAGTAAGCGTCTCAATGGCATTTAGACGTATTTTATATAAAATTATGATGTCAATTTCCAATCCAAGTTCGCCGATCATCATTTTTGACCATATGCGATAGACTTCATATGGATGAACGGTCCTATGCAATAACGTATCAAAAAGATCTGTGAAGACATTTTTAATTTCTTTCCTTTTTTCAATATTTCGAGTAATTTTATCCAAGATTATTTATTCTTAAAATTATTCAAATGTAATATCTAAAAGTAATTCTTTCTGTTGTTATCGTAGGTTTCAAATCTAGTTAAACATCCTATTTTAATAAGTATTATCTCTTAAAATAAAATGTAAAAAGGGATAATTTAAAGAAATTATATTAACGAAATATATTATATGAAATTGCCATATAAACATTTTAAACGATAACGTAAAAATTTAATACCAAAACTAAATCATAAAGAATAAAATACCATGAATTTCGTTACCCTATTGAAAAAGAGTGAATTCAATAGTATTTTTTAAAAAAAGTATTATTAGTTCATTTTTATTTAAAGTGTTCATAACAGTTGGTAAATGAGGTAATTAATTTACAGCTACTACTGATTTATCTACTCAAAATCACCTATGAAAATTCGAGTCTATCCCTAAATAATTTATGAAAAAAGTCGCATTTATTGCCCTTAAATATTCTAGTATCACCTCTGAGCCTAACCTCTACACTGATTTAATGTCCACTTTTTTCGAAAATGGACATGAAGCATTTGTTGTTGCTCCTACACTAGAAGAAAACGATGAAATATCTCTAAACATAGAGGCTGGTGTAAATGTATTGAGAGTACCAACATTAAGATTATTTGGAAACGGTCTAATCAAAAAAGGAATATCCAATATTTTGTTACCCTATCAATATAAAAGGGCATTAAAAAAAATGAAGATTCAAATTGATTTCGATTTAATCATTATTCCTACTCCCCCGATAACCTTAATTTCTGTCGCCCTATGGATGAAGAAACGCTCCAATGCCAAGTTATATCTTGTTCTACGTGATATTTTTCCACAAAACGGAGTTGATTTAGAGCTGATATCTAAAACGGGGCCTGCCTATCGCTATTTTAGAAAACTGGAAAAAAAATTGTATAAAAAGTCTGACTTTATAGGATGTATGTCACCAGGGAACGTTAACTACATAAAGAGGCATAATCCCTATATGGATTTTTCAAAATTACATTTACTTCCCAATTGGGAAGGATTGGATACAAATGAGAGAGATGAAAGTGTTACAATTGAATTACAAGAACGCTACAACATTTCAAATAAAGTGGTAGCATTATATGGTGGCAATATTGGCATGCCCCAACAAATGGAAAATATCATACATCTAGCGGAAAGTGTTCAACATTTAGAGGACCTTGCTTTTTTGATTATCGGTTGGGGATCAGAGAAAGAACGGATTATTGCAATGGCCAAGGAAAAAAAACTAAAGAACATGATTTTTGTGGATAGCGTAACACGTATTGAATTTTCAGATATTTTAAAAATAGCCGATATAGGACTGGTATCACTTAATGAGAATTTCACCATCCCTAATTATCCTTCAAAAGTAAATGCTTATTACAAATTTAAAATACCTGTATTGGCCGCTGTAGATAAGAATACAGATTTTGGAGTTGAACAGGAAAAAATTGGCTGCGGTTTTTGGTCCGTATCAGGAGATACAAAAACTTTTACTGAAAATTTATTACGGTTATATGAAAACGAAACACTACGAAAAGAGATGGGACAAAAAGGGTATGAGTATATGATAAACAATCTAACGCCAAAACATGCGTATGAACGAATCATTGCCCAATTGAATTAATTATATATTTCTTTTGTTATTGATTCACAATCTTTTTATAGTTTAAACACGTTATTTTAAAAATTTTCGTTAGAATATTTTAGAGTAGTTTGAAGATGTTTTGAAAAACAGAGATTGATATATAATCTAACAATTGTTAACTTTAAAATTAAGATAGATAACTCTTTCAGCAATAAGTCATTCAAAAATAAATAGAGCTATGAAACGAAGAACATTTTTTCTAAGGACCGGAGCGGCAGTTTGTGTGGCCACAGTTGGTTCGTTGGCATATGTATATACTCAAGATGACCCTGCAAATGGAATTTTTCATCCTTTTATCGAGGAGTTTTTATCCGATGAGGATCTAGAAAAAATTGCGAAAGCTCATTTAAGTAAAGAAAAAAATGTTCCTGATGTTCAGGAGCAATCGCCAGATAAGTTACGCAACAGCATTATAGAAGATTTCAATGGGGAAAATATTGAAATTTGTGACGGTTGGGTACTCTCCAAAACAGAAATAAATCATTTAGTTCAAAAAATGCAAAATGAAACAAACTCTTAAATCAGAGGAAATAGAGAAAATAATCGAATCCGAGATTTGTATTGTCGGTGCCGGTGCTGCAGGTATTTCGCTTGCTCGCAAACTAGATGAATTAGGCCGTTCCGTTTTGCTTTTGGAAAGTGGAGGATTTGATTATGACGCCGACACTCATGCTTTAAATGCTGGTGAAAACATAGGACAGAACTATTTTCCCATACAACCGTGTAGATTACGTTTTTTTGGTGGAACAACGGGGCATTGGACTGGGCAATGTTCTACTTTGGACGATATAGATTTTGAAGAAAGAGACTGGGTTGCAAATAGTGGATGGCCCATCAAAAAGAAAGACTTGGATAAGTACTATGAAGAGGCTCACGAAATTTGTGATCTTCAGGAATATAATTACAGCACCGATCATTGGGAGAAAAAGTTGGATGAAAAATTTATTGCATTTAACAACAAATTGGCCAGAACCAAAGTTTTCCAAAAAAGTGCACCTACTAGATTTGGAACAAAATTCAGGAAGGATATTGTAGAGTCCAAAAATGTAAGGCTCATAACAAATGCAAACCTTACTTACATAAATCTAACAGAATATGGCAATGAGGTCGAAAGTCTTACATTATCCACTTTGGAAAGTAAAAAAACACATACGGTAAAGGCCAAAGTATTTGTATTGGCTTGTGGCGCTTTTCAAAATGTAAGACACTTGCTCAATTCCAATAATGTTATTAACAAAGGAGTAGGTAACGAAAATGATTTGGTTGGAAGGTACTTTATGGACCAACCACATGTTGACACCTCTGATATGTTATTGCTTTCCCATATTAAAATGGGTTTTTATTATGATCACTCCCTAAATTCAAAAGCCTTTGGAATGTTTGCCACTTCTGAGGAAATACAACGTAAATTAAAATTGCAGAATTACTCAACTCGAATTGTAACAAAATCAGAAGCGGGGTCTTTAGGTTATAGCAAAAACCCTAAAAGTTATTTAGACCAATGGCAAAGACTTGATAAAAGAGTCAAAAATGTAGGAAAGCTTAGAAATATAATTGGAGATGATTCCGTTGACTGGATTATAGAGAAATTAGTGATCAACAAAAAAGAGGTGAAAATAAAGGAAGATGGTAAAATAGAAACATCTCATTACATTTTTAATACAAGATGTGAACAAGCTCCAAATCCTGATTCTAGAGTTGATTTGGCCGATACCAAAGATGCCTTGGGTGTTCCCCATGTAAGACTTAATTGGCAATTATCGGAATCCGATAAATTGTCAATTTTAAAATCCAATATTATTTTAGGTTCAGAATTGGGAAGGCTAGGAATAGGGCGCCTTAAAATAGATGACTGGCTTTTAAAAGAAAAAATCGAGTGGTCCAAATTACTCAGTGGAGGTTACCATCATCTAGGAGTAACACGTATGAGCAACAACCCGAAAGAGGGCGTAGTAGATAAAAACTGTAAAGTCCATAGTGTAAACAATTTGTTCATTGGAGGGTCCTCCGTTTTTACAACCTCTGGTGTATCCAACCCTACCCTGACCATTGTAGCCCTGGCCTTGAGGCTCGCCAACCATTTGGATGGTCAATATTTAAAAGGAAAAACCTCAAACGCCTAATGAATAAGACACATAGTAATTTTAAACCCATAGAAATATCCTATGCGCCCCATTTAGCTTTCTAAAATGAAAAGCATATTGAAGCTTTAAATTGGTCAAAAAAAATGGTTTAGTGTTAAAACTAAAAACTGGTATTTTTGCTTAAGCTTATGTCCATAACGTTTAAGGTAGTGTGTTTCCATACCATGTAACTTTGCATTGGCTATATCGCTTACCGGGTTATCCCCAACCATTAAAATCTCATTAAATTGCAGTTCTTCTTTCTCTTTTATATGCTGAAATAGAAAGCCTTTATTTTCCTTACTAGCATTTTGTGAAGCGGAGACAAAAATTTTATCATAAAGATGTTCTATTTCATGATAACGAAGAAGTTGGGAAATCAGCTCTTCATCTGAATGAAAATCTGAAACACAATATATTTTATAGCCCAATTCCTTCAACATTTTTAAATCGGCCACCGTTTTTTTGTTCAAGTATTGCACGCTAGATTCCGATTCAAAGTCTGCTTCAGAAGAATACTTTAAAAAATTTTCAAAAGACGTTTCTAAACTTAGCTCTTTCTTTTCCAACAACCTCTCATAAATTTCCTTAATCACGACATGGTAACTAAGCTCAGATTCTACTCTGCCCAGCTTTTTGCTAAGTGATTTCATAGCTCCTCTTCTTATCTCATAGATTTCTGTAATGGAAATTGAGAGCTTTAACTTGGTCTTTAAAATCTTTGCCCAAATTTTGAAAGGTTTTAAGGGGTGTACTTTTCTGTGTATTACCGTATCATAATAATCAAAGAATACATATTTTACAGATTCTAGGCTTTTGGCCTTTGCAATTAACTGGCTATTCATTTATAAGGGTATTTGGGTAATTCTGAAGTGAATGTTCTTTATGAGTTATGCCCTGTAAAAGTGGTCATGGTTTTACTATCACTACTATTTATACCTTCGGATTTGAAAACCTTGGCAACAGTCAAAATAAAAATTTTAACATCCAATACAAAAGAAAGATTGTCAACATAGTACACATCTAAGCTGAACTTTTCTGGCCAACTTATGCTGTTACGGCCGTTCACCTGGGCCCAACCGGTAATTCCAGGCTTCACCTCATGCCTTCGCAATTCTTCCTTTGAATACAGCGGCAAGTATTTTACCAATAATGGTCTCGGGCCAATAAGGCTCATATCACCTTTGAGAACACTCACTAGCTGTGGTATTTCATCAAGGGAATACTTTCTCACAAAATTCCCGACCTTTGTCATACGCTCAAAGTCTGGTAAAAGTTCCCCGGCTTCATCCACCTCATCTGTCATTGTTTTAAATTTAATGATAGTGAATATTTCATTATTTTTTCCAGGTCTTCTTTGAAAGAAAAAAGGCGTCCCTTTGTTTACTAAGCTTAATAATATTATCAATATTACCAAAACGGGTGAAAATATAAGCAAACCAAAAAAAGCCGCGATAAAATCAAAGAACCTCTTAAAAAATAATCGGTACATATTTTAATTTGTTTTTCGTTATTAATCTTTAAAAGTAATTTACTAATTATCTTAGCTCTATATACACAATTTAAGTCGCGAATTACGATAAATAATTTCTTATTACTTACAAAAAATATACAATTAACTGGTTTATTCGTTAAAAATCATTCGAGTTCTTTTTTCAAATTAAAAAAAGAATACTTCGCGTAATTAAAACCGTTTATTTACGTTTCGTATTATGACCAATAATATAAGTCAATCAATTTTCAAATTAAAAACCACTTCACAAAGCGGAAATGTCCAATAAACTTTTTTCTAAGTTATCGTCCATTAAAAATTGTAAAGTAATTTTTTGTGATTTTCATGATTTGACTATACATGAAAGTGTACAACAAGACCATATTCATAGGTTATGGTCAAAATTAATGATACGCGAACTTGGACTTGGTTTAAAAATCGATGAACTTTATTTATTAAGAAAAGAAGCTGAAAAACATTTAGCGGAAGAATCAAATAAAAAGATAATTGAAGTCAGTTCTGTAGAGCTAATCCCAGAAGTTTACAATAGATTAGTTTGTACCGATAATATTAGGCATAATGAATTTTCCAAATTCAAAGCGTATTTTTTGGATTTGGATTTCAAAGCTGAAGTATTGATTAAAAATCCTAATGCGAAATTGGTACAAGCATTAAAAAAAATCAAGGAAAAAGGATATACCATTCATTGTGTATCTCAAATATCGGTTTCTTCCAAACTTCTTCAAAAGTGTATAGCGTATTATGAACTTGACAATATTTTTGAAGCTGTTCATGTTCCTGCCGATTTTAAACATAGCGAACAATCGTGGAACATATACGCCAATATATTGGACAAACTAGCTTTGGGATGGGAACAAGTAGCCATACTGAATGCAAACTCAAACATTAAAAATTCCAATTTCAATGAATCAGAAATACAAGTAATTGATATATACAATGAGCTTAATATAATTACCAAGGAAAAAATCTTAAAAAATTCAGATCAGCGTAGTTATAGAAGGGTGGTACGTAATCTTTATAAAAAGTGTAATAATAAATCAGCACCCCCACACAGTGATTACATTCTATTCTATTACGTTTATATAGAGCGTCTATATAAAAAAGCGAAAAAAGACAATATCAAAACCATCTTTTTTTTGGCTCGAGAAGGATTGTTTCTTAAAAAGCTATTTGACTATTATCAAAATGAGGTGTCTATTAACGAAAAAGATAACATAACTGCTTATTACTTCAAAGCTTCTAGAAATTCACTTATGTTGGCATCTTTCAAGGATTTGAAGGTAGAAGAATTTGAGTATTTGAAAAGAAGATGGCCAACGTTATCAATAAATAGTTTTCTAAAAAATTTCAATTTTACCCAAGAAATAATTTTAAGCATCGTTAAAAATGCTGGTTTGGAGGAAAAAAAAGATGAGGTTCTAGAAAATTTCCTAGATTCCAAAACTTTTGAAACGCTTATGAAAAATGAGCGGTTCATAGAAGCTTATGATAAAACACGTAACGATCAAAAAAGGTTTTTTAAAAATTATTTAAGTTCTTTTAATGTTGATATCGAATCCGATGGCTTCCATTTGGCGGATGTTGGTTGGGGGGGGACTATGCAAAATCGCTTATATGATTTCTTTAATGAAAAAATAGAGGTCCATGGTTATTATTTAGGGGTAAGAGAAATAAATAACATACGGAAAAGAACCATAAAGAATGGACTTAATTTTAGCGTATACCCCTATCCTGATTTTTTTGATCATATTTTGATGGCCAACGTTGAATTGAATGAGCAACTATTAGCGGCAGGTCATGGCAGTACCGTTGCCTACACGAATAAAGATGATTCTTATACGATAGAACATCACGAAGAAATTGACAAAAAGATATTCGAGAAATTTATCCGTGAAACCCAAGACTTTATGTTCAGTCGTTTCAAGGAACTCACCCATAGTCTTAAAACTATTTGTTATGACTATGATTTGGAACAGTACGAGATGACAGACCATGCCCTTAGAATAGGCCTTTTTGCAAGTAAAAGAAAGGTCAGAAGAGAAGTAGAAATCTATAAGGGATTCTACCAAAACGTTGGGAATTTTTCCGTTGGGCTCGCCATGGGAGAAAATTTTGATAGCGCACAAAAAATAAGACTGGTCAAAGATTTCTTTTTAAAGCCTGAACATGTTTTTAGATACGTATTGCGACTTAAGCCAATGCTATTGCGCAAAAAGAAATATCTATTGGCTCATCTTATCCCCACCCGTTTTATGTATTACCATATAAAGTTAAGGTGCCACACCAAACAGCTAACGCCAAAAAGAAACAGTATAGAGTAACATAAATGACTTTCTCATCAAATAGTTGAATGAGAAACCTAGTGTATGACATTGTTATAGTTCAAATTAGAATAGTTTTAGGTTTATGAAAACAGTAATGATTTTGGGAGGTGCCAAAGGTGTTGGAAAGGAAATTTTACGATCTTGTCTAACAAAAGGTTATAACGTAGCTTTTAGTGGCAGAAATACTGATGAGGGTAATGAAGTAATCAAATCCTTCGGTTCGGAAGGCAATCTATATTTTCATAAAATAGATTTGAACAGTATTGTTGAAATTAAGAATTTTTACAAACAGACCCTTGAACATTTCGGAACTATAGATGCCTTGGTGTTATATGCCGGAATAACTCCGGTATCTTCAATCATAGACACGGAAGAAAACGTCTATGATAGCGTTTTCAACATAAATCTTAAAGCTCCGTTTTTCTTATTGCAATATGTATTAAAATACATGATGGAACAAAAATTTGGTTCTATTATATTTTTTGGATCTGCTCACATGGATTATGGGGAAATTGATCGAGCACCATATGCACTGACCAAAGGTGCACTCTACACATTGTCTAATCATATTGCACACCACTACGCAAAATTTGGAATCAGATCAAATTATATCGTGATGGGTTGGACAAATACAGAGGGCGAAGTTGAATTGAGATCTAAAGAAGGTATGAGTGAGGAAGAACTTATTAAAAAAGCATCGAATATACTTCCTATGGGAAGAATGTTAAACCGTTTTGATCCTGTACCGGCAGTAATGCACCTTATCTCTGATGACTCCGCAATGACCACAGGCTCAATTATAAGGGTAACCGGTGGGGAGTACATTTGAGAATCCAGATTATGCCTTTTTAAAACTTTTTAGCTATATTATGAAAAGGCTCTCTTACACTTTTAAAGCCAAAAGCCATTGCTTTAAAGTGCATAGTTTTGACTAATTTTGGAGTCGATAAAATTTCACCCCATGAGCACAACTAAAATCAGTGTTATTGTTCCGATATATCGAATAGAGCAATATCTTCCAAAATGTATTGATAGTCTTTTACAGCAATCCTTTGTAGACTTTGAACTAATATTGGTAGATGATGGAAGTCCTGATAATTGTCCTCAAATCTGTGATGATTATGCCAAAAACGATAAAAGAATTATTGTAATCCATAAAAAAAATGGTGGCCTCCTAAGTGCAAGAAAAGAGGGGCTTAAACATGCCAAAGGAAAATACATTGCCTATGTGGATGGGGATGATTGGGTAGATAAATATTACTTGGATACCCTATTCAAGCTAGCTGAAGCAAATAATGCAGACTTAGTAATAACAGGGCATTTTAGAGAGTTTAATGGGAAAATTGAAACGATTAAACCAAAAATGGTGGGGATTTATGATGAAAGTAAACTCAAATCCTCGATAATTCCGAATGCTATTTATAACGGTAATTTTTGCGAACATGGAATCTCCACATATGTTTGGAACAAGCTATTCAAAAAAGAATTATTAGTTCCTGTTCTTTCCGAAATTCCAAACGAGATAATTATGGGCGAAGATGCCGCAATAACATATTCCTACTTGTCAATTACCAAGAGATTGGTAATTAGTAGTATTCCGCTTTACTACTATAGACAAAGGCATGATTCTATAGTCAAATCGATAGAAAACCCAAAAACGGAGTATTATCGTTTAGGATTACTAATGAATTTATTAAAAGCGAAACTCAGTACGGTTTTAGATAAGAAAAGTTTACAATTACAAATAAAGTTATATTTATACTCACAAATCCTTGTGAGATCTGGAGGGGTTGTTCTCAACGAGGCCGGCAATGTGTTTTTCAATCCTTTCTCAAAAATAAAGAAGAATTCGAAGGTGGTCGTTTATAGCTCTGGGTCTTTTGGACAGCACATTTTAACGACAAATCTTAAAAGCGGTTACTTTAAAGTCGTTCAATGGATAGACGTTGATTTTCATAACTTAAAAATTGGAGAAAATTTAGTACAACCTATCAGTTCTATAACAAATGAAGAATTCGATTATTTAATAATTGCAACTATAAATCCTTCTATTTATGAGCTAATTAAAACAGAATTGCAATTAATGGGTATAGACAACGAAAAGATAGTCACGATAACTACCAACGAAAAGGATATTGATGACGTTCTCCATAATCTTGGTTTTGATGAAAATTTTATATTTCAAGAAAAACAAATTTTAGATAAAAGTTTGCTCCATAAATAATTATATTACATACTTTCAAAACCTACACAAATTATCAACCAGTTAACATGAATAAAAAACTTATAATACTAGGGGGAAATCCGGAGACTGCTGTTTTTGTTAAAACGGCTATGGAAATGGGAATATATACGATCGTAATAGATATGAGTCCTGATTCTCCAGCAAAAAAAGTTGGAGACAAAAGCTATGACCTAGATGTTTTTGATATTGACAGTGTAGTAAAAGTGGCAAAGGAAAATAACGTTGATGGAGTAATAGTAGGGGTAGCGGATATTTTAGTAAAACCTTACAAAGAAATTTGTGATAAATTGGGCTTTCCCTGTTACGTTACCGAGGAAGCCGTTAAAGCCTTTTGTAGTAAAGACGGATTCAAAAAATACTGTCTTAAGCATAATATTCAGGATATTCCCGGTATTTATATAGATAGCAACAATATAGACAAGCCACATAATTTAGGTTATCCCCTTATGGTCAAACCGGTAGATAATGGCGGCGGCGTTGGTATGAAAATCTGTAGAGATGAAAAGGATTATAATGCGTCTGTCAAAACGGCTCTAGAGTTCTCCAAAAAAGGTGTTGTTTTGGTTGAAAGGTATATGGATTGTGATGACATGGCCGCTTATTATACCTTTAGAAACGGCATACCTTACTTATCGGCAGTTTCCGATAGGGTAACAACAAAAAAACAAGGAGATGCAAGTCCAGTCTGCATTGGAGCCATCTTCCCCTCAAAATATTCTGATTTATTTGTAAAAACGGTGCATCCAAAATTATGTGAATTATTCAAAGCACTGAACATTCAAAATGGTATTTTGAATATCCAATTTTTTGTTGAGGACAATATCATCTATGCCTACGATCCCGGATTTAGATTACAAGGCGAGGCGCCCAATATCCCAATTGAACATATTAACGGATTTGACCATAGAGAAATGCTTATAAATTTTGCATTGACCGGTGTTTTCGGCGAGGATGATATAGCTGAAAAGAATGATTATATGTTTAAAGGAAAAATGTCCTGTACAATTTGGGTTTTACTAAAGGGTGGTAAAATTACTTCAATTAAAGGCTTGGATACGATAGAATCCGATAATAGTGTGATCTTTATTTTGGATAGATTCAAAACCGGAGACATTATTTCTTCCGATATGTTAGGCACAGAAAAACAAGTTTTTGCCCGTATTTATCTAGTAGAAAATTCTATTTTCGAGATTAACGATAAAATAAAAGAATTTCAAAAAGTATTGAAAATAAACGATACTAATGGGGAGGATATGATTTTGGAATGGTTAAAACCTTTCAATACCGATTATTACAGTTCATAAATAAGGATGGATTTAGCCTATACTTTCAATCAATCATTATATCATATTTAAGAATGACTAAAGAAAAAGCCATATATGATTTTATTTACAACCCCTTATATCTTAATCAAGTAATATATTAATATTAAGTTTAGAAACTAATTACTTGAAAATCAGACCTCCTATTCACCTTATGCTTTTCTTCAGGACAATAGGTATTATCGTCACATCCGTTAAGTAGTTTTTGTTCACCATAGGCTTCGGTAGTTAGCCTATCGGACATTATTCCTTTCGAAATCAGATAATCTTTTGTCTTTTCGACCCTTCTTTGCGATAACCAATCATTATACTTGGAACTGCCCCGAGAATCTGTGTGCGACGTAATCAGCAGCTTTAGTGCTGGGGTTTCATTTAATATAAGCGTTAAGGAATCTAACAGTATTTCCGATTCTTTCCTTAGAACGGAGGAATTCAAGCCAAAATATACATGTCCCAAACTATTTATTCTGTTGGTGATATCTTGTTTTCGCTTATTTTCCGCGTCTAATTTAGCTTGTTCGGCAGCCGCTAATTGTGCAGCTTCTTTTTCTTTTTTCATTCGCTCCGCCAATAGTGCTTCATCCCGTAACCTGTTCACTTCATTAATAGAATCTTGCTGGCGTTGTTTTTCTTTTTCAATAGCTGCTAACAATTCTTGTTTTTCCTCTCCCCTTTTTGACAATCCTTTTTCTATTCCAAATTGATAAACAACACCTGCAGCATGCTGTAAATGATTTGTTGCTCCACCGTCTTGACTCATGGCCCATTTTCCCGACGAATTAAAATCCAAGCCCCATTTATCGGAAATCCAAGTTCTAAATCCTACAACGGCGTTGTAAGTACCTCTTCCTATATTGTTGGCATCAGTATAACCGGCACCAATACCAACATAAGGGTCAAACCAAGCTGTCTGACCTATAATCTTGTTCAAATCGTATGTAATTCGAGCATCTACCCCAAAATAATTAATATCATCGGTGTTTATGCTTTGGTCAACAATTTTGCCTTCCTTGTATCTATTTAAGGTACCTATAGCCTCAATTCCTAATCCATTTTTAAAATATCTACCGATACTTACTCTAGATGGATAAGGTAGAATATTCCATTCATCACTTACATTAAACAACCCATCAAAGACATTTCCGGAATCGTCTACGGCATTTATCCCTATACCAACGATCCAAGAACTTTGTACAATACTGTCTTTAGCAGTAATTTGTAGTTCATCTTGTGCCTGCAATGTAAAAATACCTTGAAATACAAATAAGATTATGATAAGTGATGAGGTCTTCATAGTAAATTAAATTTAGGGTTCTAATGAGCAAAACTAAGTTCAATATAAAATAATATCAAAAAAGAACTATGAATGACAAGGATTCTCGTTAGATAGATAAAAGGCTATTTTTCAACGATGTAAATAAACTACTCAATAACAACTAACTTTTTGCTGAGCGGCATTTTATAGATATAGAAAGGACTAACCAATGCATTGGTAGTGTCTGATTTTTGAAGTTTTCTCTTTTGAATGACAAAAGAGGAATCCGTTTCTTTAGTGATAAATGGTACTTTAGGATTTGCACTTGATTTTTCACCGGAACACCAAACAAAAAGCATCTCTTTTTCAAAGTCTACCGCAGGCAATGGCAAACCGGGTTTTCTAGTTCTGTTTATTTGCCCATAAAATTTCATTAAGGCTTTTTGGTCTTTGATTAGAAGATGCTCCTCAGTTTCTGCACCACTATAATTATCTTGAACAATAAGTTCCATTTTTACGTTATCGTCATCAATATTACTCGCAGAGATATTCTTTTGCCCTTTACAAGCCGTACTAAGAATGGCTATAACAAAAATTAATGATAAGCATCTAAGCATTTTTGAACCTGCTTTTATAAGCGTTCTCATAAAGTTCTTCATATAAAGGTAGAATATTCAAAATATCAAACTTTTGGGCTTCAAATACTGCTCTTTGTTTGAATTCTTCCAGTACAATATCATCTTTCAGTATTTTCAAAGCATTATTGGCCATCTCATCTACATCACCAACATCGCTCAAAAAGCCTGTTACTCCATGAATATTTACCTCTGGTATTCCTCCAGTATTGCTAGATATGACCGGAACTTTGTTAATCATTGCCTCCAACGCTGCCAAACCAAAACTTTCCGATTTTGATGGTAAAAGAAATAAGTCCGAGAAGCAAAGTATTTTATCAATTTCATTGCTGTTTCCCAAGAAAATTACCTTATCGGCAATTCCAAGTTGTTCGCTAAGAACTTCTGCTCCTTCTTTTTCGGGACCCTCACCTACCATAATTAACTTGGCAGGTATCTGTTCCTGAATTTTATAGAATATACTTATCACATCAGGAATGCGTTTCACCTTTCTGAAATTACTAATATGCGTTACTATACGTTCATTGTCATCTGCCATATTGGCTCTTTGGCAATCGGTAAAAGAAATACTATATTTTGATTTATCGATAAAATTAGGAACAACTTTAATCTCCTTTTTAATATCAAATATTTCCAAGGTCCTTTCTTTTAAACTTTGGGAAACGGAAGTGACCACGTCCGACTGATTGATGCTAAAAGTCACTGCCGGTTTGTAAAAATGATGTTTCCCCACCAAAGTAATATCCGTTCCATGCAAAGTGGTGATCATAGGAACATGAATTCCTTCTTCCTCCAACATCTTTTTCGCCATATAACCTGCATAGGCGTGGGGAATGGCATAATGTACATGTAAAAGATCAATGCCGTACAATTTTATCGTATCCACCAGTTTACTGGATAAGGCGAGCTCGTAAGGCTGATATTTAAACAGGGGGTATTCCGGGACGTGTACCTCGTGAAAATGGATGTTATTGGTCAATAAATCCAAACGTACGGGTTGTTTGTAAGTTACAAAATGAACCTCGTGTCCCCGTTCTGCCAGTGCTATTCCCAACTCGGTAGCCACAACGCCACTACCACCAAAAGTTGGATAACATACTATTGCTATCTTCATCTTACAAAACTAGTTTTTAATTTAAAATAGCATCATAAATAGCTTGCTGAATTCTTGTTCTTAACCCAGATTTAACTAAAAGTGTATTGGATGCGGACGGATAAGTCCTGTTCGAAAGAAAAACATAAACAATTTCCTCTTCTGGGTCGGCCCAGGTATAAGTCCCCGTAAAACCGCTGTGCCCGAAGCTTTTTCTAGAAACACAACCACAGGTGGGACCACTTTTTTCTAGCTGGGGTTTATCAAAACCTACACCACGCCTAACATTTTTATCGCAGAAATAGCACTTGTTGAATTTCTCTACGGTCCTTGATTCAAAAAATCGATTGCCACCATAGTATCCATTTTGAAGGTACATCTGCATAATTTTGGCTACATCGTTAGCATTGCTAAAAAGTCCGGCATGCCCTCCTACTCCTCCCTGCATTGCGGCTCCCATATCATGTACGTAACCCTGAACGGTCTGGTATCTGTAATATTTGTCCTCTTCCGAAGGAACTATTTTATTTTTGGGAAACTGATCCAGCGGATTATAGGTAGTGTGTGTTGCCCCAATTCGTTCATAAAGAAACTCATTGTTTAAAGTATCCAAACGCTGATGATACGTGTCCTCAATATACTTTTTCATAACATAATAAGGTACATCACTGTATCTGTAACGGTTAGATTTTAAATCCTGTCTTCCAATTCTATTATATATTGAATCGTTATAAGCATCTGTCAAATAGAGATTATCCGCAACTTTGGTTGAAAAGCCCGGAGCAAGCGAGGTACGATAAAATTCCTTGGAAGGCTTTCTGTTCTTATCCAAGGTTCTCACGTAAAACGGAATCCAAGCGGGAAGCCTACCGTAGTGAGATAACGCTTTTAAAACGGTAACATTCTTAATCTCCGTGTCCGAATAATCGGGTACAAGTTCTTCAAAAGTATTGCTCAAATCTATTTTATCGTCTTCTTCCATCCGCATTACTTGCGGCAACGTTGAGAGAATCTTCGTCAACGATGCCAGATCATAAATATGTTCCTCAGTGACATTAGATTCTGAGGTATAGGTTGGTTTCCCAAAACTTTTGTTATAGATTACCTTTCCTTTACGGGCAACCAAAATTTGCGCTCCCGGGAACATCAAACTATCCAAACCATGCTGGACCAGAGTATCTACTTTACTCAATCTTTTTGAACTCAGCCCAACTTTTTCCGGAAAACTATAACCCAAACGTTTTAAAGGTTTGGTTGAAACCCCAGAATTGGCAGGAAATTCTGAATGTGCCGTTACCGGTAGTTTTCCTTTGGCAGGAATAGCTCCAAAAATGAGTTCCGCTGTCTTTTGTTGTGCCAAATCACTATTCTGGTAGCTCATCACCACTGCATCTATATTCTGAAAAGAATCGATATCAGATAAGGCATAGGGCTTTGCAAATACAGATAAAATGAGGTTTGAAGTTCTCAGATCAGCAAGCTCTTTAAGCCATGTCAACTCTTTATTGGTAAATTTATAGGCTTTCCACGGACTTTCGTTACTTTTATGATGTCCTACGATAATTAGATTGTAATCGGTAAGCTTACTTTTTAAAGAAGCGATATCACCTGCATTTACCTGCGTTACCTTGGTATATTTGTTCAATCTTTTCAGGAAGGCGTCATTTGAAGCATCCCCCAATTTTACATAGGCAATCTTCTTGTTATGAAGATTTCTGATTCCTAAAAGGTCAAACCTGTTTTTTACTACCGTTATGGCATTTTCAATGGCTTCTTCATAGACTAGATCGTTTTCCAAGGAATTAAGGTCCTCATATAAATTTTTTAAATCGATAGGTTGATAATTATTAAGCCCTACTTTATATTTGGCCATCAGTATTTTCTTTACGGATGCGGACAATCGCTCTTCCGTAATCCTGCCCTTTTCGTATTGTTTTAAAAGTTTTTCTTTAGCTTCCAAAATATTTTCCGGCATCAATAAGATATCGTTTCCAGCATAAAAGGCTTTCAGCGCTACCTCGCCTTCGGACCCAAATTCAGAAGCTCCTTTCATATTTAGCGCATCCGTGAATACGAGGCCTTCAAAACCCATTTCATCCCTAAGAATTCCTGAAATAATCTGTTCTGAAAGCGATGAGGGCAAGCCTTCTTTCAGTTCCAGGGCAGGTACTTCCAAATGGGCGACCATAACACTGCTCAGACCGGAATCGATAATTTTTTGATAGGGATATAGCTCTAAACTGTCCAATCTTTTTCTTGAAAAAGGAATAATAGGCAAAGATTTATGTGAATCCGTGGCGGTATCTCCATGTCCCGGAAAGTGTTTCCCGGTAGAAAGTACCCCGGCACTTTCCAATCCTTTCATAAAAGCGATACCCTTCTCCGTGACCACCTCCCTATTTTCCCCAAAAGAACGGTTTCCGATAATCGGGTTTTTTGGGTTTGTATTGATGTCGATATCCGGTGCAAAATTGATGTGAACTCCTAGTCTTTTAGCATGTTTCCCAATCTGCTTTCCTACTTTTTCCACAATGGCGTTGTCGGCTATGGCCCCTAAAGTCATATTCCATGGAAAAGCATAGGTAGAATCCAAACGCATGGCCAGTCCCCATTCCGCATCCATACCTATGAGCAATGGTATTTTTGAAATCGACTGTAGTTCATTGGTAATCTGTGCTTGCCTAACCGGACCTCCGTTAGAAAAGATTATTCCGCCCAAACTATGGTCCTTCACCAACTTTTTGAATCCGTCTATTTGTTGTGAACTTTGATTGGAAGCTATACTGACCATAAACAACTGGCCCACGCGCTCTTCCAATGTCATTTTTTCGTATTGGGAATTGACCCACTGTATTTGGGAAAGACTGTCTTTAACAACCAATGGATTTTGACCGTAAAGTCTATTAAAAGCTAAAAATAAAAGAAAGTAAATAAGACAGGGGCGCATATACTTTTTAGTGTAGTAAGATAACTTAAAAGGACTAAAAATATTGCATTTCATCGATGAAACCTAATAAAATCAATATGTATAGCCTTGTTCTTTAAAGAAATCTTGAGTGCCAACTCTCCGATGCGGGCACCTCCCAATGTTCTGTATACTCCCCTTTAGTAGCTACAAGATTATTGAACACAATCGTGTTTTTAGAAATAGATTTGTTTTTTGCCATCTTTTTAAAATCAAGCAGGGGCTTGTAGGCCACAAATTCTCCTTGCTTGAAAGAAACATTCATTTTATCCAGTAGCATTACGTTATATTTTTGCTCCAAATGTTTAATGAAATGTACGGAAGCATCAATGGAACAGCCTGTGGCAGTTTGTTGACCTTGGTCCAAAGCGATAATTAAAAACCGATTGTATTTGATTTCATAACCCGCTCTTAAATCATTCCCATGTGCAGTCCACAGTTGTAAAAATGAATCGAGTTCTTCCGTTATTGCCTCAAGTTCGCTTTCCGAAAAACTTCGATTGCATTGGTATATCCATATTCTGGAATCATCAGGAAGTTGTTCAAAAGGAACCAACATATTTTTGAATGTGTTTTTAATTAATCGAGAATTTTTTTTAACCCTTCCTTGGCATTATAGATACGTTCTATTTCCATAGCATCCAAAGGTCTTTTAAATATAGACAATTCATCAAACAAACCAATATAGCTTAAGCCTAACAAAATATTGGCATTTTCCTCGTCCCACGTAAAAGGGTCTTTAATTTCTGGACTTTTACCCATACTCTTACCATTCACGAACAATTCAGAACTACCGTTTTCAGTATTCAATTTAGAGAAATTCATCACGATATGTGTCCATTCCTTATCACTAAAAGGAGGATTTTCTACCCATACCAATCTTTTTGAAAAATCTGGATTTTCGTCAGGTCCTAATTTATTTGGGTTCCAGATTTCTAAATCGCCCAGAACTCCTAAACGAAAGTTCCTGGGATTATCTTTTGTAAAGTCTACCCATAGCGCAGCATCATTATAGTTTACATCCGTTATTTGAATCGGGTCGCAATATCCTGGTTCCAAATCTTTCTCAGGATTCAATTTAAGCCAGAAAGAGATTGCTCCGCTCCAATTTTCCGTGGAATATCCTATGTTTTTAGCTGCTTTGAAAAAAGTAACCATCTTACTTTTTTTCTTAAAGCGGATTGCATTGCCGGATAGACCCTGACCTTCTGCAAGTATGACATCCGGATTCAACAATCCGGGTTTTGCCTTTTCTATGTTTTTTCTTAAATCTGCCGTATAGATACGTTTGTCGCCAACAGCGATATCCGCAGATGTTCCCTCATCAAAGGAGGCGTAGAACAACAAATCATCCGCTATTTTCTTTTCGCTTTCAAAAGAAAATAAAAAAACAGCGCAAAAAGGTAACATCAAACTTTTAAAAAAGTATTTCATAGTGTTCCAGTATTGTTTCAATTATAAATCTTCAGCTGTGGCAATAAGTTCTGCAATATCCATCACCGCTATGGAAGCTTCTTTTTCCTTGTTTTTAACCCCATCCGTCATCATGGTGTTGCAAAAAGGGCAGCCTGCGGCTATAATTTCCGGTTTGGTTTCCAAGGCCTGCTCCGTTCTTTCAATATTTACATCCTTATCTCCTTTTTCAGGCTCTTTGAACATTTGGGCACCTCCGGCACCACAACATAGGCCTCTGGATTTACAGCTCTTCATTTCTACCAATTCAGCATCGAGCTTACGGATAAGGTCTCTTGGAGCTTCGTAAACATCATTGGCCCTTCCTAAGTAGCATGGGTCGTGAAAAGTGATTCGCTTTCCCTTAAAACTTCCACCTTCCATTGAAATTCTTCCTTCCTCCAGCAATTGCTTTAGGAACTGGGTGTGGTGTACTACCTCATAGTTACCACCTAGCCCGGGATATTCATTTTTTATGGTATTGAAACAGTGGGGACAAGCGGTGACTATTTTCTTTATTTCATAGGCGTTCATGACCTCTATATTGGTAACCGCCTGCATTTGGAACAAAAATTCGTTCCCGGCACGTTTGGCAGGATCACCAGTGCAGCTTTCCTCTGTTCCCAAGACGGCAAAAGAAACATTGGCCTTGTTCAATATTTTTACGAAAGCCTTGGTTATCTTCTTTGCCCTATCGTCAAAACTACCTGCACAACCTACCCAGAAAAGTACTTCGGGCTTTTGACCGGCAGAAAACAATTCTGCCATCGTGGGCACTCTTAGTTCATTAGCCATAACAACGTTTTTATGATTCTTGACTCCAATTGAGTCTATCCATTTGGTTAAACGGCCAAGGTGCGCCGTTGTTCTCTATATTTCCCATCATATTGTTCAAGTCCGAGGGTGCCGCCGATTGTTCCATGACCAGATACTGGCGCATGTCCATAATAATGGATAGTGGGTCAATACTTACCGGACAAGCTTCAACACAGGCATTGCAAGAAGTACAAGCCCATAGTTCTTCATTTGTAATATAATCCCCTAGAAGCTGTTTGCCGTCTTCTTTGAACTCTCCTTTGTTCGCATCTATATTTTTTCCCACTTCTTCCAATCTATCGCGCGTATCCATCATGATTTTACGAGGAGAAAGTTTCTTTCCGGTCTGGTTTGCGGGGCACTCGCTCGTGCAACGTCCACATTCCGTGCAGGTATAGGCATTCAGAAGTTGTACCCAATTCAAATCCTGTACGTCTGAAGCCCCAAATTTTTCAGGATCTGGAGCGTCCTCGGCCGAAGCAGCGAATGGGTCGGCATCTGGGTCCATCATCATTTTCACTTCTTTTGTGACTATATCCGAGTTTGGAAACTGTCCTTTTGGCGTTAGCTTTCCATAAAAAGTATTTGGAAATGCCAATAAAATATGTAGGTGTTTGGAATAATAGAGGTAATTCAGGAAAAATAATATTCCCGCAATGTGCAACCACCATGCAGTCCTTTCAATCAGAATTAAGCTGCTTTCTTGCATTCCATCGAACAGTGGTACTAACAAACCACTGACCGGAAATGCACCTGCCTGGGTATAATGTGCCGCTCCCAGTTGTTGCAATTGAAAATCTGTTGCGTTCATGGTCAAGAACAGAAACATCAAAACCAATTCTATATAAAGAATAAGATTTCCGTCTTTTTTTGGCCACCCTTCCATTTCCGGTTTCAGAAATCGTTTCAGTTTAATGACATTTCTTCTGACCCAAAAAGCTACTACTGCTATGATGACCAAGAGTGCCAATATTTCAAAGGAAGCAATTAAAAAATCATATACAGGGCCCAAAAAGGCAAATATCCTGTGGGTACCGGAAATACCATCAATAATGATTTCCAACACCTCAATATTGATGATTACAAAACCAATATAAACGACTATGTGCAAAAAACCTGCAATGGGCCTTACCACCATTTTTGTTTGACCAAGGGCAATCCTGGCCATATTTTTCCACCGTTGCGGTTTATTGTCGCTTACATCGGTATCCTTACCCAGAAAAATATTCCGTTTTAATTTGCCAACATTTTTGGCAAAAAAACCAATTCCGAAAATCAGTAAGCCAACAAAAATTATATTTGGAACGTATTGCATTTTAATTTTCTATTTTCTCAGCGGGATCTTCTTCCGGCACGGTATAATCTCTCTGCTTCTTTCCAAAGACCGAGACATTGACATAGCGTTTGGGATTCAATCTAAAATCCTGTAACAAAAGGTCCAGCTCTCTTGAAGCATTGCTCAGGTTCGTATATAATTCCTCGTCGCTCATCAATTTACCCAACGTACCGTCCCCACTTTCGATCTTCGCCATAACCTTATCCAAATTGGCCATGGTAGATTCCAAATTGGACAATGTGCGTCCTAGGTTCGCATTGTTCAGGGTGTCGGACAATTTTGCAAAATTAGCCGTAAGCATCTCTAGATTAGAGAACGAGCTGTCCAGCTTTGTCTCATTGTTTTTAAGGATATTGTTGAGTACTTTGGCACTTCCGTTTAGGCTTGCCATAAGTTCGCTGAGACCATTTATAGCCTTTTGTAAATCTTTCTTGGTCTTGGTGTCCAATACATTGTTCACATTTATTAAAACGGAATCTGCATCTGTTACGGCGGACTCGAATTTTTTGAACAGAGGTGTGAGTTTTTGCTGGGCAAGTTCCGTAAGTCCCGGTCGCGTATTTGTTTTTAAGGTATCTCCCGAAGCAACAAATCCCATATTATCGAAAATCGGGGTGATTTGAAGCCCCTTTCCTCCTATAATCCCCGTATCATAAAGCTCAACCGTACTGTTTTTGGAAAACTGAAATTCACTGTCTACCGTAAAAGTGACCAATAAATTTCCGGCATCATCTATAAAACGAATGTCATTCACTTTCCCGACACCCAATCCGTTAATGGATACTACCGTTCCGGGTTGTAGACCACCTACGTTGGGATATATTGCGTAGAGGGTTTTACTATCATCGAATAAAGGGGATGATTTTAAATAGCTGAAGCCCATGATAAATAAAAGAACCCCTCCTATAACTATTATTCCTGTTTTTAATTCCCTGGATAGTTTCAAATAATTCGTTTTTTGATTCCTTACAAAATTAGAAATAAATATGACAAGCCAACTTTTACTGTGAAAGCGCTTTTAAGGCTACAGGAACCGAAATGCGTTCACCTCCCTTATAGGCAACAATATAGGCAGTAGTGTACCCTTTCAATACCGCATTGGATTTTAACTTTTCAGCTGCACTATATGAATTGGTCTCGCCATACATATACCTGAAAAGGTCTTTATAGGGTTCTTTGGAAATATTGCCCAATCCTCTAAAGTTACTGGAAATCAATGGCAAATCTTTACTCCCCGCCATAAGTTGTACTTTGAAAATAATGTCCTCAACTTTCTTTACATCTGGGATAATACTTTTGTTTTCAGCAGTGGTTTCAGTGGTCGTAGGAACTTTTTTAGTAATAGACTCTTCTTTTGTAGTCGATGGAGTTTCCATTTTTTTCTCGGGAACTATAGCTACTTCCTCCTTTTTTTCAGGAATTGGTTCTTTTTCTATTGCTTTTGGGACCGTTTTCTCAACAACAGTGATCTTTTCTTCCGTTTGAGGAATTCCGGTGTCTTGAACCGTATTGGCTTGAACTCCTTTTTTATAGTTTAAAATAGCCTCCGCAATGGCCTTGCCCATTTCAGCTTGACCCTTTTTCGAGTTTAGATAGGCACCTTCATTTTTATTGGTAAGAAAACCTGTTTCAACCAGAACACTCGGCATGAATGTCTGGTGTAAAACTATAAAACCTGCTTGCTTCACTTTTCTATTCTTGCGTTTCAGCTTGCCCGAAAAATTATCTTGAATCATTTTTGCCAAGGCTATGCTCTGATCCAAAAATTCCTCTTGCATAATGGTAAGTCCAATGACGGATTCAGGAGAATTTATATCATAGTCCGCATATCTAGTTTCATAGTTATCCTCCAGATAGATTACCGAGTTTTCCTTTTTCGCAATTTCAAAATTCTGTTTGTTCGCATGGAGTCCCAAAACAAAAGTTCCTGCCCCGTTCGCGTCGGAAGAATGCGAATCACAATGTACCGAAACGAACAAATCCGCATTGGCCTTGTTCGCAATTTCACCCCTTACATATAAATCAACGAAGGTATCATCCTCACGCGTGTAAATAACTTTTATATTTTCATGTTGTGCTAAAATTTCGCCAACTTTCAGGACAATATTCAAAGCTATTTTCTTTTCCAAATAACCGTTGCCAAGATTTCCCGGATCATGCCCTCCATGCCCCGCATCCAAAACCACCACGAAGGGATCATCTACTTGAGGCATTTTTATAAAATTTGGAGAAGCAATAACAAATGGGGAAAACGCAAAAAGACCTAAAACAAAAAGCAGTTTTATTTTCATAAAAAGAGGGGTTATTATAGCCCGTATCATGGTTAAAATTATGGTAATTACCTATTAGGGGAACAAAAAATATATGTATGTTTGACAACTAAAACCAACGGCTCATAAACCGCCAAACCTTTACAAAAATAGGATATATAGCCTTGCAATCAAATAAACACTACGTACTTTTCCTACTTCTTCTTTTTATTGGCGTGTTTTTTACACAAGCTCAGGAAGATAAGATTGTGCCTTTACCAATAAAAGCCGAGCAAGATACCATCATTGCCCCACTTTTTCCGGTTCCGGTACAACGAGACAGTGTTTTGGCCGATTCTTTGGCAAATGATTCCATAAACAAAAAACCACCTTTATTACTGGATAAGATTACCTATAAAGCAAAGGATTACGTAAAGCTCAGTCAAAAAGAAAACAAGATCTATCTCTACAACGAAGCGGAAATCTATTACCAAGATACCGAACTAAAAGCGGGTATTATCATTATGGATTATGTTAAAAACGAGGTTTATGCCGGTAGATTAAAGGATTCCCTCGGAAACTACACTCAGCTTCCCTACTTTAAGCAGGGTACCAATGTGGTTATCCCGGATTCTATCCGATTTAATTTCGATACACAAAAAGCGCTTATTTGGAACTCCAGAACGGAACAGAGTGCCAATGCGGGGTCCTTGGGAAGCGATGCCATGAAGGTATATGCCGAAATCACCAAAAAGGAAAACGATTCCGTTTATTTTTTAAGCGAAGCTAAACTCACCACCTCAAAAGACACCATTAACCCTGACTATTACATACGTGTACGAAAGGCCAAATTTGTGCCTAAGAAAAAAGTGATCGCAGGGTATAGCAATCTTTATATTGCGGATGTGCCAACTCCCATCGCTATGCCATTTGCATATTTTCCTCTTTCCGTGGGGAGGGCAGCCGGAATTTTAATGCCTTCCTTTGGGAACGACCCGAATACAGGGTACTTCCTCCAAGATATGGGATACTATGTTCCCATAGGCGATTATGCTGATATTACGTTTAGTGGTGATTTTTATACAAATGGGAGCTGGGGTTTTCGGACAGCCTCCATCTATACAAAAAGGTATAAGTATAGGGGAAACATAAACTTCAGATTTGAAAATCAAATACGAAGTCAAAAGGGTTTTAGTGATTTTAGTAGGTCCGAAAACTATAATATTCAAATTTCACATTCCCAAGACCCTAAAGCCAGTCCAAACTCAAGGTTTTCCGCTTCGGTAAACCTTGGTAGCAGCCAATTTTTTAGGAATTCCCTGCAACAACGAAATTTACCCAATACGCAAAATAATACGTTATCCTCATCCATCTCATATTCTAAAACCTTTCCGGCATATCCTTCGGTGAACATGAGTCTTACGGCAACACATACGCAATTAACATCACCAACGGCTCTGGAAGACAACCCGGATAATATCACTATGACCTTGCCAACACTACAGGCCAGTATGGAGCGTATTTTCCCGTTCGCAAAACGTGATGGTATCAAAAAAGGCGTCATACAGAACATCAATTTTCAATACGATGTGAATGCTCAGAATAGACTCACGACCAATGATGAGGATTTTTTAACGGGAGCTATGTTCGATAATGCCAGAGTGGGTGCAAGGCACAGAATTCCGATAAGCACCAACTTTAAGGTCGCCAAATATTTTAGTGTAAGTATGGGCGGTAGCTATGAAGATGTATGGACCCTCGAAACATTTAACCAACGCTTTGATGAGGAGACCGAATCTGTAGTTACTGATACTATCAGTGGCTTTGACCGTTACAACCAATATAATTTTAGCACAAGCTTGGGAACCACTTTATACGGAACCTTCAATTTTGGCGAGGATAAAAAAATACAGGCCATACGCCATACGGTAAGGCCTCAGGTAAGTTATGGATATGCCCCCTCTTTTGAGCAGTTTTATGATGAATACAGAATTCCCGGTGATGAAGAACCGGTTCAGTTTAGTCGTTTTCAAGGGACTTTGAACGGTGCCCCTAGATTAGGAAAATCCAGCAGTATCAATTTTTCCATTGCAAATACGCTAGAAGCCAAGGTGCGGGATAAGGATTCTACTAAACTGGAGCCCAAAAAGATTCCTATCTTAAGTAATTTCAATATCTCTTCAGGATATAATCTAGAAGCGGATTCCCTTCGGATAAGTCCTTTGACCATAAACGGTGGTACTTCAATTTTGGATAACAAGATGTCCATAAATTTTGCTGCAGGACTGGACCCTTATGCCATTGATAATAACGGTCGCCGTATAAATACCTTCAATATTGATAATGGAGGTAGTTTGCTAAGATTGACCCGCGCGAATGCCAATATTTCCTACTCCATAAGCAGTGAAATGTTCGGAAAAAAAGATGGCGAGGAAGAAGAGGAAGAAGAGGATCCTTTTGACTATGTTGCGCAAAGTGGTGGAAGGACGGACGATTTATTCGGTAGGGCCGATAGTTTTTCTGACCGGCCTTATGAAAGGGAAGATAAAGATGAGGATATAGAGAATCCGGTCTACGGAACAAAAATTCCTTGGAATTTCAGGTTGGCCTATGCTGCCACCTATTCCAATACTGCCAGGCAGAATGAGTTTACTACACATTCATTAATGTTTTCCGGAGACATAGAGTTTGCCCCAAGATGGAAAATTGGGGGGTCTTCGGGTTATGATTTTAAGAATAAAGGATTTACATTAACCCAACTTCGGTTTCAGCGCGATTTAAAAAGTTTTAGCATGCGCTTTAATTGGACTCCTTTCGGACAGTTTAAAAGATGGTATTTCTTTATTGGGATAGATGCCTCTATCTTAAAAGATCTGAAATGGGAAAACAGAAGTCAACCTGTTAGAAATTAACATATGAAAAAAATTATCAATACTTCCAAAGCACCTGCACCTATAGGCCCTTACAATCAAGCAGTTTTAAGTGGCGACACCCTTTTTATCTCCGGACAAATACCCATGAACCCGCAAACCAATACGCTCGTTACAGGTGATATTAAGGCTGAAACAAAGCAATCCATGGAAAACCTCAAGGCTATTCTAAACGAAGCAAACATGACTTTTGAAAATGTAGTGAAGTCCTCCATTTTTTTAAGTGATATGAATCAATTTTCAGAAGTAAACGAGGTATATGCCAACTATTTTAATGCAGATACGGCACCGGCCAGAGAAACCGTGGAAGTGGCAAATTTACCAAAGTTTGTAAATGTTGAAATTTCTATGATTGCGGTGAAATAAACTTCACATATTCTCCCTGTGAAACTCTACAAGACCATCAATAGGCCTTTGACGGATCACCCCCACGATAAGGTCATTTCGCTTTAAAACCATTGTCAATTCATCCCTTAAATAATGGGCAATACTACCCACAAAATTTACAGGCACCTTTGTGGCCAACTCAAACTGCATTACATAATTATTAATAAACTGTTGGAAACCTTTATCAATAACTCCCTTGGAATAAGGATGTTCTTTGTTTTCTATTAAGAAGCGTGCAAAAGTGGCCAAATAGGTGTTGGGGTTGGGTTGTTTGTAAAGGTTTTCTTTAATGACATCTGCATCCAAATCATATTGTTTTGCAAACTGGATACCCAAATCCTGGGGCATTTTATGAAAATAATAATCACGGATCAATTTGCGGCCAAAATAATTACCGCTTCCATCGTCCATAGGAATATATCCCAATGAGGTAACTTTTTGAAATAATTGATGCCCGTCATAATAGCTACAATTAGAACCGGTACCTAAGATACAGACAATACCTTGATGTCCAATTTTGGTAGTAGCGAAAATAGCAGCATAAGTATCTTCTTTCACGTCCGCTTTCGCATTTGGAAAATATTCGTTAAAAATATCCTTTAGGAATTTTTTCATGCGATCTGTGCCACATCCGGCACCGTAAAAATATAGATGTGTGACCTCTTTTCTATTTTTGGAAAGTTCAAAGTTGTTGGCTAGTCGGTCTTCTATGACTTCCCGGGTCAACACTTCTGGGCTCAAACCCAACGTTTGCGTCAAAAAAAGCTGCTTCCCTTTACTATCCAAAGCAATCCAATCCGATTTGGTCGCTCCACTATCTACAATTAAAATCATTTGCTATCGCTTTTAAAAAAGATTCCTGAAAATAAGGAAAAAACCTCATTTTCAGGAATTTATTATAATTTTGAATATCTTTTTTAAAGACTGTTCACGTGCTGTATTAAATCGACCATCTTATTTGAAAAACCGGCTTCGTTATCATACCAATTGATCAATTTAAAGAATTTAGAGTTCAATTCTATACCTGCATTGGCATCAAATACACTGGTATGGGACTCACCTACAAAATCTTGGGAAACTACCAATTCTTCGGTATATCCCAAAATCCCTTTCAATTCGCCCTCACTCGCATCTTTGAATGCTTTTTTGATTTCATCGTAAGAGGTCTCTTTTTGCAAGCGAACCGTTAAATCAACTACGGATACATCAGCCGTTGGCACACGAAAAGCCATTCCGGTCAATTTACCTTCCAATGCAGGGATAACTTTGGTCACCGCTTTGGCCGCTCCAGTGGAAGCAGGGATAATATTGAGCATGGCACTTCTACCACCTCTCCAATCTTTCTTTGATGGACCATCAACAGTCATTTGTGTGGCCGTGGTAGCATGAACCGTAGTCATTAATGCCTCCTCGATCCCAAAAGCATCGTTCAACACTTTGGCCATCGGCGCCAAACAATTCGTAGTACAGGAAGCGTTTGAAACAATCTTGTCAGATGCTTTTACTTCTTTATGGTTTACGCCCATTACGAACATAGGTGCATCTTTGGACGGAGCGGAAATTACCACTTTCTTGGCACCACCATCAATATGATATTGAGCGGTTTCCAAAGTCGTAAAGATTCCGGTACACTCTGCGACAATTTCGGCATCGGCCGCATCCCAAGCAATGTTCTTAGGGTCTCTTTCTGCGGTAATTCTTACCGTTTTACCATTTACGATTAGATTTCCATCTTTAACATCTACCGTTCCATCAAATTTTCCGTGAACGGAATCGTACTTTAACAAGTAAGCTAGGTGTTCTACATCTAACAAATCATTAATCGCTACTACATCTACGTCACCTCTTTTAACGGTAGTTCTGAAGACCAATCTTCCTATTCTACCAAATCCATTAATTCCTATTTTCAAATTTGACATTTTTACTTGTTTTTATCTATTAAAATTATGTTGTCATTATTTCGGATACCCTTATGAGTTCCTTGTCTATTTTTGTGTGCCCTTTTATTGCCTTTTCAATAGGGGTTAGAATAAGTTTGTTGTCCTGTACCCCCACCATTAGATTCGTTTTTCCTTCGAGCAGTGCTTCTACGGCTTTTACTCCCATCCTACTGGCCAAAACCCGATCATAACAAGAGGGAGAACCACCACGCTGCATATGTCCCAAAACAGAAACACGCACATCATAAATTGGCAGATGTTCTTCTACGTATTCTTTAAGTTCAAAAACATTTTTACCTGATTTATCGCCTTCGGCAACAATTACGATACTAGAAGATTTACCGGACTGTTTACTTCGCTTTAAGGATTCCAACAGTCTGTCCAATCCTAGGTTTTCTTCCGGTATCAAAATTTCCTCCGCTCCTGCCCCAACACCTGCGTTCAAGGCAATGTGCCCAACATCACGGCCCATAACCTCAACAAAAAATAAGCGATTATGAGAACTTGCCGTATCGCGGATTTTATCGATTGCTTCAACGACAGTGTTCAAAGAAGTATCAAAACCTAAAGTGAAGGTGGTCCCAAAAATATCATTATCAATGGTTCCGGGGATACCTATAATCGGGAAGTTATATTCTTGATTAAAAATCATGGCACCGGTAAAACTACCGTCCCCGCCAATTACCACAAAAGCATCTATGCCTTCTTTTACAAGTTGTCTGTAAGCCCTTTTCCTACCTTCGGGAGTCCTAAATTCCGTACATCTGGCAGACTTCAAAATAGTACCTCCTTTATTGATGATATTGTTGACACTCCGGGCGTCCATGGGCTTAAAATCACCTTCGATCATTCCTTGGTAGCCTCTGTAGATACCTACACAATCTTTTTTCAAATAAGCACAGGTCCTTACTACGGAACGAATGGCCGCATTCATCCCCGGGGAATCCCCGCCAGAAGTAAGCACTGCGATCTTTTTGATTTCTGAAGACATAAAAAAATTTAAGCCAACGAAATTACTAAAACTTATATCAAAAAAGAAATGACAACCTTTTGAAAACAAGGAAAATTAATAGAAAACGTTTGCGCTGTTAAATTTTAATCAAATATTGACCTAAACCTATGATTTAATAACATTAAAACTGTTAAAATCATTATTGAATTGATTTTGGTTTAGAAGAAAAGCGAATTAAGCTGTCCCTACCCATGACAGACTCTGGATTAGGTTCCACAACTTCTACTTTTTTAATTTCATTTTCCTTTTTTTCTTTTCCCAAAATTTTCCTGAAAAGCTCCTTAAAATCATTGAAGTCTACATCATAGGACAATCCCGCACCTTGGGTAGAACCTTGCTGGTCTGGAAGAAATGCCTGGATCTCACTTTGTCTGCTGAAAAATTTGGCACTCAATGTGCCTTCCTCATTTAACAGTACCTGAATCTCAAAATCTCCAGCGACCAAGGTTTCGCTGGAACCGCCGACCGGAACACCTACTTTGCCATTGAAAAGTACCCTGTCACTTATTTGAGTGGAAACCGTTACACCAATACGATCATCCGTATCGATCTCGGAAGCACGGTCTTGAATACCCTGCTCGTAGGACAGACCAAAATTCAATTTATCATTACCACCGCCCAGTATGGAATTGAGAATACCGGAAGCACTTTGTACGAGATTACCGGTGATGGCCTGCTGATTGATGCCACTTTGATCGTTTACAAAAGTACCCTGTGCCAATAGAAAAATGGCATTTTTCTCTTCTACCGTAGGATCCTGAAGCCTATACTGTAATTCCGATTGAACAATAGAATTGGTCCCGGGAAAATCTATGCCAAATTCAATATCCGGGCTTTGTAATTCTCCCGTGAGTTTTATGATTACGTCAGTGGGTATTCTCCTGGTGAATTCCTGACCATCCAATAATGGCGCGGGATTGGCATTTAAGGAATATATCGCTTCCATATTCAAATCCGCTTCTAAGGGTTTTTGGTCCCAATTAATGGTTCCACCGGGTTTTACCCTAAATCTTTTATCGATGATACCACCAAATTTATAATTGAATTCTCCCGTTACGACAACGAAATCCCCATACATTTCAAATTTACCATTGGTGTTGATCTGTATCAACAAAATTCCTTCTCCGGTACCCTTCAAAGAACTTCCCGTTTTAGTGTCCGTTACAATTTCTACTTCCGCATCTGGAGTCACATCCAAGTTGAATTCCAACTCCAACCCTTGGTAATCTTTGAGTTTTAATTGCTCTTCGATTGTTTTTAACCCCTTCTTTTCAACAAAATTGATAAAGGAATAGTCCCCAACACTGGCTACATCGCTCAGCGGAATTTTTAAGGAGGTCCCCCTGGCCGTTTTACCATCAACAGTGATATTTAATGCCGTAGTGGGTCCAAAAATACGTCCCGTACCATTTAGATATCCAGTACCATAATAGAGATCACCTTCTTCAAACTCCTTGTTCAGGATTAAAAAACGGTCGTTATTGGTGTCTACATCCAAATTCAACACCCAGTCCTTAAAATAACTATGGGTAATGGTCCCGTCTATAGTCCCTTTGGTATTTTTATAAATGTCCGTTAACCCTATATTATCAAAATTGAAGGTTTGATTGGAAAGTTCTACCCTGGAACGTGGTGCAAAACTATAGTCCACGTTCAGGTATGGGATGGCAATCCCGGCATCGTCCATCGTCAAAAGGCCATCAAAATTAGGGTTGTCCACACTTCCCGTAATGGAGACCCTTCCATCTACCTCTCCCCTAATATTATCAATGACCCCTTCTCCAAGCGGGCTAAAAGGGTCTAGTTTAAAATCATTGAAATTGGCAATTAAATTTGCTTTTGGCATTTTTCCCCTATTCTCTACCATTCCTATAACACCAAACTTTTCTATGCCGTTTTCACTGAGTTGGGAATTCACCTGAAATTCAGTTAAATCCCTATTCCCAACAATACTTACGCCCAAATCGCCTAAGGGCACTTCATTGATGCCGAACCCCTCTATATTCAAGTTAGAAGAAGGTAGGTAGATACCATCTTTCTGAAGAATATTCAACGTTCCATTGACCTCTCCTTCCAATTTAAGACTATCTATAAGCGGTGTAATTTTATCCAAGGATACTATTTTGAACTGTAACTGTAAATCTTTGTAGGTTGAATCTGCCAACTGACCCCTTAAACGTATCTGTTCTCTTTGCTCATTGTTCATGACTATTTCTTGAATAGTAATACTATCCAAAGAGCGATTAATAATGACTTTGTTCTTGGAATTCCCTTCTTTGTTCAGCACCCATTTGTTTCCTTTAAAATTAACATCCGAAGTTTTAAGGCCGATGACCGATTTGTTTTCTTTATTAAAGGTGTGATAGAAATTAAGGTTATAACTATCATTGAGCTCACTACCTCCCTTGAATTCCGAACGAAAAAAGAGAGTGTCTTTCAGGGTAGTATTAATTAAATTGAAATCTTTTAAATCATAATAAGGCGTAGTCAAATCCCCTACGGAAACGAAGGTGTTGAACAAAGGATTTTTATTGTCGATTTTTATTTCAATATTATCGGCCTCATTGCCATAAGCGACAATACTGGGCGATTCAAAATTTAATTTAAAATCCCCATCGTCCGCCACTATTTTTCCTTTTATAAATGTATTGGGATCAAACTTCACCTCAGGAAAGAACACATCTACAATTTTATTATAAATTTTGAAATTAAACGATAAATTTTGACCACCGGTAATCTTGAACGGGCGGTAATTGGTATATACGCTTCCCAATGAATTTTGCACCAATTTACCCAGCTCCCTTACTTTAAAATTACCTTTCATAAAACCGGTAATGATATCGGGAGAATTAATGTTTATAGTCCTTACCGAATCGTTTTCGAACTTTGAAGAAATGGTAAAATCATCAAAATAATAGGTATCGTTCACGTTTTGATAATTGGTATTTGCAAAGTTGACATCACCCACCAAATTATCCAGATTGGTTCCGTTGATGTCCATATTTACATCTCCTTTAAAGACGGAAACACTATCGTTGATGAAATTCAATTTCTTGAAATCTGCATAGGCGACGGAAGCTACGAAATTGAAATTGTTACGTTCTTCGGCAAAATCTGCCAACCCTTTAAAATTAAATTGGATGTTCTCATCGTTGCTCACCAAGGATCCATCAAACAATTGCTCTTTTAAAATTCCCGAAACCTTTAAATCCTTATAATTATAATTGTTAAATTCAATGGAATACACCTGCCCGATTACTTCCGTATTCAACTTATCCTTTACAAAACCCTGCCCTTCCACATTAAAGTCCAAGGTTGTTTTTCCTAAACTTTTCCGTTCCACAAAATCCCCTAAATCAAAATCTATCAAAGAAATAAATCCTTTATAGGAGGCTTCATCTATATCATTGAAATTGCTTAGGACCATGTCTACATAGCTACTACCAATCCTAGTATTCAAATTCACTTTTGCTTCAACAGAGGATTCCGTTATGAGGGCATCTCCCCTAACGGTAAATTGCCCCAATTTACTCAAGGTAGATGGTAAGGAATTCCCAATTAAATTGGGCAGCAAAGCGTTTAATTGATAATAACTGCTCGTAACGTTTTTCATCTTGGCATCCAAAATGAAAGCTTTTTGTTTGTTGAAAAGATTTTTGAAATTAAAATCTCCTCGTATCCCCGTATTATCCGTGAACAAGAAAAGATCTTCCATGTTCAAGTCGTTCAGCACACCGTTTACATTGGTAGAAAGTGTAGCAACTTTTCCTCTGCCAAATTCATCATATAACAGATTAACTTCGTCAAATGCAACAGTAGATTCCTTAAAATCGGCAACTACTTTTACTTTATTTAAAAAATCTTGAAAATCTTTTCTGTCATAATTAAAAAGAAGGTTCCCGTCCAAAGTAGATTTAGGCGTTTTTATATTTAGGGAATCAAACCGCATTTGTTGTTTGGTATACTTGAAATTGGTCGCCAAATTTTCTACGCTAATGCCCCGTTTACTAAAAAAGGACATCCTGTCAATATCCGTGGAAACCTCAGGACCTAGAATTTGAAAAGTTCCTGCCTTGATATTTAGGTTCTTAAAATCCAGCACCTGATCGTTTTCAAGGTTTGCATCAATATATTGAAATTTACTTTCTTTGATATCCACAAAAGATGAGGAAAGAAAAAATGGTGGTGTGCCAGGTTTTCTCGGTTTGCCATCGTCTAATTTATCAATGAATACCTCTAAATTGGTATTTCTTTCGCCGTAATAGGTCTTTAACTTAAAATTGAGCTTGTTAATGGCGATATCCCCAAACTCCAATCTTCCCTGTGCAAGATTTCCAATACTAAGAATCGAAGTTTTTAGTTCATCAATGTAAAAAAGTGTATCCTTTTGGTAATCTTCAACATACACACCTTCCAAGGCGGTATCCCATGATATCAAGGATGCCTTTAACTTATCAATACTGATATTCGTCCCAAATTCTTTGTTAATGGTATTGGTCGCATATTTTGCCAACTGCGTTTGCACGTAAGGCAGGGATAGTACCAATGTCCCCAAAACACATATCAGAACAAGGACCAGAACGGTTCTAAGCAGTATTTTTCTTAATTTTCTGATAGGCCTTTATGTTTTACCTTTGTACTCCAATTTTTATTCCAAAAACCTTGGAAAAAGAAACTATTTACATTTTAGCAATAGAATCGTCCTGTGACGACACTTCTGCCGCTGTTTTAAAGAACGATACCGTACTTAGCAATGTAGTGGCCAGTCAGGAAATTCACGAGGAATATGGAGGTGTAGTACCGGAGCTAGCGTCCCGTGCACACCAGCAAAATATTGTTCCCGTAGTCAATCAAGCATTGGCTCAGGCAAATATCGATAAAAAACAATTATCAGCCATAGCATTTACTAGAGGACCCGGTTTAATGGGCTCACTTTTAGTGGGCACCTCTTTTGCGAAATCACTGGCATTGGGTTTGGACATTCCTTTAATCGAAGTGAACCATATGCAGGCGCATATTTTAGCACATTTTATTAACGATGCTTCCATGGCAAAACCTAGTTTTCCTTTTTTGGCATTGACCATTAGTGGCGGGCATACCCAAATTGTAAAAGTCTCCGATTATTTTAAAATGGAAATTTTAGGACAGACCTTGGATGATGCCGTTGGGGAAGCTTTTGACAAAAGTGCGAAATTATTGGGTTTACCGTACCCCGGTGGTCCTTTAATCGATAAATATGCTACCCATGGAAACCCTTTAAAATTTCCTTTTCCAAAACCAAAAGTAAAAGGACTGGATTTCAGTTTTAGTGGATTAAAAACGAGCATCCTTTATTTTATTCAAAAAAAGACTGCCCATAATCCAAACTTCATTAAAGAAAATTTAGAGGATATATGTGCCTCTGTTCAATACACTATCGTAAATATTCTAATGGACAAGCTAAAAAAGGCTACCAAATTAACAGGAATTAAAGAAGTGGCCATTGGAGGAGGCGTTTCAGCAAATTCAGGTATTCGGAAAGCGTTAAAAGATGTTCAAAAGAGCCATCAATGGAATGTTTATTTGCCTAACTTCGAATATTGCACGGACAATGCGGCGATGATAGGAATAGTAGGTTATCTGAAATTCAAGAACAAGGATTTTTCGGCACAGGACATTACGGCCAAAGCGCGCTATGCGATTTCTTAGTTATTTAAAAACGGTACTATGCAACTTTTCTACAGTCAAGATATTAATGAAAATGACAGCACTTTCACTTTTGATGCCACGGAAAGCAAACACATTATAAAAGTATTGCGAAAGCGCACCGGTGACACATTATTTATCACCAATGGAAACGGCTTGTTGGCCAAGGGGCAAATTTCAGATGAAAGTCCAAAAAGCTGTACGGTGACACTAAATACCTTTAAGCAAAAACATCCGGACAGACATTATTTGCACATGGCGGTAGCTCCTACCAAAAGTAACGATCGGTTTGAATGGTTTTTGGAAAAGGCAACGGAAATCGGCGTTCATGAAATTACACCTATCATCTGCGAGCATTCCGAAAGAAAAGTAATCAAAATGGAGCGTATGCAGAGAATAGTGCAAGCAGCCATGAAACAATCGTTACAGACGTATCTTCCAAAAGTCAATGAAGCGGTCAGCTTTCAACATTTTATAGAAACCCATCAAGAGAACATACGTTTTATTGCCCATTGTGACCCCTCGGAAAGGTTTGAACTTAAAAGAAACGTAGCTCCGGACAAACCTATCATAATCTTGATAGGTCCTGAAGGTGATTTTTCCAAAATAGAAATTAAAAACGCACTGCAATCCGGTTATTTGCCTATTTCCATGGGAAAAAATAGATTGCGCACGGAAACAGCGGCAGTAGTTGCTTGCCATACTGTTGCGCTAATCAACAACGCTTAATTTTTTAAATGGCCAATTGGGCAGCTCCGGTGATCTTTAAATCCGAATCTTGAGAAATCAGCAGCAGTGATAGTTCATCTTTTTCATTGTCCAAATTCGGTATTGAAATAGTATTGGTCCCACTGGGTTCTTTAATATCCAAATATTTTTCGGCCACAACGATATTGGAATTTTTTAGCACTCGATTTCTATTCTCTCCTCTCTTTACGGAAGTAATTCTTTCATTCAAGACCAAAACGGCCCTAATTTCTTTATTCTCTAAAATTCCACCGATCTCATACTCAAAATTAATTTTCCTACCTACTCTGTCGGCATTGAATTTTATGTTGTTTTCATTTACTTTTTTTCCATATTCATCAATTTTGTACAAAACTTTGGAACGGTTAGAACCTACTAAGTGCTCTTGACCATTAATTACAAGTTGTGGGGTGTAATTACTTCTACTTCTGAATTTTCGATTATAATTTCGTTGTTTTACCGTGTAGGCGGACTTGCTAAATGGATCTTCCCAACCAATGTAGTTCCAATAATCTACGTGATAGGACAAGGCCAACACATTATCGTTCTTTTCTTTTACCTCTTTGAGTAAATTATCCGCCGGAGGGCAACTGGAACAGCCTTGGGAAGTAAACAATTCCAAAACTATGGTCGATTTATCCATAGGAGTAGATTCTTTCGTCTCTACCATAGCTTCATGACTTACTTTATATTCTTCAAACGCCATAAGCCCAAGAACAAAACTTAGTAAAACAGGGAGAATAAATTTTTTCATAGCGATATTATGTAAATTTGATGTAGAATTATTCGTGTATACATGAAACAACTTACAATCTTGCCGATACTTTGTGTTTTTTTTATGATAACGATGTCCTTTGGTCAAGAAATTGCCATATTAAAATACTCCGGTGGTGGTGATTGGTATGCAAATCCTACGGCATTGCCCAATCTTATCCGGTTTTGTAATACGAATATCAACACAGCTATAGAAACGAAACCAAAAACTGTTGAAGCTGATGGTTCGCTTTTGTATCAATACCCCTTTCTTCATATGACAGGACATGGAAATGTTGTTTTTTCCGCAGAAGAAATTCAAAATTTAAGAATGTACTTATTGTCCGGTGGATTTTTACATATTGATGACAATTATGGTATGAAACCCTATGCTATACGAGAAATAAAAAGAATTTTTCCGGATAAGGAATTAGAGGAACTCGGGGTGGATCACCCCATTTTCGCAACAGCTTATAAATTCCCCCAAGGGTTACCAAAAATACATGAACACGATAATGCTAGACCACAAGCTATGGGAATATTTCATGAGAATAGATTGGTTCTACTTCTTACTTTGGAAAGTGATCTTGGCGATGGCTGGGAAGACCCCACCGTGCATAACGATCCTGAGGAAATACGCCAAAAAGCTTTAAAAATGGGTGCTAACATCATTTCTTATGTATTTAAAAATTAGTGTATGACATCCAGAACAATTTCACAAGGTATTTTACGTGCTGTCGGAATAATTGTTGGCACAGTACTTTTATTCTACTTTCTGTACTTGATTCGTTCAGTATTGGCTTATTTGGCTTTTGCAGCTGTCATTGCATTGATAGGAAGGCCAATTGTACTCTTTCTAAGAAGAAAACTGAAATTTCCGAATATATTGGCAGTAATCCTCACAATGGTTCTTATGGTTGGAATACTCATTGGCATAATAGCTTTGTTCATCCCCTTAATTTCGGAGCAAGGAAAGAATTTATCGCTTTTGAATATTGATGAGCTTCAAGGCAACATCAATACTTTATATTATCAAATAACGGACTATTTAGGACTTTCCAAACAAGTGGTCGAGGAAGTTATTGAAGAAACGGAAATAGAGAAAAATATATTGGAAGGATTGGATTTAGGGTTTATTCCCAACTTTCTAAATTCCTTTTTGGACATTCTTAGTACCGTCAGCGTCGGACTCTTTTCTGTGATTTTTATTTCTTTCTTCTTTCTGAAAGATAGTAAGCTTTTCCAAAAAGGGCTCCTTACGTTTGTTCCAAAAACAAAAGAAACCGGTACAGTAAATTCCATAGATAAAATAAACAATCTACTATCCAGGTATTTCGTGGGGCTGTTGTTACAGATATTCATCCTTTTCATAATTTATACGATTGTGTTATTGGTGGTAGGCATAGAAAATGCCATTGTTATCGCCTTTCTGTGTGCGCTTTTCAATATCATTCCTTACATAGGCCCCATTATTGGCGGTGTACTTATGCTAACGTTAACGATGACCAGTAACTTGGATGCGGATTTTAGCACTGTCATTTTACCCAAAACAGGATATGTTTTAATCGGTTTAGTAATTGGTCAATTGGTAGATAATTTCTTTTCCCAGCCCTTTATTTTCTCAAATAGCGTAAAGTCCCATCCGTTGGAAATATTCCTAGTCATCATTATTGCCGGTCTTCTATTCGGTGTGGTCGGTATGATTGTAGCCGTGCCAGGCTACACTGCCATTAAGGTAATTTTAAAAGAATTCTTGGCCGAAAACAAGATTGTGAAATCCCTCACGGAAAATCTTTGATGTAGCTGTGAATCCGGTTATCCTAGAACAAGAAGTACAGGACTATATAGCTGCAAATTTAAAAAGCGACCCGATAAGGCTCCTTTTTAAGAAGTCTCCTTTTCCCAATATTTCCCAAAAAGAACTGGTGGCCCAAATTGAAGCTAAATCTAAAAGCGAAAAAAAACTGCCCACTTGGTTTTCAAGGTCTAATATTTACTACGCCAATAAGCTCAATATTTCCCAAACCTCGTCGGAAGCCACCGCAACTTACAAAGCGAAACTGCTAAATGGTAAAACCGTCATAGATCTTACCGGCGGTTTTGGAGTAGATACCTTTGCCTTTAGTAAATGTATGGATACCGTTTTCCATCTTGAAAAGAATAAATCATTATCGGCCATTGCAGCACATAATTTTTCAGTCTTAGGAAAAAAGAATATAAATATAGTCGAAGGAGATGGTATTGAGTTCTTGAAAAATAGCGATCAAGATTTTGATTGGATTTATATAGACCCTTCCCGGAGGTCCGAAAACAACAAAAAGGTGTTCTTTTTGGAAGATTGTGAGCCAAATGTTACACAGCATTTGGACTTGTTTTTTTCCAGGAGTGAAAACATTCTTATCAAAACAGGACCCTTACTGGATATTTCATCGGGTATAAAACAATTGAAAAATGTTAGTGAAATTCACATTGTTGCCCTAAAAAACGAAGTAAAGGAGATACTTTGGTTGTTGTATAAAAATCATCATGCAAAACCTATTATAAAAGCGGTAAATATTAGTGAAAAATCCATCCATTCTTTCGACTTCACCATCGAGGAAGAAAAGAGTGCTATCGCAGAATATTCTGAGCCTAAAATCTATCTATACGAACCAAATGCAGCCATATTAAAATCCGGAGCCTACAACACGATAGCGGAAAGGTTCAAATTAAAAAAACTACATCAACATTCACATTTGTATACTGCCGATACATTGATCGATTTTCCCGGGAGAAGCTTCAAGATAGAGTTCGTATCACTTTACAACAAGAAAGCGATAAAATCATTCGATTTTAAAAGAGCGAACATAACCACACGCAACTTTCCTTATTCGGTGGTAGAAATAAGACAAAAAACAAGACTGGCAGATGGTGGGGATATTTACCTGTTTTTCACTACAAGTTTTGAAGATAAGTTAGTTATTCTACAAACATCAAAAGTTTAAACAAATCAACTTCAGTTTTGGTTTTAAATTGAAAATTGACTTAATAGGTAAGAATAGTGAATATTTACAATTCATAGAAGTTCAAGGATTGAATAACTTTAAAATTGCAGCTAAGTAAATAGGGATTTATTCTTTATCCGATCTCAACCTTTGTTCATTGAACCAATCAAATAAACCATCAGTTTTATATGCTTTTGTCCAGGAATTATGCCCTGTTTGTGGATATCTGGTAAATCGTACATCATAGCCCATCGCTTCTAGTTTTTCAACCATCGTTTCCGATTCGGAAAAAGGAATGGATTCATCCTGCTCCCCATGAAAAACCCAGATGGGCATTTCCTTATTGATCCATGAAGCGTATGGTAATGGTGTCATTCCACACACAACCGCCATAGCTGCGAAAGTATCAGGGTATTGAACCGCCATTTCCCATGCAGCACCTCCTCCCCTGCTTAAACCAGTAATATAAACTCGTTCTTTATCCACTCTATTATCAGCGATGACAGAATCTAACAATTGTTTTACAGCTCTTGTATTCCACCACTTTTTTGAATTTGGATTCTGTGGAGCAAGAATCAAAAATGGAAACTCATGACCATCCGCAATCATTTTAGGAGGTCCACTGCTTTTTAACGTATTTAATTCACTACCGGCTTCACCCCCGCCATGTAGAAATAGTAATATTCCATATTCTTTGGTATTTTCTGAAGAATATTCCTTCGGGAAGTAGAGATAATATCTGAGATTTTCAACAACATTGGTCTGCAGTTCGTCATCTATTAGATTAATACCGGTTTGTGAGGCGCAGCTTTGAATAACTACAAATAAAAATATCTTTAAAATTACATTCAAAGTACTTTTTAAAACATTGTTCTTCAAAAACATAACGAATCAAAAAAATTAAAACCAATATGAATTTAGTTTTTATTCAGGACATAGCATTTGACTCGCACAAAAAAGGAGCCTAAAAAGGCTCCTTTTTTATGGATTTTATTTTATATACTATCGGTATAACGTAAAGTGACCTACATATCGCTGTACACTTTTACTGCTGTTGGCATTAACGACATACCAATAATCACCGGTAGGCACTTCCTTACCTTCATATTTTCCGTCCCAGCCTTTTACTTTATCCAATACAGCCACTACCCTTCCGTAGCGGTCGTAAATTTTAACCTCAACATCATTGAAAAGCTCTCTATTATTAGGAGACCAAACATCATTTTGGGTATCCCCATCAGGTGTAAAGAAATTTGGGATTTCGATCATACCATTAAATTCAAATGGGACTTGTAACAAGGCTACGCAACCTCTAATGTCAACTACTCTTACGTCCACTATTCCGCTTTCATCTGTGATATAAACGTTTTCCTCACCAAAGGACTCACTATTAAAGAAATACTCATATCCGCCAAATCCGCCTTCTGCCGTGGCCGTCAACTCATTTTCAGCAGTTTTGATGACGGTCAAGGTCAACGGTTCATAACTATCAATGGTAAAATCTTCAAAACTGGTACATCCATTACTGTGATACACATAAACGGTATGGTCGCCAGGAACTAAATCTCCCCATGTATTCTCTACACCGGCCTCGGCCGTTATTGCATCAGTGGGATCCGCAGGATCTAGTGCATACATTAAATCAGGAAGCAAGCTTTGATCCTCGATGGTAATAGTAGTTGTGCTATTTGGAAAAATACCCTCGCAACCGTATTCAACTACAGGTTCTATCCTTAAATCGACACCAATACCAATGGTAAATACAGCTGTATCGGGACATAAATTCGCATCCTGTATATAAATTGCATAAGAAGCGCCTCCCTGTAAATTCTCGATAGGTTGTCCGGTAAAAGGTTCAAAAACTGCTGTTCCCGTCTCGTCTACTGGATCAATCATCTCTACTTTGTACTCAAAATATGGAGTTGGACTCACAGCCATATCCACAAATGGTGTTCCACCAGAAATATTAAATTGTGCGGTACCGTCGCTAGCACCTATACATAATTCAGGAGTGGTACTGATATCAACTATTTGTAAAACATCCGGTTCTGTTATTTCTACAGTTCTTTTTTCCGAACAACCCTTATCATCCTTGACCAATACTTCATAAGTTCCTGCTGCCAAATCTTCAAAGGTGAAGATACCAGGAGTAGCGGGATCGCTAAAGAATTCATCAAAATTAGGCTCAATGGCAAATTGTAACAGTCCTATTCCTCCACTCTCAACCTCTACGGTAATAGTACCATCCTCTTCCCCGTTACAGGTAACAGGTGTTGGTGTTGCATCTACCACGATTGGATCAGGTCTAATTATGGCGAATGGCCCTCCTATCTCTTCACAATTGGCCACACCACTGGTTACACCAATATAATAATCCGTTCCCGGCCCTAAGTTTTCAAAGGCTCCATCCGTAGTACTTGTTGCCAGTATCGTTGCACTAGGGCTAGGATTATATGCGTCTGGACCAGGGTCGCCTTGATACAAGGTGAATTGATATATTCCCAAACCTTGCGTTGCGGAATACTCTATTCTACCATCCAACTCACTTGCACACGATATATCATCTGGAGAACTTACAAATAAATTTACGTCTGTTGCATCCGTTAAAGTAACCCCATCAGAAGGAACAGGGGCACAAGACGAACCTTTTTCCCTAACCTCAAAAATATAAGCGTTTACATCTGCCGGTCTTGGTAAGGTTACTGCTGTATTACCATCCTCGTTCATATCCTGCCATGGTTCACTTCCATCATTTCTCCTATACTCATATACAACGCTTGGGTCTGTATCACCGTTTTCGACACGCAAACGCAAAATACCGTCCCCACCACAGCCAGGAACCTGAACCAAGTCCAAGTTTGGAATAAGTGGTGGCGGCGCGATTACCTCATAAGGTTGCGTTATATGCGAACATCCAAAACCGGATTCAATCTCAATGGCATACCAACCTGCCCCGATTGTACCTCCAGAACTACCGGTAAATACGAACGGGTCTTGATAACCTCCTGTTTCCCTGATATCCGTAGGATTACCAGAACCATCTACCGCATTACTGTTCAAGTATAACAAGCGTAGCTTATAACCGGCACCCGGAACACCTCCGGACACACCTGTAGTCGCGGTAACAATATCTCCCGTTCTGGGGTCGTACACCTCCAATACAGCGTTATTATCTCCCGGACAAATTAAATTCGAAGGCTCCCTAATTTCTGCTTGGATTTCAATGGTTTCTACCACGGATATATCAAATGTTGCCGGGCATCCTTCCTCGTCCCTTACTTCTACCCGATAATCACCAAAAGCCAAGTTTTCAAAAAGACTATTTGTTGAAAATGGTACTACTATGTTAGGGTAAGTACTTGTCCCATCGTCTATTCTTAATTGATATTCATATGGATTGCCAGCAGAAATCCATCCTCCTAAACCGGTAGCGTCTATTTGTCCAAAATCATTGGAACACCCGGCTTCCTGTAATGCTATTGCAGTAACCGATAATGGAATAGGAGTCCTAATCGTTGCTACATTACTGGATGCTGGACATTTTGTTCCATCACTAGTAGTTATATCCACCCTATAGTTTCCTCCTGGAAGACCGCTGATAAGTTCGGGATTGGTGCTGGTATTTAAGCTTACCGGTACTCCGATAGCAGTTTCTACACCTGTACCATCAATACTATACAATTGATATTGATAGTTTCCGGGTGTGACATAATTCCCAATATTTATTGATAATGCCCCATCGCTACCCGGTATTAATGGTGTAGAACATGTTACTCTTTGCGCTTCGCTTATCGTAACTGTAGGTGGTATAGGATTGTTTACGGTATATGGTAAAATTGGATATGTACATCCACCATTGTCATTCACCTGCAAACGATATTCCCCTGCCTGCATTGGTAGGTCAAACTCTACAAAACCTGCTCCGGAAACAACTTGGTCGGCCACGGCGGCAATAGAAGTTCCTTGGTCCTCTATAGTAAAATTGGTAGTTCCGGTAACCGCTATTCGTATCCGCTCTGGATCTTCACAGTTCATAGGTGTTACTTGTGTAATTGTTGCCGTTACATTTGTAGGAGGAGCAATTGTTATATCAAAAGTATCTTCACAATTATTACTATCTATAGCATAGATAGTTATTGTTTGCGTTGTCCCATCGTCTACAATAACAAAATCACCACTACTTTGGTAGCTATCAGTCGGATTTATTCTATATCGATATGGTGCTCCATTACCGGGATTATCTATCTGTGTAGAAATGGTAGCCGTACTGAATCTATTAGCCCCAGTTTCACAAGCGAAACTTACTGCAGGTGCAGAAATTTCAAAAAGTGGCGGATTAATAATATCAAACTGCTCTTCATCAAAACAACCTCTGTCCGTAACCACTTGGACCGTATAGGTATCCTCATCCAAATTGTCAAAGGAGCCCGAAGCATTTGTAGCTATTGGTGTTTCCGTTCCAGGAACAGGTAATGCGCCGGAATATCTATATAAATTATATTCTCTGATGCCGTCAATATCCGTACCGGATTGTAAAACGATTCCTATACTACCATCTACCACATCACGACAGCTCATATCACTTTTACCAATATCCTGAATCACTGGTGCCGTTGGGTCTTCCCTTAAAATATCATCCACAGTAAACGAACAAAATTGACTGCCATCACCTGCTATATCATCGGTTACCACCACTTGGTAATCTCCTGGAGGAATTCCCGAAAATATACCCGTGGCATTATTGTCAATATAGCCTCCTACTGCATTTTGCAGTTCAAAATCGAAATTACCACTACCCCCGTCCGCGTTTATGGTTATTACACCATCACTGTCCGTACAAGTAGGATCTGTAGAAAAACCACCTGAAGCCGATAGAATTTGAAAAACCTCTGCCGTAGTGTCCACATCACAACCATTGGCATCTATTACATTGACATCATAGGTACCTATGCCTCCAACGGTAAAAACAGCTTGTGTTGGCACTCCTGGTACATATGTCGGTGTCTGTACAACACCATTCAAGGTAAAAGTAGGCGTATCCACATTTCCGGGCATTTCTACCGTAATGGTAAAACTACTTGGCGGAGTACCCGTAATACACTGGTTGTTCACTACTACATCCGGAATCGGTAAATCCTCGTCCAATTGGACTACTGCCGCCGAAGTCATAAATTGACAACCTCTGCCATCCTGTACCCATATATCGTATGAAATACCTGGTGCAAGTGATCCAGGCAAAGCTACCGTAGTTTCAGTCCCGAATTCCGATGGCGCTATTGGAGATGGTGTACCAGCTGGAACAAATGCATAAACATAAGGTCCGCCATCACCGCCACTACCTCTTACGGTAAGTTGACCCAATGCGTTACAATTGGCATTTATATTTTCTATTACATCTACTCTGGGCATGTCAAGAGTGGCTATTGCCGTATCGCCTCCAGAACAGGTGGTTCCATTATCATATATCAAAATAGAATATTCACCTTGGGGAACGTTATAGCTAAATGTGGTATCGGTTCTGCTGTCCGTGATAACTGCTCCGGTATCCAAGTTCAATATTTCAATATCCAGGTTCCCAGTGGTTCCGGCAACCGTGTACGTAAGTTCCACCAAATCTCCCGGAATACATGTTCCGTTGTCTATTGTTAAATTAACGTCCAAATCAAAAGTTTGATCTGGTACGGTTATCTCTTCTTCATAGATACAACCAGTATCGTTATCGCGCACTTCCACAACAAATGTCTCTCCAAGCTGAATGTTTGGAAAACAATGTCTCCTGGCTCCTGAGTTAGGTGTGCCAAACGCTGACGCCGGAACTGTGACCAAACGAATATCAAAAGGACCAACTCCTCCTACAATATCCACACAATAAGTAAAACCGGTAGCCGAACAACTTACCGGTAAAGTGGTATTATCCGGAACTATATCTACAATCGTATTTCCTACCGTAACGTCATCAATATCATTACATCCTCTTGAATCCAGCGTTATTAAACGATAGTTTCCAGAAACGATAGCATCATTTATTATATCCAAAGGATAAGTTGTTGAACCGTCCGTAGTTACTCTGGTTATCTCATTTCCAAAAAGGTCCTCTACGATAAACGTGTATTCGGGAACTCCTCCTACTGGTGCGTTCAAAATTCTAACCCCTCCGGAAACGACATCACTTAAAGGATCACAACTAGCATCTATGGGGGCTACGTTTGTATCAGGAGCTGGTGTGCCATCTGCCACAACCTCAATTCTCGTAACCGCCGTAACGCAATCCCTATCGTCCTTAACCACATATTCATAGAAACCTGCGGGTAGACCAGAGTAAATGGTTTGATCTGTAAATGTAAAAGATGTAGCACCGGCATTGGGATTATTTGGGTCTGCCACCAAAACACCAGGTGTTGGCGCAGGAGCAAAAACAATCTCAAAAGGTGGTACTCCGGATGAAACCGTAGGAAGAATTTCAACAAATCCACTATTGGGATCACTACAACTTGGCCCCACTATTCTTTCTGTGGCCGCAATGTTATTAGGTGGGTCGAAAACGATTGGAGCAGACGTTCTTGGACAACCATTGTTATCCGTAATTTCAACCGTATAGCTACCCGCTGTTGATACGGAGAAGTCATAAGGATTTGATGGTAAACCGGATCCAGATTCTACTGATGAAGGTGGATTGATACCATCGTCCAGTATAATATTATAGGATACCAAACTTAAGTCTGAAATATCACCCTCGCTTACCGAAATTCTCATTTCCCCATTTCCACCACATGGTATCTCATCCCTAATTTCCAGATCTACCTCTACTTGTCTTGGTATGATAACTGGAAACGGTAACTCAGTGCTACAATTGGTAACTACGTTTACTACTTCTATCTCGTAAGTTCCCGGAACCAAATTATCAAAAGTGAAGGTTCCAGCAGTCCCAGGTACTTGTAGGCTTCCCCCGACAATCCTATATTGATGATCGTTAATATTTCCAGAACCGACAGTGGAAGAGACCGTTATGGAGGCTTCGTCTCCCGGGCCGTAACAATAGTCCACTACTCCCAAAGAAATGGAAGGTGCATCAACCTCAGTAAGAGTAAAAGTATCCGTTGCTTCACATCCTTCGGAATCTATCACGGTAAGGGTATATGTCCCCGCTATTATTAGATTTCCAAAGAACCGTCCTGTCTTAGGGCCTTGAGTAGTAAAACCTGTAGGACCGTCCAGTCGGTAGCGATATCCACCAAAACCACCACTGGCCACCCCGGCAACTCTACCAATATTATTGTTCGCACAACTCATGGCAGTCTCGTTTGCCGTAGCGGACAAAGGCGTTACGGGTTCTTCGACATCAAAATCTGCCGTTGCCGTACAATTGGTATCATTGTCCGTTACCGTTATTGAGTAATTACCAGCGCCCAATCCAGTAATGGGAATTTCCAAATCACTACTGGAACCGGTACTGAACGCAGGGTCAACCGGACCTACCAGAGGAGTGTATGTTACCACATAATTGTAATCATTTCCTGGAGTATCCGGTAAAAAACCATCGATTAAAAATACTCCTGTACCATCTGCTACGCTAGGGCAAACTCTTCTATCTCCGCCTGATTTTACTCTGGCTCTTAATGAACTATCTATAGTGGGTATGTAATTTTCCTCATACGTACAGTTATTGGCATCGGTAATTCTAAAGGTATAATTGGTTCCCGATAGAAGACCCGTAAATACACCGCTTGCATTAGATGCCGTAGGTGCCGGGGCTATAATCTCATATGTAGAAATAGTCGCACTGGCCGTTTCCGTCAAAGTGATATCCAATGTACCGGCCGCACAGTCTATATTGCTCAAGGCAAAATCCAGATCTGTCGGAGGATCGATTGCATTTATGGTTATGGGCGTCAAATCCCTCACACAACCTGGATTGGCAGAATCCCTAATATATGGGGTATAGTTTCCTGGCAAAAGCCCCGTAAAGGTACTGGTTCCACCAAAATTGACACCATCTATGCTATATTCGTAGCTACCGGAACCTCCCGTTGGGGATTGTACTTCTATACTTCCTCCAGCAGTACCACCACCGGCCAAACAGGTTTGATCTGCTATTTTTACAGAGGTACCGTCCACACCACCATCACTAGTTACCGTAATAGCGGGTTGCGGTGGTGTTAATTGTAATATACAGTCATTAGCACCCAATTGGTATCTGACTTGAATATCGTTATATGTACCTGGAGCAACAGATAAACTAGAACTTGGACTCCACGGGTCGGCAGAATCCGCTCTAAAAGACAAGGTATATCCTTTAGCATCTAAAACGTTGAATTCCAATCTGGCACCACCGTTGGTACATGTACCGTTTACACCGGAAACTGTAACATCCGGAGGCGTTATTTCTTCTACGGGATCAGATACCGTAATCTCACAATTATTGGCATCCCTTATCGTAAAAACATAAGTATCTGCAGTAGTTACCGTGTAGGTATCCGTTCCTCCAATGGGTCCGTATGTAGCTCCATCTCCGCTTACCGTATATGTGTATGGAGCGGTTCCACCACTTATATTCAATGAAATATCAACACTATTTACACCACAGGCAACACTTAAACTTTCCGTATGCTCCGCACTAGCGGTAATTTGGGTAATTCCCGAACCGATTACAAGAGGATTCCCTGAAGTATCCAAATTTTGTCTTGGAGGTGGAATTCCCATAGAGGCATCCCCGGCACATTGCGGAGTTTCTACCTGTATTGAGTAAGTACCAAAAGCTACAGCACCAAACACATGGGAATTATTCGTGATAAAAGATGTAAATTCCTGAACATTCCCACTATCGTCCAACAGGGTATATTTGTAAGGTCCAGGTACATTGTTATCAACAGCTACCGAAATACTACCATTTTGTCCAAAACAAACGGCGTCTGTAACAGTAACATTAATATTGATATCTTCTTCGGTAATCCTAATCGTTTCATAAGGATATTCGCAAGCACCGGGAGTACCTTGTAATCTTGTTATTATATTGTAATCGCCTACGGGCAAATCAGGAAAAACAGGTGAAGGTTGCCATGTAGTACCACCATTTATACTATACTCATAAGCACTTGAAAGACCTAGCAGTTGAATCCTTCCCGGTACGCCGCATATAAAATTCCTTGAATCAAAATCCAAGGTTATACTACTCTTTTTGACCTTAAAATAGAAAATCTGTCCATCGGCCACTACCCTATATTCCGCACCCGTAGTTGATGGTACACCACTGGCATCCAAAGAGAAAGTCTGCCCTGAGGCAATGGCGTTATAACAAGATGCGCTGGTATTGGGACACTCTGCATTGATGTCCGGAGTACAGGAATCCATTATTTCCCAAGAAACCGTACTGTAGGGGCCTCCTGATAAACTAATAATTCTATCGTCGGAATCTCCACAAAGATTAAATCTAGCTATGGTAAATCCGTTATCATCACAATTTTCTTCACCATCTGCACCTTGAATTATGGTAGCGAACATAGGTGCTGAAAATGCTTTTGATACTGTGTTTTTAGTATTATGAACGTTATTGGAAGTTTTCGTAGTAGCTTCCGGGTTTGAACGCTTCGTAGAAGTTGCAGTATTGACTACTTCTTCCAACACAAGGCTAACCTCATCGAAAAGAACACGAACTTTCGAATTTGCGATTGCTGTAGAACCGACTACCAACAGTGAGAGCAGTAGTACCGTATACAGCGTATACTTCGGTTTTTTTGGGAGCATAGGTTAAGTAGAGTTTTGATGAGAACACTATTGATTTGGGGGTCTATAATTATCCTCTGGTGTAATTCTTTAAACTTATAATTTCTGCTTATTTTTAGTTTATTTCAATACCTTATAACATATTTCTAACGCCGACAAATGAAAAAAAGTATCTTTTCCCTTTATTTTTTCGTTATAATGCTCAATTTTTCATGTGGACAAAATTCTGAAAACAAGGTAATTACGCCTGAAGATGTTCCTTTTAATGCGGAGCTGTTCATCGATGAGCTACAGATACCATGGGGCTTTGCGTTTCTACCGGATGGCAGTATATTGATCACTGAAAAAAAAGGAGAATTGATTCATTTCTTAAATGAAAAAAAAATAAAAATTTCAAACGTTCCCGAAGTATACCAACGTGGTCAAGGCGGGCTTTTAGATATTCAATTACACCCGGAATACTCCAAAAACGGATGGATTTATATAACCTATTCTTCTACAGATGGAAATCAAAAAGGAGGACATACCGCTTTAATGAGAGCTAAATTGAAAAACAATGCTTTAGTTGATAAAGAAGTACTCTACAAAGCAGTACCAAATACTACAAAAGGACAGCATTTTGGGTCTAGAATCGTGTTTGACAATGATGGTTATCTCTATTTTTCCATTGGAGAACGCGGTGCCAGAGATGTCAACCCCCAGGATATTACTCGAGATGGCGGTAAAATTTACCGTTTGCACGATGATGGGAAAATTCCTTCGAATAATCCATTTGTTGGAAAAAAGAATGCCAAAACAGCAATTTACAGTTACGGACACAGAAACCCCCAAGGGTTGATAAAACATCCGGAAACAGGTAAAATTTGGGATCATGAACATGGACCCAGAGGTGGAGATGAAGTAAATATTATTAAAAAAGGAGCTAATTATGGATGGCCAGTTATCACCTACGGAATCAACTACAGCGGTACGGAAATAACGGATAAAACAGCCATGGATGGAATGGAACAACCCATTCACTATTGGATTCCGTCCATTGCTCCTAGCGGTATGGCCTTTGTGACATCCAATAAATATGAAAATTGGAAAGGAAGTATTCTGGTAGGCTCTTTATCTTTTCAATATTTGGAACGCCTCGTTTTAGAAGGTACCAAAGTAGTTAAGAGGGAAAAACTGCTAGAAGGGAAAGGACGCGTTCGCGATGTAAAACAAGGACCTGACGGACTCATTTACGTTGCGGTGGAAGGAAAAGGAATCTATAAACTCATTCCTAAAAAATAGGCAATATTATTTATTTGCATCCAAGGCTTTTTTGACGGAACCGTATCGCTTTAACATTTTCTCGGCCTCCTCATAAGGAATATGCAACCCTTCCATAATATAGCGTGTACCACGGTCTACCAACTTATCATTGCTCAACTGCATATTCACCATTTTATTCCCTTTCACTCGACCTATTTGTATCATTAAGGCGGTCGAAATCATATTCAACACGAGTTTTTGCGAAGTACCACTTTTCATTCGTGTACTGCCGGTCACGAATTCCGGCCCCACATTTACCGCAATGGCAATATCGGCGGCTTCCGTCAATGGCGAACCGGGATTGTTCGTAATACAAGCCGTCAATATACCGCTGCCACGGGCATCCTTTAAACCGCCAATGACATAGGGCGTAGTTCCCGAAGCGGCAATACCTACCACAGCATCATTTGTATTGATATCGTGCGCTTTTAAATCCAACCAAGCTTGTTCCGTATCATCCTCGGCATTTTCAACAGCTTTTCGTATGGCGCTATCCCCACCGGCTATGAGTCCCACGACTCTTTCGTGTGGCATCCCAAAAGTTGGCGGAATCTCGGAAGCGTCCAATATTCCAAGCCTACCACTGGTACCGGCACCAATGTAAAACAATCTGCCTCCTTTTTGAAATCGTTCGCTCAATGCATCGACCAATTGGGTAATTTGCGGAATCACTTTCGCTACCGCATCGGCAACTTTTTTATCCTCCTTGTTCATATTTTCTAGAATACTTTGGGTATCCATAAGTTCTAGATTATCATAGTTAGAAGGTGTTTCCGTTATTTTTACAAAATCCATTGGTTACAGCAATTTTATATCTAAGTTTTTAAATGGTTTCAACAGGTTGTTCTCGGGATCCAATTCGGTAATCATGGTATTAATTGTATTGATATCACATGTTTTATAACGATGCTGGGAATTCAATTTCTCTGAAATGGATAACAAAACGGTCTTTTTTGAAGCTTTTATCACCGCTTTCTTCATTTGAACAATATCCCAATCAAATTCGGTAAGGCCATATACGGCATCTACATATCCGGTTCCAATAAAGCTATAGTCCACCTTAATTTCCGAGAGGGCATGTATTGCATTGGCCCCTATGGCTATCTGCGCTTCTTGGGTAATTTGGCCCCCAATGGAGATTACCGTAACATTCGGTTTTCCGGAGAGTTCTATAGCGACCGGAAGGCTGATCGTAAAACAGGTAAGTTTCAGATAATCGGGAATCAATCGCGCCATTTCCAAACAAGTTGTGCCGCCATCAATAAAAACCACAGCACCATCTTTAAGCATATCTATTGCTTTTTTAGCAATGGTCATCTTTTCCTTACGCGCATATACATTGGTGTTTACCGTACTGTTCGTGGTAAAACCAAGGGAAATTGCCCCACCGTGAACTTTCTTGAGTTTATTGCATGAATCCAATTCCTTTACATCCCTACGAACCGTATCTATAGAAACATTCAGTGTTTCTGCGATATCCGTGAGGAGTATGCGATTGTGTAACGCTACTTCATTAAGAATGGTTTGTTGCCGTTCTTCCTTTAACATTCTAAAGTTTATTATGCCTACATAGGATCAAAGATAATCAAATTAACTGTTTGCCATTTTATGTCCGTTATGTAAACAAATTGTTATTAAAAGCATAAAACAGCATAATATAATTGCAAAAAACAGCAAAAATAAGCATCATTGCATATATTTGCATGGTTTAAATTTTGAAAAACTGTTTGGTTATTATTAAGGAAGCTACATAAATATGGAAGAAAATACATTAAGGGAGACCACTGACATCACCTATAAGCCTGTTGGGCAATTTGAGGAAACGCGTTTTGAGAAAATACATAATGTTATTTTTCACGATTCCAATAAAGCATCTATCAGTGTAGCGGAAGAAATAGCAAAACTTATCAGAACAAAACAAGCAAAGGGAAAAAATTGTGTTTTGGGTTTGGCCACCGGTTCATCACCTATTCGCGTTTACGAAGAGTTGGTCCGCATGCACAAAGAAGAGGGTTTGAGTTTTAAGAATGTAATCACCTTCAATTTAGATGAATATCTCCCCATGGAAAAAAGTAACATCCAAAGTTATTATTATTTCATGCATGAACATTTGTTCAACCATATTGATATCCTCCCGGAAAATATACATATTCCGGACGGTACCGTTCCCATGGAAAATACCGTTGAATATTGCCTATCCTACGAAAAGAAGATAAAAGAATCCGGTGGACTGGATTTTCAGTTGCTGGGTATTGGTAGGACAGGTCATATTGGATTCAATGAACCTGGCTCCCATGAAAACTCCGGAACACGTGTCATTACTTTGGACCACATTACAAGAGTAGATGCGGCACCTGCTTTTCTAGGGATAGAAAATGTACCTAGAAAAGCTATAACCATGGGGATTGCAACCGTAAGAAAAGCAAAAAGAATAGTACTATTGGGTTGGGGCGAAAACAAGGCGAGCATTATCAAAAAGACCATTGAAGGTGAAATATCCTCCCATGTTCCCGCAACCTATTTGCAAGAGCACGAAAATTGCACTTTTGTATTGGACGACGGAGCTGGAAGCCAACTTACCAGGAATAAAACGCCATGGTTGGTACGCAGTTGTGAATGGAACGAAGAGCTCATTTCCAAAGCCATTGTATGGCTTTGCGGGATTACCGAAAAAACTATTTTGAGCTTAACAGATAAGGACTATAACGATAATGGTATGGCCGATTTATTGGCCTTGGAAGATTCATACGACCTTAATATAAAAATGTTCAACCGTTTACAGCATACTATAACAGGATGGCCCGGAGGAAAGCCTGGCGCTGACGATACCAATAGACCGGAAAGGGCACGACCGGAGAAGAAGAGGGTCATTATCTTTAGCCCGCACCCAGATGACGATGTTATTTCAATGGGCGGAACTTTTGATCGGCTTGTGGAACAGGGACATGATGTTCATGTCGCATACCAAACCTCTGGAAATATTGCGGTTTCGGATAAAGATGCACGAAAGTATGCAGAAATAGCCTTACAAATCGAGCCTTCTAAAAAAGCGCAGCAACTCATAGATAACATATCAAAAAAGACGGAAAGTTCCATTGATTCCGTTGAAGTGAGGAAATTAAAAGGAAGTATAAGAAGGAGCGAATCTTACGCGGCAACTCGATACATGGGATTGAATGATAAAAACGTGCATTTTTTGAACCTTCCGTTCTATGAAACCGGAACCATTAAAAAAAAGAGTCTTTCCGAGGAGGATATTACTATTATGATGAACATCATTTCGGAAATAAAACCCCATCAAATTTATGCCGCCGGGGATTTGGCGGATCCACATGGAACACACAAGGTATGTTTGGATGCCGTTTTGGAATCCTTAAAAAGACTCTCAACAAAAGACTTCATAAAAGACTGTTGGCTTTGGCTATACCGTGGGGCTTGGCATGAATGGGACATCAATGAAATTGAAATGGCGGTACCCATGAGTCCCAGTCAAGTGCTCAAAAAAAGAAATGCTATTTTCTGTCACCAGTCCCAAAAAGATGGCGTCATGTTCCAAGGAGATGATAGCCGTGAATTTTGGATGCGTGCAGAAGAGCGCAATAAAAACACGGCCAATAGATATAGGGCTTTGGGCATGGCCTCCTATTCCGCCATGGAAGCATTTGTCAGGCATAAATTTTAACTTCTTTTATACCACTCCAAAAAGGTCTATTTTAGTAAAAAAGTAGACCTTTTTCAGTACATGACAAAATATATACGCTCCTCGTTAATACTGCTTTTATTCAGTTCCTGTAGTATCTTAAAATCCGATATCCCACAACCACAGAGAGAATTTAGGGGAGTTTGGGTCGCTACAGTGGTAAATATAGACTGGCCCAAAAGTGGGAAGGATAAAAGTGATCAACAAAAAGCCGATTATTTAAAAATCTTGGATTTCTACAAAGATTTGAACTTCAATGCCATAATTTTTCAGGTAAGAACAGCCGGGGATGCTTTTTACCCATCCAAACTATCGCCTTGGTCCAGATTTTTATCCGGAAAAGAAGGTGAAAAACCAAATTGGGAAGAAGATCCATTGCAATGGATCATTGATGAAACCCATAAACGGGGTATGGAATTTCATGCTTGGTTCAATCCTTATAGGGCTACTTTCGACTTAAATACGGAAATCCTGAGTCCAGATCACGATTATTTCAAACATCCGGAATGGATGGTGAAATACGGAAAAAAATATTACTACGATCCTGGTCTGCCGCAGGTACGCCAAAAGTTTTCAAATATCGTTGCAGAGGTGGTTTCCAAATATGATATAGATGGAGTTCATCTTGACGATTATTTTTATCCCTATAAAATCAAAAATGAAGTGTTTTCGGATTCCATTTCTTACTACAATTGTGCTTTGGAAAACCAATCATTAGCGGACTGGCGTAGAAGTAATATTGATTCCCTAGTAAAAAACGTAAATACTACCATCAAGGAAATGAAACCTTGGTTACCCTTTGGTATCAGTCCGTTCGGGGTGTGGAAAAATAATACGACAGACCCAAAAGGTTCCGACACAAAGGCCGGGCAAACCACCTATGAGGACCTGTATGCAGACCCTTTGCTTTGGATGGAAAAACGTTGGGTAGACTATATGGCCCCACAGGTATATTGGAGTATGGATTTGCCCGTAGCCTCGCACCGAAAAATTATGGCTTGGTGGTCCAAAAATGCTTCGGAAACAAATCTTTACATTGGCAACGGGGCCTATAAAGTGCGAAATAATAGCGATGAAGCGTGGAACGAAAAGAAAGAATTACCGGAGCAAATAAAATTGGCCAGGAAAACGCCTGAAGTAACCGGTAATATTTTGTTCAGCGCAAAGTCCTTGATGAACAATAACCCCGATGTTGTAAAATACCTAAAACGGAACTATTATAAATTTCCCGCGCTACCTCCAAAAAAAACTTTTCTTCGGAATACATCGCCAGAACCAATACAACTAGTATATCTAGAAAAAAACAAAAGCCGTATTAAAGCTATTATAAATAAAGACGCTTTGGTCAACAGCGTTTTAATTTATCGCTCTAAAAAGAAAATGGAAGCGTATTCCGCAAAAAAAATCAGAAAACAGGTTTGGATCGACCCCAAGGATAATTCCTTTATTATTCCCCGTGAACTTATTGACTGTAAACGCTTTGCCGTTACATTTTTAGACCCATATGGCAGGGAATCCAAACCAATAGTTTTACATTTAAACCAAATACCCGATAAATGATTCAGAAAGACAAAGGAGCCTGGCTCTGGGTCCCAATTTTGTATTTTACCCAAGGACTGCCTTACGTACTCGTCGTTACCGTTTCTGTAATCATGTATAAAAAATTAGGAATAAGCAATAGTGATATTGGGCTGTACACCAGCTGGCTGTATCTACCATGGGTCTTAAAGCCCTTATGGAGCCCATTCGTTGATCTTAAAAGCAAAAAACGAAATTGGTTTTTAATCATGCAATTGCTTATCGCGATTGCGCTTTTTGGAGTCGGTATTACCATCCCCACCAATATGTTCTTCGTAACGACTTTGGCCTGTTTTTGGATGGCCGCTTTTGCATCGGCAACAAATGATATAGCCTCAGATGGTTATTACATGATAGGCCTAACGGAAAAAAAACAATCTTTTTTTGTAGGTATGCGGAGTACCTTTTACAGATTGGCAATGGTTACTGGGGAAGGATTGATTGTGATTTTGGCAGGATTTCTTGAAACAAAATACGGGGGTAGTTCCAAAGCATGGAGTTTGACCATGATGGCCGCAGCGACTCTAATGCTGATCATGGTTTTATCCAATTTTTTTGCCACTCCAAAATATGAAAATTCAAAAATCCTGGAGAGGGAGAAACCACGGGGCTTTTGGGAGGTATTTGTTTCTTTTTTTAATAAACCGGGCATCGGCATTGCATTGGCGTTCATACTAACCTTTCGTTTAGGAGAATCGCAATTGGTAAAAATGGCAGCGCCTTTTATGTTGGATGACGCCAGTAAAGGAGGACTGGGTTATTCTACGAAACAGATCGGGACCATTTTTGGAACCGCTGGCGTGGTCATGCTCTCTATTGGTGGCATTCTAGGAGGCATCCTAATTTCAAGGGACGGTCTTAAAAAATGGATGTTACCCATGGTGCTATCCTTGAATGTTCCGAACATATTATATGCGCTTTTGGCCTTTACCAAAACAACAAATATCGTTGCCGTAACGGCAACCGTTATTTTTGAAAAATTTGGTTACGGATTCGGGTTTACCGCATTCCTGATGTACCTCATCTATATCGCGGATGGAAAATCCAAAACTTCACATTATGCCATTGCTACAGGGTTCATGGCACTGGGAATGATGCTCCCCGGCATGATAAGCGGGTATATGCAAGAATGGCTGGGCTATAGCGGATTTTTCATTTGGGTGGTCGTTGCAGCGCTACCTGTAATTTTCTTATTAAAATTTATTCATTATCCGGCAGATTTCGGAAAAAAATCAAATCCAAAAAATGCCTAAATCTACTACGCCGACCGAATTGAAAAAAAGTATTTCACTAAAAGAAAAAGTGGGACAGTTGTTTATGCCTGCCGTTTTTATAAACGATACCGAACAAGAAATTAGGGAAATGGAAGAATTGATTGCCCAATATTACGTTGGAGGTTTATGCTTTTTTCATTCCAGGGCAAGTGCCGCCACCAATTTTGAAAGTAAAAAAGAGGTCATTTATAACGCCGATAGTTATGAAACACTGAAAACGCTTATAAATCGCTATCAAAATGTTTCAAAATATCCTTTACTAATTGCAATCGATGCGGAATGGGGCTTGGCGATGCGCGTAGAAAACACACCACAGTACCCGTACGCTATTACCATGGGAGCTATGCAAAATGCTACCGAACTGCTCTTTGAGGTTGGGAAAAATATCGCCAACAATTGTAAAACTGCCGGAATACATTGGAATTTAGCTCCCTGCGTAGACCTGAACAACAATCCAAATAATCCGGTAATTGGCTACAGGTCCTTTGGAGAAAATAAAGAACTGGTCACGGAAAAGGCTTCTGCCTTTATAAAAGGTACTCAAAGTGAAGGCGTACTAACAAGCATAAAGCATTTTCCGGGGCATGGCGATACAGCGACCGACTCTCACCTTGGGTTACCATTGATTGAAAAAAGCGAGACGGAATTGGTGAAAAATGAGCTTTATCCTTTTCAAAAATTAATCGATGAAGGAGTAGATTCGGTTATGGTGGGGCATCTCTCCGTCCCCTCTTTGGCCAATGGCAAAAGAATATCTTCAAGTATTTCAAAGGAAATTATAAAAGGAGTATTGCGAAAAGAGATGGGGTTTGATGGAGTGGTCATTTCCGACGCTTTGAACATGCATGCCGTTGCTAAAAATTATCCTACACCGGGAGAATTGGAATGGCTCGCCTTTGATGCCGGAAATGATGTGCTGTGCTTTGCCGAACATACCAAAGAAGGTATTGATACCATTCTCTCAAAAGCGTCCAAACACCAAATTGAGGAAAGTTTTGAGCGCATTTGGAAATTGAAAGCAAAAGCTTTTAAAATTGAAAAATTAAATTCAAAAAGAATACCCTCTTCTGAACTCAATATTAAAATAGCAGCACAAAGTTTGACGCTATTCTCGGGGACGGAAGAAGTGATTGCATCGTTTCGTAATACCGATTATTGTACTTTGACCCTAAAACGATGGGGAAATCAAACCGAGGAAGAAATTTTAAAAGATCTCAAAACGATAGCAAAAGAGGTGTCCGATGAAGAAAATATACTACTGTTGCTAACACCTCCTCAAGTTAAGCCTAATTCAAATTTTGGGTTTTTACCAGAAGAAATCGATTTTATAAATCAATTGATTTCAGAAAAAAAAGTAGTGTTATACCATTATGGGAATCCATATGCACTGCGCCTGTTCAAAACAGATAAAACGTTGGCCACTGTTATTGTCTATCAAGATTTCAAGGAATTTCAAGAGGTTGCAACAGCACATTTTATGGGGAAATTAAAAGCCAATGGAAAATTACCGGTCAAACTAAAATAGATACAACACCAAATCAACCACAAAAATGAAGCAATATAGAATCTTAGGGATGATGTCCGGAACTTCTTTGGACGGGCTGGATTTGGCCTACTGTCATATTGGACGGGAAAATGATAAATGGACCTTTGAAATTCTTGAAAAAAAGACGATTCCCTATACACAGGACATGCAATATGAACTAAAGGATGCCATACACTTGCCTGCTGAAAAATTGCTTGAATTTCATAATACCTACGGAAGCTGGCTGGGTGAGAAAGCCAAAAAATTCATTTTGGAAAATAAATTGTCCGTGGACTACATTGCAAGCCATGGCCACACCACGCATCATCGTCCTGAGCTAGGGCTAACCTATCAAATTGGTTCCGGACAACATTTGGCAAACGTTTCCGGTCATAAGGTCATATGTGATTTTAGGACCAATGATGTTGCCCTTGGCGGTCAGGGAGCTCCTTTGGTCCCGATCGGTGATCGTTTGTTCTTTGGTGAATATGATTTTTGCCTTAACCTCGGAGGTATAAGCAACATCTCTTTTGAAGTAAAGGATAAACGTATTGCCTACGACATCGGCCTGGCCAATATGATTTTAAACTACATTACCCGAAAGACCGATTTAGATTATGACGAAGACGGAAAATTGGCGCGTTCCGGAACCCTGAATCAAAAAATGTTAAAACAGCTAAATGACCTAAAGTATTACCTGCTTTCCCATCCTAAGTCAATTGGTTATGAATGGTTTTTAGACGAAGTTGTCCCCATTGTGGAACAAACGGACGATACCCTTGAGAATTTACTGTATACTTCCATTCATCACATTTGTGAAAAGATAGCCCAGCAGGTAAAACTGAACTCTTCCAAGCAAAACCAGCGTATGCTCGTAACCGGAGGTGGAGCCTTGAATTCTTTCCTAGTAGAAACGCTACAGGAAAAACTAGGCCAAAGAACAACGGTGGTCATACCGGACAAAACCATCATTGCTTTTAAAGAGGCATTGGTCTTTGCACTAATGGGGGTATTGCGGGTAGAAAGACAAATAAACGTTTTAAGTTCAGTGACCGGAGCTAAAAAAGACTCTTCAAGTGGTGTGATATACTTACCCAATTAATGATTAAATACTTAAATTTCATCATGCAAACGTTCACATACTTCTAAAAATCAACTTATGTCCGAAAAACAAAAAAAAGCAACTGCTTACTGGAAGGAAAATATAAGATATCTATTCATCCTCTTAACAATTTGGTTTTTGGTATCCTACGGTGCGGGAATACTTTTCAAAGAAACATTGGACGGTATAAAAATTGGTGGGTTTAAACTTGGCTTTTGGTTCGCTCAACAAGGTGCTATCTACGTGTTCGTAGTACTTATCTTCATTTACGTTAGATTGATGAACAAACTGGACAAGAAATACGGATACGATGAATAATCAATAAAACGAACAATAATAAACCAAATGAGCGTACAAACTTGGACCTATATTTTAGTAGGAATAACCTTTGCAATTTATATAGGAATTGCCATATGGTCTCGTGCTGCTTCTACAAAAGATTTTTATGTGGCGGGAGGAGGTGTTTCGCCATTGGCCAACGGAATGGCCACTGCCGCAGATTGGATGTCCGCGGCTTCTTTTATCTCCATGGCGGGCATTATCGCCTTTGCCGGTTATGATGGTTCCGTGTATCTTATGGGTTGGACAGGCGGCTATGTACTCCTTGCCTTATTACTGGCCCCGTACTTGCGAAAATTCGGAAAATTCACAGTGCCCGATTTTATAGGAGATCGCTATTATTCAAAAACGGCACGTATCGTTGCCGTATTGTGCGCCTTAATAGTCTCTTTCACCTACGTAGCCGGGCAGATGAGAGGCGTTGGCGTTGTTTTCTCACGCTTTTTAGAAGTAGATATCAATACCGGTGTTGTCATTGGTATGATTATCGTTTTATTTTATGCTGTTTTAGGAGGCATGAAAGGTATCACCTATACCCAAGTAGCACAATATTGCGTATTGATTTTTGCTTTTATGGTCCCCGCTATTTTTATATCGATTCAAATGACCGGAAATCCAATTCCACAATTGGGTATGGGTTCCACACTAAGCGATGGTTCCGGAACATACCTTTTGGATAAATTGGATGGGCTTTCTACGGAACTGGGTTTTAATGAATACACGAACGGTTCTAAATCTGTCGTAGATATCTTTGCCATCACTCTGGCATTGATGGTTGGCACTGCAGGACTTCCCCATGTTATAGTCCGTTTTTTTACGGTAAAGCGTGTGAAAGATGCTAGAAAATCAGCCGGTTTGGCTTTATTGCTCATTGCTATTCTTTACACTACGGCACCTGCTGTTTCGGTTTTTGCAAAAACAAATCTATTAAACACGGTTAGCGATAAAGAATATAGCAAAATGCCCGTTTGGTTCAAAAACTGGGAAAAAACAGGACTATTAACTTTTGAAGATAAAAATAAGGATGGAAAAATAAATTATGTGGCGAACAAGCAAATTAACGAATTAAAAATTGATAATGATATTATGGTCTTGGCCAATCCTGAAATTGCAGATCTGCCAGCATGGGTTATTGCTTTGGTCGCTGCCGGGGGGTTGGCCGCGGCACTATCCACCGCCGCTGGATTATTACTTGTCATATCCGCGTCGGTATCGCATGATCTAATCAAGAAAACGTTCAGACCCAATATTTCTGAAAAAGGAGAACTTTGGGCCGCCAGAATTTCCGCCACTTTCGCCGTTATTATTGCAGGGTACTTCGGAATCAATCCACCCGGTTTTGTTGCCGCAGTAGTGGCCCTTGCTTTCGGGCTTGCCGCGGCATCGTTCTTTCCGGCCATTGTACTCGGCATTTTTTATAAAAAAATGAACAAAGAAGGGGCTGTTACCGGAATGGTAGTAGGAATTCTATTAATGCTCTATTATATGACGCGGTTTAAATTTGGATGGTTTGGTGGAGGTGCTCAAGACAATTGGTGGTTTGGGATTTCCCCTGAAGGATTTGGCAGCATAGCGATGTTTGCTAACTTCATCGTTTCCATTACCGTTATGAAATTTACACCTGCACCACCTGAAGCCGTACAGGAAATAGTTGAAGATATTCGTATTCCAAGTGGCGCAGGGACCGCTTCAAAACACTAATTTTTATTAATTTTAAGATTGAAACAAATCTTTACTAGGCAGCTATTGAACTATGAGCAATTATCATATAAAACATTTAGAGGAATATTATCAAGTATACCGAAAATCGGTTCGTAATCCGGAGGCTTTTTGGGAAGAAATCGCAGAAGAACATTTTGTTTGGCGCAAAAGATGGGACAATGTTTTAAGTTGGGATTTCTCCAAACCTGAAATAAAATGGTTTGAAGGTGCAAAATTGAACATTACCGAAAACTGTTTGGACAGGCATTTGCCAACTAGAGGGGAAAAAACGGCTATTCTTTTTGAACCTAACGATCCCAATGCCGAAGCGGAGCATATTACCTATAGACAATTGCACGAAAGAGTATGCAGAATGTCCAATGTGTTATTGGAACAGGGCATAAAAAAAGGAGATCGGGTTTGCATCTATCTACCTATGATTCCGGAATTGGCGATTTCCGTCTTGGCGTGTGCCCGTATCGGTGCCATTCATTCTGTGGTATTTGCAGGTTTTTCGGCCAATGCCTTGTCAACTAGAATCAATGATTCCGATTGTAAAATGGTGATTACTTCAGATGGTTCCTACCGCGGGGCCAAAACCATCGATTTAAAAGGAATCGTAGATAAAGCCTTAGAAGATTGCCCCGGAGTAAATTCGGTTTTGGTAGCTAAACGTATCAACAGCAATGTTAAAATGAAAGAAGGCCGCGACCACTGGTTGCAACCTTTATTGGATGATGCCTATGCAGATTATGTAGCCGAAATTATGGACGCAGAGGACCCTTTATTTATTTTATATACCTCTGGTTCTACGGGAAAACCCAAAGGAATGGTCCATACGACTGCGGGGTACATGGTGTACACGGCCTACACCTTCAAAAACGTTTTCCAGTATAAAGAGGAGGATGTATATTGGTGTACGGCTGATATCGGTTGGATCACCGGTCATTCCTATATTGTTTATGGCCCATTGGCCAATGGGGCTACCACGGTCATGTTTGAAGGTGTTCCCTCCTACCCGGATTATGGACGCTTTTGGGAGGTAGTTGAAAAACATAAGATAAATCAGTTTTATACAGCTCCCACTGCGATTAGAGCTTTAGCAAAAGAAAATTTGGATTTCGTAGAAAAATATGATCTATCCAGTTTAAAAGTTTTAGGATCAGTAGGGGAACCCATAAATGAAGAAGCATGGCATTGGTATAATAATAATGTGGGTAAAAAGAACAGTCCTATCGTGGACACTTGGTGGCAAACGGAAACCGGAGGAATCATGATAACGCCCATTCCCTATGTAACGCCTACTACCCCTACCTACGCTACGCTACCATTTATAGGTATTCAACCTGCTTTGATGGATGAGAATGCAAAGGAAATCAAGGGTAATCAAGTGGATGGCCGTTTGTGCATAAAATACCCATGGCCGTCCATGGCACGGACCATTTGGGGGAATCACGATAGGTATAGAGATACCTATTTTACGGCATATAAAAATATGTATTTTACGGGCGATGGTGCTTTACGCGATGCAGTGGGCTATTATAGGATTACGGGCCGCGTTGATGATGTAATTATCGTTTCCGGCCATAATTTGGGCACGGCGCCTATCGAAGATTCCATCAATGAGCACCCTGCCGTGGCAGAATCCGCTATTGTAGGTTTTCCACACGATGTAAAAGGGAATGCGCTATATGGTTATGTCATTTTAAAAGAAGTTGGGGAAACAAGGGATAGAGAAAATCTCAGAAAAGAAATCAATCAACAAATAAACGAGCAGATCGGTCCCATTGCAAAGTTGGATAAAATTCAGTTCGTCCCCGGACTTCCCAAAACACGCAGCGGAAAAATAATGAGGCGTATTTTAAGAAAAATTGCCAGTAAGGACACTTCCAATCTTGGCGATACAAGTACATTATTAAATCCAGAGATAGTTAAAGAGGTTATAGAGAACGCACTTTAAAATATATGGAATACGAACATTAGTTGCATATTATAAAACATCTGTTACCCAAATCTAAAGTTTAAATTTTAAGCTTTGTAAAAAAACCTATTATGCTAAAAAAAGCCTTTTTAATTAAATCTGCATCATTATTACTTATACTTTTCATTGGTTGCAGCAGCGATGAAAATAATGGAGAACCGGAAAAACCTATAGATAGCATTACTCCTACGATAACATGTGTCTCCAATATCGATGAAACAGTAGATGCACTGTCCGCCGGTAAACAAGTTACTTATACCGCTCCAACTGGAAACGATAATCTACCGGGATTTGAAGTATCCCAGATAGAAGGTTTGGCTTCAGGGGAACTATTTCCGGTAGGAACCACTACAAATACCTACGAAGTCAAGGATGCCGCTGGCAATACTGCAACATGTAGCTTTGACATCACCGTAACCAGAAGCGAACCTTCCTCCAGTTTGCCCTATTTTATCGGGGCTGACCCTACTCCGTCAGATAAGGTATGGAGTAAGGTAGAAAACTTATCGGATGAGTTCAACGATGGAGTTTTTGATGAAAGCAAATGGTTAAATACCGATCCGGCAAGATGGATAGGCAGAGCACCGGGTCTTTTTAAGAAAAATACGGTAAGCGAAGCCGATGACAATCTTAAATTGACAGCTTACATGTTGGATGCTCCAGAGGTCGTAAATGGAAGTACGTTTACCCATGCAGGGTCAAATATTTATTCTAAAGAAGCGGCTCAAGTAGGATATTACACAGAATGTAGAATGAAAGCAAACCAAACATTCATGTCTTCAACATTTTGGTTGATCAATAACAGAAATGATGGTACTGGTTGTGATGTAAGAGTTACTGAATTAGATATTCAAGAATGTGTAGGACAGGTTACGGGAACCGCAAATTTTGCCCAAAATTTTGATGAAACCATGCATTCCAATACGCATAGCAGACAGACCGATTGTCCAGAAACCCCAACGGGATCAGCAGGAGGAAGTAGTGAAATAGGTGCGAAGGTTTACTCGGACTATTTTGTTTATGGCGTTTGGTGGAAGAGTGCTACCGAGATAGAATTTTATTTAAATGGTGAAAACGTGTACACTATTACCCCGGAAGCTGATTTTGACTTGCCCATGTTCTTAAGGATGGTGATTGAAACTTATGACTGGAACCCTGTTCCATCAGATGGTGGTATGACCGGAACAGAAGAACAAAGAACAACATATTATGATTGGGTAAGAACGTGGAAATTGGAATAAATCATATTTTTCCGATCTAGGAGTAAAAAAGATTTTTAAAATGCCAAGTCTCCATGTAGGATTTGGCATTCTTTGTTTTTTACAACTTCAATATTCGTTTTAACGCTTGTTTAAGTATTATTTGAAACTCATCAAATAAAGCTTTTGGAAACATTAGGCATCGATAGTTATAAACATAAATTATGCATTCTAAAGGTTTACAAAAAGACGGTTTAAAATAAAAGTATTTCAGGAAGCCGATTTGATCATCACCGGTTTTTGCCTGAAAGTTTGAAACAATACCAAGGATAACAAACCGCAGATTGCCAAACCAATGAAAAGAGGAAGCACCTTGTCCTCAACGAAACTTCCTATAAAAGTTGCAATAGGTATGGAAAATACGGTGGAAATAAATCCCGTTATAGCAGCTCCTATTCCAGCAATATGACCAATGGGTTCCATAGCTATGGAACGCATATTTCCCCAAATAAAACCTAGACAGAAAAAAGTCACGGACATAAAAGCAACCAGTACTGCAACACTTGGGTTTGCAGCATCCCAAAAAAGCAAAACATATAAAAAGGATAAACCCGTAAAACTCAATAGTGCCGCAAAGGCCAATTTTCGCATCCCGAAACGCAATACCAGAGTTCCGTTCAGAAAAGTAGATAGTCCAATGGACAAAGCCAATGCCGCGAAAATATAGGGGAATGATTCCTTAAGTCCATATTGATTTTCAAAAATGTGCTGTGCAGTGCTTAGGTACACTAAAAAAGATCCTGTAATAAATCCGGAAACCATGGTGCAAGCAATCGTTTCCTTGTATTTAAACAGTTCTTTGGTGCCTTGGGTGAAAATCTTACCGGAAAAAGGAATCTTAAATTCGGGCTTAAGTGTTTCAGGCTGTCTTTTCCAGAACCAAAGGGTTACCACCAAACCGAATACTATCTGAAAATAAAAAATGGCCTCCCATCCAAAAAAATCCAAAATAACCTTTCCAATAGCCGGTGCTACTACGGGTACCAATATAAAAAAAGCAACGATAAAGGACATGATTTTTGCCATGTAATCACCTTTGTAGGTATCTCTAATAATTGATATCGCTATTGTTCTAGCTGCGGACAGACCAATCCCTTGAAATATACGCCCAACGAGCATCCATTCTAATGAAGGCGAAAAAATACAGAGGATACTGGACAATATAAAAACCAAGAAACCAATGTAAACCATAGGTTTTCTGCCATAACTATCGGACAAGGGACCAAAAAATAATTGCCCCACTCCCAATCCTAAAAAAATCATGGTAATCAGCTTTTGGTTCTCCGTAGGATCCAAACTGTTGATCGCAATGCCTATATGGGAAATAGCAGGCAATAAGGCATCGATGGCCAATGCAACGATTGACATTAAAGATGCCATAAGTGCAATAAATTCAAAATTAGGTTTAACCTGTTTATTTTGCATTTTGCAAAAGTAGGCTTTTCCGGCCCCAAGGAATATTCTTAAAAGTTCATTTTTGAGTTTAATATAAAATGAAACTCAATTCTGTATTTTTGTCGAAAATGATTTCATGCTCATAATAGGTATAGCGGGTGGAACGGGCTGCGGTAAAACAACGGTAGTACGACAAATTATAGATGAATTGCCCAATGAGGAAGTGGGTGTTATCTCGCAGGATTCTTACTACAACGACCTTTCCCATTTAACATTGGAAGAAAGACGCCGGATTAATTTTGACCATCCAAGCTCAATAGATTTTGGCCTGTTGACCAAACACTTAAAAGAACTTAAATCGGGAAAGTCCATTAAGCAGCCCGTTTACTCCTTTTTAGAGTGCAACCGAACCGAAAAAACCATACTTACCCATCCTACCAAAGTGGTGATTGTAGAGGGAATACTTATTATGGCCAACCCGGAAATTCGGAGTATGATCGATATCAAAATATTTGTTCACGCTGATTCCGATGAACGATTAATACGGAGGTTAAAGAGAGATGTAAATGAAAGGGGGTGGAATTTAGACGAAACCTTGGAAAAATATCAAACCATCCTAAAACCCATGCACGACCAATTTATAGAGCCTACCAAAGAATACGCTGATATTATCATCCCGAACAACAAATACAACACTGTTGCCGTTGAAATAGTAAGAAGTATTATCAACGAAAAATTAGCTGAATCTTAATGGGAATCAAGGAACTAAGAAAAAAAAAGTGGTTCAGAATATTGACCAATATGTATGTCTTGGTCCTGACCATTTTTGTCATATGGATGGTATTTTTTGATACCAACTCGCTTTTGATTCATTTGGAGCTAAAAAAAGAAATTAAAAAACTGGAGAAAACACAGGACTTTCTAAAAAAGGAAATCTCCAAGGATAAAAAAATCATTGAAAAACTCTCCGACACTGTGGAACTTGAAAAATTTGCTAGAGAGGAATATTACCTTAAAAAAAAGAATGAGGAAATTTATCTGATCGAATATGAGGACAGTTTAAGGCTGTTAAAAAAAGAATAGATATTTAAAGCAATATTCCGTTCTTATGACGATAACCATCTCATGATGAAAACTTTAACTGTTTTTTAAAGAAAAGAGGTTTGTTATTCACCTAGTGTTAACAAAATCCTTTCCCCAGCCTAGTAAATAATCGTATTTTTACGCTCTAACTTACTTTATTTATGGGCAAGATAATTGCTATCGCAAACCAAAAAGGAGGTGTTGGTAAAACTACGACGACCGTAAACCTAGCTGCCTCGCTGGGTGTACTGGAAAAGAAAGTTTTATTGATAGATGCCGACCCCCAAGCCAACGCTACTTCTGGACTGGGTATTGATGTCGAGGGAGTGGAAGTGGGCACATATCAGCTTCTGGAACATACAAAAACAGCAAAAAAAACCATTATCTCCACTACATCCCCTAATGTAGATTTGATACCTGCGCATATAGATTTAGTCGCAATCGAGATTGAACTGGTAGACAAGGACGAACGGGAGTATATGATGAAGAAGGCCATTTTGGACCTAAAAGATGAATACGATTACATCTTAATTGATTGTGCACCGTCTTTAGGATTATTGACCTTGAACGCACTTACAGCCTCGGACTCGGTCATCATACCCATACAATGTGAGTATTTTGCGCTGGAAGGCTTAGGTAAATTATTGAATACCATAAAAAGTGTACAACGCATTCATAACCCGGCCTTGGATATAGAAGGCATGCTGTTGACCATGTATGATTCCAGGTTAAGACTATCCAACCAAGTAGTGGAAGAAGTGCGTAAACATTTTGGCGATATGGTCTTTGATACGATTATACAACGTAACGTACGTTTGAGCGAAGCCCCCAGTTATGGCGAAAGTATCATCAAATACGATGCTTCCAGTAAAGGTGCTACCAATTATCTTAACATGGCAAATGAGGTGGTAAAGAAAAATAAGCAGACCGTTTAATATGGCAAGAGCGACCAAAAAACAAGCTTTGGGGAGAGGCCTTTCCGCCCTTCTGAAAGACCCGGAAAATGATATCCAATCTGCTTCGGATAAAAACGCGGATAAAGTTGTAGGGAATATTATTGAGTTGGATTTGGAACATATCGAGGTAAATCCATTTCAACCACGTTCTAATTTTAATGACGAAACGCTTCGCGAATTGGCGACTTCCATCAAAGAGCTTGGCGTTATCCAACCGATAACCGTCAGAAAACTTGGATTTAACAAGTATCAATTGGTTTCCGGAGAGCGAAGGTTCAGGGCTTCCAAACTCATCGATTTAGAAACCATTCCTGCGTACATACGTATCGCCAATGACCAAGAGTCTCTGGAAATGGCCTTGGTGGAAAATATCCAAAGACAAGATTTAGACCCTATAGAAATTGCACTTTCCTACCAAAGGTTAATTGATGAAATCAACTTGACCCAAGAAAAATTAAGTGACCGTGTTGGTAAAAAAAGGTCTACCATTGCCAACTATTTACGCTTACTTAAATTGGACCCTATTATCCAAACCGGAATGCGAGATGGTTTTCTCAGCATGGGACATGGTAGGGCTTTGGTCAATATTGATAAAAAACAAGATCAATTGGACCTCTATGAAAAAATTATACGTGAAAATTTATCCGTCAGGGATACCGAAAGTGCCGTAAAAGCATATCATGCTCAAACCGAAACAGAAAAAAGGGAATCCAAAACGGTTACCTCGCCTATTCAAGATTTTGTAAAAGAGGGTGTCCAAGAACTTACGGATTGCCTATCGGTAAAAGTAGCTATTAAAGCTACCGATGAATCCAAAGGTAAAATAACAATCCCTTTTAACTCCAAGGAAGAATTTGAACGCATCAAAAAAAGAATTACAGGTGCATAAAAAATTCGGCATACTTATCTCATTCATTTTTCTAGTTACCGTTGTTTTTTCGCAAGAGGAAGAGCAGCAAAAAGTAGATCAAGAAACGGATAGCTTAAAAACGTCTTTGCGTGAAAGTGGGGTCGTGATGCAAGACTCCTTGTTGAAAAAAGTCAAGGTTTCCAATCCACTTGCCCCGAGCAGGGCCGCTTTTTATTCGGCTATGCTACCAGGGCTTGGACAGGTATATAATAAACGATATTGGAAACTACCTATCGTTTATGGTGTGATAGGCGGTAGTATATACCTCTATGATTTTAACAATAAGCAATACAATCGTTTTAGAACGGCATTTAAAAGAAGGCAGGCCGGTTTTACGGACGATGAATTTTTTGATATCGATGATAATAATCCGGTAGGCTCTCCTCCAGATTTAGATCAATTGGACTTGGAAAGTCAGCAAGAACGGTTTCAACGCGATAGGGACTTATGGTTGGTGATATCCATAGCGATGTATGCGCTGAATATTGTTGATGCCAATGTAGATGCACACTTAAAACAGTTTAATATCGATGAAAATTTGAGTTTTGATTTCCAACCGTATTTAGATTTAAATCCGGTGACGAACGACCCAAATTATGGTATGGCAATGATAATAAAATTTTAAATATGAGAATAGCGCTTTTCGGCTATGGAAAAATGGGGAAAATGATTGAAGGAATCGCTTTGGAGCGAGGACATGAAATTGTTGCCAAGATTGAGGTAGATACCAAGGAGATTAATTTTTCCAATATGGACGTTGCCATAGATTTTAGTATGCCATCGTCCGCTTTTTCTAATATAACCAAGTGTCTTGAACATAATGTACCCGTAATTTCCGGAACAACGGGATGGTTGGACAAGTATGATGATGCCATAAAGATTTGCAACGAACATAAAGGTGCATTTATTTATGCATCCAATTTTAGTTTGGGCGTGAATTTATTCTTTGAATTGAACGAGTATCTGGCAAAAATGATGGGTAATCTGAATCAATACAACGTATCGATGGAAGAAATTCATCATACACAAAAATTGGATGCGCCCAGCGGAACTGCAATTACACTGACAGAAGGTATTATAGCAAATTCAGCATATGAGGATTGGAAATTGGACGAAGCCGACCCGAATACAATTTCCATTGTTTCCAAGAGAATAGGAAACGTACCCGGAACACACACTGTGGACTACTCCAATGATGTGGATAGTATAGCCATAACCCATACGGCCCACAATCGTAAAGGATTTGCGTTAGGTGCAGTAATCGCTTCAGAATGGATAGTGGGCAAAACAGGAGTTTTTACGATGAGAGATGTGTTAAACCTTGGTTAAAAAAAGTAACTATTTTTACTCCCGTAGACAAATGGGAAACGAATCGATCGATTTTTTTAAAATCGAATTAATCAACAAACAACAATATTATGAACGGTACACAATGGATTATTTTTATTCTTATTGTACAGGTCATCCATTTTTTAGGCACTTGGAAACTTTATGTCAAAGCAGGTAGAAAAGCTTGGGAAGCGGCAATACCCGTTTACAATGCCATCATCCTTATGCAGATTATCAACAGGCCAAAATGGTGGGTCATCCTTCTGTTCATCCCGATAATAAACTTATTGATATTCCCGGTGATTTGGGTAGAGACCATACGCAGTTTTGGTAGAAACAGTCAGATGGAATCTTGGTTGGTAGTGCTCACGCTCGGGTTTTATATTTATTACGTTAATTATGCGCTGGACGTAAAGTACATTGAAAATAGAAGTTTACAACCTAAAACGGCTCTAGGGGAATGGGTCAGTTCCATTGTCTTTGCCATTGTGGCGGCCACTTTGGTGCATACCTACTTTATACAGCCTTACGTAATACCCACAGGCTCTTTGGAAAGGACGTTGAGGGTAGGTGATTTCCTTTTTGTCAGCAAATTCCATTATGGTGCACGAACGCCAATGACCACTGTTGCTGCCCCAATGGTACACGACACCTTGCCTATTTTAGGAGTACGTTCCTATCTGAACAAACCTCAACTCCCCTATTTTAGATTGCCCGGTTTTACCAAAGTGGCCCGAAAAGATATAGTTGTGTTTAGCTGGCCTGCGGATACGGTTCGGGTGTTCTTCAAAAAGGAAGAAGGTGTTAAAAAACCTATCGATAAAAAATCCAATTATGTAAAACGCTGTGTGGGCCTACCAGGGGATTCGCTTGAGGTAAGGGATGGTTATGTTTTTGTAAATGGAAAACAACTGGAACTTCCCGGTAGTGCAAAACCACAGTTTGATTATAATATTTATAGCTCCAAAGGGGTTTCCTCTAGAACTTTGGAAAATTTAGGTATTAACGATTATACAAGAAAATATGTATCCGGCCCACTTAATCAGGAGCAGGCACAAGCTGTGAACCGTTATTTGTTGGGTTACAATCAAGCGGAAAATGGGCAATTGGAACTATACACCAAAAGTACAGGGATTCCTTCTAGTGCCATTAAAAAATACAGATTGTCCCTAAAAGAGATTACGGATAGAGAACGATTGGCTCCCTTGACCGATGACATGGTCGCTGCTTTAAAGAGTGATCCATCCATAGATTCCGTTGTACGTCAAATTGTACCAAAAGGAAAAAGAGGTGTCAATTTATTTCCTCAAAGTCCAGACTATCCATGGAACTACAGCCAAATGGGACCAATTTATATTCCAAAGGAAGGTACTACGGTACCTTTGAACTTAAAAGTACTTCCATTGTACAAAAAAATTATCAGGGACTACGAGCATAATGAAATCAGTGTAAATGGAAATCAGATATTGCTCAACGGAAAACCCGTTACTTCCTACACCTTTAAACAAGATTATTACTGGATGATGGGAGATAATCGCGATCACTCCGAAGATAGTCGCGCTTGGGGTTATGTTCCTGAAAACCACATCGTTGGAACACCTATTTTTGTTTGGATGAGTTTTGATAATTTCACGCAAAGTATTGCTAACTGGCGACCTAGGTGGAACCGTATTTTTACCACGGTCAACGGAGATGGGGAACCAACATCCTATTTTAAATATTTTCTTATTTTATTAGGAGCCTATTTTGTAGGGAACTGGTTTTGGAAACGAAGAAAGAATAAAAGTTAATCATCTGTTCTTTGTGATTGATTCAAAAGAATGAGAGAACCTGTCATTTCGAGCGTAGTCGAGAAATCTAAACATGTGATCAATAGTGTAGTTTGATCGTATTTGGCGTTTCAGTAGAAGTTAGTAAACAAGTAATCCTTTCTAAAAAATTACGATTAATCACAAAATCGGATTATGTAATCGATAAAAAAAGAAAGAATTGTAAAATAGCTGAACGTACTCAGTAGTAAACAAATAATCGTATTTTATTTCCGTGAAAGCACTGTTGCATCCCACATATTTCCCGACCATTCATAGTTTTTCCATACAATTGAACCATGATGTCATATGGGAGATATACGATAATTACCAAAAACAGACCTATAGAAATAGAACTTACATTTGTACAGATAGGGGCAAACATATGCTCAGCATACCCATTGTGCATGTAGGCAATGCAACGGGCAGGCAAGTATATAGAAATATAAAATTGGACAACTCCTATAAATGGCAACGGCAACATTGGCGCACATTGGAAACGGCTTATAGAACTTCTCCTTTTTTTGAGTTCTATGAAGATGACATAAAACCGTTGTTCGAAGTCAGTTTTGACACTCTAATGAATTTTAACTTTGAAACAATAAAGACCATCTGCGATTGTTTACAAGTGCCCATATCCAATAGACAAACCGAATATTTTGAAACAACTCCAAAAAATGTTCGAGATCTTAGGTTTTTAGCAAATGCCAAAAGGCAACACTTTTCTCCAAATCCTGAATACATGCAGGTTTTTAATAGCAAACATGGTTTTGTCCCAAATTTGAGTATTCTGGATTTACTTTTTAATCTAGGACCTAATACGAGTTCTTATTTAAAAGCATTGGATATGACATCAGAAAATGCTTAGGTTCGTTCTTCATTACGGTATTCATTTTGTAGTTCCGTTTATCATCGCCTTTGCCTTTACTATTTTCAAAAAAAATAGTATGCGTGTATTGCTCATATTACTTGCTGGAATAATTTTGGATATTGACCATCTTTTGGCAACTCCTATTTTTGCTCCTGATAGGTGTAGCATCGGTTTTCATCCATTACACAGTTATTGGGCCATAGGTTTTTATTTTGTCTTGCTTTTTTCCAAAAAAACTAGAATTTGGGGATTCGCTTTTCTCCTACATATGATTGCAGATTTTGTAGATTGTCTATTTATCGGAACCAAGTTTTATTGATGCAATAATCGGTTTATGATCCGATAAACTCACATCGAAATTTTGATGTGTGAGTACTTCAAAACTTGGGTCGGTCAAAATAAAATCTATCCGCAAAGGAAACCTCCAGAAATAAATCGTTTTTCCGTAACCGCTTCCTTTTTCCTCAAAAGTATCTTTCATATCACCTCTAATGGTAAGATAAGGGTTGGAAAATTGGGTGTTGTTGAAGTCGCCGCAGACAATATATTTATAAGGTGAAGTAGCTGCGTGCTTTTTAAAAATTTCAGCCTGTTGTTGTTGCTTTGAAAAAGAACTGTTAAGCCGTTTAAAAAGTTTATCCGATTCCTCATGCGCTATACTTAAGGGTCTTACCCGTAAAGATTCCAAATGTAAATTATAGATGCGTAGGGTATCCTTTTCTATAATAACATCAGCATATATACCTTGATTAAAACTTTTTGGGAAATCTAAAACACCTGTATCAATTATAGGATATTTAGAAAAAATTGCCTGTCTAACTTTGGAAACATTGTTATTAGTACCCCCGTTAAAATACTCATGGGGATATATATCAAAATCCGATGAATTCCTTCTTCTCCCATCAAACTCCTGAATGCATACTATATCTTGATTTTGTTCAATAATAAAATCGATAATATGTTTTCCATCTTTATATTGCTTCCCATATTTTGACTTGCCAAAACCAGCGGTATTAAAACTCATAATACCAATTCCGTTTTCCTTTGAAACTACTATTTTATTGGATAAACGATAAAAACTTCCCAAACTGAAATATCCCACGATAAGCGCAAAAAGAGAAAAGCGTATCATTTTGAACTTTACAAAACACCAATAGGCAACAAATAGAATATTTAGAATGACAAGTAACGGAACACAAAGACTCAAAAAAGAAAAACTTGCTATAGAAGCATAGGGTACAATACATGCCAAAAGCAGTAATATCACCAGAATAAAATTGACTGTTAGCAACAGTTTGTTAAATAGCGAAAACTTTTTCATAGCTATTTTTCTTTTCCCGCCTGAAAAAGAAAATCTTTTTCCGCTTTTGATAAGCTTTCATAGCCCGATTTACTGATTTTATCGAGAATGGCATCTATCTTTTTTTGTTGGCTCTGTTTGTCATAATTTACTGTGGTCTTCGAAGCGGTCGATTTTTGTTTTCGATAAACGGTCTTTAACGGTGCTTTCTTTTCGGACTTTTTAAAAAGATTTGCAATACCATCCAAAAATCTTGAAAAACCAGCTCCGATATCCATACCGTTTAAAAGTTGTCTTGCGTACCAATATCCCAGTAAAGCGCCACCCAAATGCGCCAAATGACCACCTGCGTTACCGCTGTATGGCAACCGAATCAAATCCATCAACACCATAAAAGCACCAATATACCATAGTTTTACATTGAAAAATATGAGACGTACCTCTTGATTGGGCATATAGGTACAGATAAATATCAAAATGGCACTTGCACCAGCAGAAGCCCCTATTAAATAGGCATTGACACCAAAAAATGCGGGGAAAATATTATATCCTACAAGAAAGAAAAAACCTCCTAATATGACTCCCAATAAATAAACATTTAGAAAGCGTTTGGCATCAAAAAGGTTTAAGAAAATCCTGCCCACAAAATAAATGAGCAACATGTTCCAAAAAAGATGACCAAATCCTCCATGAAAAAAGGAGTATGTTATAATGGACCATGGCTGCATTAAAAAATCAAAAAAATCTTTTGGCAACTCAAACCATTGAACAATACTATTCTTTGAAAGATTCAGTAAAAAAGGAAAAAGTGCATTGACGATGAAGACCAATACATTTGCCGCAATTAACTTCTCTGCGATGTTTAACCTACTGAACTGGTATTTAAGATTTCCCTGCGCCATATTAGTTCCATCTATTTTTATTAAACTGGTTCTTTTTCCAGTACCACATCATCAGAAAACCAAACAATGCCCCACCAACGTGCGCAAAATGGGCAATACCCTGCCCGAAAAGACTATACCCCGTAACTCCGGAAAACAAATCCAATCCAATTAAAACGGGAATAAAATACTTCGCTTTTATCGGTACGGGTAAAAATATGAGGAACAGCTCACTATTTGGGTAAGACATGCCAAAAGCGACCAAAACCCCATAAATAGCTCCGGATGCTCCAACAGCCGGTGTACTATAGGCACTTAAAAAATTATCTATTGTAGATTTTCCGGCAATCTCATACCAGCTCGTATTATATTGCCCATTCGAAACTACTTCTAGAATACTTGACTCGGAAATGCCTGAATTCACCAAAGCACTTAAACCTTCATTGAAATAATAGTAGTTCACTCCTGTGTGAATCAATGCGGCTCCCAAACCAGCCGAAAAGTAAAAAAATAGAAATTTATTTTTGCCCCACATACGTTCTAGAGGTGTTCCAAAAGCATAAAGTGCATACATATTGAAAGCAATATGCATAAAACCGCCGTGCATAAACATGTGCGATACGATCTGCCACAATCCAAAATTTTCATTTTTTGGGAACCAAAGTGAAAACCATTGGTACATCTGTTCCCCATAAAGTTGAGTTGCAACAAAGAATAAAATATTGATAATAAGCAGGTGCTTGATTGCTTCAGTCAGTCTCGCCATTTAAATAAATTTTCTTTCAATATCGTTTTCGGTAATGGTGATATAGGTCGGTTTGTTAAACGGACTCAAGGTGGTCTCCTTGCAAGCGAATAAATCGTTGACCAAATTCATACGGGATTGTTCGTCCAAGACTTCACCTGTTTTTACGGATAGAGTTTTGGACAGTGTTTTTGCCAATATATCACTTTGCGAAAAACTATCACCGGGAATTTCCATCTGAAAGTCAGAAATGAGTTGCTCCATCACCATTTGTACTTCACTTTCCGAGACCATTACCGGAACCCCTTTTATCTCTACCCCATCTTCACCTATTCGTTCAAAAACAAAACCAACAGCACTTAGATTCTCTTTTATTTCTTTTAAAATCTTTATATCCCCAGTAGAAAAATTTAAGGATAAGGGAAAAAGCAGTTGTTGGCTTATCGCCTCTTTTATTGTTATGTTCTTTAAAAAGTTTTCGTACAGCACTCGCTCGTGCGCCCTACTTTGGTTGATTACGACCATTCCCGATTTAATGGTGGTCACAATGAATTTTTTTCGAAGTTGAAATGTGGTACTTGGAGTATCTTTAACATCAGCATCATTCTCAAAAATAGTGCTGTTGGCCATTTCCGATTCAAACTGAAAATTTGGATTTCCATGAATGGGATTCGCTTCTAACCCTTCGTATAAACGTTCCCAACCCTTAGCACTGGTTTTTGTGTAATTTGAAGGGGATGAATGTGTTTTAGGTTTCACGTCGACAAAAGGATTGAAGGATGCATCTACGGAAACCTCCGGTACCTTCACCGGTTTATTCTTGTAATTATAGGGTGTGTCCAAATTCTGGTCCTTTTCAAAGTCCAACACGGGAACTACGTTAAATTGACCTAAACTATGTTTTACGGTGGATTTCAAAATGGCATATAAGGTATGCTCATCATCAAATTTAACTTCTGTTTTGGTAGGATGTATATTGATGTCTATGGCAGCAGGATTCACTTCTAATCTCAAAAAGTATCCGGGATGTGTTCCTTGCTTTGTCAATCCTTCAAAAGCACCTAAAACGGAATGATGCAAATACGGACTCTTTATAAACCGGTTATTGGCAAAAAAAAACTGCTCTCCCCTGCTCCTTTTGGCAAACTCCGGTTTTAGAATGAAACCTGTAACTTTTACGACTTGTGTCTCTTCTTCAACGGGAACCAATTTCTCATCGGTCTTTCTTCCAAAAACATGTACAATACGCTTTCTAAAAGAATCGGAAGGTAGGTTAAAAACTTCTCCGCCATTATTATAAAAACTAAAAGCGATATTGGGATGTGCCAGTGCCACTCGATGAAATTCATCCGTAATATGTCTCAATTCTACTTGATCCGATTTTAGAAAATTACGCCTTGCAGGGATATTAAAAAAGAGATTTTTCACCAGCATGGATGTTCCCTTTGGAACAACGGCAACTTCTTGACTTGTGACGGTACTTCCCTCAATTTTAATATGTGTCCCGATTTCCTCGTCCTCCGTGCGGGTCATCATTTCCACGTGGGCAATAGCGGCAATAGAGGCCAAGGCTTCCCCCCTAAAACCCTTGGTGTTTAGGTTAAAAAGGTCTTCTGCCTTCTGAATTTTGGAAGTGGCATGGCGCTCAAAACTCAATCTGGCATCGGTTTCCGTCATTCCAACACCGTTGTCCACTACCTGAACAAGTGTTTTCCCCCCGTCCTTAATAATGAGTTTTATTTCAGTGGCGGAGGCATCTATAGCATTTTCCAAGAGCTCTTTTACTACCGAAGCCGGGCGTTGTACTACTTCTCCCGCAGCTATCTGGTTGGCCACGTGGTCTGGCAAAAGTCTTATAATATCCGCCATTAGTTACCAAAGAAAATTGAAAGGTCGAAATCCAATATGTAAAGCACTATGAAAAGTAATACCGCAATAATTATGACCATCCGCATTTTGAGATTACGGTCACCCTCTCGTTTAGCGTCTTCAAAGGCGTTGTTGAATTTGTTCTTTAAACCCCTTTGGTTGGTCAACGTACTCCTAAACTTATCCAATTTAGGTTCCATTTTATAGGGATTTCCCTTTCCTTTATCATCGTAGTATCTGGGGCTATATTCATATTGCCTGTTCTTTCGTAAACGCGTTATTTTACTCAACATCCCCATGGTTTCAAAGTTACTTAAAATCAAAAAAAGGAAATCAAAAGGAATGCCAAAATTTGTTAACAGTCCATACCAAATTATAATGCGACTGTCAAATCGAAGATTAAACGTAAAATAAGCCGGGATTAACTATTTGCTATTACGGCCATTTTAATGGCCGCTATTGCGGCTTCAATACCTTTATTGCCGTGCTTGCCACCACTTCGGTCAATAGCCTGCTGCATGGTATTGTCCGTAAGCACACAGAAAATAACGGGAACTTCAGTCAGAACGTTCAAGTCTTTAATGCCTTGGGCAGTGGCATCACAGACAAAATCAAAATGTTTTGTTTCCCCTTGAATGACACTTCCAATGGCGATTACTGCATCAACCTCACCAATTTCGATTAGTTTTTTGCACCCAAAGGTCAGTTCAAAACTACCTGGAACATTGAGCCTGTTTATGTTTGAGGCAAGTGCTCCGCAATCCAATAAAGCGGCTTCAGCACCTTTGTAAAGGCCTTCCGTTATTTTAGGGTTCCATTCAGAAACAACGATCCCAAACCGAAATTCCTTCGCGTTTGGGATCGTTGCTTTATCATAAACGGATAAATTTTTGGTTGACGTTGCCATTATGCACCACTTTTTGCCATACCTATAAAAGCATCTACGTTACGGCCTTCATCGGAGTCTGAAAACTCGTCCTTGATTCGTTGAAAATAGGAAAGTGCTTTGCTTTTATCGCCCATCTCCATAGCCGTGATACCCGCTTTTTGTAAAAATTTTGGAGTTGTGTAGTCGTTGCTACTGTGCGCAATCGCGGCATCATAGTATCCCAATGCATCGGAAGGCTGTCCCAATTGCATAAAAGCGTCGCCTATACCGCCTTTGGCCAAAGCACCCAACACATCGTCATCGGATGAAAAATCTTCTAAATAATCAATAGCCTCCTGATATTTGTTCATGTTCAAGTAAGCCATCCCAGCAGAATAATTGGCCATATTAGCCGCTTTGGTTCCATTGTATTCTTCGATAATATCCAAAAAACCATACTTCCCTTCTGCCCCTTCCAAAGCCAACATAAACAAAGAATCTTTTTGTGTAGCACTGTTCAGTGCTTGGTCAAAATACTGTTGCGGATAGTACAGTTCATTGGCCGCATTTGATTCGGTAGGTTTTTGAACGAATTGATTATAGGCCAAATATCCCAATACCCCAATGGCAATAACACCAATAATCCCTAAAATATAATTTTGGTTCTGGGAAACCCATGCCTCAGTTTTGGACGCACCTTCATCCAAGGAACTAAATACCTCTGCCGTTGTGCTTTCCTGCTCATCAAACTCTTGGATTTCCTCCTTTGTTTTGGGCTTAAATCCTCTTTTCTTATATGTAGCCATTACTTATTTAATTGGTCGCGCAAAAATAAAGTTTTTATTGAAATCCAATAGCCTATTTATTCGTTATTTTTGGATATTTTAAGCCATAACCAACGCTTTTCGACTAAATAATTCGGCGTTTTTCATGATTCTAGAGCAATTGTCCCTTATTAATTATAAAAATTTTGAATCGACGGATTTAACCTTCGATGCTAAAATAAATTGCTTTGTCGGTGCCAATGGCGTAGGAAAAACGAATATACTGGATGCCATCTACCACCTTTCCTTTGGCAAAAGCTACTTTAATCCGGTATCCTCACAAAATATAAAACACGATACCGATTTTTTTGTCATCGATGGAACGTTTCAAAAAGAGGGCCGTACCGAAAAAATAGTCTGTAGCCTTAAACGAAACACCAAAAAAATAATCAAAAGAAACGGAAAACCCTATGAACGCTTTGCGGAACACATAGGGCTGCTCCCATTGGTCATCATTTCCCCTGCGGATAGGGATCTCATCATGGAAGGTAGCGATATGCGCAGAAAATTTATGGACGGCGTTATTTCACAGTCGGATAAGAGTTACTTAAATGCTTTGATGAACTATGGTAAAGTGCTTTCGCAGCGCAATGCCCTTTTAAAATATTTTGCGGTCAACCATACTTTTGAAAAAGCCGCGTTAGAGGTATATAACGAGCAATTACAAACGTTTGGGAACGAAATATTTGAGAAAAGACAGCAATTCATCAAAGCCTTCATTCCCATATTTCAAGAACAATATAAAGCTATTACCGGGAATACGGAACACGTAGACCTCATCTATGACAGTAAGCTTTTGCATGAGGATTTCCATACCTTGTTGGAAAAAAGTATTGAAAAGGACAGAGCGGTCCAATATACTAGTGTGGGAATACATAAAGATGACCTTAGTTTTAAAATAAGTGAGTATCCCATTAAAAAATTTGGTAGTCAAGGACAGCAGAAATCGTTTTTGATCGCTTTAAAATTTGCGCAATTTCATTTTATGAAAGAACAGTCCAAAACCACTCCCATCTTAATTTTGGATGATATCTTTGATAAATTGGACGAGAACAGGGTAGCACATATCATTGCCTTGGTAGACAATGAAAATTTTGGACAAATATTCATTAGCGATACCCATGCGGAACGCACGGAGAATGTGGTCAAAAAAATACATCAGACCTATAAGATATTCAAACTATAGTATGAGATTCAATGGCTTTTTTTTAGTTATATTGATGATGTCTTGTTCCAGTGACGTTTCAAAAGAAGACCTTTCCTTATTGAACGGCTATTGGGAAATAGAAAGGGTTACATTCCCGGACGGGAACGAAAAAGAATATAAGGCGAATTTGAATATCGATTTTATAAAAATAGATTCGCTCACAGGATATCGAAAAAAAGTGAACCCAAAGTTCAACGGTAGTTTTGAAACTTCGGACGATGCAGAATTGTTCAATATCATCCAAGAGGAAGACATTTTTTTCATTCATTATAAAAATAATCTGAGCGAATGGAAAGAAGAGCTTTTAACATTATCCCAAAGGGAATTTTCAATCAAGAACGAAGCGAACGTGATTTATCATTACAAGCGATACGAACCCATTAATCTAAATCCCTGATGGCCAAGAGAGAGAATGAGAACCGTTCCATGAAAGAAGCCTTGTCCGCTTTTATCCAAGAAAACAAACTGGAAAAAGGGATGAATAAAATCGATGTTCAGGAAGCGTGGTCAAATCTTATGGGCAATGGCGTTGACAATTACACCACTGCGGTAGATTTAAAAGGTGATACATTGTTTGTTTCGCTTTCTTCTTCCGTGCTTAGAGAAGAACTGAGCTTGGGCAAATCCAAGATAGTAAGGATGCTGAACGAGGAACTGGGTAAGGAACTCGTCAAAAAAATAGTACTGCGATAAAAAGTGCATTAGATGAATAAGCTATTTCAAACGAAAAAACCGACCCTTGGGCCGGTTTTTAAATTAAAATTATAAGTTGTTCCCTTAATATATTTCCCTACCCGAAAAGTGAAAAGAACCTTCAATAGCGGCGTTTTCATCACTATCGGAACCGTGAACAGCGTTTTCGCCTATATCTTTTGCAAATAATTTACGGATTGTTCCTTCTGCAGCTTCGGCAGGGTTCGTGGCCCCAATCAATGCCCGAAAATCTTCTACTGCATTGTCCTTCTCCAAAATAGCGGAAACAATTGGCCCTCTGGTCATGAATTGTACCAGCTCCCCAAAAAAGGGTCGCTCTTTGTGAATCGCATAAAATTCCTCGGCATCCCTTCTGCTCAACTGTGTATATTTCATAGCTACGATTTTAAACCCTGAAGCCGTAATTTTTTCCAATATAGCTCCAATATGTCCGTTCTCAACGGCATCTGGCTTGATCATCGTAAAAGTTCTATTTGTAATCATATCTCAAAATTTTGCGCAAAAATACGTTTTTCCCTACAACAAACAACTATTCGTAGCTTTGTTGCAGTTCACCAAAGAGTTCCCCGTTATCGCCCATCATTTTCATATGGGCCATTTTCGATTTAAGATTCAACTTTAGAATGCCATAGCTTTCCGTAGCAACAACATCCCCTACTCTATACGGATTCTCTTCACCGGTAAAATTTCTGTACGCGTGGGTTAGGCCGCTACTGGTAAAATCTACTAATGGATACTCCATACCGGTAACATCAGTTCTGGAAAATTCGGAGATATGACGGTCTCCTGATAAAATCAATACGCCTTTTGCATTAGTATTGGAGATCAAGCCTTTCAAACGGTCTACCTCGTGCGGAAAATTGCCCCAACACTCAAATCCATGTTTATTGGACAAGAATTGTATGCTACTAATGAGAATATTAAAATCGGCCTTGGAATTTTGCAGTTCATTTTCCAACCACTGCCATTGTTTTTGGCCAAGAATAGTCCCTTCTCCATAGGCATTGGGCTTATTTCTCTTTTTTGTTCCAGTATCCGATGTCAGTGCCGTTCTAAAATACCGGGTGTCCAAAATTATGATTTTCACTTTACCATCAGGTAGTTCAAAATCATGCGCGGCATATACTCCTTCTTGCTCTCTACGTGGGCTCTCCTTGGGAACGTCCATAAAATCCAAAAATTCTTGCTGACTTTCTTTTTTTGCCTTAAACTCGACACCGCCATCATTTATGCCATAATCATGGTCGTCCCAAGTACCGATTACCGGAACCTTATTTTTTAAACGCCGATAACCTAAAATTTTATCTTGGTTCGCATATTTGGCCCTCAAGGTATCCATATTGTCCGTATCCGCATACACGATATCTCCGCCCCAAACCCAAATATTCGGGTTTTCATTGAGAATATCGTCCCATAAAAAATTATCCAAAGTAGCTTTATTACAGGAACCAAAAGCAATGACAAATTCATTGGTTTGTCCAACGCCGGGCAGTTCTTTTTTGGATGCACACCCTATCAAAACAACTAGACCCAAACACAGTAAAATTCTTTTCATATTCATTTTGTGAAAGGCAAAATTAGGTATTTACAATTTACCCCTATGTTATTAAATTGTATCTTTGCCGCCATGAATTTAGAGCATATCAATGCGCTTAAAGCGCTACTTTCCACTTCCAAGAAAATAGCCATTGTTCCACATAAAAACCCAGATGGTGATGCCATTGGCTCCACTTTAGCGCTTTGCCATTACCTGAATTCAAAAAATCATAAAGCGGTAATCGTTTCTCCAAACGATTTTCCGAAATTCCTAAAATGGATGCCAGGCAACGAGGCCATTCTAAATTTTGAAAAGGAAAATTCGCAATCAAAAAAGGCCTTGGAAGAAGCTGATATCGTTTTTACCTTGGACTTTAACCACTTGGGAAGGGTTGGGCAAATGACAAAAACACTCGAAGGCCTTGATACCACTTTCGTGATGGTAGACCATCACCAACAACCATCGGACTATGCAGAAATCATGTATTCGGATGTGAACATGAGTTCCACTTGTGAAATGGTTTACAATCTCATTTCCTATTTGGGCGATTTGGACAGTATCAATAAAGATATGGCCAACTGCATTTATACGGGCATCATGACGGACACAGGTTCCTTTAAATTTAAAGCAACCACTAGTAATACGCACAGGGTAATAGCAGATTTAATGGACCGTGGCGCGGAAGGCACCGAAATTCATCATAGGATTTATGATACCAATTCTCCCAGCCGACTACATTTGTTAGGGTGCGCGTTAAAGAATATGGTTATCCTAGAGGAATTCAATACGGCATATATTACGTTGAGCCAAGCAGAACTGGACAAGTATAATTATGAAAAAGGGGACACCGAAGGTTTTGTAAACTATGGCCTAACATTAGAAGGCATACGCTTTGCGGTAATATTCATTGAGAACAAGGAAGAAGGAATTCTGAAAATATCCTTCCGTTCCGTAGGGGATTTTTCGGTAAATGAATTTGCCAGAAATCATTTTGATGGTGGAGGACATACGAACGCCGCAGGGGGTAGAAGCGAAAAATCCATTTCGGAGACTACAACGTATTTTAAATCGTTATTACCAAAGTATAAAGAATCATTGACCGCATGAGAAACAGTTTGATCATTCTTTTGTTTTTGGGAATCTGGAGCTGTAAGGGCCCGGAACCAAGAAGACCCGTTCAAACAAAAAGTGGAAGTTTTTTCAAGGAATCTATAGAAAGAAGTAAAAAATTATTGGCCGTCGAAGAAAAAAGGATTCAGGAAATCATTAAAAACGATTCCCTAAGGCATTATACCCATAGTGCAAATGGTTCTTGGTACCATTATCATATCACAAATGATGTGGATACCTATGTACCCAAAGAAAATGATTTGGTAGTGATGAACTATGACCTCAGAACATTGGACAACGACACTATTTATTCGCTGAACGAAATAGGGACCAGAAGTTATAAGGTGGATAAGGAAAAACTCTTCCCAGGTTTGAGGGAAGCGGTCAAAATATTAAAGGAAGGAGAAAAAGCTACTTTTTTATTCCCTTCTTCCATTGGTTTTGGATATCACGGCGACGACAACAAAATTGGTAGCAATGTGCCGTTGAAATCGACCATTTCCATTTTAAAAATTGAAAAACAAGAAGAAAACGTAGAAAATTAAATTTTAAAATATCATGATCAACAAATTATCTGTTTTAGTATTAACAGTCTTACTATTTGCAAATTGTAAAACAAGTCAGCGAGCGGATTTAGGAGATGGAATTTTCGCGGACATCAAAACGAACAAAGGCGATATCATCGTAAAACTAACCCCTGGAAAAACACCGGTTACCGTGGCCAATTTTATTTCTTTGGCAGAAGGGGAAAATCCTTTTGTGAGCGAAAAACATAAAGGAAAAAAATATTATGACGGTCTAATATTCCATAGGGTTATGAAAGATTTTATGATTCAGGGAGGGTGTCCTTTAGGTACAGGAACGGGAAATCCCGGTTATAAGTTTATGGATGAGTTCAACGATTCCCTGGTCCATGACAAAAAGGGAATTCTTTCTATGGCCAATAGCGGTCCGGATACCAATGGTAGTCAGTTTTTCATTACCCACAAAGCAACTCCTTGGCTCAATAACAAACATTCTGTCTTTGGAGAAGTAGTAGAAGGTATTGCCGTAGTAGACTCTATTGCCAATATAAAAGTTGCCGCGGGCAATAGACCCGTTGATTCGGTAAGCATGAAAACCGTTGAAATTATAAGAAATGGGAAAGAAGCCAAAAAGTTTGATGCCGTAAAAATCATGACCGAATATTTTGATGGGGAAGAGGAACGTCTTGCCGCCATTGAAAAAGAAAAACAAGAAAAGTTGGCTGCGCTAAACAAGATAAAAAGCGATTTTGCCGCAACAATAGCAAAACAAAAAGAGACGGCCAAGACCACACCTTCCGGGCTTAAAATGACCCTGTTAAATAAAGGAAGTGAAGAGAAACCTAAGGTTGGACAAATAATAAATGTCGATTACGCTGGTTATTTGGAAGATGGTACAATGTTCGATACCAGTTATAGCGAAGTAGCTGAAAATTATGGAAGATTGGAAGAAATCACAAGAATGCATCGAGGGAGTCTAGTACCCTTAAATCTCACTTACAGTCCTGATATGCCAATGATTCCAGGTTTCAAAGAAGCAGTCCTTAGCCTAAACATAGGAGATAAGGCTAGGTTTTTTATTCCATCACACTTAGGTTATGGAGAGCAAGGTAGCGGACCTATTCCTCCAAACGCAAACTTGGTTTTTGATATAGAGATTACGGGAGTGGCAGAATAGCAAAATACGATAATGGCTTAAAATACGTTCTTAAATTTAAACCCTAAATCTGTAACACAATGAGAACTGCTATTTTTCAATTTTTGATTGTTTTATCTTGTTCCATTTCCATTTCTTGCCAATCTTCCGCAGCTGAAGAGATGGATAATGAAGATACCGTAACCAACGAAAAAGACAATCCTACTACAGATGATGAAAACGAGGAAGAGACCACTAGCGGGACAGTAGTATCCCTACACGGTCAATTGCATGTTGATGGAAATAGAATTTTGGATAAAAATGACGAGGAAGTCCAACTAAGGGGAATGTCCTTTTTCTGGAGCCAATGGATCGAAGGGAGTAAATATTACACTCCCGAAACGGTAGCTTGGCTTAAAAAAGATTGGCAATGTACCGTGGTGAGAGCTGCCATGGGCATAGAAGATGATGGTGGTTACATCACCGACCCAGAAGTGAACAAGCAAAGAGTTTTCACCGTAATCGATGCCGCTATAGAACAGGGTATTTATGTAATTGTAGACTGGCATAGCCATCATGCGGAAGATTATTTGGAGCAATCCAAGGCATTTTTTGCGGAAGTGGCCCAAAAATATGGGAATACCCCCAATATCATTTACGAAATCTATAATGAACCTTTAGATACTCCAGCGTGGAATACCGTGCTAAAACCTTATCATGAAGCCGTTATCAAAGAAATAAGAAAGTTTGATGCGGACAACATCATCATCTGCGGTACAAGAACATGGTCACAACGTGTAGATGAAGTTATCGGTAATGAAATAAACGATGAAAACGTAGCATATACATTACACTACTACGCTTCTTCCCATAAACAGGAATTGCGCAACATTGCCAAACAAGCTTTGGATAATGACATCGCTCTTTTTGTGACCGAATATGGAACTACTGAGTTTACCGGAAACGGGACTATTGATATCGCCGAGACCAATACTTGGTGGGATTTTCTGGACGAAAATAAAATTTCATGGTGCAATTGGTCCGTAGCGGACAAAGTAGAAAGTGCTTCTGCCCTAAAACCAAATTCGAGCACCACTGGAGATTGGACCATGGAAGACCTTACCCAAAGCGGTGCAATGGTTCGTGATGAAATCAAGGCACAAAATCAAAAGTTTGAGTAGCCTCTACTAAGGTGTTTCCTTAAGGATTCTAATTAAAAAATCCCAAAATTTTTGAACGGATGAAATACTGACACGTTCATCCGGCGAATGTGCGCCCCGTATGGTAGGGCCAAAACTTACCATATCCATATCCGGATAATTTTGTCCTAGAATTCCGCACTCCAAGCCGGCATGACAGGCAGCTACTATCGGTTCTTGCTTAAATAATTTTGTATAACAGTTTTTGGTTATGCTTACTATTTCGGAATTTGGATTGGGGTTCCATCCCGGATAGGCTCCATCAAAAGAAACCTGATAATTCGCTAGTTCAAAAACAGCTTTCAAAGCAAAGGCTAAATCCATCTTGGCTGTTTCCACTGAAGATCGGGTCAAACAACCTATTGCTATGGTTCCGTTATCGACCTTTACCCGAGCAATATTATTTGAGGTTTCCACCAAATTAGGTATTGAGGCACTCATTGCATAAACCCCGTTATGCGCACCATAAAGACTTCGTATTAAATTGTGACTCTCCTTTTCACCTATAACAAATCCGGGAGTTTCTGTACGTGCCATTGTAATTTCCAAAGTAGGTTCCGTAAGGGATAGTTCTGCTTTAATAATTTTCGCAATCTTTTGAAAATTTTCAGTCACCGTTCTATCATTACCTTTATCCACCACAACAACTGCAGTGCTTTCACGAGGTATTGCATTTCTAAGGCTCCCTCCGTCAATCATTGCGATCAAAGCTCCATTATCAATATTAAGCTGATGTATAACCCGGTTCATGATTTTGTTGGCATTCCCGAGACCTTTATGAATATCCATGCCACTATGCCCACCTTTTAGGCCTTTCACCTCAATTTTATACGCAATAGAATCGATAGGGCAAGGTTCTTTTTGATACCTACCCAATACATTTACATCAATTCCTCCCGCACAGCCTATGCCTATCTCATCATCTTCTTCGGTATCCAAGTTCAACAGGATATTCCCCTGCAAAATACCTCCTTTTAATCCGAACGCACCGGTCATCCCAGTTTCCTCATCAATCGTGAACAAAGCTTCCAAAGGAGGATGTACAATATCTTTACTTTCCAAAAGTGCCATAATTGCCGCAACGCCCATCCCATTATCGGCACCCAGCGTAGTTCCTTTGGCTTTGACCCAATCCCCATCAACATACATTTGTATGCCCTGGGTCTCAAAATCGAATGCGGTATCGTTATTTTTTTGGTGCACCATATCCAAGTGCGATTGTAAGGTTACCATTTTCTTCGCTTCCATGCCCACGCTTGCAGGTTTCCGAATAACAACGTTACCAATATCATCCGTAAAGGTTTCCAAACCAAGGGAATTCCCAAATTCCACCATAAAGGCAATCACCCTTTCTTCCTTTTTAGAAGGTCTGGGAACAGCGTTCAAATTGGCAAAATTTTTCCAAACCGGTTTTGGGTCAAGATCTTTTATAGCTTCGTTCATTCGTATCCAATTAAGTATTTCAAAAATACAGATAGAAAAAGGATTTCGCTATTTTTGAACCGATGAAGATTTCCCTTAAAACCGGTATAGCACTATCCCTCGTTCCACAAATAGTATTGGTCAAATTAATAGGTAATCAAACACAGTTCATAGAGCACTACTATAGTAATGGTCTTTACCCTTTTGTCTCAAAATTGTTCCGGACACTTTTTGGGTGGATACCTTTCTCTTTAGGCGATATTCTTTATTTCCTATTGATTCTTCTTGCTTTAGGCTACGTTTGTAAAAACCGGAGACCCATCTGGAAAAATAAGCTCAAATTTTGTCGGAATATATTGATGGTGTTATCCATTGCCTACTTTACATTTCATGTCATGTGGGGGTTTAATTATTACCGGGAACCCGTAGCGCAAAAATTAGGTCTAAAGGAAACGAACGATTATCAGGAACTGATAGATTTCACTAAACTACTCATTGCCAAAACCAATAGACTTCAGCTAGAAATTACTAAGGATTCCACTCAAAAGGTCATCATCCCCTACTCCCAAAATGAAATCTTTGAAAAAAGCCTTGAAGGGTATTATAAGATTTCAAGAAAACATGGTTTTCCGCAATACGAAAAGCCTAGTACCAAAACTTCTCTGTTCAGTACCGGACTGAGCTACATGGGCTATGCCGGCTATCTGAACCCATTTACGAACGAGGCGCAAGTAAATGGCCGATTGCCCAATTTTAGGTTTCCTGTTGTTGCGGCCCATGAGATGGGCCATCAATTAGGGTATTCCGCAGAAAACGAAACTAACTTTATAGGATATTTAGTGACTGCTGAAAATGAAGATCTTTATTTTCAATATGCAGCTTCGGCCTATGCCCTTGGTTATTGTTTAAGCGATATTAGAAGAGGCGACCAAGAAATTTTTGATACCCTTTTTGGGGAGTTGAACCAAGGCGTGCTATTGAACTTTCAAGAGATGCGAGATTTTTGGACTTCTTTTGAAAATCCCTTGGAGCCAGTTTTCAAAGCTATTTTCAGTTCATTCTTAAAAGCCAACAATCAGTCTAAGGGAATCCAAAGTTACAATGCAGTGGTCTCGTTGTTAGTTGCGTATCATAAGCAATATCCATTATAACCCTAAGAGTGTTGGAATTAAGGATGTATTTATATAGCACCCATTTGAACAACATTGTTAACAAGTGTTAAATAAATGAAAAACACCCCGTATTCCTTCTTACAAACCTTACTTTTAAAAGGACTAAATCAAACTGGAACAATATGAAAAAAAGTATTTTCGCTTGTTGTCTATTTTGGTGTTGTGCAACACTATTTGGACAAGATTATTTCCCGGAAAATGACGGGGTAAAATCTAAAAACAACAATTATACGGCATTTACAAACGCAAAAATCTATGTAACCCCTACACAAATTATAGAAAAAGGCACCTTACTCATTCAAAATGGAAAAGTTGTCTCTAGCGGAAGTACTATTAGCCTTCCCAAGAACACCATTATTGTTGATGTAGCGGGAAAAAGTATCTATCCTTCGTTTATTGACGCTTACTCAAAATTTGGTGTGGAACAACCCGAAAGAAAACCGGGCGGTGGGCGTTCCCCACAGTACGAACCGGAACGTGAGGGCTTTTACTGGAACGATCATATTATGCCCGAGAATTCGGCAATAGCTCATTTTAAATACGATGACAAATCCGCAAAAGAATTACGAAAAGCAGGATTTGGTGTAGTCAATTCCCATATTCACGATGGTATTGCACGTGGCACAGGAGTTTTAATCGCCCTTAATGCAGAAGGTACGGATGCCAATCGCATTTTGGAGGATAAATCGGGACAGTACTTCTCTTTGACCAAAAGTGTAACGAAAAAGCAATCCTACCCTACTTCCCTCATGGGGGCCTTGGCATTATTGCGACAAATGTATAGCGATGCAGAATGGTATGCAAAAGGCAATTCGGACACGAAAGACCGTTCTTTGGAAGCGCTGAACGAAAATAAAGGATTGGTACAGTTCTTTGAGGCAAAGGACAAAGGCCATGTGTTGAGGGCGGATAAAATTGGGGATGCCAATGGCATACAATATGTAATTCTGGGCGGAGGAAATGAATATGAACGTATCGCCGAAATCAAGTCCACCAACGCCAAAATGATTATTCCGATCAATTTTCCAAAAGCGTATGATGTCTCAGATCCCTATCAGGCGGGATATGTTTCCTTGGCCGATATGCGAAAATGGAATCAAGCACCCACTAATCCAAAAGTTCTGGCGGAAAATGGAGTTATGTTTTCCTTGACCCCATACAGTCTTAAATCGCCATCCAACTTTAAGGAGATGTTGATGAAAGCGATACAATACGGTTTATCCAAAACCAAAGCCTTGGAAGCCCTAACTACCGTTCCAGCACAAATTCTAGGAAAGGGAAACAGTCTAGGAAGTTTAAAACCTGGAGCCTACGCTAATTTTTTGATCACTTCCGGTGACATCTTTGATACATCAACGACCCTTTATGAAAACTGGGTGCAGGGCACAAAAAATATCATCAATAACAAGGATATAAAAGATATCCGTGGGGAATATAAACTTACCGTACAAGGAAAAACCTATGCTATTGCCATAAGTGGTGAGGCCTCAAAACCAAAAGCGGAAGTAAAACAGGACACCACAAAACTTACTTCAAAAATTGTTTATGAGGACAACTGGCTGAACCTATATTTCAATACAGATGAGGACGACAGAACATACCGAATGACCGCAACCGTTCCAAAAAATTCAGATAATATAGAAGGACGGCTAATTCTTCCAGATGGGACCGAAGATTCGTTTACCGCAGTAAAACAATCCGATTTTGAAAAAAATGATGCTAAAAAAACGGATGCGGAAGAAACACCTAAAATAATGCCCGTCACCTATCCGAATTTGGGATATGGGTACGTAACTAAACCAAAATCGGAAAACATATTATTCAAAAACGCAACGGTATGGACCAGTGAGGAAGCAGGCATTCTTGAAAATACCGATGTGCTGATCAAAAATGGAAAAATTACAAAAATAGGAAAGGATTTAGGCTCGGGAGGTGCAAAAGTAATAGACGCTACAGGCAAACATTTAACTGCCGGAATTATAGATGAACACAGTCACATAGCGGCTTTGGCAGTGAATGAAGCTGGCCATAACAGCACTGCCGAAGTTAAAATGGAAGATGTTGTGGATGCGGAGGATATTAAAATCTACCGCTCGTTGGCCGGAGGGGTTACGTCGCTACAATTACTGCACGGTTCGGCCAATCCTATTGGAGGTCGTTCGGCAATTCTCAAATTAAAATGGGGGGAAGAAGCGGACGGTCTCGTTTATGATAATTCGCCCAAGTTCATCAAATTCGCTTTAGGGGAAAATGTGAAGCAATCCAACTGGCAAAGTTTCTCAAGGTTTCCACAAACCCGTATGGGGGTTGAACAAGTCTTTGTAAACTATTTTCAGAGAGCAAAGGAGTATGATGATAAAAAGAAAAATGGACAACCTTATCGTTATGATGAGGAAATGGAAGTTTTGGCAGAAATCCTGAACGGTGAACGTTTTATCAGTTGTCATTCTTACGTACAAAGTGAAATTAACATGATGATGAAAGTAGCGGAAAAATTCGGGTTCACCTTAAATACGTTCACACATATTTTAGAGGGTTATAAGGTGGCCGATAAAATGGCGGCGCATGGCGCCGGCGCCGGTACGTTTAGCGACTGGTGGGCCTATAAATATGAAGTAAACGATGCTATTCCGTACAATGCCGCTATCATGCAGAAGCAAGGTGTTATCGTTGCCATAAACAGTGATGATCGGGAAATGATCAGAAGGCTAAATCAAGAGGCTGCCAAAACCATTAAATATGGTGGCATGACCGAGTTGGAAGCTTGGAAAATGGTGACCATTAATCCGGCGAAGCTTTTACACTTGGATGACCGGGTTGGAAGTATCAAAGAAGGTAAAGATGCCGATGTCGTGCTCTGGTCGGGTCACCCGATGTCCATTTACAGTAAAGCTGAAAAAACCTTGATTGAAGGTGCTACCTATTTTGATTTGGAACAGGACAAACAAAAACGTGAGGCCATTAAAAAAGAAAGAAATGAACTCATCAATATGATGCTACAAGAGAAATCCGGTGGTGGCAAGATGCAGGGGCCCAAACAAAGCGTCAAGAAGAACTTTACTTGTGAAACTTTATAAGATTATTCAATCTGAAAAAATAAATCGAATGAAAAATTACATATATCTACTTTTTTTAATTGGAAGTTTGCTATCCCTAAAAGCACAACAAACTCCAGCTCCAGCTCAAACCGAAGCTATAAGTATTGAGGGGGCTACGGCCCATTTGGGAAATGGGGAAGTCATAGAGAATTCCTTGATTATGTTCGAGGAAGGCAAACTTACTTTCGTGGGCAGCGCAATGAATAAAATTGCAAGAAAAGGAAATATTGTAGATGCCAAGGGCAAACACATCTATCCGGGATTTATTGCACCGGCAAAAACCTTGGGTCTCATAGAAATAAATGCGGTACGCGCCAGTAACGATCAAGACGAAATTGGGGATCTTATCCCTCATGTAAGAAGTATTATTGCCTACAATGCAGAATCCAAGGTTGTGGAGAGTATGCGTCCAAATGGTGTTTTATTGGCCCAAATAGCGCCCACGGGCGGACGTATTTCCGGGACCTCTTCCATTGTTCAGTTTGATGCTTGGAACTGGGAGGATGCAGCCATAAAAACAGATGACGGCATTCACTTAAACTGGCCAAATAGTTTCAGGCAAGGGAGGTGGTGGATGGGTGAAGACCCTGGATACAAGCCTAATAAAGACTATCAAAAACAAGTTGATGATGTCGTTTCTTTTATGACAAATGCCTTAGCGTACGGGAAAGGTACTCCTAAAGAAGTCAATCCTGCTTTTGCCTCCATGCAAGGCGTATTCAACGGATCTCAAAAGTTATATGTGTATGCCGATGGCGAAAAGGAAATCATTGATGCTGTCAACAGTGCAAAGACCAATGGTGCTAAAGAAATAGTATTGGTTGGGGGCTATCATGCCCATAAAATTACGGAGTTCTTAAAGAAAAATGAAATTCCCGTACTTGTGCAGTTTACGCACAATAATCCCGTTTTTGACGATGAAGATTATGATTTACCGTTTAAGCTGCCAAAATTATTGGTAGATGCCGGTCTGTTAGTCGGTATACAGAATACCAATGCCTCGAACTTCCAAACGAGAAATCTGCCTTTTTATGCGGGGCAGGTAGGGCAGCAAGGGTTGGATAAAGAAAAGGCATTGCAATTAATAACAGGAAATACCGCTAAAATCTTAGGTATTGACAATAGTTATGGAACCTTGGAAGTGGGGAAAAGTGCTACACTTTTTGTTTCGGAAGGCGATGCTCTGGATATGCGTGGAAACCAGTTGACCCATGCCTTTATAGATGGCAGAAACATTTCTTTGGAAACGCATCAAACCAAACTTTGGAAAAGATATTCCGGTAAGTACGAAGGAAAATAAACAACTATAGACTTAAAATCCATGGTTTTCTTTACTATTTGAGCGAGGAGAGTCATTCCGACAGAGCACTGCGACGAGGAATCCCATTGTATCAATTCATCATGAGATTTCTCACTGAGTTCGAAATGACAGATATTTTAAAAAAAGTTTATAGAAACTAAAAGTAACTGTAATGAAATTGCTGAGTTTCAACCTTTAACTAGATAATAAAGCTTCAAGTGCGATTTAAGACAAAAAGCCTGCTGTAAAACATCAGGCTTTTAAAATTACACGTATTGATCCTTAAAACGCTTCAGACATTTAGAATCTAATATAAATAAGGTGATTTCGTCCTAAGCTAATCAATATTAAATTGATTTTAAGCTATTTATGATTGGCCGTCAGGTCAAACCTTTCGACTTAGCTCAAGATAAACTAAAGTCGAGACCTCTTGGAGTATCTATTTTAAAGAATTTAATAGAAAAAATACACTAATCCTTATTCCAAACTAGAACCGATACACATAACAGTGTCTCCATCGTTGATTGGAGGTGTCGCAATTTTATATAGAATAATACCGGATGAGGGGGCCTTGTATTCCGTTAGTATCTTACCGAATTCATCGGTGGTATATCCCACTACATCCCCTTTTTTGACAGCATTTCCTGCTTTATAATCACTGTAAAAAATTCCCTCTTCTTTAGACCTGATATAGGTCTGACGGTTTAGCTTTATAAAGGTAGGTTTTGGAGCCGATGCGGTATGATACATGTCCATTTCTTTCAACATATTGTACACTCCTTTTTTGATTAGACTAACCGCCGCCGACTGTACATTGCCCAATTTTCCGCATTCGATGCTCAAGGCCGTTTTTCCATCTTGTACCGCTTGCTTAAATACGTACTTGGCCGGTTCGTCATCCGTTATGGCATACGGATAGGAAACTACGTATTCAAATCCACTTGTTTCTGAAAGCACCTTGGCGTTCTGTGTCTGCTCAGGCCTATTTTTATTATCGTAATAACATACAAAAGGCATAAGATCTTCATTGGCATCTCCACCATGAATATCCAAAAAGACATCACTTACCGGAATGATGTTCTTGGTAATTAGATGTGCCAACCGCTGCGTGATGGTTCCTGTCGAATCCCCTGGAAATGCACCGTTCAAATTGGTTTTATCCTGTGGGTTGATAAAGGGTGTTCTGGTGAAAAATGACCCTGTGTTCGCAATAGGAATAAAAATAATGGTTCCCGACAGCTCTTCAGGTTTTATTTCCTGCATCAATTCCTGAACGGCGACTATCGGGGGATATTCAAACCCGTGAACACCGGCCACTATGGTAAACACCGGGCCATCAGTTTTTCCTTTCACAACGGAGACAGGTAGATGGCCTTGGTTTCCCAACGTATCGGCAACATCAATACGGATATTTTTTATCAGAGGTCTGGTGTTGTTCGAAAAGACCTCTTGAAATGTTTTTTGCGCTTCGATGAAATGCGATACCAAGACCAATAAACTGATTAAAACTATTTTTTTCATATCTAAAAATAGGAAATGGCACACGATGTTGGCACAAAACAAGACAGAATAGTACTGCCCGATATTTATCAATTCTTTATTCATAAAATATGGAATGGTATTTCTTGAATTCCAAACAACCATATGTTTCTCTATTACTGTTAAAAAGTTAGTTCTTATGGGCGCAACAGTCCTTTTCGCACTGGCAGTATTTACGATTATAAAGATGTAGGATAATCAAAGCAATAGAGGGAATATAGATGAATACCTCGGCAAGCGGAATCAACTCCAGCTTTTCATTTAAGATTGTCATTGCCAGTAGTCCCCAAGAAATCCATAGCGCGACCTTTATGAAATATTTAGAAGTATTTCTAACGGACCAAAACACGGCCAAGAGGGATACAGCTATAAATACTATATCTATGAGCCCCCACCATTGGGGATGCGAGTGATGCCCTTGAACATGCCCAGTGTGTACGACGAATAGAAAAGGTGTGGCTACACAATGCGCAAGGCATAATCCACTGGCAAAACTACCCCATAGGTTAGGGTAGTCACTCAACTTGGTAATTGCTTTCATATCATCAGTTGTATTATGAAATTAGGATAAAATACTTACTGTTTTAGTATAACGGTTCGGTTCACCTTATTAAAAGGACCTGGGATTAACTTGCCCGCCGAATCAATGAGTTCCAGTTGAACGGTCACTTCGCCCATCGGCAAACCTTTCACGACATGTGGGACCCAATCCGAAATCATAAATTCCTCGCCGTTGATGGTGGCCCTTACTTTATTCCCATCTTCTGAAAGAGTAGTGTTGAGTACGAAAAAATCCAAAAGCAAGTTCTCTGTATCGGCTCCCGAATATTCTCCTTTGGGGCGGCTGTAGATAAGGGTCGGAGCATTCATATCCAATCCTACAGAATCAACAGGATTCCCACCGACTTCCAATTTTTTCACGACCACGGAGTTTTCGTTCTTTACCGATTCGTGGTACGAACGGCTCAAAAAGGCAACCAAATGGTGTACCCCATCGGGAATTTCTTTTGAAAACGTCGGTTCGTAGTGTGCGGAATACGGTTGGTTGTTCAAAATAAAATGGATGTGCTGCCCTTTGCCTGAATTGGCCAGTAGCTCGGCATTGGGGCCATCTGTCTGGGCGCCCAGTTCGTAGTTGCTTACCGTAAAGGCAAACTCGGCTTCCCCACCTATTGTAATCGTGCCATCGCTCGGGGATTGCAGTTCCAAAACGGCATCTTCGTAGGCCGGGGAGCCTTCCAATTTTACCAGTTCAATTCTTCTAGTTGTGGTTTCGTCCGCTTCTTCGAGGACCTCCTCGATAGTTTTCTCATCAATGGCATCCTTTTTCTGCTGCTTGCAGGAAGTCGTTACGGCAAATAAAAGTAGTATCGCAAAAATCTGTGGTGTTCTCGTTTTCATTTTAGTTGTTTTAAGAATTATGAATTATTTTAAGGGTTTACTCGATAATAGAGATTTAATGCTCCGACACTTACGTCGAAATCTAAATTGAATTTCTTTCCCATACTTTACGGGCCTGCCTTGTCGGCAGACAGGCTTGTCCCATGGTTGTTTGCTTTATATAGGTTTTCCAGATTCCATATGGATTGGGTGCCCGTATTGGAAATTGTGAGATTACCCAGCTTGGTCACTCGGATATCCGAGGTATTCAAACTGCACCGGATCTCGGTAATACGGCTGAATGCTATGGTATCGGAAGGTGCGATGGCAATGGAAACATCGCCACTAGCAATGGTCAAGGTTTTTCCCTCTTTTGATATGAGCTTGCATCCCAATTGGCGCATTTCTTGGGCAATACGTTCGTAATCTTTGAACGTACAGGTCATGTTGATGGAGTTGATGCCTTCGAATAATTGCCTTTTGCTGTAGGATTCCTTTAAAAAGGCTTCCCGCGAGTATTTCTTATGTTCCTTTTCGTGCAAGCTATCTAGAGAAGCGGGGTTGTAGAATGCGTACCAGGTGTGCAGGGCGGTTCCCGAACTTGGGGAATAGAAGGCCTTGAACCAAGTAGTCTTCTCTTTCCGAATTGGCATATCTACCGTGTCAGAAATACTCAAATAGGGTGTTCCCTTTTGTTTCAGTTTTGGCGTTACTCCTAAATGAAAATGTTCACCCTCATTATGAAGTGCAAAACCGATTCCGCTTTTGCCTACAGGTTCATTGTATGCATTGTCGGGTCCTAACAATTCAATGTAATGTTCATGCCCCCTGAGGTAGCACGAGGTCGCACTGTCATCAACAGCTCTGAAATCGGGCAGTCCCGCGTCTACGGAAGCATAGGTTTCCTTTAAAAAATCATGCCGCGTCAATTGGGCGTAAGAAATACTATCCAAAACCACATACAGATGGTCAAAAAGCACTTGGGATACGTCATGACCAAAAGCTTTATCGATTTTCTCCCGATCTATGACCGAGGCATCATAGCCTTTCCGGACCTTCTCTTGACACGAAGCCAGTAGCAGTACTAATATTAGATAGTTTAGTTTGTAGGCTTTCATTTTAAAACTGTTTTAAAAAGGTAATCTTACTGATGAATTGAGTGCTTTGTTGCAAAGGGTCGAAAATGTTGGTTTGGGTGTCATTGAACACGAGATAAATAAACGACAACGGCATATACTCCCAACTGAAGCGCACGTTCCATCGGCCCTGTTCATCAAAACTGTTATACTGGTAAAAGGTGGAAAGTTGCACCCTAGGATTGAGTGCCACGCGAAGACCTCCCGTATATAATCGGGTATCCAGGTCATCATTTGCTACGCCTACACCGTTGATATTATTGTACTCGTAATCAGCGGTCAACGAGATATGGGGCAAAGGGGCATACCGCAGGCCACCTGTAATCGTATTTCTAGTACCATCATAAAAGTTCCCGAAATCGTAACTGACGGACCCTGAAAATTTCTTGGACTGGTCGGTGTTGTATTTCAATAGGTAACGGGTATAATTATAATCGCCCTGTGCAATTTGAAGGCCCAAAGGAGCAAAGTCAAAATTGATGTTTTGCCAGGTTGGGGTAAACGAGGCCTCGACAAATGAGTTGTCTTTAAACCAAGTGAAAATGGGAAAGATATACAAACTCGCTTGTTGGAAATTACCTAAATCCTCAAAATCGTGATAGTAGTTGAAAAAGGCCCCAGGGTCCCAACGGCGTACAAAGGGCAGTTTTTTTGGTCTTAAAATGGCATACCCGCCAGGACTATGATACATGACATCTTTTTGAAATACAAAACCCATGTCGGGCGCATAATCTTGACTCACAAAAGTGTTCAGATAACCTATATAATATTTGTTCGTTCGGGCTCCTGCGAACAGCCTTCCTGAATAACCTGTATCCCCTGTCTCACTATCCAAGGAAGTGGACAATAGATAGGACAGGGTTATCTCGCTTTTAGGTCGAATTAAACCGTCGATGGAAATTGTAGTATTGTTTCGGCTAGCTATCCCCAAATCATTCGAGGAATCATCCAATCGATAGGTAACCATCGCCCCGATGTTGTTTTCCTCACCATAGTTCTGTGTATAGCGTGCCACTCCGAACGTACTGCCCGTACTGTTGTCGGTCTCTCGTTGGCGTACTGCTAAAACCGCAATCGTTCTATTTTCGTTACGGTCGGTATATCGTGCCCCGGTATCCAAGGGAGCTGGGGCCGCGTTGAAGGTATTCTCTAGCCCTATTGTTCGACTGAAGAAAGGACGTAGCTGAAAATTCCCCCCACCGGCCCAAATTCCTGAATTTTCCAAAAAGAACTGACGCCGTTCCGGGAAAAAGATATTAAAGCGCTCCAAGTTGTTGACGGCCCTATCTACATCAGCTTGGGCAAAATCCGTGTTGATGGTCAGATCGAGCACCGCATTCGGGTTGATAGCCCATTTCACATCGCCCCCGACTTTCGGTTCATTGAGTTTATCGGTCAAGACATCGCCCTCCTTGTTTTCGTCATATTGGTAAAGGGCGTACGGTTCCACGCGGATGTTGGCCGAAGGCGGAGGAACTTCCAGTCCGATCAGCTTGGCTGCATAGATCATTCGGTTCTCTGAAAAGGATTGGGGAATGGCCGGAAAGACCGTTTTTTCAAAATCCTTTCGGGCCAGTCGATAAAAGGTGATACCCCACTCAATGGACTTGCCATCGACTGGTTTGTCATAGCGAATGGATTTGAAAGGAATGGCAAACTCGGCATAATATCCCTTATCGGTACGTTCGGTCCGCACCCGCCACAACGCATTCCAGTCTTCATCGGTGTTGTTGTCGTTAAAACTTTGCAGGTCCAACTGGTTGCCGTGGGGCGTGGTCTGAAAGGAAACGGAATACTGCTTGGTGTTCTGTGCATCGATTTGGATACCGAAGACATCGTTCTCTCCGTTATCGAAATCGCGCCGCAAATCCTGTATACGCACTCCTTTCTTTCCAAGGGAATCCGCAGCGAACACACCGAAGTAGAGATTTCGGTCATCATATAGCACCTTGACCATAGTCGAGTTTTTTATCGGGCCGCCCTGTACCGGCTCTACCCGAAAGAAATTAGTAGTGGGCTTGGCCTTCCCCCAGTCAGCTTCGATCAACTTACCATCTATGGTTATGACACTATTGATTTTGGATGCCGAGATAGTAACAGGGACTTCGGGCGGGGGAAAATTTTGCATATCTTGTTGTGGGAATGCTACTGTTTCAATCAAAATGAAACACCATATCAATATTGATTTTATGTTTGAAATAAAAGTCATTTTATAGTATTTTCTTTGGTTCTCTGACCTAAATCTTTTTTAATTGTGAAGACATCCTATTAAAAAGGACTTTCGATTAAATAGACTTACTTCAAAATCGCTTTAGGCTAGATTTTTTATTTTTTTAATTAGTTATATGAAATGAATAGAAGCCATTTCATACCTAATTCTTTACACGTAATTGTGTATGACATTAAATATCAATTCAATGTAACCTTCGTCCAATGGCAAAACAACAGAGAAACATGATAAAAGTTATCGTTACTAAAGGCACGGTAATCCTGATGTATTGTTTATCGTTCCTATCACTATCGCTATATTTTGACGTGAACTTTGCCCAGTCTATAGTATCTCCCGATAACTCTGTGAATATCTTCGGATAAAAGAATAATCGCAGTTCCTCATGAAAATCACTGGTTGCATCCAGAAAGTTTAGTTGTTCATCAAGACTGGTTCCTGCGAGCTCGTTCAATGCCAGTTGCAAATGCATATTGGGCAGAAACGCAGACAACTTCTTACTAGCGGCTTCGCGTTCCCTCATTTTCTGCTGTAGCGCCTTGGTATCTTGGGCAGAATCATCATCGCCCATTTGTTGCATGGCATAGTACCATGTCCAATTAAAACCTTCGGTCGGATATCCGAATGCTTCGAATTGTGGATAATGTTCGTAGAACTTTTGCAGGGTTTCCCTTTTATCGGTATCCCATTTGGTGTGATACCCATCACGCTGGCTGATCATCGTACTCAAAGCTTCGGGAACCGGATACCTGTTCGTTACATACGCATTGATTCCTGCCGGTAACAGTATCAATAAAACCAACCAGCTAGCGAGTAGCAATAACGCATTAAAACTTGAGTTCCTCTTAAAATTGATTACGAAAAAGCATAAGGCGAACCAAAATGCGACGTAGCATACCGATAGGAGTACCACCATCATAAAATTTACATCAAAAGGAATCGACAATACGATTTTAGCACCTGCGAGCAGTATCCCAAGCACCATATAGATGAGTATGACCCGAACAGATAACTTTAACAATAGGTATTTCAGTTTTGAAGGCGTCTGTACCGATACCAATCGCCAAGTGCCTGTCTCGGTTTCTTCGGATAACAGATTGAAAGTGAAGACAATAATCAATAGTGGAAAAATATAAATCAAAACGAAAGACAGATCTAGGTTTCCTGATTGTAAATTCATGGGATTGACCAGATCGGTATCATAGCGTTGCCCTTCCAAATTCTTAATGGTGATGCGCTGTATGTTGGGGTTTACATCGCTTTGACCAATGGAAAGTCCCGAAAGATTGTCAGGGTTATTTACAAATGCGAATTTGAGATAGTACATCAGAAGTCCTAAATCGTCTTTGTGCAATGCCACATTTCGTTCGATATGACTTCTTTGGTAACTCTCGACTTGGTTTATCGCCGCTTTCTTTTGGGATAAAAACTGATGGCCGATACCAATGCTTATTGCACCCAATACGAGCGTGAGAACCAAACTAGCTATAACCGCCCTCGACCTTAAAAATTGTAAAAAGAGAAGTTTGTACATAGCTATAGCGCTTTTGCTTTTTTTGAAAGATACCCTAGACCTAGAAAGGAAAATAGCACCCAACCCAATAAGGAGAAAATACCTAGTGAGGCTTCTTTTACCGAACTTTGTAAAGGTTGCATACGGTGCTCAAAATCAGGGAATTCTTCCCAATGTTCGTGTTCGACTACATTGACTTTTCCTTCTGAATTCTTTACCCCAGCACCAATATATTCTATTTGAAGCTCGTTCATTTCCTGCGCCAATTGGTAGCGGTAGGTTTCGGCCTGATCTTGAAAATCGACATATCCTTTAAAATCCGTTCCGGTAAAAGCCATGGATATGTTCTTGACGGCGACAAAGGGGTTCAGAACGGCGGTATAACGGCTCACATTATTCTGCTTTTCGTAAATATTCAGTAGGCTGTCATGATGTTTCTTATAAAGGTGGGCGCTTGTTTTTTCGCCTTCCCGCATCACAAAACCCCCATAGTTAAAAGGAAGTTGGGTCACCGAATCGACCCCATGAACCGTCAAAACCGAGTCTTTTAATCGATTGAAGTAAGGGTCATCGGGATTATGGCTATCGCCTTTTTTTATAACATCACGCTCCACGGCCGACTGAAAACTCAATTTCGAAGGAGTAGGATATAGCGCATTGCCTACAGCTTGAGCAGTTTTAGGAACCAACACGACCATCAACAACCATATGCCCAATAGGGTAAGCAAGGCATTCTTGGCCGAACGCGACGTAGTTGATACCGCGATACTCAAAACTGATAAAACCATTAGAAACAGGACATATCCCAGAAACAACACTAAAAAACGTTGCCAAGAATCCCCTATATCCGTGGGAATATCCCCGAAAACCAAAAAGAGCATCGTAACGAGAACAATGGGTGCAAAAAACAGTAACGCTACCACAAATAACCCTAAGGCCTTACCCAACAGAATTTCTTTCCATTGCGCCCCTTGCGATAACAGAATTTTCAAAGTCCCGTTTTCCCTTTCGGATACGACAACCGAAAATCCCAAAAAGAAGAGAATCAACGGCAGTACCAATTGTAAAAGCATGGCCATGCTCAATTCCCCAAAACGCAAGGTTCCCGTTGAAAACCCTGCATCTGAAAAATTGACACTATTCTGTCTGTGCGCTTCCAGAAAAACAGCATTGCCCGTAAAGCTTTCTATACCATAATCGAACATGCTCAGCGGCTGTTTCATACGAAAGGCGAACGAACCGAAATGCGCCATACGATGAGGATGCTTATCGGGGTTCGCTTCCCAACTTTGACGTGCCTTCCGCTGATGTTCCAATCGAATTGCATTTTGCTGCGCATAATTAGTAATACCACTGACCGCGGCATAGGCAGTAAGCAGCATGAAAATGGCTAGCAACGCATAAATTACTTTGGTATTGAAAACATTTTTAAGAAAATGCTTCATAAAGAGAACGATGTTTCCTTTTTTCACGATCTTAAAATTTATAAGTGGCATTTAACAAAACATTCCTAGGTGCACCAGGACCTAACCTCGAAGGGTTAAGACCACCCAACCAATACGTTTCATCAAATAAATTGTTCAACTTAAGTGTCAATTGAATGCCCGTATTATTTGGCTTGTAGTAAACGGCAGCATCAAATACGGTGTAGTCTGGCAATAGTACCCTATCGGTAGCGTATGTAGGGTTGTACCAGGTGAATCTCTCGTCTACATATTGAGCACCTAAACCGAATCCAATACCTTTTAAGGTCTTATTCATAAAATCATAGCGCGCCCAAAAATTTGCGGTGTGCTTTGGAGCTCCTCCAATCGGTTCCCCGATAAATTCTTCAATAGCATCTTCTACGATTTCAGCATCTGCAAAACCATAAGATGCCGTAAGTTGAAAGTTTGGTGACACATAACCGGAAATGTCCATTTCAAAACCAGTACTTCTTTGCTCACCTCTTGTGGTTAAGGTTTCCAAATCAAAGGTGTCTCCTAATAAGATATTTTTTTGAGTGATATTAAAAATTGCCAGATTGGCAAATACTTTTCCGTTTAAGAACTCGCCCTTAGCACCCACTTCTGTTAGGCTACTTTCTAGAGGGTCGAATCTGCTCGGTGAAGCGGCCCAAAAGAACCCTTCCGCAGATGGTGATAACGAAACCGTATTGGTATGTGGTTGAAACCCTTCTAGATAAGTGGCATACGCACTAATACTATTTGTAACTTCATAGGTTAAGCCTATTCTAGGCACAAAAGCATTGGTTTTAAACTCTCCTTCATCCCCTTTATAGTCAAAAATATCCGTGAACCACTCATACCGTAAGTTTATTAAAGCTGAAAATTTTCCAACCTTGAATTGGTTCTGAAGATAGATACCACTCGAAGACGTTAAGTTTGCCGGAATCGATAATTCCGAAAGATTGTAATCACTGACATCTCTGGCACCATTAAAAGGATTTGCTAAATTGAAAAAAGCGGCGGCGGGTTTTGGTATCGTAACGCCGTCTACAACGATTTGTTGAAAGTCATCCGGATTCTCTGGATCAAAATTAGACTGACCCCCATCAACAGTTAGATATCTTCTAGCACGTAAAAATCCTGCCCCAATTTTTCGCTCCCAACGCGTACCGTCAAAGCCAACTAGTATTTTATTGGTAACCTTACCTTTTTTGATGTCATAGGTGAAATAGGTGCTAAAATTATCCGTTTCCCAAAATTGTTGTCTTTCATCATAGCGCAACCTTGCCAATGTCGGAATCACGTTACCTTCAATATCGACCACGCTACCACCAACTCTATGTTCAGCTAAATCTTCATCCCAAGTTTGTTTCATAAACTGGGCATTGAAACCAAAGTTTTCGGTGAACTTTTTACTAAAATTCGCCATGAAAATAAACTCTTTGTTTTTGTAATGGTCGCTTGACGCACCGACGTTTCTTGTAATTGGGGTACTGTTCAAATCAAATTCGCCATTAATGGCTCCAAAAATCGGCTGACCTCGATCTAAATTACCCTCGGCATCACTGTAGATCATTTCCACGTTTAACGATGTGTTCTCGTTTGGGATATAACTTAAAGACGGCGAAATCAAAATAGCGTTGTTGTTTACGACATCTCTAAACGAATCGGCCTCTTGAAAAGCAGCATTAAAACGATAAAGCAAGGTTTTTGATTCGTTTAAAGGTCCTGTAAAATCGGCAGTGGCTCGTAAAGTGCCAAAACTACCTGTTGTTAAAGAAACTTCACTCCTCTTTTCAGTTAATGGTTTTTTAGTTACCATGTTTACGGTACCTCCTGGATCCGCACTTGAAAACGTTACCGATGATGGCCCTTTTATGACCTCAACCCGCTCTAGGTGTGCCGTAATGGGCTGTAAAAAATAGTACTGACGGGTACGCATTCCGTTGAGTACTTGCCCATCATCGGCCTGAGTAATACCTCGAATATTATAGTGGTTATATAAACCAGTGACCGTAACGTTGCTTACCGTTTTTACCGCATCAGGCAATTGAAAGGCCAGTCGGTCAGCTATCAATTCTTTGGTTACAGAAGTTATTGCCTGTGGGAGTTCTTTATTTTTAATAGCCACTTTTGTTGCAGAAAAGGAATAATCACTATTATAATCGGTTCTAGCCCGCCCAATAACTTCAACACTTTGTAATTTTTCGACGGATTCTATCAATACGATTGTATCCAAATCAAATGCGTCTGTGGAAGTAATATCAATAGATCGCTGTTGAGAAACATAGCCTAAAAAGCGTACCTCGAACTGATATATACCTTGGGGTACGTTTAATTGAAATGTACCGTTGTCATCCGTGAGGACACCAAATGTATTATCTGAATTAGTCAAGGAAATCGTTGCCCCGAAAATCGCATTGTTCTTTTCATCGACGACCGAACCTGTCACAGCTACTTGGGCGTTAACGCTGCCTATAAAGCCAAAAAAAAGTACTATGTATAGTGTATTAATAATTTTCATTTGTGTTTTATTTTTATAGTAACCTGCAAACTCCAATCGAATAAAACCACCATGGCCCATGCAAGCCGACGGCATTCGATCGCTCTTCGTTTACGGCTTTAAATTGTTTTTAAGTATAGATCCTGTAGTTCGTTGGCGCTGATAGCCTTGGTATCCTCTGAATAAACCAAGGCGCCCTCTTTCATAATACCTATTTTGGTACCGACGTTTACCGCATTAAAAAGGTCATGGGTGGCCATGAAAATGGACTTTCCCATTTGGCTTAATTCTTTACAGATTGCTGTAAATTCTACCGTAGCCTTCGGGTCGAGACCGGAGATAGGTTCATCCATAAATATGAAGTCCGCATTTTTTGATAGGGCAATGGCGATACCGACCTTTTGACGCATTCCCTTGGAGTAGGAAGCCAATTTTTTGGTGTGTGCAGCTTCCTCTAGTCCCGCTTTTAACAAATAAGCGGCCAGCTCATCCTTTGGATACCGAAACCCTGCGATTCGACTAAAAAAATCAAGGTTTTCGAGTCCGGAAAGATTGCCATACAATTGTACCACTTCGGGTATGTAGGCAATCATTTTTGAGGTGGCATTGCTATTCGGTTTTACTTCAATACCATTGATTAAAGCCTTGCCGCTCGTTGCAGGTAATAGGCCAAGAAATAAATTAATAGTGGTAGTCTTACCGGCGCCGTTTTGGCCCAATAAACAAAATATTTCACCTTGAGCAACGGAAAGATTTAAATCGCTCAATGCTTCGTGCCCACCATATCTTTTTGTAAGATTGATTGCTTCTAACATCTGAATCTATGTAAATAGGATTAAAAAAATGGTATACGACCTTGAAACGAATCGCATACAATAGAACACTTTGGTTACCAGAGGAAACCAAAGATTCATACTATTTGAAAAAGATATTAGACGGTAGGAGGCCCCCTAAGGTATTGCTGTTCTTGAGATAGGACAACAGGAGATTCTATTATGTTCTGATGAAAATAGCAGGAAAAAGTATCCAATTGATAAACAGCCAGATTCTGAACATATAGTTGCTGATCAAAATAAAAGCTACAGATTTGGCAATCTGAATTATCAACAGCGGTTATATGGTCGTAATCGCTGTCAACAATTTCTGTGACATCCTGAATGTGCGACTGGGAGTGAAAAACCAAAATAACAGGTAAAGACAATATATATATTGCCAGTATCCCCGTTATTATTTGGATTTTATTTTTCACGGTTACTAAAGTAAGTTATTTTTCATTTCACACACATTCGTTGGTGTTATTCTTTTAGAAATTTAACCTCTGCCCTATAAAATCTACGAAATCTGAAATATTTCTTGGGTTCATTTAATACTTATCTAAAAAGGGTGCAATTTCAAGTGTTCGATATCTTATTAAGATTTTTCAATCGCAAACTCCTTCGAAGCGATTATTCTTTAGCTTTTACAAACTTCACCAACTCCCCTACTTCATAACTTTTATCCCTCGGTTCCAAACATATAAAACCATCGGCTTTTACTAAACTGGTTAAATCTCCCGAACCGTTTTCCGTAACCGGAGTAGCCCATAAAACGTTTTCCTGCCATTGTGTTTTCACCTGAATGAATCGTGTTAAAGGAGGTTTAATTTGAATTTTTTTGGACAACTTCACGGATTGCTCATGAGTGGAAACCCCTAATGACGTATGCAGCCATGGTAAAAAATACAAATGATAATTGGCAAATGTAGACACCGGGTTTCCGGGAAAAGAGAATATTATCGTTTTTGATTCTTTATGAACTCCAAACCAAAATGGTTTCCCAGGTCGCTGTGCCACACGATGAAATATTTTTTCTACGCCCAATTCTTCCATCACCCCAGGAATAAAATCGAATTTTCCTTTGGAAACACCACCGCTTAACAACAGCACATCATTTTCGCTGAGGGCTTTTTTCAAACCTAGCTCGATGCTTTTTCTGTCATCCATAAGATGTAAGGAATGTGCCACGATGTTTTGCTGCGCTAATGCAGCCTGTAGCGTAGTACTGTTGGATTTTCGTATTTGATGTGGTTCGGGAATCTTGTCTATGTCCACCAATTCATTTCCCGTAGCAATCGCACAGACTTTAGGCAAAGTCTTGACCTGAACAACTGGCTTTCCCACCGAAGCAAGAACTCCTATTTCGGCAGGGGTGATCTTTATACCGACCTCCAAAATTTGGGTTCCCTGCGTTACATCACTTCCTTGATAATGAATATTTTGGTTTTTCTCAATTTTTTCATTTATAACTGCCCATCCATCGGAAATAGATACATGTTCGTACATGATGACCGTATCCGTATTTTCAGGTACTACCGCCCCTGTCATCACTTCAAAACACGCTGAGGCATCCATCAATTTTTGCTGTTGCATTCCTGCGCTGGCAATACCCTCAATCCTGAACTTTGTAGTTCCATTTTTCCAAGTTTCATATTGGATAGCTATACCATCTTTTGTAGCCCTATTAAATGGTGGAAAGTCACGGTCCGCCATAATCGGTTCTGCTAAAATTCGTCCTAGACCATTTAATAATGGTACATACTCGGTTCCTAAATCTAGAGGGTTTTCAAGCACTTTTTTATATGCTTCTTTGAATGTAATCATAGCGATAAATATATAAGGTATTCATGAAGAAACCTTCCTTTTATTTCTTTTTAAAGCTTTTATAAAACCCTGAGGCCGTTTATCAGCAAAACACGTATACCTACTATAAAAACGAGAATGGCCGTTATAAGTTTTATTCCTTTGGGCGATAACTTTTTGAGGCTTAAACGAATGCCCATCTGACCACCCAAAAGTACAGCGACGACTAGTGATAGGGTTTCAACCCAAGGTAATTGTAAAGAATTACTGATAATTAATCCTGCTAGACCTGAGATTGAGTTCATAAGGATAAAAGAACTGGCCAATGCCGCAATTTTTATCGCATTGGACCATCGCAAATGATTCAATACCGGAGCAAGAAAAATTCCCCCACCAATGCCCACAAGTCCAGATAAAAAACCAATACCGGCACCCAATACATAACTAAGCCAATTGGAATATTTTCTAGATTTTGTATTTGACTCTTTCCAATGCACCGCCTGAGAAGCCAAAAAAATAGAAGAAAGAATCAATGAGATTCCTAAAATAGCAAAAAATATATGCTCCTTTAATCGGAACGAAGCACCAATAAAAGCCAACGGAATGCTTGTGAGCACAAATGGCAAGAAGTCCTTCAATTTAGCGTGTCCGTTTTTAAAATACAAATAAGTGCTACCAGAAACCACAACCAGATTACAAACCAAAGCAATAGATCGAATTGCGAAAAAACCGGAAAGAAAAAGCGTTAAGATTGCCAAATAACTGGACCCACCACCGAAACCGACCGAGGAATACAATGTAGCAATAATGAAAAAACCAAGACAAAGGACTACTAGATTCTCAACTGAAATCAGCATAACTGGATAGTTGGTTCATCCCTCCCGAAACATTGATAATTTCGGTATTTGGAAGTAATTCTTTTAATAAAACAGCTGCTTTTAAACTTCGGATTCCTGACTGGCAAATCACATAAACGGGTTTTCTCGTATCGATTTCCTTTTTACGTTGCTTCAAATCCAATAGGGGAATATGTTTTGCCTTTGCAAGGTGATTTTGAACAAACTCTTCTTTCGTCCGAACGTCAATCAATTCAATATCAAAATCGGTTATAAGCTTTTCTATTTCAATTGCTTCTATTGATTTCACAGGAATGTTACAATCCAATTCGTAACTATCTTGTAGTTCTGAAAGCTCAAGATTTTCAGGAATCGTATTAAACTGCATTCGCTGCGTTCGTTGTGAAAGTCCATCGTATAAAAACAATACTCCCGAGAGCACTTCTCCTATCTCCGTAATTACTTTAACCGTTTCCAAAGCTTGTAGATTTCCGATAATCCCGGGAAGTACTCCCAAAATACCATGTTCGTTACAATTAGGTATGGCATCCACTTTTGGCATTTTCGGAAAGAGACAACGATATGTAGGTCCGTTATCATAGTTAAAAACACTTACTTGACCTTCAAAACCATGCAAGGCTCCATAAACCAAAGGTTTCTTTAAAATAACGCAGGCATCATTGACCAAATAGCGCGTGGGGAAATTATCAGAAGCATCCACCACTACATCATAATTTGCAATAATTTCCAGCGCATTATCAATCGTTAAAAAACTTTTGTAGACATTGATGATGGTTTCAGAATTCTGGGCCTGTAAATTATCTTTGATGGCCTCAACCTTGGGTAATCCTATCTGGTTTTCTTTATAAATTACCTGACGGTGCAGATTGGATTCCGAAACCAAATCGGCATCCGCAATACCCAATGTACCAACGCCCATGGCATTCAAGTAGGTCAATACCGGAACACCCAGTCCCCCGGCACCAACGACCAGAATTTTGGCTGCTTTGAGCTTGGCTTGACCTTCTTCCCCAAACCCTTTGAGAATTCTTTGTCTGTCATAGCGTGCGGTTTTCATGAAGTCAGTTTTTGTAACGCTTCTTGATATTCTGTCTTTGAATTTGCGTTGAGTAAAATTTCCGCTCGCTCGGGAAAGACCAATTTCACATCATTATGTATCAAAAACTTACGCGGACATGTACCGTTTCCATTATTTAAATAAGTAATGGATGTTGCCAACGCTTTCGGTTCCCAAATAGCACATAGGGGTTCTGGCAGGGGATTGTTTTTATCGGCAAAGGCCGTCGCCATTTTCGCGGTATCCCTTTCTAAGATCAATTCTTCCAAAGCTTTTTTATCTATCAGTGGCAGGTCGCAGGCCAATACCAACCAAGCGGCATCCGGATGTTTTCTATGTGCGGAGAGCAATCCGTTATAGGGACCTATAAACTCATCTTGGTCTACTATAGTGTTTAGTACCTCTGGGATAGTTTCCAATTGGTCCGGACGAATACTTAAAAAAGTTTTTTCGCAAACAGCATTCAACAGTTCATACAGATGCTCTCTTTGTGGTGCATTATGGTATTTGATGAGCCCCTTATCCTTCCCCATTCGGGTACTTTTGCCTCCCGACAATACCAGACCATAAAGTTTATTATCGTTGGAAATCATTTTTACCCCCATTTTTTTGTTCCAATTGAACGTTTGAAATCACAATATCCTGTGACAACGCTTTGCACATATCGTAAATCGTCAACGCAGCTATAGAAACCCCTGTCAAAGCTTCCATCTCAACACCTGTTTTTCCATTGCATTTTACTGTGCAGCTAATTTGAAATTCATTCTTCCCGGGAAGAATGTCAACATTGATTTTAGTGAGGTTGATTTGATGACATAACGGAATTAGTTCCGATGTTTTTTTTACTCCTTGGATACCCGCAATTACTGCGGTCTGAACAATACTTCCCTTTTTACCCAGAAAATCTTGTCGTTTCAAAGTATTGAAAACACTTTCAGGAAATTTCACCAAGCCAGAAGCTATCGCAACTCTATTCGATATTTTCTTAGTAGAAACATCTACCATTACCGCATTACCCTCTTCGTTTATATGTGATAGCTGTTTGGTCATTAGCCTCCTATTGATGTCATGGAATTTGAGAACACTCCTTTATATTTTTCCTGTGCTTCAAATCCAGTTTTTGCTCTACTGCCAATGGCTTTGAGCACTTGTTCCTTGATTTTTTCTTCTGAATCGGCCCCACGCATTATGTCCCTTAAATTGGTGCTTGCCTTAGCATACAAACAAGTGATTACATCACCGGTAGCAGATATACGCAAACGATTACAGCTTCCACAAAACGTCCGGCTAAAAGAGGGTATAACACCAAAAGTGCCTTTGAATCCGGGTATTTTATAATTGATGGATGTAGAGGTTTCGGGAGATTCCAATCGATAATAGTCTGGATGCACTTCTTTAATATGAGCTAAGATGATCCTATAGTCCCAAGCAATGGTCTTAAAAGATTTTGAACCGCCGTTAAAAGGCATTTCTTCCAAATAACGAACGCAGACATTATAATGCTTCGCCAATTCCAAAATAGGAAGGATATCCTGTGTGTTTTGACCTTCCAATGCAATGAAATTAATACGGACATTGAATCCTTCGGTAACTAAACGAATAAGATTATTGTGGACCGTATCATATTGGTCCCTTCGTGTGATACGTTCAAAAGTAGCTTTATCAATAGCGTCTAGGCTAACATTTATATTTTTGATGCCCAACGCTTTCAGTTCATCAATATAGGGTCCTATCAACGTAGCATTTGTCGTAATCGAAATATCTTTCAAGCCCTCTAAACTCTTTAAATGCCGCAATAAGACCATCAAATCTTTGCGTACAAAGGGTTCCCCGCCCGTAATCCTGATTTTATCTATTCCTTGAGAAATCATGATTTCTGACAGCTTGCAGAGTTCCTCAATGGTAAATAGCTTATCATTTTTGGCAAAATTGATTCCTTCCGAGGGCATACAGTAGTTACAACGCAGGTTGCACCTATCCGTGACCGCCAGTCTTAAATAGTTTATAACTCTATTATGATTGTCTATTAACATTGGCCTCACTTAACCTCTCCAAAGGAGTGGAATTTGATATTTACCTTTTTATTCTTTGCAATTCGTATTTCTGATTTCTTGTTTCTAAGGATGCGCCGAAACCCAAACCGTTTTATCCTTAAATATTTCCTTTTTCCAAATGGGAACGGTCTCTTTCAAGGTATCGATCAAAAACCGACAAGCGACAAAACAAGCCTCCCTGTGGGCCGAAGACGCGCCTACAACTACTACAGGCTCCTCTACTTCTTTTTTCCCAACGGCATGGCGCAACATCACTTTATTCAAATTCCATTTTTGAATAGCCTGATCCGCTATTTTATCCATTTCCTTTAAGGCCATTTGTTTGTAAGTTTCAAACTCCAAAGCCGTAACCTCTTGCTGATCCGTAAATTCGCGGACGGCACCTATGAAAACACAAATACCTCCACTTTGGGCATCCGAAAGTTCGGAGTACGCAAGGGAAGTATCTATCACTTCTACAATTTCAATAATCTTCTTCATTATCCTCCACTTACGGGGGGAATGATAGCAATTTCATCATTCCGGTCCAAAGGTACGTCATCGGTAGCATATTCACTATTCACAGCGACGGCCAAAGAAGTCAATTTTGAAAATTCCGGATAGGAATTCACTAAATGCGTTTTTAATTCCGCTACCGAAGATGGTACTTCCGAACTTGTTGAAAATGCTATTTGCGAACTACCAACTATGTCCTTTGCTATTCCAAAAAATAGTACTTCCATAGACTATCCTACCAATTCTTTATTATTGAGATTGTTTATAAAAGGCTGTTTGTACAATCTATTGCCCGTAGCCTTTTTAATGGCTATCGAAACCGCCGCGCCTGCGGGCGGCAATGTAGGCTCACCTAGCCCTGTGGGGCTTAAGGTATTTTTTACAAAATGTGTCTCAACTTCGGGAGCTTCACGCATACGTATAAGCCTGTAACTGTCATAATTGTTACTTTCCGGCATGCCGTTCTTGAACTTAAAATCGCTATACATACTATGCCCCACACCATCAACAACGCCTCCTTCAATTTGGTTCAGTGCCCCAGTTGGGTTCACTACAATGCCACAATCTACGGCCACGGTTACTTTTTTTACCACGGGTTGATTATTCTCCATGACCACATCGGCTACCTCGGCGACATGGGTATTGTGACAATAATAGGCACAGAAACCTTGGTAAACACCATCTGTTGGCGTTCTATAGCCTGATTTTTCTACCACCAGATTAATGACATCCTCCATACGTTCCGCAGAATATTGAATTCTTTCATCAGTAGTACCCTTTACTTTTTGCAACAGATCCAGACGCATTTGCACCGGGTCTTTTTCCAAAGCTTCCGCAACCTCATCTAGAAAGCTCTGTTCCGCAAATGAAAGGAAATTGGTATAAGGTGCGCGCCATGCTCCCGTAGTAATATTACTTTGATAATTGGCAACATCAACTTGATAATTTTCCAATGCGCCTGCAGGGAAGAAATTGGGGATCAACCCATACATGTTTCCATTGATGGCAGCTTCTTTTAATTGGTATCCCGATAGCTCACCGTCTTTAAGGCTTGCTTTGATTCTATATTTAATGGATGGGCGATACACTCCCGTAGTCATATCATCTTCACGCGAAGAAACCATTTTGACCGGTTTTCCTATCGTCTCGGAAATCTCGGCAGCTTCGAGAACAAAATCACTATATAATCTACGTCCAAAACCACCACCCATACGGGTCATCTCACAATGCACATCGGCAAGATCCCGTTCCAATAATTCCGCCACCGCTTCAGCTGCGGACTCCGGGGTCTGAATAGGGCCTACCAAATGAACTTTATCCGCAGTTACATCTGCATAAAAATTCATGGGCTCCATACAATTATGTGGTAAAAAAGGAGATTCGTAGGTACGTTCTATAATCTTATCGGCATTCTTAAAAGCTTTTTCAACGTCGCCGTCCTTGCGCAACGTATTAAATTCAGTACCGTCCAAAAGCCCGGTCAACAGTTCATCATGCGTAGCTGTACTTTCCAAGGAAGAACTATTGGACCAATCAGCTTTTATGGCTTTTTTGCCCTGCATTGCATCCCATGTGGATTTGGCAATGACCACTACTTTATCGGTATCGGCAAGTTTAACCGTCCAATTCTGTTTTTCTTTTCCAAGCAGTTTCCTTCCTCGCTCCCCTATTCTGATGACATCTATGACGCCAGGCATTGCTCTAGCTTCACTGTCATCAAAGGATTCCAACATTTGACCAAAAGCCGGTGGTCGCAAGACCGAGGCATAGACCATGCCTTCAGCTTTGTAATCCATTCCATACAACGGTTTCCCGGTTATGATTTTATCGATATCTACATTGGTCGCATTCTTCCCAATTATAGTGAAATCCTTTGGGTCTTTTAGTTTGATGTTTTCTGGCTCCGCTTCTTTCTCATCTCCTTCGCCCTCTACTACATCGGCATAACTTTTAGCTCTTTCGTTCTCTAGAACGGCAGCCTCGTTCGCCACATCCCCATAAGTAAGGGTTTCGCCTTTCTCATTGGTTATTACTCCTTGTTTTGCAGTACATGTGGAAGCATCTACTCCCCAACGCGCCGCTGCGGCGTTTATCAAAATTTGCCGGGCCGTAGCTCCGGTCTGTCTAAGCGCATCCCAGCCAAAGCGAATAGATTGGCTACCACCCGCCACCTGTCTGGTATAATTTTTTGTATCCAAAACACCTTGTACTACATGCACGTCTTCCCAAGGAACATCCAGTTCCTCTGCAATTATCATGGGCATGGAGGTTTTTACACCTTGTCCTATTTCCGGGTTCGGAGAAAAGATGGTTACTTTTCCGTTGTCAGCTATTTTAATGAATGCATTAAAATCATTGTAGTCCAATGAAGCAAGGTCAACCGGCATCTCTACCTTGGGCTTACAAGCATTAAAAAGATTGAAGCCAATAAGCATTCCACCCCCTGCTAACGAGGAAGTTCGTAAGAATGCCCTTCTACTAAAGTTTGAAGAAATTGATTTTGACATTTTTTACTTTTTAAGGGATTAGCCCATTTTTTCCGAGGCGATGCCTACGGCTTTATGGATTCTATTATAGGCCGCACAACGACAAATGTTTCCGTGCATGGCATTCTTTATTTCTTGAGCGCTAGGGTTTGGGTTCTTATCCAAAAAAGCGGACGCAGTCATGATTTGACCCGCTTGACAGTAACCGCACTGTGGTACATCTACTTCTTTCCAAGCTTGTTGAACGGGATGGGTCCCGTTTTCCGATAAACCCTCAATGGTGGTGATTTCTTTTCCATCCATTTGAGAAACTTTCATTTGGCAACTTCTTGTAGCATTACCATCAACGTGTACCGTACAGGCACCGCATTGACCTATTCCACATCCAAATTTAGTTCCTACCATATCCAAATGGTCCCTCAATGCCCAAAGCAAAGGCATTTCAGCGGATGCTTCCACTGAATGGGATTCTCCGTTAATCTTTAAATTGTACGTTGGCATATTTTAGTTGTTGTATTAATTTAAAAGCATCCTATTAGGATGTATCTACAGCACTTTTCCCAAAGAAAAACTTTTGTTGTTACATCAAGAGCTTCTAATTTAATCATTATTACCATATGAAATAAGGAAAACAAATTGCTTTTAACCTTTTCTTATGTTAAAATCCAATACCCTATTTATTTTCGGTTTCCTTGTTTACATAAACAGCATCAGCCGGCTTTGTGTAAAAAGTGTTGGGCTTTGACATTTTGCTCAAGGCAACCTCATTGAATTGCATCGTGTTTCTAAGCTCTTTGATAGTTCTGCCTTCATAGGTGTACCAAGAAATGGATTTTGGCAGTTGTACCTCACCTACTTTCGTCCAATCATTGTAGCGTATCCATTTTACATTATCGGATTTTTCTCCACTACGATAGGTTACCGTATATCCCAACCACGCCATTTGATGCGTTTCGGGCTCATAGTGCAAATAATATTCGTCTTTAGGAGATGTTCCCACTCCTGCATCGTAGCTTATTTTTATTCCTGGGTAGGATTTCCCCTCAAACTCCAAGTTTTGTGTTTCTCCATAATTGATTCCGTCATCTGCCAAAACAAAGGGCATGGCATAGAAGTAAAACATTAAATTATGATAAAAAATAGCATCGCCTTTATAGGTGTCTTTTTTATCCCATAACCATATTCCGTTTTCATCGGCACCCATTTGAACGTCCCCTGCCAATATTTTTTCTTTTCTGGAATAAAGGTCTGTAGTATGTGTTTCAGCTCCATCTGGTTTGGGCATTTGAAAGGATAAGGTTTTGTACTGTTTCCAATTGGCTACACTCCCATGGGCATCAAAAACTTTTTTTAAGGAAGCTGGATAATTGTCAACTTTTTCAGCGGCCATAATAGGTTTTGGAGCTGATTCCTTCTTTTCAACTTTCGGGGCCTCTTTACAGGATATTAGAATAGCAAGGGCAAAAAATGGAATTATTTTTTTCATTATTAATTGATTTATTTATTGCTTGGTCTATGACAGACCATATTGTTAACATATTAATTTATTTTTGCAGTGATGTCCATCACCAAATATATTAGCAGTATACAAAATCCTTTGATTAAAAAGGCACTTCTATTAAAAGAAAAATCCCGAGAACGAAAAAAATCAGGACTTTTTATTGTGGAAGGCAATCGGGAAATTAGGTTGGCGTACAGTGCCGGTTATCAATTTGAAACCTTATTTTATTGCGAAGCTCTTTTAGAAGAAAAAGAGATTGAAAGCTTAAGTGCAAAATTTAAGTCTAATGTACCCATATCCGTTTCCAAGGAAGTATATCAAAAATTAGCATACAGAGATACCACGGAAGGTATTTTGGCCATATGCAAAACAAAATCCCATACGCTTGATAACTTGGCCTTAAACAACAAGAACCCTCTAATTCTGGTTGCCGAAGCTCCTGAAAAACCAGGAAATATTGGTGCGTTACTTCGCACGGCAGATGCAGCCAATCTAGATGCCGTTATCATTGCCAACCCAAAAACAGATCTATACAATCCCAACATCATACGCTCAAGTATAGGTTGCCTATTCTCAAGAACTGTCGCCACCGGAACAACTAGGGAGATTATCGAATATCTACAAGAAAAAAGAATAAATACCTATTGTGCAGCGTTAACTGCTTCGGTAAGTTATACGGCCATAGATTTTACAGGTGCCACGGCCATTGTGGTCGGCACTGAGGATAAGGGCCTTACGGACGAATGGCTACATAATGCTACCCAAAATATAATTATTCCTATGGAAGGCGAGATAGATTCCATGAATGTATCGGTCTCTGCGGCAATACTTATCTTTGAAGCCAAAAGACAAAGGCAAAAATGAGCTTAAAACATCATTTTTAAGGCCTTAACTTGAAATGAACTTATGGATAATACGCTTATTTTTTATTGCATTCTGGCCATTTTGATAGGTGAGTTCATTTTAGCGACGGTTCTCAATTTTTTAAATGCAAAACGTTTTACGGACCCAATACCGAAAGGTTTGGAGGATGTGTATAACGAAACGGAATATCAAAAATCCCAAGATTATAAAAGGACCAATTATAGATTTGGAGTCGTAACTTCCACGTTCTCGCTGTTATTGATACTAGGTTTCCTAATCTTTGGTGGTTTTGGTGCAGTAGACCACTTTGTACAAGATATAACACAGAATAGCATTTTACAGGCTTTGCTATTTTTTGGCATCATTATGATTGGAAGCGATTTTCTCAGCACGCCTTTCTCTTACTACCAAACTTTTGTGATAGAGGAAAAATTCGGGTTTAACAAAACAACCAAAAAGACTTTTCTTTTGGATAAAATTAAAGGTTGGGCCATGATCATTATTATTGGTGGTGGCATTTTATCTCTTGTAATTTGGTTCTTCCAATGGGCGGGAACAGCTTTTTGGTGGTACACTTGGATTTTAGTGGCCGCTTTCACGCTATTTATGAATTTATTTTACAGTAAACTTATTGTGCCCTTGTTCAATAAACAAGAGCCTTTGGAAGGCGGTAGTCTTAAGTCTAAAATTGAATCCTATGCAAAAAAAGTAGGGTTTGACCTTAAAAATATTTTTGTCATCAACGGTTCCAAACGTTCCACAAAAGCGAATGCATACTTCTCGGGATTCGGGAAGGAAAAGCGGGTCACTTTATACGACACGCTTATAAATGATTTGGAAGAAGATGAAATTGTAGCAGTGCTTGCCCATGAAATAGGCCATTACAAAAGAAACCACGTTATTTTCAATCTCATTACCTCTATTGTCTTGACCGGAATTATGCTTTTTTTATTGTCGCTGTTCATCAATAACCCTTCGGTTTCTATGGCAATAGGCGTAGACAGGCCAAGTTTTCATGCCGCTTTGATAGGCTTTGGAATATTGTACAGTCCTATTTCCGAAACAACCGGACTGATCATGAACCACTTGTCAAGGAAGTTTGAATATGAGGCAGACGATTTTGCCAAGAATACCTTTGCGGCATCACCACTTGTTACATCCCTTAAAAAACTATCCAAAAATAGTTTGAGCAATCTTACCCCCCATCCTGCATACGTTTTCATGCATTACTCGCACCCACCATTAATCGATAGAATCAGGAATTTAAAGGCATGATTTTTGTTGTTTAGCAGTTTAGATTGTGGTAAATTTAATTTACAATGACACAAACTGCTATAGAGGAAGAAAATAAGCTTATTGCCAAGCAATACAAGGAATTGCTTCGCATTAGCTATCAAAACTTATCCGATGATGATAAGAAACTCATACGCTCTGCTTTTGAGGTAGCTGTTGATGCGCATAAAAATCAACGTAGAAAATCCGGGGAAGCTTATATTTTCCATCCGATCGCCGTGGCCAAAATAGTAGCTTCGGAAATAGGTCTGGATGCGGTTTCCATTGCGTCGGCCCTTTTACACGATGTGGTTGAGGATACCGAATACACCTTGGACGATATAGACCGAATGTTCGGTGAAACCGTGGCCCGCATCGTTGACGGACTTACAAAAATATCGCACTTAAAAAAGGACATGAATATCTCCCAACAAGCGGAGAATTTCAGAAAAATGTTGCTTACCCTAAATGATGACGTGCGTGTTATCATCATCAAAATTGCAGATCGTTATCACAACATGCTCACCATGGATGCCATGCCGGAGCACAAGCAGGTGAAAATATCTTCCGAAACACTGTACATCTATGCTCCATTAGCGCATAGAATTGGGCTGTACAATATTAAGACCGAGCTCGAGGATTTAAGCTTAAAATATACAGAGCCCGATGTTTATAACGATATTAAAAGTAAAATAGAGGAAAGCAAGGAAGAACAACAGGCCTATATTGATACCTTCTCCAACGTAATCGACAATTCCCTTAAAAAAGAAGGTTTAGAATATACCATAAAGGGCAGGATGAAATCTATCTTTTCCATGCGGAGGAAGATGAAAGCCCAAAATGTGGGGTTTGATGAAATTTATGACAAGTTTGCCATTCGTATTATCTACAAATCCGACCCGAACGACATACAGAACGAGAAGTTTCTGGCATGGAAAATCTATTCTATCGTTACGGATCACTTCACCCCAAATCCCGTAAGGCTCCGGGATTGGATATCCTCTCCCAAATCTACGGGTTATGAAGCGTTGCACATCACCGTGATGGGGCCCAAGGGAAAATGGGTAGAAGTACAGATACGCAGTGAACGCATGCACGAAATTGCCGAAAAAGGATATGCCGCCCACTTTAAATACAAACACGGAGATCAAAAAGAACAGGGTATAGAAGTTTGGCTGAACAAGCTACAAGAAGCGCTTGAAAATGCCAATTCCAATGCCGTAGATTTTGTTGAGGAGTTTAAGCTCAACCTCTATTCCAAGGAAATTTTTGTTTTTACCCCCAAGGGGGAATTAAAATCGCTCCCAAAAGGGGCTACGCCATTGGATTTTTCATTCAATATTCATACGGAAGTAGGTATGCGTACCCGTGGCGCTAAAGTGAATGGAAAATTAGTTCCGTTGAACACTACATTGAACAGTGGCGATCAAGTTGAAATCATTACCTCCGATCAGGCAAAACCAAACCAAAACTGGCTTGATTATGCTACTACTGCTCGTGCAAGGGCCAAAATAAAGTCGGTTTTACGCGAGGAGAAAAAAACCATTGGAGAGGATGGGAAAGAAATACTGAGAAGAAAGCTCAAGTCCCAAAAAATAACCCTAAGTGAAGATGTGGTGAACCAAATGGTCACTTTCTTCAAATTAAAAACAAGTTTAGACCTTTTTTATAGGGTGGGCGTAGGATCGATAGACAATCAAATGATCAAGGATTTTGCCTCCAATTACAGCAACGCCTTTATCAGCTTCTTTAAGAACAGGATTAGAAGAAATCCGAATCCGGAGGAAATCAATAAAGAAGAGATCACCTCCAAATATGATATGCTAGTGTTTGGCAAGGAAGAGGAAAAATTGGATTACACTCTTTCCAAATGCTGTAATCCTATACCGGGAGATACCGTTTTTGGTTTTGTAAGTGTTTCGGAAGGAATAAAAGTGCATAAGAAAAATTGCCCTAACGCCATATCGCTTCAATCCAACTATGCATATCGCATTATCAGTGCAAAATGGGTAGATTCTTCACAAGAGGAATTCAAGGTAGATATACAGTTAACAGGAATAGACAATCTTGGCCTGGTGAGCCAAATCACGAAAGTAATATCAGAGAACATGCACGTAAATATGCGTAATCTAAACTTTAGTACGGATGGCGGAACGTTCAAGGGAAAGATTACCGTCGTGGTCAAAAACAAAGCGATTCTCAAAAAATTAATTGAAAATTTAAAACAGATAGGTGGTATAGACAACGTCACTAGATTGTAGAATCAGAATTAAAATTTAACCGTACATTTGTACATTAATGTAGTGACGATGGCTTCGGACAAGAACCAAGAAATTGTAAAAAACGTATTTACCACTTTTTTAGAGGAAAACGGGCATAGAAAAACCCCGGAACGTTATGCTATACTTCAAGAAATTTATGAAAGTGATGATCATTTTGATATTGAGTCGCTCTACATCAAAATGAAAAATAAAAATTACCGCGTAAGCAGGGCCACACTCTACAATACCATAGAACTTTTATTGGACTGTAAATTGGTACGCAAGCATCAATTCGGGAAAAATCAGGCGCAATATGAAAAGTCCTATTTTGACCGCCAGCATGACCATGTAATCCTTACCGATACGGGCGAGGTGATGGAATTTTGCGACCCGCGTATACAATCCATCAAAAAGACGATCGAGGAAGTGTTCGATATCAAAATCAATACACATTCACTTTATTTCTATGGAACAAAAAACAAAACCAAAAATTAAAAACAACTATTCAATTATATTTTAAATGGCAGTAGATTTATTGTTGGGCCTGCAATGGGGTGACGAAGGAAAAGGGAAAATTGTTGATGTACTTACCCAAAATTATGATATCATCGCAAGATTTCAAGGAGGACCAAATGCAGGGCATACTCTTGAATTTGATGGTATAAAACACGTACTGCACACCATCCCTTCCGGAATTTTTCACGAAAATGCCATTAACGTTGTTGGTAACGGTGTCGTTATAGACCCCGTTATTTTCAAAAAAGAGCTTGATGCGCTTAAAAAATTCGATTTGGATATAAAATCCAAATTACTGATTTCTAGAAAGGCGCATCTTATTTTACCCACCCATAGATTGTTGGATGCAGCTTCCGAAACTGCTAAAGGAAAGGCTAAAATCGGTTCTACGCTAAAGGGCATCGGTCCTACATATATGGATAAGACCGGAAGAAACGGAATGCGTGTTGGGGATTTGGAATTGAACGACTGGAAAGAAAAATACCGCACGTTGGCAGATAAGCACGAAGCCATGATCGGATTTTACAATGTAGATATCCAATATGATTTGGCGGAATTGGAAGCGGACTTTTTTAAAGCTATCAAGGAATTAAAACAATTGCAGTTTATTGATAGTGAAGAGTATTTATACCAGGCCCAAAAAAGCGGAAAGAAAATATTGGCAGAAGGCGCGCAAGGCTCCTTATTGGATATTGATTTTGGCACCTATCCGTTTGTAACTTCCTCCAATACTACGGCTGCCGGGGCATGTACCGGATTAGGCGTGGCACCCAACCAAATTGGGGAAGTGAAGGGTATTTTTAAAGCATACGCTACAAGAGTGGGTAGCGGCCCCTTCCCGACCGAACTTTTTGATGCCGATGGAGAAACGATGGGGCGTGTGGGCAATGAATTTGGGGCTACGACCGGAAGACCAAGACGTTGCGGTTGGTTGGACTTGGTTGCCTTGAAATATGCGGTGAGAATTAATGGCGTTACCGAATTAATGATGATGAAGGGCGATGTGCTCAGCGGGTTCAAAAAACTAAAAGTATGTACGGCCTACAATTATAAAGGAGAAAAAATTGAACATCTTCCCTATAATATTGAAGCTGAAAATGTGACTCCTATTTATACCGAAATGGCGGGATGGTCAGAAGACCTCACTAAAATGAGCGATGCGAAACAACTTCCGGAAAATTTAAATGCGTATATCGATTTTCTTGAAAAAAAATTGGAAGTACCCATCAAAATAGTATCCGTTGGTCCGGATAGAACCCAGACGATATATAGATAGATTATCATATCATAAAACATATCACATAGCGATAAACGAAGTTTAGTTTATCGCTACTTTTTTATACCTTATCATATCGAAAAAAATGGATACACAGGTATCCAAGGCCCTAATAATCCATCATGGCTCCGGAACATCGAAGTCAAAAAGTGATACATACGATATGAAGAAAAGAGAATTTTTAAAGAAATCCGCAATACTGGCCTCGTCTACCGCTATTATGCCTTCACTTATAATATCCTGTAAAGAAGAAAAACGAGCAATTCACAAAACAACATCAACAAGATTGCGAACGGCCCATATTGGTGTAGGTAACATGGGTGGAGAAGATTTAAGGGATATTTCCTCCCATGCCAAGGTAGATGTAATCGCTCTATGTGATGTTGATTCCAATTACTTGGCAGCTGCAAAAAAAATGCATCCAAACGCCAAGACCTTTACGGATTATAGAATCATGTTAAAAGAAATAGATAATGAAATTGATGCAGTTATCGTATCGACTCCGGATCATACCCATGCGCCGGCATCTTTGATGGCGATGGAAATGGACAAATCCGTTTATTGTCAAAAACCGCTCACCCATTACGTTTCCGAAGCAAGGGCGATGAAAAAAATAGCAGAAGAAAAAGGAATCGTCACCCAAATGGGCATTCAAGTGCATTCATTTTACGATTGTAAATTGGCCACATTGCTGATTCAATCCGGAATCATTGGAAAAGTACATACGGTACATGCATGGTCACCCAAAAATTGGGGCTATGACGGTCCCGTACCTGAGGGTGAGGATAAAGTTCCCGAAACTTTGGATTGGAACCTTTGGTTGGGCACTTCGGCAGAAAGGCCATATAAAAAGGAAATGTACCATCCCGGAAATTGGAGAAAATTAATGGATTACGGTTGTGGTACGTTAGGAGATATGGGGGTTCATATTTTTGATACTCCTTATAACGCATTACAATTGGATGTACCAAAAACTGTTAAAAATGAATGTAGGCCACCCAATGGTTTTGGTTATCCTGAAAAAAATAACGTCACTTATGAATTTCCGGGGACGGAGTATACTACGGATACCTTAAAATGGATTTGGTATGACGGACCAAGCGCACCTAAAGACCATCAGGACCTGAGATTACCGGGAGCATCAGAAATGATGGATAAATCTGGAAATGAGGAGAAAGAAAAAACCGTGGCTGAAAAAATGTCCTTGGAGACACAAGAGACTTCTGCCGGTACTTTACCAGAACAAGGTGCTATGTTTGTTGGAGAAAAAGGACGTTTGTTACTGCCTCACTTTATGGAATTGCCAAAAAAAATCGTAAATGGGGAATATATTGATATTTCGGAAGAGATAGCTGCCGTTGAAAAAGCAAATAAAATGGGAAAACCTATACGTGATTATGCTTCCGAAGGACCAAAACACTATCATCAATTTGTAGATGCTTGTTTGGGGATGGATGAATGTACCGCGCCTTTTTCCTATGCTTCCAATTTAACGGAAACCATTCTCTTGGGCGTCATTGCGGGCAGATTTCCGAACCAGACCCTACATTGGGACAGTGAAAACGCTAAATTTTCAGAAGAAGAGGCCAACCAATACCTAAAAGGAGATTATCGGAAATTTTAAGCAAAAGGAATCCATAAGAGGAACAAATGTTTAAAACACTGGTTTAAGTTAAGAGCTGCTAAAACTATCCTAATTTAATTCTAGCTCTTTCAAAAAATCCTATTTTTGGTCAAAATTTTCGTTTTTGAAAGAAATTCTTCCTTTAGTACTGTTCTTTTGTTTTTCCGTTGTTTCCTCTGCACAAATAACTACGAAAGAACAGGCAAACGATACAACGAACAGTAAACAGATCAATATTGTTTACGGTGCCAATTTCACAAAGGACGAAACAAAATATCCCGGAGCCTCAATCTTTTCAAAGGACAAAAGACAAGTTCAATTTGAACACCAAGGGGCTGACCTGTGGTGCGATGTTGCCATTTATTTTCAAAAAGAGAATCGTTTGGAGGCCATTGGCAATGTTCTTCTAAAACAAGGGGATTCCATTCAATTGATCAGCGACAAAATAGACTATGAAGGCGACATAAAACTTGCGAAAGCTTGGGGAGACGTGCTTTTGGAAAGTAGGACATCGGAAACGGGAAACATGGAATTGACAACGGATACCCTGAGATTAAACCGGGTAACCCAAGAAGCTTATTATCAAGACAATGGTACCGTAGTAGATTCCGCCAATACGTTGACCAGTAAAATAGGACGCTATTTCATGGAGCTTAAAAAATTTCAATTTTTAGATAGCGTTCATATAGACAACCCACAATATATACTGGATTCCGAGCAATTGGATTACTATACCACCTCCAAAAATGCATATATGTACGGCCCCTCTACCATTGTGGGAGAGGAATATAAAATTTATTGCGAACGTGGATTTTATGATACCAAGATAGAAAGTGGTTACGGCATAAAAAACACCCGTATAGATTATAACAATAGAATTGTTAAAGGTGACAGTGTTTATTTTGATAAAGCTCGGGAATTTGCTTCTGCTACAAATAATATTACGGTTACGGATACCATAAACAATGGGCTCATACGTGCGCATTATGCAGAAGTGTTCAAAGCCAAAGACTCGGTTTTTGCGACAAAAAGGGCTGTTTCCATTTCGGTGCAGGAAAAAGATTCGCTCTATGTACATGGAGATACTTTAATGATTACGGGCAAACCGGAAGACCGAATCCTAAGGGCATTTAGAAATGCCAAATTCTATAAAAAGGACTTGAGCGGAAAATGCGATTCCATTCATTCCGAACAAAAGACCGGCATCACACAACTCATAACAAATCCTATACTTTGGAACGGTGACAATCAAATGACGGGAGACAGCATCCATCTAAAATCAAATATGGAAACGGAGCAACTAGATTCCCTTATCGTATTGAATAATGCCTTTGTCGTTTCTTTGGACAGTATCAGTATGACAGGATATAATCAGGCAAAAGGAAAGGATTTATTTGGCAAGTTCATTGAAAACGAACTAAAAACGATAGACCTTATTAAAAATACCGAAGTCATTTATTATATGTACAATGATGATGATGAGCTTATTGGAATTGATAAGACCATTTGTAGTGCCATCACCATCACCATGGCCAATAACGATGTGGAAGACCTTACTTTTTTCACCAATCCCGATGGTGATATTTTTCCAGAAAAGGACCTACCGGAAAACAGTAGGATTCTTAAAGGGTTTAATTGGAGGGGCGATGAGCGCATTATGACCAAAGATGATATTTTTGACGAAGATGACAACAATATAGAGTTGGTAGTTATCAAAGGAATCAATAATCCTATTGACACCGATGCCGGGGAAGTAGAACGGAACGAAAACAAAAGTGACCCTGTAAACAGTCTTCCACCCACCCGGCCCAAAGCCTTAAAACCAAAACAGGCTACAACGCCCAAGAAAGTACAATAGTTTAAAGAAAAGATTTGTTAGCTTTAAAAGCTATCGTCTTGAAATCATCCATGAAATCCGATTTTCTTAAATATCAAGCGCAAACCACGCCACATCCCCTTGGAATGGAAGTTTCCAAGGCCAAAGGCAGTTATATCTATGATACAGAAGGAAATAAACATTTGGATTTTGTGGCCGGAGTCTCGGCCTGTAGTTTAGGACATTGTCATCCAAAGGTCGTCAAAGCCGTTCAGCAACAGGCCGAAAGGTATATGCACGTAATGGTATATGGAGAATATGTACAGTCGCCCGCAGTAAACTATGCAGGACTTCTTGCCAAAAGCCTTCCACACAATTTAGAGACCACATATTTGGTCAATTCGGGTACGGAAGCTATCGAAGGTGCCATAAAAATGGCGCGGCGCCATACAGGACGTTCGGAAATTATTGCGGCCCACAATGCTTATCACGGCAATACCATGGGAAGTTTAAGCTTAATGGGCTATGAAGAAAGAAAAAGTACTTTTAGACCGTTGATTCCCGATGTTTCTTTTATTCATTTTAATGCGGAAATTGAACTAGAGCGAATAACCAAAAAAACCGCTTGTGTGGTTTTGGAGACCATTCAGGGCGGTGCAGGTTTTATTCTCCCCAGAAACGGCTATTTAAAAAAGGTCAGGAAAAAATGTGATGAAACGGGAGCTTTGCTCATTTTGGATGAAATTCAACCGGGTTTTGGTCGGACCGGAAAACTGTTCGCTTTTGAACATTTTGATTGTGTTCCCGATATTTTAGTGATGGGAAAAGGTATGGCATCCGGGCTTCCTGTTGGCGCCTTTACCAGCAGTCATAAAATAATGAAATCTTTACAGGAACGACCAAAATTAGGCCATATTACGACCTTTGGAGGCAACCCCGTTGTTGCAGCGGCAAGCCTGGCTACCTTGACCGAATTGTTGAATACTTCCTTGATTCAGGATACGTTGAAAAAGGAAAAGTTGTTCCGTAAATTACTGGTACATTCCAAAATAAAGGAAATAAGAGGCAAAGGATTAATGCTTGCCTTGATCCTTGAAAATGAAGAAGTTACCAATAAAGTGGTATTGCTCGCCAAACAGAAAAACCTTATTCTCTTTTGGTTGCTTTTTGAACCAAAAGCTGTGCGTATATCCCCTCCCCTGACCATTTGCGAAGCGGAAATTAAGGAAGGTTGCGCCATTATTCTTCAAATTTTGAACGCATTATGACAATAAGTTGTTAACTAATTTGTTAATAATATAAGGTGGACAGTAAGCTAAAAAAACCTTCAAAAGCTTACTTTTAAGTCCATAGCATAATCAAAACGTTTCTATGGCGTTAGACTCTAACGAAAGACCAAACCAGCCGATTACCAAGTTCGAATCCATGTTGAAGACGGACGATGTCTACTTCTTTGATGCGGAAGATTTTGAGGACATTATTCATCATTATCTGAACAATGGCAAAATTGCTCTGGCGAAGAAAGGGATTAAAATCGGGCTACAACAACATCCTGCATCAATTGAGCTAAAGCTGTTAAATGTAGAAGTTTTGGTCTTTGAAAATAACTTGGCCAAGGCTGAGTTGCTCTTGGACGAACTTCAATTATTGGATGCCAATAATGAGGAAATCTACATTCAACGGGCCAACATTCTCTCCAAAAAGGATAATCACGAAGGTGCGGTAAACCTATTATATAAGGCATTAGAACTTTCCACGAATAGTTTTGACATTCATTCATTGTTAGGCATGGAATATCTTTTTATGGATGATTTTAAATTGGCCAAGGAGAGTTTTATGAAATGCCTAGAGGTTGATGACCAGGATTACTCATCACTCTACAACGTTATTTACTGCTTTGAGTTTTTAGAGGATTATGAGGGTGCCATTCATTATCTAAATGATTATTTAGAGCGAAATCCTTACTGCGAGGTAGCATGGCATCAGTTGGGAAAATTATACTACACCGAAAAAATGTACCCCGAAGCTCTTACCGCTTTTGATTTTGCCATTATATCAGATGATTCTTTTATTGGGGCCTACTTTGAAAAAGGTAAAGTGTTGGAAAAATTGGGACGTTTCAATGAGGCTATTGAAAATTATGAAACGACCATAAGTATAGAGGATCCTACGTCCCATGCTTTTTTGAGGATAGGGCGTTGTTATGAAAAGTTGAACGATGATGATATGGCCCAATATTATTATAAGCAGACGGTACGGGAAGATCCTCTTTTGGACAAAGGTTGGTTGGCCATTACCAATTTTTATTTTAAGGTGGAAAACTATCAAGAGGCACTTGAAAATATTAATAGAGCATTGAACATAGACGGTGAAAATCCGTTGTATTGGAAAAAATGTGCCCAGATAAACCATGCATTAAGAGAATATCATCAAGCGGATTTTGCCTTTAAGCAGGCCGTGGATTTGGGAAACTACGAACTCGATACTTGGGTATCATGGGCAGAAGTGGTACACAAAGTTGGTGATACCGAATCCGGACTCGAAATTTTAGGGCAAGGCAAGGAGTTTTATCCGGAAAATTTGGAAATCCAATATAAAATCTTAGGATTGCTGTTATTTTTGGAGGACTTCATCAGTGCAAGAATAGCCCTTTTGGATATTTTACAACTGGACAAAAACTTGAGCGAAATACATCTTTTGGAAAGTCAATTCGCTAACTTTACCCATTCGGAATGGGTACAATCCGTTTTGGAGAGTACCAAAAAAGCTTCCTAATTGCTTCACTTCATTATTTTATGGGTCACAGGAAATTAATTGATTATTTCTTCATCACTTTAAAGGGTATTGCCATGGGCGCAGCTGATGTAGTCCCTGGTGTTTCAGGAGGTACAATTGCTTTTATATCAGGGATTTATGAAGAATTGATTACATCCATAAATAATATCGATTTTGGATTGATCAAAATCTTAAGGAAAGAAGGCATCAAAGGAGCTTGGACTGCAGTAAATGGTAATTTTTTACTCGCGTTGTTTATTGGCATATTTATAAGTCTTTTTTCGTTAGCGACATTGGTCAGTTGGTTATTGGAAAACCAACCGGTACTGTTGTGGTCGTTTTTCTTTGGTTTGGTAACCGCAAGCGTATTTTTTGTTGGAAAAGAAATTAAAAAATGGAACTTTGGTACCATTACCATCTTATTGATTGGTGCCGCCATCGCATTTTTTATTACAACATTACCTCCAAATGAAAATATAGATGGGTTACCGTTTCTTTTCTTATCGGGTGCTTTGGCCGTTTGTGCAATGATTTTACCAGGAATTTCCGGAGCTTTTATTTTAGTGCTCCTAGGTTCATATAAAACCATTTTGGATGCGGTTCACGAAAAAGACTTTAAAATAGTGGCTACCGTTGCTGTGGGTGCCATATTTGGGCTATTGAGTTTTGCCAGACTCCTCAAATGGATGTTCAAAAATTATAAAAACCTGACACTGGCCATGCTTACCGGATTTATCATAGGTTCTCTCAATAAGATTTGGCCATGGAAAAAAATATTGGAAATTAAAAAATTCGGGGAGAAAGAAGTTATCATCGATACCAATACCTCTCCCTTAAATTATGATGGTGACCCGCAAATATTGTATGCCGTTATCATAGCGCTCATAGGTTTTTCCCTTATTTTTATATTGGAAAAATCAGCTTCAAAAAAGTAAGCGTCAAACCCAATGCACCACCCAAGAACCTTTTTAGATAAACTCTTGCTTGTAATCAAAGGGCTATGTATGGGTGCAGCGAACAAAGTTCCCGGAGTGTCCGGTGGTATTGTAGCTTTTGTTGGAGGATTCTATGAAGAATTCATCTATTCGCTTCAAAAAATAAATATAAAAGCTTTTAAATTACTATTTAGTGGAAGGTTCAAGAGTTTTTATCGCTACATAAACGGTTCTTTTATCTCACTGCTACTCTTTGGGATGTTGGTGAGTTATTTTAGTGTTTCCAAGGTATTGGACTATTTTTTGAAACACAATGAGCTCTTTGTGTGGTCTGCTTTCTTTGGTATGATTTTGGGTTCGATTTATTATATAGGCAAGGACTTTGAGCATTGGAAAAAGGATACGTTTACGGCTGCCATCATTGGTCTGGCCATAGGTATCGCCATTAGTTTTTTAAGCCCGGCAAAGGAAAATGACAACTTGCTGTTCATTTTTCTATGTGGAATGATAAGTGTGTCCGGCATGACCTTGCCAGGGCTTTCGGGTTCTTTTATCCTGATTCTTTTAGGGAATTACGTATTGCTATTGGTAGACTCCGTAAATGCGCTATATGATACGTTTGCCGAACTGTTTCAAGGTGATTTTAGCTTTATAAGAAATACTGAACGTCTGAATACGTTAAAGGTTTTGGCTGTTTTTACTTTGGGTTCGGCCACAGGACTAGTCTCTCTGTCCCATTTGCTCAGTTTTGTGTTAAAACGTTTCAAACACATCACAACGGCTGTTATTCTTGGATTTATTACTGGTTCGTTAGGCACAGTATGGCCATGGAAAAGAACTATTTATAAAAAAGGTTTGGGAGAAACCGTTTTATTGGATTCCCGAGGCGAGAAAATAATTTCCAATTATGAACGCTTCCTACCTGATCTAAGAAATCCGGAAACGTGGTGGGCCCTATTTTTTATCGTACTGGGTATAAGCATATTATTAATTTTGGATTGGTATGGAAAAAACAGAAAAAGACTTGCTTAGATTCGGTTTATTGGGAAAAAATATATCCTATTCCTTCTCAAGGGGATATTTCAACGAAAAATTCAAAGCGTTAAAACTAGAGGACCATAGGTATGAGAATTTTGATATAGAATCGATTGAAAAATTCAATACGATTGTTGAGAATACGCCTAACCTAAAGGGACTTAACGTAACGATTCCCTACAAAGAAGCAGTAATCCCTTTTTTAGATGAACTGGAACCTTCGGCCAAAATAATAGGGGCCGTGAATACGATTAAAGTCGAAAAAGGGAAGTTGACGGGTTACAACACGGATGCGTATGGATTTCAAAAATCATTGGAACCCTTTTTAAAAAAACAACATAAAAAAGCTTTGATTTTGGGCACTGGTGGTGCATCCAAAGCCATAGCTTTTATTTTAAAAGAACTGAATATTTCATACCGATTTGTATCGCGAAGCGGGAAAAATAGTGGTTTCACTTATGAAGCGTTAAATCCTGAGATAATGAGCGACTACCTATTAATCATCAATTGCTCCCCCTTGGGTACTTTCCCAAACATAGAGGACAAACCTCAAATCCCATACGAGACCATTACCCAAGACCACTTGTTCTTTGACCTCATATACAATCCTGAAAAAACCACCTTTTTAAAGGAAGGGGAAATAAAAGGAGCCACTATATGTAATGGCTTAAAGATGTTGGAATTACAAGCTGAAAAGTCCTGGGAAATATGGAACTCTTAAACAGGAAAAATAAGTTGACCAATACGTTTTATTTTTTTCCTTAAAAGTATTCCATAAAAGACAGGCTTTATATTTCCAAAAAGAAATTTATATCCTTTGCCATTCCTATGGTTGTTACTATCTTGTAGAGACCTAAGCGATAATCATGTCTAAAGACAAAGAATCACAATTACCTGAAAATGAGGTAAATCCTAATAAGTCGGAAACTACCAATCCTGAAGAATCGGTTTTGGAGAAAACTACCGATGTTGAAATTGCAAAAGAAGATAGTAATTCCGAAGCCATAACCAAAGAAAGTATTTCCAAAAAAAATGAAGAGGAAATTACTCCAACTACTGTAACCAAAAAGGAGGAATCGGATAAGGAATCAGAAGATGTTCACGAAGAAATAGACGATTCCAATGCCGAGGATGCGGAAGATAGTCATACTGAAAAAAGACATCAAATACCTATTTTAGATTACCATTCCATGTCCATGGAAAATCTTGTGGGAGAACTGCAGCGCTTGGTAAGAAACGAAAAAGTACAGGCGATCAAAAAGCATGTAGATGGTATAAGAGATGAATTCAATCTAAAATTTCAAGAATTCATAGAGCAGAAAAAGGAGGATTTTATTGCCAGTGGTGGTAATGAAATAGACTTTCACTACAACTCCGTCACCAAAAGGCAATTCAACGAAGTTTATAGTGACTATCGTGAAAAAAGAAATCAATATTATAAGAATCTAGAAAAGAGCCATAAAGAAAATCTGGCATACCGTCTTGAATTGATTGAGAACTTAAAAGGTCTGGTAAATGTAGAGGAGGACATGAACACTACGTATCAAAGTTTTAAGGACATTCAGGAAAAATGGAGAAATGCCGGTCCTATCCCTAGAGCCGATTATAATAATGTTTGGCGTACTTATCAACATCATATTGAAATATTCTATGATTTCCTGCATCTAAATCGTGAGTTGCGTGATCTGGATTTTAAGCACAACCTTGCTGAAAAACAAAAGATTGTGGAGCGTGCGGAAAGCTTGGCCCAAGAGCCTGATCTAAATCGTGCTTTTAGGGAACTACAGGTATTACATAAATTATGGAAAGAAGATATTGGTCCCGTAGGCAAGGAGCATAGGGAGGAAATATGGGAGCGTTTTAGCAATGCTACAAAAATCATCCATGGCAGGAGACAGGAATATTTTAAGAATCAGGATAAAATACATGAAGAAAACCTTGTTGTCAAAAGTGAAATTATAGCTGCCATAAATAATCTTTCCAAGAACGTATCTACAAGCCATAGGGAAATCCAACAGCAGATCAGAAAATTGGAAGAACTCAGGGAATCTTTTTTTAAGGCGGGCAAAGTTCCGCAAAAGGACAACGAAAAAACATGGTCGGCCTTCAAGGATGCCGTTAGAGCTTTCAATCGTAACAAAAATGCCTTTTATAAAAATCTAAAGAAAGACCAACAAGAAAATCTTGATAAAAAAAGAGCTTTATTGGCGATTGCCCTAGAATTAAAGGACAGTGAAGATGTAGCTACGGCCACATCCGAAATGAAACGTATTCAAAGCGAATGGAAAAAAATTGGTCACGTTCCCAGAAAATATTCCGATAAGCTTTGGAAAGAATTTAAAAATGCGTGCAACCACTATTTTGACCGTATTCATGCCTCAAAAAACAGTACCTACAAAAAGGAAGAGGAAAATCTAAAGCTGAAGGAAGCCTGTATGGAGCGCTTAAAAGCATTTCAATTAAGTAGTAAAAAAGAGGACGATTTGGTCACTATAAAAGCTTTTATTGATGAATGGAAAAAGTATGGAAACGTTCCTTTTAAGAAAAAAGGCATCAATCAAAAATTCAATAAAATAATTGATGCGCTTTTCCATAAGTTGAACGTTAGCCGTCAGGAATCCGAACTATTGAAATACGGAAACAAAATTCAGCAACTGGCCAATGATGATGATCAGGAAAGAGCCATACAAAACGAACGTTCTTTTATTCGTAAGAAAATCAATGAAAGTAAGGATGAAATCCGTCAGTTAGAGAATAACTTACAGTTTTTCTCCGGGGCCTCCGAGAACAATCCTATGGTACAAGATGTGATTAAAAAAGTGGAAAAGCAAAAAGATGCTCTTGCCGCCTGGAATGTAAAACTTAAAAAACTGAACATCTTAAAAAACAATCTTCAAAAAGAGCAGGAAGAGACTTCAAACGAGGAAGAATAGTTTTACGATACTTTTATGATGTTAACTGGATATACTTTGGCAAAATACGTTGTCTTCCTGACACCTATTTATTTGCTATTACAATTTAACAACGATTATACGATAGCCTTAAAAACCGGCCCAAGCTTTCAGGAGGATATTAAATCACAAGCATTCAAGGTATTGCAAACAAAATGTAACACTTGCCATGCTACCAAAAAGCGACAAGATATTTTCACGTTTAAAAATATGGATAGTCTCTCTCCTGAAATTTACAAGCAAGTATTCGTAAAAAAGAAAATGCCAAAGGGCAGAAAAGCAACTTTGACCACAGAAGAATCCGACGCTTTATTAGCATGGATAAATGATAAGAAATGAAATACAAACTGTTCTTTATAAGCCCAGAAAAACAGTAAACGACAATTAAAAAGAGCGCCAAAGCGCTCTTTTATATTATAAATACTTATTTGAGACGTTACTCTTTATTTCGCAACATTTACGGCCCTTGTCTCTCTGATTACGGTAACCTTCACCTGACCAGGATAAGTCATATCCGTTTGGATTTTTTGAGATATCTCAAAAGAGAGTTGGGCGGCTTTCTCATCATTCACCTTTTCGCTCTCTACGATTACCCTTAATTCCCTACCTGCCTGTATGGCATATGCCTTTTGCACGCCTCCAAAACCAAACGCAATTTCCTCTAAGTCCTTTAAGCGTTGAATATAGGAGTCCAATACTTGTCTTCTTGCGCCAGGCCGGGCCCCGCTAATGGCATCACACACCTGTACTATGGGCGATACCAAGGTGGTCATTTCTATTTCATCATGGTGTGCTCCAATGGCATTGCACACCTCTTTCTTCTCGCCATATTTCTCGGCCCAATTCATACCCAAAATAGCATGCGGTGTTTCTACCTCAGCTTCCGTATTTGGGACTTTTCCAATATCATGTAACAGTCCGGCCCTTTTCGCGATTTTTGGGTTCAGCCCTAATTCAGAAGCCATTACTCCACAAAGCTTGGCTACTTCACGTGAGTGTTGCAAAAGGTTTTGGCCATATGAAGAACGGTATTTCATTCGTCCTACGGCTTTAATAAGTTCAGGATGCAGACCATGGATACCCAAATCGATAACCGTTCGCTTACCTATTTCAACAATCTCTGCTTCAATCTGTTTTTCCGTCTTTTTTACAATTTCCTCTATTCGTGCAGGATGTATTCTACCATCTGTCACTAATTTATGTAACGATAAACGTGCTACTTCCCTCCTAACGGAATCAAAACAAGAAAGTATGATCGCTTCAGGCGTATCGTCAACAATGATTTCGACTCCGGTGGCAGATTCCAACGCTCTGATATTTCTTCCTTCCCTACCGATTATCCTACCTTTTACATCATCGGATTCTATATTGAAAACAGAAACACAATTTTCAACGGCCTCTTCCGTACCTATCCTTTGGATAGTATTGATCACTATTTTTCGCGCTTCTTGTTGTGCCGTAAGTTTTGCCTCTTCGACCGTTGTTTGGATGTACCCCATAGCATCTGTCTTTGCAGTTTCGCGCAGGCTTTCCACTAATTGGCTTTTTGCTTCATCTGCTGAAAGTCCTGAGATCACTTCCAACTGCTGTACCGTACTTTTGTGGAGTTTCTCGAGTTCAGCGTTTTTCTTTTCGTAGAAATCGCGCTTATGTTCTATGTCCCTTAACTTTTCGTCCAACTGGGCATTTAGCTTCTTGTTCTTTGCCAGTTCACTGCTTATTTGGGACTCTTTGTCGCGCGTACGTTTTTCCGCTTCGTTTATTTTTTTGTCCTTGTTGATGATGACCTTTTCATGCTCCGCTTTGAGCTCTAAAAACTTCTCTTTGGCTTGCAGAATTTTATCCTTTTTAAGGCTTTCTCCTTCCAGTTTTGCTTCTTTCAAGATCTGTGAAGCATCTTTTTTGGCACTCGCTATCATTTTGGAGGCTTTTCCTTTTTCCAAGAATTTTGCGATGGCAAAACCAATCGCCAGGCCAACTATTGCCGCTATTATAATCATTGTACTGTCCATAGTATATCTAAAATATTTATAAAAAAAAAGCCCACATTGGAGAAGTTTTGTACAAACTCCATAAAACAGGTTTAGGGCTAACAGACTGATCAAGGATCCCTATGCAAGTAGGGCCTGCTTTTACAATCTAAACTCACCCTTTTTAAATCTAATTAATGTTGAGTTTGTCAAAAGATAATACCAATGTGGGCAGTAACTTTGATGTATTTAAAAGAACGTTTTTATTTTAAGGACAACCGCGAATTGATCAAATCGTCCAGCGCTTTTAAACGCTCCTCGGCTTCTTTGGTCCCTTCTGTTTGCTCAATGCCTTTTTGCTCAATTTTAGAGGCAAATTGTAAGGCGCACATGGCCAATACATCTTGTTTGTCCCTAACCGCATAACTCTGCTCAAATTTCTTGGCCAATTGTTCAATATTTTTGGCCGCTTTTCGCAAACCTTCTTCTTGGGCAGGGTCTATGGTCAATGGATACACCCTATCCGCAATGGAAAGCTTTATTTTGAGCTTTTCTGACATATTATTTAAAATACTATTCCGAAAGTTGGGTAATGCAATGGTCCAACTCCCGTATTAAGGTATTTATTTTAAGCTTAGCTTCTGTCTTATTTGTATTACTGCCTAACATTGAATTTGCAAGTTTGAGCGAATTATATTTTTCTTCCCACTCAGATACCGTTTTATCGGCATTTCTCTGATTGGCTTTTAGGTTGGTCAACTCGTTCTCCAAATCTAGATTGGTTTTTTGAAGTAGTTCTAATTTGTGAACCAACTTACTTACCTTGTTTTCTAAAGAATCAACGATTTGAATTAATTCACCCATACCCAAAATTCAATGCGATTTACACAAAGTTAACATTCATAAAACGACTTGCCAATAGTTTTGTGAAATAATCTCGTAGCTATTCACAAAAGACTGCAATACAGGTACGTTTAATACGTTTTCTTATTTTGCGGCTTCAATTTTTAAGAATTGGCGGTGATTAATTACTTTCGTACCATCAATATATGCTATGAACAAAATTACCCTTGTAATCTTTTTGGCTTTTTCATTTGTAATGAACGGCCAAGAAAACTATCCCATTGATGCCTTTAGACCTCCTTTGGATATTCCGATTATACTGGCAGGTACTTTTGGGGAATTACGCTCCAACCATTTTCACTCAGGAATAGATATTAAAACACAACAACGGGAAGGTCTTCCGGTTTACGGTATAGGAGACGGCACCGTGACCCGCATAAAAGTTTCGCTTTGGGGTTATGGAAAAGTGCTTTATGTTGCGCATCCAAACGGATATACATCGGTTTATGGGCATTTGCAAAAATTCTCTCCGGACATTGAAAAATATATCAAAAAAATCCAATACGAGAAGAAATCGTATGAGGTAGAGGTGTTTCCCGATTATGGCGAATTAAAAATAAAAAAGGGGGAGCTAATTGCGTACAGTGGTAATACAGGAGGTTCTTCGGGTCCGCACTTACATTTTGAAATTAGAAGCAGTATTTCCGAAAAACCCACAAATCCTCTGTTATACGGTATTGATGTGGCCGATGCTACCAACCCCATCCTAGAAAAATTATTCATATATCCCTTATCAAGTACTACGCAAGTCAATGGTAGTCAGGAAAAGATAGAAATCAATTTTTCCAAACAATCGGATGGTACGTATCTGGGAGATAAAATCAGCGCGTTGGGGAAAATAGGATTGGGGTTTATCGGGTTTGACCGTCAAGATCTGGCTGCCAATAGAAACGGTATATATGCCGTTGAACTCAAGGTCAACGGGAAAACCTATACTTCTTACGACTTTGAAAAGTTCTCTTTTGGGGAAACCAGATATATTAATACCCTTATAGATTATGACTATTATGGAAAATATAGACAGCGTATCCAAAAATGCTTTAAAACCCTTGGAAACTACTTGAGTATTTATGACAAGCTGGAAAATAACGGACACATCAATATAAAGGAAGGTTTGAGTTATAACGTGAATTTGATCCTGAAAGATTTTGCCGGGAACAAAGTAGAAGTTACAATACCTATAGAGGGCAAAAAGGAAACGGTGAAGCTTCCAAAAAAATCCGATAAAACGGAAAACTATGTTATCGCTAAAAAACCAAATAATTATGATTTGAATGTAGCGAAGGTCTATTTTCCCGAAAATACTTTTTATGAGGATTTTTATATCGATTTGAAAAAAGGAAATGATACCGTAAGAATCCATAGGAATACGGTTCCTGCGCATCGGAATTTCACCATAACCTTTGATGTTTCCAAGTATCCAAAAGCAGCACAAAAACAGCTTTTTATAGCAAGATTGAACAAGAACTTGGAGGCCAACTACGCTACCACCTATAAACGTGGGAATACATTTACCACCAGAACACGAAATCTGGGCACTTATACTTTGGCGAAAGATACCATAGCTCCCATTATACGTACCAAAAATTTTAAGGAAAAACAATGGCTCAACAATTACAAATATTTGAGCGTTTACATTGCAGATGACCTTAGCGGTATTGATACCTATTCCGCAAAATTGAACGGAGAGTGGATTTTGATGGAATACGAACCCAAGCGCCAAACATTGACCTATAATTTTGATGATAGGATTTTGGACAAAAAACAATGTACCTTGGAGGTTACCGTTATTGATAATGTAGGTAACAAAAATGTGTTGACCACTTCTTTTTACAGAAAATAAAACGTTTGAAATTTTGCAAGGCTCTTTTCCTTTTTATCCTGTTGTGCCAAGCTAACGGTTTGGCGCAGACCGCAGCTATTACCGGTGTTGTGTTCGATACTGAGAACAAACCTTTGCCAAATGTGAATATAACTTCCGGAAAAATAGGCGTTTCCACGGATGAAAACGGATTTTATCTTTTACGAATCATCGCGGATACGGAAACTACGGTCATATTTTCGCACTTGGGGCATAAAGATGTGGTACTGGAAAAACTCCTTCTTTCTACGAACGAAACCTATGAATTTAATCCTATTCTAAAGACCGATGCCATTCAGGTGGCCGGTGTAACGGTATCTCCCAGAGGAGAAAAGGAAACGAGTGGCATTTTATCCGTTTCACCGGAAAGTATACGTAAAATTCCAGGAGCCAATGCCGGCGTAGAAAATATATTAAAATTGCTTCCGGGGGTATCTTCCAACAATGAACTTAGCACACAATATTCTGTACGCGGAGGCAACTATGACGAAAATCTCGTCTATGTAAATGAAATAGAGGTATATCGCCCTTTTTTGATTCGTTCCGCTCAACAGGAGGGTTTGAGTTTTGTAAACAGTAATTTGGTTCAAGATGTAAAATTTTCGCCGGGAGGGTTCCAAGCAAAATATGGGGATAGACTTTCATCTGTGTTGGACATTACTTATAAAAATCCGACCGATTTTTCCGTTCAGGCAGATTTAAGCTTTTTGGGGGCAAGTGCCAGCCTTGAAACCCTTTCAAAAAATAAAAAAATGAGCAGTGTTTCGGGCGTACGATATCGGAATAATGCGTTATTGGTCAACAGTCAAGACACGCAAAGTAATTTCACTCCATCGTTTACGGATGTTCAAAGTTATATTACATATCGATTTTCCAAGAAGTTCAATCTTAATTTTCTCGGAAACCTTTCCGTAAACAACTATGAGAACGAGCCGTTGAACCGCCAAACAAATTTTGGAACCATAGACGACCCCATGGCATTGGTCGTTTTCTACGAAGGAAGAGAGAACAATCGCTACGGTACAGCATTAGGTGCTTTAAAAGGAAACTATTATTTAAATGAAAATACCACCTTAAAACTTATTTCCTCTATTTATCACACTACCGAAGAAGAGTATTCCGATGTTATCGCCTCTTATGAATTGGGAGAAGTGGACAGCAATTTAGGAAGCGAAACCTTGGGAGAAATCCAAAATTCACGCGGTATAGGCTCACAATTCAATAGAACCCGAAATGATCTGGATGCATTGATTTTTAATCTGCAACACAAGGGAACGCATAAAAGAAAGAATACGTTATGGGAATGGGGCGTAAAATACACCCACGAAGATATACGGGACCGATTGCAGGAATCGGAATTTATTGATTCGGCAGGATTTTCGGTAAGACCCCCTAGAGAAGTGTTTATAAACAACCAACCCGAGGAACCTTTTGAAGCTCCTTTAGTGCCGTTTACAGGATTGGATGCTACCAATTTCGTAAAGACCAATAGATTTTCCGGTTTTCTGCAAATGGGAACGCAAACCGTTTGGAACAATAGCGATGTCTATTATAATCTAGGAGTACGCGCACAACATTGGACGGTCAGTGGTACAGGTGTGGATAAAGTTTCCCAAACCGTAATAAGTCCAAGGGCACAATTTGCCATAAAACCAGATTGGGAAAAAGATATGCTTTTCAGGTTGTCTACCGGAATATATCATCAACCGCCTTTTTACCGGGAATTGAGGGACATTACAGGAACTATTGTCCCAACGGTAAAGGCGCAAAAATCCTTTCATTTTGTCATTGGCAATGAATATAGTTTTTTGCTCTGGGAACGCCCTTTTACGTTGTTAAGCGAAGTATATTATAAGAATCTTCAAAACGTAAATCCCTATACTTTAGAAGATGTTCGTATACGCTATGCGGCAAATAACAATACCAAAGCGTATGTGTATGGCGCAGAAGCCAGACTGCAAGGTGCTTTTGTTCCTGGTACGGAATCTTGGGTAAGTATCGGTTTTCTTAAGACCGAGGAAAACCGTGATAATCGAGGCTACATTCCCAGACCCACGGACCAACGTCTTAAGTTGGGCATTCTTTTTCAAGATTATATCCCTACCATACCAAATTTAAGAATGTATATGAATTTGGTATACAGTACAGGTGTACCTGGCGGATCGCCCAGTGATGCGGACCCCTATCTTTTTCAGAATAGATTAAGAGATTACATAAGGGCCGATTTAGGAATTTCATATATTTTTGCAGGGAAGGATAAAACTTTTGCCAAAGGACACTGGTTGCAACCTTTCGAGGAGTTTGGCTTGGGTTTTGAAATTTTTAATCTGTTCAATAACCAAAACTCCATTACAAATACCTGGGTAAGGGACGTGGATAGTAAAAATGAATTTGCCGTTCCTAACTTTTTAACGTCCCGAGTGCTGAATTTAAGATTACAAATGCGGCTTTAACACGAAAAATGATTAGAACGAGCATATTACTATTACTATTATCCTCTTTGGCCTTGAACGCCCAAAAGAACATTTACGAAAGTCCAAGGTTCGATGAATTGAGCAATGACCATGAAACATTGGCCATATTGCCATTTTTGGCCAATTTGGAGCTTCGGCAAAATGATGGTACCGAAAATGTAAAGGCGTTGGAAGAAAAAGAAGGCTACGCCGTACAAAGTGCACTGGAAACCTATTTTTCAAAGCGAAAAAAGAAAAAGAAATTTCCGGTCGCCTTTCAAAATACCATGGACACCAAGGCTATTTTGGCTCAAAACGGAATAAATTATCAGAATATTGATGTGTACACCATAAAACAGCTGAGCGAAATCTTAAATGTTGACGGTATCATCAGTGGTACTTTAGACCTAAATATTTTATTGTCCAAAGGAGTGCCGACGGAATTCAGTTTTACGGATTATTTTTCCGGAAATTCCGATTATGGTCGCATAGGTGTTAAAATAAGTGACGGAGATACGGGTAAGTTGTTATGGAAGTACGAAAAACAAATCAATAAGAAAACGGGTAAAAACACTACGGACCTCATCGATAAAATGATGAAGTTGGCCATTCGTAAATTTCCTTATGAAAGAGAACGAAAGAGAGACCGCAAGAACAAATAACTATTCATTTTAGTAATTGGCGCATTAAAATAGAAATAACATTACTATGAATTCAAAACTGTTCTTCTTGGTATTGGGGCTATTATTCAATATGGCGATCAATGCCCAAGACCTTACCATACCCCCTAAAAATTATGTAGATTCAGTTAATCTTGATAAAGCTGTTAAAGCCCAAAACGATGAATTTCCTTTATCCGATCAGAAAAATAAGAATCAATGGAAAAAAATGGTAGCGTATTCGGATGATTTTACTGGCAATAAGCTTAACGAAGAGTTATGGTATCCAAACAATCCTGGATGGAAAGGTAGGCCGCCAACTTATTTTCATGGTTCTAACGTAAGCTTGGAAAATGGTGAATTAGTTATCAGAGTCAATAAACATGGCGACGAGAAACTACCTGAAGAGTTTACGCACTCCACCGGTTTCATTAAAAGTAAAAACAAATTTTTATACGGTTATTTTGAAGCAAAATTAAAACTGATGGATGCGCCATGGGTATCTGGATTTTGGATGACAAATGTTGGAAAGGATTGGTGGACAGAGATAGATATTTGTGAAAATGCCCCTGGATTATACTACAATAGGCATGATTTAAACTCTAACATACACGTTTTTAGAGCTCCTAAAGACAAAGGGGATGTAGACAAACACTTTTCGAGAACAAAGAAGTACTATTTTCCAGAAGAGCTACAAGCGGATTACCATGTATGGGGATTGGAATGGAGTCCCGATTACATTAGATTTTACATAGATGGTATTCTTTTCAGGGAGGCAAAAAATACCCATTGGCATCAACCGTTGGAAATTAACCTTAATTGCGAATCCAACAAATGGTTCGGAGCCCTACCGGACGACAATAGATTAGATGGGGAATTTCGCGTTGACTACTTTCGAGTGTGGGAAATAGAAGAATAAAAAGCTGTTGTGACAGGCACTTACGCAATTTGGAAATCAGAAGTAATATCAAATAAATTTTGATTAATTTATTACTCCTGCGTAAATTCCTTCAGAACGGAAACCGTATAATCTATCTCTTCCTTTGTATTGTATTTGGAGAAGGAAAAGCGCAACGAGGGCTTTTTAAGGTCTTCGTCCGATAAAATTTCAGAAAGCACATGAGAACCTACGTTACTGCCAGATTGGCAAGCACTTCCTTTGGAACAGGCAATACCTTTTATATCCAAATGAAACAACAACATTAACGCTTTTTGCGGGTTTACGGGCAAACAAACGTTCACCAGCGTATACGTGCTTTTTTTCAAGTCTCCAGAATATCCATTAAATGTCACATCAGGTATTTCCTCTTGTATTCGCTCAATAAAATATTTTTTGAGGCCTAAAACGGTATCGCGTTCCGCACTTAAATTTTCGTAAGCCAAAACAAAAGCTTCGGCCAGACCAATAATATTGTGAAAAGATTCCGTACCCGCTCTATATCCGCGCTCTTGGGAACCTCCTGATATGAAACCGCCCAAACCGGAATTCTTACGGATAAAAGCAAAACCTATCCCTTTTGGACCATGAAATTTATGGGCTGCCGCGGCCATAAAATCGATAGGAATTTCTTGGGTGTCCCACTCAAAATGGCCAATGGATTGTACCGTATCCGAATGGAAAAGTGCACCGTATTTTTTAATCAACCCTGCTATAGTTTTTATATCGATTTTATTTCCTATCTCATTATTTATATGCATGAGACTCACCAATTTTTTGGAATCATCTAGCAACAACAATTTTTCCAAATGCTCCAAAACAGGATTACCATATTCATCAAGTTCAACAAATTGCAGTTTAACTTGTCCATTTTGATGTAGCTCTTCGGCAGTATGTAATACCGCATGATGTTCTATTTTGGAGGTGATGATGGTCTTGACCCCCAAATCACGGACAGCACATCTTAAAATCATGTTATCCGCTTCGGTACCACCGGAAGTAAATATAATCTCGGAAGGGTGCGCATTTAAATATTTTGCAATGGTCTTCCGGGAACTTTCTATAGCGGATTTAGCCGTTCTTCCAAAACTATGGGTAGAGGAAGGGTTTCCATAGGAAATTGCCAATGCATCTTGCATTTTGGCAATAACTTCATCCCGTACCCGAGTCGTGGCCGCATTATCAAAATAAACATTTTTCATGATAGCTTTTCTGAAGATTAGCAATGGACAAAATTAGTTCAAATAAAGTTAATTTACCCTTAAATGGATTTATGCTAGTGGTATGATATCCATTATTTCATTTAAATTTGAATTATGGGAAAATATTTCTTTTTAATTTTTCTTGTAGGTTTCTTATCATGCGATGATGGCGACCTTCAAATAGAAACCTTGGATTTTGATAGTATAGAAACGCCCCAATTTTGTGGAGACCTATCCATTACGGAAGGGAACGTCCTTTTTAAGATTAATGGGGACGAGGCATTGATAGTGACATTGGCCAGTGGACTTCTTAAAAACGAAGTGAATAATTCTGAAAATGCACTCTCGGCCACAACGAGTGTTACCTATCGTATTTTTTCGGATAATGTCTCAACGGCTTATTTCTGTGATGAAGTACCACCTGTTGAACCAACCGTAATGGAGGAAATCGTAGCAGAAAACGGCATGGTTCTAATCAATACCATGGAAAATGAAGATGGCTCCTTTACACATGAGATTAGTCTATCCGGAATATCACTTATCTTAAATGACGGCAGCAGAATTACCGACCTGACCATAAATGATTTTGGGTCGGTATCCACAACTCCTTAATATTTGGGAGTACCCTGAAAAATGTACACTTCTGTAGCACCCATCCCATATTTCTGGTAATCGGCATCATAATACTTTAGGTTGTCATATTTTCTGAAGAGATACCCTAACTCTTCTTTCAAAACGCCCTCGCCCACGCCATGGATAAAAACTATTTTTTGGATTCTTTTGGACATGGCAAACTCCAATTGCCGCTTGGCCGTCTCCAACTGAAGGTTGAGCATATCATAATTGGATAGCAGTTTAGGATTTTTCACCAATTGATTAATATGAAGATCTACTTCCATTTTTGGGAGGTTCCTTTCTTTCGCCTTGGGAAGGGCTACTTTTCGCTTTTTGGGAGTCTCCTTCTCTTTTTTTATTTGGTCAACTTCATAATGGGTCACGGCTATGGCGTTCTCCACTTTGACCAACTCTCTTTTTTCGAATACTAACGGGAAGCCGTCTTCAGTTAAAATCGTTATAGTATCGCCATCCACAGCCGTAATGACTCCGATAATAGTGTCATCAATGGCCTCTACCTTATCCCCTATTCCAAAAACAGCCATAATTTTATTTTAATTACCCAAAAATAATAGTAATTTTCCGCTTTAACAGTAGCAAAAAATGCGATTGATAGTTTTATTTTTCTTCTTGGGAATCGAGAATTACATGCTACCATGTTTCTCAAAGAAATTATTTGGTCATGACTGCCCTGGTTGTGGCATTCAAAGATCTCTCGTACATCTGGTCAAGGGCGAATTTGGGGCTGCTTTTGAAATGTACCCTGCCATTTATCCCATGTTGTTGTTGTTTGGGTTTTTGGCATTAAACCAATTTATTTCTATCAAATTTTCAAATATCATAACCAAAGTGCTGATGATAGGCACTGTTGGTATGGTCTTAACCAACTATATTTTAAAATTCATTTAATTCAACTTTATTATGGAACAACAAAAATTACCTAATGTTACAATTGTAATAGTACTGTCTATCCTAGGATTCGTATGTTGCTGTTTTGCTGGTTTACCCGGAATTTTACTTGGAGGAATAGCATTTTTTCTAGCTTCGAAAGATGAAAAAACATACAAAGAAAATCCTGAGGGATATTCTAACTACAGTACTTTAAAAACGGCTAAAATTATTTCAATCGTCGTTTTGGTTTTAGGAATTCTTTATTTTGCATGGTCTATTTTTTCTATATTCCAAATGGGAGGATGGGACGCTTATATGGAACAGATTAAAACTATGACCGAACAATATCAATAAGAGATATGCAACAATTGCCAGGCGCTAGTAATGCCTTGACTTTCGGAATTTTATCTATAGTTCTGACTATATTCTGTTGCGGACCTTTTGGTGCTATTTTTAGCATTATCGGGTTGAGCAGTGCAAAAAATGCAGAACAATTGTACCAATCCGATAGCACCGCCTATACAGGCTATGAGAATGTGAGGACAGGTCGTGTACTCTCCTACATAGGTTTAGCTTTGGCGCTTATCATGCTTATCCTGAGTATTGTTTATTTTGGAGTCATTGGTGCCATGTTTTATGGCATAGCCCAAGAAAACGGATTTCAATAAGCAATGATGTAAATCATAAAAAGCCCCGTTTCAAAAATTTGAAACGGGGCTTTTCTATTCATGTATAGAATACATTTTATCTGAATTCTTTCAGTGTTTTAATGATAATCGATATACAATCCAACAACTGATCTTTCGTCATTACCAAAGGTGGTGCAAAACGGATGATATTACCATGTGTGGGTTTTGCCAACAAACCATTTTCTTTCAATGCCATACATATATCCCAAGCCGTGGAACTATCCTCAGTATCATTGATTAAAATAGCATTTAAAAGTCCCTTTCCTCGAACGCTTTTAACCAAATCTGTTTCCGGTATAAATTTGTTCAGTTCCGAGCGGAAAAGTTCGCCCAGTTCATAAGCATTTTGGGCCAATTCCTCGTTTTTCACGACTTCCAAAGCAGCCATCCCAACAGCTGCTGCAATTGGGTTTCCACCAAAAGTACTGCCATGATTGCCTGGCCGGATTACTTCCATGATTTCATCATTGGCCAGAACGGCCGAAACCGGATAGGCTCCACCGGACAAGGCTTTGCCCAGAATTAATATATCGGGTTTTACTTCAGGAGTACCGCTACAGTGTTTGTCCGCGCAGGAACAATTGCCACATGTTGCCAACAAACGACCTGTCCTAGCGATTCCGGTTTGTACTTCATCCGCTATAAACAATACATTGTGCTTCTCGCACAGTGCTTTTGCCGCTTTCAAGTATCCTTCAGAAGGGACATAAACCCCAGCTTCACCTTGAATGGGTTCTACCAAAAAGCCTGCAACATTTTTATTAGCATCCAAAGCATCTTCCAAAGCCTTGAGGTTATCATATTCTATATTAAGGAATCCCTTTGTATAAGGACCAAAATTCTCGCGTGCCACAGGGTCGTTGGAAAATGAAATGATAGTAGTGGTACGCCCGTGAAAATTATTTTCACAAACTATGATTTCCGCATCGTTTTCAGAAATTCCCTTTTTCTCATAAGCCCATTTTCTACAGAGTTTCAAAGCCGTTTCAACAGCTTCTGCGCCCGTATTCATGGGTAACAGTTTATCAAAGTGAAATGTTTCCGTAGCATACTTTTCAAACTTGCCCAACATATCATTATAAAATGCCCTAGATGTTAAGGTCAATGTTTCTGCTTGATGTACCATTGCCCCCACAATTTCAGGGTGACAATGTCCCTGGTTTACGGCAGAGTAGGCAGAAAGAAAATCATAATATTTCTTCCCTTCCACGTCCCATACAAAAACACCTTCTCCCCTGCTAAGTACAACGGGTAATGGGTGGTAATTGTGTGCTCCGTACTTGTTCTCTAATTCAATTGCTTGCTGTGATGTTAATTGTTCTAAAACAGCCATTTTAATAAAATTTAAATTAAAATAAAATAACCATTCCTTCTGTACCTTTATCCTTTCGCAATCCCAATAGTTATCGGGACGAAAATTCAGCGTAGGAGAGAAATCATCCTTAGTAGAACTGTAAAATTACTAAATATTTTGATGACCTAAAGAAGCTTTCGACAACCTTGTTATTTATCCGTTTTGTTGGACAATACAGATAGTTGAAGTTCCAATCTTTTTAATTCCCTGAGAATATCGTTTTTATCAAACTGCATCCATATATACAATTTCAACATTGCCATGGCAATCATGCAAAGAAAACCTGCAGCTGACCACTTTATCAACTCGTTGGTGACATCTGTATTAAGAAATTGTATTGTGCAATACACAAATACAATGAAAATGATCAGATGTACAAAAATCATTATAGAGGCCAACCAGCCTGTTTTACCTTTATGTACTTGGGCCAACTTTTCCATTAAGTTCTGTTCGCCTAAATCATCATAGAATTTCACCTCTTCGGCACTTAAGGCTTCTTTGATAAGTTCATCTATTTTTTCCTCTTGTTCTTTCATAATCTATTTTTTTAAAATTGTTTTCAGTTTTTCCCTTGAATGAAATAATCTAGATTTTACCGTACCTACGGACACGCCTAGAATTGTGCTTATCTCCTTCAGGGAATAGTTTTCCGTGTAAAAAAGCCGAAGTACCATTTGCTGGTTTTCAGGTAACAATTGTATGGTTTTAGATAGCTTTTCTACTGCTACTTCTTGATCTTCGGAAGTGTCCATAGAATTATTATTTGCATAATAAGCTTGTAATCTTTCTGACTCCTTATATTTTTTATTGGCATGGTCCAATGATTTTCTAGTGACTATTCTAAAAGCCCAACTTCCAAAAAGATTAGGATCTTTTAGCGTATTGATCTTGCTTAGAATAATACGCCAACAATCTTGAACAACATCTTTTGAAGCATCGATATCTTTAGTGTACCAATAAGAATGCTTACATAACTTTTCATGATACTTCTTCACCAACAACCCTAGTGCTTTTTTTGATCCAGAACGATGCTGCAATACCAAAAGTCCGTCAAGTATTTTACCGGAATCGTTCATACTGTTTTAAGGGCAATGGTTTTATTTAAAAGTTAATGGTTTTCCCCTCCATCAATAACTGCTTGGCAACAGACCATGAGGGTAAGGTTTCCGCATCAATTGTAACAGTTCTTATTTGTTTGGCAATCTGCCCACTATTTACCATAACTTCTTTATGAGCGCCACTACGGGCAAACTTTTTCATTTCATCCTCGGATTCCCATAAAGTCATGGTATAATGCTTTGTCCAAAATCCTTTATTTTTAAAATCGATATGATCGGTGGTTTTAAGTTGTTTCATTACTTTTCTGGCCATAAGCGATAACATAAAAAACTGGAATGGTCCTTTTAATTCAATTGATGTTATAGTAGCTTTCATATATTGATTATAGATATAAATGTGATTCTATTTTAAAGACGTGCTAAAACCAAAAAGGTTCATTTTTTCCTTAAATTATTGTTATTCCTACTAAAGTTAACCGAATAAATACAATCCAATTCCTATTTTTGCCCAATGCGAAGAAAGAACAGGAGGCAGGTCTTTGAAAAGGTAGAAGTAATAGATGCCGGGGCAAAAGGCAAGACCATTGGCAAAGTCCCTGACGGTCGCGTGATTTTCCTGACCAACACTGTTCCCGGAGATGTTGTAGATGTACAGACTACAAAAAAAAGAAAGGCCTATTTTGAAGGTATAGCTACTAAATTCCATTCCCTTTCCGATAAACGCGTTACTCCTGTTTGCGAACATTTTGGCACTTGTGGCGGATGTAAATGGCAAGATATGGGCTACGAACACCAGCTATTTTACAAGCAAAAAGAAGTCGTGAACAATCTGTTGCGTATCGGTCATTTGGACCTTCCCGAAATCACTCCTATAAAAGGCTCCGAAAAACAATACTTTTATCGTAACAAAATGGAATTCTCATTTTCGGACAGCCGTTGGCTGACTTTGGATGAAATAAATTCCGATGAGGAAATTGAGGATAAAAGTGCGTTGGGATTTCATATTCCGGGCATGTGGGACAAGATTCTTGACATCAAAAAATGCCATCTACAGCAAGACCCATCCAACGCTATCCGTCTGGAAACGAAAGCATTTTCCTTAAAAAATGGATTAACATTTTTCAACCCGAGACACCAAACAGGAATGCTGCGTACCCTTATGATCCGTACATCATCTATTGGTGAAATTATGGTGTTGATACAATTTTATGAAGATGCTGCCGAAAAACGACAATTGCTTCTAAATCACCTTAAAGAAACATTTCCAGAAATAACGGCCTTATTATATGTTGTCAATCAAAAACAGAACGATACCATTTACGACCAAGAAGTAAATTGTTTTTCTGGCCGAGACCATATTTTCGAGGAGATGGAAGGGCTCCAGTTTAAGATAACCGCAAAATCGTTTTATCAAACCAACTCTGACCAAGCGTATGAGCTCTATAAAATTACGAGAGACTTTGCCGGCCTAAAAGGAAACGAGTTGGTCTATGATTTATATACGGGCACAGGGACTATTGCGCAATTCGTGGCCAAAAAAGCAAAAAAGGTTGTTGGTATAGAATCTGTTCCTGAGGCTATTTTGGACGCCAAGGCAAATGCTGAACGAAATAATATAGTAAACGTTGACTTTTTCGCGGGAGATATGAAAAATGTATTCAACGAAGACTTTATTGCTGAAAATGGTATCCCGGATCTTATTATCACAGACCCTCCACGCGATGGTATGCACAAGGATGTAGTGTCTCAAATTCTAAACATCGCACCGGAAAAAATAGTATATGTAAGTTGTAATAGTGCGACCCAAGCCAGGGATTTGGAGCTGATGAAAGCGCTATATAAGGTAACAAAAATACAACCTGTAGATATGTTTCCACAAACCCACCACGTAGAAAATGTTGTACTTTTAGAAAAGAAATAGTCGTATGAAAAAGATTAGTGCCAGCATTTTAATATTGTTAATCCTTGTTGGTATTTCAGCTTGCGAAAAAGATGACATTTGTGTTGATGGAGATACCCCTCTTTTGGTTATTGAATTTTTAGACGCGACCGACTCGACAGCGAAAGAAGTTGCCGCTCTGCGAGTTGTCGGTATTGGGCAAACAACGACCGTTAACACCTTTACGGATCGTTCTAATTTAGAATCCATAATGATTCCCTTAAAAACAGATGAGGATGTTACCCGTTTTATTTTCATCCAAGATTCTGACGGAGAACCCGATACCGGAAATACGGATACACTGACCGTTTCTTATACACGAATGGAGGGTTTTGTATCAAGAGCCTGCGGTTTTGTTATTAGTTATGAAAATTTAGAGGCCAATGCAGAGACAGATACGGACAATTGGATTCAATCTATTGAAATAGCACGTGCTACAGTTACTAATACTAACTCAGATTCTACTCATGTTAAGATTTATCACTAGCCTATTTTTTCTACTGAATCTGGGAACGGTACTTGGGCAGAGCAAACCTATAGACACCCAACCCAAGGATACCGTTGTGTACAAACAATCCTATGGCATAAGAGCAGGTATAGATTTAAGCAGAATCGTCACCGGGCAATTGGACGAAAATTATAGGGGCCTTGAAATCGTTGCGGATTATAGGCTCACGCAAAACCTATATCTAGCCGCAGAATTGGGAACCGAAGAAAAAACAAGACAAGAGGACCTTTATAATTTCACCTCTTCCGGAAGCTACGTAAAGGTGGGAGTGGACAAGAATACCTATGCTAACTGGTACGGGGAACAAAACTCCATTTTTATGGGCGGTAGGTTAGCGTATAGCGCGCATAGCCAAACCTTGAACAACTATCAAATTTTTGATTCCAACCGATATTGGAATCCCGATGGTTTTGGGCAGGGTTCGGATATTGCCGAAGAATTCTCAGGAAGAAGCGCCTTTTGGTTAGAAGGTGTTTTTGGAACAAAGGTGGAGCTGTTCGCCAATATTTTTCTAGGAGCCAGCGTTCGTCTTGGTTTTTTATTGACGAATCCAAGTAAGGAGGAACGTTTTCCAGACTTGTTCATTCCCGGCTTCAACAAAGTAACCGATAATAGTAAATTTGGTGTAGGTTACAACTATTCCATTTCCTACTTTTTGCCCTTATACAAGAAGCGAAAAAAAGTGAAGAAAAAAATAGAAACCTTGGAGGAGGAAAACCAGTAAGCATCATTTAAATTTCTTTCACTCCCTTACGGAATATCCATTTTACGAATAGTTTTTCACCCTCTTTCGTTTTTACAGCTGCAAATTTTGGTGATAAAGTGGTGGCGGAAACGGCAGCGATCAACACCAAAACAATTCGTTTTAAATCGAATAAATAACTTAATGAAAATCGTATTACGAGAAAAATAGACACAAAAGAAATAAAATTAAAAAGCAAGGCCTTATTCTTTGGCAACATATCTTTAACTTTTTTGAAATTTTGCTTTTTTGCTCCCTTCATACATTTCATACTTGACCAAGCGAGACTCCAGATGACTGTTAAATACTTTAATTTTTCTAGAAGGTCTTAACCCTACAAATTTTAAAGCATGTAAGTTTGAAGTAATAAACCAAGCATTGGTTCCCGGATATTCCTGTTTTAACGTATCACCGATATTCGCATAAAATTCTTCCACATCAAAATCGGAATCCAAATCGGAACGGTCTAGGCGTTCCCCATATGGAGGATTAAAAACCATATGAAGCGGACCTTCCGTTTCTTTTGTTGTTTTAAAAAAATTGGCCCTTTTTAGCGTGATATAGTCGGTTAAATTGGCATTGTCTATATTTTCTTGAGCTTTACGGATGGCAGAAGGAGCTTTGTCCATTCCGATAATCATATGATGAAATTCTCTAGTTTTCTTTAAACTTGCCGCTATAATCTTTTCATAAAGTGCCTCATCAAAGTCTGTCCATTTTTCAAAAGCGAAACCTTTTCTATTAATATTTGCCGGGATATTGCAGGCAATCATGGCCGCTTCTGTTAACATGGTTCCACTCCCGCACATAGGGTCAAGAAAATCGCATTGACCGTCCCATCCGCTCAACAATAGGAGTCCTGCCGCCAAAACCTCGTTGATCGGCGCAATATTCGTAGAAATTCTATACCCTCTGTGATGAAGCGAGCTTCCTGAACTATCCAACGATACATTACAGGTTTCTTTATGAATATGAACATTGATCCGTAAATCCGGATGTTTCACATCTACGTTAGGTCTTTTCCCGTCCGTATCCCTAAATTTATCTACTATCGCATCCTTGGTTTTTTGGGAAACGTAGAGCGAATGTGAGAAATTATCGGATTTTACCGTAGCGTCAATAGCGAATGTGGTATCAACGGAAAGATACTCGAACCAATCCATATGATAAATTTTTCGGTACAAATCATTTTCATTCCTAACCGGGAAAGATTGTATAGGCTTAATAATCTTAATGGCAGTTCTAAGGCAAAGATTTGCCTTGTACATAAACCCTAGGTCACCCTCAAAAGCAACGTTCCTAACACCCTCTTTTACATTGCCTGCACCAAGGTTCCGCAGTTCCTTGGCCAATAGTTCCTCAAAACCGAAAAGGGTCTTGGCGATCATTTTAAAATTATTCCCCATGGGCTATTTTTAACATACCGCAAAAATACGTTAATTTTGAAGCCGTAGAGGCAAATCTCTAGATTATACAACCACCGATAACCCTTCTTAATGAGTTATATCTTGCCCATTCTTGGGGTACTTCTCAGTTTTGTCTTTGTATTTCTGGTAAAACCTAACAAAAAGGAGCACTTTAAATTATTGTTAGCTTTCAGCGGCACTTTTTTATTGGCACTTACCATTTTTGAATTGTTACCGAAAGTATACGAAAACTCAAATCCCAAAACCGTTGGTATCTTTATCATGTCCGGTATTTTACTTCAAATCTTTTTGGAGTTTTTCTCCAAAGGTGCGGAACACGGTCACGTTCATTTATCAAGCGATAGTTCTAGTTTCCCATGGTTATTGTTCATTAGTCTCTCCATTCATTCGCTGTTAGAGGGTTTTCCCGTTTATAACAACAATACTATTATTTACGGTATTCTAATCCATAAAATTCCTATTGCTATCATCTTGTCCATATTTCTTTTAGGCTCAAAATTGAAATTGCAGCGCACGGTTCTCTTTATTATTGCTTTTGCGTTGATGACCCCTTTAGGAAGCTTTTTAGCGAATAATATTAATTTTCTTTCTGAATACATCACTCAAATCAATGCATTGGTCATTGGTGTATTCTTTCATATTTCTACGGTTATTTTATTTGAAAGCTCCGAAGGACATAAGTTTAATTTAAGAAAACTGGTCGTTATCATTTTAGGAATCATAATCGCCTATTTTTTATAAATGTTCAATAAAGAGGAATCCCGTAAACTACGTGAGGAATTCTGGATAGCCTTTGGAAAATCCTATCCTAAAAAGTGGATTCTATATAAAACCAAAATTAAGGGATTATCGTTCAAATTTTACTTTGGTTTGAAAGCGGCAAGGGTTTCTTTGGATATTGAAGGAGAACTGGAGCAGCGCATTCATCTTTGGGAAAAATTGATTTCCTTAAAATCGATATTACTTGATGAATATCTTGCCAATGCTATTTTTGAAGAATACTATATTTTGGAAAATAAGAAAGAGATTTCTAGAATATACGTCGAAAAACTTGAAGTTTCTATCCATAACAAAAATACCTGGCGTGATACGATGGCTTTTTTTAAGGTTCATATGAAACTTTTTGAAGCCTTCTTTTTAGAATATCGGGACATACTTATTTCTTGAAAACAAGTATGCTAAGGAAAAAGTTCCAAAAGCTCTTCTTCCGTAAATTCTCCTCCTCCTTTAGATTTCTTTAATCGCAGTTCCCGAATTTTCTCGAAAGAAAGTCCTCTTGGGGTGTCGGAAAATGCGTTGGTTACATATGAAATAATATCGGAAATATCCTGATCGGTAATACTTTCATTGGCGATAAGGCCCGGCATGGCCTGATTTATTTCATATAGTTTTCCGTTTACGTGCACAGGTCCCGAAAGACCGTGAAGTAAAATCAACCCTAAACGCTCCAAAGGTTTTTCCATATATTCCGATTTGTTCAAGGGAGGTGCAAGCCCTTCTATTCCATCTCCATTGATACCGTGGCAAGCGGCACATATTTGCCTAAATAGCCTAGCTCCGGTTGTTCTATTATCTTCTGATAAAGTTTTACTGGTATAAATGGGATTTTTATTTCCGGCTAAAATATTTTCTTTTAATACTTTCAAGTCCTCATCTAAATTTACTACCGGTAAAATGTAGTCAAAATCTTGAGTAGGATTCAGACCGCTTAAAAAAGCTTCTCTCTGAACAATATTAGTCGTATACGAAGTACTTAATTCGTCCAATATTGGTTTAAAAATAGCTTCGGAAGTACTAAACCACCTTCCTATAGTACTGCTCAGATATAAATTGATAGTTGCATTATCACGCCTTAATAGCTGATCGAACAATTTACCCACGGCTTCACTATGCGCCAAGGAAACATATTTCTCCAAAAGTACGATTGCGTGGGCCGTCACCTGAGCATTGCTCTCTTGAGCAACGTGTATTAGTAATTCAAAAGATAAGGCATCAAAATCCTCAAGAACGTATAATGTATGTAGCTGAACTAAAGGTTTTTCGCTATTCTTTACTAAGTCTTTTAATTCTGGAATAATCTCTTTATCGCCTCTTGTAAGGAGTAAATGTTGTGCCCTATCCCTTACCCAACCATTAGAATGGGATAGTAGCTTCATTAAATCTTCATTATTTGCACTGTTCAATTCTGGGATGGGCGCTAATTTTTCTTCAACAGGAAATACTTTTAAAATTCTTCCATAATCGACAATGGTATCTATTTGAGTTTCTTTTACTTTTTTCTTAAAATAGGGACTTAGATACGCGTGATGTCCAATGACTCCTCGATGCATATCTACAATGAACATACTCCCATCTGGACTATTATATAAACTTACAGGACGAAACCCATCATCTTCGGAAGACAAAAACTCCTTTCCTTCCCAAGCTTGTCTTGCGGATGTGCTATCGCCATGAAAAGTTAAAATGTTTCGTTTAATTCCATTGACCTCAGGAATACAGACAAATACGTTTTCATTATATTCCTTTAGGAAAATTGCGCCCCTATATACCAAAGGACTACAGGCAGCGGTAACATTTACCAACATACTGTCCCGGTTTAAAATCCCATCTGCATAACCTCTATTAACCAAAGATTTTTTCAACGGATACACCCGTTGGTCTTTTGTCAATAATTCGTCCACACTTTTATTGGGAGCAAAAAATTCGTTTCTCGTCAATCTGTTGGGCAAAACATGGTCACCTAATAGTTGTCTTGAATTATCGTTATAATATAACCTTCCAAAATTATCATGGGTAATTCCCCATTGACCTCTAAAAGTAGTAGGTTCTTTTAACCATATACCGTTTTTTTTTCGGTACCTAAAATTAGATTTAGCATTATAAATCCAATTATCAATATTCAGCAAAAGCCCATTAGGTTGATGCTCAGGATTTCCTTGTGAAGCATACAGGGAATCTACCACGACACGGTTGTACGGCTTATCATCTTTTATTTCAACAAAATAGAGATACGGCGGCTCGGCATAAAGAAGACCTCCATAAACATGGGCTAAGGCTCTTGGCAAAACCAAACTATCCAAAAATATTTTAGCATGGTCCATAATACCATCATTATCCAAATCTTCAAGAATTTTAATACTACCCGTAGCATCTGTCTCTCCCCTTCCTTCTAAATTGGACATATAACTGGGCATTTCAGCGACCCATATTCGGCCAGCATCATCAAAATCCATGGCTACAGGGGCTTTTAAAAGCGGTTCTGCTGCAATGGCCTTTAATTGAAATCCGTCTTCTACCTTATAATTCTCTAAAGAAACTATAGTTTCTTCGTAGGATGGTTTACAAGCGATAAAAAAAATGAATAAAAGTAAACTTGTGGTAATCTTCATTATTGACCTTAATTATTTGGTATAAGCAGCAAAATCTAAAAATACTAATCAAAACTGATTCAGAACTATAATGACATTAACTAACAATGGAATAAATTAAAAACCAATGACAAATTGCTCCACCTAAAACAAAAAGATGCCAAATAAAATGGTTAAAAGGAACTCTTTCCCATGCATAGAAAATAATTCCCAACGTGTAGAACAAACCTCCTGAAAACAATAATTTCAGACCAGATGAAGTAACATAGTCCGTTAAGTTGTCAAAATCAATAACGATTAACCACCCCATGACCACATAAAGCAAAAGAGAGACAAACTCAAATCTACCTGTATTAAAAATTTTAAATAAAGTACCCAAAAGGGCAATAATCCACACAGTGTAGAAAATTGTCCATCCGCTTCCTCTCAATAGAGTAATCAAGGACACTGGAGTGTACGTTCCGGCAATTAAAAAATATATGTTTATATGATCTAAAACCCGAAGTTTTCGTTTTAGTCTTTCATTTTTGACCGAATGGTACAATCCGGAAACCAATAGCATGGAGATCAGTGTGATGCTATAGATAAGAATGCTAACCTTGGCAAATTCGGTCTTATTTGTATTTTCATTTAATAAAATAAATAAACCGAAAAATGCAAAAAAAGCTCCTAATAGGTGAGAAGAAGCATTCCAAAACTCTTCTTTGCGTGAATAGGTTACTGATGACATTGAGCCTTGTAGCCTATTTGTACTGTTTGCCATGTTTAATGACCAAGTCTACGTCTTCCAATAGATTTATATATCTTAAAACATCTCCCTTTACCGCTATGATATCCGCATATTTTCCTGGAGTTACCGTTCCGACTTCATCGGCAACGCCCATCCATAATGCGGGCCAGTACGTTGCTCCTCTTATGGCATACATTGGATCTATCCCAAATTCATTTACCCAAACATCCAGTTCGTTCCATGTAGATTGACTATGAAACTTCATAGGAATACCACTATCCGTACCTACCAACAACACTACTCCCGCGTTTAACAATTGTTTTACTTTAGTTTCTAAAGTCGGTTTTCTTGAGGGAGTCAATTGAAAATAAGGCAACCTATCGGGGTGTTGAAAACTCTTTTTAATATCTACAATGACACTATCGGGAAGTCCTCGATGCCAAGAATCATTATCCAATTTTTCGGGATTATCGCGTAGGTACTCATAGTTGTATAGTCCCTCTACCGTCGGACACCAAAACAAGGGGCCTTGACTCATATCTGCGGTACGCTCTTTAATCATTTCCATAATATCATCAGGATATCTTGGGGCCGATGAAAGACCGGTATGTTCAAAACAATCGGTACCCACTTGCAACCCCCGGCGGATTTCCTCAGGGCGATGACCATGTGCCACCACTTTTAAGTTATTCTTATGCGCCTCGTCTACAATCGCCTTTAGCTCTTCCATCGTCATTTGGTCTTGGTCGATAAGCTTGATGACATTGACACCGGCCTTTGCCAATTTCCTAATTTTCTTTCGGCCATCTTCAGCCCCATTCACGCCCCACCTGAAATCTTCCGTGCCGGGATAAGGCTTTTTTTGAATAAAAGGTCCAGATACATATAAAGTAGCTCCGGGAATTTCACCATTATTTATAGCATCCCTAACCGTTATACTTTCTTCTAAAGGACCACCCAAATCCCTAGCACTGGTAACACCGGCCATCAACAATTGATGTGCTGAAGAGGGCATAATGACATCCTCAAAAAGAGGTGGATAGGTCTTATCCCAATAAGCATAATCCGCATGACCATTAATCATGGTATGTACGTGCATATCCCATAACCCGGGAAGAACGCTCATCCCTTCGGTTGAAATTATTTCTGCACCTTCAGGTATTTTTAAGGTATCTTCAGTTCCCACAGCCAATATTTTTTCTCCTTCAATGACAATCACACTATTTTTAATAGGTTTGGAGCCATACCCGTCAATCAATGTGCCGCCAACCAAGGCCTTTATATTTTGATTTTGTGGAAATACTGCAATTGACACTAGTAAAAAGATACAAGAGGAAAAATATTTTCTCATGGTTCAAAAGGTTTTCATAAAGATACTAAAATAGTCTTCCCCACACTCCTTTTGTTCCCCTGGAAAGGGTAGCGGCCGGTTCGCGCGGGCCTTCCGCCCCGGGCGGTACGCAAACAAAAAAAGGCCCCCCCACGTAACGTGAAGGGGCCCCGAATAAG
>NZ_JBLFES010000005.1:0-407333 GCF_047345745.1 Maribacter algae
CCGTATATTCCGTGTTGTTCCCTACCACGCTCGTGGTTACGTCCGTTCCCGATCCTTCCACTACAGTGGTCGTCAGTTCGTTGTCCGTGATATCGTCGGCCAGCTCGTCTATTGCGGCCTGTGTCGTTACGGCCGCCAATGACGATGTACTGTTATCATAGGGAACCTCACTCGCGTCCTGGTCGTCAGTGTCTATTGTATTCAAAGGAACACTGACCGTATTTCCATTCGTTATTCCCAATTCTAAATTAGCACCGTTAACCTGAAAGTTTTGAAGGTTTTGACTATCCGTATTAACTAGAGCGGCAATATCGGCTAAAGGAATGGTAAATGTATTTGAATCACTATCCGTTAAAATAAGATTTGTATCCGTAGCATCAATCTCAAAATTTGTAATCGTAGTATTCGTATTTACCTGTGCCGCAATATCAGCCAAAGGAACAGAAATCGTGTTCGTATCGCTATCCGTAATTACTAAATTAGGCCCGGCTACTTCAATACGGTCATTGGTTGTATTAGTATCCACCAAAGTATCCTGTAAATCAGTTAAGTTTACACTTACAGTACCGCCATTCTGTAAATCAAGGCTTAAGACATTGGTAGCTGCATCAAACGTAAAGTTTTGCAACTGTTGGTTATCCGTATTCGCGCCAGAAGTCAGTTCCCATGAATCACCGTCCCAAAAATAGATGGTTCCGGTAGTGGTATTCACATACAGGTCTCCCAAGTCCGCTCCTGTTGGAGTTACACTCCCCGGTGCCGAAACATCCGTTCCTTGTAAGACTTCACAATTACATTGATCCTCTAAAGTAACTGTGGTCTGTGCAAACGTAAAACTTGATATTAAAAGAAATACAAAAAGGATTCTCTTATCCATAACTAAAACTTTACTTAAACTCGATATCAATCGCATTCCGATTTTATTATTTCCAGCGTTCGTAATCATCTTTTTCATCTACTCCAAACTGTTGAAAAAACACTACGGCATACTATTATTTTACAAAATTAACTTTAGTACGTCCCTCGAAAAATAAATGTTGTGTAACAGTACTTTAACATTGTCTATCTCTTGAATCATGAGGTTTCAGCTTTGATTTTTTTTAAAGAAAACGATGTTCCGTTTATCGATAAAATCAATAATTTCAATAGTTAAGGAATATTTTAATGGAAGAAAAATGAAAAATTTTTGGAAGAAATAATGGGTGGAAAAGATTAATTTTTCTTTACGCGATATGTGATTCTACGATTTGTAATTACCGTATTTGAACGAATTGTCAATACCACAGGAAGTGAAGTTTCCGTAGTACATATATAAGCAGTATTTGATATGATTACCCTAAATTGATTTCCGTCATTAGCGACTGTTGGTGCAGTTATCGTTAATGTATTTGTCGAAGTGCCCCCAAAAATGCCCCCGTCCAATAAATCTTCCCATATGGAACCGTTGAACTGTTGCCATTGAAACGTATTGGTATTACTAGCAGCTACAATAAAAGTAGCGTTACAACCTGGACATGTCTGTTGGTCCATTGGTTGTGTTGAAATAGAGGGTGCTATTCCTGCTTCGCGATAATCAAAAATTAGATTGCTATCTCCGTCTAGAGGCGTAGTATAGCCATCGGTATTACCCGTTACAACTCCTGTTGTGATATCATATCCAGTACCAGCTAATTCACCTGTAATCGTTCCACTTTGAGTAAAACCAGCCTCCAATACATCATTACAACCATCGCCATCACTATCCACTACCAGATAATCGTTATCTCCGGCACTATCAGAGTTTTGAAGTGTATAATTTACTGTTCCACTATTTTCTTGGCCTGAAGCCTGAACACTATCCGGTACACCATCAGTGCCAACGTTTCCATTTAATCTACCGAGAGTCTGTGCTTGATTATGACCCGCTTCAATTACATCGTAGATACCATCATTATCGCTATCCAAATCCAAATCATCAGTAACCCCATCTCTATCCGTATCCGTTCCTGCGGTCCATATAATAGCATTTACCAGCAAATCCTCTCCGGCCGTATTGTAGCCATCCGTATGTGGAACAAGAACTCTTTTCCCGGGAGCTACACCTACTTCCATTGCATCTCCTTCTTCCCAAAAGACTATGGATGCTTCACTATTATTTGGATCCCTACCTAATACTGTACCCGTTGTCAATCCATTCCCATGATATTGCGCATTTCCAATATTTAAGGTAGTTAAGGATAATCCAGCAGTTATTGGATGTGTATTATCAATGATATTTATAGATGTAAGACCACCACTACCTCCAACGCTTGCCCCTAATAAATCATCATGCAAAGCTGGTTCACTCGTTATAACTCCATTAGTCGTAGTGGTAAGATTACTAACATTGGATAAAGCTGTTCCGCTTAAGGCTTCTTCGTGAACATAGATCGCTGCAAAATTGTTGGCATTACCTCCTGTACCATCATCAACTACGGTAACGGTATAGCCTAGAGCAATCAATTTATCAATTGTATTTTGTTCCTCCGTATCTATACCTCCACCTGTCTCGGTAACCCATAGTACAGTCTTGGGCGATTCAATAGCGTCCAGTATACCATCGTTATCATCATCTAAGTCCGACACATCGTCAATTCCATCTCCATCGCTATCTTGTATTACAGTTAGCGTAGCTTCCGAAGATATCACGGTAGCGCATGAACCAGTGGAATTAGAAACCAGTATTCTATATAGATAACCGTCTTTGCCTAGATCTGAGGCTAAAACAGTAAGTACTTCCGTAGTTGTACCTGAATACTCTGCGCCATTTGAAATATTAGTAAAGCTAGCTCCAGAGTTTGTGCTTACCTGCCATTGAAAAGTATCAGCATTATTAGTGCTAGATGAAAAAGTTGTATTATTACCTATTCCCACAACTTGGTCAGTTGGTTGGGAATCAATTAAAATTTGGCTTACTGTTATCGTCTGGGCAACATCTATAAAATTACCAGCTTCATCCGTAACTCGATATGTGCGGGTGATTATTTCCGGATTACTTCCTCCATCACTAGAATCACCCACAAATGTAACCGTTGGATTGGTAGTGCAGTTATCTGTTTCATCCGTTACAACCGTTATATCTAAAGAAGGCACGTCGCTAGAGCAAAAAACAGTAACAGAATTTGGATTGCTTGCGGTTGGAGCAACATTGTCAATCGTTAGTGTAGTCACACCTGTAATATTTAAAACTGGATCTCCAGTTGTTCCTCCGTATTCAACGATATATCCTTTAGGTTGATAAGCACCGCTTGCGGCTCCCGTATTGGAAAGATCGTTCCAAGAGCCAGGACCACCCGATCCCCTGACCACTGACGGATCTGTAATGTGCGCATAATCTTCATTTCCCGACTGGTTTGGTTCGTTCCCGTTCCAGTATGCAAAATTTATAGGTGCAACGGTAGTCCCGGCAGCAGCTCCACTCCAAAAAGGAGTTCCCGCTTCCGGTCCAGTCACCCATCTCCAATCTCCTTCTACTGCCTCATCGGAAGCTCCAATCCATCCTGCGCCTGCAGCTTGAGTTCCTGAAAAATCAGCTTCTGCTTGTGTAGTCAACGTTGCCAAATACCCTTGTAAACCATAATAAGTTCTCAACGCAGCTGCATCTCTTGCAGCTGTCCAGGTTATACCAACATCTGACACAAACTCATAATAGTGATCTGTGGGTGGCAAGTAATTTGCAGTACCCGGAGTAATTGAAAATTGTTTTGTTCCAGATGGAGATGCCGAAGAGCTTGAAAATTCAACATCAAGTATTGCTGCTTCAAATTCAGCAAATGTTGCTGGACCCGAAAGGGTCAATTCCCCTTCGGTAACATCCCAAGTAGCTACTATACTTGGGTGTGAACCTGTTAAATTCAACACATCTTCTCCATTTACGTAACCTGAAGAAATTTGAATATAAATAGCATCCGTTGTTGTATCATCAGGGTCAGTAATACTGATAGTTTCCGCAATAGGCTGAGAAGTTCCCGGGCAATATAGTTGGTCTCCTGTCACCGTTAATACTGGCGCCTGATCCACTGTCGGCACTATAGATTCCGTTAAATCATCCGGAGTAAGGTTACTATCCGATTGGTCTGCATTTATAGCCGTTATTGTATTTGTAACGGTTGAGCCATTTGTGCCAAAATCTACATTTGCGGTTATGTTCAAGGTAGCAGAAAGCCCATCGTTCAAAGTTCCTATTGTCCATAATCCGGTTCCAGAATTATATGCACCATCATCACTCACATAAGTTACTCCGGAAGGCAATATATCAGTTACGCTAACATTTGTCGCGTTCACGGGTCCGTTATTTATTACTGATAAGGTATATATAATATTAGACCCTTCTGCCGGGATATTGTCATCTACCGTTTTGGTAACTTCTAAATCTGGACCAGCATAAGCAGTAATCTGTACATCATCAATAAATACAGTATCGTTACTGTCAAGCCAGTCCCCATTAGTATTAATAAATCTGATAGTTGTATTTGCCGATATGAACGAAGTAATATTGGTGCTAAAAGTATTTGAAGTATTACTTCCAGTGCCATTAATAGTAAATATTGTGGAGAAACTAGAACCATCAGTAGAGATTTGTACATCCAGATCATCTCCAATCTCTAAACTTGAAGTCCTCCAATCAAAAGATAAAGTTGCATATACATAGGAGCTTAAACTCACTGTACGCTCTAAATATTCTAAATTTTGATATACTTCCCTGAATCTAAGTTCTCCCCCACTAGTTATTCTTATATAACCGTTTGTCGCTGAGTTATTGTCATTAACCTCAGTCCAAGGATTTGTAGACCAATTTGCAGAGCCATTAGAATTATTATAGGCTCTAATACCGAAATTATCCAAATAGGTATCCTGCCCTAAAACCAATTCAGGGAAAACCAATAAGAAACCTATAATACAACCCAAGAATAATTTCACCCCAGTTTTCATTATGAATTTAAAAATATAGTTTTGTTATAATTGGAGAAAAACAATGTTGTATATGCCACTTTATACAATGTGAAGAGTATATTTAAAGAAAGAAATCAGGAAACTACAGGACATAAAGCATTACTTATACGAAAAGATTGATTGATAACCTTACCTATTTTCAAATTTGGTCTTTTGGGCAGAATAAGTCTCAATTGCCCAATTAGCAAAAAGTACTACTGCCTGTAATATTCTGTGTAACTAGTTTAATCTTTTTTGACCCTGTAGGTGATTCTTCGGTTAGTGATTACCGTATATGCCTTAATAAGACTTACCGGAGAAAACTCCGAAGTAGAATTAGCAATTGTGGCTGTAGCTGTAATACTTGAACCTAACGTACTTCCCATACCCATAGGAATTGAAAATCTAAACCTATTTGTATTACCTGTATTACCGTCCAAATCATTATAAAATGAAACACCAGAATCAGTATCATCTATACTGCCTTCCACAAAAGTTCCAAGATATATCTGTCCTTCACCATAATCTGTAGAAAGGCCCAGCGTATTGTCACCGGCCGCAGCGGTTCCTTGGTTTATATCGGTTAGAAAGAACTCTATTATGGCTCCGGACTCCGCCCATCCCGATACTATCATATTTGTTCCTGATTGATTGATTCCTGAAAATACAGGAAAGTTAATCAGTGTATTTGGACCAGTATCCGTATCTCCCGTATCATTTAATGTAACACCATCCGGAATAACTCCAGTAGCCACTATATCTATACCCAAAGCTGCACTTGCCGTTCCATTTCCGTAAATAGAGTTTTGAGAAATTAGATTGCCTGTATCCGTAGCACTGCCCACAAGAACAAGTCCGGTTCCTCCATTATCAAAAATGATATTATTATTTATGTCTGAGTTACTTCCACTTAAACGTACTCCAAAATTCTCTACGTTACCAGAACAATCACCTCCATCCTGACCGGAGCCTGTAATAGAATTTTCAGTTATCGCGATGTCTCCCAAACCTGTATTATCTATGCCTACACTTGCGGTATTCTCAATTAAATTCTGCCTAATAATCACTCCACTAGAACCATTTCTAATATCTATTCCACGGTCGCACGGGCTATCTCCTATTGCAAAAATGTGATTGTTCTCGATGGTTTTTGAACCGGCACCACCATTTATGAAAATACCCGAAGTAGTTGTACTTGAAATATAATTACCGTTTATAAATAGGTTCCCGGACGTAGTTCCAACAATTTCAATACCATGATCAATATCACCAGCATTGACTCCAGCAGCATTGACTCCCAATAAGGAATTTCTTATCGTTATATTGTCGCCATCGTCTATACGTATACCTGCATTATTGTTAGCATATACTGCGAGATTCCTAACTACAGTATTATCTCCTTCAATTTTGAAAACATCACCTGCATTAATATGCACTTGTATCTCTGGAAGTTCATAATTAGGTAGAACCGAACCGGATACGCCTACTGTAGTGCCTCCTGAACCAACAGTACCAGTATTCGTATCACCGGAATAAGCTGTTTGCGTTCTACCGTCTATGACAGTATTTGCTGCCGTAATGCTACTGAGCGGGTTTACATCTGAAATAAAAATATCAAAATACCCACTGGTAAAATTAGTATCCGCTATTCTTCCTTGTGAATCACTCGTTGGCGGAATCATAAAGATAGAAGTATCTTCTCCCGCTGCCGGGTCAAAAATACCATTGGATCCTATGTCTAATCCCGTTTCATCCAAATTATTGGCATTAATAATAAATTGTTCCAAAGAACCTTGGCCATTCTCATTGGTATTTACAATGGTATTAAAATTAAAACCAAAGTCTACATTGCCCGTACCACCCGCAGATATAATTACACTACTGGTAGTCTGGGCTCCGGCGAGGGTCCCTGCACCTGCATCTTCGGCAGATGGAAATGCTCCACCAACTTCATCCAATATATTTGTAAAAGTAGTACCGTCATAATCGGATCGAAATGTTTGTATCGCAAAACATGTTGGACAAGTATCTCCTCCACCTCTGGTAGAATTTACCGTTGCGTTTACAACACGGACCGTGTAATTTCCATCTGACATACCTCCAAAGGTATATTCACCATTTTCGTCTGTAGTTTCGGTATCAAGTAAAGTGCCAACAGAATTATAGAGCTCTAATGTGGTGTTTTCAATTCCAATACCGGTCGAAGCTGTCTGTGTTCTTCCCAGACCACCAGGGTAATTTATATCTTCAAAAACTATCCCAGATATTACATTTGATGGAACTCTGAGTACAACTGCACTCGAAAGAATTAAATCCTGTCTAGCATTGACATTTGCCGTTATCTGAGTATCCGAGGTATTGATAAAGGACGAAATGTCATAAGTATCTAGATCCAAACCATATGTAGTTGTGATATTTGTTCCGGAAAACTCGTCATAAAGGGTTGAATTATAGGGATTATTACCTGTTTGAGCACCATCTCCCGTTAGAATAGTGGTAACCCCGCCTTGTGTAGTAATGGACAATTCTTCTCTTTCTCCTGCATTTCCAGTATTACCATCTAACGTATCATCGCCTTCATAGGATAAAAAGGTGGCCTTACTTCCTGTAGGACTTATAGCGAAAAAATTATCCAAAGTGAAAGAGGTTCCTGCATTTTGGGTTACGTCAAAACCGTAATAAAGATTTATGGTCGACGAGGGTAATGCCAAGTCTTCATAGAAAATCATTAAGGACCATGCTCCAAGAACTGTTTGGCCAGTACAATAACTACCGGTATTATCAATCGTTAAACCGGAAAAATCATAGGTTTCGCTCCATGGGTCGGTTATTCCGTCTATCAAATCCGTTACATCTGCTATATATCCATAGTATTGCAAACCGGAAAATGTAGCTCCATACACCAAATCTGCACTCACTGGCGTACCTTCTAAAGTAACATCTTGATCAACATCAAAACTTGAGTGAGACCAATATAAATAGGCTCTTTCTACTTTTTTACCTGCAGGCGCTATTGTTGATGTCAATACTCCTGAGGAACTTGTAGTAATTGCGCAAGCAGCGCTAGTATCCCCGGGGTCATTTGCCAATGTCCTTAAACTACCCCCTGTCACCGCATAATCGTATTTACCACTCAAATCATCATACAAGGAAAGTGGAACATCGTTCAAAATTACTTCGTTATCATTGATAGTTCCTATAGCTGTATCCGAAATATCAACTGTTGGATCATCTGGTGAAGTAAGAAAACGAATCGTAAAATTTTCCTGAGATTCTGTCCGGGTATCATCAATGATATTTATCGTTATTGTCTCTGTATCCCCAACGGTACCATTAAAACTTAATGTTCCATTACTAATTGCCGTATAATCCAACCCTGCGGTTGCTGTACCATCTACCGTTTCGTAAGTTATATTAAACGGGCCGGCCGTATCAATACCAGTATGTGTAACGGTAAACGTTGCCGTACCATCTCCTTCATTTACCGATACGTCTGCAATAGATAACTCTGGCGTTTTGTCCACACAGGTAATGTTTGCCTCCACACCTGCTGCATTAATGATATTATCGGCAAAAAAACGTATAGTCAAACAACCAGAAGCATCGGAAGATTTGATATTTGGAGGAAGTGAACTACCTGTAAATTGACCTAGAAGCGTTCCCGAAGCATCTCCACTATTGCCATCATAAACCATTAAAAAATCGAAGTTGTTCTCTAAAGCAAAGCTTGAAAAACTAAGTTCAACATCTTTACCCGGAGCATCTGGACATATGACTATAAAATTATTTTGATTGTTGCTATAATTACCATTAATTCCACCATCATCCAATAAAGTGTCCCCGCAGGTATTTACAGTCCCTCCATCGGTAACCAATATCGCGTCATTGTCCCTAATAGTACCATTTGCCGTATCCGAAGTATCGAAAGAAGCGTCTGAGGGATTTGATAATGCGACAGAATAGTCTTCGATTAGACTTTCTACGTCCGTATCATCAATTATAGTAATCGTAATATTTTCAGTGTCCCCCGAAGTACCGCTAAAACTAAGTGAACCACTATTCGGGGAAAAATCCGTTCCAAAAGTTGCTGTACCATTATTTACCGTGAAATCTACCGTGAAAGGACCAGATGCATTGGGGCCAGAATGTGTTACCGTAAAAACAGCTGTCCCATCTCCTTCATTAACAGCTATATCTTCTACCGTTAGAACTCTAGGATCATCATCATCGGTAATGGTTCCTATAGCAGTATCCGTAATATCTACTGAGTTATCTGTTGTACCGGTAAATCCGATAGTATAAGTTTCATTTGGTTCATCATCTAAATCGTCTATAATAGAAATAGTAATCGTTTCAGTATCGCCAGAAGTCCCGGTAAAATTTAAAGTTCCTACAGCAGCAGAATAATCATCACCAGCAACCGCGGTACTATTATTTGTTGTATAGTTCACATTAAAAGGACCAGAGGTTGAACCTCCTGTATGAGTTACAGTGAATACTGCATTACCATCTCCTTCATTTACAGTCACGTCATCTATTGTCAAAACAGGAGTTGTAGGGACAGCAGCAGTACAAACTTCTATTGAAAAATTATTGAGCGTACCGTCATCTTGATTAAAAGTATCGACAATCGTTAATGTCCAAGTTCCGCTTGCTTCTTCACCATTAAAAGAACTCAATGAACCTTCGGGTCGGAAACTACCTGTAAACGGTGCACTTCCAGCTGTGATGGCAGTTCCTGCATCGTCGTCAAAAACTGTATTGGTATAATTATTAAATTGACCACCGTTTCCACTTGACAAATCTATAGTAGTCCCATCTGGACTAGTTAAGGAGATATTCAAATCTTCATCGTAGGTATGCGCAATATTGAGAGTTACATTCACATCTGTAATCGTACCCGTGGCAAATCCGGTTAAAGTTTCACTTACTGGAGCTCCATTCGTAATGAAAGTACCTGGTGAAGAAGTTCTTGTTTCGCAACCAGTTGTTCCCTGTACTAAAACATTGTCTATGCGATAATATTCACCGCTAAAGGTATTGTACATGGTAATCCTAAACTCCAAAGTATTTCCGGATAGTCCCGTAACGCTATAAGAAGGGTCTATAGGTTCAGAGGGAGAAGTATCTCCAGAAGTATTTTCTATTTCCACATAGGTTCCTCCATCGATCCTATATTGAATTCTAAAGACATCTATGCCAGAGTCTAGCCCTCCACCCGAAGTTACATCCAGACTGAATTGAACATTTGTATAACCTGAAATATCAATAGGACTAGTCGTCCAAGTAGAAGTAGTGCTTGTATCACTCCCATTAAGGACTTTATTACCGCTTACCGTAAGAACATCTATGTTTGCGTTATTGGTAGACCAATTAGCAGGATTTGCTCCTGTACCTGTTCCACTAGTAATTCCGTCTGCATAACTCTCAAAATCTTCTTCCCAAATTGTAACTTGAGCTAATGAAGAACCAGTAACAATTAGGAAAATAAAGAACAATAATATTCTACTACATTTTGGTTCCATAATTTATTGTCATTATCCGAGCAAATTTTTGGACTGTATAAAGGTATGGGTACATTGAACAGGCAAAAAAACAATGTTGTGTATAGCACTTTATACAATGTGAAGAGCACTTTTAAAGAGGTAGAAAAGTTTGAAACACACAATAAATATGGAGATTGATCGATGAAAAGTCTATAATTAAAAACTAAAAAAGCACTATTAAATAGTGCTTTTTTGGGTATTCAAAATTATAAAATATGTTACTCTAGAATAATAAACTCAGAGCGTCTGTTCAAATCATGTTTAGCTGCAGAACATTTTATACCGTCCGCACATTCATTAATGAGTTTGGTCTCCCCATATCCTTCACTGACAAGCCTGTCTTTGGAAATACCTTTGGAAACCATGTAATTAACCGTGGCCGCAGCTCTTTTTTGGGAAAGCCAAAGATTATAGGCCGCCGGTCCCCTACTATCGGTATGGGAATTTACTTTTAGTCTAAGACTGGGGTATTTTTCCATAGCGGCAATGACCTTTTCAACTTCTATTTCAGAATCTTTTCTGATATCGTATTTATCAAAATCAAAATAAATAGTACTGAGTTGTAGCAGTTTGGCCAAATCATCTCCAAAACCTGCCGTAATCCTGTCTCTCTCCAAATAAAAGTCAATGATTTTTGGCTTACCGTCCGATACGCCTATATACTCCTCAAAAGGAACATAGCCTTCCATTAGTGCCCTTACAAAATTTCCTTTATTACAGTCCAAAATCAGATTATAAGTCCCTTTTGAATCCGTAATGGTTGAAGCAAGCTCCTCATTTTCTTCATTGATTACTTTAATTGTAGCACCGACCAGTACTTCGTTTGAAATTTTATCCCTCACGGTTCCCGTCACTTTTTGCATGCAGTCAAACACCAACGGTTTGGTCTCCTTAAATTTATAAATATCATCAAAACCAAGACCCCCTTCTCTATTGGATGCCAAATAGCCTTCTCTATTTTCTTCATCAAAAATAAAAGTGAAATCATCATTATTACTATTCGCAGGCTCTCCGATATTTATGACGGTACCCGTAAAATCTTTCCTGTTTATTTTAGTTGCGAAAATATCCAACCCGCCTAAACCAGGATGACCATCGGATGAAAAGTATAGTTTTTCATCGCTCGTGACAAAAGGAAACGTTTCCCTAGCTTCAGTATTGATATTGGACCCTAAATTTTTTGGAGTGCCAAAAGTGCGGTCATCATTTATTTCAACCATGAAGATATCAGAATTACCGAACGTGCCTGGCATATCCGATGCAAAATAAAGTGTCTTTTCATCTGGGCTTAATGTTGGATGAGCGACCGAGTAGGCATTGCTGTTGAAAGGTAATTCTTCTACGTTGCTCCAGACACCATTGATCATCTCAGCCCTGAAAATTTTAAGACGAATAATCCCTTTTTCATCCTTAACATATTTTCCCTCAATAATATTATTTCTAGTGAAATAAAGTGTTTCACCATCTTTAGTGGTAACTGATGTAGATTCGTGTAATCTTGTATTTATATTTTCTCCTAATTTGAGAACTTTATTAGAAGAAATACTATCAGTATCTACTTTGTATAAATCTAAAAAATCCTTGGAATTCCAAGTATGTCTATACCTTGCAAAATTACCTGTATCCCTATCCGACGAAAAAATTAGACCTTCTTTGTAATAAGTCGGAGCGAATTCCGAGTAGGGTGTGTTGTACTTGAAAGGAGTGATGACATATCTACCCGAGTTCTCTTTTATCTCCTTCATAAAATCACGATCATCTTTATAGGATGATGCTCTACGATCATTAAAAGTTAACGCCGTGAACTCTTTCATTACTTCTTTGGATTCCTTATAATCCCCTAAAGATTTTAACGTTTGAGCATACTTAAAATAATCCTCGGCGATAACGGAGTCCTTATATTCGGCAACCAACTTTTTAAATGTTTCAGCTGCCTCTTTATAGTCTGCATTAAAATAATAGGAATTCCCTAATTTTTTTAATATTTCTGCGGATACATAACCTTTTTCTATAACCCTTTTATAAATATCAATAGCAGGGCGAAATGAATACTCTTCATACTTTTCATTTCCCTTATTCACCAATCTTTCCTGACCGAGCGATACACCAGTATTGCATAGTACAAAAAGAACAATAAAGAACTGTAGTTTTTTCATCATAGGTGTTCGTTTTAAAAGAAGCGGGGAGATACTAATTTTTGAAATGATTTTACCAATTCAAATCTCAGAAAAACTTCAAATGAGCCGTCATTGAATGCCCTACCACCCAAATCAGTAGTTTCCCTATCATATGCAAGACCCAACATGAACTGGTCTGATATCTGGAATCCGGCCAACGCACTGACAGCGGCATCCCAACGATAGGCAGCTCCAAATGTAAACCGCTCGTTGAACATAAAGTTTGCCGATAAATCCAATTGTAGAGGGGCACCACCAACTATCTTGGTCAATAGTGCCGGCTTAAATTTCAAATTACCGTTCAAATCAAAAACATATCCTGTAATCATATAAAAGTTTATACGCTCCTTAGATAAAAACTGCACTGTGTTAGCATCCCTTTGTGAATTATCAAAATGTTCTGTCTCCACTAAATTTGGAGCGGAAAGACCTGCATAGAATCTTTTAGTGTGATAATAGACTCCTAATCCAAAATTAGGTGAGAATCTATTCTCGATATTATCCTGATTCACAGGTTCAACATCAAAATTTCGTAGTTGATTAAAATCCAAATTCAATAAATTACCTCCTGCTTTTAGTCCAAAAGATAGTTTGCCTTCCAAGGAAACATCTATTGTATAGGATAAAACAGCATCAAAATAGGTCTCTTGTACCACTCCATTTCCTATTTCATCATTCACGATAGACACACCATACCCCAATTTGCTATTTCGTATAGGGGAATGCAGATTAAGTGTTTGCGAAGTAGGTGCGCCATCCAGACCAACCCATTGTGCTCTATAAAGTGCCGCAATACTAAGTTGACCACGAGAACCCGCATATGCCGGGTTTACGGTCATCGTATTAAACATATACTGTGTATACTGCGCGTCTTGCTGAGCAAAAAGACTGCTACTTAATGTAACGGAAAATAAAAAAAATAATACTGAAAAATTCTTGCTGAAATTCATATATCTAGGATATTACCTGCTGATGTAAATATACTCACTATCCACTATATTCTCACCTTCTAACGTGATGTAATCAAAAATGTAATAATAAATTCCCGGAGGCAAATAGTTGTCCACGCTCAAGGTTGACCTACCTCTTGATCTACCATCAAATACGTTGTTCTGATTGTTATAATTTTCGCCTTCATAAACTGCAACACCCCATCTATTAAAGATTTTAAGTGTACTACTTCTGATGGATTCCACTCCTCTGATGAATAGAAAATCGTTTTTTCCATCTGCATTGGGTGTTACCATTTGATTTACTTCAATTTTCGAGAATTCAGGTGCTTCAACATCAATGGAGACTGTTGCCGTATCACAATTATTCATCGAATCACAGACTGTATATTCAAAGGTATCCGTTCCACTAAAATCCGAATTAGGAGTGTAGACAACTATATCATCAGTAATATCATTTGGTGTGCCTCCATCATTAACGACAATGGTTCCGTTAGATGGATCGGTGAACGTCAAGGTTCCATCACTGGGAATATTGATATCGTTATCCAATATATCAATTGATATTTCCGTATCTGAAGGTGTAGAGACCGAATCATCCACAGCATCCAACATCGGAGGTGTACCTACCGTAATCGTTACCGTGGCCGTATCGCAATTGTCCATCGTATCACAGACCGTATACTCCAAGGTATCCGTACCCTCGAAGCCGGCGTTCGGTGTATAGGTGACTGTATCATCACTAATATCGTCAGGTGTACCTCCATCGTTTACGACAATGGTTCCGTTAGATGGATCGGTGAACGTCAAGGTACCGTCACTGGGTATATTAATGTCGTTCTCTAGGATTTCAATTTCTACTGCTGTATCTACTGGCGTTGATACCACGTCATCCACAGCATCCAACATCGGTGGTGTACCTACCGTAATGGTTATCGTTGCCGTGTCGCAGTTGTCCATCGTATCGCAGACCGTATACTCCAAGGTGTCCGTTCCCTCAAATCCGGGATTCGGCGTATAGGTAATCGTATCGTCGCTGATATCGTCAGGTGTTCCTCCATCGTTTACGACGATTGTCCCGTTGGAGGGATCGGTGAACGTCAAGGTACCGTCACTTGGGATATTAATGTCGTTCTCTAGGATTTCAACTTCTACTGCTGTATCTACTGGCGTTGAAACCACGTCATCCACAGCATCCAACATTGGTGGTGTACCAACGGTAATGGTTATCGTTGCCGTGTCGCAGTTGTCCATCGTATCACAGACCGTATACTCCAAGGTGTCCGTTCCCTCAAATCCGGGATTCGGCGTATAGGTAATCGTATCGTCGCTGATATCGTCAGGTGTACCTCCATCGTTTGCAATGATTGTTCCGTTAGATGGATCGGTAAACGTCAAGGTTCCGTCACTGGGTATATTAATGTCGTTCTCTAGGATTTCAACTTCTACTGCTGTATCCACAGGAGTTGATACCACATCATCTATAGCATCTAACATTGGGCCGTTGTCCGGGTCCAGGTAATCGGGAGTGCCGTCGCCGTCCGTATCGTCATTGGTAGGGTCCCCGTCGCCGTCGGCGTCCTCGTCCGGCGTGTCGATCCCGTCCCCGTCATCGTCCAGGTCGCGGTAGTTCACGTCCTCCGTGCCGTCCGTGTCCGGAAGGTCGTTCGCAGGGTCGTCGATCTCGTCGTTCACGTCGTAGCCGTCGTCCGTATCCGAACCCTCGTACCCATCGTCAAGGCCGTCACCGTCCTCGTCATTGCCCGTATAGGTCTGGTCGGGCACACCGTCGAAGTTGAAGTCGTTCCCCTCGTTGTTGTCCGGTACCGTATCGTTGTCGCTGTCACCGTCAAGGTAGTCGCGCTCGTCCGCGCCGTCAGTGTTCACGGGGTCCAGACCGCCGATATAGGCGCTGTTCACACCGTCGTTGGCCGTGTACGTGGCTTCGTCGTCGTCGTTAGGGGCTATGTAGCCCGAGGTCGTCTGCGCCTCCACGTTGTCGGGGATGCCGTCGTCGTCGCTGTCGATGTCCAAATGGTTCGGGACACCGTCACCGTCGCTGTCGAGCGCATCCGTCAGGGGGTCGTCGTCGCCATCAAGGTTAGGGTCCTCGACCGTGTCCAGGATACCGTCGTTGTCATCGTCAAGGTCCGCTACGTCAGGAACGCCGTCACCGTCCGTATCCGGGCCGTTGTCCGGGTCCAGGTAATCAGGAGTGCCGTCGCCGTCCGTATCGTCATTGGTAGGGTCCCCGTCGCCGTCGGCGTCCTCGTCGGGAGTGTCAATGCCGTCGCCGTCATCGTCCAGGTCGCGGTAGTTCACGTCCTCCGTGCCGTCCGTGTCCGGAAGGTCGTTCACAGGGTCGTCGATCTCGTCGTTCACGTCGTAGCCGTCGTCCGTATCCGAGCCCTCGTAGCCGTCGTCAAGGCCGTCACCGTCCTCGTCGTTGCCCGTATAGGTCTGGTCGGGCACACCGTCGAAGTTGAAGTCGTTCCCCTCGTTGTTGTCCGGTACCGTATCGTTGTCGCTGTCACCATCGAGGTAGTCGCGCTCGTCCGCGCCGTCAGTGTTCACGGGGTCCAGACCGCCGATGTAGGCGCTGTTCACACCGTCGTTGGCAGCGTACGTGGCCGCGTCGTCTTCGTTAGGGGCTATGTAGCCCGAGGTCGTCTGTGCCTCAACATTGTCAGGGATGCCGTCATCGTCGCTGTCGATGTCCAAATGGTTCGGGACACCGTCATCGTCGCTGTCTGGGCAAATTGTTGGCGAAATTCTAAGTCCTATGATATTGTCCAGTCTGGTATCCGAAGTAAAGAATTCAATATCGCTGACCGTGGACACAGACTCCCATACATAACTATTGGAATTAGAGATTGTTGCTGATGTGGTGTTTTCAATAAAAAACTTATTGTCAATACTATTGGATATGATTCCATTGTTGAGTTCAGTTAAAAAACGATAAGACGTTCCATCCAAAGCAATAATCCCATCCTTATTCATTGCAGAGATACGTACTGAATGCCGTGGATTCACCATTACCGGTATTGATCCAGAAAATTCAAATTGAGTTGAGCGATCTTTACCTATCACAAATGATCCTGAACGTGTATTTGCTCCGGTAACGCTTACCAAAACACTCCCTTCAGGAAGTCCGAACTTGGAGCTTAAATCCGTGTTTACAGAAGACAATCCCGATGCATTACTGGAGAAACCGAAATCCGATGGTCTAATGTCTTCAAATGGAACGGACTCACATTCCACGGAATCCAATATCCCATCGTTATCATCATCTAAATCAACATTATCAGGCACTTGATCGCCATCCGTATCAATATTATCGTCAAAATCATCGTTAGGCTGCACTTGGCAGTCCAATAGAAAATTAAAATCAATTTCCCATTTTCTCTCATCTCCCTCCGGACCCATCCAACCCCATCCCGAAAGACCGTTGGCCGAACTATCCGAATGAAACAATGCTCCACCTTGACCTACTTGAAAACCATAATTTTCTGTAGAAGGATCATCATGGTCCGGTCTGTTAGAAACCCTGAATTTACCTTCCGGACCACATTCAGAACCAGAAAAAGTAATATAGCTGTTGTTTTCATCAATTAAATAATAATACTGATTTTCAGCAATTGCTCCAGTGCACCCTTCACTTTTAAAGCTACCCCCATTAGCATTCCAAGTAGCCCAATCTTGTTTATCTTTTAGAACTACATGAACCTCCGCAACGCAGTTACCCGACATTGTACTTCCAGAAATAAGGGCCGTACCGTCATCATATTTTTCAAAAGAAAGAGCAGCTGTATCCGTAGCCGAAAAAAAACCGGTTTGCGACCAGTGAAAATTTGAGGCTTCGTGATAATCGCATCTATCTGCATTTAAGACTTCACATTTTTCAGTAGTCTTTTTATCGATTGTACTACCGTTAATGGTAACAATAGACTCAGCAAAATTATTGAAAGTATTGAAACTTGTGAATAAACTCAATAGGAAGACAATAAATGCACATTCCCTTAACCTGATAAACAGAGTAGTAATTTTTTCCATAAATGAATAGTTTTAACTAATCACCATGGCAAATAGGAAAATATGTTTGTAAGATGTGGGGTTTCTTATAAAATACGATGCAAGATAATTTTAATATTGCAATACTCAAATTGTTTCTAGCGCATAAAATCAATATTTACTTTGAATAGAATGTTTAATCGATGAACTACAATATCTTACTAAATTTCTACTTTTTGATTTACGCATTTTTTCGATAAAAGGATTACGGAAGTATAAATAAATGTTAAAAATAATTTCTTGTACCTATAATTTTCATCTACAATTTTTTGAAATTTTTATGCCTTCCGTTTCATTTAAATACAAACTATCATTTACCTATTTTTGCAAAAATTTGTTGGAATGACATTTAAGGAACAGATAGATAAAAGAAGAACTTTTGGAATAATTTCCCACCCTGATGCCGGTAAAACTACGTTAACGGAAAAATTATTATTGTTTGGAGGAGCCATTCAAGAAGCAGGTGCTGTCAAGAACAATAAAATAAAAAAAACAGCTACCAGTGACTTCATGGAGATTGAACGCCAAAGAGGTATTTCTGTAGCCACCTCTGTTCTTGCCTTTATTTACAAGGATAAAAAAATAAATATTCTTGATACTCCAGGACATAAGGACTTTGCAGAAGATACTTTTAGAACATTAACCGCCGTTGACAGTGTCATTGTGGTAATTGATGTTGCTAAAGGTGTTGAAGAACAAACTGTGAAGTTGGTTGAAGTTTGTAGGATGCGTAACATTCCAATGCTAGTTTTTATTAATAAATTAGACCGCGAAGGTCAGGATGCGTTTGATTTATTGGATGAATTGGAACAGAAACTGAATCTTTCCGTTACCCCTCTAAGCTTTCCCATAGGGATGGGTTATGATTTTAAAGGAATTTATAATATTTACGAGAAGAACATTAACCTTTTTAGCGGGGACAGCAAAAAAAATATTGAAGAAACCATCGCCTTTGATACTATTGAAAATTCTGAATTAGAGAAAATAATCGGAGAAAATGCCGCACAAGATTTAAGGGATAACCTTGATCTAGTTTGGGGCGTTTATCCAGAATTTGACAAAGAAGCTTATCTCGAAGGGAAGCAACAACCTGTTTTTTTCGGTTCGGCACTAAATAATTTTGGTGTGAGAGAACTCTTGGACTGCTTTATCGAAATTGCGCCACCGCCTAAATCAAAAATGGCCGAAGAGCGTTTGGTAAAGGCAAATGAGAAGGAAATGACCGGATTCGTTTTTAAAATCCATGCAAATATGGATCCCAAGCATAGAGACAGATTGGCCTTTGTGAAAATCGTATCTGGAACTTTTGAAAGAAATAAACCTTATCTCCATGTACGGCAAGACAAAAAATTGAAATTTTCCAGTCCGAACGCTTTTTTTGCCGAGAAAAAAGAAATTGTAGATATTTCTTATCCAGGGGATATCGTTGGGCTTCATGATACAGGAAATTTTAAGATTGGAGATACGCTAACGCAAGGCGAATCACTCCATTATAAAGGAATCCCAAGTTTTTCCCCAGAACATTTCAGGTATATTAACAATGCCGACCCAATGAAAGCCAAACAGCTTTATAAGGGCATTGATCAGCTGATGGACGAAGGAGTAGCGCAATTGTTTACACTTGAACTTAACGGTAGAAAAATTATAGGGACGGTAGGTGCATTACAATTTGAAGTAATTCAATACCGCTTAGAACATGAATACGGTGCCAAATGTAACTATGAAAATTTTCCTGTCTACAAAGCTTGTTGGATTGAAGCAGAAGATGTCAAAAACGAAGAGTATAAAGAATTTCTTAGGATAAAATCGAAATTCTTGGCAAAAGACAAATCCGGAAAACTGGTTTTCTTGGCAGACTCGCAGTTTTCACTTCAAATGACACAACAAAAATATCCATCGGTAAAGCTTCATTTTACCTCGGAGTTCGATTAATAAAAAAGCCAGCTGAAAAAGCTGGCTTTTTTATTATGCCTCTCCCGTTGGTCCAAAATTGAGAGGAATCGCGGGCTGCTCATAATCCTTAATGGTCCCGTGAGCTTTTTCAAATCTATTGACATTATCATTTAAAGCTTTTAAAAATTTCTTTGCATGCTGTGGTGTCAATACAATTCTACTTTTAACCTTTGCTTTGGGAGCTCCGGGCATCATACTAATAAAATCTACAACAAATTCCGAGACCGAATGATTTATAATGGCTAAATTGGAATAAATCCCCTCTGCTGTTTTTTCGTCCAACTCTATGTTTATCTGCTTTTGATTTTGCTTGTTATTTTCACTCATTGTACTTAAAAATTTAATATCAAAAAATAAACCCCCAATAAAGGGGGCTTGTTTTTTAAAATCTTAAGGCCTCTTTTCTGGCCATTATCTCATCATACTCCTCTTTAGATCCAACAATAATATTGTCATAGTCTCTCATACCGGTACCTGCCGGTATCTTATGTCCTACGATTACATTTTCCTTCAGACCTTCCAACGTATCTACTTTACCGCTCACCGCAGCTTCGTTCAATACTTTGGTCGTTTCTTGGAAGGATGCCGCAGATATAAATGATTTTGTCTGAAGCGATGCCCTTGTAATACCTTGCAGTATTGGGGTTGCAGTCGCTGCGACAGCATCTCTAGCATCAACAAGGTTTTTATCTGCACGTCTCAATAAAGAATTTTCATCCCTTAACTCTCGTGGAGTAACAATTTGACCTGCTTTAAGGTTTTCTGAATCGCCTGGTTCCATGACCACTTTCTTACCGAAAATTTCATCATTTTCTTGAATAAAGTCATCCTTGTGGATTAATTGGTTTTCCAAGAAAATAGTATCTCCCGGATCTACAATTCTCACCTTACGCATCATCTGTCTTACAACAACCTCAAAATGCTTATCATTAATTTTCACCCCTTGCAAACGATATACTTCCTGTACCTCATTTACCAAGTATTGTTGTACGGCTGAAGGTCCTTTGATTGCCAAAATATCTTCCGGAGTAATGGAACCATCGGACAATGGCATTCCCGCTCTTACGTAATCATTCTCCTGAACCAAGATCTGATTGGATAGTTTTACCAAGTATTTCTTGATTTCCCCTAATTTTGATTCAATAATGATTTCACGATTACCCCTTTTGATTTTTCCAAAAGAAACGACCCCATCAATCTCTGAAACAACAGCAGGATTAGACGGATTACGTGCTTCGAACAACTCCGTTACTCTTGGCAGACCACCTGTAATATCACCTGCTTTTGCAGATTTACGTGGAATTTTCACCAAGATTTTACCTTCCTTGATTTTATCACCATCATCAACCATAATATGCGATCCAACAGGCAAGTTATAAGAACGTAATGTTTCTCCCTTGGCATCTTGAATCAATAATGTTGGTATCAACTTCTTGTTTCTAGATTCAGAGATAACTTTTTCTTGGAAACCTGTTTGCTCATCGATTTCTACTTGATACGTAACACCTTGTTCAATATTCTCGTAGGCAATCTTACCTGGGAACTCGGAAACGATAACACCGTTGTATGGATCCCATGAACAAACTACATCCCCTTTGGAAACCTTGGCACCATCTTTTATGAACAATTGCGAACCGTAAGGAATGTTATTGGTACTTAACGTAATTCCCGTTTTTGGGTCCACAACCTTTATCTCAGAAGTCCTAGAAATTACGATATCTGTCGGTTTCCCATCGGCATCCTCACTTTTGACCGTTCTCATATCCTCAATTTCCGCAACACCGGCAAACTTAACTTCAAGTTTGTTTTCTTCGGAAATGTTACCCGCAATACCACCCACGTGGAAGGTACGCAGCGTCAACTGTGTTCCTGGCTCACCAATAGATTGCGCAGCAACGACACCTACTGCTTCTCCTCGTTGTACCATTTTATTGGTAGATAAATTTCTACCATAACATTTGGCACAGATTCCCTTTTGGGCCTCACAGGTCAATGCGGAACGTACTTCTATTTTCTCTATTGGAGAATTCTCAACTTTCTTTACATCGGACTCCATTATTTCCTGACCTGCAGAAAGTAATAATTCCTCTGTTATTGGATCGTACACATCATGTAAAGAAACGCGGCCTAAGATTCGCTCTCCGAGCGTCTCCACTATTTCTTCATTCTTCTTCAGTGCCTCTACCTCTACTCCTCTTAGCGTCTCACAATCTTCAATATTAATGATAACATCCTGGGAAACGTCTACCAAACGTCTTGTCAAGTATCCTGCATCCGCAGTCTTCAAGGCTGTATCCGCAAGACCTTTACGTGCACCGTGTGTGGAGATAAAATATTCCAAAATGGACAACCCTTCCTTAAAATTGGAAAGAATAGGGTTTTCTATAATCTCACCGCCACCAGCAGTAGATTTTTTAGGCTTTGCCATTAATCCACGCATACCGGTCAATTGGCGAATTTGTTCCTTTGAACCCCTTGCACCGGAATCCAACATCATATACACAGAGTTAAATCCTTGCTGATCTTCTCGAATACGCTTCATGGCCAATTCCGTCAGCATCGCATTTGTGGATGTCCACACATCAATTACTTGATTGTAACGCTCGTTATTGGTAATAAGGCCCATATTATAATTTGCCATTATATTATCAACTTGACCATTGGCTTCGTTAATCATATCATGCTTTTCAGCAGGGATAATAATATCTCCTAAACTAAAGGAAAGACCACCTTTAAAGGCGAATTCGTATCCCATAGTCTTAATCTTATCTAAGAAATCGGCCGTTGAAGGCACATCGGTCACAGCCAAAATATCACCAATGATATCACGCAATGCCTTTTTATTCAATACTTGGTTGATATAACCTGCGGCTTCCGGTACTTCCATATTGAAAAGAACCCTACCCACGGTAGTTGGTATGATTTGATTTACCAACTCTCCTTCTTCATTAAAATCCTTGGCTCTTACCTTTATACCGGCGTTCAAATCCACCATTCCTTCATTAAAGGCTATTTCTACTTCCTCCGCAGAATAAAAGGTTAATCCTTCACCTTTGATAGGAACTTCTTTAGTAGACTTACGCTCTTTGGTCATATAATATAGTCCCAAGACCATATCCTGAGAAGGAACTGTAATCGGTGAACCGTTTGCAGGATTCAAAATGTTGTGAGATGCCAACATCAATAATTGAGCTTCCAAAATAGCTTCGGGCCCTAATGGTAAATGAACTGCCATCTGGTCACCATCAAAATCCGCATTAAATGCAGTACAAACCAATGGGTGTAAACGAATCGCTTTACCCTCAATAAGCTTTGGCTGGAATGCTTGAATACCCAATCTGTGCAATGTAGGGGCACGGTTCAACAATACTGGGTGCCCTTTCAATACATTTTCAAGAATATCCCAAACTACTGGCTCTTTTTTATCTATTATTTTCTTAGCTGATTTTACCGTCTTTACGATACCTCTTTCTATTAATTTACGAATAACAAAAGGCTTGTACAATTCTGCGGCCATATCCTTTGGAAGTCCACATTCGTACAGTTTCATTTCCGGTCCAACCACAATTACGGAACGTGCCGAGTAATCCACACGTTTACCCAATAAGTTTTGACGGAAACGACCTTGCTTTCCTTTTAAAGAATCCGAAAGTGATTTTAAAGGTCTATTTGATTCTGTCTTAACGGCAGAAGCTTTTCTCGTATTATCAAAAAGAGAATCCACAGCTTCCTGAAGCATACGTTTTTCATTACGTAAAATTACCTCTGGCGCTTTGATTTCAACCAATCGCTTTAAACGATTATTTCTAATAATAACCCTTCTGTACAAATCGTTCAAATCCGAAGTCGCAAAACGACCCCCATCCAATGGCACCAACGGACGTAATTCTGGTGGAATGACTGGGATTACTTTCATAATCATCCATTCAGGGAGATTTTCCCTGTTTTCCTGTGACTCTCGTAGTGCCTCAACAACTTGAAGACGTTTTAAAGCTTCGGTCTTTCTTTGTTTTGAAGTTTCGGTATTTGCTTTGTGGCGCAAACTGAACGACAGTTCTTTTAAATCGATTCGAGCCAACAAATCAATCAGACACTCAGCCCCCATTTTAGCAATAAACTTATTTGGGTCGGAATCCTCTAAATATTGATTTTCTTGGGGAATCGACTCCAAAATATTGAGGTACTCTTCCTCGGTCAAGAAATCCATTTTATTAATTTCCTCGCCTTCAGGTCCCTTGGCAATACCGGGTTGGATGACCACGTAACGTTCGTAGTAAATAATCATATCCAATTTCTTGGACGGCAATCCGAGTAAATATCCTATTTTATTAGGAAGGGAACGGAAATACCAAATATGCGCTACGGGCACTACCAAATTAATGTGTCCTACCCTATCTCTACGTACTTTTTTCTCCGTTACTTCAACACCACAACGGTCACAAACGATACCGCGGTAACGAATACGCTTATATTTTCCGCAGGCACATTCGTAATCTTTTACCGGACCGAAGATTCGCTCACAGAAAAGACCGTCACGTTCCGGTTTGTGCGTTCTATAGTTAATGGTTTCAGGTTTTAAAACCTCACCTCTCGACTCTGCCAAAATTGCTTCTGGAGAAGACAAACCGATAGAAATTTTATCAAACCTTTTTATTGGATTATTATCTTTAATTCTTGCCATAATAGCGTGCTGATAATGATTTTAATTTTATACTGAATAGTTCTATAAAACTATTATTATTCTTCAAGTCTAATATCCAAACCTAATCCCTTAAGCTCGTGCATTAATACGTTGAAAGATTCTGGCAAACCAGGTTCTGGCATTGTTTCGCCCTTCACGATAGATTCGTACGTTTTAGCCCTTCCGATGACGTCATCCGATTTCACCGTTAAAATTTCACGCAATGTTGCGGATGCTCCATACGCCTCAAGTGCCCAAACTTCCATCTCTCCGAAACGCTGACCACCAAATTGTGCTTTACCACCTAATGGTTGTTGCGTAATCAATGAGTAAGGACCTATAGAACGAGCGTGCATCTTATCGTCAACCATGTGGCCCAATTTCAACATGTAAATCACCCCAACCGTGGCAGGTTGATCAAAACGCTGTCCTGTTCCACCATCATACAAGTAAGTATGACCATATCTTGGGATTCCGGCTTCATCTGTGTATGCGTTGATTTCGTCTATAGTAGCACCATCAAAAATTGGCGTTGCGTATTTCCTGCCCAGCTTTAGGCCGGCCCAACCCAATACCGTCTCATAAATTTGACCGATGTTCATACGGGATGGTACACCTAGTGGGTTCAAAACGATATCCACAGGAGTTCCATCTTCCAAGAACGGCATATCTTCTTGACGTACAATTCTAGAAACAATACCCTTGTTACCATGACGACCTGCCATTTTATCACCAACTTTTAACTTACGTTTTTTAGCGATATAGACCTTGGCTAATTTCATGATTCCCGCAGGCAATTCATCTCCTACTGAAATCGTGAATTTATCCCTTCTTAAGTTACCTTGAAGATCGTTCAGTTTGATCTTGTAATTATGGAGTAAATCAGCTACCGATGTGTTCGTGTCTTTATCCGTAGTCCAACTTCCGCCTACCAAGTGCGCAAAGTCATCAACGGAATTCAACATCTTCATCGTGTACTTCTTCCCTTTTGGCAGTACCTCTTCACCTAAATCGTTCAACACCCCTTGAGATGTTTTCCCATTTACCAAAGTGAACAGTTTTTCAACCAAAACATCTTTCAATTCTTGAAATTTCACTTCATATTCCAATTCCAATTTTGAAAGTTCTTCTTTATCTTCGGAACGCTTACGCTTATCCTTGACAGACCTTGAGAATAATTTCTTCTCGATAACAACTCCTCTTAAAGATGGCGAAGCTTTCAAAGAAGCGTCTTTTACATCTCCCGCCTTATCGCCAAAAATGGCACGAAGCAGTTTTTCTTCCGGAGTAGGATCAGACTCCCCTTTAGGAGTAATCTTACCTATTAATATATCTCCAGGCTTCACTTCCGCACCAATACGAATCATTCCGTTTTCGTCGAGGTCTTTTGTAGCTTCTTCCGATACGTTTGGGATATCATGTGTTAATTCCTCTGCACCCAATTTGGTGTCACGAACCTCCAATGAATATTCATCTACGTGGATAGAGGTAAAGATGTCCTCGCGAACCACTTTTTCAGAAATTACAATCGCATCCTCAAAATTATACCCTTTCCATGGCATGAAAGCAACGGTAAGGTTTCTACCCAATGCCAATTCTCCTTTTTCAGTCGCATAACCTTCACAAAGCACTTGGCCCTTCTTAACCTTGTCCCCAATCTTAACGATTGGTTTAAGGTTGATGCTCGTACCTTGGTTTGTTTTTCTGAACTTAACCAAAGAATACGTTTTTTGGTCTTCATCAAAACTTATTAATCGTTCTGCGTCCGTACGATTATATTTAATCGTAATTTTTTGCGAATCTACATATTCAATAACTCCATCTCCTTCCGCATTGATCAACACTCTGGAATCCGAGGCAACTTGTCTTTCCAAACCAGTACCTACAATCGGAGATTGTGGCTTTAACAATGGGACGGCTTGACGCATCATGTTAGATCCCATCAAAGCACGGTTCGCATCATCATGCTCCAAAAATGGAATCAATGATGCAGAAATAGAAGCAATTTGGTTAGGAGCAACATCCGTGTATTGAATCTCAGAGGGTTCCACTACAGGAAAATCCCCTTCTTCCCTTGCAATTACTTTATCCGTGTCTATTTGACCATTCTCTTTTAAAGGGATATTCGCTTGCGCAATTTTCATCCCTTCTTCTTCTTCAGCACTTAAGTAGATATACTCCTCAGTATTTACTTTGGCATTATCAACTTTGCGATAAGGAGTCTCCAAGAAGCCCATAGGGTTTACTTTGGCAAATACCGAAAGTGAAGAAATAAGACCGATATTTGGCCCTTCAGGTGTTTCAATGGGACAAAGACGACCATAGTGCGTATAATGTACATCACGTACCTCAAAACCAGCTCTTTCTCTTGAAAGTCCGCCAGGTCCCAATGCCGATAATCTTCTTTTGTGCGTAATCTCTGCCAATGGATTTGTTTGGTCCATAAACTGAGATAACTGGTTTGTACCAAAGAACGAGTTGATCACGGAAGAAAGTGTCTTCGCATTGATCAAATCAATTGGTGTAAACACCTCGTTATCACGAACGTTCATTCGCTCACGAATCGTACGTGCCATACGCGCCAGACCAACACCGAACTGAGAAGATAACTGTTCACCTACTGTTCTTACACGACGGTTGGAAAGGTGATCAATATCATCAATCTCTGCTTTAGAGTTGATTAGCTCAATCAAATATTTGATAATCGTTATGATATCTTCCTTGGTCAAGACCTGCTTGTCCATTCCAATATCCAACTGTAATTTTTTATTCATTCTATAACGACCAACCTCACCTAAGTTGTAACGCTGATCTGAGAAGAACAACTTGTCAATAATACCACGTGCCGTTTCCTCATCTGGCGGCTCCGCATTACGTAATTGACGGTAAATATGTTCAACAGCTTCCTTTTCGGAATTTGTTGGATCCTTTTGAAGCGTGTTGTGAATAATGGCATAATCAGACTGCGCATTATTTTCTTTATGTAAAAGGATGGTCTTTACGTCAGCATCGATAATTTGTGCGATATGCTCTTTTTCAAGAATCGTATCCCTATCCAAAATAATTTCGTTTCGCTCTATGGATACAACCTCACCCGTATCTTCATCCACAAAATCCTCGTGCCAAGTGTTCAATACCCTTGCGGCCAACTTACGGCCCATTACTTTTTTAAGTCCGGCATTGGAAACCTTAACCTCTTCAGAAAGGTCAAAAATTTCTAAAATGTCCTTGTCTCGCTCAAAACCAATAGCCCTAAACAAGGTAGTAACCGGTAATTTTTTCTTTCTATCGATATAAGCATACATTACGCCATTGATATCGGTAGCAAATTCTATCCAAGAACCTTTAAAAGGAATTACCCTTGCAGAATATAGTTTAGTTCCATTAGCGTGGAAAGACTGCCCAAAGAAAACCCCTGGAGAACGATGTAATTGAGATACCACTACGCGTTCCGCACCATTGATAACGAAAGTACCGCTGGGCGTCATGTAGGGTATAGTACCTAAATACACATCCTGAACGATTGTTTCAAAATCCTCGTGCTCGGGATCGGTACAGTATAATTTTAAACGTGCCTTTAACGGAACACTATAGGTAAGACCTCTTTCGATACACTCCTGAATGGAATATCTTGGTGGGTCTATGAAATAATCCAAAAATTCTAGTACAAACTGATTTCTGGTATCAGTTATCGGGAAGTTTTCCATGAAGGTATTGTACAAACCTTCATCTCCCCTTTCGTCAGATTTGGTCTCAAGTTGAAAAAAGTCTTGAAATGATTTAATCTGAATATCCAAGAAATCCGGGTAGTTTGGAGTATTCTTGGCCGAAGCGAAATTTATTCTTTCAGTCTGATTTGTGAACATCTACGGACAGTGTTTTGATCGTGAGTACTAATGGGCGGTATACAGCTTCATATACCTAATTCTATAAAAAGGCTTAGGTCTAACCGCAAAAAGCGAAAAGACCTAAACCTCCCGAAGCTTCGGGACTATTGTCGTTGCTATTATTTAAGCTCAACTTCTGCTCCTGCTTCCTCTAATGATTTTTTGATTCCTTCGGCCTCGTCTTTAGCTACACCTTCTTTTACAGCTTTAGGTGCACTATCAACAATATCCTTAGCATCTTTCAATCCTAAACCGGTCAATTCCTTAACCAATTTAACCACTGCTAACTTAGAAGCTCCAGCTGCTTTCAAAATTACATCGAATTCTGATTTTTCCTCAGCTGCTTCACCACCTTCAGCGGCTCCACCACCAGCAGCAACAGCTACTGCAGCAGCAGCAGGCTCAATACCATATTCATCTTTTAATATATCAGCCAACTCATTTACTTCTTTTACCGTAAGGTTAACCAATTGTTCTGCGAAATCTTTTAAATCTGCCATTTTCTATCGTTTAATAAAAATTTTTAAAATATACTTAGTTTTTAGTGCGTACTTATTTTTCAGATAATGTTTTTAGGATTCCTGACAGCTTACTGCCACCAGATTTAAGTCCAGAAATAACATTTTTGGCCGGGGATTGTAACAATCCAATAATTTCGCCAATCATTTCTTCCTTGGACTTGATGCTCACGAGCGTATCCAAATTTTCATCACCTATGTAAATTGCCTCTTCTACAAAAGCTCCCTTTAATAAAGGTTTTTCAGATTTTTTTCTAAAACTTTTAATCAGCTTTGCAGGAGCGTTTCCTACTTCCGAAAACATTAAAGAGGTATTCCCTTTCAATACTTCCGGAAGTTCTCCGAACTCCTTTTCAGAGGCTTCCATTGCTTTTGCAAGCAAGGTATTTTTGACCACGGACAGTTTAATATTGGCCTTAAAACAAGCTCTCCTTAAATCAGAGGTTGTTCCTGCATCCAAACCGGAGATATCTGCTAAATAAATGGTAGCATTATCCGCTAACTGCGAAGTCAAATCTTCTATAACCGTTGCTTTTTCTTCTCTTGTCATAATGTAAATTATTAACTAGCAGTTGTATTAAACTGATTTTGGGTCTAGTTGGACACTGGGGCTCATGGTACTTGACATGAAAACACTCTTCATGTAAACGCCTTTAGCTGCCGTTGGCTTCATTTTGTTCAATGTTTCCAATAATTCCCTTGCATTACCTGCAATTTTATCAGCGGAAAAAGAAGCTTTACCTACAGCGGCATGAACTATTCCAGTTTTATCAACCTTAAAATCTATTTTACCTGCCTTTACTTCGGATACCGCTTTGGCAACATCCATAGTTACAGTTCCTGTTTTTGGATTGGGCATTAATCCTCTAGGTCCTAAAACACGTCCCAAAGGTCCTAATTTACCCATAACGCTTGGCATGGTGATGATAACATCTACATCTGTCCAACCGCCTTTAATTTTCTCCAAATACTCATCCAACCCAACATAATCCGCGCCGGCATCCTTCGCCTCCGCTTCTTTATCCGGGGTCACTAAAGCCAAAACTTTCACATCTTTACCGGTTCCATGGGGCAAGGTTACCACTCCACGTACCATTTGATTTGCTTTTCTAGGGTCTACTCCCAAACGAACAGCCAAATCTATGGATGCATCAAATTTTGTATTAGTTATCTCTTTTACTAAAGCGGAAGCCTCCTCTACAGAATATAATCTGTCTTTTTCAATTTTAGAATTGGCTTCTTTTTGCTTTTTTGTCAACTTTGCCATTTAATTGCTTTTTAAGATTTTAAAAAGGTCTTTTGCCTGCCACCTTCATACCCATTGATCGTGCAGTGCCTGCAATCATACTCATTGCAGATTCTACCGTAAATGCGTTAAGGTCAACCATTTTATCCTCGGCTATTGCCTTGATTTGGTCCCAGGTTACACTACCTAATTTAACTCTGTTAGGTTCGCCAGATCCTTTTTTAATCTTAGCTGCTTCCAATAGCTGAACTGCCGCTGGTGGTGTTTTTACAACGAAGTCAAACGACTTGTCTTTGTAAACCGTGATAACAACTGGTAAAACCTTTCCGGGTTTGTCCTGTGTACGTGCATTAAACTGCTTACAGAACTCCATGATGTTAACGCCGGCAGCACCTAAGGCGGGTCCAACCGGTGGCGACGGATTCGCTGCACCTCCCCTAACTTGTAGTTTAACTACTTTACCTACTTCTTTTGCCATTGTTTAAAATTAAATTGAAAGTGTGTCAATGGAAGCAACACAACTTTTAAATATGTAACAATTATCTTTAAATCTTTTCTACTTGCATATAGCTTAATTCCAATGGTGTTTTTCTCCCGAAAATCTTCACCATCACTTCTAGCTTACGCTTTTCTTCATTAATTTTTTCTACCGTACCGTTAAATCCGTTAAAAGGACCATCGATTACTTTTACGGTTTCACCAAATACGAAAGGTATTGCAACGCTATCCGTATTCACGGCCAACTCATCAACCTTACCGAGCATTCTATTTACCTCGGATTTACGCAATGGCACAGGATCACCTCCTTTTGTTTCACCAAGGAAACCGATCACATTTGTAATAGACCGTATAATATGTACCATTTCACCCCCAAGATTGGCCTTCACCATGATATATCCTGGAAAATAAGTACGCTCTTTATTTATTTTTTTTCCGTTTCTAATTTGAATCACCTTTTCGGTAGGAACCAAAACGTCTTCCAAATAATCGGAAAAACCATGACGCTCCACTTCACTCTCAATGTAGCCCTTGATTTTATTCTCCTGCCCACTAACAGCCCTAACCACATACCATTTTTTCTCTAATACATCTGACATAGTGATTCGAATTAGTTTAGAACGTTGTTGAAATATAGCTTTATAACCTTACTAAAAACAGTGTCAACCCCCCAAGTAGCCAATGCAAATAATATTGAAAAAACGGCAACTATCACCATTAGGTTAGAAGACTCGGAACGGGAAGGCAATGTAACATTGTTCTTTAATTCCTCGTAAGATTCTTTTATATATGTAAACATTTCAACTATTTTATATTATAAGGAATACCATGTATTCCTTTTTACTCTTGACATACAATGAGAAACTTGCCTCAACTCCGCTCGGGATAAACCTGTCTGCCGACAGGCAGGCTTCTCGTCTCATACCTTATCTCAATACGCACGGGAGGAGAGACTCGAACTCCCGACACCTGGTTTTGGAGACCAGTGCTCTACCAACTGAGCTACACCCGTTTATATTTACATCGAAAGGTATCCCGATGAATCGGGACACCCCTTATAGATGTAACACTATTTAATACCGAAAGATTAATCTAAAATCTTAGTGACCTGACCAGCTCCTACAGTCCTACCACCTTCACGGATAGCAAAACGAAGACCTACGCTCAATGCGATTGGCTGAATCAACTCTACAGTAATGGTCAAGTTATCACCAGGCATTACCATTTCTACTCCACTTGGCAAAGCAATATTACCCGTTACGTCTGTAGTTCTTACGTAAAACTGTGGACGGTAGTTGTTATGGAATGGTGTATGACGACCACCTTCTTCTTTTTTCAAGATATACACCTCAGCTTCAAATTTAGCGTGTGGCTTAACAGAACCTGGCTTACAGATTACCATTCCACGGCTAATTTGAGATTTTTCAATACCTCTCAACAAGATACCTACGTTATCCCCAGCTTCACCTCTATCCAATATCTTACGGAACATTTCAACACCAGTAATTGTAGAAGCCAATTTCTCAGCACCCATACCAATGATATCAACAGCATCACCCGTATTGGCAATACCAGTCTCTATACGACCAGTTGCAACAGTACCACGACCAGTAATCGTAAATACATCTTCAACGGGCATTAAGAAATCTTTATCAACATCTCTTTTTGGAAGCTCGATCCAAGCATCAACTTCTTCCATCAACTTCATTACGGTGTCAACCCATTTTTGCTCACCGTTCAATGCACCTAGTGCCGAACCAGCAACAACAGGACCATTATCTCCATCATACTCATAGAAAGAAAGCAATTCCCTGATTTCCATTTCAACAAGCTCTAAAAGCTCCTCATCGTCAACCATGTCAACTTTGTTCATGAAAACAACGATTCTAGGAATACCAACCTGGCGCCCTAAAAGGATGTGCTCACGAGTTTGTGGCATAGGACCATCAGTGGCAGCAACAACAAGGATAGCACCGTCCATCTGAGCAGCACCCGTTACCATGTTCTTTACGTAATCCGCGTGACCTGGACAGTCAACGTGTGCATAGTGACGGTTAGCAGTTTGGTATTCAACGTGTGATGTGTTGATAGTAATACCTCTTTCCTTTTCTTCTGGAGCGTTATCGATAGAATCGAAGCTTCTCTTTTCAGAAAGTCCTGCGTTTGCCAATACTTCAGTAATAGCTGCAGTCAATGTAGTTTTACCGTGATCTACGTGTCCAATGGTACCTATATTTAAGTGCGGTTTGGAACGATCAAAAGTTTCCTTTGCCATTTTTATTGAATTTTAATCTTAGTTTATATTAGTGTACAAATTTATGCCTTAAATTGAGCCAATGACGAGATTTAAACTACTGCCTACCGTCGGGCAGGCGTGACCTTGGTCACTCGCAGAAAACAAAATCAAGATGTCAAATTAAAATCTTTATATATTCTTAATTGAGCCAATGACGAGATTTGAACTCGTGACCTCTTCCTTACCAAGGAAACGCTCTACCCCTGAGCTACACCGGCGTATTGTGTTCCAGGTTTAGAGTTTAAAGTTTTAGCCCAAAAAACTTAAACCTTTTTGTACTTGAAACCTTAAACTTCAAGTTTTGAGCGGGAGACCGGGTTCGAACCGGCGACATTCAGCTTGGAAGGCTGACGCTCTACCAACTGAGCTACTCCCGCTTATTTTATTATTCAACATTTCAAATACCAGTGCCCTCTTTTACATGTTAAAGTGGGGAGAGCAGGATTCGAACCTGCGAAGACGTAGTCAGCAGATTTACAGTCTGCCCTCGTTGGCCGCTTGAGTATCTCCCCCGATAACCAGTATTTTTAGAACTTACGAGCCGATGGAGGGACTCGAACCCACGACCTGCTGATTACAAATCAGCTGCTCTAGCCAGCTGAGCTACATCGGCACTTTCTACACTTTTTAAGCATAAAAAAGTCCGCTATTTCTAACGGACTGCAAATGTATTGATTTATTTGTTTATTCAAAATAAAATTTGAAAAATTTTCATCATGCATGTAACCGTAATTTTTCCTTTCTTTTTATCAACTTCCTTTCCAAAGAATTACAGGCAGAATCTACTGCTTCTTCAAAGGATTTACATTGTTTTTTCACCACAAATTTATTCCTGGGCACATTCACTTTAATTTCCACTATCTTATTCTCTTTTGAGCTTGTATTTTCCACTTTTAAATAAACATCTGAACTTATGACTTTATCATAAACGTTTTCGAGCTTGTCCATTCTGCTCTGCAGAAAATTAATGAGTTTCACATCTGCATTGAAATTAACGGATTGTGCGTTTACTTTCATAGATAGAAATTTTATGTCTTAACAAAAATCATCAAGACGGGTTAAACAGTTACAATTATTTTTTACCACTACGTGGATGTGATGACATATGTACCTTTTTAAGCTCTGCTATACTATTATGTGTATAGACTTGTGTAGAAGCCAAACTGGAATGGCCCAATAGTTCCTTCACGGAATTCAAATCCGCCCCTTTGTTCAATAAATGGGTCGCAAAGGTGTGCCGCAATATATGTGGGCTTTTTTTAACCTTTGCAGAAACATCATTAAAGTACTTATTTATAATTCTATAAACAAGGGTTTCATACATTTTGTTGCCAGATTTTGAGAGAAATATATATTCAAAATCCTGTATTTTTTCCAGATTGTTACGCTTCGCAATATATTCCGCATATAACTGCTTAGTTTCATTTAGTATGGGAATGATACGCTCTTTGTTTCTTTTTCCAAGAACTTTTATGGTATTGGCAGCATCGTCAAAATCGTTTATTTTGAGATTAATGAGCTCTGCCCTGCGCATTCCTGTACAATATAAAATGTGAATTATTAATTTATCCCGACTCCCTTCAAAATCATCTGAATACGCTATGGACGATAATACGAGGTTCATCTCTTGTTCCGAAAAAGGAATCTCTATCTTTTTAGACATTTTCAAAGCTTTGTGCTTTGCCAAGGGTGTAACTCCTATTTCACCTGTTCGTTGAAGAAATTTATAATATGCCTTTAAGGATGCTATTTTTCTATTGATGGTCCTATTGGATGTATCCTTTTCGGACAGGGATACGATCCAACTTCTTATTATAGGATAACCTATATTATCAATGTTCGGTTCTTCATATCTTTCCGAACAGAATTCTTGAAAATCTTGAAGGTCTTTTTTGTATGCATTTACCGTATGGGAAGAGTAATTCTTTTCCAAGGACAAGTAGGAAATAAATTCGGTTAACGCCATAATCAAAGTTACCAAACTTAATACTCGTTTTATTGAAAGGCATAAAAAAATCCCACTATTAGCGGGATTTCTTTTATTTTGTCAAACAAGGGTCTAGATTTCCTCTTGATCTCGTAAACCTTGAATATATTGCGCTTTCTGTATTTGCGCTCTTCTTTCAACAGAAGGTTTTGTGAACTGTTGACGTTTTCTCAACTGCCGCATTGTACCTGTCTTATCAAACTTTCGCTTGAAGCGCTTTAAAGCTCTGTCTATGTTTTCTCCTTCTTTTACTGGTATTATTAACATTGGCTACAACCTCCTTTCTTTAATGATTAAGGCTACAAATATAAAACGAATTAATGATTTACAGCCTAACTTATTTTAATAAAATTTAAAACCTATGATTTTGGTGCTCGGTATTCTTTTTTATCGATTATGATTTTGGCGATAATTTCCCTAAGAATCTCCGATGTACCTCCACCTATGGGACCCAACCTACTATCGCGCAGCATTCTGGCCAGGGGATAGTCTTCAATATAACCGTACCCTCCTAAAAACTGCAGACAGTTATAAATGACCTCATCGGCCATTTTAGTGGATTTTAATTTTGATATCGTTGCTTCTCGAACAACATATTCACCTTTATCCATTTTAGCGATTACGGCATAATTATATTGTTTGCACATTTCCATATCCGCATGCATGTCTACCATTCTATGGCGTAATGCCTGGTATTGGTCTATCTGTTTTCCAAAGGTCTCCCTTTCGGACATATATTGAAGTGTGTAATCAATTGCAAATTCTGCTCTGGCGTGGGCATTCACACCCATAATCAAACGCTCTAAAGCAAAGGCTTCCATGATAAAAGTAAAACCTTTTCCTTCTACACCTATTCTATTTTCAACAGGTACTTCTACATTATCAAAAGCCAATTCTGCCGTATCGGATGCTCTCCATCCTAATTTATTAAGTTTATTGGAAGAAACTCCGGCACTATCTAAATCCACTATAAAAAGGCTAATCCCTTTATTGCCCGCTGATGGATCCGTTTTAGCTGCCAGTATACAGTAATCCCCATAAACACCATTGGTAATAAATGTTTTTGAACCGTTGACAATATAAACATCCCCATTTTTGGTAGCGGTAGTTCGCATACCGGCAACATCACTCCCGCCAAAAGGCTCGGTAACTCCAAGGCAACCGACTTTATCCCCATTTACGCTTGGAATCAAATATTTCTTTTTTTGCGAATCGTTTGCATTTTTGTTCAAATGCGTCATGGCCAAATAGGCGTGTGCCCATATTGCAGCCGCAAAACCACCGGAATTGATTTTTTGTAGTTCCTCTAAAAGAATCACGGTATAGAACAAATCCAACCCTAGACCATGATACGCTTCAGAAGTTGCAAGGCCAAAATAGCCCATTTCGCCAAACTTCTTCCAAATGAACTTTTCTATGGTACCCACAGCTTCCCATTTTTCTATATGTGGAACAACTTCTTTTTGTAAAAAATCTTTTAAACTTTCTCTAAATAATCGATGTTCTTCAGTGAAGTACATACTTTGCATAGCCTTATTTTTTGAGGGTCAAATATAGCTTAATTCTATCGATTTTATCAGCAGGAAAATCCTTAATCTTTAGCAATTCGTCAAAAGAAATGAATGCACCGTTATCGTTCCTATAATTGACTATATTCCATGCTACATTCTTTTGGATATAGATCAATTGTGACAATTCTTCCGCAGTAGCACTGTTTATATTTATTTTGGTGATTATCGGCGGATTCTTGACTTCAAATTTTGACAGAACCCTGTCCGCAACATCTTTTTCCAACCCATAGGTATCGTATAATTGTTCGTTCACTAGAAATCCGCCCAAGCGGTCACGAAACTTTAGGATTCTAGCGGACAATTTATCCCCTATACCGTAAATTGTTTTCAATTCCGTAACAGATACAGTGTTTAAATCCTTTTTTGCATTTACATTCCTACTCTCAACAACTTTTTTAGATCGATATGTTTTGGTCTTTTGTTTTTGATTTTTGATCCAATCGGGAAATTTGAAATAGGGCCCTATTCTATATAGCAGTGAATCCGAAACACCAGTAACTTGTTGAAATTCAATTACCGAATTCACATATTTGTTTTTAGAGCGAAATAAATGCAAACGGTCTATTTCCTCAACACTCATTCCCAGCGTATATCCTTTATAGTCCGAAATATAATTGGGATTAAAGGAATATATCTTCAAGCTGTCCGAAACCACTTCTTTCTTTAATGCATCTATCTCTTTTTGAAGCTCGTCATCTATTTGGAACATATTCGGTTTAGAAAAGTCTGCGCTGTCGTACACGAAATATCCAACTTGGATCGAAACTAAAAACAATAACAAAAAGAAAATCCCACTTCGTTCCTGTTTTGTGAACTCAAAGTGGGATTTAAAATTTTTCAATCTTATCAATCTATATTATTCATAGACCTTATTAATGGCATTGATATATTTTGTGAGACTCTTTTTAACCTTTGGAAAGAGAATCAAAAGGCCAATCATATTTGGAAACACCAAGGCAAGTATCATGGCATCCGAAAACTTGATGACAGCATCCAAAGTTGCGGCCGCACCGATTACAACGAATAAAAGGAAAAGAACTTTATATAAAATATCTGCTGTTTTCCCTCTACCGAATAAATACTTCCACGATTGAAGCCCATAGTAAGACCATGAAATCATCGTTGAAAAAGCAAATAGGATAATCGCTATTGTCAACACATATCTAAACCCGGGAATAACCGAATCATAGGCCATTGAAGTTAAGTCGACCCCACCCACATAAGCTCCGGAATCATTCAATAACACTGTACTTCCAACACCGTTACCATAATCAAAGGCACCGGCATCCATATTAAAAAATATGATGACCAAAGCGGTCATGGTACAGATCACAACGGTATCAATAAAAGGCTCCAATAAGGCCACAATGCCTTCGCTAGCGGGGTATCTGGTCTTTACGGCTGAGTGTGCAATAGCAGCCGAACCTGCTCCTGCCTCATTCGAGAAAGCCGCTCTTTGAAATCCTACGATAATCACCCCAACGATACCACCTATTGCGGCATCAGGAGAAAACGCTCCAGAAAATATCATCCCAAAAGCATCACCTATGTATTTGATGTTCGCAAAAATGATAATCAGAGAAGCCAATACATAAATACCCGCCATGAACGGAACTATTTTTTCGGTGACACTGGCAATCTTTTTAATACCTCCAATGATAACGATACCCACAAGAATGGCTAAAACAACTCCGATGATCACTCCCGTTGCGCCACCTTCCAAACTTAGCATCGTTGTAAGTTGAACAGCCGCTTGATTGGATTGAAATGCATTACCGCCTCCAAAGGATGCACCTACACATAAAATGGCAAAAATTACAGCCAAAACTTTTCCTAAAATTTTGAAATTACTTTCACTTAACCCTTTGGACAAATAATACATTGGCCCACCATATACTGTTCCGTCCGGACCAACATCCCTATATTTTACACCCAAAGTACATTCCACAAATTTGGTGGACATCCCTATTAACCCACAAACAATCATCCAAAATGTTGCTCCTGGCCCACCTAGGGCTATCGCAACGGCTACCCCTGCAATATTGCCCAGACCAACTGTTCCGGAAACGGCAGTTGCCAATGCCTGAAAATGACTTACTTCCCCCTCTTCGCTTTCATCTCGAATAGTGTCAGGAATATCACCATCTTCGGTCATGTGCATTTCTACCTTTTCAAGGCCGTATTTTTCAATTTCCTCATACTTTCCCCTAACTACGTTAATGGCCAAAGGAAATTTAGTGATACCGGGAAATTTAAAATAAATGGTAAAAAATGTAGCACCTAGTATAAGTAGAATCAATACGATAGGAATATTATAACCAGCAATAGGAACAGATGTTAAAACGGTATTTTCCCACCACGTGGCAAACGGCATAAAAGCGTCGTTTACCTTTTCATCCAATCCTTTTTCCGCTGTTTCCTGTGCAAATGTTACTACAGGTAAAAAAAGAGCCAATAAAGCAAAAAGCTTGTATTTCATATTATTTTTAATTTAGTCTAAGCGGCAATATCTTAAAAATTATAGAGGGAGTCAAAAAAAACTTGAAAAGATGCTTATCCAATATGGAACATTTCATTAAGCCGTTTGATCTGCTCGGGCCTTCCTAAAACTATGACCTTGCTTTTTGGTTGTAGCTGTAAGTCCGCTTCGGGATTGATGATATATTCACCATCGGGTGCAATATAGCCTATTATGGTACAACCTGTTCTTTTTCTCAAATCCAAATCCCTGAGGGAATTACAGTCCACCTGATCGGAAAAATCCTCAATGGCCACTTCTTCTAGATTGGTAGTGTGAACACCTTCCATAGAAAGTTTATCCATGAACGTAATCAAATCCGGCATTACGACCAAAGAGGCCATGTGGTCACCTCCAATTTTATCGGGCATAATTACTTTGTCCGCTCCGCCAAGAAATAGTTTCTTTTGTGATGTTGCCAAGGAAGCCCTGCTGATGATAAATAGTTTTTCATTGAGTTGACGTGCCGAAAGCACAACGAACAAATTGGCCGCATCATCCGGCATGGCCGTAATCAAATACTGCGCTCTAGCTATCCCGGCCTCATCCAAGGTACTATCATCATTAGCATCCCCTTCTACAAATAGAATATTTTCTTCATATTTTTCAATGATATCCTTGTTTTTCTCTATGACCACAAAAGGTTTCTTATAAGCGATTAAACGTTCAGCAGCCTGCATTCCGTTACGACCGTAACCACAGATAACTACGTGATCGGATAAACTATTTATTTTATTTTTCACTTTTTTCTTTTTTAAAAGGTTCAGCGAACTTCTACTGAGAACATATTCCGTTAGTACTGATATAGCAAAACCCAAAATAAAGACACTTGCTACGATTAAAAATACTGTAAAAATTTTTGAAGTATCGTCCAGAGGCTGCACCTCCTTAAAACCGACCGTAGCCATGGTGATAACAGTCATATACAGCGCATCTATCCATGAATAATCAGAGATATACCGATAACCCACGGTACCAAAAAAAACTACAGCAAGTGTTAAGGATAGAGCTACATAAAGTTTGGAACGGGATAGTTTTATCATGGTCAGAGGTCAAAAACAGAAGTTCTTTTGGTATAAATCAAATCCTTTATTTTAAGCCAGAAAGCTAAGAATAGATAAAGAGCAAAACCAAAGCCCAGCGTTACGAAAGTCAAATAAATAAATGAAGTACGCACCACCCTAGCCCTGATGCCAAACCTTTCCGCTATACGACGGCAAACCTCAAAACCACGTTTTTGAAGATAGTGCAGCAAGTCATAAAACATATTCATAGTTATAAAATTAGGACTTTAAATTTAATAACCGTGCACCTACCGTACAGTCCAAACATTTATTTTGAGTGCAATAGTTATTATAAAGTTGTAATAAAGATTGGCTTTCCTTAGCTGTTCTTACACTTATTCCCAAACCCTCGTACCGCTTCACAATACTATTGTTTTCTTTTGGGATGGCTTCAATAGTGCTTAGGATAATGTCTTCATCAAAAATACCTTTATACTTTTGATAGCAAAATCTCAATGGTATAACCGTGTTGATCATCAATAAATCAACAAAATTCTTAGAGAGCCCCTTTTTACTTTTTTTAGAAACCGTTCCAAAAGTATAGTGTTCCTCCCAATAGGTGTTTGGATGTATACTGAATATCGTTTTTAGCTCTTCACTCTCTGCATTGACCACTAAATTGAACAAGTTGTTGGCACCAGAATATAGAGCAGCCAATTGTGCCAAACGAATGGTTGGAAAATTAAGCGGTCTTAATTTAAAAAACTCTGGAGGGCCAGAAGGAATTTCGCGTAACACAAATTTTTTCTTCAAAAACTTATATTCTTTTTTTAGGGCAGTGTAATACGAATCCGTGCTGTTTTCTGAAATAAGTAATCCGGACAGGCCCATAAACAGTGCTTCCATTTGTAGCGGTTTTCCGTGTAATTTCCTTACGATGGAAAAATCCAAAGACTTTCCCATTTCAAAAAACAGTTCCCCATTAATTTTAGAACCAAAGTTTTTCAGCAATAGAATGAAAAGCACTTTTTCCCAATCATTTTTAGAAGTTTCCAATAGCCCTAGGATAACGTTGGACTTTTGTTCCAAACGTTCAAAAAAAAGTCTTTCAAACCAATGTTTTAAGGTAAACTCTTGAATATCCTTTATCTCATTTTCACATGGAATAAATTGTTGGTTCTTTCGGTTGAACAATTCTTGATATCTATTTAATAATTCCGTTGAGATATAATTTTTAAGTTCCAAAACAGGAATTTCGGAATTATCTTTCCTAAATACGGAAACATCATTTTCCCAAACTACGTGAAGAATAACATTATCGTATTTTGCATCCTTTTCATGATGGTGCGCGTACCAATCGGATGCTTTCAAATGAATCTCTACGTTTCCGGCCCATAACTGACCCCCAATTTTCAATTTGGCATTGAAAAAGTCAGGTCCGCTTAAATGATTGTGCCTGCCTGTTTGAATTACTTGAATAGTTTCTTGGGACGCACTGAGAAGACCTTCCAACGGTAACTTTTTATACTTCCAAATAAAATGTAGTAATTCTTCTTTCACTCGATAATAATAAAAAACCCGCCGAAAAGCGGGTCGTATCATTTTTGGCTAGACCATCAGCTATTCGGTTACTTCTCCGTCCCAATTCATAAAACCACCTTCCAGATTATAGGCATTTTCAAAACCGAGGCTGTTCATAATGGAACAGGCCTGGCCACTACGGTTGCCGCTTCTGCAATATACATAGTAGTTTTTGCTTTTATCCAGTTTCTCCACTTCCTCTATAAAGCCGTCGCCCAAATAAATATCTATTTGCTTTGCGTTTGGGATATAGCCTTCCGCAACCTCATCATCTGTTCTTACATCCAAGATAAAGGCATTTTCATCCTTTTCCAGTTGTTCCCTCCACTCTTCTTGTGATAAGTCTGCCATTTTTTTAGTTTTTGATTCACAAAAATAATCGATTTAAAGCAAACCTACTAACTCAATTTTTTAACAAATATTTAATTTTAAAACAAGTTGACTCTAAAACAAACTTACATACATTTGTATATACAATTGTTGTAATAACATGAATGTTGAGGAAATCATAAAGACCAATGCGGAGATTCCTTTAAAAAAGAGGACAATCATTCATTTATCACTTGTAGTGAACAAAATAAATGAAGAGGTGAACTGCTGTCTAAAACCTTTTGAAATTTCCACACAACAATTTAATGTATTGCGCATACTAAGAGGTCAAAAAGGAGAACCTGCCAATTTATCTACCATTAACGAACGTATGGTGACCAAAATGAGCAACACTACCCGGTTGGTAGACAAATTACTCACCAAAGGTTACGTAAACAGAACTGTTTGCCAGCATAACAGAAGAAAGGTTGAAATACAAATAACGCCCAAAGGATTGGCGGTACTCAAAAAAATTGATGGCATACTCTTTGAAACGGAAGAACGTATCCTCAAAGATTTTACAGATAGGGAACTATTGGAACTAAATAAATTATTGGATAAATTTTAAACATAAGAATGAAAGAATATATAGAAAGCTTGCAATGGCGTTATGCTACCAAAAAGTTTGATGCTACCAAAAAAGTATCACAAGAAAATCTAGATATTATCCTGGAGTCCGCAAGGCTAAGTGCATCGTCCTATGGATTACAGCCTTATCATATTTTTGTAATAAACGATGAGGGTGTTAGAAAACAATTGCAACCTGTTTCTTGGGGGCAAACGCAAATAGTAGATGCGTCACACTTACTGGTCATTGCTAACAAAACAGAGGTAGACGAAGATTGGATAAATAGTTATCTAAAGGATGTGAGCGAAACAAGGAACATCCCTTTGGAATCACTTGATCAATATGGTGATTTTATGAAATCAAAAGTATTGGCTCTTACGCCTGAAGAGCGGGCTAATTGGACCTCCAAACAAGCGTATATTGCCCTTGGAAACCTAATGTCCGCGGCGGCACTGTTAAAAATTGACACTTGTCCCATGGAGGGTTTTGAGCCAGAGGCGTATAACAGTATTTTAAATTTAACGGAAAAAGGGCTCAATGCAGCATTGGTATTGCCCATTGGATATAGGTCTTCGGAAGATGGCACACAACATTTTTCAAAAGTAAGACAGTCCAAAAAAGATTTTATTCAGCATATATAATTCATTATAAACTTCAAATTAACAATTACATTAAAATCAGTATCATGAAAAAAACAATGTTAAGCTTGGCTTTGGCCGTAGTGTTCGGGTCTACCGCAACTGCCAACAATCCTATCGATGGAGAAAAAAAAGAAGTAAAAGTTAGCGAAAGTAGCGTTACTTGGAAAGGTTATAAGGTTACCGGGTCACATGAAGGTACCATAGGCCTAAAATCAGGTTATTTAGAAATGGAAGGCGAAAAACTAACAGGAGGAGAGTTTGTAGTGGATATGACCTCTTTGACCGTAACCGATTTAAAAGCGGGTGACGGAAAGGAAAAACTGGAAGGCCATTTAAAGTCCGATGATTTCTTTGGAACCGCAACACACGCTACTTCCAAATTGGTGATAAATTCAGCAAAACCTTTCAACAAGAATTCCTATACCGTACAGGGCGACTTGACCATTAAGGGAATTACCAAACCTATAACCTTGGTTGTTTCTATGTTTGAAAATAAGGCAACTGCTACTATGAAAGTGGACAGAGCAAAGTATGATGTAAAATATGGTTCAGGCAGCTTCTTTGATGATTTGGGAGACAAAACCATTTATGACGAGTTTGATTTGGTCGTAGATTTGGCATTGTAAATAAACTTGACCTCACAAGTTTAGCCTCGTTTTCTTTAAAAATAGAAAACGAGGTTATTTTTTTATATCCTTAATTGGGTATTCAAAAAATGATTTCTATATTTGGGCTTCAATGAAAAACAGTAACAAAAAAACTTGGTGGTGGAGTAACTTACGGCAATCTTCGTGAGCAAAGCACCCTATTTCATATACAGAGGCTTGTCATCACGACAGGCCTTTTTTAATTTAAGAGATTTTACTTTCGTTTGGACAAAGGCAAAATGAAAATGAATTTATGGACTATCAATTAAAAACCTATCACAAGAGGATGTTGGCGGACACCATTACCCCTGTCAGCATCTATTTGAAAATACGGGACCGTTTCCCCAACAGTATTCTTTTGGAAAGTAGTGACTACCATGCCAATGATAACAGTTTCTCATACATCTGCTGCAATCCTATTGCTTCCATAAAGGTAGAGAACGAAATCATTTTTGAGCAGTTTCCCGATGGTTCTCAACAAGAGACACCTATTGGCACATCTACTGATGTGGTAGAGACCATCAATAAATTCAGTCAAAAATTCAAGGCGGACAACAATGATTTCAAATTTATAAACAACGGACTGTTCGGTTACATGTCCTATGATGCGGTGCGGTATTTTGAAGACATTGAAATTTCCAAAAAGACCGATTCGCTGGTCATTCCGGATATTTTTTATGCGGTATATCAAAACATTATCGCTATAAATCATTTTAATAACGAAGCATACATTTTCGCTCATTGCTATGAAAGCGAAAATAATATCGCTGAATTAGAACGAATTTTCAACATTCGAAATTTTGCGTCTTATAATTTTAATACGGAAGGCGAACCAAATTCCAATCTCACCGATGAAGAATATAAAGAGCATGTCGTTTTGGCAAAAAAACACTGTCAAAGAGGAGATGTTTTTCAATTGGTATTGTCCCGTAGGTTTTCACAAGGGTTCAAAGGCGATGAATTTAACGTATATAGGGCGCTTCGTTCCGTGAATCCGTCACCTTACCTGTTTTATTTTGATTACGGGGATTTTAAGATTTTTGGCAGCTCGCCGGAAGCACAGCTCATTGTAAGCGATGGTAAAGCCGAAATTCATCCTATCGCCGGAACTTTCAAAAGAACCGGAAATGACGAACAGGATGCACAATTGGCCAAAGCGTTAAAAGCGGACGATAAGGAAAATAGCGAACACGTGATGCTGGTAGACCTTGCCCGGAACGATTTGAGCCGAAACGGAAATGTAGTACAAGTAGAGAATTACAGGGAGGTTCAATTCTTTTCGCACGTAATTCACTTGGTCTCTAAAGTTACAGGACAAAAAAAGCCAGCTATTTCTACCATGAAGGTCGTAGCGGATACTTTTCCCGCCGGCACCCTAAGTGGCGCACCTAAGCATATGGCCATGCAACTCATTGAAAAATATGAAAAAACCAGTAGGGCCTACTATGGCGGTGCTATAGGTTTTATGGACTTTAATGGGAATTTTAACCACGCTATTATGATCAGAACGTTCCTGAGCAAAAACCATGAATTACACTATCAAGCAGGAGCGGGATTGGTCGCTGCCTCGGACCCCGAAGCAGAATTACAGGAAACGTACAATAAATTGGGAGCGCTCACGAAGGCGCTAAAATTAGCAGAGGACATCTAACATGAAAAAAATAGTAGTCATAGACAATTACGACAGTTTCACCTACAATCTAGTGCATTATTTGGAAGATTTGGATTGTGAGGTAACGGTTTTGCGAAACGACCAATTGGAATTGGAGGATTTAGAAGGCTTTGATAAAATTGTGCTTTCCCCAGGCCCAGGAATTCCCGAGGAAGCTGGATTGCTAAAACCGATTATAGAAAAGTATGCCGCTACCAAGAGTATTTTTGGGGTGTGTTTGGGGCAACAAGCAATTGCTGAAGTGTTCGGGGGCACATTGGTAAATTTGGATCAAGTGTACCATGGGGTCGCGACCAAAATAAATATTACCAAAGATGATATATTGTTTGATGGTATGTTAAATGAAATTGAGGTAGGCAGATATCATTCTTGGGTGGTACATCCAGATTTACCAGAAGTTTTGGAAGCTACGAGTTTTGATGAAAACGGTCAAATAATGTCCCTCCGTCATCGAACTTTTGATGTGAGTGCCGTACAGTTTCATCCAGAATCCGTTCTGACCCCGGATGGTAAAAAAATATTGGAGAATTGGTTGCGCGCCTTAGCTCCCAAAGGTGGGATTTAAAACTCGAATTGAAAGTATAATGCAATTATTATTAATTAAAAAAGGAGGCCAGTTCCTCCCCTTTGGGGAGGTTAGGTGGGGCTTATGAAAGAAACACTAAACAGGTTAATAAACCACGAAATCCTCTCTAAAGACGATGCGAACAGGATATTGGTCAATATTGCCAAAGGCGATTACAATACCAGTCAAATTGCCGCTTTTTTAACGGTTTATATGATGCGTAGCATTACCATTGAAGAGTTGGAAGGATTTAGGGATGCACTTTTGGAATTATGCTTGGCCGTGGATTTAAGCGAGTACAACCCCATAGATTTATGTGGCACCGGGGGTGATGGTAAAGACACTTTTAACATTTCTACACTGGCCTCGTTTGTAACAGCAGGTGCTGGTATAAAAGTAACCAAGCATGGTAATTACGGCGTTTCCTCTAAATGTGGCAGCAGCAATGTCATGGAATTTTTGGGTATTAAATTCAGTAATGAGGCAGATTTCCTAAAAAAGTCTATCGATGAAGCGGGAATTTGTGTGCTGCATGCTCCTTTATTTCATCCTGCAATGAAAAATGTAGCACCCATCCGTAGAGAATTGGCCGTAAAAACGTTTTTTAATATGTTGGGCCCTATGGTAAATCCGGCCTTTCCAAAAAACCAGATGGTAGGTGTTTTCAATCTGGAACTGGCGAGGATGTATGGGTATCTTTATCAAAATACCGATAAGAATTTTACGGTACTTCATGCTTTGGATGGATACGATGAAATTTCCCTAACGGGAAATACCAAAACCATTTCCAATACCTCTGAAGGAATGATAAAACCATCTGATTTTGGACTATCGGCCATTAAGCAATCCGATATTGTCGGTGGCGACTCCATTGAGGCATCCGCACAGATATTCCTGAACGTTCTACAGGGCAAAGGAACGGAAGCACAGAACAATGTGGTCTGTGCCAATGCAGGTGTCGCTATTGCTACGGTTGAAGAAACCATGCCCAGAGATGGATTCGAAAAAGCAAAAGAATCTCTTTTAAGTGGTAATGGATTAAGAGCTTTAAAAAAATTACAGGAATTAAGTAGAAATTAGTATCATGCCGAACGAATTTGAGACATCTCAATGAAAATTTAGATTTCTCAATCGCTTCGCCTGGAATTAGAAGACAATATGAATATTCTAGCTAAAATAACAGCTGATAAACACAAGGAAGTCGATTTAAAAAAATCGCTTATTCCCATATCTCAATTAGAGGCTTCCGTTCTGTTTGAAAGAAAAACATTTTCTTTGGCTAACGCTTTAAAAAATAGTGCCACAGGTATTATTGCGGAACACAAAAGACGTTCGCCCTCAAAAGGTACTATCAATCAAAATACCAATGTGGGACAAGTAGCGATGGGATATCAAAAAGCAGGCGTTTGCGGCATGAGCGTTTTGACCGATATTAAATACTTCGGCGGTTCTTTGGAAGATTTAATACTGGCAAGAGCATCTGTAGACATGCCTTTACTCAGAAAAGAATTCATTATTAGTGAATATCAAATTCTTGAAGCAAAAGCGCATGGCGCGGATGTCATCTTATTGATTGCGGCCATCTTATCACGGGAAGAAATAAAAACGTTTTCGGAACTTGCAAAAGGTCTGGATTTAGATGTACTGTTAGAAGTTCATAATGAAGAGGAACTATATAAATCCATCATGCCCAGTTTGGATATGTTAGGAGTAAATAACCGTAACTTGAAAACCTTTGAGGTAAGTCTGGAGACCAGCAAGTATTTGTCCAAATTAATTCCGGAAGATTTTGTAAAAGTATCTGAAAGCGGTATCAGTAGTATTGAAGCGATTAAGGATTTAAAGAGCTTTGGTTATCAGGGTTTTCTGATAGGTGAAAATTTCATGAAGACCGATAATCCCGGGAAAAGTGCAAAAGATTTCATAGAAAAGTTGAAATAAAAAAGTGAATTATCCTCATCCAAATAAGAACGAAAGTAAAAAACCCTTCCCTACAGAAAAGGATAGGGTGAGACTCAAGATATGTGGTATGAATAAAAATACTTTAGACGTAGCTACATTGAAACCTGATTATTTGGGTTTTATCTTTTGGGAACCTTCAAAAAGATATTTCAATACAGAAATGCCATCTGTTCCCCATAGCGTGAAGAAGGTAGGGGTTTTTGTCAATGCTCCTATAAATGAAGTATTGGAGAAAGTAGCAAAATATGACTTGCACGCAGTTCAGTTACATGGAAAGGAACGTCCTGATTTTTGTAAAAGGTTAAAAGAAGATTACCCGTCATTTCGAGCGGAGTCAAGAAACGATAACGAGGTCTCGACTCCGCTAGACCGGACAGAAAAGATATTAAAAATCATCAAAGTATTTTCGATAAAAGATGATTTTGATTTTGATCAATTGAAACCTTTTGAGAACGTTTGTGATTTTTTTCTGTTTGATACCAAGGGAAAATTACCGGGCGGAAACGGTTACCGCTTTGATTGGAAATTATTGGAAAACTACCCTTCTACCAAACCCTATTTTTTAAGTGGTGGAATTGGTATGGAAGAAACGGAAAGCCTACTGGAATTCTTAAAGACTCCCGAAAGCAAATATTGCCATGCTATAGATGTCAACAGCAAATTTGAAATTGAACCGGGATTAAAGGAAGTAGAAAAAGTAAGAAAATTTAAAGAAGTACTTTATGATTTATAAGAATTTATATCGTTTAGGCATCAAATTACCAATACTGATTACTGATTACTGATTACTGATTACTGATTACTGATTACTGATTACTGATTACTGATTACTGATTACTGATTACTGATTACTGATTACTGAAAACTATGAAATATCACGCAGACGAGAAAGGGTACTATGGAGAATTTGGAGGAGCCTATATTCCTGAAATGTTGTATCCCAACGTAGAAGAATTACGCCAAAAGTATTTGGAAATCATGTATGAAGATTCTTTTCAAAAGGAATTCCATCAACTTCTCAAAGACTATGTAGGTAGGCCCTCCCCACTCTATTTTGCCAAAAGATTATCCCAAAAACATGGCTGTAAAATCTATTTAAAACGAGAGGATTTAAACCATACCGGGGCACATAAAGTGAACAACACCATCGGTCAGATTTTAATGGCAAAAAAGTTGGGAAAAACTAGGATTATTGCCGAAACCGGAGCAGGTCAACACGGTGTGGCCACCGCTACGGTTTGCGCCCTAATGGGAATGGAGTGTATCGTATATATGGGAGAAATCGATATTTCCCGTCAAGCACCGAATGTCGCACGTATGAAAATGCTGGGCACGGAAGTGAGGCCGGCACTCTCGGGAAGTAGAACGCTTAAAGACGCTACCAACGAAGCGATCAGGGATTGGATCAATAATCCGGTAGACACACATTATATTATAGGTTCGGCCATTGGGCCACATCCCTACCCTGATATGGTGACCCGTTTTCAATCCGTTATTTCAGAAGAAATAAAATGGCAATTAAAGGAAAAAGAAGGTCGTGAGAATCCTGATTATGTAGTAGCCTGCATTGGTGGTGGCAGTAATGCTGCAGGAACATACCATCACTTTTTGGATGAACCCGATGTGGGCATCATCGCCGTGGAAGCAGCCGGAAAAGGAGTAGATACGGGAGAAAGTGCAGCAACATCGGCATTAGGAAAAGTAGGTATTATCCATGGATGTAAAACGATGTTGATGCAAACGATGGACGGACAAATAACGGAACCTTATTCCATTTCTGCCGGATTGGATTATCCCGGTGTGGGGCCTATGCATTCACATTTATACAAATCGGGAAGGGCCGAGTTTTATTCTGCTACGGATGATGAGGCCATGACCGCGGGATTGGAATTATCACAGTTAGAAGGTATCATTCCGGCCATTGAAACCGGGCATGCCTTTGCTATTTTTGAACATAAAAAATTTAAACCTGATGATGTAGTCGTGATAAGTCTTTCAGGACGTGGGGATAAGGATTTGAACACATACATAGACTACTTTAAACTTTAAACAAGCATGAAGCAACAAGTATAAAGAAAATGACTTTGTATTTCATGCTTCGCACCTCGTACTTTACATAATGAACAGAATAAACCAAAAAATGCAAGAGGACAAAAAACTCCTCTCCATCTATTTCACGGCAGGTTATCCTGCATTGAACGATACCGTAAAAATCATTAAGGATTTGGAAAAGAGCGGTGTCGATATGGTTGAAATCGGTCTACCATTTAGCGATCCTTTAGCAGATGGACCTACTATACAGAATAGCTCTACCGCAGCTCTTAAAAACGGAATGACCACCGAAATACTTTTTGAGCAATTAAAAGACATTCGGAAATCGGTTTCCATTCCTTTGATTGTTATGGGGTACTTTAATCCCATGTTGCAATACGGTGTGGAAGCCTTTTGCAAGAAATGCCATGAAATAGGTATTGATGGTATCATTATGCCAGATTTGCCCTTGGACGTATATCAAAATGATTACGAGGTTACTTTCAAAAAATTTGGCCTTCTCAATGTTTTCCTAATAACGCCCCAAACCAGTGATGAACGCATTCGCCAAATCGACAAAGTCTCGGACGGATTTATCTACATGGTAAGCACGGCAAGTGTAACAGGTTCAAAATCAGGTTTTGGTGATGAACAGGAACATTATTTTGAGCGGATTGCTTCGCTAGCACTTACAAATCCTCAAATTGTTGGTTTTGGTATTAAGGATGCGGAGACTTTTCAGGCCGCCACCAAATATGCAAAAGGAGCGATAATCGGGTCTGCTTTTATAAAGTATTTAACAGAGAATGGAGTGAATGTTATTTCAGATTTTATCAATAAGATTCGTTAGCTTGTTAATATCCTGGATTCTGAATAAGATTAGGAAGTAAATCAATCTCTTCTTGTGGTATGGGCCAAATATATTCATGAGTATCAAATTGTTTTGCAAAACTTGGATTCCTCTCATTAAAATCTAAGATAACAGACTCCAAAAGTTCATTCCTTATTAAATCATCTTTGTACTGGCCTTCGAAGCAAAATTCAAGCTTCCTTTGTTTTATAATTTCTAATAATAATTCCCTTTGAGTAAGGTTATTAGATAGAATCCCTACTGGTCCGATAGAACGCATAACAACTTCATTTATAGCATCGTATGCTTTCTGAGTAGGTCCATTGACGGCGTTTTCAGCTTCGGCTAACATTAATAGCACATCAGCATAACGCAATAGTGGAAAATCTTCAATAGAAGAATTTAACTGAGGTTCAACAATTATGTCACTAATAAATTTTAGTGGTCTCCAGTCATCAATATTTTCTGCATTGTTGGCCACGTTATCAACAACAGTAAAAGAAGCTATATTATTGAAAAACCTTTTATCGGTTATATCTAAGGGAAAAGTAACAATTTCTCCAACTCCTTCTGATATATTGAAATAATCTAAAACAAAAGATTTATCCAGTAATAAAAAATCACGGAGGGCATAGCCTTTTGGTCCCCAGAAAACTCCTCGATTCCCTCCATTATTTTCATCTGAATTAAATGGGATTCTAAAGATAATTTCTTTATTGGAATCCTTAATTTGAGGATTAAATGTATCCTCATAATTTTCATTTAAAGAGTATGCTCCGATAACTTTTTCAAATTGATTAATTGCCAATGTATACTTGTCAGTTTGATTATTAGGGAAGCCTGCTAAATACAAATAAAATTTACCAAGCATAGCTTGGGCCGCACCTTTAGAAGCTATATCAGAAACTTGTATTGATGGAAGATTTTCTTCAGCAAAAACTAAATCTTCCTCAATTAAGAGTAATAAATCCTCTTTTGACTGAAGAAATTCTTGATTAAAATCTGTAGAAGTTACTAAAACTGGATTGCCATATAATTTGGCCATATTAAAATAAAACAATGCTCTTAAAAACTTAAATTCTGCCTCTAGCTCTACTTCCTCTCTATTTGATGGAGACTCATATTTGGAATCCTGAATAGCTTCTAATCCAATATTTGTATTTCGTATACCTTTATAATTTTCTGTCCATACATTATATATAATTCTATTATTTACCGACACCTCATATGTATCTAGCTCCAAAATATCCCTATCGGATTCATTCGGATTAACATAGACGGAATTAGTGCCTATATCCCCCCAATATATGTAATCGTAATTTCCGATAAAATACGTGTCTTTTAGCTTTCTATAACTATCGCTAAGAAGTAAATCCAGATTCAGTGGGTTTTCAGTAATCGGACTTGGGCCATCAATTAAAGTATAAAAGACTTCTGCGGTGGTGCTTTCTTCCACTTTAATATTTTCCAAAATAAAATCAAAATCTGCAAAGGATGTAGAATTTGGAGATAGCTCAATGATAACTTTATATACCCCTGCCGATATATTGTCAAAAACAACACTTCCAGTTGAATCGGATATCAATCTTTGTGTACTTGGTTCGGTTGTTACAACTGCATTAGGTTCGGGAAGATTATCAGATGTTTTAATAACAACTTTTAAGCTTCCCTTTGGTTCACTTGATATATTCTCTTTAACACAACTTTTTAAAAAAAAGCAAATAAAGATAATTGACACCACATGGAAAGTCCTCATATTTATATAATTTAATTTGAAAGAAGGTTAGGGCTAAATCTTAAAACTGTTTTCTATATCAGAAAAAAGATTCCGACCTTAGTCAATAATTTATTAAACTTAATATGAAGTTAAACGTACTAATATTATTTTTATTTACATCTAACGTATTTTTTTCCCAAGACTCAATTTCACTAAAATCCCAAGTACGTCACACGATAGACGAACTGGTGAATTTCGTTAAAATACCCAATGATGCATTGGATGCGGATGATATAGACCAAAACCTGATTTGGCTAAGAAATAAATTCAACGAAAGAGGCTTTAACACCTCTGTCTTGGAGACTGAAAACTTGCCCCTATTTTTTGCGGCATTACCCATGGATGATGCCAAACCTACCGTTTTGTTCTATATGCATTTGGACGGGCAATCCGTGGACCCTTCAAAATGGAATCAACCAAATCCTTACCATATCGTTTTAAAATCAAAAGATGGAGATGAATGGAAAAACGAATCGTTTGAAGATTTGAACGATGACATAGATTATGATTGGCGTTTATTCGGAAGGTCTACCTCAGATGATAAAGGCCCCATCGTAATGTTTTTAAATACTATCGATTTATTAAAAAAAGATGCCGTAGAAATACCCTTCAACGTAAAAGTGATTTTAGATGGTGAAGAGGAAAAAAGCAGTAAACCCCTTCCTAAAGCTGTAAAAACATATAGAGAATTATTGAAGGCTGATTTTCTGGTAATCAACGACGGTCCGGTACATGCATCGGGGAAACCAACCGTAGTTTACGGTTGCAGGGGCATTACCACCTTATCCTTGACCACCCACGGACCTATAAAACCGCAACACAGCGGTCATTACGGGAACTATGCCCCAAACCCCGGTTTTTTGCTTGCTGAACTTTTGGCCTCAATGAAAGATGGCGAGGGAAAGGTATTGGTAAAGGGTTATTATAACGGTATTTCTTTGGATGAACCTACCGTTACCATCTTAAAAAGCGTCCCGGACGATGCCATGAAAATCAACTCGAACCTGGCTATAAAAACGCCTGAAAAAGTAGGTGGGTTTTATCAGGAAGCTTTACAGTATCCTTCCTTGAATATCCGGGGTTTAGGTTCTGGGTGGATCGGTGAAAAAGCAAGAACTATTGTTCCTGCAACGGCAACTGCGGAACTGGATTTACGTTTGGTTCCGGAATCCGATGGAACCCGACTTAAAAACTTGGTCAAAAACCATATCAAAGAACAAGGTTTTTATATTAAGGAAACAATACCAACTAAAGAGGAGCGCATGGCGCACGATAAAATCATCACTGTAAAGGAAGGCTCCGTAACCGATGCTTTCCGAACGGATTTGAACAATACTTACGGTAATTTTTTGGTTAATACTTTAAAAGAAACATTTAATGAGGATGTTGTCCAAATTCGCATTATGGGAGGTACTGTTCCTATAGCCCCGTTTATCAACGAACTTAAAATGCCGGCTTTTATAGTTCCCATGGTCAATCCGGACAACAATCAGCACAGCCCTAACGAAAATTTGAGAATAGGTCAGATTGCTTACGGGATTCAAACCTTTTATTCCATATTGAGTAGCCCTGTAGAATAAAATCGGAAAAATTTATTTTACAACAAAACACAAACTTAAATATCACGAAAGTATCACAATAAATATCACAGAAAGTTGATATTCTTGTGACCTTCCTGTTACCCTGTATTTTTTCATTTGTTCAGAACCTTAAAACAGAACTATGAAAAAATTCAATTTAATTTTAACATTATTGTGCTTGCTAATTTTGGCAAGTTGTACGGATGATGCAGATGCCGTAGCAGAAACTACTGTGCCCGCCTCGGGGACGATTGCCGGTGGTCCATTTGTATTTTGTGTAGACGGAACGGTAGATAATGTATCGGGAATCACTCTTGATGCTTCGGAAAGTACGGGAACCAATAGTACTTGGGTCATCACTGATGACGCTGGAAAGATATTAGGCCTACCGCCAACTTTAGAAGTGGTAAACGGTGTTGATTTTGATGAGGCAGGTCCTGGAATTTGTTTCATCTGGTATTTACGTTACGAGGACGACTTGGTAGGACTGGAAGTGGATGCCAATACCAGTGACTTTACGGGAACCTTTGATTTATCAAATTCTATTGAGGTAACACGGAATGAAACTGCGGCCGGAGTACTTTCAGGTGGCCCATACGAGTTTACAGTAGACGGAAAACCGGATTTTGTAACGGAAATTTCTTTGGATAGTGAAAATGCCAAAGGAACCAACAGTACTTTTGTAATTACCGATGATGAATTGAATATTCTTGGGTTGCCACCTACATTGGATGCCGTGAAAGAAGTAGATTTTGATAAGGCAGGGGCAGGCGTATGCTTAATTTGGTATTTACGTTTTGAAGATGGCCTGGAAGGTGCGGAAATGGGGGAAAATGCAGGTGATCTTGAAGGTTGCTTTAGTCTTTCAAATTCTATTCAAGTTACTCGTTTGGATGCTGCCAATGCAGGGACCATTGTAGGAGGACCTTACAGTTTTTGTGTTGATGGGGAGGCCGATTTTGTTACCGATATTACCTTGGATAGCACTAATGCTTCGGGAAGCTTAAGCAGTTGGGTAATAACGGACGATCAAGGTCTTATTTTAGGACTGCCACCAACTTTGGAAGCAGTGAAAGGAGTGGATTTTGATGAAGCCGGTGCTGGCACATGTCTTATCTGGTACCTACGTTATGAAGAAGGCTTAACAGGTTTGACTGCCGGTCAAAATGCCAATGATCTACAAGGTAATTTTAGTTTATCCAATTCTATCACCGTAGACAGGCTTCAGACAAAAGCAGGTGTGCTTGCTGGAGGTCCTTATAGGTTCTATATTGATGGAGAGGCCGATTTTGTTACCGATATTACTTTGGATAGCTCAGAAGCACTGGGTACAAATTCAACTTTTGTAATCACCGATGATAAATTGAACATTCTTGGGTTACCTCCAACATTGGATGCCGTTAAAGGTGTTGATTTTGACGAGGCCGGTGCAGGTACTTGCTTAATTTGGTATTTGCGTTTTGAAGACGGACTTGAGGGTGCGGAAATGGGTAAAAATGCAGCCGATTTAAAAGGATGCTTTGACCTTTCCAACTCTATTGAGGTGCAAAGAATTGCAGGGGTAAACGCAGGAGTACTTTCCGGCGGACCATACAATTTCTGCGTGGATGGCGAAGTTGACAATGTTGACGGAATTACGTTGGATAGTTCCAATGCATCAGGATCAAACAGTACTTGGGTCATTACGGATGCCGATGGAACCATCCTTGGACTTCCACCAACTTTGGAAGCCGTGAAAGGAGTGGATTTTGATGAAGCTGGCGCAGGAGTATGTTTGATCTGGTATGCTCGCTATGAAGGAGAAATACAAGGTGCGGAAATGGGTAAAAATGCAAATGACATCACAGGCAACTTTGCACTTTCCAATCCATTGAAGGTGACAAGAACAAAACCAGAAGCAGGCACCATAGTTGGCGGACCCTTTAAGTTTATTGTTGATGGAACTGCCGATTATGTCAGCGGTATTACTTTGGAAAATCCCAATGCATCCGGAGCGAACAGCTCTTGGATCATTACGGACGAATCTGGAAAAATACTAGGTCTACCACCTACACTGGCAGCCGTTGAAGGTGTAAATCTTGATGATGCAGGAGAAGGAACATGTTTCATCTACTATATCCGTTATGAAGATGGATTAACTGGACTGGAAGTAGGTTGGACGTTTGATGAGTTCAATGGATGTTACGATATTTCCAACTCCATCAAAGTGGTTAGAAAAGTACATTAAAACAGTGTTCAAGTAGTTGATTTTTCTCAAATCAACAAATAGAAAGCCCTGCAATATTGCAGGGTTTTTATTTTAAGAAACTTTTTAAAAATTATGCCGAATTCCTACTGGCATTGATATTACCATAAAGTGATCTCGTTACAATTTTTTCGTATAACGCTTTATAGTCATTATTTTCTCCTATTTTCTGTAAGGCATATTGCTGTATGACCAATAACGGTAGTACAATATCCTCTCTTATCTTGATAGACTCTCTCGAAACAGCTTCTTTTTCCATCAAGATCTTCATTCCAGAAAGTTCCAGGAGCATTTCTTTGGAAAGATTATATTCATTCAACAAAATATCCCAAAAATCTCCATACTCGTCATTCTGTTTCATATAGCTTGTCAATTCAAAATAGCATTTGGAAAGGCTCATCATGCTATTCATCATCAAGGCTTGGAAAAATGGCACTTCATTGTACAATTTTTGCGCTTCGGCAAATCTCCCTGAATCCTTTAATTTTTTCAACGCGGTACCAATACCAAAATACCCGGGAACATTTTGTTTTAATTGGCTCCAAGACCCTACAAAGGAAATCGCCCGTAGGTCCGTCAGCTCCAATTTGGCCTTGTTTCCTCTTTTTCCCGGTCTACTGCCAATATTTGCTTTTGTGTAGTACTTTAATGTGCTCATATTCTCCAAATAAGGCATAAACTTATCATGGTGTTTTAAGGCATCGTACTTCTCAAAACTCGTTTCAGAAAGCTCTTCTATCAAATTTCTATCATCATCGGAAATGGTTACTTCTTTTTCCAAAATAGTATTGGACAGACCTGCGGTGAGCAACTGCTCACTGTTATAAATGAATTGTTCTTTGGTGCCATAGGTACTGGTAATCGTCTGCCCTTGAATGGTCAATTGAATTTCATTGTTCGCTACTTTATTGGTCTGGGCGGCATAAAAGCGATGCGTTTTACCGCCACCCCTAGCCGGCGGTCCTCCCCTGCCATCAAAGAAAATAGCGGAAATATTGTTTTCGTCACAGACTTCGGACAACACTTCCTTGGTTTTTAAAATGGACCAATTTGCTTTTAAGTACCCTCCGTCCTTGGTTCCGTCCGAAAATCCAAGCATTATCGTTTGCCTGTCTTTTCTATTGGTAAGGTGTGTTCTATATGCTTTTAAATTGAATAGTTGATGCATCGTGTTCTGTGCACTATCCATTCCCTTCATAGTTTCAAAAAGTGGAACAATATCAAAAGTTATGGTCTTATCTTTCCAACCACACCAGCGGAACAGACCATAAACAAATAGGATTGAAAATATATCTTCTGAATTACTAATGATATACCTATTGCAGCCCTCCTCCCCGTTTCTTTGTTGAATGCTTTGTAACTGTCCAATATTTTTGATGGTATCCTTGACAATTTCCTCCTCAAAATCGTTCGGGGATAGTGTCATGTCCTCCTCCAATAGAATATTTATCAATTTTTCTTCGGAAAGTTCTGAAAGTGTTTCTTTAATAAATCCGTTTTTCTTGAGGACTTCTGTCATTACTTTCGTGTGTATGCTATGGTCCTGCCGGATATCAATTGTAGCAAAATGGGTTTTAAAGATTTTCACCTTATCGATAAACTTCTCCAAATCCTTCAGATATAGCTTGTGATAATCATTCTCCAATGATTCCCTAATACGGTTCAATGGCCCTATGATATCCTCGTAACCTACTTCCTTGGAAGGGTCGAACATCGCCCTGTATAAATTTGCCCGTAGCTCATTAAGTGGATCTTGAATCTTTTTAAAGGTCAACTTATGTTGTAGGGCCTTTAGGTCATTATAGTAACATTTCATGATATTGATTCGTAATTCGTTCATTACGTCCTTGGTAATGTCCGCGGTCACGAAAGGATTTCCGTCCCTGTCACCCCCGGGCCAAAAACCGAGTCTTACAATATCATGGTTCTCAAACTTAAAACTATTGGTGCTGCCTTTGATATAGGCATATAAATCGCCAATGGCATCGTAATACACATGCCTTAAAGTGTAAATAATATTTTTGGCCTCATCCAAAGGTGTAGGCTTCTTGGCATTTATCAACGAGGTAAGGCCAAGCTGCTGTAGGGCGACATCAATCTCATCTATCTTGTCCTCCAATATTAAAGATCTTAGATTGGTAATAATATCCAAGATTGCAGGGGTATAAAACTGTGTGGGATGGGCCGTAAGCACTATTCTTGCACTGAAAGAGTCCAATTTATCCGCTATTTTGTCCCAAGATTTATTTTTTTCGACCAATTGAAAATAATCTTTCAACGAGAGTGAACTGGAATGTTTGTGCAATTTAGGGAAAGCCGCATCCTCAACACTGTCATAAAGCACTACTTGGCGCTCTACATATTGAATAATACGAAACATAAAATCTATCTGGTCTTTTTCAGAGGCAACTTCTGCATAGTTCTTAAAAAAACCTTCCAAAATTTCTTTAGGGTTAAGCCCTGATTTTAATCCCTTTTCCGATTGATCCATCAATAACGGAATCAACATCCCTACATTCTCTATATTCCGGTAGGGCAGGTTAAGAAAAAGGCTATTGTACACATTGAACTTATTTTGGACGGATTTTTTAAACTCCTCTAATCTTTCTAATTGCTGCATATATCAATTTCTTTAGCGCTTTACCAGTGAGTGTAAGCGAATTCTTTCCAGAACTTGTTCCCATGGTAAATATCGGTATTCTTTGAAAAAAGCGGGTATCATTTTTTCTAAATAACAAAATAGATTTAAGACACCACAAAAACAACAGTTTTCACAACATAAAATTAGGGAAGCCATAAAAGGAGCTTACTTTTACAGTGTAAATAAGTAGTAAAATTTTTTCATTTTCATATAGTGTTCTCGTAAAAGAGTCCTGTTTCTAAAGCAGGGCTCTTTTTAGTTTACTTAAGCTACACTTGGCAACTAAAAATTACATTTCAAAGAAGGGCCGGTATTGCATCACCCTGTAATCCATAGTATTGAACTGAGGGTTTTCTTTTTTCAATCGTTTGTAATCTGCCAAGCTTCCTATGGCCCTGTTCGCCGCTCCGGACGGAGCCGTCAAAGAAACGGTTCGGATACTGTTTTTGGTTGATGGATGCACAAATTCGTGAATGCGCGGCACAACATCCGAAATAACACTAAGCTCCAAATTGCTTTCCTTTACAAGTTTTCTGAAGAAGTACTCTGGACCGTTTTTGCTGTTCCCTCCCATAAATAAAATCGTTTTTACATTGGGGTATTCGGATAAATAAAAAAGCATATCCCTCAATTGAACGTTTTGCATCCCTAAATCCGAAGCATCTATTTTAGTCCTTTCTGCGGAAGCTACAATATCACACACACCAATCTTCTGATCCAATAAGAAATTTTTGCGTTGTTCAATGGCAAATTTCGTGGTTTCAAATTTTAAATCCAGATGAAAAATTTTATCCAAAATAGGCCACAACATACCATTTTTACTACCATAACAAAAGTCGACATCTTCCAGTTTTAATTCCCCCGTGGTAAATCTTGGTGGTGGTAATGTACCCACAATGAGTTTAGTGGCTTCCGAAAACAAAAAAGGTTGATATGGATGGGTATGCAAAAACACTAAATCCCTGATGATAAAATTTCCTTCGCCTTTTTTATTAGCACTTTATTTTGACGAAAACTGGTTTTTGACATTTGTATTGAAATTTCAAAAATTGATAATGTGAACATCAATTCACTAACTTTATAAAAAATGGATTTTGTTTAAAGATGCAAAATTAAATCGATAGAAATTATGGGTAAAGGAGATAAAAAATCAAAACGCGGAAAAATAGCGAATAGCTCTTTTGGTGCTAGGAGACCTAGAAAGATTAAAAAAAGGCCTACGATAGAAGAGAAAATTAAACCGGGAAAGAAGAAATAGACTAGTTATCTATCGTAAAAGTAAAATCTACTTGTCCTTCCTCCGTGATATCCAATTCATAAGTGTACAGGCCAACGGGCAGAGAATCCGTAAAGGCTTCGGATGGGGTATAGTTGTATTGGACGGAATCGGTTTCAATCGTGATATTGTCTTCTTGAAAAGCAACCTCAAATTCTAGATAATCCGAAAAACCATCCGATGGAACGTTCTCGAAAACCAAGCTGTCCACACGCACCTGAACGGTACTGAAATTACGATTACTTTTATTATGGATACGAATATTGGCCGTGGCGAGATTATCATCCCTATCCTCACAAGCAAAAAGAAATACTACAATACATAAAACGGAAAGTATAGTACTTTTCATAATCCTACGGTCTTTTAAAGAAAAACGCAGAAAAGGAAAAAATATTCTATCTAATAAAAACAGGCTCGTTTTCCTTCAGCGTATGTTCTGCACTAAATTGATACTCATCCAAATTGAAGCCTTTGATATCATCCAAGGTTTTTGCATTGTTGCCCAAAATATAGCGAACCATAGAACCCCTTGCCTTTTTAGCATAGAAACTGATTATCTTAAGTTTATCATTCTTCCAATCCTTAAAGATGGGTGTAATGACCTTAGTTTTTAAGGATTTGGCATCTACCGCTCCAAAGTATTCGTTACTGGCCAAGTTTACGAAAAGCTCTCCTTCTTCCAATTCCTTGTTCAAGTAATCCGTTATGGTTTTCTGCCAGAATTCATAAAGATTTTTCTTCCTCCCCACTTTTAAGCTCGTGCCCATTTCCAAGCGGTAGGGCTGTATTAAATCCAAGGGTCTCAACACCCCATAAAGTCCGGAAAGTATGCGCAACATATTTTGCAGATTATCCAATTTATTTTCTGAAATAGTGTAAGCATCCAACCCTTGATAAACGTCCCCATTGAAGGCATATAACGCAGGACGGGCATTCTGGGTAGTGAACGGTATTGAAAACTGCTGATTGCGTTCCCAATTCAACTGAGCCAGATTATCCGAAATACCCATTAATTCCGATAAAGCTTTAGGCTTTTTTTTCACCAATACCTTGTTCAATTTCTGGGCTTCCTCTATGAACAAAGGTTCAGTAAACCTTTCCGTAGGCAGTTTGGTATCATAATCCAAAGACTTGGCAGGAGAAACAACAATTTTCATGTAGCATTATTTTTTATAAGTTCAGTAAAAATAAAAAGGATTCAAGGCAATACCTATTATGGCCTAAAAAGAGTTTTAATAACACTATCGGAAAAACCTATTTTAGTAACTGCTTTTACTGTAATGCCTCCATTTTTCGATACAGTCCGTCATATCCTTCGGAATATCAGAATCAAACTGCATTTGTTCTCCGGTTACCGGGTGTACAAAACCTAAGGTTTTAGCATGTAAGGCTTGTCTTGGCAAGATTTTAAAAGCATTATCTACAAATTGCTTATACTTTGTAAAAGTGGTGCCCTTTAAAATTTTGTTTCCGCCATAGCGTTCGTCATTAAATAAGGTATGTCCCATATATTTCATGTGTACCCTGATCTGGTGGGTGCGTCCGGTCTCCAACTTACAGGAAACCAGCGTAACATAGCCTAATCTTTCTAGAACAGTATAATGTGTAACGGCTTCCTTCCCTTCCTCCCCCTCGGGAAAAACATGCATTTGTAATCTGTTCTTCGGGTTTCTTCCCACATGGCCCGCTATAGTGCCTTGGTCCTCTACAACATTGCCCCAGACCAGTGCTATATATTCTCGTTCCGAGGTTTTGTCAAAAAATTGTTTTGCCAAATGGGTCATGGCGGCTTCAGTCTTGGCAATCACCAACAGGCCAGACGTATCTTTGTCTATACGGTGTACCAATCCGGGCCGCTCGTTACTATTACTGGGCAAATTATCAAAATGATAGATCAGTGCATTGATCAAGGTTCCGGAATAGTTCCCATGACCTGGGTGTACTACCATTCCCGCAGGTTTGTTGACTACAAGAAGTACATCGTCCTCATAGATAATATTCAATGGAATATCTTCCGGCACCAATAAGTATTCGTGCGGCGGATGCTCAAAAAGCACCTTTACCTCATCACCTGCCTTGACCTTGTAATTTGATTTTACGATAGCATCATTGACACGTACATGACCGTCTTTTGCAGCTTTTTGAATCTTGTTTCGCGTAGCGTTCTCTACAAAATTCATTAGAAATTTATCTACGCGGAGGGGTTCTTGACCTTTTGAAGCTACAAAACTATGGTGTTCAAATAGCTCATTTTCTTCCAGCTCGGCATTTTCTTCGGATGACATAATTATTCGGAATCTGCCTTGATAATAGCCCTGTCCGGTATATTGCCATTGCCACAGATAAGTTCAATTTTAGAGGTTTTGGGCAATTTATCGCCGGGTTTAATATCCTTTCCCTTGTACTTGACGTAATAGACCATATCTTTTCCCAGTTGATCTATGTACGTAACGCGTTGCACATCCAAACCAACGGCTCGCAACATAGAAGAAGCGTTTCTTTTGGTTACCTGAATAATTTTGGGAACGGTCACTTTTTTATATCCGGAGGGGTTTACCGTAAAATAAATTTTTCTATTGGTTTTTACTTTGGTCCCGGCAGCAGGGTCTTGTTCAATGATCGAGAATCTAGGATAATCCGGGTCATAATTGGCAGAATCCAACACTTCATAACGCAAACCTGCCTTCTCTACCGATTTTCGCATATCCATCACAGATAGTTTGGAAAAATCGGGCACCTCCACAAATTCACCATGATTGGTACTATTTTTTAACCATTGTAGCACGGCAAAAACCAATACTACGGTTACCACTAAGGCAAGACCTAGCTGAATTAAAAAAGTCTTGCTCTTTAAAAAATTGAAGAAATTCCTCATGGACATCTAATTAATTTACAAAGATATGAAATGCATTTTACCAAGTAATCTTGTGATAGAAATGTATAATCTTAAATTCATTCTTTTTTCTTTAACGTTAATAGCACATCTTTGTACATATACAAGGACGCATTAAATGGTATGAAAAAGAATATCGCAATTATTATGGGCGGCTATTCCAGTGAATATGAGATATCACTGAAAAGCGGTAACGTAGTATATCAATATCTCAACAAGGATAAATTTAATTTATACCGGGTACATATTTTTAATAACAAATGGGTTTATGTTGATGATGAACAAATAGAAACGCCCATTGACAAACATGATTTTTCAGTTATCTTAAACGGGGTGAAAACCACTTTTGATTGTGTTTTTAATGCAATTCATGGCACTCCGGGAGAAGACGGACTCATGCAATCCTACTTTGAACTATTGGAAATACCGCAAACTTCTTGTAGCTTCTACCAAGCGGCACTCACCTTTAACAAAAGAGACCTTTTAAGTGTCTTGAAGTCATACGGAATTAAATCTGCCCCCTCCTATTATTTGAATAAAGGAGATAATATCAATGAAAATAAAATAGTGGAAAAGGTAGGGCTGCCGTGCTTTGTAAAAGCCAATAAATCCGGTAGTAGTTTCGGGATTACGAAAGTTTATGAAAAAGTGCATTTAAAAGACGCCATTGATATTGCCTACAAAGAAGACGACGAAATTATTATAGAAGGCTTTTTAGATGGGACCGAAGTATCCGTTGGGGTTATTAAATATGAAGGAAAAACAACGGTTTTGCCTATAACCGAAATTGTAAGTGAAAACGATTTTTTTGATTATGAAGCCAAATACGAAGGAAAATCACAGGAAATTACTCCTGCAAGGATTACATCAAAACAGAAAGAAAACGTCACAAATGTAGCCGCATCTATTTATAATATTTTAAAAATGAAAGGATATACAAGAAGTGAATTTATTTTTATCGGAGACACTCCCTATCTAATCGAAATAAATACTACTCCAGGGCTCACCACGGAAAGTATCCTGCCACAACAAGCTCAAAAAGCAGGTATCTCGTTGAGTATGCTTTTTGAAAGCGCCGTCAGTGAAGTTTTATCCTAAAATGGCTATCTTACCGTAATCAACTTCAATTTTATGAAACGTGCAATTTTCCCAGGTTCCTTTGACCCCTTGACCTTAGGGCACCACGATATTATTATGCGGGGTATTACCCTGTTCGATGAATTGGTCATCGCCATTGGTAAAAATGCCGACAAAAAATATATGTTCAGTTTAAAGCAAAGAATGGGTTTTATTCAAGAAGCCTTTAAAAACGAACCCAAAATAAAAGTGGTCACCTATCAAGGACTAACGGTTGATTTCTGTAAAAAAATCAATGCAAATTTTATTTTGCGTGGATTGAGAAACCCTGCGGACTTTGAATTTGAAAAAGCCATAGCCCATACCAACCGAAGTCTTTCCGAAATAGAAACGGTCTTTCTATTGACCTCATCCGGAAAATCCTTCATTAGTTCGTCTATAGTAAGAGATGTCATTAGAAATGGCGGTAAATATGAGGGCTTGGTTCCAGATTCTGTAAGAATTATCTGAAATAAATCGCTTTTAACCACACTTTTTGAGTTATCAACAACACTTTTTTGATAATTTACAACAAATCCTACTCCTTAAATAGATTATTCTTATAGATTAGTAAGAAATTTCTTCTTAACTATGATCTATACTAAAAACAAACTTTCCTTTTCCTCAGACTGGATACAACAAATTCCTAGTGCCATAGCCTTAATAGATGCTGATTTTAATTTTGTAAGTGCTTCGCCCAACTGGTTGAAAAAATTCAATTTTGAAAGTACCGACCTTTCAGGAACCAATCTGTTTGAACTCTTTCCGAGATTCTCACAAGACTGGAACACAAGATTGAAATATTCCTTAGACGGTTTAAAGGATATAAAAGTTATAGATCGTCCTGAAAACCCTAAAAATAGGGCAGAGAATTATGTTTGGAACCTAAACCCATGGAAAGATGGCTATGGAAATATCATAGGAGTAATTCTGAAGGTAGAGAATCTGTCCAAAACAAAGGAACTGGAGTTAGAACTAAATAAGGCAAAAAACCTTTTAAACGAAAAAGGAAAAATTGCCAAAATTGGCAGTTGGGAACTCAATACTGCTGATAGAGACCTAAAATGGACTCCCGCAGTAAACGATATTTATGGTGTATCAAAGGATTTTACGCCAACAATTGACGAAGTATTCAATTTTTACAAAGAAGGAACATCAAGAAAGATCATTTCCAAAGTAGTAGAAGAAGCTATAAGTACCGGAAAACCTTGGAATGAAAACTTACAATTGGTAAAGGCTACAGGAGAAGAAATATGGGTAAATTCCATTGGAAGGCCAAAATTTAAGGACGGTATATGTGTAAGGGTTATCGGAACGATACAAAACATAACGGATACCATAGATATCAAAGCTAAGACAGTTAAAAAAGAATTACCTAGTAATCCTTATTTTGACAATGTTCCCTTTGGATTGGCTTTGATCAATCTGAATTCCGGAAAAATATTGGATATCAACAAAAGTTTTCTAGAGCTTACGGGGTTTGAAAAAAGCCATTTCAAGGATAAGAGCTTTAAAAGTTTTATAAATCCCTCCATAAAAAAAAGAAGCAAACAATTATTGAACGAGCTTAAAAAGGCTAACGGTTTTGGTGAACTAGAGATGCCATTTGCCCATAAAAACAAGAAAAGGTTAATCTTAAAGTTCTCGGGAAAATTATTGGAAAAGGAAAATAACCAACTTAACGTATTGGTCACCTTGGAGGATATCACATCACTTGTTCAAAAAGAAAAAAGCCTGAAAAAGGTTTTAGGCCGTTCCAAAGAACAGAATGGGGAATTGTTGAATTTTGCCCATATGGTTTCACACAACCTAAAAGCACATGCCACTAACTTTTCTTTATTGTTAAATTTTCTGGACAAGGAAAACGGAGAAAATGAACGGCAAAAGCTGATGGATATGCTGTTCAATGCTTCTGACAATCTTACGGATACCATTAAAGGACTGCGAGAGGTTGTAGCTATTAAAACCAATATCAATGAGGAAAAACGACTGCTTTCCCTAAACGATACCGTTTTTCATGTAGAACAGAACCTAATAGGTCTATTAAAGCAAAATAACGGAAGAATAATCAATGAAATTCCGGATACCGTTAAGGTAAAAGCACTTCCGGCATACTTGGAAAGTATTTTGACCAACTGTCTTACCAATGCAATCAAATACAGAAAGAAAGATAAAGACCCCATCATCATTTTGAATATTGAGGAAACCAAAGATTATACTATTCTGAACATAGAGGATAATGGTTTAGGAATTAATATGGAAAAATTTGGGGACAAGCTGTTTGGACTATACAAAACGTTCCATAAGAATAAAGATGCCAGAGGAATTGGGCTTTATATTACAAAAAATCAAATTGAAGCAATGAACGGTAAAATATCGGCTACCAGTATTGTAAACCAAGGAACTACATTTAAAATATACTTCAATAAATTATAAGAGAAATATAAATCGAACTTTAGATTACAACAACATTTACATGATTCACAACAAAGATTAAGATAATTAAAAAATCCCTACTATTTTAGTAAGAAATTACAACCTGTATGTTAAAGGCATCCCAGACTCTTTCAACTTCCTATCTAATAAAACAGTTACCTACCTGTACTTTATTTATTGATAATAAGTTCAAGATTGTCCATGCCTCCAATAAATTTATCAGCACTTTTAATTTGGAAGGGATAACCATTTCCGATAAAACGCTTTTTCAACTTTTCCCTAAACTAAATAGAAAATGGAAAAATGTACTGCAAGATACTTTTAAGGGAAAATCAAACCCAATGGGCATTCAGAAGGCTGTAGATATCCATAAAAATGAGAGATGGCATCAATGGGGCAGTGTTCCTTGGTATGATGGTGATGAAGATATTATAGGTGCTATTATCCAATTAGATGATGTGACCGAAGGGGTAAAAGCAGAAATAGAATTACAAAAAACCGAAGTTTTATTCAGCCAACAGTCGGAAATAGCAAAAATCGGGAGATGGGAGTATGATAAGGTCAACAATACCCTCAAGTGGTGCAGTATGACCAAAAAAATACATGAAGCCGGAACCGATTTTGAACCCAATATTGAAACGGCGATAGATTTTTATAAAGAGGGCCATAGTAGGAATATCATTTCCATGGCTTTGTTCGAAGCGACCGATAAAGGGACTCCCTGGAGTCTCAAAGCACAGATAATTACTGCAAAAGGCAATGAAAAATGGATACTGGCCAGTGGAAAGCCGATATTTGAAAAAGGGAAACTTACAGGACTGTTAGGAACCATTCAAGATATTTCGGAGCAGGTAGCAGCAGATTCCGAGACCCAAAAAAACGAAAAATTGTTACGGACTTTAGTAGATAATTTACCACTTAACGTTTATGTAAAAGATACGCAGTCCAGAAAAATATTGGTCAACAAATCTGAATACGAATACTTTGGCACTACTTCGGACAAAGAACTTATAGGAAAGGACAATTATGATTTGTTCGATGAGCATACGGCCAGAAAATACACAGATCAGGATATAGCCGTTATGACCAGTTTACAACCTATCCTTGCCGAGGAAGTCAGTAGTATTACAAAAGCCGGTCACGAAACCATATTCCTCACCTCTAAAATTCCTTTGATAAATGATCAAGGTAGTGCTTTTGGCTTATTGGGAATAAGTATGGACATTACCTCCCTTAAACAAAAAGAGAAAGAACTGCGTAATCTTATAGATGTAACTTCTTTACAGAATAAGAAACTAATAGATTTTGCGCATATCATCTCCCACAACTTAAGATCTCATACAGCCAACTTCTCCATGCTTTTGAGTTTTTTGACCAATGAAGACGATGAAAAAGAAAAAGAACGAATTTTGAAAATGCTTACAGAAGCTTCGGACAGTCTAATGGAAACATTGGATAACCTTAATGAAGTGGTTGCTATCAGCACTAACGTAAACGCAGAAAAGAAGCCTATACTTTTACACAAAAAAATTATAGCTATTCAACGTAATCTTTCTGCTCTATTATTGAATAACCAAGCGGAGATTATCAATGAGGTTTCTGAGGACACCATAATAAAAGTAGTCCCAGGTTATCTAGAGAGTATTTTAATGAATTTCCTTACGAACAGTATTAAGTACAAACATCCGGAAAGGAACCCGGTAATAAGACTTAGCACCAAAAGAAAAGGAAAATACACTATCCTTTCCATAGAGGACAATGGTCTGGGAATAGATTTAAATAAATATGGCGATAAGATTTTTGGCATGTACAAAACCTTTCATACCCATAAAGATTCAAGAGGCATTGGATTGTACATCACAAAAAATCAGATAGAAGCTATGAACGGTAAAGTTCATGTGGAAAGTAAGGTTAATAAAGGAACTATTTTTAAAGTCTATTTCAATGAAGAAAGTTAATTATATAGGAATAGTAGACGATGATCCTATCACGGTATTTGGCATTCGTAAAATGCTGAATCTATTGGTCAAATGTGATAGTATAGATTCATTTGCCAACGGGAAATTGGCCTTGGACAGTATTGTCCAAAAAATCGAAAATAAAGAAACTTTACCTGAAGTAATTTTTTTGGACATCAATATGCCCATTATGGATGGGTGGCAATTTTTAGAGGCATTTATAAAATTGCCCATAAAAGAGAAAATTAGGATCAATGTAGTAACTTCTTCCATTGATACGCATGATAGACAAAAATGGGAGTTTTTTAAGGACAAGACCCATCACCTTATCACGTTCAATAATAAACCAATACAAAAACAAGAAATAGAAAATATTACAAAAGTTGCATAATGAAGCTTATCCGGTTTTGACTATTTTTACGGTACACAACCAATGATCAGCTATTTGTTATGCGGCTATTTTTAGTTTTTATTTTTATCGTATTGCTCTCTTGCGAGAAAAAAACCGAAGAAGTAGAAAAAGACTTCCCAACTTCCTTTGAAACTTCACAGGGCAAAGAAACGGCAACATATGGGGAGGCTATTGCTTTCTACATTCAATTGGCCAAAGAATTTCCCCAGATCAATATACAGACCATAGGTGAAACGGATAGTGGCAAACCCCTACATATGGTCACCTATAATGAGGACGGTGACTTCAATTTTAATAAAATAAGCGAAAACAAAACCATCATTTTGATAAATAATGGCATTCACCCGGGGGAGAGTGATGGCATCGATGCTACCATGCTTTTATACAGAGATTTGGTAAGCGGTAAAATACCCGCCCCCAAAGAAACGGTTTTGGTGACCATTCCCATATATAATGTTGGGGGTTCCCTAAACAGAAACAATGCCACTAGGGCAAATCAAAATGGCCCGGAATCCTATGGGTTTCGTGGCAACGCACGGAACTATGACCTAAACAGGGATTTTATTAAGAACGACACTAAAAATGCTAGGACCTTTGCCCAAATATACCACCTCACCGATCCGGATATTTTTATAGATAACCACGTGAGCAACGGTGCGGATTATCAATATACGTTAACACATCTTTTTACGCAGCACAACAAACTTGGTGGAGAATTAGGTTCTTTTTTAAATACCACCATTATGCCCACACTACAAGATTCGTTAGCGGCCAATGGTTGGGACATCACCCCTTATGTAAATGTTTTTAATCAGCCTCCCGAAGTCGGTTTTGATCAGTTCATGGACCATCCCAGATACTCGACCGGGTACACCACACTGTGGAACACGTTTGGTTTAATGGTGGAAACACATATGCTCAAACCTTATAAAAAGAGGGTAGAGGGCACTTATGAATTAATGAAACAAATGATTGGCATTGCAGAAGCCAAAGGTGATAAAATTAGGGCCCTAAGAGAAGAAGCATTAACCAGACATAGAGGCTGGTCCTACTATCCCATATCCTGGAAAGTTGATACTACTAGAACTTCACTATTGAATTTTAAAGGTTTTGAAGTAGACACCATTAACAGTCTGGTTACGGGCTTTCCAAGATTAAAATATAATAGGGAGAAATCCTTTACTAAAGAGGTTTCCTATAAAGATTATTATATGCCATCGGATTCCGTCAAAATTCCAGAGGCCTACATCATTAAAAAGTCATGGTCCAAAATATTGGAATTGCTAGACCTCAATAAAATAGAATACAACACTATAAAAGACGATACCCTTCTAACTGTAGAATCCTATCGGATAGATGATTTTAAAACGTTGAACAGTCCTTTTGAAGGGCACTATTTACATTACAATACTACATTGGAAACAAGTGTAAAAGAAGTTTCTTTTGAGAGTGGGGATATTTTAGTGCCCGTAGATCAACCCGGGTTCCGGTATATCATGGAAACTTTGGAACCTAAAGGAACCGATTCTTTTTTTAATTGGAATTTTTTTGATACCATTTTACAACAGAAAGAGGACTTTTCTCCTTATGTTTTTGAGGATACAGCCTTAAGACTATTAAAGAAGGATAGTCTGCTCAGAAAAACCTTTTTGTTCAAGAAAGAAAACGATGCGGAATTTGCGGAAAATTGGTATTCACAGCTGGAATGGATCTATAAAAAATCGGACCATTATGAAAAAGCGCATTTGCAATATCCGGTATACAGAATTTTGAAATAGCTCGCCTATTCGCCTTCAAAAAGGATTTTAATATTCGCATAGGAATTCTGTAATGCTTTTTGAATTTTTTTGGGACCTTTCCATTTTACCTTTACGATACCTTCCTTTTTTTCGGGTTTCAGTTTTCCTTCGTATTCGGTACTCATAGCATACCAATGTACTTGTTTTAAAGTATAGGTGCCATTATTGGTAATCACATGGTAGGTAGTTTTTAGAAAATTCTCAATGCGCAATTCCTTTACGCCGGTCTCTTCCATCACCTCTCGTATCGCACAATCTTCTATAGACTCGCCCTTGTCCAATTTTCCTTTGGGCAAGTCCCACTTATCGTTCCTGTAAATAAAAAGAACTTTTCCTTTTACGTTGGTTACTACCCCGCCCGCAGCTACTATTAGCGGTATTTCTTGTGTGAACTTTTTTAATATTTCTTCATGGTTGGGATGGTAAATATAGGCCTCTTCCAACTTCTTTTTCTTAAGGGATTTGATGGCCGTTTGGATGGACTCTTGGTTGAGCAAAAAATACTCCCCATTTGCTGTTTCCGACACTTTATTTGTTAAAATCAGTGGCAACTCATTAACAAAAACTTTATACATTTGCGTCATGGTTTTAGACAAGCATACAGCTAAAAAAACAGCGGAGCTTCTGCTGCAAATTAATGCAATAAAATTGAAACCGGAAAATCCTTTTACATGGGCTTCTGGATGGAAATCCCCAATATATTGTGACAATAGAATTTTACTTTCCTATCCTGTAATTCGCAACTTTGTAAGGGATGAAATGGCCAAACAAGTAGAGTTGCTTTATGGGAAACCGGATGTCATTGCAGGTGTAGCCACAGGTGCCATAGGGATGGGAGCGCTGGTTGCGGATACTTTGGGACTCCCCTTTGTTTATGTACGACCACAGCCAAAATCCCACGGAAGAAAAAATCAGATCGAAGGCTATTTGGAGGCCAACCAAAGTGTGGTGGTCATAGAGGATTTGATCAGTACTGGAATGAGTAGTCTTAATGCCGTGAATGCCTTAAAAGCGGAAAATGCTAACATAAAAGGGATGTTAGCGGTTTTTACCTATGGTTTTGAAGTAGCAAAGACTAATTTTGAAGAAAAAAATATTGACTTGCATACCTTGAGCAATTATGAATATCTTATAGAGCAGGCCTCTGAAACAGGATATATCAAAGAAGAACAACTTGCTACTTTAATGGAATGGAGAAAAAATCCTTCCCAATGGAAACAATAAAAATATGTTTATAGAAACGCCCTCTGCAAAAGTCTCCAAAAACGGAAAGGAAACTTTTGAATTTTTGAATGATCTTGCCAATTTTGAGCAATTAATGCCGGAAAACATTGATAAGTTTGAAGTTTTGAATGAAAACAGGTTTCTTTTCGCTTTAAAAGGAATGCCAGAAATAGTGTTGGAACGCAAAGAGGAAGTCCAGTATACCAAATTGGTCTTAGGGGCCGCAAGTGATAAACTGCCGTTTACATTAACTGCTGATATCACAGAAGAGAATGAAAATTCCAGCTCCGTAGTGCTAAGTTTTCAGGGGGAATTCAATGCCATGATGGCCATGATGATAAAAACTCCAATTACCAATTTCATCAATACGTTATCACAAAATCTGGCAAAGGTTTAATACAATAATTTTACTTCTTTAAATCCGAATTCTTCACAGGTATCGTTTTTTAACAATACCTTCAACGATCCCGTTTCGGTGACTCCTTGAATAATTCCCATAAAATAGGATTCATCGGGTCTTTGGAAAGTGGAAGGCACTCCTTTTCTGAACAATTTTTTTTCATACGTTTTTAGTAGTTCCTCCCAGTGGAACATGTGGGCCTTTTCCAAATAGCTTTTCAACGCTTTTAAAAGAAGTTCCAAAACGTATTCCTTATCCAGTTCTTTACTTAATAAAAGCTGAAGAGAAGTAGCGTTTAGCTCTTTCTGAAACGCAGTTTGGTTCACATTTAGACCGATTCCGATAACGGATGATTTAATTTCCTGTCCAGAAATCAGATTTTCAATAAGAATACCACAAAGTTTTGAGGTACCTGACAGAATGTCGTTAGGCCATTTTATGGAAACCCTAGGTACTTTTAACGCAATCAAAGTATCGTAAACCGCTAAAGAAATACATAGGTTGATTAAAAACTGGTGCTGGGCTTCTATACCTTCAAAATATTTCAATATACTGAGAGTTAAGTTCTTACCGGGTTCGGAACGCCATGTTGTGTCAACCTGCCCCCTCCCCTTTGTTTGATTTTCGGCCAAAACCACGGTAAAATCCTGAAGTTTTTGTTCCGTTAAAAGACCTTTCAAATAACTGTTTGTAGAGTCCGTGGCACCAAGTTTGATTACATGCATAGGGCATAGCTTTGGGCAATCTATAATCTATTGTTAAAAACTAGTCCTAAAAGAACAAAAAAATAATAACTTTGTTAAAATTAAAATTTTTGAATGCAGAAAAGGAAAGCTAGCGCAGATGAACTGATTGCATTGATTTTAGAGGGAATAGAAGAAGTAAAAGGGCAACATATAAATTTACTCGATTTAAGAGAAATTGAAAATACCGTTTGTGACTACTTTATAATTTGTAATGGTACTTCTAATACGCACGTGAATGCCATAGTAGGTTCTATCCAAAAAACAGTAAGTAAAGCTATTAAAGACAAACCTTGGCATGTTGAGGGAGAAGACAATGCCGAGTGGGTTTTGATGGATTATGTGAACGTAGTGGTCCACGTTTTCCAAAAACAGATTCGGGAATTCTATGACATTGAAGGGCTATGGGGAGACGCAAAGTTTACCACCGTAGAAAGTAGCATAAATCAATAAAAAAATATAATGGCAAAAGACAACAGTTCAAATCCTAAGAAACCTAAATTTAGCTCATGGTGGATTTATGGATTAATTGCAGTATTACTGATAGGTTTTCAACTTTTTAATAGCGAAGATCTAGCAAGTACTGAGAAGACAACGACCTCAGAACTTCAGGAATACTTAAGAAACGGTGACATTGATAAAATACTTATTATCACCAACACCAACCAAGCAAAAGTTTTCCTTACCAAAGAGGCACTTGCAAAGGACGTGCACAAGGATGTAACGGATAAATCTATTCTACCGACTACTGGAAATGTCCCACAATATATTTTGGATTACGGGGATTTACAGATTTTTCAAAATGAGATTACCGAGATAAAAAAGGAAAACAATCTGGATACGATCGTTGAGTTTGATAAGGAATCGACCGCATTTTTCGATTTTCTGTTGTCCTTATTGCCCTTCATTTTGATTATCGGTATTTGGATATACCTAATGCGAAGAATGTCCGGAGGCGGCGGAGGCGGTGCCGGAGGTCAAATCTTTAATATTGGAAAATCCAAAGCGAAGCTGTTTGATGAAAAAACGGATACCCGAACGTCTTTTAAAGATGTTGCTGGGCTGGAAGGCGCCAAAGAGGAAGTTGAGGAAATCGTAGAGTTTCTTAAAAACCCGGATAAATATACCTCTCTGGGTGGTAAAATTCCAAAAGGTGCATTATTGGTAGGCCCTCCGGGAACAGGTAAGACCTTATTGGCCAAAGCGGTTGCAGGAGAGGCAAAAGTACCCTTCTTTTCGCTTTCTGGTTCGGACTTTGTAGAAATGTTCGTAGGTGTAGGAGCTTCAAGGGTAAGGGACCTTTTCAAACAAGCCAAGGACAAATCCCCGGCCATTATTTTTATCGATGAGATTGATGCTATTGGTCGCGCGAGGGGTAAAAACAACTTTACCGGATCTAATGACGAGCGTGAAAACACTTTAAATCAATTATTAACGGAGATGGATGGTTTTGGAACCAATACCAACGTAATCGTTTTGGCCGCTACCAACCGGGCAGATGTACTGGATAAAGCCTTGATGAGAGCAGGAAGGTTTGACCGTCAGATTTATGTAGACCTTCCGGATATTCGGGAAAGGAAGGAAATATTTGAAGTCCACCTTAGACCTATAAAGACTTCGGAAACACTGGATTTGGATTTCTTGGCAAGACAAACACCTGGTTTCTCCGGTGCGGATATTGCCAATGTTTGTAACGAAGCGGCATTGATTGCAGCTCGTAAAGAACAAAAAGCAGTCAATAAACAGGACTTTTTGGATGCAGTAGATAGGATTGTTGGTGGTCTGGAGAAGAAAAATAAGATCATCACTCCAGGTGAAAAAGAAACCATCGCCTATCATGAGGCGGGTCACGCCACCGTGAGCTGGATGTTAGAACATGCCGCTCCTTTGGTAAAAGTAACTATTGTGCCTAGAGGGCAATCTCTAGGAGCTGCTTGGTACCTGCCCGAGGAAAGACTCATAGTAAGGCCGGAACAAATGTTGGATGAAATGTGCGCAACAATGGGTGGTAGAGCAGCGGAAAAAGTTATTTTTAACAAAATCTCTACCGGTGCTTTAAGTGATTTGGAAAAGGTCACTAAACAAGCTAGGGCAATGGTTACCATTTATGGGCTTAATGATGAGATTGGCAATCTTACCTATTATGATTCTTCCGGACAGGATTCCTATGGTTTTTCCAAACCGTACAGTGAAGAAACAGCCAGGAAAATTGATGAGGAGATTTCAAAAATAATAGAAGCAGAATACCAGCGCGCAATAAAAGTTCTCAAGGATAACAAGGACAAACTTACCATATTGGCAGAACGTTTATTGGAGAAAGAAGTTATCTTTAAGGAGGATTTGGAAAAGATTTTTGGGAAAAGACCTTTTCAAAAAGACCTTTTGGAAGCTGAAGAGATTAAGAAAAAAGAGGATAGCACCATATCCCAAGATGATGAAGAGAAAGAAGTTGCAGAAAAATAATTAAGCGGTTTCTGCGTTGTAAATTTTAATCAACTTACTTAGTAACAGGATTTTTTAATATTTAATGGGGCTTTTAGATATATTGTTCGGTGGTGGAAAAAAGAAGGTTTCGAAAGAAACCGCGGAGACCAGAGGCCAACATATGCCCGATTTGAATATTCCGGTAGATGAAAAGTTTACGATTCATTTTAAAAAAAATGGAGGTAAATTTATTTACTGCATCTCTTCACAAGAAATATCAAAAGCATTAAAAAATATAGTAGAAGAAAATAACTGGGAAAAAGAATCCTTTTTCGCGATGGACGATAGACTTGTCCAAAAATTTCAAAAAGAAAATCTTGCCTTTACTAAAAAATCCAAAGAAAGTGAAGTTTTCTTCACGACCTGCGAACATTTAGTGGCCCAAAACGGGAGTATTTTAGTCTGTTCCAATCAATTGAACGAAAAGAAGATTAATGAACTTCCCAGTAACGTAATCGTTTACGCTACCACTAGCCAATTGGTAGAATCTATTGGGGAAGGTTTAAAGACCATCAAGAAAAAATATGGCCCGAAAATTCCGGCCAACATTACCACATTAAAACACTTTAAAGCCACACAAGAAAACTCGGACGACTTCCTCACTTACGGAAGTAGCACTAAAAATCTTTATCTTTTACTTTTGGAAGATTTATAGTATGGGTGAAGTTTTACGGAGAGCATTAACGGGAGCAGTATACATTATTCTTTTGTTGTCCGCCGTCTTTTTAAGTTCTGACGCTTTTGACTTTTTATTTATGACTTTTGGTCTTGCCTGCCTTTACGAATATAAACGTCTGGTGGGTTTAAAAGGGTATCATATTTTTGCTGCATATCTAGCACTTTGGTGGGCATTTATCTATTTGATCAAGGATAAAAATATTGTCAATATTTTGATGATTTTAACAATTGCGGTAGATATTGCATTATTGGTTTATCTTTTTTCAAAAAAGGATAGGCTCTTTAATAAATTACAAAAATTCCTTATAGGTCTTTTTTATATAGGCGGTGGTTGTATTTTCTTGACCATGATTCCTTACAAGGATGATGATTTTGCCAAATTATTGATTATGGGCATCTTCATTTTAATTTGGGTAAATGATTCATTTGCCTATTTGGTAGGGAAAAGTTTAGGTCGCACTAAGTTGTTTCCATCCGTTTCCCCAAAAAAAACTATTGAAGGAACATTGGGAGGTTATATCTTTGCCTTAGGTGCTGCCTACATAATGGGAACCCAAGAGCAAATAATCAACCCTTGGCAATGGATGGTTTTGGCCACGGTTATCGTAGTTACAGGCAGTTTGGGAGACTTGGTAGAATCCAAACTTAAAAGAGCAGCGGGCGTAAAGGATAGCGGTGCTATTTTACCGGGACATGGTGGTATGCTGGACAGGTTGGATAGTTTGGTCTTTGCAGCTCCTTTTGCTTATTTAACGCTTAATATTTTTAGTTATGTTTCATAGAGAGGGTCAGGCAATTATATTGACTACTTTTTTTATTATCGGTGCTAGTGTGCTCGCCGCTCAGTATTTTATTGATATCCCGTGGTTAAGGCTGGCTATTCAAATTCTTGCAATCGTAATGCTGGTGTTGGTGTTGCAATTTTTTAGAAATCCAAAAAGAAGGGCAAACAAGACTTTTGACGAAATATTATCCCCAGTAGATGGTAAGGTAGTGGTAATCGAGGAAGTAGAAGAGAAGGAATATTTTAATGGAAAAAAGAGGCAGGTATCTATATTTATGTCTCCCGTTAATGTGCATGTAACCAGATATCCTGCAAGCGGGAGCATTAAATATTCCAAATACCATCCTGGAAAATACCTTGTAGCTTGGCATCCCAAGTCAAGTGAAGAAAATGAACGCACTACGGTGGTCATAGGCACTCCTAAGTTTGGGGATATCCTATACAGGCAAATTGCGGGAGCTGTAGCTAGGCGAATCGTGAATTATGCTGAAATAGGGGAAAGCGTACAACAGGGCGATGATGCCGGGTTTATAAAATTTGGTTCTCGTGTAGACCTTTTTCTTCCTCTGGATTGTCAAATCAATGTCCAATTGAACCAAAAAGTAAAAGGCGCCCAAACGTGTATTGCTACGTATGTAGACCCAAATGAAAAAGAAGAAGCTACATACTGATTTTCAACAGGCCGTTGAATTCGTCAACAATTACAAAGATCCTATTCCCGCGGATCTGCTGTTGAAGCTATATGCTTATTACAAAGTGGCAAATGAAAATTATAGTAATCCAGGAAGTAAAACGCCGCTCATTAATGCTTTTAAGGCCAATGCGCTGATACAGGCACAAAATCTGAGTATGGAACAAGCCATGAAAGCTTATGTGAAATTGGTAAATTCCGAACTTAGAGAATTGAAATAAGCTCCATCATTATCTTGATGGTCTTAGCTCTGTTTATCCAGTGTTCCATATACCACTGAAAATTTAATTAAAAGGACCAACCATGATATGCGCTCTGTGAGTCCCGGGGTCCATTAACCATGGCATTCCTTTAGCGTGTGGTTTGTCCGGTAAGCCAGTTGATTCAGTGGTAGCGAACGGAGTATAAATTACATATCTAAATTGGCCGTTCCTTAGTTCACCCGTAGCAGTATTATAGTCATCTTCCTTACCAAAATAGATGTAAGTCATACTTGGCTCCTTGGGCATTTCCAACTTTCCTTGGGCCACCTCATCCCCTCTTATTTTTCTCAGTTCTTCAACGCTTTTACCTTCAGCTCTCAATGCCCTTCCCCTTTTCATGAAAGGTTCCAGTTTTTTAGAATAACAAGAAACCTGAATTCCCTCTTTATTAGGATTATCAGCTAAACATACTAGATTGTTGTTACCTTCACGTAAGATTACAAATTCTCCATCTGAGTTATATCCATAAACCATTGCACCATCTTTATCGGCTTCAGGTGCAGGTAAGACTGCTGTTTTTATCTGAATTTCTGAAGGTAAAACAATGGTATTTTCTTGAGTGAATCCAAAAAAACCACAAAAAAATATCCCTAACAATGTTACTTTATCCATGAGTTCTATCTTTATATTAAAGATAGCAAAGAAAATAAAGCAACTGTAAGGGAATATTAATTCTATAAATCGATTATTACCTATTTCCGTAAATAAAACGGAATAAAAGTTGTCATGCCGTTATAGCGGTTTTTTTCCTGAAATAACATTATACAGGATAACGATAACAGCAATTACGATGAGTATATGAACCAAACTACCCGTTGCAAGACCTGGGACTATTCCTAACATACCCAATAACCAGACAATGATACAAATTACGGCTACTAACCAAAGAAGACTTCTCATAATATTAAGTTTTAGTGTTACACGAAAGATATTGGTTAACAAGGTAATTTATTAACTCAAATGCTTTTTAACGTAACGCATTAACTAAAAACTAAAATATATTAAGAGATTGTATAAGAGGCAGTTATACAAATAAGAGTACTAGTGTAAGTACTATTCCCGCAATCGCAAAATACATTCCTTTTTTGAATACTGGCGTTTTTCGCAAGAACATCCAAAACGAGGAAATGACTAAAAATAAAAGGGCTACCCCAAAAAATATGTTCAAGAAAAATAGCGGTTCGGATGATTTTGCCTTATGTAAATGCGTCATTTTATCCAAAACCAAAGGCAATCGTTTTACTGTGTAAGAAGCAAGGCCTGTTTTTGTGTTGTACGTTCCTCTTTCAAACTTTGCCAAATCCTCTGATCGGCTCGAAAATTTTAAATTTTTAATCTTTATTTCACGTCCTACTTCGTTAGCATCTAAACCGGGTTCCAATTGCTTCTCCGCTATATATTCTTTTTTAAGAAAATCAGTATCCCTAAAAATCAATACCACCCCGCTAATTGAATATACGGCCATGATACCTGCTACAAAGAACCCTAAATACCTATGGTAGATTCTCATTTTATTTGATATTTCTCGTTGCATCAATATTATTTAGAATGATTTTAAACAAAGAAACTGATTTATATCAACTCATACAAGCCTGAATATGGATTTTTACAAAACATATTTGAAGTAGCCATAAAATAGCAAAATCAAACCTAACACTACCTTCAAATAATGTAGTTTTGCACGGTAAAAAACGGAAACTTCCCTTTGAAAAAAGCACTTCTTTTTATGCTCATAAGCACCGCTTCATTTTCTATGATGAATGCTTTTATAAAATATTTGGACCGTATTCCGGCTTTTCAATTGGTATTTTTTAGGTCTGTCACCTCATTCATTATGGCCTCAGCTTTTCTTTTACGACATAACATATCCATCTTGGGAAATCAAAAAACGCTTTTAGTGACCCGAGCATTCTTTGGGCTCATTTCTATGAGCTTATTTTTTATGTCCTTCAAATATTTGCCTATTGGAACAGCGGTTTCCCTACGTTACATCGCCCCTATTTTCGCCGCAATTTTTGCCGTATTCCTATTGAAAGAAAAACTAAAGCCAATACAGTGGTTATTTTTTTTCATAGCCTTTATGGGCGTTATCATATTAAAAGGATTTGATAACAATGTGAGCAATCTGGGATTGGCCTTAGTGCTTACGGCATCGGTATTTACGGGTCTTGTATATATAACCATTCGTAAAATAGGTCCCACGGAACATCCCGTGGTGGTCGTGAACTACTTTATGTTTACCGCCACCATATTCGGTTTATTGCTTTGCTTACACACGTGGGTTTGGCCTATAGGAAAGGAATGGTTGCTCTTGGGAAGCCTCGGTATATTCGGATATTTTGGGCAATTGTACATGACCAAAGCCTTCCAAATAGCAAGTACTAATTTGGTCGCTCCCATAAAATACACAGAAGTCGTATTTACTATTTTTATAGGTATATTCTGGTTTGGTGACCACTACACGCTATGGAGCTTTCTAGGATTGCTTTGTATCATAGGCGGACTTGTGGCGAATACGCTAGTAAATAAAGGAAAATGATTTTGAAAAGTTTGTAAGATCTCATGACAAACTAGCCAAACTCTTTTCCAAAGTCTCGATTTTTGCTTCTGCATCGGAAGCTTTTTTCTTTTCTATAGCAACCACTTTTTCCGGAGCATTATTGACAAACCGTTCATTGGATAATTTCTTCTGAACCGATTTCAAAAACCCTTTTGTATAGGCCAACTCCTCATTAATTTTTTTGATTTCAGCAGCTACATCAATAGTTCCGGCTACAGGAATAAAATATTCATTGCTCTTTACCCTAAAACTCAATGCACCATCCAAGGCCTGGTCTACATATGATATATTTGATACGTTGGTCAGTTTTTTAATCACAACGTCCCAATTTGCACTGCTTTGTTCGCCGTTGAGTAGCGATAATTCCAACGTTTCTTTCATTGGAATGCTCTTTTCTTTCCGTATGGTCCTGATGCCAGAAATAACCTCAGTAGCAAATTCAAAATCTTCAATAAGTTTATTGTCAATAGCACCTAATTCAGGCCATGTAGCTACACATAATGCTTCTGTTGTATCCCTCACGGCCATATGTTGCCAAACTTCTTCCGTGAGAAAAGGCATGAATGGGTGCAAGAGTTTTAAATTTTTTTCAAATAAAGCTATTACCCTGGCAAGCGTTTTTTTATCTATGGGCTGTTGGTAAGCCGGTTTTACGATTTCCAATAACCATGAGCAGAAATCATCCCAAACCAGTTTGTACAATGCCATTAACGCATCAGAAATTCGGTATTTACGGTAATGGTCTTCAATTTCCGATAAGGTTTTATTGAATTTTGCTTCATACCACTCCAACCCAATTTTAGCAGCTTCCGGTTGTGCTATATCGGCTATTTTCCAACCTTTCACCAATCGGAAGGCATTCCATATTTTATTGGCAAAGTTCTTTCCTTGTTGGCATAACGCTTCGTCAAACATTAAATCATTTCCGGCGGCAGAACTCAATAACAACCCAACACGAACACCATCGGCACCATATTCCGAAATCAATTGTAAAGCATCGGGCGAATTACCCAATGATTTGGACATTTTACGACGTTGCTTATCCCTGACCAAACCGGTCAAGTACACATTTTCATACGGACGTTCTCCCCTAAACTCATAACCCGCCACAATCATTCGTGCCACCCAGAAAAACAAAATATCCGGACCGGTCACCAAATCATTGGTCGGGTAATAATAATTTACCTCTGGATTATCCGGTTCTAAAATGCCTCCAAAAACACTGATAGGCCATAACCATGAAGAAAACCAGGTATCCAAAACATCGGGGTCTTGTCTCAAGTCCGATTCTTGAATCGTTGGATTTTTCGCTTTTGCCAATTCCAATGCTTCGGCCTTGGTTTCAGCCACCACAAAATCATCTTGCCCATCACCATAATAATACGCGGGAATCTGCTGACCCCACCATAATTGCCTAGATATATTCCAATCGCGGATGTTCTCCATCCAATGTCGATAAGTATTTTCAAACTTTTTAGGAAATAACTTTACATCACCTGTATTCAAAACAGCGTCAATGGCAGGTTTAGCCAAATCTTCCATCTTTAAAAACCATTGATCGGAGAGCCTTGGCTCAATAACTGCTTTGGTGCGCTCAGATGTTCCAACTTTGTTGGTGTGCTGTTCCGTTTTGACCAGAAAACCCTTTTCTTCCAATTCTTTGGCGATTTCCTTGCGAACTACAAAACGGTCTTTTCCTTCGTAATGCAACCCGTAAGAATTTAGGGAAGCATCCTCATGAAAAATATCTATTACCTCTAGATGGTGTTTTTCTCCTAAATTCTTATCGTTTTCATCGTGTGCCGGGGTTACCTTCAAGCATCCCGTACCAAACTCGATATCTACATATTCATCTTCAATTATCGGAATGACACGCCCGCAAATAGGCACGATGGCCTTTTTACCTCTTAAATGAGCGTATCTTTCATCATTTGGATTAATACAAATGGCGGTATCTCCCAGAATGGTCTCCGGCCTTGTAGTGGCAATCGTAACTTTTTCGTCCGAACCCTCGATCTTATAAGCCAGATAATATAATAGGCCTTGGCGTTCCTCATAATTCACCTCTTCATCGGAAAGAGTAGTTTTTGCTTCAGGATCCCAATTTACCATTCGAAAACCCCTGTAAATGAGTCCTTTTTTATATAAATCCACAAAAACTTTGATAACAGAGGCTGACATATCGTCATCCATAGTGAACTTTGTACGCTCCCAATCGCAGGAACATCCCAGTTTTTTCAATTGCTCCAGAATTACGCCGCCATATTCGTCCGTCCAATCCCAAGCATGTTTCAAAAACTCCTCACGGGTCAAATCCGATTTTGAGATACCTTCTTGCTTAAGTTTATCTACCACTTTGGCTTCCGTAGCTATGGAAGCGTGGTCCATACCGGGCACCCAACAGGCATTTTTACCCTCTAGGCGCGCTTTCCGGATCAAAACATCCTGAATGGTATTGTTCAACATATGCCCCATGTGCAATACTCCCGTCACGTTTGGCGGGGGAATCACAATGGTATAAGGCTCCCTATCATCTGGTTTGGAATGAAAAAACTTATTTTTCATCCAGTATTCATACCAACGTTCCTCTACCCTATTTGGTTCGTATTTTGATGGAATTTCCATATTTGGCCCAGTTTTTGAATTATAATCATCGATTTAAAAAATTAAAGCTGAGAGAGATATGTTAAATTATCCATTTCAGCCGATTTTTAATTCAAAATGATATACGAAACAAAAATAAGTAACGTTAGAGGATAACAAAAGGATTTTGAGGTTCATCTGAAAAGATTTAATTTTGAAATTCTCCAAAAATTAGAAATGATGAAAAAAATAGTACTTGTATTATTTGTTGGTCTACTTGGATTGAGTGTAACTGCCCAGGACACGGCAGCTAAAATTGAATTTAAGGCAGAGACTGTTGACTATGGTGAAATCGCAAAAGGTGCCGATGGTGTCCGAGTTTTCGAATTCACAAACACCGGAAATGCTCCGTTGATTATCAGCAAAGTAAGTTCTAGCTGTGGATGTACTATTCCTAAAAAGCCGGAAGACCCAATTTTACCAGGAAAAACGGGTGAAATTCAGGTGAAATATGACACCAATAGAGTTGGTCCTATCAGGAAAGCCATAACGGTTATTTCCAATGCGGATACGCCAACAAAAGTATTGAAAATTAAAGGTGAGGTAAAAGGCACCGGAACAAAGTAAAATGTTCTAAAAGATGTTAGAAAAGGTCTGCTGAAAGCAGGCCTTTTTTATTTGAACAAATCCTTAAGCTTAAAACTGAACAATAGGTCATTGTTCTTACGCTCCACCAATACCTTAACACGTTTACCTTCCTTCTTGGTATTTAGCATATACATGATTTCCTGTAGTTTGTATCTATGAATTCGCTTTCCATTTACCGCCAAGATAACATCGCCCTCCCGAAGACCTGCGGAATGGGCAGGACTTCCCGCTCGTATCCCGGAAACCACTATCTCCGGAACTAGGCTCAACTTTGTTGCGCCGTTTAAAAGTAATTGAACGTTTCCATAGGATTCTGGACTGCTGTAAGCAATTCCGTTTGCATTGGCTATGCGTTCGGATACGTACCGCACTCCTGCATGTTGTAAATCTATCCCGCTTATGTTATACTGAAACGGTTTCTTGAAATTCCCATTTTTCCTTAGGGTAATCTCTCTGTTCGGATAATCGAATATAATATTGAATCGTTTGAGCACTTCCCCTCCAAGGCTACCGTTCCTATTTCCAAGGCTTAAAATTGCATTGAAAGTATCCATTTCCGGGAATGCCGTTTTTGCATCGTCCAAAATAAAATCGCCAATTCTTAAATGATTGATTTTGGTGCGTTTCCCATAAATATCGCCCGCTAGGCCTTTGCCCAGAAAACTATCGTAATTTTTTTCCGGTACTTTGATCATATTGTTCTCAAATAGCCAAATAGCATCACTGCTACCAGTATCCAAGAGCATTTTAACCGGAATTTCAGCTTTGTCCTTCAAGGCAATTGAAGCATCTAAATAGGCTTTTCTGTTAATTACGGAAATATCGAACGTCCGCATATTTTTATGGTTCTTAAGTTTATGATTGGAAGGATCAAAAAACTTAATGGCTTTCTTTGCATAGTTGATGTCCACCACAAAATCCCTAAAAAGGTCATACCCTATGATTCCGTGTATCGGTATTCCCAAGCTGGGCGAAAAGTTAATTCCTGAATCCATGACCACATAAAGCTTTTGTGAAGGATTTCTAATATTGCCCAACTTGAAAAAATTACCCTCTGAACTTAGGGCCTGTATGGGATCGCCGGGGCCCAAACCGTTAATGACTACTTCCGTAACATCATTAAGTTTTATGGAATCCTGATCGGCAAGATTGAACAGAATTGGCGTCCTAACACCGGAATCCAACACAAAGGATAACGTTGTTCCGTTCACTTCAAGGGGGATTACAATTAAATTGTTGATCAATTCAAATTTCACCTTGTCATATTTCTGCCCTTTTGGAAGTTGGTAGTATTGCCCATAGCCACTTGCAGCACAAAGTGTTGAAGTTAGAAGAAATAGGAACCATTTTTTTAGAAAAGCCATACCTAATGGATTTATTTACATCAATTTACAATTTTTTTCAATTGGGGCATATCTTTTAACATTAGCCCTGCGAAGGAAATAAAAGCTAGGATTATTGTAGGATCGCTACGGATTTACCACTTTTGTGAAAAATAATTCTTTATGCCATCAGTATCGCAAAAAGGGCGTTCCATGCCAGAATCACCTATTAGAAAATTGGTGCCTTTTGCTGAAAATGCAAAGAAAGAAGGAGTAGCTGTCATTCACCTGAATATAGGCCAACCGGATATAAAAACGCCTCAGATCGCGTTGGATGCCGTGAAAAATGCTTCGCTAAAGGTTCTGGAGTACAGCAGGACGGAAGGTTCTGAAACCTATAGGAAAAAAATAGCAGGGTATTATGCAAAGCATAACATAGAAGTTACCGCAAACGATATTATTGTAACAACCGGTGGTTCCGAAGCTTTGTCCTTTGCCATGGGAACTATAGCGGATGCTGGAGACGAAGTAATCATCCCGGAGCCCTTTTATGCCAATTATAATGGTTTTGCAACCGCTAGCGGTGTAAAAGTAGTACCCGTAGTTTCTAAATTAGAGGACAATTTTTCCCTACCGCGTATCGAGGATTTTGAAAAATTGATATCGCCCAAAACAAAGGCCATATTAATCTGTAACCCGGGAAACCCCACAGGTTATCTATACAGTAAAGAAGAAATTCAAAAATTGGCCTCAATCGTAAAAAAGCATGACCTCTTTTTGATTGCCGATGAAGTATATCGGGAATTTACGTACGACGATAAAGAACACTATTCCATTTTACAGGAGGAAGGACTGGACAATCATGCCATAATAGTGGACTCCGTGTCCAAAAGATATAGTATGTGCGGTGCCCGTATAGGCTTTCTCGTTTCAAAAAACAAAGAAGTAATTACTATTGCACTTAAATTTGGGCAGGCAAGACTTTCCCCGCCTACCTATGCACAGATAGCCAGTGAAGCTGCTCTGGAAACTCCTGAAAGTTATTTTGAGGAGGTAAAAACGGAATATGTTGCCAGAAGAAATTTATTGATTCAAGAACTGGAAAAAATCGATGGCGTAAAAGTGGCAAAACCCAAAGGGGCTTTTTATTGTATTGCCCAACTGCCCATTACTAATGCCGATCATTTTGCACAATGGTTGTTAGAAGATTTTAGAGTGAATAATGAAACCGTCATGGTAGCCCCGGCAGCAGGTTTTTATGCCACTGAAGGTTTGGGCAAAAATCAAATAAGGATTGCCTATGTTTTAGACCGGGATAGCTTAAAGAGAGCGGTTCATATTTTAAGGGAAGCACTTAAAAATTATAAGGGTCAATGCTGATTCAAGAAAACTTCTCCCTTAAAGATTATAATACGTTCGGCATTGCGGCCAAGGCTAAGTTTTTTGTTGAAATCAAATCCGTAGCTGAATTAAAAGCGATATTGGCCAACCAAGATTATCCCAACAAATTTATTCTTGGAGGAGGTAGTAATATGCTCATTACAAAAGATATTGATGCCTTGGTCATCTATATCAATTTGAAAGGAATTCAACTTGTTTCAAAAGAAGGGGAAACCGTTACCGTAAAGGCGATGGCAGGCGAAAATTGGCATAAATTTGTTCTGTGGACCTTGGAAAATGGTTATGGAGGTTTAGAAAACATGTCCCTCATACCAGGAAATACGGGAACGGCCCCCATACAGAATATAGGTGCCTACGGTGTTGAGCTAAAAGATTGTTTTGTTAATTGTGAAGCAATACATAGAAGCTCTCTGGAAACCAAAATATTTTCCAAAACGGATTGCCAATTCGGATACCGAGAATCATTTTTTAAAAACGAAGGCAAAAATCAATATGTCATTACTTCCGTAACTTTTAAATTAAGCACTAAAAATCACACATTAAATACCAGTTATGGTGCTATTGAGGCAGAATTGGCAAAAAGTAATATTACCGCTCCTACCATAAAAGATATTTCCAATGCTGTAATCGCCATTAGAAACAGTAAACTTCCGGACCCAAAAGAAATTGGCAATAGCGGCAGTTTTTTCAAAAATCCTGTGGTTCCTAAGGCAAGTTTTGAAATGTTTCTGGAAAAAAATCCAGAAGCTCCCTATTACAAAGTTTCTGAAGGTGCCTATAAAATCCCTGCCGGATGGCTTATTGAGCAATGTGGGTTTAAGGGGAAACGTTTTGGGGATGCCGGCGTGCATGATAAGCAGGCTTTGGTTTTGGTAAACTACGGGAGCGCAACGGGAGCGGAAATATTGGAACTGGCAAAAAAAATAATTAATAAGGTAGACCATACTTTTGGTATCAAAATAAAACCGGAAGTCAATCTAATAAAATAACCCCCGTAAAAGAATTACGAGGGTTATACCAAACCAAACTAACCAAAAACAAAGTGGCAGTTACCAGCTGCACACTTATACTATTTATCTTTTATGAAACGCCGCTTAACAATCAATTTTATATTTTAGCGTTTAGTGGATATACGGCGAGAGAGTATCATTTGGATGTTCTACTCCGAAAAAATCGAGTTCTAATACTTTTTATGAGCACACTATTAGAAAAACATATCGTTGAGTTGCTTCAAGAACGTAATGAGAAAGCTATTTCCCTGTTGTACGACAATTATGCGGACACCCTGTTGGGAGTAGCCAATAAAGTGGTACGGAACGAGGAGCTCGCGCAAGATGTTCTACAGGAAAGTTTTGTGAAAATTTGGAAAAAAGCGGATTCTTATGACCCTTCCAAAGCCAAACTTTTTACGTGGCTGTTCAGGGTTACCAGAAATACCGCTATCGATAAATTAAGAAGTATCAACACAAAATCAGATAAGGAAATCCAAATAGATGTTTCGGACGTATATAGTTTAGGTGTAGATGGCGTAAAACCGGAATTACTGGACGTTCGTGAAAATCTGGATAAAATTGAGGATAAGTACCAAATAGTGTTAGAAGCATTATTTTTTCAAGGTATGACCCAGCAGGAAGCCAGTGATGAGCTGGATATACCGCTCGGCACGATAAAATCCAGATTAAAAATAGGACTAAGGGAACTGAAGAAAATATACGATCCCGCCATAGTTGCACTGTTATTAAATTTTTTGTGATGAAAGAAAAAATAAAAATCTTCTTGGATTCCGATATGTTGGAAAAGTATCTCTTAGGGAGTACTTCGGAAATCGAGACCTTACAAGTAGAGCGTTATATAGCAATGTATCCCGAGGTTAGGAAAACCTATGATGAACTACAGGAAAATTTGGAGGCATTTGCAAAACTGCATTCCATCAAGTCCCCAGAAGGATTAAAGGAAAAAATATTGGCCAGGATACGTTCTGAAAGAAACGGCAGAAAGCGTTTTTACAGATATGCCATTGCCGCTAGTGTTGTTGCTGTTATGTCCATTACTGCATCTGTCTTTTTCTATAACCAAAACCAAAATCTCCAAGAGGAGAATGAGATGGTCAACAATAAAATACAGTTGTTAGAGGAGAACATGAACAGTAGCTTGGAGGATTTTCGTAACCAGTTCATCGTCCTGAACAATCCCAAAACAAAAAGAATGAACGTTATGGGAAATAAAAAGGCGAAAGAATTGAAAGCCGTAGCCTACATCAATCCTGTAAAAAAATTATCTTATATCAATGTAAGCAAGTTGCCAAACCTTCCTAAAGACCAATGTTTCCAGATGTGGGCAGAGGTCAATGGTGAAATGGTCAATTTGGGTATTATTGAAGAAGCTGCGGACAGTCAAAAACTCTTGGCGTTACCTTATGCGGAAAATGCTGTGGGGTACATCACAATTGAGCCTCAAGGTGGAAACCAAAATCCTACCGTTGAAAATATCGTAGCGAACATTTCTTACTAATCCCCTCATAACAATACTTTTTAAAGCCCCTTTTAGGGGCTTTATTTTTATATCTTTGCTTAAAATTTTTGAATGAAACTGATATTTCTAACAATCGGACTTTTAAGCTTGGCCTTTGCAGGAATCGCTATTAAGATTTGGGCCAAGAAAGATGGAAAATTTGCCGGAACCTGTGCAAGCCAGAGTCCTTTTCTGAACAAGGACGGAGAAGCCTGCGGCATGTGCGGAAAACTTCCCACGGAGCAAGATTGCAGAAAAGATATGATTTCCGATAACTAGTTTTAGGTCCTCTTTCAAAAAGCAGTTGCTAAAAAATCCTTCTTGGATAAAACCGAAGACATACTAGAAACAATCAACAAAGCTAAAAATGGCAATCAAATTGCCTTTAGTAGGCTGCTGGACACATTTTGGAACGATGTTTACGGATTTCAACTAAAACGCACCGAAAATGAAAACGATGCGGAGGATATCACCATCCAAACATTTTCAAAGGCTTTTGACAAAATACATACTTACAACGATAGTTATGTATTTAAAACATGGCTTATTACCATTTCAAAAAATATACATATAGATTTAGTTCGAAAAAGAAAGCGTAATCTTTTTGATGCACGTCACGGAGGGGATGAAATCAAAAAAGTACTGGATGATGCCCCCTCAATGGAAGACCAACTGATCAAAGAACAAAATCTTGCCAATTTATTGCAGGATATCAAAAAATTAAAACCACATTATCAAGAAGTCATTAATCTTAGATACTTTAATGAATTAAGCTATGCGGAAATAGCAAATAGCTTGAACGAACCTGTAAACAATATTAAAGTCAAGTTGTTAAGGGCAAAAAAATTACTCTCCGAAATCATTCGGAACAAAAGATAGATAGTACCTCATCAGAAGCTTTTCCCCTACCCTACACTAAGCTTAGGTCTCACTTCAAAGATTTATTTAGTTCGTATATTTGTATAAAAAATAAGCATGTCCGTAGCAGTTAAAGAAAATGTAGCTCCACCTAAAGGAAAACCAAAATGGCTTAGGGTAAAACTTCCAACGGGAAAGAAATACACTCAATTGCGCGGTTTGGTCGAAAAATATGACCTGCATACGATATGTACTAGCGGAAGCTGTCCCAATATGGGCGAATGTTGGGGAGAAGGAACCGCTACTTTTATGATTTTAGGGAATGTCTGTACACGCTCCTGCGGTTTTTGCGGGGTAAAAACAGGAAGGCCTGAAGATGTGGACTGGGCGGAACCGGAAAAAGTGGCACGTTCCATAAAAATAATGGGAATAAAACATGCTGTGATCACCTCTGTAGACAGGGATGATTTAAAGGATATGGGCTCCATCATCTGGGCAGAAACGGTGAAAGCTATCAGAAGAATGAATCCTTCAACTACTTTAGAGACACTTATTCCTGATTTTCAAGGTATCGAAAGACATTTGGACCGAATTATCGAAGTCTCGCCAGAAGTAGTTTCACATAATATGGAAACCGTAAAAAGATTGACCAGAGAGGTCCGTATACAGGCAAAATACGAGCGCAGTTTGGAAGTATTGCGATATCTTAAAGAAAACGGAATCAACAGGACCAAGTCCGGTATCATGTTGGGACTAGGCGAACTAGAGGAAGAAGTCATTGAAACCATGAACGACCTAAGAAATGCCAATGTAGATGTAGTAACTATTGGCCAATACTTGCAACCATCAAAAAAACACCTGCCTGTCAAGGAGTTCATTACTCCCGAGCAATTTAAAAAGTATGAAGAAATTGGTCTGGAAATGGGTTTTAGACATGTAGAAAGTGGTGCCCTGGTCAGGTCTTCCTACAAAGCGCACAAACACATTCAATGATCATCTGCTGATAAAAATAATTCCGACCTCGTCAAGATAGTTTATCGTTCTTTTATTGATGGGTTAACATCTATTTATTATAGTTTTAGCTATGCGCAATGTTAGAATAGGTATCAATGGTTTTGGAAGAATTGGCAGAACCCTCTTTCGTTTGCTCCATGCACATCCGCATCTAAATGTGGTCGCAATAAATGATTTGGCCAATGCTAAGACTTTGGCGCATTTACTAAAATATGATAGCATACACGGCACTTTCCCAAAGGATATTTTCGCCAAAGAAAAAAGTATTTTGGTCAATGGAGAGGAAATACACTTGACCAATCATCCGCATCCCAAAGAAATAAATTGGAAAACAAATGCAGTAGACATCGTAATAGAATGTAGCGGTAAGTTCAAAACAAGGACAATTTTAAAACATCATTTGGAAAATGGCGCAAAAAAAGTCATTCTATCCGTACCTCCTGAGGAAGATGACATAAAAATGATCGTTTATGGCATTAATGAGGAAACTTTAGAATCCCAAGATGATATTGTCTCCAATGCCTCCTGTACTACTAATAACGCGGCTCCCATGATAAAGGTCATCGACAATCTTTGTGGTATAGAACAAGCTTACATTACTACTATCCACTCCTATACGAGTGATCAAAGTCTGCACGACCAACCCCATAGGGACTTAAGAAGGGCAAGAGCGGCATCTCAATCCATAGTTCCTACCACAACGGGAGCTGCAAAGGCATTGACCCATATTTTTCCAGATTTAGCCAATGTTATAGGAGGCTGCGGTATACGTGTTCCGGTTCCAAATGGGTCGTTAACCGATATTACCTTCAATGTGAAAAGAAATACGAGTATTGAAGAAATAAATGATACATTTAAGAGAATTTCCGAAAACGAGCTTAAAAATATTCTTTACTATACCGAAGACCCAATAGTATCAATCGATATAAACAATAGTTCTTATTCTTGTACGTTTGATTCTCTGATGACCTCTGTTATTGGAAAAATGGTAAAAATCATAGGATGGTATGATAACGAGACCGGGTATAGCAGTAGAATAATAGATTTATTAAATTTCATGGTCAAGAGAAATTACATTTGAAGTCAGTCATACAACATAACGTCTTTAGAAATTTATCGCTCTTTTTGCTGTTTTGGGCAATGGCTACAATGGTTTGGTCTCAAGATTCCCTTACCCACACAAACATGGCCAGCTATTTTGAGGAAGCCAGAAAATTCCGAAATCAAGATAAAATAGACCTTGCATTAAAAAAACTTGACCAAGCTGCCAGTGAAGCGGAAAAAAACGAGAATGTAAAGGCTTTGATAGATACATATCATGAATTGGCCATTTTATATCTTAAACTGGACAAAGAAAGTGACACTCAGTTTTACTGGGACAGGGCCAGTGTTCTCTTAAAAGATGTAGCGTATCCATATGGCGACGCCATACATAAATATGTAGAAGCAATACTTTTATACAGGAGCGATCAAAATTTTCAGGCATTGTTCATGTTGAACGAAGCCAAGCAACTGAACAATGATAGAAATTTTTTCAATAATATTTTATTGGCAGAGGCGCATGTGTACCTAAGCTTGGAAAAATATGAAAGTGCCATTAAAAATTTTAATTCCTTAGTGGTAAATACCGATGTACGCGAGCCAAATTATCTATCCACAAGGGCTTATATGGGGCTTGCCAAGCTTTATTTTAAGACCGAAAATTTTGATGAAAGTGTTAAAAATGCGGAGAGTGCCTTAAAATTGGCGAATACATACGGTTTTGCGAAAGAAAGTAAGGAAGCTAACCAATTACTGTCCTCGTTATATGAACGTTTAGGTTTATATGATAAAGCCCTCGTGAATACGAAGAACCTAAGAATAATAAACGATTCGATATTCAATGTCGAAAAGTTAAAAACCGAGGTGCGTACCGCCGATATTATTAGGGACAATCAAAAAACAGACATTATACGACAGCAGGAAACGAAAATCGAAGAACTTACCGAATCACAAAACCGCTCGGAAATTACAGCTATCCTTACTTCTGCTTTTCTTACCATTATTTCGCTTTTAGCGGTTTCACTTTATAGAAACAACCAGATAAAATTAAAAACCAACGACCTTCTTCAAACAAAGAATAAAGAATTACAGACTGCCCGAGATGGTGCCGTGCAAGCAATGGAAGCCAAAACAAATTTTCTATCAACGGTAAGTCACGAGTTACGCACCCCGTTATATGCGGTAACGGGTCTTACGCACCTGCTTCTAGAGGAAAACCCTGCAGAACATCAAAAAGAGCATCTAAAGGCATTAAAATTTTCCGGAGATTACCTTCTAAACTTCATCAACGATATTTTGCACATCAATAAAATTGATGCCAATAAAGTTGAGCCGTTGAACATGGAATTCAATCTTAAAAAGGTAATCAATGAGGTGATAGATTCCCTGAACCAAAGTGCGAAGGCCAATAACACAAAAATAATACTTGAGTATGATAAAAGCATACCAAATCGCCTGTTCAGCGACCCATTAAAACTATCCCAGATTTTTATGAACCTCATTGGAAATTCCATAAAGTTCACAAAAAATGGCGAGGTTACCGTGATTGCCAAACTAAAAAACAAAGAAGAAGATACCGCTCGGCTCTACTTTGAAATAAAAGATAACGGAATAGGCATTTCAAAAGAGAAACAGCAAAGTATTTTTGAAGGTTTTGAACAAGGGTCTATTCAGATCAACAGAGAATATGGAGGTACAGGTCTAGGACTTACCATCGTAAAAAGTCTTTTAAAGTTATTCAATAGCCAAATAGAATTAAAAAGTACGCTTGGTGAAGGCAGTTCCTTCTTTTTTGAAATAGAAGTTAAAAGTATTGATGGTGTAGCCGAGGAACAAGATATTGCGTTTGAAATCACCAAACAAGATTATACTTTTAAAGGGTTACATATCTTGATTGTAGAGGACAATAAGATAAATCAGGTCATCACAAAGAAAATGCTCTCCAAAAAAGATATTACCTGTGATATTGCCAGTAATGGCGAAGATGCGGTAGTCATGGCCAAAGAAAATACCTATGACGCCATTTTAATGGATATCCATATGCCAGGCATCAGTGGTGAAGAAGCTACCATACAGATTCGAAAATTCGATCAGCAAACACCTATTATCGCTTTGACCGCCATTTCATTGGATGATAGTTTGGAAAGCTTCTATGCAGCAGGATGCAATGATGTGGTCACAAAACCTTTTAAGCCGGAAATCTTTTATCAGAAAATTGGCGAGAACATTTTTGATAAGAAAATTAAGAACGCGGCTTCATAAATTCATATAACTTTTCTTGGAGCATTGATAAACCATCAAACAAAAAAGCATGCTTCATCGGTATGTAGGCAAGATTTGAAAGTTCTGTTTTTAAGCGTACAAAATCTTTTTCGGTAGTGATGATCCGTTCTTTTGTTTTTAGTAGATCAAGCTCCTTTTCCGTAAAAAAATGATGGTCGGGAAAGTTAATATGTTCAAATAAAATATCATTTAGGCCAAGATACTCTATCAGCGGTCTAGGATTGGCAATACCGGTGACCAAACTCACTTTGCTATTCTTAAATTCGGAGAGTAGGTGTTCTCCTTCCGAACCATATAATACTTTGCTATAGTTTAAATAAGTAAACAATACTTTTTGGTTTTCACTAGGTTTTAATACTGTGATGATTTTTTTGGCTTCTTTCTCGGAAAGTTGCTGAGGGCATTTGGTAACAATAATTAAATCAGCACGTTTAGCGGCGTTTTTACTATCACGAAGATTTCCGGTAGGTAAGTACCAATCATTGCTGTATAAATCACCGTAAGAAGTAAGTAGGATAGAAAAATCCGGTTTCACTTTCCTATGCTGAAACGCATCATCCAAAAGAATTATGTCCGGGTAAATATTTTCTTCCAACCAAGAAATTCCGTTTCGCCTATCCGCATCCACAGCGAATGTAACTTCAGGAAATTTGGAATACATCTGAAAGGGCTCGTCCCCTAAATCGGTTACGGAACTGGTTTCGTCGGCCAGCATAAAACCTTTGGATTTTCGCTTATACCCCCTACTCAATACGGCTAGTTTGAAATCAGTTTTCAATTGTGCGATCAACAATTCGGTCATCGGTGTTTTTCCCGTACCGCCAACACTCAAATTACCGATACAAATTAAAGGCGTGTCAAAAGATCGTGATTTAAAAACACCCGAATCATAAAAAAAATTCCGGAGATAGACCACAAGGCCGTAAATTAATGATATGGGAAAAAGAAGTTTTCTAAAGCGTGGCACAGGAACGAAATTATAATATTTTATCTTTGATTACCTTATTTTTATTAAAAATGACAGTAAACGAAATTGCACAGGTTATCGAGGAATTGGCACCTTTGGATTATGCAGAGGATTTTGATAACGTGGGACTTCTCGTTGGTAATAAAAATGCAGAAGTTCATGGAGTTCTTGTGACCTTGGATACATTGGAAAATGTAGTAGAAGAAGCAATTTTGCATCAATGTAATCTTATTGTCAGCTTTCATCCAATCCTATTTAACGGTCTTAAAAAAATTACAGGAAAGAATTATGTGGAGCGTGTTATTTTAAAAGCAATTCAGAATAATATTAGCATATATGCGATACACACAGCTTTGGACAATTGTTTTGGAGGAGTAAATGCCAAAATCTGTGAGACACTCGGATTGACCAACAACAAGATTCTAATTCCCCAGGAGGGGAGCATAAAAAAATTAACGACTTATGTTCCCGTTGAAGAAGCATCCCCTCTAAAGGATAAACTTTTTCAAGCAGGTGCAGGAAATATTGGCAATTATAGTGATTGTAGCTTTTCCGTGGAAGGTATGGGCAGCTATAAGGCCGATCAGGAGGCCAACCCTACTAGAGGGAAAATAGGTAAGACACATTTGGAAAAGGAAACCTTAATTTCCGTGACCTTTCCAAAACACAGGGAAATAGCTGTTATTCAGGCACTTTTGGAAAATCATTCTTACGAAGAAGTAGCCTATGAAATAATGACCTTGGAAAACAAGAATCAGCAAATCGGGATGGGAATGATCGGAACCCTGAAAAAACCTATGACCGAAACGAACTTTTTGAATCACTTGAAAAAAAGTATGAATACAGAAATGGTCAGACATTCCAAATTATTGGGAAAATCAATCCAAAAAGTAGCTGTTTTGGGCGGCAGCGGAGCCTTCGCCATAGGAAATGCAAAAGCAGCGGGAGCAGATATTTTTGTGACGGCAGATGTCAAATACCATCAATTTTACGAGGCAGAAAATCAATTGGTAATTGCGGATATTGGACACTTTGAAACTGAGCAGTTTACAAAAAATCTTTTAGTTGATTATCTTACAAAAAAAATTCCTAATTTTGCAATCCGTTTATCGGAAAGTATAACAAATCCCATCAAGTATTTTTAAATATGGCAAAAAAAGAAGAATCGTCCGTAGAAGTTAAATTAAGGGCATTATATGACCTGCAATTAATTGATTCTAGGGTAGATGAGATACGCAATGTGAGAGGTGAATTACCACTGGAAGTCGAAGATTTGGAAGATGACGTTCTTGGCCTAAAAACGAGAATGGATAAATTAAAGACAGATTTAGAGACTATCAATTTTGAAATAGGGGCCAAGAAAAACCTTATCGAAGAGGCAAAAGCACTTATAAAAAAATATACCGAACAACAAAAAAACGTTCGTAACAGTAGAGAATTCAATTCGATCAGCAAGGAATTGGAGTTTCAAGAACTCGAAATTCAATTGGCCGAAAAAAACATAAAGGAATTCAAGGCGCAAATAGAGCAAAAGAAAGAGGTCATTGCGGAAACCAAGGAACGTCTTGGAGAGCGGGAAACACATTTAAAACACAAAAAAAGTGAATTGGATGCTATCCTTTCCGAAACCGAAAAGGAAGAAAAGGCATTGCTTTCGGAGTCCGAAAAATATCAGGACAAGATTGAGGAAAGATTAGTAAAAGCTTACGCACGTATTAGAAGTAATGTAAAAAACGGTTTGGCCGTAGTGCCGATTGAGAGAGGAGCTTCAGGCGGTTCTTTCTTCACTATCCCGCCACAAGTTCAAGTAGAAATTGCTTCTAGAAAAAAGATTATTACAGATGAGCATAGTGGCAGGATCTTAGTTGATCCTACGCTAGCGGAAGAAGAACAGGAAAAAATGCAAAAACTTTTTGCTAAACTCTAGTAAAAAGCACATATTTTTAAAAAAGCCATTCATATAAAGTGAATGGCTTTTTAGTTGTTTTAAAGTTTACCTTTATGGAGTGATTTTAGCAAGAAAAATAGTACTTACATTTTTATTGGTTTCGTATCAGCTAACAATGAGTCAGGATTTAGAATCATATCGTTGGAAAAATAGAATAATACTCTTGGTAGCTCCGGAGATAGACAACAATGGCCTTGAATCACAATTAACGGAATTTAATGCCAAGAAAACGGAAATGGATGATAGGGTCATAAAACTCTTTCTAGTCACCCCAAAATCCACATACAGGACCAATATGGAAGCTGCTACCCTCAGCGCCTCAAAAGTTTACACTGCCCTTAATATAGATATTGATTTTGCCGGAATAATTTTAATTGGAAAAGACGGTGGCGTTAAACTTAAAGAGTCCTTTACAATAAAAGTTAAGGATATTTTCAACCTGATTGATAGTATGCCCATGCGACGCCAAGAAATGAAAAACAAAGGCTAACATGAAACCAAGATTCACTGTAATAGAAATTGTCCTTTTACTATTATCCCTAATAGGTATCGCTGCTACTTGGTACTTTAATATCCTTTTCTACTTTACTATAGAAAATACTTCTATTGCTAATTTCATAGCACTGGCAAATGCCACACTTCCGGCAAAATCCATAAGTGCAGATATTAGTGTAGTAGCCATTACTTTCTTGATTTGGATGGTGTACGAAGCTAGAAAGCTGAAAATGAGGCATTGGTGGCTTTTTATTCCACTAACTTTTTTGATTGCAATCGCATTTTCCTTTCCATTATTCCTTTTCTTTAGAGAAAGAAAAATAAGGGCCTTAAACAACCCTGTTTAGACCAAATACAAAATTTACGTATCCATAAAAAAGAAGGAAAAGGTATATTTTATAACTGTATTAACTTATTTTGTTTAAGTTATTTTTAATTTTATAGAACAAAATAAATTTAATGCTTCACTTTTCTAATACCGACCTCGACCAGTTAACCTCTAGATACAGGGCCAATCTTATTAACAGTTGTACCGGCTACAAGTCCTCTAATCTTTTGGCGACAAAATCCAAGGAGGGCATTTGCAATTTGGCCATTTTTAATTCTATTGTCCACATAGGCAGCAATCCGGCCATGCTGGGGTTTATTTTACGTCCGCTAACTGTACGCAGAGACTCTTATAGCAATTTTAAAACATCTGGCTATTTTACCGTAAACCAGGTGCATAAAACAATTGTGGAGGATGCTCACCATACCTCGGCCAAATATGAAAAAAATGTCTCCGAGTTTTCAAAAACCAAGCTTACGGAAGTTTACTTGGATGATTTTCAAGCCCCTTACGTTGCTGAAAGCCATATAAAAATTGGATGTTGTTATCTTAACGAATATGAGATAGAGGAAAACGGTTGTTTATTGATTATTGGCGCCATCGAACACATTTACCTTCCTGAGGCGACAATTCATAAAGATGGATGGGTACAACTGGACAAAGTGGGTACCATAACTTCTATTGGACTGGACGGTTATGCATTGCCACATTTGATAAATCGTTTCGCTTATGCCAAACCAGACGAAAAAACAAAATCATTCTTGGATGGCGCATAAAAAACAACATTTGCCCTCCAAAATTTGTCCTATTTGCGAACTCCCATTTATTTGGCGTAAAAAGTGGGAGAAAAATTGGGAAAATGTGACCTATTGTAGTGAAAAATGTAGGCGAAATAAATTGAAAAAACACGAATAGCTGGAAATCCAAAAACTTATGAATTTAGTTTGGTTTAGAAATGATTTAAGAGTTTCCGATAATAAAATCCTTGGCAAAGCCTGTGAAGGGGAACAGGTCATTGCGTTATACTGTTTTGACCCTAAGCAGTATGAATTATCCGAATATGGCTTTAAAAAAACAGAAAAATATAGGGCCCAATTTCTTATAGAAACAGTTAAGGAACTTAAAGAAAATTTAAAAAAATTAAACATTGCTCTTTTCGTTTATTATGAAAAGCCGGAAATAGCTATATCTAAACTGGCAAAGGATTACAACATAGAAAATATTTATTTACAAAAGGAATGGACAAGAGATGAAAACGAGGTTTTAAAAAATGTCAAGGAAAATATAACTACATCCGTAAATGTTATAGAAATCTTTGACCAATTTTTATTTCATCCTGAAGATATTCCTTATGAAAATTACCAACAGCTACCGGAAGTATTCACAAATTTTAGAAAAAAGTGTGAAAAATATAGTAAGGTAAGGCCTACGCTCCCTATTCCAAATCCCCTTCCCGAGCGCAACTTACTGGATAGCACTACTAAAATTCCCGGACTCCGAGACCTTGGCCTCAGTGATTTTGATAAGGATGCTAGAACCGCCTTTCCTTTTAAAGGTGGAGAGAGTAGAGCTATTGCAAGAATTAATGAGTATTTCTGGGAAACAAAGAAACTGGCCTACTATAAAAAAACCAGAAATGGATTGTTAGGTAAAGACTACAGTTCTAAACTCTCCGCCTGGCTGGCCAATGGGAGCATTTCTCCAAGAACTATTTATTGGGAAGTAAAACGTTTTGAAAAGGAAATCAAAAAGAATCAAGATACCTATTGGTTGATCTTTGAGTTGATCTGGCGAGATTATTTCAAATATATTTCCTTAAAACACGGTGATAAAATATTTCACCAAGGTGGAATCTTAAAAAAGGAATATGAATGGAACAATAGTTCAGAAGCATTGGAAAGCTGGATAAACGGTACTATCAATGAATCTTTTGTAAATGCCAATATGAGGGAACTTGCCCTAACCGGGTGGATGAGCAATCGCGGACGGCAGAACGTAGCCAGTTTTTGGTCAAAAGAATTAAAACAAGACTGGCGTGTTGGTGCCTCTTATTTTGAGAGCCTGTTGGTTGATTATGATGTGCATAGCAATTGGGGAAATTGGATGTACAATAGTGGCGTAGGCAATGACCCCAGAGACCGTAAATTCAATATTAAAAGACAGGCGGATATGTACGACCGTAACGGCGCGTTTCAAAACCAGTGGCTCCAAGAAACACTATTTTAAAAAAGATAAAATGAAGACAATACGATTAATATTGGGAGACCAGCTGAATCAGAAACATTCATGGTTCAATGATGTTGATGAGGATATCACTTATGTAATGGCAGAAATGCGCCAAGAGACAGATTATGTAAAACACCATATACAAAAGGTTGTGGCTTTCTTTCTGTCCATGCGCAACTTTTCAACGACACTCTCTGAAAAAGGGCATCAATTCATTTACCTAAAAATATCGGATGAGGATAATCCCCAAAATCTAGAAAAAATCATCACTACATATATTAATAAAACAAAGGCCGAAAAGTTTGAATATCAATTACCGGATGAGTACCGTCTGGATGAACAACTAAAAAATATTTGTGATGCATTGGATGTTGAAACAGAAGCCTTTGATACAGAGCACTTTTACACTACACGCTATGAACTAAAGGATTTCTTTGAAGGCAAAAAACAGCTCATCATGGAGAATTTTTACCGGACGATGCGAAAGAAACATGATGTAATGATGGTGAACGATCAACCAGATGGCGGAAAGTGGAACTTTGATCAGAGTAATCGTAAAAAGTGGAAGGGAGAACCTAAAATTCCAAATGAAAAAACCTTTGGGAAAAATATAGAGAATCTCATCACAGCAATAGAAAATGCAGAAGTTAAAACGTTCGGAAATATTAAACCCGATAATTTTAATTGGCCCACCACCCGAGAGGAATGTCTATCCGTACTTGAATATTTTTGTAAGGAACTACTGGTACATTTCGGAGATTATCAAGATGCCATGCATACAGAAGAGAAATTCCTGTTTCATTCTAGACTGTCTTTCGCCATGAACAGTAAAATGCTTTCTCCCAAAGAAGTAATAGATACTGTTTTGGACCACTACTACCAAAACACAGAGGCTATAGCTATTTCACAAGTAGAAGGTTTTATAAGGCAAATATTAGGGTGGAGGGAATATATGAGGGGCATCTATTGGAAAGAAATGCCAAATTATTCCACCTTGAACAAGCTTGAGAATCAAAACGAACTCCCTGATTTTTTCTGGACCGGCAAAACAGATATGAACTGTCTTAAACATTCCATTGGTCAAAGTCTTGATGAAGCCTATGCGCACCATATACAAAGATTGATGATCATCGGCAATTATGCGCTCTTGACGCAAATTCATCCTGATGAAGTGGACAAATGGTATTTAGGCGTTTATATTGATGCTATCGAGTGGGTAGAAATAACGAATACTAGAGGCATGAGCCAATTTGCAGATGGCGGTATTGTAGCCACCAAACCTTATGTGAGCAGCGCAAACTATATCCATAAAATGGGAAATTATTGTAGCGATTGTACTTATAGCCATACTAAAAAACTGGGGGAGAACGCTTGCCCTTTCAATGCATTGTATTGGAACTTCCTGGATGAAAAGAAAGAACATTTCAAGAACAATAACCGCATGGCAATGATGATGAGTTTACTGGATAAAAAAGATAAAGAAGAGCTATCCGAATTAAAGAAAAGAGCTCAAGCAGTAATTCAAAACCCCGATAACTTCTAGTTTAATATTTTTTTAACGAAAGTAAAAAATCCTTTTCCCGACTATTGTTCGTAGATAAATAAACTATTCCGCGAGAGCGTCTATATATATGAAAAAAGTCCTTCACATTAGATTTGTGAAGGACTTTTTGGATTATGGCAAGATTAACTATTTTGTTACTCTAGGATACCATCAACAATACCGTATGTTATGGACTCCTCGGCATTCATCCAATAGTCCCTATCAAAATCCCTTAATACTTTTTCAAATTTCTGGCCACAGTTATCCGCTAAAATCTGTGCACTTAATTCTTTTGTCTTGATAATTTCCTTCGCCTGTATTTCTATATTGGAGGCCTGTCCCCTAGCACCACCACTTGGTTGATGTATCATTACTTGCGCATGGGGCTGTATAAAACGTCTTCCTTTTTTTCCAACGGATAATAAAATAGAACCCATAGAAGCTGCCAATCCGGTACAAATTGTAGAAACCGGACTTTTTAAAGCTTTAATGGTATCGTACATGGCGAATCCTGAAGTCACATAGCCTCCGGGACTGTTAATGTATAGCTGAATTTCTTTGTTATTCTGCATATCCAGATACAACAGCCTATCTATAACATGTTTTGCGGAATCATCATCTACCATGCCCCAAAGGAACACTTTGCGTTCCTCCAACATTTTTTCGTCTATAGCCTCTTGTATTTTACCTTTTTTAGAACTCATATGTTGTTAAAATTTATAAATTCAAAATTAAGGAAATAATCGCGAATGGTGCCCAAGTATAATCCACAGTAAATTATTTTGTTCGGGTGATTTTTAGAGTGATTTTTCAAGAATCTATTTCTACAGTATTTTCTACTACTTTTTTTATCGGTACTATGATTTTACCTGATTTTGTTTTGATTACCATAGAAATATTATCGATTGCCTCTATAGTACCTTCAATCTTCTTGAATTTTATCTTATCGCCTACCTCATAGATTTTTCTGGAGTAGAAGGTACGTAACAAATCCCCGACCACTTCTCTAGAGCCCAAACCTAATGCCAAGGCAAAGGCCAATAAAAATGACCCTAAAATAATAGTGAAATTACTGGTAATGATCTCCGTATCTATTCTTGCTTGGTTAAGTGCCGTGATGCCAACAAAGATTACAATAATATAGAACAAAACATTCCCCAATATTTTTCCGCCACGTAAGTCCATAGATTCAAAGACCGTGGTAACGGCATTCTTGATTGTCTTGGCCAAGAAAAGACCTACCATGAAAATAATCAATGCGGTTAATAGCATTGGTAAATACCGTAAAAGATTGGCTATTTCGTTAGAGATAATTTTCAGGTTCATCACGTCTGCCGCTACAATGATGAAAACCAACCAGAGAATACCCTTAACAAATTTCGTAAGGATTGCGGCAACATCGATTTTAATATCGGAATCACCAAAAAGTTTGGCATCGTTAAGCTTATCTGAAAGTTTTTCCAGCTTTATTATCCTAAAAATCTTCTTTAGAATAAAGGAAGTGATCTTAATGGTTATCCAACCGAATATGAGTACCACAAAGGCACCGAAAATTCCCGGAAGTGCAGATGCTATATCCTTAAGAATTGAGCCCAATGTATCAAAAGTGAGGTCTTTCCATTTTTCTATTGTCTCCATAGTATTATATATTATTTACTTATTCCTATTTTCTCCTACGTTTTTTTGTACGTAATAATCCATCTATCAACGCACCGTAATTGGCTGTGAACAAGGTTCCCATTTCCATAATGAGCTTGGCCATTGCAATGTCTGACATGACTTTTTTGCGGAGTTTTGGAGGTACGTCCTTCAACTCTCCCTGTATTCCTATAAATGGATTTTTATCCTGTTCCTGCATTAAGATAGTGTTTTATAGGATTCTATGACCCTAACTTTTGCTCTCTTTAATCTCATTTTGACCGCGCTGCTTCCAACATTCAATAATGCCTCCAATTCTTTTATGGGCGCACCGTCCTGATACTTTAAAAGTAATAATGATTTGTCCTCCGGCGGAATAAGTTCCAAAGCGCGTTTCAATTTTGTTACTTGTAGTTCCAATAAGCTTTCATCCGTCACCTCCATGGGCAGCTCCATTTCCGTGTCATCCAAAGAATTGGATTTGTCACTGATTTTTCTTCCCCTATCCCTGTTTACATAATTCACACAAAAATTATAGGTGAATGAATAAAGCCATGTAGAAAACTTGGATTTTCCTTTGAATGAACCAAGTTTTACATATAACATCAGAAAAACGTCTTGCGTTAAATCTTCCGCTTCTTTCTGGAACCTGGAAAAGCCATAACATTTGTTATAGACCAATTTTGCATATCTATCATAAAGCACCCCAAAAAGCAAGGAGTCTTTATTTTCAACTATTTTTTGAACCAATTCCTCATCAGTGTAATTATAATATGGATTGTCCGGGTTCAATTCTGTTTTGAACTGGCTTCCAATGAGAATAAGACACAATTTCTTAAGGAAAGTCACTTTTATACTATTTAGGGTTTAATAAAAATAGGTGAAAGTTTTTGTATTTGATACCTTTAAAAAAAATCTGATCAAAAATGAAAAATTACATTTCAATTATTCTTTGTGGACTGTTATTGGTCACAAGTTGTAAAACTGAAAAAAAAGAGCCCGCCGCGGCCGATTCACAAAAGGAATTGACCGTATTGGAAAAAGTAGCTCAAGCGCATGGATATGATAATTGGGGTACCGTTTCCGAAATTAAATATACTTTTAATGTGGACCGGGACAGTTCTCATTTTGAACGCTCTTGGAACTGGAAACCCAAGTCTAACGAGGTAAAGTTGATGACGCGTCAAGATACCGTAAGTTATACCAGAAACGCGATTGATTCCACTTTGGTAAAAACCGATGGTGGTTTCATAAACGATAAGTTTTGGCTATTAGGCCCTTACCAACTTATTTGGGACAGCAACAATTTTACTTATGAACATGAAGAAGCTGCAGAATCACCGATAAGCAAGGAAAAAATGCACAAATTATCCATTGTTTACGGTAATGAGGGCGGTTATACCCCTGGAGATGCCTACGATTTCTATTTTGGAAACGACTACATTATAAAGGAATGGGTCTTCAGAAAAGGTAATCAAGAGGACCCTTCTATGGTGACCAGCTGGGAAGATTATAAAACAATCTCCGGAATGAAAATTGCCACCATGCATAAAATGCCGGAAAGTAATTTTCAACTTTATTTTAGCGGTATTGAAATAGAATAAATTGGCATTGTATTTGATTCATCTGGAGTTAAAATCGGCCAGATGAAACCAATAATACGAATTGTCTTTTCTTTCATAACAACCCTCTCTTTTTCTCAAAATAGTCATGAAGGTATTGTTTTGGAAGCTGACGATAGATTACCTATTGAGTTTGTAAACGTTTACAATTCCAAAGAAAGTACGACTACCAATGAAGAGGGTAGGTTTTCTTTCTCATCTTCTTTGGATTCTATTTTCTTTTATAGGCCCGGATACGATAAATTGGCCACAACATTTAATAAGATAAATGACACCGTATATTTAAAAAGAAGCCTTTTTGAATTGGATGAAGTAGTAGTGACCAATGCAAAATCCATCTATCAAAAAATAAAGGATTCCGTTGCCCAGAACTACTTGTTAAAACCGCATACGGAAACTTTTTTCTTGAGAGTAACCCTACGAAAAAATAGGGATTTGATACGCTTTCAGGATTTTTATGGCAAAGTAAGAAGAAAGACTTCAATCTATGCTGGAAGTTTGGAATTGGAGAAGGATGACTTTCAAATTCAATTGGAACATATGCGCAAGGTCGGTATCTCAAAAGAGGCCAATGGCATTTATTTTACATTTCCATCATTTGATAATATATATAAGGAATTTGTCCGTATCAATGCCATGGGGCCAAGTTTTGAGGTCATTGAAAAACCCTTTACGGATAGTGAAAATATAAAGGTTGAATTTGAGTTTGAGAACAACGGAGAGGGAACCGAAACTTATGGTGATTACATAATAAATGGAGCAGATAATGCCATTCTATCGTTTAACGTGCTTTATAAACCGTATTATAAAACTACTCCAGATTTAGACAAACATTCTTCAAGGGTTATCAAATCCGAAGTTTCCGTAAATTTTACCGAAGATTTACAAAGAGAGCGTTACTACATCAAAAGTGCAAAGCGAAATATTTCTTTTCAAATAAAAAACGAAAAACAAACCCATTTGGATGATTATGAAATGGACATTAACCTGTACACGCTAAACAGCTTTGGGACAGGTGAAATCAAAAGTAACATCAATGAACAAAAGGACATTTTCAAAATAAAACATACGTATGATGAAGTGTTCTGGAGAAATCAAAAACAACTTCTCCTTTCTGATGAGATGTTAAAATTTATAGAAAGTAGTCAAAACAAAAACAAGGGGTATAAAATAAGCAGTAATCTAAAAAACTAATTTTCCCATTACTTTTGACCACGTTTCTTTAGTATGAAGGTTGCCCCCAATACAAGAAGCGCACATAACAACAATATCCTGAATACGGCGATCAAGGTAAATCCATCCGCTAAAAAACCTAAAAAGGGAGGTGCTACCAAAAAACCCATATAGCCCGTACCTGCAATAAAAGCGATTCCTTGGGAAGAATCAATTCCCTTAATGTTGCCACCAATTCTAAAGAGTTCCGGAATAATTACGGAAAAGCCCAATCCTATAAGACCAAAACCAAGGATAGCCGCATAGGTTTGTGTGGTTAAGACTGATAGATAGCCCAAAATAGCAATCGAAATTCCTATGGTAACCATTTTTACGGAGCCAAAGCGTTGGCTAATACTATCCCCTAAAAAACGCCCTGTGGTCATTGTAACGGAAAAAACCAAAAATCCCAATCCCCACAGAAATTCCGGAGCCACACTGATCTCTTTTAAATAGAGTCCGCTCCAATCTACGATAGCTCCTTCTCCACCCATAATGATGAAAGAGACGATACCAAGTATAAGCAAGGATTTAAACAGTTTAAAATCAAAAGGTTCCTTGTCAATACGCGCTGCTATTTCCTCCTTATATTTTTTAAAAAACATAAGGTTTACAAAAAATACAAGTCCTACTGCCAAGGCCATGTGCAAAACCGGATTGTTCAATGGCCCGATAAGAAAACTACCGAGTCCTGCCAGCACACCACCTAAACTAAAAAAACCGTGAGCGGCAGACATAAATGTAACGCCATCTTTCTTTTCCAGTTCCGTAACGAGCGTATTCATGGCAATATCCGTGAACCCATTAGAAGCCCCGAACAAAAAAAGTGCTATCATCAATGAATAATAATTAGGGGCCATCAATGGAAATAGAGCGGTAATGCAACTGAATAATACACCGTACCATGTAGCCTTTCCTACCCCTATTTTGTTGATAATTTTAGCAGCGAAGGGAAAAACGGAAAATACGCCCAAAGACAGAAAGAACAATGCAATCCCAAGTTCGGATTTATCTATTTTTAATGCCTCCTTTACCGTAGGGATGTAAATGGCCCACGTTCCGAATAAAATATTGATGCTCGCGAATACCCAAGAAGGGCCAAAGTATCTGGCATTCGTAAGAATTAGTCGTAATGATTTCATGTATTGGATAAAACGTTACGAATATAATCCATAAAAAAGACCGTTCTACAGAACGGTCTTCCCTATTCAAAATTATTCATCTAAGTGATAACCCCGGTTATTATTAGTTACAATTTGCGATAAGATTCCATCTGGTGAAATCGCGCTCGTAAAGACGACCTCTATAGATGACCCTATCACCAACACTATACCGCGTGAATCTAGACCATTCGGATACACCATCGCATGGGTTTGTGGTATCCGGTCCGGAATCGGACGAAGGATACAATGCATTGGTGCCCGCAATATCCAAGGAAGAAATCCTTGCCTGTCTTCTTGGTAGAACGTTTCCATTAAGATCTGTTATCGTTGGATTACCATTCTTACTGAAAGTGAAGCTACCATACATCATGGTCGAGTTAACATCAAACTGACCCGTTAGAAAAGTTGCCGATGTACTTTTAAAGAATTGGTCCACGGCATCTTCCTGTATGTTCTCAAAATTGATTCTGACAAAATCATCCCTATCCGAACGATTCTGCTCGTGAATATAACCTAAGGTATGGCCCAATTCATGGATGATTACCACCGCCGTGGCACGGGTACCCAAACGTATAAAACCTCTGGAACCGTTCATTCCCAGCGTTGCAACGCCGGAATTGCTATTGGACCCGGATGAAGAAATAGTTATGTAATTGGACTGATTGGTTCTTTCCTTGAACCTTACGTTCGTTTTACTCGTCCACTCGTCAAAGGATTTTTGTAGCTCTGACCGTACCGAAGAACTCAGGCCGTTAATCACATAATAAACCACACCATCGGTCCATTTTCGTATGCCACCGCCTAAAGCTAGACCTGTTTCGGCAGCATCGGGGACGGGATTTTCTTCAAAAGACCCTGCATTGTCCGACAGCTGTTCCGAAAACAACCTTGTATCTGACCCGGCAAGACTGTAGGTGCCATCATCTTCCAATCGTACTTTGACTGGTTCTCCAAGAAAATATTTAGTCACAAATTGACTTTCCGAGAGTACTTCCTCATTCACCGTTCCTTCATCTTGCTCCTCTATTACATCCTCTGTACAGGAAGCAAGGGATAAGGCCATAAAAATTAAAAGAAATTGTAGCGTACTTACTATTCTTCCGCTCCGGAATTTTTTACTTTTTGATTTCATTATTCATATAAGTTTTGGGGGTTAAAACTGTTATACGTACGTAGCAAAGCATAAAAAAGTAAGTTGCAGTGGCACATTTTCGATGAACGGTAATCCAAAACAACCCCTAAAATCATTTAGGGTTGTCGTATTTCCAATTGTATTTCGTTCATAAAAGAAGCTAATTACGTATGATAAAGACACCCATAAAACGGCTTTATTTGTAAGCCGCTTGTTATTTTTACAAAAAGTTACGTATGCACTTCCTATCCGAAATATTGGAAAAATATATTGCCGATAATTCCGAGTCCGAACCCAAACTATTACAGGAATTAACGCGGGAAACCCATTTAAAAATCATCCAGCCACGCATGCTGACCGGTCACTTTCAAGGTAGGGTGCTTAGTCTTTTGTCAAAAATCATAAATCCAAAGTCGATCTTAGAGATTGGGACCTATACGGGCTACTCTGCCATTTGTTTGGCGGAAGGCCTACAGCAGGCTGGTACACTTCACACCATAGATGTAAATGCAGAATTACAGGAAATCCAAAAGAAGTATTTTGAGAAAAGTGGATATGGCCCACGGATAAAACAATATACGGGCAATGCGTTGGAAATTGTTCCCGATATGGAAGAAACATTCGATTTAATTTTTATCGATGCGGAAAAAAAAGAATATCCCAACTATTTAGAAGTAGTGCTTCCCAAGACAAAACCTGGTAGTATTATTTTGTCGGACAATGTGCTATGGTCCGGTAAAGTAGTGGAACCTTTACATCCGAAAGATCAAACTACAAAGGCTCTTTTGGAATATAATAAGTATTTAAAGGAACACCCAAGATTAGAGACAGTGTTGCTGCCTATTCGGGACGGTCTTACCTTGTGTAGGGTGATATGATCGTCAAATAGAGTCGGTAAAATAGCCATGCCGAAAAAACACCTACCAAAGCGCCTACTATTAAATCAATTGGAAAATGAACTCCTACGTAAATCCTGCTCCACGTAAAAAGAATAGGCCATAGATAGAAAAGGAAACTCCACCTAAAACGTTTACGCAAAAATAAAAATACGATGGTCGTTATAGAGAACGATGAGGATGCGTGACCGGAGAAAAAACTATAACCGCTAGGACTTCTCAATATCCTGATGATTTGATTGATTTCCAAATCGTTGTTGGGTCGCAATCGGGCAACCACTTCTTTGGTCAAATCGGTCAGCGTAACCACAAAAAAGACCATGGTCAGAATGGTCAAAATTATGAATAGTGCTTCTCTTTTGGTGTACTTTCTAAACAGCAAGAAACCAAAGAATAGAAACAAGGGAGTCCAAACGGGAATTTTCGTTACGGTTGACCAAAAAAGGTCATATTGCTCTACGCCAAGGCTGTTTAGGTAAATGAAGGTTTCACGGTCCCACTGCCGTATACTTTCCCACATAGGTACTATTTTCTTTTAATAGTTCCTGTAACGTCCCCTATGTTTTTGGTCACATCTCCAATTCCTTTTTTGATGTCTTTTGAGATACCGCCGTCAATACTACTCTTAATACCATCAATATCCTTTTTGATATCCTCTACTACGCTGGTATCTATCCCTTGCTTATCGGCACTTCTCTTAATTTCCTGTTTTATGTCCTCGGTAGCATCCCTTAATTGGCGCATCCCTTTTCCAAGGCCTTTGGCTATCCCGGGAATTTTATCCGCACCAAAAACCATCACCACTATAAACATGATGAAAAAAATCTCTGCTCCACTAATGAATAAGAAATGAGTACTAACCATGATACAAATATAAACAAGTTTGATTTTCAATTAAAAAAGCCTCGTTACATAACGAGGCTTTTTATCAAAAATTTCAAGAATTATTTTCCTTTGATTTTTTCCTTGAACTGGTCAAAACCATTTTCTTGTTCCTGTTTTGGCCATGCGTTATTAGTGGTATCTATATCCGCTGTTTCCAATTTAGGATCTACGACAATACCGGTGAGCTCAGTAGCGGAAGCAAGTACTATTTTCACTTCCTTGTCATTTTTCCTCCATATTTCCGCTGGATAGGTTTTATTCTCGACCGTACCATCGGCATAGGTGTACTCCACTATCAAGGGCATAGGAATTCCTCCGGGCTTATCATAGGTTACTTCGTAAAAATACTTAGGCTCTTTAACGGCCGCTCTTTCAGCCTCCGTCATATTGTCCATCATAAATTCTTTTAAAGTCTTTGAATTTTCCGAGGGTGCTTTGCCTTTTAGATTGGCGTCGGCATCTTCTGCACCTTCTTCCTCTAGATAGACCAAAGGTCTCAAGTTGGCTTCGGTCATATTACGAGCGGCCATATACTCTCGCATTTGAGTGTTCGGTTTATTGCTTACGTAATATTTTTTAATTCCTTTTACCCCTATATCAACATAATCCGTAGTATAGAACCAACCCCTCCAGTACCAATCCAAATCAAAGGCGGAAGCATCCTCCATCGTCCTGAAAAAATCTTCGGGTGTTGGGTGTTTGAACATCCAACGTTGTGAGTACGTTTTAAAGGCATGATCGAACAATTCCCTGCCCATGACCGTCTCACGGAGTATGTTTAATGCCGTAGCCGGTTTACCGTATGCATTAGGTCCTAATTGATATACATTTTCCGGGTTGGACATAATGGGAGCGATCGTACTTTGATCTCCGCTCATATAAGGAACTATTTTGGCCGGGGCACCTCTTCTGGACGGGTACGCCTTGTTAGGGACTATGGCTTCCGGATAGGCTTCCCCGAATTCCTGCTCCGCCATATACTGCATGAAAGTATCCAAGCCTTCGTCCATCCATCCCCACTGGCGCTCATCGGAATTTACGATCATAGGGAAGAAATTGTGCCCTACCTCATGGATAATTACACTTATCATTCCGTATTTCACTCTATCCGAGTACTCGCCATTCTCATCGGGTCTCCCGTAATTCCAGCAAATCATTGGATACTCCATTCCCTGATTTTTGGCATGGACGGAAATCGCTTTGGGATAGGGGTAATCAAAGGTATGCGAAGAATAGGATTTTAAGGTATGGGCAACCGCTTTGGTCGAATATTCCTCCCATAAGGGGTTTCCTTCTTTTGGATACATGGAAACCGCCATTACGTCCCTACTGCCCAGTTTTACCGCTTGCATGTCCCAAATAAACTTTCGTGACGTGGCAAAACCAAAATCACGAACGTTGTTCGCTTTCAACTTCCACGTTTTTGTCTTGTCGGAGAAACTTTTTTCCGCTGCTTCTGCCTCGGCTTGCGTTACGATCAAAACAGGCTTATCATAAGACTTTTTGGCCTGCTCATAACGTCTCATCATTTCTTTGCTGAACACCTCTTTTCTATTTTGAAGCACTCCCGTACCATCTAGAACATGGTCTGCGGGAACCGTAATGTTCACTTCATAATCCCCGAAAGGAAGTGCGAATTCACCACTTCCCCAAAACTGATGGTTCTGCCAACCCTCCACATCACTATAGACGGCCATTCTAGGGAAAAATTGGGCGATAACGTATGCCCTGTTTCCATCTTTTGGAAAATATTCAAATCCGGATCGTGCCCGGTTTACTGTATGATCGGGAATATTATAGTTCCATTTTATGGAGAATGACACTTGTTCTCCGCTTTTCAATACTTTTGGCAAATCCACACGCATCATGGTAAAATTAATGGTGTATGGCAATGCTTTTCCGGAGGCATCTTTAACAAAATCTATATTAAAACCACCATCAAAAGGATCAGTCATGTATTTAGCGGCAAAGCCGGCAGGTGTATCTGCCATGGGAACGCCGCCACCGTTGCGCAAAGGTGCTTTGGAATCTTTGGCACGTACATTTTGGTCCAACTGAACCCATAGGTATTGGAGATTATCAGGGGAATTATTGGTGTACGTAATGGTTTCCTCCCCGTAAATCTTCGCGCTTTTGTCGTCCAAGCGAATATCCATCACATAATCCGCTTGTTGCTGATAATAGTCCGGTCCCGGAGCTCCCGATGCAGAACGATACGTATTGGGCGTAGCGAACTCCTCATATAATTGTTTGAACTTGCTCTGGTTGTAATGACCAGGTTCCTTTTCTTTCCCTTCTTCCTGTGCTACCAGAATACTAGCGAACAAGAATAAAAATGAAGCGAAAACATACTGAAATTTTCTCATGTTTTATTGAATTTTTAATCTGCGTAAAATAAAGTTTTTAAAGGGATTTCTAAGTTATTGTTATAAGTTTAACATTCCTTTAGTATTGGATTTTATAAGCACGTGACTTTTCTTTTTACCATTTATTTTAAAATGCACAACATTCTGTTGTTCATCAAAGATATCCATCAATATTTCGTTTTCAACAGAGACCGTTTTTAGGTCCAAAAGTTTGATATTGGGGATTTCCATGTAACAAATAATCATGTCCGCATCGTATTCCTTACCTAAAAAAGTGTAGGGAACGACCTCCCCATTAATCTTTGTTACAAATTTGGTCTTGATGTATTTTTCCAAATATTCCCGGTCCTTATCGGACTCCTTGTCCGTTCCCAAGTTGGATGTTACTTCATATCGTTCTTTTAAGACCGTATTCATATCGTCCAAAAAAAACCTGGAAATAATTTGAACCGAGGTATCCTTTTCCGAATAGGTAACATGCGTTACGCTGATATAGAATTTATGGGCAACGGTAAATGCAAATAAGGGAAGGATCAGTATAAGAAGTATATTTTTTATAGATTTCATTTTCATTACTTTATCGGATTTGGGCAAAGCCAGTGCCAAAGATATCAGTCTAAATTATTATTCGCCCTGTAGGCGATGCTTTTACGTTCCAAATAATCCCATATCTTAAAAAGGTCATGGGTATCCACCACGGTTTGAAAAGCAGTATCTATCTCGCAGAAATAGAAGAAGTCATCGGTTTTGGTCTCGGGTATTTTCAGTTTGGTCCGGTAGAGCGAATCTGCATAAAAATTCCGTACCCGGGCCGTTCTATCATACAGTTTGTTTCGTGCCACACGTTTTTTCAACATTTTCGCACGTCCAGAGATTCCGTTCAAAATAGGGTTCAACGGTAGGATTCCGCCGCCTGTACTGGCTTCAAAAAGCTCCCGCTCCGCTTTTGTGGGCACGCGAACATAAGCATTGGGCAGGCCCAAGGTAGAAGCTGTGACCACAGGTTCTATAGCTAGTGTGCCCAGGTCTTTGCGAATATCCCCGGACAGGCTGTATGGTGTAACGACAACTTCGTCCAACTCCGTTAGGGCATCTTCCAGCGGTACGGACAAATTTTTGCTTTCGTAGATGGCCTGTGTCACTACAATCTCTTTCTTTTTGAACTGGACTGCGGAGAAGACCAGGGTATCCATCAACCTTACCCGTATAGAAAAGAATCCGTTGATATCCGTAATCGTGGCTTTTTGCGTTGTGGTATTTAAAACATGGGTAGCGGCTACATCGCCATCTTTACTAATGACCCTGCCTTCCAAATATTTGACAGTAACGGATTGCGCGGTTCCAAGAAACGAAAGGTTTAAAAAAATAAAAAGGAATTTACTCCTCATTCAAGGTCGCAAGAAAAGTTTTACTGTTGTTCACCAAGGCATCTATGAGCTGAAACTCGTTTTCCTTTTTGAGCAAGGACTGTGCCGGCATTTTATCATCACAATAATAGAGAAAAGCTTCAATCTTATCCTGAGGTATCTGTAGGTCCATGACAAAGAATTGGTCATCGTAAACTTGTCGCAACACATCACTTGGCAACAATTTGGGAGCCGTTTCACCATTATCTTCCTTCGATTTAAAAATGGCCCTGAAAATATTAACAAAGTTGATACCGTCCGTCATTCCCCTTTCTGCTTGGGATTGTGCTATATTTTCTACTTCGGAACTCCTGTCAATTTCGTATTCATATTGTTTAAACTCCTCATTCTTCATTTCTAGGAAACGCTCTTTGTCCTCTGGGGAGACCACTACTTCGTCCAATTCGGTAACCTTTTCGGTCACCAAGACCACCAACCTGTTTTTTGCCAAAATCTCCGGGGTAATCGCTACGAGTTTATATTGAAAATTTACAGCGGTAAAAGCCAGTTCATCACCAATTTTCACATTGATAACAAATTCCCCGTCATCACCTGTAATGGTAGCTTTCTCCGTAGTAGAATTGATTACGTACTCATTGGCCACGGGAGAATTTTTGTATAACACCTGACCTTTTAAAGGTCTACGGCCCGCATCCTGCGCCACGGCACCAGCCATACACAAAACAATGCCAATAAATAGTAATTTTTTCATCATAATCTTCTCATTCAACGGAAAAGGATAATCAATATCAATTCATAAAGAAAACACAAGTAGCGATATTAAAAAAAAACCCATCAATAAACTTTTGTTAATTTCTTCTTAGCATTTATTTTAAATTACCGGATCATACTATTTCTTTTGATACCGAAATGCTAATTTTCCGTTCAACGATAATTACAAACATTTTGGCTTAAAGCCTTATTATTTTAATTCTGAAACCTATGTAGATAGCAAGATAATCCTATTTTTGTCTTTCCCCCTATTTTAAAAATAGACAAACACTTAAGTATGAAAAAGATAGTTGCTTTCATCCTTTTATCCACCATAAGTATTTCAGCAGTTACCGCACAGATAAAAATAGGGGACAATCCCCAAAATATTGACCCGTCCTCCGTTTTGGAACTGGAAAGCAATACCCGTGTTTTGGTCATTACCAGGGTTACTACGGCAGAAATGGAGGCCATTGTACCGCAGAGAGGTGGTATGGTGTACAATACGGATGCCTCGTGCATTTATTATTATGACGGCACCCAATGGGTAAATCTTTGTGTGGCCTCCGGACTCACCCTGACCAATGACGCTATTGAAAGTCCGGTGAGTACCATAAGTATTACGGAAACGGCCACGGGGTATAATCTAGAAGTATTGCCCAACAGTATACGTACCGAAAATATTGCGGATGGTACCATCAACGGAAACGATATTCAGGACAACTCCATTGGGGAAAGCAAATTGGGGGCAGATTCCGTTAGTGCCAACGAATTAAGGGACAACTCCGTAGGGAGTGCCGAAATCGTGGATGGCAGCATTAGACCGACCGATTTGGCCAACACTGCTCCTGACCAAGTATTGACTACAGATGAAAATGGTGTGGTTGAATGGGTGCCCGGCACGAATTTAACACAGGACGTAGCATTGGATATTGCTCAAAACGCAACAGATATTGCGGACCATATCTTGGAGGATACCGATACTGACGATACCAATGAACTTACCGATCTAGCTTTTGATGCCGGAACGAATATTTTAAGCTTGACCCGTTCAGAATCGGTTGGCGGGCAACAAGTAGATTTGAGTGGGTTAAATAATCCGGGGACGGATAATCAGGCATTGAGTATTAATGGGAACATTATTTCTTTGGCTCGGGGTGGTCAAATCACGTTACCTGCAGCAGCGGCCGAAGTAGATGGTATTATTGGCAATGAAGTTGTAGATGCTACAGACGGTACACTTGTTAGAGTAGGTAACGGAACCGTAGGAAATCAATATACTTTAGATGTTGCTGCGGGAGGTATTGATACAGCTGAGTTAGCAAATAATGCGGTTACTAATGCAAAGCTTGCGAATAATGCCGTTAGAACTGAAAACATATTCAATGCTACAATAACCGAAGATGATATTGCACCTTCTGAACCTTCCCCGGCAAATACGCAAATATTGACTACTAATACTGGGGGAAATGTAGAATGGATTGATTTACCGGAGGGAACCGTTAATACAGATAATCAAAGTTTATCAATAACTGGAAACCAACTTTCCATTCAAAGAGGAAATACAATACCAATTCCTGTGGCTAATGGTTCCGAAACCATTTTGAACCAGGGAACAAACGTAACAATAACCGGAAACGGTACTGCCGCTACACCATATGTAATAAATGCCGAAGGTGGGGCGACAGGTATAAGTGCTGCGCTAAGGGATTCCATTGCATTTCCAAGAATGCTAAACGAGAACTTTATCCTCATAGGGGATGCCACCAACAATGCCGATAAGGTAGACCTTACCACCATTCCATTTTCGGAACTCGCAGGTGCCAACGACTCCATTTCGATAGGCGGCTTCAGGATCATCGACCTCGAGGGACCCGTCGCGGACGACGATGCCGCGACCAAGGCTTATGTAGACGCAAGTGCTAGTGCTGGAATTAGTACTACGCTAAGGGATTCCATAACATTCCCGAGAACGCTAAACGAGAACTTCATCCTCATCGGGGACGCCACCAACAATGCCGATAAGGTGGACCTTACCACCATTCCATTATCAAGATTGGCAGGAGCCAACGACTCCATTTCCATGGGCAACTTCAGGATCAAGGACCTCGCGGTGCCGATCGTGGACAGCGATGCCGCGACAAAAGCCTACGTGGACGCAAGCGCGAGCGCGGGCATAAGCACCGGACTTAGGGATTCCATTGCCTTCCCCAGAACCCTCAACGAAAATTTCATCCTCATAGGGGATGCCACCAACAATGCCGATAAGGTGGACCTTACCACCATTCCATTTTCGGAACTCGCAGGTGCCAACGACTCCATTTCGATAGGCGGCTTCAGGATCATCGACCTCGAGGGACCCGTCGCGGACGACGATGCCGCAACGAAAAAATATGTGGACGACACCGCAAGTGCGGGAATAAGCGCGGGGCTCAGGGATTCTATCGCATTCCCGAGAACGTTAAACGAGAACTTTATCCTCATAGGGGATGCCACGGACAATGCCGATAAGGTGGACCTTACCACCATTCCATTTTCGGAACTCGCAGGTGCCAACGACTCCATTTCGATAGGCGGCTTCAGGATCATCGACCTCGAGGGACCCGTCGCGGACGACGATGCCGCAACGAAAAAATATGTGGACGACACCGCAAGTGCGGGAATAAGCGCGGGACTGAGGGATTCCATTGCCTTCCCGAGAACACTCGACGAGAACTTCATCCTTATAGGGAACGATGCCAACACTGCCGTAAAAACCGACATCGCCACGATTCCACTTTCGGAACTCGCCAGTGCGAACGACTCCATATCCATGGGCGGCTTCAGGATCATCGACCTTGAGGGACCCGTCGCGGACGACGATGCCGCGACAAAAGCCTACGTGGATGGCAATGTGGCCGGAACAGCAGGTTCTATTTTCTTTGCCGATACAGATGGTACTGCCACTGAAAATAATGCCCAGCTTTTTTGGGACGATGTAAATAATCGTTTAGGGATTGGAGAAGCAACAAGACCATTAACAAACAAACTAACTGTTGATGGGTCGACAAGGACGTCAGGCCTTCTAAATTCCAATGGAACAGCTGGAACTCCGTCATATAGGTTTAGTAACGATACAAATCTTGATACTGGAATGTATTTTCCAGCTCAAGACCAACTTGGTTTTTCTGTAGGAGGAGGTCAGACTCTACTATTACGCGAATCTGTTGCTAATGGTTTAGAAATTATTGCAGAAGGAAGTTTAGAACTTACCGAACAACTTTTAGATGAAAATGGAAGTGCCGGAAATGATGGGGATGTTTTAACGGCGACTGCTACTGGAACTGAATGGAAAAGTCCGCAAATTGTAGCAATGGGTAAGTCCAATGGTGCAAATTCAATAAATAGTAGTGGAATTCAATCCATAATGGGTGGAGCTGGTATCAATACCGTTAATTTTAATCCGGCAAGACCAGATAATGAGTATATTATACAATTAACAGTAGTTGGTGACAATAGAATCTATGTTACTACGCAAACAACTGGAGCGTTCACCGTTGAAATAAGAAGAAATAGCGATGATATGTTGGTCGTTGCTGAATGGTATTTTACCGTTTTAGATTTTTAGTATGAAAGTAAAAATTTATATATTATGTTTCCTCTTAAGCATCGCCGTAAACGCCCAAACTGCGCTATACAACAACGGTAGTATACGCATTCACGAAGAAGGTACTATTGGTTTTCATACCAATTTTATCAATGATGCCCCATTTGATACCAATTTAGGATTGGCAGGGTTTTATAGCTTGGATGATCAAACCGTTTCCGGAACCCTAGTTCCGGAGTTTTATGATATGGAACTGCTCACGGATGTGGCATTAAATTTAGAGGTTGGGATGGCGAATACCAATAACACCAACCTTATTTTTGGAAACATCTTTACCCCAAGAAATCGTCCTGAAGTCTACTACAATTTTGTTTCGAATGCTTTTTATTCCGGTACGGATAATTTTAACAAAATAGATGGCTACGCGGCCATAACCAATCAACAAAATTTTATTTTTCCCGTTGGAGATGTCAGTCAGTTACGACCTTTGGTCCTTAATTCCGAAAGCGTTAATCTTTTTGCGAAATGTGCTTATTTTTTCGAGAATCCCAATGCGCCTCAATCCTTCTCGGAACGCTTTAATACCTTGGATGTGGATAGGGATATCGGATTCGTCTCCGAAGTCGAGTTTTGGTTTTTGGAAGGGAATGTGCCCTCTACCATAAGCCTAAATTGGAACCAAAGAAGCGACATGGCCGCACTCACGGACGATGCGACTGCCATTGTACCCGTTGGATGGAGCAAAACCGCACAACGATGGGTAAATTTAGGCGTGACCGCCAATGCCGGAACAATAGAAGAAGGGTTTGTAACTTCGGAAACCATTGTACCGGATGACTATGCCATAATCACCTTAGGAACCTTTGAAACCCCATTAGGCACTTTGAGTGCCCAAAGCTTGGATAACTATTTTGTATCCGTAAACGGTGATGGTATCAATGACAATTTTTTTATTCCAGAATTGGCTGAATCATCGCCCAACAATCTGGTGAGGATTTATGATAGATATGGCCTCAAGGTTTTCGAAAAAGAAAATTATACGAATGAGTTTACAGGTACCTCCAACGTAAACAATTTTGTGATAGGGCGTGAAGATGGACTTCCTACTGGCGTCTATTTTTATACGGTCAATGCTTTGGATCTTGGATTAAATTACCAAGGATTTTTATATTTAACTAGATGATATTAAGCTAAAAAGTTCACTTTCAAATATTTAATAAGAAAGTTAATTCTTACATTTTTTAAGCTTTTAATCAATAATCTCTTATCGATTAAATACCATTTAATAGGATATTGGGAATCTTTTCTGCAATTCACAACAGTTTTTACGAGGTAGACAACAAAATAAAAATCAACTCCATTCTTAGCACTAATTTTATGTAATTAAAAGTGACCCCAAATCACTATACACATGAAATTAAAGAAAATTCTCCCGTTGCTATTTTTAGTGGCTACTCATTTTGTGAGTGGGCAGGTTAAGATAGGTCAAAATCCAAATTCAATTAACTCCGCCTCCATCGTAGAGTTGGAAAGCACGGACAAGGCATTTGTATTGACAAGAGTCAGCACATCGCAAATGCAGGGCATAAATCCGCTTAATGGTGCCTTGGTTTATAATACGGATACAGACTGTGTACATTATTTTGACGGGACGCAATGGAACAATCTTTGTAATGGGGCAATAGCTGGAACTTTTTCATTCGTAGATAATAACAATGGTACATTCACTATAAATTATTCGGATGGAACTTCTTTTACTTCTTCCGATTTAACGGGGCCTACAGGAAATAATGGGGACTCCGCCTATGAGATAGCCGTAGCGAACGGGTTCGTAGGGACCGAGGCCGCTTGGCTCGCTTCCCTCGAAGGTGCAGATGGTACGGATGGTGTAGATGGAACTGACGGTATCGATGGAACAGATGGAACTGACGGAACCAACGGAACAGATGGTGCCGACGGGGACTCCGCCTATGAGATTGCCGTAGCGAACGGGTTCGTAGGGACCAAGGCCGCTTGGCTCGCTTCCCTCGAAGGTGCAGATGGTACGGATGGTACAAACGGAACGAACGGAACCGACGGTACCGATGGCGCGGACGGGGACTCCGCCTACGAGATTGCCGTCGCGAACGGGTTCGTCGGGACCGAGGCCGCTTGGCTCGCATCCCTCGAAGGTGCAGATGGTACGGATGGTGTGGATGGAACTGACGGTATCGATGGAACAAATGGAACGGACGGAACCGACGGTGCGGACGGCGCCGACGGGGACTCCGCCTACGAGATTGCCGTCGCGAACGGGTTCGTAGGGACCGAGGTCGCTTGGCTCGCATCCCTCGAAGGTGCAGATGGTACGGATGGTGTAGATGGAACTGACGGTATCGATGGAACAAATGGAACGAACGGAACCGACGGTGCGGATGGTGCCGACGGGGACTCCGCCTACGAGATAGCCGTCGCGAACGGGTTCGTAGGGACCGAGGCCGCTTGGCTCGCTTCCCTCGAAGGTGCAGATGGTACGGATGGTGTGGATGGAACTGACGGTATCGATGGAACAAATGGAACGGACGGAACCAACGGAACAGATGGTGCCGACGGGGACTCCGCCTATGAGATTGCCGTAGCGAACGGGTTCGTCGGGACCGAGGCCGCATGGCTCGCTTCCCTCGAAGGAACGGACGGAACTAATGGAACAAATGGAACCAACGGAACAGATGGTGCCGACGGGGATTCCGCTTACGAGATTGCCGTAGCGAACGGGTTCGTAGGGACCGAGGCCGCTTGGCTCGCTTCCCTTGAAGGTGCAGATGGTATCGATGGAACAGATGGAACTGACGGAACCAACGGAACAGATGGTGCCGACGGGGACTCCGCCTATGAGATTGCCGTCGCGAACGGGTTCGTCGGGACCGAGGCCGCTTGGCTCGCTTCCCTCGAAGGTGCAGATGGTACGGATGGTGTAGATGGAACGGACGGAACCAACGGAACAGATGGTGCCGACGGGGACTCCGCCTATGAGATTGCCGTAGCGAACGGGTTCGTCGGGACCGAGGCCGCTTGGCTCGCTTCCCTCGAAGGTGCAGATGGTACGGATGGTGTAGATGGAACGGACGGTATCGATGGAACTAATGGTACGAACGGAACCGACGGTGCGGACGGTGCCGATGGTACAAATGGTATTAACTGTTGGGACACTAACGCTAACGGGGTTAACGATCCCGCAGAGGATATAAATAGTGACGGAAACTTTGATGGACTCGATTGTACGGCTTCTGTGAATACAGTCGGCGCAGAAACCAACAACAGTATAACTGTTGCAGCAAATGGAGGTGCTTTTTATGAAAGTCCAATAAAAGCGTTTGGTAAAATTGCATCCAATGGAAATGTTACACGTGCCACAACGGGCGTTACTGCTAGTAGAATAAGCACGGGGCGTTACCAAATTAATTTACCCGCAACTGCTGTTTCAGATGCAAACTATATTATACAATTGACCCAACCCGGTAGAGGGGGTGCAGGGAATGACGACCCGGGTATCTCTTACAGTAATCAAACTGCAACCGGTTTTCAAGTAATTATTGGTGATAATGATAATGGCGGTAGTGACCGTAGTAGATTCAATTCAGAATTTATGTTTACTATATTGGATTTATAATGAGAAGCTATCTTTTACATATCATTTTTATGTTCTTCACCATTGTTTGTACTGCTCAAATAGAAGCGGGCTTACTGCTTGGATTGACAAAAGCTACCACAGTGGAAATGAACACTATTTCCGGAATGGAAGAAGGTCAGGTTTTATATAACACGGATACGAACTCCATCCATTTTTTTAACGGTACCAATTGGGTCGATCAGACCAATGGTTCAGACAATTTGCCCAAAACATATACTGGGACTTTTAGAATAACCGCAACGGGAAACATTACCGTCACCGGAATTCCTTTTGAGCCTTCATCGGTGACATTTACTGCCTACGCCAATGTAGAGGATTTTGATATGGATACTGACAATGGGACAAGGAACAATGAAAGTGGACTTCCTAATGCCTATGGGAACATGAAAGGTTTTGCAAGAAATGATAGCGGCTCCATAACCGAACAGGTAATTTACAACGGTGGTAGTGGAAACTCTATTAACGACATTTCTAGATATGCCTCTAGTTCCCATTCGATCGGGTTACGGTATTCCAATCAAAATGGTGATAAACTAGGGTTGACCACAGCAACATTGACTCGTTTTAACACCAACGGTTTTACATTGAATACGGATAATTTTTCAGATGGTATCGTAGTAATTTTTGAAGCATATAGATGAAAAAGAAGTTATACATACTAATTATTTTCGCACTTTTTACAAGTGTATCCTTCGCTCAAATAGAAGCGGGTTTACTGCTTGGGTTAACAAAAGGGAACACTTCAGACATTAATGCGGTTACCGGAATGGAAGAAGGGCAAATGCTCTACAATACGGAAACCAAAAAAGTATATGTATATGATGGAACTACATGGGCCGCTTCTATGGCCACTCAATGGACATTAATCGGAAACTCGGGAACCAATGAAGCTACAGATTTTATTGGAACTACTGATAATCAAGATTTTATATTAAAGGCAAATAATGCGGAAAAACTTAGGCTTGTAGAAGATCGCGGACAAGTGCTGGTAAATCAAGCTACTGTTTTTAATAGCCACCCGTTGGTCATTAGAGCAAACGGTATTGATGTTCTGGCATTTCAAGACAATACGGGCACATCTAAATGGCATTGGAATTTATTGGGCAACGGGCTAAATTTCGTAGAATCCAATGTTGCGGATTACAGGTTGTTCCTAGAAAATGGAGGTCAGGTTGGCATTAACACCAATACTCCTTCAGAACAGTTGGATATAAACGGAACAGTCAGAATTAGAATTTTGGACAATGCTACCGAAACGGATAATATTTTAACGGCGAATGCCACTGGAGTGCTACATGAATCCAAAATAAACTTTGGGGGCCGCTGGACCAATTCCGATACGACAACGGATTTAAATATATCTACCACTATAGTCCCAATTTTTGGAACGCAGGACTACATAGATGACGGTACCAGTTTATACGAGGTTAGCGGAAATACTTTGACCGTAAAAGAAAATGGTCGTTATGATATAAGGGCTAATTTGTCGCTCTTGGGTATAAATCCCGGAGACAATACTAGACAACGTACCAACGTCAATGCCAGAATTCACGTTAACGGAACAGCTATTGGTGCTGTAGCGGCATCGGGTTACATACGATTTGCAGGTGGACATGACCATTCTAGCATTCACATGAGCGAAATATTACAATTAAATGCCAACGATGTAGTTACCGTTAGAACATTTAGAGAAGCAAACTCTGGTCCGGTTCGTTTAAGTGGAGCTGGAGAGTCAAGCTTTATCATTAATAAATTAAGATAAAATGAAAACATTTAGACTATTCATTTTATTAATGTTTACCGGCATCTGTACCTTTTCGCAAGATGCGGTGCACAACTATGGAAACATTCAAATTCATAATACCGGCGAAGTAGGTTTTCATATGGATATTATAAATGACGGTGCTTTCAATCAAAATGAAGGTTTGGTCGGGTTTTATAGCGAAGACACCCTGACGATTTCAGGAAGTTCAAATCCGGTGTTCCATGATGCTGAAGTAGAAGTGGATAACAACTTGTTCGTTGAAAATACGATAGGTATTCGCAATAATTTCAATTTTATATTGGGTGATGTCATTACACCAAGAGATGAATCCAACATCAATCTAAATTTTATAGGCGATTCCTTTTACAACGGAGAAGGGAGCGATACCAAAATTGATGGCTATGCATCTATAACCGGCCAATTGGAATTTACGTTTCCCGTAGGCCAAGACGGAAGGCTTAGGCCACTAAGCATCACTTCCAGCACTATTAATCCGTATGCCAAATGTGCCTATTTTTACGAGGATCCAAATACTCCCAGTACTTTTAGCGAATCTTTTGACACTTCTGCCGTTGAGACCGATTCACTGTCCATTAGTACAAATGAATTTTGGCATTTGGAAGGTAGTGAATCAAGCCGCATAACGCTCTCATGGGACGATTTAAGTTTTGCCAGTTTGTTTGCCGCGTCCACAACAGATTTACGGATCGTAGGTTGGAACAACAGCCAAAAACAATGGGTAGATTTAGGGAGCACCAATATTGATGGTGATTTGAACAATGGTACGATCACTTCCGAAGAATTTATTCCGAACGACTATGCCATTATCACAATTGGTGGAAATTCCGATGCCTTGGGAACACTCTCCTTGGTAGAATTGGACAACTATTATATGACTCCTAATGGTGACGGCATCAATGATGTTTTGGTGATTGAAGGCCTGGAAAACTCGCCAAACAATTCCTTACAGATTTTTAACAGATACGGGATTATGGTCTATGCCAAACAAAATTATGATAATAGTTTTGATGGTCTGGCCAACGTAAAAGGGGCATTTTCCAGAAATTCAGGTTTATCCTCCGGTATATATTATTATGTTATCACATTGGATGACCTCAATGAAAAACATCAAGGGTATCTTTATTTGACTACTTATAAAAAACAGTGATTGCCCTATTTTTTGTTCGCTGTATCGTGTAGCGATGCATCAATCAGGAAATATTTGTTTAACTTTAAATCAAAGCAGAAACTACGAACATTCCTATTGTATATTAATCCAATTCATTTCCTTAAAATCCATCATGAAAAGAAGAACGTTTATCAAGCAAAGTAGTGCAGCGGGATTAGCACTTACCAGTATCCCTACCCTACTCTTAAAGCAGGATATGGAATATTCTATTTTGGAACTTATGGGGAAATCCGACATTGATTTGTACGGTGAAAACATCAATCTTAGAAAAGAAGCCCATGATGCTTTTGTGAACATGAAGAAAGCGGCTTATCAAGATGGTATAAAACTAGAAATTGTTTCCAGCTATCGCAGTTTTCACAGGCAAGAAGCCATTTTTGAAAGAAAGTTTTTAACCTATACCGAAGAAGATGGCATGAAGCCTTTGGCCGCCATTGAAAAAATTATAGAATATTCTACCATTCCGGGAACGAGTAGACACCATTGGGGAACCGATATTGATATTACTGATGGATACAGAAAGGTTGAAGGCGACCTTTTAGTTCCTGAAAAATTCGGAGCTGGCGGACCTTTTGAAGATTTAAAAAAATGGATGGATGAAAATTCCGAGACCTACGATTTTCATTTGGTATACACTGATGACCCTAAAAGAAGGGGCTTTAAATATGAACCTTGGCATTATAGTTACGCTCCGATTTCCATACCTATGCTAGAAGCATTTAGAGGAAAAAATATAACCAGTTTGTTAGCTCGTGAAGAATTTTACGGAGCGGAACACTTTACTATCGGTTTTTTGAGAACCTATATTCAGGACAATATTTTAGGGATTAACAAAGCGCTTCTTTAAGTCTTTTGTATATTGGTGTATTCTAGAACACTAATACCATGAGAAGAGGAAGTTGGAAAATCCGAATATTTATAGGCTTAGCCATTGTGGCCTTTGCATTTATCCAAAAATGTAATAACAAGGAGGAAAACCCTTATACTGGCAGAACGCAGACCATTAATATGTCTCCTGAACAGGAAATTGCGATAGGTCTTCAAAGTGCTCCAGAAATGGCACAGCAACACGGCGGACTTTATCCGGATGAACGGATGCAAGCTTTGGTAGATGCGGTCGGCAATAAATTGGTAAACAATAGTATTGCTAGGGAAACACCATATAAATATGATTTTCACCTCTTGGCAGATGATCGGACCATCAACGCTTTTGCACTTCCCGGAGGACAATGCTTCATTACTTATGCGCTATTCTCCCAATTGAACGAGGCACAACTTGCTGGTGTACTTGGACATGAAATCGGGCATGTCATCGGCAGACATTCGGCCGAACGTATTGCCGAAAGCAGCTTTTGGCAAACAGTGACCATGGGTGCTACAGTTGGTGCGGACATGGGGAATGTGGTCGGTAGCATAGGTCAAAACACATTGCTCAAAAATGGTCGTGGTGACGAACTTGAAAGTGACGAGCTTGGAGTTTTATTTATGATTCAAGCTGGTTATAACCCTAACGAAATGATCAGGGTAATGGAAATCCTTAAGGCGGCCGGTGGCCCCGATCGAGTACCTGAATTCCAAAGTACGCACCCAGATCCCGAGAACAGAATCGAAAAAATTAAGGAAGCCATAGAAAAGTACAAGGGACAAGGTTAAACGTTAATTTCTGTCAATGAACGTTAAAACAGCAATTGCCACCCTAGGTTTTTTGTATATTTGAAAACCCATATCTTATTTACCATAATACCTATATAGCTTTTGGTTTAATTTAAAAACGAGAACTATAATGGGAACACTATCACACTTTAGAACGCTTTATGTACAGGCATTTGATAATTGCAAACCAGAATTTTTGGTCTTGCTATTAAAAGTGTATTCCGTTTTTTGTGCCTTAATGTTGTTTATGGCGGTATATGCTTTTATGTATAGAGCATTTAGTGGATTTGAATTTTAATGCAACACTCTTTTACCTGAACACTATTAGAGTTGGATTTTAAAAATGAAAAGCCCGCTGACAATTGTCAGCGGGCTTTTTCGTTCTTTGATTGATGGCGGTTGTCTAGCTACCTAAGGCTACTTCCAGTACAGCAAGAGCATCGGTAGCATTGGATAACTCTGCATATTTCTTGACTGAAAAGCCTTGATTACTTTTTATCTTAAGATTGGCACCATGGTCAATGAGCATTTGCAAGATTTCAGCTTTGTTATAACGTGCAGCAAACATGGCAGGTGTCATTCCCAAAGATTTTTGGTTCACATCTTCCCCTAATTCAATCATACGCTTTACCATATCTATATCACCTTTAATAACAGCTTTACAGAAAGAACTTATTTCCACTTTCGCAAGAGCGGTTTTAGTAATAGCATTAGAATTTAACGAGGATTCATTGGCCATAAGGCCGTTACCCACAAACAGTGCTGCCATGGACAGGATTAGGATTGTTTTTTTCATGATGAATAAATTTAATTGATGAATAGATTTTGATTATATAAATATAGACGCTTGTAATATCGTTTTGTTTCACCATTAACACTTAAATAACTTAATTTTAACAAATACCATCTGTTTAACGTTAAGTTAATTAACAATCACACAATATTTTAACAATAATCACCGTAAATATTACGCTTAAACCAATTTGTCATCTTATTTTTGAAACTTAATTTTTATCAAAAGAATGAACAAAAAAGTAATTTTAATGATTTTGGACGGTTGGGGAACATCTCCCGATCCTAAAATCTCCGCAATTGACAATGCCCATACTCCATATATAGATTCATTATATACTTCATATCCAAACGCCTCATTACGAACGGATGGGTTAAATGTTGGTCTGCCAGAAGGCCAGATGGGCAATAGCGAAGTAGGCCATATGAATTTAGGCGCAGGTAGAGTAGTTTACCAAGAGTTGACGAGAATAAATCTGGCCGTTGAAAATAATACGCTGAAGGACGAAAAAGTATTGGTCGATGCTTTCAAGTATGCCAAGCAGAATAATAAAAAAGTACACTTTTTAGGGCTTTTGAGCGATGGTGGTGTCCACTCCCATATAAACCACCTAAAAGGCTTGCTCACTGCGGCTAAGGATAATTCGTTAGATGATGTATATGTTCACGCTTTCACGGACGGGCGAGATGTTGATCCAAAAGCCGGAGCTTCCTATGTATCCGATTTGCAAGCCCATATGGCCAAAACTACTGGTGAAATAGCAACACTGACCGGGCGCTATTATGCCATGGACAGGGATAACCGTTGGGAAAGGGTGAAACTGGCATATGATGTAATCACGAAAGGTAAGGGTGAAACCACCGAAAACATCATTGAGAGTTTAAAATCGAATTACGAAAATGATGTCACGGACGAATTTATAAAACCTTTAGTAGCCAATAAAAAGGGATTGGTAGAAGAAGATGATGTTGTTATTTTCTTCAATTTTAGAACGGATCGTGGTAGGGAGCTCACCAATATGCTTTCACAGAATGACTTTCCGGAATACGGAACCAAGAAATTAAAATTGTACTACGTCACCATGACCAATTATGATGATAGTTTTACAGGGATACATGTCGTTTTCAACAAAGACAACATCACCCAGACCATTGGTGAAGTATTGGCCGAATCCGGAAAAAAGCAGATCCGGATTGCCGAAACGGAGAAATATCCCCATGTGACCTTCTTTTTCTCAGGAGGCCGGGAGGAGCCTTTTGAAGGGGAAAGTAGAATTTTAAGGAACTCCCCTAAAGTGGCTACGTATGATTTGAAACCGGAAATGAGTGCCTACGAACTTCGGGATGCACTAGTAGAGGATTTAAAAAAGCAAGAGGTCGATTTTGTATGCCTTAATTTTGCAAACGGCGATATGGTAGGCCACACTGGTATTATGGATGCTGCGATTAAAGCTTGCGAAGCTGTGGATATTTGTGTTAAGGATGTTATAGAAACAGGATTGGCAAATGGGTATTCTACTTTATTGATTGCGGATCATGGAAATTGTGAAACCATGATAAATCCTGATGGTTCCTCACATACGGCCCACACTACCAATCCTGTACCGATTATTCTGATAGACAAGGACATCAAAAAAATCAACGACGGCGTTCTAGGCGATGTAGCCCCTACCATCTTAAAAATGATTGGCGTGGAACAACCAGAAGCGATGACTTGTAAGTCGTTGATCTAAGAATTAGAACATCGTTGTTAAATCCAGATGCAATAGTTTACGCTTCCATTTAAAAAGTATTGTTTTAACTTTGCATTCTATGATTATCGTAAAAACTCCAGAAGAAATAGAATTAATGCGAGAAAGTGCATTAATTGTTTCCAAAACCTTGGGAATGCTGGCTTCGGAAGTAAAACCGGGTGTATCAACCTTACATTTGGATGGTCTGGCAGAAGCGTTTATTCGTGACCATGGAGCCGTACCAGGTTTTTTGGGATTGTATGACTTTCCAAACTCGCTCTGCATGAGCCCAAACGCCCAAGTAGTGCATGGTATTCCAAATGACAAACCTATGGAAGAAGGGGATATCATATCCATTGACTGTGGAGCCTTAAAAAACGGATTCTATGGTGACCATGCCTATACTTTTGCCGTGGGCGAAATAGATGAGGAAACGAAAAAACTATTGGAGATTACCAAACAATCGCTGTATGTGGGAATACGTGAGTTCAAAAAAGGCAATCGTGTGGGTGATGTGGGTTATGCCATTCAAAAATTTACGGAAGACCATGGTTATGGTGTCGTACGTGAACTAGTGGGGCACGGTTTAGGACGTAAAATGCACGAGGATCCAGAAATGCCCAATTATGGTAAAAGAGGAAGAGGAAAGAAATTTGTCGAGGGGATGGTGGTAGCCATTGAACCGATGACCAATATGGGAACAAAGCGAATAAAACAACTCAAGGACGGTTGGACGATACTTACCGCAGATGGGAAACCAAGTGCCCATTTTGAGCACGATGTTGCCTTGGTAAATGGCAAACCGGAACTATTGTCCACCTTTCAATATATTTATGATGCTTTGGGCATAGAAAGTAATGAGGAGGACGAATTTAGGCAAACCCAACTGCAATCATAGGCATAACGTATAATGAAAAAAATATTTCGTTTTTTTCTGAATGCCATTCCTAGACCCCTTTTAATAAAACTTAGCTATTTCATAAGACCTTTCTTTGTTTTCTATTACCGCGGGAAAAATTATGTAGACCCTATAGATGGTAAAAAATTCAGGAGCTTTTTACCTTATGGCTATGAAAATCCTAGAGAAAATGTACTCTCCCCCTCTACGCTTTCATTGGAAAGGCATCGGCTACTGTGGCTTTATCTTAAAAATGAAACCGAATTCTTTACGGCACCCCTAAAGGTGCTCCATTTTGCTCCCGAACAAGCCTTCTATAAACGGTTCCGAAAACTGAAAAATATTGATTATGTCACAACGGATTTAAATTCTCCCTTGGCCGATGTAAAAGCCGATATCTGTAAACTCCCCTTTGAGGACCGCTCCTTTGATGTGATTTTGTGCAACCATGTCCTAGAACACATTCCAGACGATACAAAGGCCATGCACGAATTATATCGTATCCTAAAAAAAGGGGGATGGGGTATATTCCAAGTACCACAAGATTTGTCCAGAGATACTACTTTTGAGGATAATTCCATTACCGATAAGAAAGAGAGAGCACGGATTTTTGGGCAATATGACCACGTTCGTATTTACGGTAAAGACTATTTCCAAAAATTGAGAAGTGTAGGTTTTGTGGTAGAGGAAGTGGATTACACGGCCACGTTGACTCCCCAAGAAAACGATTTATACCGCCTGGCCAAAGGGGAATTGATACCTTTGGTAAAAAAGTAGTTATTCTACTACCACTTTTTTAAAGCCAGAGGTCAAGAATTCTTTTGTATTCCCTTTATTATCCAAATAAATAATATAGGCTTCCAATTCTTTATTTTCATTAATGATCATAAAAGCATCTTCCAAATCCATCGCCATGAAAGCAGTAGCAAAAGCATCTGCCGTAGCACAATCGTTTGCCAAAATCGTTACCCCAAGCGTGTTGGAATCCTTTGTAAAACCCGTTTTAGGGTCTACCGTATGCACATATTTTCTTCCGGTCTCTTCATCGATCCTGAATTTTCTGTAATTACCCGAAGAAGCCAAAGCCCTATTTTCAAGGGCAATCTTTAATTTTAAAGATCTGCCATTTTCCACTTGCGGGTCGTCAATCCCCACGATCCAAGCCTTATTTTTGGATGTATTCAAACCCTTTGCTATCAACTCACCTCCAACTTCGACCAAATAATCAGTTATTCCCTCTTCGGTTAACATCACACCAATACGGTCTATCGCGTACCCTTTTGCTATAGCATTAAAATCGAAATAAACATCAGGGTTTTCTTTGACTATATAATTGTTTTCCGTGATGGATACTTTATCGAAACCAACATATTGTAAAAGGCTGTCTACCTTTACGCTGTCCATCATTATTTTCTCTTCCGGACCAAATCCCCATGCGTTTACCAAGGAACCGACTGTAGGATCAAAATAACCGTTCGTCTCTTGATATATCTTTTTAGATAGCAAAAAAACATCCTGAAACATCTTATCTACCTGGATAGTGCTGTCCCTCCTATTAATTTTGGAAATATCGGAATCCGGAATATATGTAGACAATGAATTATTGACCGCATTGAAAACCGAATCTATTTCTTTGTCCAAGTGTATGGTATCATTGGACATATAAATAATATTGTAGGTCGTCCCCAATGCATGACCCGTGGATTGATTTCGAACAATAGGCTTTTCAACCCCATTGCAGGACATTACTAAAAAGACAATAGCTATAGTAAAAATAATTCTCATGCTAAATTTCAATTAACCCATCATAATCCACGATATAATCTTCATTTAAATACACAGGAAGGTTATAATCCGATGCATTAACCAAGCCAACTGCCGCATAAAAAGTACGTGCTTCAAACTTTAAGGCATGTGCTTTCATTTTATTCAAATCTGACCTGAAAAAATCCAAATCTTTGGGATCTCCGGGGTAAGAAATACTTTTAACCACTACAAAATGTAACTTCTTCTCCTTAATACAAACAAATTGTGGATTCTTTCGTAATTCGCTATTTACGGTAAGAAATTCAAAACCATCGGCCTCTAGCTCCTTACCAACTATGTTCATTGCCAAATTGTGAAGTTCTTGCTCTGTTAGCGGCTCCATTTGAAGAATAGTTATCAAAAAAACCGATATCTAGATATCGGTTTTTTGTATTGTCATTATTTAGTTTCGATTCCGAAATGATTGAAAATAAGCAATTGGTCTTTAAAGATTACCCTCCAAAGTCGTCAAAACGAATATGCTCATCAGGAATACCAAAATCTTCTCCCATTTTTTGAACCGCTTTATTCATTAGCGGAGGTCCACAGAAATACAATTCTATATCCTCAGGGGAATCGTGATGATTCAAGTAATTATCGATAACGCAATTGTGAATAAAACCTACAAAACCATCACCAGGAGCATCTATATCCTCTTTAACCTTCCAGTTATCCTCTTCTAAAGGCTCCGAAAGTGCCATGTAGAATTTAAAATTCGGGAAATCTCTTTCCAAAGCTTTGAAATGGTCTATGTAAAATAACTCTCTTTTGGAACGCCCACCGTACCAGTAGGTAACTTTTCTATTTGTTTTTAACGTCTTGAAAAGGTGATATAAGTGTGAACGCATTGGGGCCATACCAGCACCTCCACCAACATATAACATTTCTGAATCCGACTCGTTTATGAAGAACTCTCCGTAAGGTCCGGAAATCGTTACATCATCACCTGGTTTTAAAGCGAAAATATAGGAAGAGGCAACTCCGGGATTTACATCCATCCAACCATTTTTGGCTCTATCCCAAGGTGGGGTAGCAATACGTACGTTTAACATAATTTCTCTTCCTTCCGCAGGAAAAGATGCCATGGAATAAGCCCTTTCAACCGTTTCCGGATTTTTCATCACCAATGGCCATAAATTAAATTTATCCCATTCCGCTTGAAATTTGTCCGGAGTTTCATGCTCTTCAGGGTGCGCGGTAATATCAATATCGGCATATTTTACTTCGCATTCCGGAATTTCTATTTGAATATATCCTCCCGCTTTATATCCCATATCCTCTGGAATCTCAACGACAAATTCTTTGATAAAGGAAGCCACATTATAATTGCGAACTACTTTTGCCGGCCACTTTTTTATACCAAAAACCTCTTCAGGGATGGTGATTTCCATATCCTGCTTCACTTTCACTTGGCAAGCTAGGCGCGCACCTTGATTTAATTCTCTTTTGGAAAAGTGCGGGGTTTCCGTTGGCAACGCTTCCCCACCGCCCGAAAGCACATGGCACTCGCACTGAATACAGGTACCGCCACCACCGCAAGCAGAAGGTAAAAATACTTTTTGGTTCCCTAGAGTCGTCAATAAAGAACTTCCTGAGGCAACTTCAACTTTTTTTTCTCCATTAATCGTTATGGTAACAGGACCTGAGGGTGACAATTTTTCTTTCGTAAACAACAATAAGGCAACCAGTACCATTAATAGAATCAGAAATGCCACTACTGTAATCAATATTGTTCCGCCTGTACTTGTAGCTAAAATCATTCTTTATTTTTTTACTTCGTTATAAGAAATATCTTTTTCATCGATTTCCGTCTTCAAATCATCATTCTTTTCGGTAGATAATATTTCCTTTTTCTCTATTTGTTCGGCCGTTGTAGTTTCTTCCACTGGAGCTTCATCACTTCCGCCTGTTAGCATTCCTCCAAAGCTTTGGAAACCTATTCCCATGAGTCCGGTAATAATAAAGGTTATTCCCAATCCCCTCAAAGGAGCCGGAACATTGGAATATCTAATTTTTTCACGAATGGCAGCAATTGCCAGTATAGCCAAAAACCAACCTATTCCAGAACTTACACCATAATTAAAGGCAAGTCCAAATGTTTCTATCTCTCTAGCCTGCATAAACAAAGAACCCCCTAAAATTGCACAGTTTACGGCAATCAAAGGCAAGAAAATACCAAGGGAGTTATATAATGATGGAGAAAATTTTTCTACTACTATCTCTACCAATTGTACCATGGTCGCTATCGTTGCGATAAAAAGGATAAAGGATAAAAAACTAAGATTATAGTCTGCGTATTCAGGTCCCAACCATACTAAAGCCCCATCTTGTAAAAGATATTTATCCAATAACCAGTTTAAGGGTACCGTGACCGCCAATACAAATATTACCGCGGCACCTAAGCCAACTGCCGTTGCCACTTTCTTGGAAACTGCCAAGTAGGAACACATTCCCAAGAATACGGCAAATACCATATTATCTATGAAAATGGACTTAAAAAATAATTCTATATGCTCTAACATAAAATAGTATTCAGTAATTAGTATTCAGTAAAGAGTAGTTAATTAAAATGATTTTTCTTGAAAAATGCTTTGTAAAACTGCTCTTGCTTTTTAATAATTTTGATTTATTACCCATTAGGGTCAATTTTCCTCTACCAAGGCCGGGTTTCTTGAACGCTGTACCCATATTATAATACCTACCACAATAAGCGCAGCAGGTGGTATTATCATGAAACCGTTATTTTCATACCCTGTAGCGTAAAGCCCTGTTTTTGCGATAGGGTCTCCTAGAACAGGATAACCGAGCAAAGTTCCAGAACCTAATAACTCCCTAAAAAAACCGACTATAATCAAAATAACACCGTATCCCAAGGCATTACCAATACCATCTAAAAAGGATTTCCAAGGGCCATTTCCTAAAGCAAAGGCCTCAAAACGCCCCATAATGATACAGTTCGTTATAATAAGACCTACAAAGGCCCCTAACGTCTTGCTGAGTTCATAGGCGAAGGCTTTTAAAACCTGATCTACGATAATCACCAATGTTGCAACGACAATCAACTGAACGATTATTCTAATTTTTGAAGGAATAATATTTCGCATCAACGAAATAACAACGTTACCCACTCCCAAAACGAATATTACCGAAATGGACATCACTATTGAAGCTTCCAGTTCGGCGGTAATCGCCAAAGCGGAACAGATTCCCAATACCTGAATGGTAATGGGGTTATTATCCGCTAATGGGTCTAAAATAAGACCAGCATCTTTTTTCGTAAGTAATCCCATATTATTTTACTCTAATCGTTTCTAAATAATCCTTGTATAGCGTTACGCTTTCTTTTATCATAGCGGCCACGCCGTTTCCGGTGATGGTGGCGCCAGCTAGTGCATCAACTTCATTATCGTCTTTTGTCTTGTTCAAAGGATCATTATTTCCTTTGGCCACTGCAATACCTTCATATCGGGTACCTTTTAAGATACTTTCACCGGAAAAGTCATCCATGAAATATCGCATTTTAATATTTGCGCCAAGACCGGGTGTTTCTCCTTTATGATCAAAATAAACGCCTTGTACGGTCATGGTTTTATCCAGGGCAATATATCCCCAAATAGCATCCCATAATCCCTTGCCATACATCGGGATAACGTAAAACTCCTTCCCATCTTTTTCGCCGATAAACAAAGGAAGCTTGTAGTCTTCCCCCTTTTTCTTAGCTGCTAATTGTTTTTTTAGATCGATAAGATAAGCCTCTTCATCATTTGTAATTTTATCCCCTTCAATCACCAATTGTTCTTTGATGTACGAAGTAAACTCTTTTTCTACTTTATCCGTCGGAATGAAATTGACACTACCTGCATCATCACCATTCTCGTTTACACCCATGGCGTAAAGAATGTTTTGCTGCTTTTCAAAACGCTCGTTCTCTTTAATATTGGGTCGCAGTCCAGAAGCTAGAAAAGCCAAGATAGAACCTACTACTACCACCATTACAGCCGCAAAAACAACGGTGTAAACATTTTTGTCCTTATTCACTGCCATAACTATACTGTTTCCGCTTTAAGTTCTTTTGCTTTGCCATCCGAGTCTTTTGGAAGGATAACGGCATTTTCCAAACGCTTTAATCTTCTTTTTACATTACCACGAATTACATAATGGTCAATAGTCGGTGCAAATACGTTCATTAACAATATCGCCAAGAAAACGCCTTCCGGATAAGCCGGATTGAACACACGAATCATTACAGATATAAATCCGATAAAGAAACCATAAATCCATTTACCGCGATTGGTCTGGGAACCTGTTACCGGATCCGTTGCCATATAAACAATACCGAATGCCAGACCACCTACAATAAGATGTTTCCAAAAATCAAAGCTCATTAAACCGTAAAACTTACTGGTCTCGCCAACCCAACCTAATTCAACCACTTGATTGAATATAAGGCCCATTACCAAGGAACCGATTACGGCACTTACCATAATTCTCCAGCTTGCTATTTTACTAAAAATCAAGAATAACCCGCCTAAAAGAATCAAGAAAGCGGAAGTCTCTCCCACTGAACCTGGAATAAAACCAAAGAACATGTCAGAAATACTATATTTTGCGGTCATCGCCGCCTCATTATTTTGTGCTAAATACCCAAGAATGGTCTCCCCAGAAATAGCATCTACATTGGTGGCACCCGCCAATATTTGTTCTGAACGCTCACGTGCCTCATGTACCCATACCTTATCGCCACTCATCCAAGTAGGGTATGCGAAGAACAAAAAGGCCCTTATCGTCAATGCAGGATTCAAAATATTCATTCCCGTACCACCAAAGACTTCTTTACCGATGACAACTCCAAAAATAACCGCTACTGCCAACATCCAAAGTGGCGTATCTACAGGTACGATCAAAGGCACCAACATTCCTGTTACCAAATAGCCTTCCTCTACCTCGTGACCTTTAATGACCGCAAAAATGAACTCTATTAAAAGGCCTACCCCGTATGAAACTACAACCAACGGTAAAACCTTTACAATACCGATCCAAAAGTTATCCCACGTAATGAAATGTTCCATCACTGAAAAGTTTTCGGGAAACCCGTTCAAGGCAGCATAATGCTGATAACCTGCATTGAACATTGAAAAGAGCAGTATTGGAATCAAGGCCATAATGACCGTATTCATAGTTCTCTTTAAATCGTCCACTGCTTTTACGTGCGTACCACCGTGCGTAGTCTCGTCCGGTGTGTACAAAAAAGTATGAAAGGCATTGAAGGCAGGAGCCATTTTTTTGCCCTGATACTTCAGCTTCAACTCGTGCATTTTACTTTTTATACCCATCTCTTATCCTATTTCTTTTTGCAATAAATCCAATCCTTCACGAATTATTTTCTGGTGCGGTTGTTTTGAGATACAAATAAACTCGGTCAGTGAAAAATCCTCTGGAGCCACTTCATAAAGACCAAGCTGTTCCATCTCATCCAAGTCCTTTACCATGCAAGCCTTTAAAAGCTGCATAGGATAAATGTCCAAAGGAAACACTTCCTCGTATTGACCCGTAACTACAAAAGCCCTATGTTCTCCATTGGTATTTGTATCCAAGTCATACTTCTTTTTGGGGTTCAGCCATGAAAAAGTCAAGGCCCTTGTCCCAGATATTTTATTGAAAACCGGTTTGTTCCAACCAAAGAACTCATAATCGTCACCTTCCGGGATAGCTGTTACCGTATTGTTATAAAAACCGAGGTGGCCATCCTGACTGCTTTGACTGCCCGTTAGAACATCTCCATTGATGACCCTGAATTTTTCTTCATTTACACCACTGGCATATAAAAACGTTGAGATTTCAGCACCGATCTTAGTAGTATAATATTTTGGTGTTTTCACTGAAGACCCCGCTAATGCAACAATACGTTCCGCATTAAATTTACCGGTCAACAGCAGCTCTCCTGTAATCACCAAATCTTGCGGAGACACTGTCCAAACCAGCTCTCCTTTATTGATGGGGTCTATTTTATTAATTTGGGTTCCGACCAATCCCGCAGGATGTGGTCCTGACACCTTATGCAATTCTATTCCGTTCAATTGCGCCAAGGGCGAGCCTCCGGATGTACCTACAGAAACATGCACCTTGCCAGGGGTCAATTTTCCCAAAGCCGTAATTGCAGCCTGCAATTCCGCTTCCTTACCTTCCAAAACATAATTCAAATCCGCTGCTAAAGGGGCCGTTGCATAACCTGAAATAAAAATAGATTTTGGAGTGGTATCTGGGTCGGCAACAACATCATATGGTCGTTGTTTTATAAAAGGCCAACACCCTCCCATCAACAAATAGGATTTTATTTCTTCCTTGGAAGCGTTCTCCACTGCAATCGGCTTATGGGACAGGGTTTCTTGCGTTTTATCCGCCAGTATTTTTAAAGTCAAGATTCGCCTTCTAGCACCTCTGACTATTTCTACAAGCTCACCGCTTACCGGTGAAACGAACAACATTTCCTCAATATTCTTATTGTAGAACAATGGTTCGCCTGCTTTTACCTCAGCTCCTTCCTTAACCAACATCTTAGGCATGATTCCATGAAAATCTTCTAGATTCAGTGCATAAACATTACTTAAAACAGCTTTGGAGGTGGTCAGTTCTGCGGCACCTACAAGATTGATGTTCAGACCTTTTTTTATTCGAATGTCTTTAGACATATTTTGGTGGACCTTTGGTTAACAAAATTTGTTGCGAATTTACTACTAAACAGAATGTTTTCATAATTATTGCCCCATAATTTCGGCATTATATCGATGTAAATTTGTTAGGCATCGTTTTTGTTTACCTTTACCTAAAATTTAGCTAAATAATGCGCTTATTTCTTAAACAAACAGTAGCCTTGTTCTTTGTTTGGGGTGTTTACGGACAGGTACAGGAAGAAGTAAATCCTCCTTCAAATATAAAATCCATCATCTTTAAAGGTCCGACCGAAGATCAATTTCCCATCATCCAAATTGGTGAGACCATTACCATGGAATTTGACGACCTTATGGCGAACGAACAAGATTACTATTACAAAATAGTGCACTGCGATTATGATTGGACTCCTTCCGATTTACTGAAATCACAATATTTAAAGGGTGTAGACAATCAACGCATCATCAATTACGAAAATAGCTATACTACCCTGGAAACCTATTCCAACTATCAATTTAGCATTCCCAATGAAAATGTAAGGTTAAAAGTGAGCGGCAATTATGTCCTAGAGATTTATAATAATAATTATGAACTTCAGTTCTCAAGACGTTTTGTAGTCTACAAGGATATTGTGCAAGTTGGGGCCACCGTAAAAAGGTCTAGGGATTTCAACTTTCTGAACGAGAAACAGGTAGTACAATTTACCTTAAATTCTCCTAATTTCAGATTGGTCAACCCAAAGAAAGAAGTAAAAGTAGCCATCATTCAGAATTATTATTGGCCATCTGCATTATATAATATCAAACCCCAATTTACCATTGGTGATCAACTGGTATATAAATATGACCAGGAGACCTCGTTTTTTGGGGGCAATGAATTTCTCTTGTTTGACACAAGTGATCTAAGAGCCCCGAGCTCCCAGATTTCCAGAATAGATGTGACCGATTTATACAACCACTATCTCTTTTCGGATACGTTCAGAAAAGATAATCCTTATACCTTTTTCCCTGACATAAATGGCGATTTTGTCATCAGGACCCTACAAGGGCAAAACGCATCCCGCGAAGCGGAATACACCTATGTACATTTTAGCCTCCCATACAAAGAGACCATTGGGCTGGATGATGTCTATATTTTTGGGAAATACAACAATTATGCCCTGACGGACGAAAATAAAATGGCCTATAATGAGGAAAACGGCATGATGGAGGCAACCATTAAAATGAAACAAGGTTTTTACAATTACAAATACGTATTACAAGGTGAAGAAGAGGGCATTCGCCCCAATGCCGTAAGCGGAAATTTTCACTTTACCGAAAATAATTACTTAATATTGGTCTATTACCGGAATTTTGGAGATATGTACGATAGTATTATTGGCATAGGTTCCGCGAATTCCAGGACGATCAGTAATTAAATTATCTTTTTGTTTTTTGATGGAAACCAAACCACAGGTTAACACTTCCGGGCGTTATAAATTACAATATCGTGGAGTAGAATGCCTAAATTGTAAGCATCCTTTAGATATAAGCGATAAATATTGCCCCAATTGTGCGCAGGCCAACAGTACAAAAAAACTATCGCTAAAAGATTTTATTGACGAGTTTTTCTCCAATGTAATCTCCTATGATTCCAAACTTCTTAAAACCTTGGGAGCCCTTTTACTTAGACCGGGAAGAATTACAAGAGATTACATTGAGGGCAAACGGGTCTCGTACACCAATCCTTTTAGATTCCTGTTAAGCCTATCCATTATATACTTTTTGTTAATGGGTTTTTCCGGGGATTTTGACCGCTTGGATAGATTTGCGGATACCGCTACCGATGATATTTTAAATTTTGAAGCGGAGGACGTAATACAAAACCTAGACTCCCTGGAACAGAAAGAAGCTCGGGGAATATTAAATCAGCTGGATTCCTTAAAAATTGGGAAATTCATTAGTGATCAAGCGCGAAAGAAGGACTCCATGATTTTGGCCGATCCCAAAAAAGAATTGGAAAAACTATCGGACAAAAATTTTTTTGGAAGACATCTTGGGAAACAAAAAGTCTTTAGACTTTTGATCGAAAGAGATACCGCTTATATTTTCGATGATATTGTCCAGAAGCACGGCATTAAAAATAGTAGGGAAAACCGCATGTCCTTTAGTAGTACCAAAAGCTTGATAAAGGTCCAAAGGCAGCCGGGAGAATATGTAAGTTCCCTGATTTCCAAATTACCTTTTACCACATTTTTTCTTCTACCGGTGTTTACTGTTTTCATTTGGTTGATCTATATCAGAAAAAAATATACTTATACCGATCATTTAATCTTTAGTTTCCACAATCAGTCATTGTTATTTATCTTGCTCATAATTAGCTATTTGATCGATACTATTTTTGGTGTAGGTAGTGGAGGTATTTTCCTTCTTATTTTCGGAATCTATCTCTACAAAGCCATGAGAAACTATTACGAGCAAGGAAGATTTAAAACTATTGTTAAATACCTGTTTCTCAATACTATTTTCATTATTTTAGCTATCATTGGCGTCGTAATACTTTTTACCGCAAGCATTTTTACATATTAGAACTATGATCACACAGGTTACTAAAGGCATCAAGATTTCAGTAAATACTACTTTTGAGGGTACTTTCTTCAAAAACTACAAAATGCATTATGCCTTTGGGTACACCATTACCATAGAAAATCAGAGTAAAGATTCCGTTCAATTGACCTCTCGCCATTGGAGAATTTATGATTCCCTGAACGAAGTTGAAACTTTGGACGGTGAAGGTATCATAGGTAAAAAACCTGTGATAAAACCGGGAGAATCGCATACTTATAATTCTGGATGTTTGCTTACCTCTACTATCGGTGCTATGAGAGGGCATTATAATATGGTAAACTTTAGTTCTACCGAAAAGTTCAGGGTCTATATCCCTACTTTCAAGTTCAGTGCCCCTTTTGCACTAAACTAATAGTAAATTTATGTGAAACCACAAAGGTTTTTTCAGTTCGAATTTGATAAAAAATCCACAGTTCCGTTTATTATTTCTTTCATTAAATCTAACATAAAAACACCTTAGGTTTTCTTACCTTTGAACGGATTAATAAAATAATAAATCTGTTATGGGTAAAGGTTTTTTTCAAGTTCCTACGGCATTCAACGAACCAATAAAAAGTTATGCTCCGGGTACTCCAGAACGAGAAGAAGTTCTCCAACAATACAAAGCATATTATAATGGCCAAGTAGAGGTTCCCCTTTATATTGGGTCCGAAGAAATAAAAACGGGCGACACCGAGCCAATGTCCCCGCCACATGACCACCAACATGTTGTGGGAAAATATCATACAGCAAGCAAAAGCCATGTTGAACAAGCTATTTCCAATGGTCTAGAATCCAGAGAAGCATGGGCCAACCTTACTTGGGAACAAAGAGCAGCTATATTTTTGAAAGCGGCGGAATTGATTGCCGGTCCTTACAGGGCAAAGATTAATGCGGCCACCATGATGGCACAGTCAAAAACAATACACCAAGCAGAGATTGATGCCGCGTGCGAGTTTATAGATTTTCTACGTTTTAATGTGGAATATATGAGCCAAATTTACCAAGAGCAGCCAGAATCTGCCGAAGGCATTTGGAACCGAGTGGAATATAGACCACTGGAAGGATTCGTGTACGCCATTACTCCTTTCAACTTTACCGCTATTGCCGGAAACCTCCCCGCCAGCGCAGCCATGATGGGGAATGTAGTACTATGGAAACCTAGCGACAGTCAAGTCTTCTCGGCGAAAGTCATCATGGACGTTTTTAAAGAGGCCGGACTTCCTGATGGTGTTATCAATGTAGTGATGGGAGATCCCGTGATGATAACGGAAACCGTACTTTCAAGCCCAGATTTCTCAGGTCTTCACTTTACCGGTTCCACCCATGTTTTCAAAGAACTTTGGAAACAAATAGGCACTAACATCCATACTTATAAAACATATCCCAGAATTGTTGGGGAAACGGGAGGTAAAGACTTTATAGTAGCACATCCATCGGCAAAACCTGCGCAAGTAGCAACCGCAATTGTACGGGGGGCGTTTGAATTTCAAGGACAAAAATGTAGCGCTGCCTCCAGAGTTTACCTTCCAAAATCAACAGCTGATGAAATTTTGGATTTGGTCAAAAAAGACATCGCTTCGTTCAATAGACCGGGCTCTCCTGAGGACATGTCCAACTTTATTACCGCAGTGATACATGAAGGTTCTTTTGACAAATTGGCAAAGTATATAGACCAAGCTAAAACAGATTCCAATGCAGAAATTATAGCAGGTGGCAATTACGATAAATCTAAAGGCTATTTTATTGAGCCGACCGTTATTTTAACCTCAGACCCTAAGTACACTACAATGGAAACCGAGCTTTTTGGTCCAGTGGTAACCATTTACGTGTACGATGACAAGGATTGGGGCAAAACTTTGGAGCTGGTAGACTCAACTTCGGAATACGCACTTACCGGTGCCGTTCTTTCCACAGATCGCTACGCTATTGACGAAGCTACCAAAGCACTTCAAAATTGTGCAGGAAATTTTTATATAAACGATAAACCAACGGGTGCGGTAGTAGGACAACAGCCTTTTGGCGGGGCAAGAGCCTCGGGAACCAATGACAAAGCAGGTTCGGCGCAGAATTTATTACGCTGGGTTTCCCCAAGATTAATAAAGGAAACTTTTGTAACGCCTGAAGATTACAGATATCCTTTTTTAGGATAACAAGTTTCATCCCGATTTATACTGAACCTGTTTTTCACTGAAAAGCGGGTTTTTTATAGAACTCATTTAGACTTTTTGTGTTGAAGCGAAAATCATTCATTTTTTGACCGATCGAAAGCTTTTTCCATTTGCATAGCAGGGCTACGGAAGCAGAAAAAGATAAAGATTGGGTGAAAAAGAGCAATTTTTTAGCCAATTGAAAAAGTCTAAATGAGTTCATAATCTATTTTTCTGATTTTCGTTTTCAATAAAACTTTTGCTTTCATTATTGATATGAAATCGATCTTAAAATTTGTTTTACGCCATCCCATTGTTATTTCATCTTAGAAAATAAGCATAACATCAAAAATTCTGAACAGAACTTCCTTTGTTAAAATAATCCCAATTTTAATGCTGCACTGAGTTTTTAAGTAAATTTAGATTGCTTTTAAGAAAATCTCAGAAGCACTTAAAAACAACCATAACCTAGCAAAATGAAAAAAGTAGTAGTATTATGCATGTTTTTAGTCGGTGGACTAACCTATGCACAGGACAATCTCGCACAAACGACCATTCAAGCCGTATTATCCGGAAATCAAGATCAAGTAATACAATTGGCTGAAGCATTTTCTGAAGAGCAGTATGACTGGAGGCCTGCCGAAGGCGTAAATTCAGTTGGCGAAGCACTATTACATGTTGCAGGCGGCAATTATTATTTGGCTTCTAAAATGGGCTTTGCACCGCCGGAAGACGTAGACATGATGTCTTTGGGTAAAATTACCGGGAAGGATAACATCATTGCAGCTCTAAAAAAATCCAATGCTTTTGTTTTGGATAAAATTACAGAAGTAGAAAGCAGTGAACTAAACGAAGAAGTAGATTTCGGGTTTGCCAAAATGAACAAAATGGGCGGTCTTTTGGCAATGATGGAACATAATGGTGAGCACAAAGGGCAATTGATAGCCTATGCACGTTCCAACGGTGTGGTTCCGCCATGGAGTAAATAAACCAAATGCTTCAATGAAGTTACAAAACCCTCCAACGGTCTCGTTGGAGGGTTTTTTGTGTCGTACGCATAGATTTTAATTAAATCCAACACAATTTAAATGTAAATTTAACGTTAATTAATTGTAAATTATTTGTATTATCACTTACTTTAATCTTAGATATACGAACTATGCGTTTTTTTTCTCACATAAAAATGATTGTAAAATGCCTCTATATTCATTATTGGAGTCATATGAAAATATATGCTAAAAAATACCGTAGGTCTTATTACGGTTTGCTAAGTCTGTAGTAGTTATCCTTTAAATTTCATGGGGAGGTACACCACTTTTTTAGTCTCGAAAAAAGGTTCTTTAAAATAATCGGTCAAGTCAAAAATCTCGATTGTTTTATAAGGTTTCAGTTCTTCCATCAAATCCCCTCCCTTTAGGTACAAAATACCGTTTCGCCTGTCATGAAGTGATTCTTTCTTTATTTTCCCCTTTACCCAATGCACAAAAGTTGGCATGGCTGCCACGGCCCTACTTACGATAAAGTCAAATTGACCGGAAATCTCTTCCACACGTGCATTAATCGCCTTGACATTCGTAATTCCCAATCCTTCAACAACCTCATCCACTACCTTTATTTTTTTCCCGATAGAATCGACTAAAGTAAATTCGACATTAGGAAAAAGTATGGCCAAAGGAATTCCCGGAAAGCCACCGCCCGTTCCCACATCTAAAATGGCGGCCCCGTCATTGAACTGTTGAATCTTTGCAATACCCAATGAATGCAGTACATGCCTTATATAAAGTTCGTCTATATCCTTTCTGGATACAACATTGATTTTTTGGTTCCAATCTTTATATAGATCTTCCAAAAGCCGAAACTGTTCCTGTTGGATTTCCGATAAATTGGGAAAATATTCAATAATGGTTTCAGCTGTCATCCTTATCTTTGTAAAACAATAAAATTAGTATATTCACTAGTGCAAATATTTCTTTTTTAAAGAAGCTATCAAATCAAATTTCAAAATCATTTGCATTATTTTAATATAGATTTCAATTTATGGAACAAAATACCATTCGATTTTCTCGAAAAGACTCTGCTCAATTCTTTAAAACATTGAATACAAGAGTTAACGATTATTTTAAAAAAAATAAAATCAAAAAGACGGGAAACTGGAGATTACACTTGAAAACTATTGTTATGTTTTCCCTGTTCTTAGCGCCATATTTTCTCATATTAACGTTGGGGCTTCCTACTTGGGCCAACATATTATTGACCATTGTCATGGGAGTTGGTATGGCCGGGGTTGGAATGAACGTCATGCACGATGGCAATCATGGAAGCTACTCCAATAAAAAATGGGTCAATAAAATAATGGGAAGCAGTATCTACATACTTGCTGGGAACGTTTACAATTGGCAGGTACAGCATAATGTGTTGCACCATACCTATACTAATATCCACGAGCACGATGAGGATATGGAAGCCGGGCGAATTTTGCGTTTTTCAAAACATGCGGAGTGGAAGAAATATCACAAATTTCAGCACTATTATTCCGTTTTTCTCTATGGATTGCTAACGTTCAATTGGGCCATCACTACGGATTTTCAACAGATGTACCGGTACATGAAACGTAGACTTTCCTATGGAAAATTACCTAGCGCTACCATGAACTGGAGCACATTAATCGTGACCAAATTATTATACCTTACCATTTGGATTGTATTACCCATGCTAATTTTGGATATTGCTTGGTGGAAAATATTAATCGGTTTCTTCTTGATGCATTATGTGGCTGGAGTTATTCTCAGTGTTGTTTTTCAATTGGCACATATTGTTGATCATGCAGAAACTCCACTACCGGATGAGAGTGGGACCATGAAAAATACATGGGCCATTCATCAACTGTTTACGACCGTTAATTTTGGGACCAAAAACCGAATTGTCAACTGGTTTACAGGAGGGCTGAATCACCAAGTGGAGCATCATATTTTCCCGAACATTAGCCATGTTCATTATACAAAAATTTCAAAAATTGTAAAGCAAACGGCAAAGGAATTCAATTTGCCTTACCATGAATATAAGACAACAAGAAAAGCCATTATCTCACATTTCAAACATTTAAAGGAATTGGGAAAACAGCCATCTTTACAGTATTAATTTTTCAATGCAAAAACTTTTTAAATCCAAAACCGACAAAAGTAATTGTCGGTTTTTTTATTTCGTTGTTTCAAGCCAAAACAAGGTTTTTGAACAATCTGAATTTATATTGTAGAATACCTTGGTTTAATGCCTTAAAAAATATCAAAAGTCATAATTTTGTATTTTGTTTTTCACTTATACAATTTGTAACAAATGAGCAACCAACTATCGGACAGAATTAACAGTGTAACGCCTTCCGCAACCCTAGAAATGGCCGCTAAGGCCCGTGAATTAAGAGCTTCTGGAAAGGACATTATTGGATTGAGCTTGGGTGAACCTGACTTCAACACACCTGACTATGTAAAAGAAGCCGCCATACAGGCCATCAATGATAATTATAATTCATACACTCCTGTAGATGGCTATGTTGAGCTGAAAGAGGCCATTATAACTAAATTTAAAAGAGATAATCATCTAGAGTACACGCCTACCCAAATCGTAGTATCCACCGGTGCAAAACAAGCATTGTACAACGTAGCTCAGGTAGTTTTAAATAAAGGGGACGAGGTTATTCTTCCTTGTCCATACTGGGTAAGCTATAGTGATATCGTAAAATTGGCCGATGGTATTCCTGTGGAAGTAAAAACTTCTTTGGAAAATGATTTTAAAATGACACCCGAGCAATTGGAAGCTTCAATTACGCCAAAAACAAAAATGTTATGGTATAGCTCTCCCTGCAATCCAAGCGGTTCTATCTACAGCGAAACCGAATTGAGGGCCTTGGCCGATGTGCTCAAAAAGCACCCGCAGATTATCATCGTAAGCGATGAAATTTACGAACATATCAATTACGGGGTTACAGCGCATGCCTCTATGGCCGCTTTTGAAGATATGTACGACCGTACGGTTACAGTAAACGGGGTCGCCAAAGCATTTGCCATGACGGGATGGCGTATTGGTTTCATAGGCGCTCCGGCATATATTGCAAGAGCTTGTAACAAATTACAGGGACAGGTGACCAGTGGTGCTAATTGTATTGCTCAACGTGCCGTTATCACCGCTTTGACAGAATCTCCCGATAGAATAAAATATATGGTCGATGAATTTAAGGAACGACGAAAGCTCATTTTAGGACTTTTAAATGGTATCGAAGGATTTAAATGCAACGAGCCAGAAGGGGCTTTTTATGTATATCCCGATGTGACAGCGTTCTTTGGAAAAACCTTGAACGGTACCAAAATCAATAATGCTTCGGACTTTGCCATGTATCTTTTGGAGAATGCAAATGTAGCTACGGTTACAGGCGATGCTTTTGGAAATGGAAATTGCATTCGTATTTCCTATGCCGCTTCAGAGAAAGAAATCATCGAAGCCATTAGAAGAATTAAAGAAGCTGTTTCCTAAGAAACATATCAATTAAATAAAATGGCTCTAAAGAAATTCTTTAGGGCTTTTTAATGGCATTATCGGCCTGGTCATCAGGTACGTTTCCAGAAATAAGGCGAAAACAGAATCAATACGGTAAATAGTTCCAGCCTACCGGCCAACATTAAAAAACCGCACCACCATTTGGCCAAATCCGGAAGTCCATTAAAATTACTAACAGGATTTAAACTGCCCAATGCCGGACCTACGTTCCCTAGGGAGGAGGCCGCTCCACCAATGGCCGATTCAAAATCAAGTCCAAGGAAGCCAAGTACTAAAGCCCCGATAATAAACAATAGCATATACAGTACAAAAAAGCCAATGATGTTATATACGATGTGCTCACTCACTGTTTTGTTATTGTACCGAACTGGGATAACCGCATTTGGGTGTAAGGTCCTTTTGAATTCCAAAAGTCCGTTTTTAATAATCAACAAATGTCGCATGACTTTAATTCCTCCAGAAGTAGAACCTGCGGAACCTCCCAAGAAGAATAACCCAAAAAAGAAAACGGTCAAGAAAGGCGTCCAAGCGGTAAAGTCCGCACTGACAAATCCTGTGGTCGTAATTACCGCAATCACCTGAAAAAGAGCATGCCTAAAGGAGCTTTCCGCCTTACCCAAAACCATTGGATATCCTGGCGTAAGGTTCGTAATATTCGCTTGAAAATAAATGACCACAGCCGCTAAAACTGTAGCGGAAATGATAAACAAAGCATAAAATTTGAACTCGTCATCCTTTAAAACCTTTTGTACTTTTCCCTTAAAGGCAAAATAGCTCATCACAAAATTAGTTCCAGCTAAAAACATGAAGAGTATAATAATGTATTGTATCAAGGGCTGATCGTTCCAATGTGCCAAACTTGCATTTTTTGTAGAAAAACCTCCTGTGGATAAGGTGGCAAGTGCATGATTGATCGCATCAAAAAATGACATTCCGGCTACCTTTAGCAATACCGTTTCGGCTACGGTGTACCCGAAATAAATGAGCCACAATCGCTTAGCCGTATCCGTTATCCTGGGATGTAACTTATCCGCACTGGGACCGGGAGCTTCGGCTGCAAAAAGCTGCATGCCACCAATTCCCAATAGCGGAAGAATCGCAATGGCCAAAACAATGATTCCCATCCCTCCTATCCAATGCGTAAGACTTCGCCAAAAGAGAATTCCTTCGGGCATGGATTCAATATCGTCCATAATGGATGCCCCTGTGGTCGTATATCCAGAGACCGTTTCAAAAAAAGCGTTCGTAATATCCGGTAACGCCCCAGAAAAAATATAGGGCAACATCCCTGAAATGGACATGACAATCCAACCGAAAGTAACAATGATATATCCCTCTTTCTGTTTTACTTCTTTACGGTGCCCACGGGTATAATACATAGCAAAAACCCCAACAAACATCGTTGATATTGCTGCCAATGTGATATTCAACGTGACCCCGTCCTTGTAAATACCGCTTACGACAGCCGCTAAAAGCATAAAACCACCATTGCAAAGCAACAGCAGTCCCATTAAATGAAATATAATCCTTGTGTTCAGCTTCATGCTATAAGAACATTCGCTCTATTTTAGGTATTTCTTCCGGAAGACAACAGACAACTACCCTATCCCCCTCTTTTATTTTAAAACCTCCCAAGGCAATAATACCTTCGCCATCCCTTACTACACCGCCAATGGTAGCCGCTTTAGGAAAATCGAGCTCCCTAATGGTAGAACCGGTCACTTTGGAATTCTTTTTTACGATGAACTCTAAAATTTCGGCATTCAGGTTATTCAAACGCATGAGTGCCACAACTTCCCCTCTACGGATGTGTCTAAAAATATTATTGGCAGCCAATAGTTTTTTATTGATCAAAGTATCGATTCCTATGGAGTGTGACAGCTGAAAATAGTCCATATTCTCTACCAAGGCAATCGTTTTTTTTATAAACTTGGATTTGGCAACCAAACAGGACATAATATTGGTTTCGGAATTTCCCGTAACCGCTATAAAAGCATCCATAGATTCCAAACTCTCCTCTTCCAGTAATTCTACATTTCTTCCATCACCATTGATGACCAGTGCGTTGGGAAGATCATCCGCCAGGTCAAAGGCCTTTTCTTTGTTTTTCTCAATCAGTTTCACGTTGAATTTATTGGCACATAAATCCCGGGCCGTTTTGAAACCTACCTTGCTTCCCCCCAAAATCATGACATTCTTGATATCCGCTTTTTTCTTTCCTGTAAGCTTGTACAATTCGTCTACACCTTCTTTTACGGTGATAAAATAAACTTGATCCCCTTCCTTAAAAACCGTATCTCCCCTAGGAATAACCGTATATTGTGTACCCATTCGTTGAAGTGCAATGGGCATGAAATGGAGTTCCGGAAAAATAGTGGCCGCCTCTTTGACCATTTTACCCACGAAAGGTGCTGTTTTGGGCAACGAAACACCTATCATTATCAGTTTGCCCTCTTCAAATTCATAGGTATCGTTGAAAGCCGATTTATTCAATAACAATTGAATTTCCGTAGCTGCCAGCTCCTCGGGAGAAATCATTTCATCAATACCTAGATTAGAAAATTGTAAAGTTTCCTTGTTATCTACAAATTCCGTATTTGAAATTCGCGCTATGGTACGTTCACAGCCCAATTGTTTGGCCAACATACAAAGCGTAATATTAGTGGTCTCCGAAGAAGTAACCCCAATGACCAAGCTTGAATTTTGTACATCGGCATCCTGTAAAAGCGAAATAGAAGTTGCATCTCCTTTCAAGACCCGTATGTCCAAATGATTATCGGCATACGCCAAACTCTCCTTATTGGTATCTATTAAAGTGATGTCCTGAGATTCGTAGGAGAGTAGTTTGGCCAGATGAAATCCTACTTCACCGGCACCCGCGATTATAATCTTCATTTACTTTATTCGATTGCCCATTCTTGAAACGTATGAAGAAGCCCTTTTATTTTATATTGTATCTCTAAGGGTAGTCCAAAAACCTCAGCAAATATTACTGGGCAAAATTACATAATTTTCTGGGGTTATCATTTATTTTCAATCTTTTAACGATGGGACAAGAACTCCTAATTAAAGCCCTTTTAAGGATGGACTAAATTGTATCTTTGCAGGAAATTGCTATTATGCCCAAAAAGATTACGCCGTACAAAGATTCAGAATTAGGAAAAAAGCAGCAGGTAACCCAAATGTTCGATTCTATTTCAGGGAACTATGATGGTCTTAACCGAGTCATTTCCTTTGGAATAGACGTTAAATGGCGAAAGGAAGTAGTTGCGCTACTGAAGAAAGAAAAGCCGGAATCTATTTTAGATATCGCTACCGGCACGGGCGATCTGGCCATTGCCTTGGTAAAAACCGGTGCGAAAAAAATTGTAGGATTGGATATTTCACCCGGAATGCTCTCCGTTGGCAAGGATAAAGTTCAAAAAAAAGAACTGGACCATACCATTGAAATGGTCGTTGGCGATAGTGAGAATCTCTCTTTTGCCGATAATACTTTTGATGCCGTTACCGTTTCCTTTGGGGTTCGAAACTTTGAAACGTTGGAAACTGGACTTGCCGAAATTCTGAGGGTTCTTAAACCGAACGGCACTTTAGCCGTTCTGGAAACCGCTGTTCCCACCAAGACTCCCTTCAAACAGGGATATCGTTTTTACACAAAAAATATATTACCGGTAATTGGCAAACTATTTTCCAAGGATAATTCCGCTTACGGGTATTTAAGTGAATCCGCAGCCGTTTTTCCGCATGGAGAAAATTTCAACAATATTTTACGTAAAATCGGGTTTATAGATGTAACGAACAAACCTCAAACATTTGGGGTGGCATCTATTTACGTAGCGAAGAAAAAAAGCTAAAAAATTATTCTTTTCTACCCAATTAGAAGTTTTTGGAAAGTAACATTGGTTTCATGAAGAACTGGTTTTTATGTGGTTTGGGATTTCTATTTATCACTGCTTCGGTAAGTGCCCAATTTAAGGAAAGTCCCATTCTCAATAAGCAAAACGAAGATAAAAAGCTGCTTAACTGGGGTTACTTTTTAGGCTTTAATCAATACGATTTTAAGTTTGATTATGATGAAGATAACGGACCACAACAGACCGACATCTTGGTAAGCAAAACCCTAGGCTTTAATGTTGGCCTTATTGGGGAATTGCGCCTAAACCAATTTCTTGACCTGCGTTTTGAACCCGGATTGCATTACACTCAAAGAACTTTGGGATTCCCTGGATTTAGGGATGATGAAGATGCCGCAAGAAATGCCCTAAGAGAAGTAAAATCTACTTACATCAATTTTCCTTTGTTATTAAAAGCAAGTGCAAAGAGATTTGGAAATTGGAAACCCTTCTTAATTGGTGGAGGTTCTATGACCTTAAATTTAGGAAGTAACGAAACCAGTCTGGACGATAATTCTTCCGGTACTTTTAGAATGAAAAAATGGGTCTATAATTACGAGCTGGGATTCGGAATTGATTTTTATCTGGAATATTTCAAGTTCACCCCTTCCATACGTGGGGTTTTTGCCCTTACCGATGAACTGGTTAGAGATAATAATCCAGAAAGTCCTTGGACCGGTAATATTGATGCGATGCGTACCAGGGGAATTTTCGTAAATTTCACCTTTGAATAGCATCAAGACTTTGAATAGCATCAAGACTGATCTCGCCTTATTTCACTCAACAAAATAGCGGTGGCCGTGGCCACATTCAGACTTTCTCCGGTCATTTTCCCGAATTGCGGAATTCCGATTTTATGTTGACAAAGATGATGTATCCGCTCGGATATCCCCTGCCCTTCATTGCCCATAATCAAAATACCTTTTTGAGGAAATTCCTGACCGTAAACCGAAGCTCCGCCCATAAAAGTTCCGTAAACAGGTAAAGTGGTAGATTCTAAAAAAACGTCTAAGTCCTCATACAATATATTTATCCTGGTAATTGCCCCCATTGTAGCCTGTAATACTTTTGGATTATAACAATCTACGGTCTCTTTCGAGCAGACAACATTCGTAATACCGAACCAATCGCATAAACGAATTATAGTTCCCATATTGCCAGGATCCTGAATACCGTCCAACATCAGAATCCAACCGTTCCCTTTAATTGGCAGTGCTTCGGGAATATGAAAAACGCCCAAAACCCCGTTCGGATTTTTAAGTCCGCTCATTTGTTGCAGTTCCTTCTCAGTAACCAAAATTGGTTTTACCCCGCTTTCCAGTATCTCATTTCCTTTTGTAACGAATAGGGCGTAGACCTTCAAAGAGGACAAAAGCACTTCAGAAACAGCCTTTTTTCCTTCCATTACGAACATACCATGTTCCTTTCGGCACTTTTTTTGCTGTAAGCTTTTGATAAGTTTCAATTCACTTTTAACAACCATTCAAATAATGTATTTTTGATTCCTATGGGGACGGCACTATGCTTTAAGAACAACATTGCTAAAATAAGCTTATTATCGCTTCTCGCAACAGTTGTCCTTTCCTGCAATTCACTAAAAAAAGTGGATGACGATGAATATTTGGTAGCTAAAAATTCCATCTATGTAGATTCCCTTAAAGTAAAAGATGCAGATATAGCAAGTCTTATCTATCAAAAACCAAATAGTGCCATTCTAGGCTACCCGCTCCGCTTAAATCTTTATAATCTGGCAAAGGAAAATCCAGATTCGCTTTATCAAGTTTGGTTGAACAAAAAAGAAAATCGAAAAAAAAGACTCGTTAATTTTCTTTCGGCGAAACAAGTAGATAGGTTGGGAGAATCTTTTTTGGTGAAAGGGTTGAGCGAGTGGTTAAAGGATATTGGCGAAGAACCCGTTGTTTTGGACACTTCCAGGACCAGAAAAAGCTTGGCAAGACTGAGTGCCTATTATGAGAGCAAGGGCTATTTTAATAACAAGACCACATACCAAATAGATTCTACCGGAAGAAAACAACGCGCAAAAATTGATTATAAGGTTACCTTAGGCGAGCCCTACATCGTAGACTCCATTTCCAACGATATTTCTTCCAAAGCGATAGATTCTCTTTATTTTTTGAATTCCGATGCTTCTTTGATAAAAGAGGGAGAACGTTTTGACCTCACCAATTTCAATCAAGAAAGAGAGCGGCTTACAGCCATTTTCAGAAATAATGGGGTAAGAAATTTTCAGGAAAGCTCTATTTCCTTTGATATTCTGAGGGACACCGTAAGAGCAGCCAATGACAAAAAAATGGATATCACCTTAAAAATAGGGGATTTAAAAAAGCGAGGTGAGAATGAAGTTACTACTTCCGAATATAAAGTAGAAAGAATCAATGCCATTAATGTATATACCGATTATTTATCCAGTAATGCCACGGATTCCCTTAGGACCGTTCCTTATGGGGATTACATTTTTCATTATTCGGATGAGTTTAAAATAAAACCAAAAACTTTGGCCAATGCCATCTTTTTCAAGAGGGACAGCATTTATAGGGATATCGATAAAATAAGGACTTCAAGACAGCTCAATAGCTTAAATGTTTTTAAATATCCCAATATCATATTTAAAGAAGATAGTACTGGTACTTTGGTGAATACCGATATTTATTTGGCGCCAAAACCGAAATATTCTTTAGGCACCAGTTTTGAGGTGAGCAGGTCCAATATTAGACGATTGGGCATTGGTGTGGGTGCTTCTTTATTGATTCGTAACATTTTTAAAGGAGCGGAAAATCTAAGCATTTCCACTAATGGGGCGTTTGGATTACTAAGTAACGATATATTTCAGGAGAATTTCTTTTCTGAAATTGGAGGAGATATCACTCTAGATTTTCCACGTATCTGGTTTCCCTTTATCAATACTTCAAAAATAATTCCCAACTATACACTTCCCAAGACAAGAATTGCCATAGGAACTAGTTTTCAACAAAATATAGGGCTGGACAAACAGACCTTTAATACTATATACGGTTATAACTGGTCTCCCAATGATTTTAAAAAACATGCCATTGAATTATTGAACATTCAGTTTGTAAGAAATGTAAACGAAGAACGCTTTTTCAATGTGTATAGAACTACTTACAATCAATTGGATGAAATTGCGGATACTTATCAAGACGATCCTTTGTTGGATGGTTTTTTTGAGATTCCGGAGAATTCTACAGAGCCACAGCTTATTGTCCCTAAAGGTACTCAGGAATTTATTAGACTGGTAAAGAATGGTATCTTGACAACGTCCAACCAAGATTTTACAGATGTTACACGAATTGAAGAAAGAAGGGTCAGGTTAACGGAGAACAACCTCATATTCGCTACCAATTATACTTTGAACAAGAATAACAGAACTGGAATAACGGATAATAATTTTTACCAGTTCCGATTTAAATTGGAAAGTGCGGGAAATTTACTTTCCGGGCTTTCGAACATCATACCTTTTAATGAAAGAGATGACCAACTTCTAGTATTCAATGTTCCCTTTTCGCAATATGTGAAAACAGAATTTGATTTTGTAAAATACTGGGACCTGTCCCGCTCCAACGTTCTGGCGGCGAGAACCTTTTTTGGAATCGCTATTCCCTACGGCAATTCGAATAACATTCCTTTTGTACGAAGTTATTTTGGGGGTGGTTCAAATGATAACCGAGCGTGGTTTCCCTATTCTTTGGGCCCGGGAAGTACTTCAGCGGTTAACGATTTTAACGAAGCAAATCTAAAAATCGCTTTAAACCTAGAATATCGTTTCCCCATTGTTGGCGATATCAATGGGGCCATTTTCGCAGATGCCGGAAATATTTGGAATGTTTTTGATGATGTAGAAGACCCTGCCGCTACGTTCAATGGGTTCTCCTCGTTACAGGATATTGCGCTTGGATCGGGGTTCGGGTTACGGTACGACTTTACCTATTTCTTATTTCGTTTGGATTTGGGCTTTAAAACATACAATCCCGCGAGACCTATACAAGAAAGATGGTTTAAGGAATATAATTTTGCCAATTCCGTATTACAGATAGGAATCAACTATCCTTTCTGATGATAATTTTGTGATATTACAGCAAAGAAAATTTTACATTAACGTTTGCGTTGGAGAAAAGTGGGGCACCTATAAATCCTTCCCCTGCTCGTAATCAAGTTTCACTAATTATTTTATTACTTTTGTCCGATAAATTTTTAATCTAAACAGACCAAAAAATATTATGGCCTACACTATTAAACCAGGAGTTGCAACAGGAGATGAAGTACAGGCAATTTTTAAGCATGCCAAAGAAAATGCGTATGCCATGCCTGCTGTCAACGTTATTGGCTCCAATACTATAAACGGAGTTCTTGAAACCGCAGCAGCATTAAATGCACCGGTAATCATTCAATTTTCCAATGGAGGGGCACAGTTCAATGCCGGAAAAGGACTTTCCAACGAAGGTCAAAACGCTGCTATACATGGTGCTATAGCAGGAGCAAAACATGTTCATCAAATGGCAGAGGCTTACGGTGCTACAGTAATTTTACATACGGACCACTGCGCAAAAAAATTATTGCCTTGGATAGATGGACTTCTGGATGCCAGTGAAGAACATTACGCACAAACCGGAAAATCTTTGTTCAGTTCCCATATGATTGACCTTTCGGAAGAACCTTTGGAAGAAAATATCGAAATCTGCAAAGGATATTTGGAGCGAATGAGCAAAATGGAGATGACCTTGGAAATTGAACTTGGAATCACTGGTGGTGAAGAAGATGGGGTCGACAATTCTGATGTTGATGATTCTAAATTGTACACGCAACCGGAAGAAGTGGCTTACGCATATGAAGAGCTTTCTAAAGTAAGCCCGCGGTTTACCATCGCCGCTGCTTTTGGTAACGTTCACGGGGTTTACAAACCAGGAAATGTAAAGTTGACACCTAAAATATTAAAGAACTCCCAAGAATACGTCTCTGAAAAGTACGGTGTAGGTCACAACCATATCGATTTTGTTTTTCACGGAGGTTCTGGTTCTACCGTAGAAGAAATTCGTGAAGGAATAAGTTATGGAGTAATAAAAATGAACATTGATACCGATTTGCAGTATGCCTTTCTCTCTGGCGTAAGAGATTATGTGCAGGATAAAAAGGACTATTTGCAATCTCAAATCGGGAACCCTAACGGAGCGGACGAACCCAACAAAAAATTCTATGACCCTAGAGTTTGGTTACGTTCTGGCGAGACAGCTTTTGTAGCACGACTTAAAAAAGCTTTTGAAGACCTGAACAACGTGAATACTTTGTAATTTTAAAAGTAGGTTAACGCAAAAATGGAAAACATGACGGCTTGGTTCAAGAGAAAAGAAAAAGGAATACAAACTTCGACCGAAGAAAAGAAAGACACCCCTAAGGGGCTTTGGTATAAATCCCCGACGGGAAAAATAGTAGAGTCCGAGGATTTGGCGAAAAACTTTTATGTAAGTCCGGAAGATGATTATCATGTACGTATTGGCAGTAAGGAATATTTTGAAATTTTGTTCGATGATAATAAGTTCACCGAACTGGATACAAAACTTACCTCAAAAGACCCATTGAAATTTGAGGATACCAAAAAGTATGTAGATCGTTTAAAAGCTGCGCAAAAAAAGACAGGACTTAAAGATGCCGTAAGAACCGCGATAGGCAAATCCAACGGAAAAGATTTGGTTATTTGCTGTATGGATTTTTCTTTTATCGGTGGTTCTATGGGAAGTGTGGTAGGCGAAAAAATTGCCAGAGGTATAGACCACGCCATTAAAAAGAAAACTCCTTTTCTAATGATTTCAAAAAGTGGTGGTGCAAGAATGATGGAAGCCGCGCTCTCCTTAATGCAGTTGGCAAAGACCTCCGCTAAATTGGCACAATTGGCGGAAGCAGGCTTGCCCTACATTTCGCTTTGTACCGACCCAACTACGGGTGGAACTACGGCATCCTATGCCATGTTGGGTGACATCAATATCGCCGAACCGGGAGCTTTGATAGGCTTCGCGGGTCCTCGTATTGTAAAAGATACTACTGGAAAAGATTTACCCGAGGGATTTCAATCTGCTGAATTTCTATTGGAACACGGGTTCTTGGATTTCATTTCACATCGGAAAGATTTAAAAAAGAACATAAATCTTTATATCGATTTAATTCAAAATAACCCCATCAGATCGGTCGGTTAAACTATTTTATTTTCTAAAGAAAAAATCGCTATTTGTAATGAACCGTTGCAAATAGCGATTAACTTTTTATAAGGTTATCTTTAACCTGTATATAAAATGTTCAATATGAAACTACCCGTTGTTTTCTCTTCTTTGTTGATTCTAGTCTTGTGGATGTCCTGTTGTGCATCTAAAACGGATAATCAAGATTTTCAAAAAGAAGAAGATGCGATAGCGGCAGATGGTAGTGCCAACGCCCAAGTTACCGAAGTCAAAGTCAGTGGAATGGAAAACGAATATACTTTTAGCGTAACCATTTCCAGTCCTGATACGGGATGTTCTCAATATGCGGATTGGTGGGAAGTTTTAGATATGGACGGAAATCTTATCTATCGTAGAATACTGGCGCATAGCCATGTGGAGGAACAACCTTTTAGCCGTTCTGGAGGTGCCGTAAGAATCACGACCGAAACTGAAGTTTATGTAAGAGCACATATGAATAATTCCGGTTACGGAACGGTGGTTCAAAAAGGTTCTGTAAGTAATGGCTTTGAAACAAGCGATTTAGATGCTGAATTCGCCAAAGAATTGGAGACCGCTGCCCCTCAGCCAAATGGTTGTGCATTTTAATGGATATTAAAATCGTCATGATAACATTTAGTTATTATTTGGCAATATAATTCGTAACAAATAGCTACATTTGCAGCCTGATTGAAAAAATCAATCGGATACATAAAAATCATTTAAAACAATATTGGAATGTATTTAACTAAAGAAATTAAGGCTGACATCTTCAAAAAGCATGGAGGTAAAGCCGAAAATACGGGTTCTACAGAAGGGCAGATTGCTTTGTTCACGCACAGGATCAATCACCTAACGGGTCATTTAAAGAAAAATCACAAAGATTTTAATACAGAAAGATCATTGGTAAAATTGGTAGGTAAGCGTAGAAGTTTATTGGATTACCTAAAAAAGAAAGATATCGTAAAATACAGAGAGCTGATCAAAGAGCTTGGTATTAGAAAGTAAATCATTTAAAAAAGAGGATGGCTAGCCATCCTCTTTTTTAAATACACTCTTTGCCCTAAGAGTATAAAGAAGGGCAAACACAAAAAGCTACACATAGTTTTTCATTGGTCAGTGCCTTCGGCACAAACACACACAACAACACAACACCCCCGACCAAAAGCAAATCTGGTGGGGAGACCATTGTTTAACAAAATCCCGAATAATAGAATCGGGTAAAAATCAAATTTATGATTCCAAAAGTATTTAGAGAGGTCATAGACCTTGGAGACGGTAGGGAAATTTCTATCGAAACCGGAAAATTGGCAAAACAGGCACATGGTTCTGTTGTGGTACAATCCGGAAAATGTATGTTATTATGTACGGTTGTTTCCAATTATAAACAATCTGATGTGGATTTTCTTCCGCTCACCGTAGATTACCGTGAGAAATTCGCTGCCGCCGGGCGTTACCCAGGGGGTTTCTTTAAAAGGGAAGCAAGACCAAGTGATGGAGAAGTATTGACTATGCGCTTGGTGGACCGCGTTTTGCGTCCTTTATTTCCAAAAGATTACCATTCCGAAACACAGGTAATGATTCAATTAATGTCCCATGATGATGACGTTATGCCAGATGCTATGGCAGGTTTAGCCGCTTCCGCCGCCATTCAATTGTCCGATTTTCCTTTTGAATGCGCTATCTCAGAAGCTAGAGTTGGTCGTGTGAACGGTGAGTTTGTCATTAACCCTACAAGAACTCAATTGGCGGAGTCCGATATCGATATGATGATCGGTGCTTCTGCAGATTCTGTAATGATGGTAGAAGGTGAAATGGATGAAATTTCCGAGGAAGAAATGACCGAGGCCATTAAATTTGCACACGAGGCCATTAAAGTACAATGTGCCGCACAAGAAAAATTGGCGGCTGCTTTTGGTAAGAAAGAAGTACGCGAGTACGAGCCAGAAAAAGAAGATGAAGAATTAGCAAAAAAAGTACATAATCTAACATACGATAAAGTATACGCTGTTGCAAAAGCAGGTTCTGCCAAGCATGAAAGAAGCGCAGCTTTTGCCGAAATCAAAGAAGAAGTAAAAGCTACTTTCTCGGAAGAAGAACAAGAAGAATATAGTGGATTAATTTCCAAGTATTTCTATAAAGCTGAAAAGGCTGCGGTTCGTGACCTTACCTTAAATGAAGGTTTACGTTTGGATGGTCGTAAGACTGATGAGATAAGACCAATATGGTGTGAGGTAGATTATTTACCTTCTACCCACGGTTCCGCCATTTTCACCAGAGGTGAAACACAGGCGCTGGCTACGGTTACCTTAGGAACTTCAAGAGATTCTAACCAAATAGATATGCCATCTTACGAAGGTGAGGAGCGTTTCTATCTACATTACAACTTTCCTCCTTTTTCAACAGGTGAAGCAAGACCTATCCGTGGAACGTCCCGTAGGGAAGTTGGTCACGGGAACTTGGCGCAACGTGCCTTAAAAGGGATGGTACCTGAAGATTGCCCGTACACAGTTCGTGTGGTTTCAGAAGTATTGGAAAGTAACGGCTCTTCCTCTATGGCAACTGTTTGTTCAGGAACTATGGCCTTGATGGATGCCGGGGTACAATTAAAAAAGCCCGTTTCCGGTATTGCCATGGGATTAATTTCCGATGCAGATTCAGGAAAATATGCCGTGCTATCCGATATTCTTGGAGATGAGGATCACCTAGGCGATATGGACTTTAAAGTTACCGGTACGGCAGATGGTATTACCGCTTGCCAAATGGACATTAAAGTAAAAGGATTATCCTATGAAATTTTGGTAAATGCCTTGAAACAAGCTAGAGAGGGTCGTTTACATATTTTAGAAAAATTAACGGATACGATTGCTGCTCCCAATGCAGATGTTAAGGACCATGCACCAACAATGGTCACAAGGCGTATTCCAAATGAATTTATCGGTGCTTTGATCGGCCCAGGTGGAAAGGTAATTCAAGAATTACAGAAAGAGACCGAAACTACCATCGTTATCAACGAAGATCCAGTTACCGAAGAAGGAATCGTTGAAATTTTGGGTGTCGGTAGCGCAGGTATAGATGCGGTAATGGCAAAAATAGATTCGCTGATGTTCAAGCCAGAGGTCGGTAGCGTTTACGAAGTAAAAGTCATCAAAATGTTGGATTTTGGTGCTGTTGTAGAGTATGTTGACGCTCCTGGAAATGAAGTTTTGCTCCACGTTTCCGAATTGGCTTGGGAACGCACTGAAAATGTTTCCGATGTGGTAAACATGGGAGATGTGTTTGATGTGAAATATTTTGGATTGGATAAACGTACACGTAAGGAAAAGGTATCGCGCAAAGCATTGCTGCCTAAACCAGAAGGGTACGTTGAAAGACCGCCAAGAAATGATAGAGGTGGTGATCGTCGTAGAGATAATCGCGATAGAAAGCCTAGAAGGGATTAAATTTCTTTATTGATTTACATCGGAGCCTCGACCTTAAAGTCGGGGCTTTTTTTATGCTGCCAATATGAAAAACAGAAAAAAGTAAAGGTAATTTGTAACTTTTCACACTTTATTACGTATAAGTATATGCAGTCTATGCGAATTGAACTTAATTTATTTTAATGAGACAGCTTAAGATTACAAAACAGGTCACCAATAGGGAGACCGCATCTTTGGACAAGTATTTGCAGGAAATCGGCAAGGTAGACTTGATTACCGCTGATGAAGAAGTAGAGTTGGCACAACGTATCAAGGCAGGCGACCAGATCGCTCTTGAAAAACTAACAAAGGCCAACCTCAGATTCGTGGTATCCGTTGCGAAGCAATACCAAAACCAAGGACTTACTTTACCGGATTTGATCAACGAGGGCAACCTTGGCTTGATCAAAGCTGCACAACGTTTTGACGAAACTAGAGGATTTAAATTTATCTCCTACGCCGTATGGTGGATTCGTCAATCCATTTTACAGGCTTTAGCGGAGCAATCACGTATTGTTCGCTTGCCTTTGAACAAAATTGGTTCTATCAATAAAATTAATAAAACGTTCGCGTTCTTGGAGCAGGCGCACGAACGTATGCCTTCTGCTGAAGAAATTGCAAAGGAATTGGACATGACCGTTGACGATGTTAAACAGTCCTTGAAAAATTCCGGCCGCCACGTATCTATGGATGCCCCATTGATTGATGGGGAAGATTCCAACCTTTATGACGTTTTGCGTAGTGGGGAGTCTCCAAATCCTGACAAAGAATTATTGCACGAATCTTTAAGAACGGAGATAGAACGTGCTTTAGAAACCTTAACACCGAGAGAAGCGGACGTAATCCGTTTATATTTTGGTCTTGCAGGTCAGCATTCCATGACCTTGGAAGAAATTGGCGAAACTTTTGACCTCACCAGGGAAAGAGTACGCCAAATCAAGGAAAAAGCGATACGTAGGTTAAAGCATACTTCTAGAAGTAAAATATTGAAAACCTATCTTGGTTAAAATATAGAATTGCACGTTAAATAATCCTTAAATTGGATTTTTGGCATATAAGTTGTAATTTTAACGGTAACAACAGTTTATCATGACTGTTCGTTTTTTGATTGATGAATAAACTCCGGCTGATTACCGGAGTTTTTTCATTTTACAAGCGAACAAAAGTATCTTTAAACGTTAACCGAAAGTTATAAGCCACATACAGTTTGTTTATCTTAATTTGACAAAAATGCAACAACCCAATAATCCATTACATGGCGTAAAACTGGCTACTATTTTGGATGAACTTACCCAAAAATACACATGGGAAGAACTGACCGAAAAAATAAATATCAATTGTTTTAAAAGTAATCCTTCTATAAAATCCAGTTTAAAATTCCTACGTAGGACTCCTTGGGCCAGGGAAAAGGTAGAGCAGCTCTATTTAAAATCAATCAAAAATTAGATGGCCTTCAATATTGTACTTGTAGAACCTGAAATTCCTAACAATACCGGAAATATTGGCAGGTTGACTTTGGGAACGGACTCGAAATTGCACTTGATAAAACCATTAGGTTTTGAGGTTGACGATAAACGGTTAAAACGCGCGGGGCTGGATTATTGGCAGCATCTTAAAGTTTTTACATATGAAAATACGGATGATTTCTTTTTCACACATTCAGATAAAAAATTTGCTTTCTTTTCAAGTCATGGAACAAAACATTATTGGGAAATTCCCTTTGAAAAAGATATGTTTTTGGTTTTTGGAAAGGAATCCGTTGGACTTTCAAAAAAAATCATCGAGGAGAATCAAAACCGACTATATAAAATACCCCTGTACAGTAAGCACATACGAAGTTTAAATCTGGCAAATTCCGTTGGCATAGTAGTTTATGAAGGACTAAGACAAATGCGGTAAAGCCATTCTTATCCATTTCACTTGGAATATGCAATTCACTACTTTTGTGTAAAATATAAGTGCGATTTAAATGAGCAAGACAAAAATAGCCCCTTCCCTATTGGCAGCAGATTTTGGGAACCTGCAACGGGACGTTGAAATGGTAAACCATAGTGAAGCGGATTGGCATCATATAGACGTTATGGATGGTGTTTTCGTGCCCAATATTTCCTACGGTATGCCTGTAGTTAAGGCTATTGCAAAACATGCCACCAAGCCTTTGGATGTACATCTTATGATTATTGACCCTGATAGATATATTAAAACATTTGCTGATTTAGGAGCGCATGTGCTTACGGTACATTATGAAGCCTGCACCCATTTACATAGAACATTGCAAGCTATCAAAGCTGAAGGAATGCAAGCTGGGGTAGCGTTAAATCCACACACTAACGTATCCTTATTGGAAGACTTGATCAATGATATTGATGTTATTTGCCTGATGAGCGTAAATCCAGGTTTTGGAGGACAGTCTTTCATTGAAAATACCTATGACAAAGTAAAAGCTTTGAAAAATCTTATTGCAAAAAAAAATGCAGCCACTTTAATAGAAATTGATGGTGGTGTAACCGCTGGGAATGCCGGTAAATTAAAAGATGCCGGTGCAGATATTTTGGTAGCGGGCAGCTTCGTATTTAAAAGTAATGACCCCAATAAAACCATTGCTGAATTAAAGGAAATGGCAGGATAATGGATACTTTGGATGTTATCATAATTGGTGGTGGGCCAATTGGTATTGCCTGCGGACTTGAAGCTCAAAAAAAAGGTTTGTCCTACATAATTCTGGAAAAAGGACCTATTGTGAATTCACTGTTCAACTATCCCGTGAATATGCAATTTTTTTCTTCTTCGGAACGATTGGAAATCGATGATATCCCATTTATCAGCAAAGAGGCAAAACCCAAAAGAGATGAAGCTTTGGAATATTATCGCAGAATTGTTACTTCTAACAACCTCAATATTCATCTTTTTGAAAAAGTAGAAGCAGTAAAAAAAACGAATTCCAATTTTTTAATCGATACCACAAAAAGAAGCTACACTTCCAAAAATCTAGTCGTTGCTACCGGATTTTATGATTTACCAAATCTACTGAATGTTCCCGGGGAAGACTTGCCCAAGGTAGCGCACTATTACAAAGACCCACATTTTTATGCCGGTCAAAAAGTCGCGGTCGTCGGTGCTAGTAATTCTGCTATAGACGCCGCTCTGGAATGTTGGCGAAAAGGTGCCGAAGTAACACTTATCATTAGAGGTAAAGAGGTGGGGCAACGCGTAAAATATTGGGTGCGTCCAGATATTATAAATCGTATCGAAGAAGGAAGTATTACGGCATACTATCAGAGTAACATCACGGAAATAAAACCTCAAGAAATACACATAACAACACCAAAGGGGAAAAAAATCCTTCAGAACGACTTTGTACTGGCACTCACCGGATACCGACCTAATTTTGATTTTTTAACGGCCATGGGAATCGAAATCTCAAACGATGAGAAAAAGCTTCCCAACTATAATCCAGATACTATGGAAACCAATGTTAACGGACTATATCTTGCAGGTGTCATTTGTGGCGGTATGGAAACACATAAATGGTTTATAGAAAATTCTAGGGTTCATGCAAAAATCATCATGCAACAGATAGCAAATTGAGCTCATAAATCAAAGTTTGCCACCTGTTAAAAGGGAGGTTCAAATCACGGTTATCAGGGTGTCTATAGATTGATACAATGCTGAAATTTGAAATATAATTCAGACAAGTATCTCATGAAAAATCAGAACCCGTTCATACTTTTCCTATTTTTTGCAATAGCTATTTATTTTCTTAAAAAGAACTCGGATATAGCTTCAAATCAATTACACCCTAACAAAAACTATCTATTAGTGGTCGAACGTGGTGCGTTTCATAATGACTGTTTTGAACTAACACCGGAAACAATTACTTTTTATCCAAATGTAAACTCGGAATATTCCATTGCAAAATATAATCAGTTTTCCCGAAAACAATTAAAGCCAGAAAACATGCTCTCTTTTTTTGATAAAATGGAAAGCCTAGGTTTTTGGGAATTGAATGATGATTATAAAAACGAATCATCCTGCACTAGTCAATTAAAAGTAACCCTTTTTGTAGATGGCAAATCCAAAACCATCCGTTGTGATGACTTTGAACGGGATTGCCCGGATATTATACAGCAAATTGAGAAAAAAGTGATTGAAATAGAGGGTAACAATTTGGAGAGGATATATCTACCTGGATGATAAAATATAAAATCTAGAAAGTATCAAATGCTTATTTAATCGGCCGATTAAATAAGCATTTGATACTTTCTTAGTTCTGTAAAAGGTGAATTAACGGAACTACTAAAAAGAACGGCAAATGGAACTGGATGGAAGTAGGTTCTCACTAAGGACGAGTCGTTTTGGAAGTCAGCAGTTTTATGGGACTTCTTTTTTATTTCAAAAGCTTAAATTCGCATCAATTAAACAAGGATACTAGTACTGGTATTCATAAGCAATTTTCATCTACAAAATTAAATTTCAGAAAGTAAAAGAAAAATTAGTTTGAATATAGAGTTGTCACTTTTTGACTTATTAATAATAATAGGAATGGTTACAGGTATCATCTGTAGCATACTACTCTTTAAAAAGTCTAACATAAGACCATCCAATAAGTTTTTGGGCTTAGCGATTTTAGGCTTCGTCTGGCTTAACACCAAGACATTACTTCTCTCTCTAAATTTATGGGAAATACATGGTTTTGGGTTTTTCCCAAACGGAGTTGAGCTTGCTCTTCCTCCTTTATTTTATTTTTATATAACATCACTTATTCAGTCAGAGTTTCGTTTTACAAAAAAAGAATGGCTGCACTTCATCCCTTTTTTGATTTCCCAAGGTTATGCCATCGTTGTCTACATTACCACGATGCAGACTTCACTTCTGTCTGAAAAAGAGCAAATAGCAGCTTCTTTTAAATTCAGCGAAATCAAAGGTTTAGAGGAATATTTGACAATCATTAGTACATTGTTTTATCTTTATTTTGCTTACAAACACATTCAGAATTATAAATATTGGCTGTCAAATAATACTTCTGATACTCGCTTTTCAGAAGTGGGTTTTCTTAAAAACTTAGTTTTTTCGTTACTTTTCATCTCCGTCTACACAGCAATTAATTTATTTCTCAATCGATTACTGCCCCATCCGTACCAATGGCGTTGGCAAATAAGTCATTTGATAATTGCAAGCTTGGTTTACTACATGGGACTGGTTGGGTATAAAAATTCAGAGCTTATTCCTAAGGAATTTTCAATCAAACTACATAAAAAGACAAAAAAAACCGATGTAGCGGTGGATTTAGATGTGATTGCCGAGCTCAATAGTTTGATTGAAAAAGATAAGGTACATCTTGACCCTAAGCTAAGCTTGCAAGAGTTGGCAAGGATGTTGGAAGTAAACGAGAACATTCTTTCTAATACAATTAATGCCCATTACGATAAAAACTTTCGAAGCTTTATCAATGGGCTTAGGGTAAAAGAAGTGGGAAATCGTCTCCTAAATGAGGGCTCTCGAAATTTATCTCTTCTCGGATTAGCAAGTGAGTGTGGCTTTAATTCGGAAGCCAGTTTTTATCGAATTTTCAAAAATACTACAGGTTTAACCCCGAAACAGTTTCTTGAGACACGCTCCTCAAGTTCAGATATTTAAAAGTATATACTTCACAATTACACTTTTTACTCTCAATACTTTTTTTTGAGAGTAAACCCCTATGGTTTCACAGTAATTTATTGACTCTACTTAGTGTCCTTTGTGTCATCAAATATTAATAGAAAACATCAATCAATTACGCTGTCATTTCACAGCAGTTTAAAAAAACATTCATGAAAAAATCATTATTAGTTTTAACCCTATTCATTTACTGCAGCGTATCGGCGGGCAATCCTAAATTAACTTCAGATTTGAAAATTGGAAGTATTACTGGAAAAGTTGTTGATAGAACCCTACAGGAACCCATTCCATATGCTTCCATAGTCATTAAATCTGAGAATGGTTCAGAAGTTGTAACCGGGGCGATAACCTTAGAAGACGGCTCTTTTAAAGTCGAAGGGCTAACCGAAGGATTTTTTTTGGTAGAAGTACAATATATTGGTTATACAACATATTCTCAGCAGATATCCATATCGAAAGATAATAGAGAACTAAATCTCGGCACTATTGCACTCGATGAGAATGTCCAACAACTTTCAGGGGTCGAAGTCGTTGCCGAACGAACTACAATAGAACAAAAAATAGACCGTAAGGTTATCAACGTCGGTAAAGACCTTACTACCGCAGGGGCGACTGCATCCGATATTATGAATAATATTCCGTCGGTAAATGTTGACCAACAATCAGGGGAGCTTTCACTACGTGGGAATTCGAACGTAAGGGTAATGGTAGACGGGAAACTTTCAAACGTACCTATAGTCCAACTTTTAAGACAATTACCTTCAACTTCTATAAAATCCATAGAATTGATAACTAATCCGTCCGCGAAATTTAATCCGGAAGGGATGAGCGGCATCATCAATATCGTATTGAAAAAAAATACTAATATCGGATTTAATGGAACTATAAACACAGGTTTGACCAAGGGTCAGGAGGCTAAGTTCAATAGCTCCTTAGACTTAAATTATAGAAATGGAAAATTCAATTTTTATGGCAACTATGGGAATAATATAGGAAAGTATGTAAAGCGCGGGTTTTTTTTCCAGGGATGAGGAGAATTCCGAGCAACGCTATATTTTTTCCAATAACGATAAATCACATTTATATAAATTGGGAGTGGATTTCTTTTTGAACGATAAGAACACGATTTCATTCTTTACGAATCAAAATATCTACAATGGTAAGCTTAATCAGGATACTAATGTTTTTTACTTCAATGATACTTCCCGAAATAATACCCAACTTTTTCTTAGCGAGTTAAAAAATTCTAACGAGCAGTATAATTTCGATTATAAAATGGAATTTGAAAAGGAGGGTCACAATATAGAGTTTGAGGCAGATTACAGTCGCTTCGAGAATGATGATGATACGGATTTTAAAACCACCGGTAGAACTCTCTTTCCGGATTACAAGGATTTTGTAGATATTAAAAATATCCAGACTATCGCTAATTTAGACTATTCGAATCCATTGGATTCTATTTCAAAATTAGAAGTTGGACTAGAGGCAAGGGTCTTTGAAAATAGTATTGATTATTCCTCTACAGGTTTATCCTTCGATGCAAATGGAAATCTTTCGCCTACGCCTTCAATCGATTTTGTATATGGTATGGATATCTATTCCGCTTATGCTTCGTTTGGACAGAGTTACGAAAAATGGTCATACCAAGCAGGAATTCGAATAGAGGATGTTGAAGTCAAGGCCGACACTAATAAAATCAGGGCTTTTAGCGATAAGTACACAGAGATATATCCTTCTGCATTTTTAACCTATACACCAACAGAGAAGAACCAACTTCAATTGAGTTTTAGCAGACGGGTGGATAGACCAGGATTAGGTCAGGTAAATCCTATTCGGCAATTTTCCACTCCTTTGATCTCTTCATTTGGCAACCCGAATTTAGTGCCCCAATTCACAAACTCTTTTGAAGTAAATTATACTCGAAGATTAGAGAAAGGGAGTATTACGGGAGGTATTTTCTACAGAAAAATAAGGGATGGTATTAATAGAGCGGTATTTATTGACCGACTTGACCTGAACAGAATTATACTTTCGTTCGATAATTTTGACGACACTTCAGCTTATGGTATAGAGTTTTCCACTAATTATAAGCCCACCAAATGGTGGAATATAAATGTAAGTTTTGACTTATTTTCCCAGACCCAACTAGGCATTACGGAGAGATTGTCAGTTGAAAGTTCTTTGACTATGGAAGAAGATATAATAATAGAAAAAGTGGAAGTACAGAATACGGGTTGGAATCTCCGTATGAACAACAACTTTACTGCAACCAAAAAACTAACCTTTCAATTATTTGGATTCTATAGAGGCCCGAACAAAACCATACAGTTTAAAGTAAAACCCATGTATTCATTGAATACGGGTGCTAGATATAGTTTTGCTCAAAGGAAAGGAACTTTAAGCTTAAATTTTACCGATGTTTTCAATACTATGCGTTTTGCTTTCGATGCCACTAACCCGTTCGTGCAACACGGTCAAATTGATTGGGAAAGTAGGACATTATTTATTGGAGCTTCGTATATATTTGGGAGTGGTAAGAACAAGGCCTCAAAAAGGAGGCAAAGAGATGATAATACTAAGAAGGGCAACGGCGTTCTTTAGAAAGAATTATCTATGTACATTTATGCCATTGAAAGTCCTACAATTAAAGTAACAACGGTTTTTAACAGTCCCATATAAAGAACCATTTAATGTGCTTTATTCATGTTTCTTTCATTTATGTTTTTAACTAACTCTTTACAGAACTACGTTAGACGATATGCAGCCTTCCCTGTTTTTGGGAAATCCTACATCTATAGTTCTAAAAGTATCAATTAATTTCTGGAAGTGATAAAAAGATAAAATCAATAAAAGTTCTAACCTCTTGAGTTATGAAAACGAAGAATACAAGTGTAAAACTCAATATTTAGGTAAAACAAAAAGCTCTCTAAATATTTGATTTAAAGAGCTTTATAAAAAACTGTGACCTTGACAGGACAGAGTTCAAACTTTTTGAAGGAAGATATCGAAATCATTATCAAAGAATCATTGCATATTAGAAAATAAAGATTGAATGTATAAACTGTTTGAAAAATAAGGAAAACTACTGTTTTATATACTCTTTACAAAAGATGCATTCTGTAAAGAGTCCTGTAAGAAATAGAATAGCAATTATTTTTTTACTCTATAAAAGAGTTTTTCTTTTTAGAGTGAATAGGTACATAAGTTTCAATAATATAAGGTGTTATTTTTCGCAAGGTTTCTCCATTAGTTGGGTGCAAGCCCGGAGCTGTAAAATATTCGATTTCCTTAATACTTTTTTTATAATACCAAATCCGAGGTTTGCCAGTAGCGGTAAAAAATTGATAGGCCGCATCCACTTCTACTTTACACATGTTTTTTAATTCGATAGGATTCAAAGGTTTGACCCGAGTTCCATATTTGGAAAAGGGGGCCTCGTCGCATGAAACCTCGACATAAAGTGAATCGGCCCAGGCCATGCAACCAACATCTTTAGGGTTGTTTTTTGGAAAATATGAAGGCCATTTTTGAACTCCTAAAATCATCAAAGTCATTCCAAACGCTACACTAATAGAAATTGTAATAATTCGTCGGCGTCTCCTCCGTTCTTCCTGCAACCTCCGTTTTTCTTTCTCTTCTTCCTCCTTTTTTTTGACCCCCTCAAGCCTTCTTTTTTCCTCTTCTTGTTTCTTCTTTTCTTTCTCATCATTGGGCTCATCAACAATTTCAGTTTCAGACCTCTCTGGTTCTTCTTCAGAAATTGAATTATCAGGCTTTAAATACTCCTGTAACGGTCTTGGTTGAAAATTTACTAACCAACTTATTAGCTCAATATTTTCTGAGCTTGTAGTCCGAGCCCTCCCTTTTAAAAAATTGACGATTGGTCTGAATCTATTATTATCAAAATCTTGAATCTCTCTTAACCTGTTTTCTTCATTTCTAAATTGAAAAAAACAATTTAAAATATGACTATCACCAGCAGATACTCTTCTGTCTAGGAGTAAAACACAAGCTTGTTTGATAAGCCTAGGTGTTGGCTTCAAAAGATATGTACTTAACTCTCCGCCTTTCCTCTTTTTATACTTCTCTAAAACCTCTTTTTGATAACTCTGACTTGTCTTTATTCCCATGGTTTGGTTGGAATTTTTGGAATTTCTATGGAATTCTTAGGAACTATTGGAATTCTAGGAATCACTTATAAAAATAACGTTTTACCTCATATAAATTTGTCCTTAGGGATGATTCACTATGCTTTGCTAACATAGTATTTCTAGAAAAATCATTCTTACGGAAATCTATAATGCGGCCAGTATTTGGTCAATTGGAAAGTAGCTGAACGCAGCCGCATAAGATTTCCACTTTCCAAAAACGGAGTACTCCAAACTCTAAGGAGTTGGTAAAAACAAAACTGGGAAAATCCCGGATAGCCACTCCTATGTCCAATTTTTAAAACAAATATTATGAAAAAAGTAATGATAGCCGTTATGGCACTAGTTTTTAATATGTTTTTATTCTCTTGCTCCAAAGACTCTATTGCAGAGACTGATACTCTTTATGAAACTCAGGCAACTGAGGGGGATGATGGGGATGTAAAAGATCCTCCAACTAGTGGAGGTAATAATTAATTATTAAGATAAAAGACCATGTATTTGTACATGGTCTTTTTAACTTTAGGGAAAATACTATTTTGCAAAAACTACTTATCCTTTTTTGTTCGTGCCTATTCCTGTCTTGTATTGGAAAATCTAATCATTATAATGACAAGAGGACCGATAGTCAAGATAGTATTCTATATTATTACACTAAGGCAACTAATAAAGAAAGCCCTTTAGAGAAAAAGCATCAATCGATAAATAAATCCTTTCAATTGGCAAAACTAACTAGGAATGATTCAATCTACAATAGAGTTTTATATGAGAAAAATTTTATACATTTTTCTTTAAAACAATATGACAGCCTCATTTTTTTTGGTAGTCTTTTGATAAAAAATAATGACCTCTCAAAAAGCCATGCTTATCTTGGCAAACAACACCACCTACTTGCATACTACTTTGATGAACAGGCTCAAATTCCGGATAGCGCATTTTATCATTACAATCTTTCAAAAGGGTATTTCGCTCGACAAAAGGATAGTAGCCAAGTAGGCCGCCGATTGTTGACCATGGCACAAATCCAAAAGAACCAAAATGATTTTTTTGGCAGCAAGGAAACCCTTACCGAAGCTTTACAATATTTACATGCCGGAAGAGATGACAAGTACGTTGCCTCAAGTTATAACGCACTGGGAACGAACCACAGAAAACTACTAAACTATCAAGATGCCATCAAATATTTCTCTTTGGCTATCGATATAACCAGATCTCTAAAAGACAGGTTAATATATCTAAATAACTTAGGCGCAACCTATGTTGATAACGGGCAATACAACGAAGCCATTTCGCTACTAGAAAGTATAGTTAGAGATTCCACACTATTGAACAATAAAAAAGAATATGCCAGAGTGTTAGACAATCTGACCTATTCTCATTGGCTAAATGGAGGTCCAATAAAAGTCGAAGCTTTTTTAGAACCGCTTGCCATTAGAAAACAAAATAAAGATAAACGAGGTAAGATAGCCAGCTATACCCATTTAGGAGAATTCTATAGCAAAACCAATACTAGAATAGCGACCTCCTATTTCGATTCGGTTATTCAACTATCTAAAACTTTAAAAATACCAAGGGCAGAAAAAGATGCTCTTAGGTTCTTAATGAAACTTAAACCTAAGAATGTCAACCTACGAAACCGCCACATCTTTTTACAAGACAGTTTGTATGCACAAGAACTCAAAGTAAAAACCCAATTTGCCAAATACAAATACGACGATAGACTGAAACAGGAATCCATTTTACGTTTAGAGAAAGAAAAGGCCGAGAAAGAACTGGAAGCTAGTCAACAACGAAATCAGAAGATTTTGTATTTGGGCGGTCTCCTTTTTATCACTTCGGTTTTAGGGCTTTCTTTATATGGTTTTAGACAACGTACCAAACGATTAAAGCAAAAAGTCAAAACCGAAAAGTTAGAGGCTATTCATGAAACCGAGGTAGAATTCTCGAGAAAGTTACATGACGACCACGGCGGCAAAGTCAATCAAGCGATGTTAATGGTACAGCGTGATACGGACAAATCAATTGTTTTAGACAAGTTGGAATCTCTCTACAATCAGATTAGGGATTTCTCCCGTGAAATCAACGCCGTAGATACGGGTCCTGATTTTTGGAAAGGTCTTAAAGCAACTTTGGAATATATAAAACCAATCGAAGTCGAAATGACTTTTGATGGTGGTAAAGAACTGGATTGGTCATTGGTAGGTCATCAAACTAAAACGATACTTTTTAAGGTATTGCAAGAACTGGTTATGAATATGGCACGGCACAGTAAGGCCAACCAAACCGTGATTTTATTCAGAGACCAAAAGAAAGAACTCTCTATTTACTATGAAGATGATGGGGTTGGAGCATCGGAAGAATCGTTGTTAAGAAAAAATGGTCTTCAGAATACAGAAAAGCGTATTCAAGCCATAGGCGGAAGCATTACTTTTGATTCAGAAGAAGGAAAGGGCTTTCGGGCCGAAATCCGAATCCCTAAGTAATATAGCGCACCATGTTCAAAAAAGTAGTATTAGCTGAAGATTTTCAGGGTGAAAACCAAGGTATCGCTGAAACCTTGCATGAAAAATTGGCCATTGAAGAATTGCAAAACGAGTTCTATTGCGACAAGGCATTTACCCGTTTAAAAGTAGCTTTAAAAAATAAGGAACCTTACGAATTATTGATTACCGATTTATTTTTTGAAGCAGACCATGTCGACCGAAAGTTAACTTCTGGCAGCGAACTCATTAAAGCGACAAGAGCATTGCAGCCCGGTTTAAAGATTATTGTCCATTCTATGGAAAACAATCCCATTCACATCAACACCCTTTTTAAAGAACATAAAATTAATGGATACGTGTGCAAGGGTCGTAACGGAATGGTGGAGTTGGTCAATGCCATTAATGAAGTATTTCACAACAGAACCTATGTCTCCCCACAACTTAATTTGACCGCTGCAAACAATGCTCTTGAACTAGATGATTTTGACCGTGCAATATTGAAAGAACTTGCTAGCGGTCTTACCAAGAAAGAAGTCTCCGACAAATTTAAAAAGGAAAATAGAACTCCCAATAGTGAAAGTACCATTGATAAAAGAATAAGCAGGCTTTATGATGAGTACGAAGCCAAGAATACTACAAATCTGCTATTCAAACTCGCGAAGGAAGGTAAAATCTGATACTTAACATTTACTAAGAACTTCATTATTCAAATAAATTTAAATCCCCTACAGAAACCTGTAAGGGATTGTCTTTTAATGGGATTAAGTTTAACAAAAGAGATTTTATCAAGAAAAATGAAGTCAAAAAAAGGTTGTATTAAAGGATGTCTTATCACATTATTGTCAATATTGGGTATTTTCTTTCTAATTATAATTGTCGCAATTTTCATACCCGAATCAAAGAATCAGATTTATAAAAATGCTCAAGACTTGTATTATGAAGCTAACTTTTCTAATTCAATGACAGCTATAAATGATGCATTAAAAAAGGATTCTCTAAATTCTGATTATTATCTGTTAAAAGCTAAAATCGCTTATGAATTAGAAGACTCTTTAGTTTATGAGCAATCTATTTTGAAAAGTGAATCCATAGTAGAAAATGATTCATTAAAATATCTTTTAGCAAAGAATATTATTGATTGGAAACTGGAAAAAAATGATACTGTTGATGCTAATAAAAGATTAATACGAACACTCCAAATATTTAAAAAGTCAGATTTTCAAAACTATACTGCCTCTTATTTATATCTGGTTGATAAAATGCTCTTAATTGGTCAGAAAGAAAAGGGCTTAAAATATTTGGATTTTTTCCTTGATTCCATACAAGATTTTAAAAATGACACTCTAGTTTATCAGGACATCCATTATAAGATAAGTGATAAATTTCTGAAACTAAAGGACACCAATCGTAGTATAAACACATTAAAGAAATTAACAAAAGAAATCAGCAGCTCTAGTAGAGCTTATAAACAACTTGGTTATTATTATTTTAATAAATCATTGAACAAGCAAGCCTTAAGTTTTTTCAAGCAATGTATCAAATATGATACATTAGATGTTAAAATTTATACTACAACCGCTCAATGTTATTTAAATCTGAAAAAAAAGAGTAGTGCAAAAAAATATTTGAGAATTGCGGCTGAAAAAGGAGATAAGGAAGCTTGTTTGAATCTAAGGGAATTAACAGCTAAAACAAAGTATTATGCACAATCCCGTTGCTGTGACGGTAGTACATCCAGCAGTATAGGTAGAGGTACTTGTTCTCATCATGGTGGAGTATGTGGAACAGAGTATATACCATATAAGGAGTACACTATAAGGTGCAATTAAAAATAATTATAATAAGAATTTTAATCCCTTACAGATTTCTGTAAGGGATTATCTTTTAATGGGTTTAGGTTTGGGTATTATTAATTCTAAAACAAATAGTATGGACAAATGGGAATTTTACAAAGACAAAAAAAATGAATGGAGATGGAGAAGAACTGCTCCGAATGGAAATATAGTTGGAGCTTCGGCGGAAGGATATAAAAACAAATCCGATTGTATTGCGAATGCAAAGAGAAATGGCTATGTAGAGTAAACTAATTCCTTTTAAAAAGAAAAATCAATCCCTTACAGATATGCGTAAAGGATTGTCTTTTAATGAGTTTAGGTTTGGAGTGTTATTAATTTCTTAAACAAAAAATTATGACTGTCATGAATACTGAAACGGGAGAAGTTCACAGAGGTCAAAAAGGTTGTAGAACGGAATGCGGATTTGATACTTCTGCGAGTCATTGGGTTAGCTCAATAGAGGCAGTTACTTGTGAAAAAGATGGATCTAATTGAATCTAGTTCTCATAAGAGAATTCTAATCTAGAAATAAGCAGTTATGAATAAATCATTGTTATTCATAAAAATAATTCTTGCCGTATTATTTGTTGGTTGCTTACTGGACTGGGATTACGGTTACTTCCAATTAGTCCGGTTTTTAGGAATGATAGGTTTTGGAATTTTAGCCTTCCATGATTACGAAAAACATAAGAATTGGTTTCTGATTTGGCTAGCATCGGCCATATTAATCAATCCGATTTTTAAAATTGCTCTCGGGCGAGAACTATGGAATATCATCGATGTAATATGGGCGATTATACTTGTCATTTCAATCTTCATAAAAAAGGAAACTAAAAAATAATATGCAACTCCAACCACAACTAAAAGCCCTAGCCGAAAAAATCGGTAGACTTAAAGACAAAATAGATACCGAAGAGTCTACCAAGCACGCTTTTGTGCTCCCGTTTATAAATCTGTTAGGGTATGATACTTTTAATCCTACCGAAGTAGTGCCTGAGTTTACAGCGGACATTGGACTTAAAAAAGGCGAAAAGGTAGACTATGCTATTTTCCAGAACGAGCAGCCAATCATTATTATAGAATGTAAAAACTGGAAACAACAACTTAATGCACATAACTCGCAGTTGTTCCGTTATTTTCATACCACCAAAACCCGATTTGCCTTATTGACTAACGGAATTGAATATCGGTTTTATACCGATTTGGAAGCCACCAACAAAATGGATGAAAAGCCTTTTTTGGAGTTTGATATTACCCAGCTGAAAGAAAATACCATTAATGAGATTACCAAGTTTCATAAGTCCAACTTTGATATTGAAAAAATAGTAGATAACGCTAGCGCCCTTAAATATACCAAGGAAATTAAAAAGGTGATTGCTGAAGAGTTACAATCACCTTCCCATCATTTTGTAAAACTATTTGCAAACGAAGTATATACTGGCCGGCTTACTGAAAAGGTGATGGGGGAATTTACTGATTTGGTAGGCAGGGCCTTTACTCAAACTATTAGCGACAAAGTAAACGACCGTTTGAATGCTGCTTTGAATAAAGAAGCTGAACAACAACAGGAAGAAGTTCAAGAACCCGAAGAAGTAAGCAAAATAGAAACTACAGAAGAAGAATTAGAAGGCTTCCGTATTGTAGTGGCTATTCTAAGAAGAAAGATACCTATTGAACGCATTGTACATCGTGATACACAATCTTATTTTGGAATTCTTTTGGACGACAACAATCGTAAACCACTTTGCCGATTACACCTCAATGCAACTACAAAATACATTGGCCTAATTGATGAAGCTAAAAATGAACGCAGGGAGATTATTGAAACTATTGATGATATCTATGAATTTGAAAACGAGTTGCTAAAGACAGTAGACTATTATGAGGAAGACTAAATTTATATTAGCATTTTTAGTTTTTATTCTAAATCTCGCATTCGGGTTGGCCCAACAATTCGAAGCAAAGAGAGTTGAGAAAATCTTAATCCAAAATAGGTCAGTTTATTTAAAAGGTGGGTTTAGAGCTTCGTTTAGTGGAGCTTCACGAATTTCAATCAAGGTAGATTTACCGCCAAATACTATTGAATGGTATTATAGCTTTTCAACAAGTAAAGGGCAAAGTGCAACAAAAAACTTAGGACTAGGTCTTCAACTAGCATCATTACTTGCAGACACAAGCACATTAACTTCCTCACTTTTGTCTAAAATCAACGTTCCGACAGGAGAAGCTCATGCAGATATATATTTATGTGACGAGTTAAATATTGATGAGTTCATCAAAAAAGTTGACAATCATGGCGGCACATATTCCTTTTATCGTGAAGGAACTGTAAAAAGCACTAAACAAGCCGTAGTTCAAATTGATGACATCACATCTGGGACATGGTACCTTGGCATTAAAAACCCTAGTACCTCCACCGGACTTAACATAAATATTGAGGTGGTAGCGATTGTTGAAGAGAGAACGATAATCGAAAAAACAGAAAACCAACAAAAAGCTGAATTGTATGGAAACTTAGCAATGTCACATTACAACAATGGAGAATATGAAAAATGTATTGAATACTGTGACAAAGCAATTTTAGAATATGAACTTGGACAAGTTTTAGTAAACAAAGGGCTGGCCTTATTGATGATTGGCAAGGAATCTGAAGCTACCGAATTATTTATCGATGCTATTTCTGTAATAAAAAAGGAACCTAATTCTGGCCAAACAATTGAATGGGCCATAAAATGTCTGGACAATATCATTCTCTTCAATTGGAATTTGAAGTCTGCCAGAAATATTAGAAAAATATATCAGAGTCAAAGATGAAAACATTCATAGCATTCATTACCACTCTATTTTTATTTGCTCAAACTATACCTACCGTTGAAACCAACGTCTATATCTGCAAAGGAAAAGGTAGTAAAAAGTATCACTACACAAAATCTTGCCGTGGCCTTTCTAATTGTTCTACTAAAGTATATGAGGTTACACTTAAAAAAGCTAAAGAAATGAAAAGAACACTTTGTGGCTGGGAAGATTAACCATTATGTAAATAAACGCGAAAAAAGAACGGCTCAAAAGCCGTTCTTTTTTGCTTTACGGATATCTGTAAGGTATTGATGTTGATTGTCTTTAGGTTTGATGCAGAACCAAAACCAACGGAAAATGGAATACAAAATAATCCCCTTCGTGGCATCAATTGACCAAACCAAAGGCACCTCTAAACATGTTGCAGAACAATTAGAAGAGATTGTTAAGCATTATGCAAACGCAGGTTGGAAATACATAAGGCTTGAAAGTGTAAGTACGTTTGTAAAACCTGATAATGGTTGTTTCGGACTTGGTGCAAGAGCAGGTTATACCACAACGCGTCAAATGATTGTCTTCACGAAGTAGAACAATGAGCATACTACTCTTATGGCTTATCAAAACCTATTGGCTTTTAATTCCTCCTAAAAAAAGAAACAAATGCCTTTTTAAAAAAAGCTGCTCGCATTACGTGTTTGACATCGCCAAAGAAGACGGACTACTAAAAGGTCTGAAAGCACTTCGCTACCGATTTAAACATTGCAGACCAGGCTACTATATCATTAATGGTAAAGATGGTAAACTATTGATTTCTGCTCGAAATGAAGTATTTAAGTCTACAGAAATTAACCAACGAATTTTGAAAAACAATTGAAATGTTAGGTGAAAAAGGAAAAAATATTATACACAAGAAGAATGTCAGATTGGGCATTGTAGCACTTAGCCTGTTTTTGCTTGGTTGTACTGAAAAACATCTGTTCGATTTTGTCCCATATGCACCGCCCTCTGGAGTAAGACCTAAGTTAGAAAAAATCGATTTTTTTCTTGAGACTTCCGTCAGTATGAAGGGTTATGTTAATGTGAACAAACCTGGTTATTATCCTCTAAAAGATGTTGTGTCTTATTTGATTACCGACATGGATAACAAATATGATGACGTTACCACAATATATACGGTAAGCGACTCTCCAAGAAAGTACTTGCAAACAAAAGAACACTTCAATGACCAATTGCGCAAGGGGAATTTACTAAATGGAAGGTCATCAAAACTTCAAAATATATTCGGGCCTATTATAGATTCATTGCAGTCCAATTCGATTAGTATTCTGGTGTCTGACTGTATTCTAGATTTAGGAGATGATGAAGCTATGACAGAAGGGTCTTCGGTCACCTCCAAAATATATGACCATCTTATCAAGAAACCAGATGCAGCAGTAGCACTTTTTAAGTACCTGAGTGATTTTAATGGCACCTATTACTATGACCGAAAAAATACGGGAAGCTACAGCCATAGTGCAAGACCTTACTATAATACCATCTTAAAAAATAGGCCTTTTTATATCTGGGTATTAGGGGACAAACAATTAGTGGAAGAGCTCCTATCTCAGAATCTTTTTGAAGATTCTGATAAAGTATACGCTTATAATATTTCAATGGATGATGTGCCTTTTGCAATCTTAAAAGAGCCCCGAAAAGGAAAAGTAGCCATTAACCCCATTCAAAATATGGTATTAATGAAGGACGTTGAGCAAAAACGTCCTGTTCAATTTACCATTGGAGTAAATTTAGAAAAACATCCTTCTTTTTATGAGAACCTGTTAATGAATGTGGAGAACTATGAAATTTTACCCTCTCATTTAACCAATACAACCGCCTTAGAGACAAAAACCAAAAACGAACTAAAAGGTAGTTTAGGCAATGGCTTTACCCATTTTTTACAACCAACACTATCTGATATGGATGTAGCAACTACAGAAATTACCTTTTCTCTAAAGAATCCTCCGTCCACCTGGTTTAAAGAAACTCATCTAACAGACGATTATCAGGTACCTGCAGAAACTTTAGAACACAAAACTTTCGCCTTCCATTTTATCACAGATGCTTTTGATAAAGCATACCGAGATACACCAGCTTTATTAGAATTTAAACTCCTAAGAAAACAACACAACTAATTATGGAAAATTTCTACTTTTTATTTGAAGACCTCAACAATTGGTCTATTTGGGACCAGAAAGGATATACCATAGGTTTTATGGTACTGTTCTTCTCTACCCTGCTCTACCTTTTTATTTTCTACCTGCTTTTAGGAAGAAAAAGTATGCGATTCTCTAGCATGGGCAGCTGGTTTCTATTTGGGGTATATAACCTTATTACCATTTTTATTAGTACACTTCTATTAGAAGGTTTTCAGGTTTTCGAATTATCCGTTTTTGGCGAATTCTATTATGAAATATGGCTATTTACCATTATTAATGCCCTTTATGGTTTTGTGCTGTACTTTCTGTTTTCCCTTGTATTCAAGCGCTTTTCTATTTTTTCAAAATACTATCCCGTAAAATTTTAATACCATGTCAAAATCAAAATTATATCTATTCGCTATTGGCGGTACGGGTTCAAGAGTCCTTAATTCTTTGACCATGTTGCTTGCCACGGGCATGAAAATGAATACCGAGAAAATCATCCCTATGATTATTGATACCGATATCAATAATGGCGATGTAGAAAAGTGTAGAAACACCATAAAAACGTACAATAATATTCATAAGGCCATATTCGATGGTGTACCTGAAGAGGAGTCACAAGGTCACTTTTTTAGAACCCAAATTATGCCGCCCAAAGAATTGAACATTAGCGGAACGGACTACGGAACGCTTCGAGAAATGATTGATTACAACGCTTTAGGCTCTAAAGGGTTCGGAAAAACAAAAGGCCTATTTGACCTTCTCTATAGCAATAGGAATAAAGACATGCCTTTGGAAAAGGGTTTTTTAGGAAATCCGAATGTGGGAAACGTTGTTCTAAAAAATGTGGTAGAATCTTCAGAATTCAAAGAATTTACCCAAGATTTTAAAGAGAACGATAGAATTTTCGTCATTAGCTCAATTTTCGGAGGTACCGGTGCCGCCGGTTTTCCGTTGCTTATGAACGTCTTTAGAGATGAAACCAGCGGCATGAATAATAAATCGTTTATCAACAATGCCATTATTGGTGGTGTATCGGTACTCCCTTATTTTCAGGTCGATGTTGAGAAATTCAATAGTGGTGAAAGCGCCATCAATTCGAGCACTTTTATCACCAAAACCAAAGCGGCATTATCTTATTACAACCGTAACTTAAAACAGTTGGTCAATGCCATGTTCTATGTAGGTGATACAAGGCAAAGTAATTATGAAAATTTTGATGGAGGATTAGAACAAAAGAATCCTGCCAATTTTATTGAGCTTACAGCGGCCTCTTCTATTGTTGAGTTTATGGATTACGAACCCAATGCCGGAACCATTGAAGACCTTGCCCAGTCCACCAAATTTTTTGAATATGGCATTACTACAGATACGGGAACACTACATCTAAAGCACCTTAGAAACGACGAGAATATCAAACGTTTTTTATGCTTTCATCATTATAACATCTACGTTTCAAACTTTATGGCTCTTGCTTTAAAGAATGATAAGCTAGCCTGGAGAAACGAATTAAAACTTGCGAACAATTATGAAAAACAGCGATTTTATGGTGATATGGCATCCTTTGCGAGTCGCTATTATTTTAGGTGGTTGTATGAATTATCAGCAGATAGGCATGACCGAAAATTTCTTCCTTTTGATTTATCCATAATTCGGAACAAAACAGACTTAGATAAGGATATATGTGGTGCCCAAATGGCAAAACTGATAGTAGACGAGAAAAAACTATTCACATTGGTTACCGCAATTCCTGCAAAAGACAGTTCCAATTTTTTCTTTAAAGACCGGATTAAATATGATGAGGAATTTTCAAAAATAAGCAAAGACCTTATCGCCAATCAATACAGTAACAAAGAGCGTACGGTTAGTGAGATGTTAAATCTAGGCATCTCTAAAATAATCGATGAACGCTTTTCACTTTAGTATCAAAAAATACAATACAAGCTATGCCACATAAGTTAAGTTTAATAAAAGAACAGACCATTAGTGAAACTGGGTGGGGGCAATTTGCAAACAACCCGTATGACGAAGGTAAAATTGCTGACATTACGGATAATATGGGAAAGTTGGAAGTGCCCGTAACTTCAATTCCTTCCCCTTTTGCCCAAATGCATTTGTTTGAAACTTCTTTTTCATTCATTAATAAAGCATACACGAGCGAGAATAATAATATATCGGCTTTATCTGGCAATACCACCTATCACAATTACATATCAAACTGTTTAGATGTTTTTGAACTTCTATTCAGTTATGAAACCTTGAAATTAAGAGGACGTATCGCAGTCGAAATTTGGAAGAAAGAAGAGTTAAACGAATTGTTGAAAAGCCATAACCCCGGCGTAAAAACATTTGCGGAAACCCTAAAAATATTCATCAACAACTACAACAACGCTAGTAGATTTAAAACTAACGGAATAGGGAATGCCTTTAACGAAGTTGCACTAATTTACCTCGACAATACTATCATTGCAGGTACTTCTCCTTATACAGGATTTTTTACCATCGGCGACGAACTGCCAAAGACCATAAAGAGCAACTACAACAATCGCTATTTTTTCACCACTAACGAACCGTTATTTAAACGTGGCAAGGAATTTCAAGAATTCATCAATGCCTTTTTTGAATCTAATAGCGGTTTGTCCGGTTCGTTTAAGGAAGTTTATAATTACATTAAAATCAATCGTAAGCACATTGAAAACTATGAAGTAAAGAACTTTATAAAAACTATTGAGCGTAATGGCGGTGATGAATTTCTGAGAGGGTACGCCAATTTAGAACTAGACCGTAATGAGGTTTGTTTTTTAGGGGGAAGTGTTCCGTATATGTGCGATAAGTTTGATGCTCAAGAAGAAGAAACTACCGTTAAAAAAAGTGATTATATAATTCAGACCAGTAAAAACCTGGAACGATATCCTTTGGCATTGGCCAAGGGATTAAACAAAAAAAGATGGACCTATTACGGAAGCAATAAATTCACTCCAGAGCTAGAATTGCTCACCTCTTCCCCCATCGAGAAAAGAAAACTTCCGGGTTCGGTAATCTCATATCCTTGGATTACCAGGAATGATTTGCTTTCCAAGCATTTGATTCAACTAGATTATGTCGTCAATACTACTAAATTTTGGTTGCCGGATGGGGATGTACAGAACATTCTCATTCCTGTTATGCCTGAGTATTTCAACTACTTTACCATTACCGATTTAAGAGAACAGCTTTCTATTACTAAGCTAAAACTAGGTGCCATTGTTGTGCGGTTAGATATTCCGGTAGCTGCTGACAACGGCCGAGGTGTAGTCACTTTTGAAAGAACATACGATTTGGTTAGTCCAGATGCAATCGATAACGATGATTACGGTGCTATTTTAAAATCGTCAATGGCATTTGGTGTTTACCCCTTCTTTAAAGTTGCAGACTCCCGTTTTAATGACCGCTATAAAGTGCTTTCTTATCATATGATGGGCGAAGAGATAACCTATCAATTTTTCAGGGAAGATACTGCGGCACCCCAGCACACCAAAGTTACTTCAAGTTTAATTTCAAGAACCAGAAAAGAAGAAAGTTACCCTTGTGTTTCTAATTATTTAGAGTTGACCAATATTAAAACCAATAAGCAGGGTGAAGCCATAGCAGATACGGAACTAGACATCACTTTTGATGCTGTACAAGTTGTTGTTAAATTTTTAGACAAAAACGAAACATCAAAAGCTGTTTTGATTCCGCTTATGGGCGAACCCATTCAATTAATGGATGGAAACCCTATAATTGCCTTTGATATTGGCACCAGCAATAGTTTTGTGGCCTTTAAAACAGGAAATACACCTGAGCATCTATCCACCTACAAAGGTAAAAAAAGTGCAGCCCGGCCGGATTTGGTAATGCTTAATGCCCCTAAAGTACATTCTGAAGGCGTTAAAACATGTGATTTAGACAATGTTAAGGCTATTTATGGCGCAACTCAGATAGCGGAATTTTTACCTACGCTAGTGGGGAAAGATTCCTTCTTCAAATTCCCTATACGCTCCATTATCAATATTGACAATGATACGAATCCGGAAATTACCCAGAGTGTCTCTTTATTATCCAACGTAAACATCCCTTTTGGATTTGGTCAAAACCAACTGCGTAGAGATTATGATTTTACCCATTCCAACATTAAATGGGGTGTTACTGATGGCACTAATGTTGCGGCTCAGAACAAATTAACAGCATTTATAGAGCAACTGATATGGTTAGGTCGCAACAAACTTTTGAGCGAGGGCTTTAACCCTACAGCGGCAGATGTACTTTGGTTTAAACCTTTAAGCATGGGTAGTAACCAAACCTCAGTATTCAATGGTATTTGGGAGAAATTATATGATAACTATTACGGTAAATACAGCGGTACTAAAAAGCTCATGAGCATCACAGAATCTTGGGCTCCTTTCTATAGTTACGATAGAACATTTGGCGCTGGAGAAGTATATATGAATTTAGATATTGGTGGTGGTACTACAGACTTGATTCTCTTTCGCAATAACCAACCGGCATTGACCACCTCTTTTCGTTTTGCTGGGAATAGTTTATTTGAATCGCGAAGCGGAAATAACCCATTTGATAACGGATTCGTCTCTAAATATGAAACCATCATGCGTTCAGAATTTGGGAAAGAATTTACTAAAACAGATATTATTGATTATATCAAAAATTCTAAGGGCCTACTATCTACTGATTTAATCAGTTACTTTTTCTCTTACAATTCATTCAGTAGAAAGTTAATGTTAGACAGCGAATTCAAACTACTCTTTCTGCTGCATAATAGTTCCATTTTTTATCACTCGTTTCAAGTTCTAAAAATGAGTGAAATAGATAAACTCCCTAGTTATATCGGAATAAGTGGTAACGGCGCAAAGCTTTTAGAAATTACGAATGGCTTAACAGATTTAAATAAACCTAAGGGAGTAGCATCATTAGTTTCGTTGATTATCAAGAAAATATTTGAGAAAGAAAAAGCTCCTAGAGTAGAATTACAAATTTTGGACAACCCCAAAGAATCAACAGCTATTGGTGGAATAAAAGGTTTGGAATATATACGTAAAAACGCGACCGCAGATACTGACAATTACTTTTTGTGCGTGGGTAATGATAAAGATTTGTTCCGAGAAACAGATACACAAGCCAGGAAAAAATTTAAGTATGGAAACTTCATCAAAGCATCGGATACAACTATAAATGAAATTACAGAAAACGTAATTAGTTTCTTTGATTTCTTTTTTGATGAACTATGGCATGAGGCAGATTTTGTCAAAAATTTTGGATTGGAAAAATCCTATAACCCAGAAAAGCTACGTGACTTTTTCGCTGATGCTTCAAAAATTAGCGATACCATACGAGAGGTAGTTAACCATAAGATTGAGGTAGAACAAGAACCCGAGCTAAATGATTCCCTATTTTTTGATGCTATAAAGTCATACCTCTATGCCTTTTCAAGAATTATCGTTTCTGAGAAAATCAATGAATTTAAAGGCGTATAAACATGAAAGGTATTTTCAAATTTTTTATCGCTGTTGTAGTTGTACTATTCATTATTAGTTGTTCAAAAGAATCCGAGGAGACTACTATTAAAGTTAGACCTGGTTTTGAATCCTTTAAGGATTCGCTTTACAAAAGTTACAAAGCTGATGTCGTAAAGAAAAACAAGATCTTGTTGAATAAGCTCTTTGATAGTGTTGCTTATAGAAGTATTGATTTGGTTTTGCGCGATAGGGCCTATGAATCAAAGCCAAATGAAGCTCCCAAATTAAAAGGGATAACGTTGGGTGAAATGAAGTCGAAGATAAAAGGCTCCAGCGAAAATGATAACGCAATTCGAAATTATATTGATAAATTTATTGCACTTAAAAAAGATTTTTCTAAAAGAGGACTTAGCGAAAAACGGCTATTTAAAAATCAAACCAATAGAATAGTAAAAAGTGAAGTTTACCTTCAAAATATCGTTAAGGATAACGTCAAAGATTCACTTTATATAGATTTAACTACTCGCATTGAAGGGTTTATAAAGACTTCGCAGGAGAAGTTTGAAACAATCATTCCCAAAAATACTTGGCTTAAAAAGCATAATGCCCATATAGAGAAAAAGTTTATAACCTATCAGCAAAGTAAAAATGAATTAGTAAAAGATTCTGATTCCATATTAAAAAATAACAATACCTGGCTACTTGTCTTATTAGCAGTCAGCTTGCTTGCAAATCTACTTCTGGGCGTACTATGGTTTAGAAATAGAAAAAAAATCAGGAACACTAAAGTTCAAGAGAGTGATGTCATTCTTGAAGAAGAGGAAGAATCCGTTCCAGATACTTCCCTTACCCCTTTAGAAGTATCTGATTATGTTTCACAAACTTTTAAAAAACTACAAGCCAATTTAGCTACAAACTATCATCCAGATTGTGTAGCAACCCAAAGTCAAGAGTTCAAATCTTATGAATTGATTATTTCTCAAAAAAGTAAATCCCAACAATTCAAAGAAATACATGAGTTAGAACAATTTGTGTCTCCCTTGATAAAAAATTATGAAGGCCAATTAGCTCAAAAGCTAGTGCAAATAGTAGACAAGCATTCTGCAAGGCAACTGTTTGAACGACAATTAGACACTGAGAATTTTGTGCTTAAATATGCATCATCTATTATTTCAGAAGAAGAAATACGGTCTAAAGTGATGACACTCAAAAAAAGGTTCTATGACGAAATACCTAAAGTCATTTCTAAAAGTGACCTTGAAATAGAATCCCAAGGTCTAAGAGAATCTATTGTAATGGCAATTGAGAAAATGATTACTGAAAACGGTCAATTATTCTTTCCTTATGCAGATACAAAAGGTATACTTTATGACGACAAAAAATCAAAAGAGAAAGAACGTGATAGTGCCATCAAACTCACTTTAGACCCAAAAGACAAAACGCGGGCTACTTTTCAATTACTATATGAATATTCAGATATGATGTTAGCAGGAATACAGAGTTATGATATTCTGCTATTGCCGATTTGCGATTTAAAAAGTGAAGACTTTGACAGAAATGGTACTAAAATATCTCAAAATGGAAAGGATGGTGAAATGATTCTTGACGATGGGAAATGGATATTAAAAACCAAATTGGCAATAAAAATAACACAATAGCAAATGATTTATATCATCATCTTATTACTCATCACGCACTTCGTGGTTCTATATCTGCTAAAGAAGTATTTAGATTCGTACAAGCTAAATAATCATAATCATATTACGGGTGAACTAAGTAAAATAAACTCCTCATTTACCCAGAGTATTCGATTGGTAGAATCAAACATGACCATTCATTACGAAGAATCGAATACGATATTAAAAAAACTGGAACAGAAAGCGAGTGATTTTAATCAAGATAGCACCAAAAAATTCAATGAACTCACCACTTTTATACGTACCGATTACCGTTCGCTGACCCAGTTGTTGAAAACCAATAACGATTTGCTGGAAAAGCTCATGGAAAAAACCAAACTCAATATCACCAAGAACAAAGAATTAAAACCGCTTTTAGAAAGCAGTAGCGAGGAGTTGGAAAAAATTTACGGTAAAATAAAGATGCTTGTATCGAATTATGAAAAAAGTCTAAAGGATATTAAAATTGAAATTGAAGATGCGCTATCATCCGTAGAGACGATAACAAACGGAAAAATAAAACAAATAGCCGCAGATAGTGAAAAAACGATTTCTGACACTTTGGAAGTAAGCAAAGAAGCCATAAACAAGGTTACCGAAACTACCAATCAGCAATTAAAGAAAGTGCTTAAGGATAACCAAATAAAACTCCTGACAGATAAAATTCAAAATATAGATGAAGAATTAAAACTGAACCTAACCGAAGTCAATGAATCAATTTCGGGGTTAGATGCCACTTTTATATCTGAACTAAGAGCGCTCAAAAAAGAAGGCAAAGACAAAAAGGGCTTTTTTGGATTTTGATATCAAAATTGTAAAATGAAAAAATTCTTGCGGTATTGGTTCCTTGATGTGGAAATAAATTGACACTATCCCAATAACTGTGTAAGTTAAAAATAACAGGGGTTCGACTTTTATCTAAAGTCTGACCCTTTTTTCATAGATCGTAAGGAACTGATTTAGGATTATGCCCCAGTTCCTGATGGGCATGGACCATTTCTTGGTGGCCTCCCGTGTAGCCAAATATACTGATTTCATCACCGCATCGTCCGTCGGGAAGGACAGTTTGTTCTTGGTGTACTTCCTGATCTTCCCGTTCAGGTTCTCGATAAGGTTGGTCGTATAGATGATTTTTCTGATCTCCAAGGGGAACTCGAAGAACACGGTAAGTTCGTCCCAGTTGTCCCTCCAGCTCTTTATCGCATAGGAGTACTTTGATTCCCATTTCTTGGCAAAGTCCTCCAGGGCGGCCCTTGCCGCTTTCTGGTTCGGGGCGTTGTAGATATGTTTCATATCGGCGGTGAAGGCCTTCTTGTCCTTCCATACCACGTAGCGGCATGCGTTGCGTATCTGGTGCACCACGCATATCTGGGTCTTCGATTCGGGGAACACGTTCTTGATGCTATCGGTGAACCCGTTCAGGTTGTCGGTGGCGGTAATCAAGATGTCCTCGGTGCCACGCGCCTTCATATCGGTGAGCACCGACATCCAGAAGGCGGAGGATTCGTTCTTGCCCAGCCAGAGGCCGAGCACTTCTTTCTTCCCGTCCCTGCGCAGGCCTACGGCCACATAGACGGTCTTGTTGATCACCTTGGAGCTCTCGCGCACCTTGAATACGATACCGTCCATCCACACGATCAAATAGACGGGTTCCAAGGGGCGGTTCTGCCATGCGGTGATGTCGCCCGACACCTTTTCGGTGATCCTTGATATGGTAGATGTGGATACGTCGAAGTTATAGACCTCGCGTATCTGTTCCTCGATGTCGCTGTTGCTCATGCCCTTGGCGTAGAGCGATACGATGACGTTCTCGATACCGTCGACCATATTCCCTCGTTTGGGTACGATCATGGGGTTGAAGGACGCGTCCCGGTCCCTGGGCACCTGTATCTCCGACTCGCCGAAGGAGGTGCGTACCTTCTTCTTGGAATGCCCGTTACGGGAGTTGTCGCCTTTTCTCCTTTGGTGTTTTTCGTAATCGAGGTGGCCGTCAAGTTCGCCTTCGAGCATCTTCTCGATACCGCGCTTTTGGAGTTCCTTAAGAAAACCGTTGAGCTCGTCGCTGGTCTTGAACTGCTTCAAAAAATCGTCGTTGAATAATTTCTCTTTTTTCATAAGGTGTAAATATTTAAAATTAGACAAAAAAATAGCGGGGGCATGCCCCCGCTATTTTCTATTTACACACTTTATGAGATAGTCCTTAAATTTTATTACTCAATGAATTTCTCAATATCGGTAATCATAAATTTAAGCATATCCCATTCTTTCAATTTAGTATTTTTATTATATAAGTCCTTTCTAATACTCAATAGAAAGATTGCAAATTTTCTCATTGTTTCTTTAGGGTCATTTTCTGACTCTCCTTTATAAAAGGCTTGCATCATACTATTGTAAGCATTTACCATATCATCAGAACCAAAAGTGATTAGATTGAAGCCCGCTTTTCGATATTGTACTGAACCAATTTCGGAAATGGCCTTGTCTTTCATTTTTTGATTTGATTTATTTGCAAACATGGTGATTAGTGGATGAAGTATCGTATTGTAAGTTTCAATACGTCTCTCTAATGCTCTTTCTTCGATTGCTTGTAAATCCTCTTTTCTTGTTTTTAAAAACCATGAGATAAGTCCCCCAATGAAAACAAGTAGGGGAGCTCCCAACGTTGCTGCTAAAGTTATTAATTCGGTTTGTTCCATTAAATTGGTTTTAGATTGTTATTTTAAATAGAACTTCAAAAAAACTGGCAAATGGTCAGACAGTTTTCTAGCCTGCTCCAGTCGGTCACAAAACCGTACAAAATCAATAACTCCCCCGTCAATCTTTTTAATATCGCTTGAATAAAAAATATTATCAATTGGATAATTCAAATACTTCCCTCGCTTACAAATCTTTTTCAAGGTTGTTCTTTGATTCTTAATAGATGCCTCGTAGCCCTTGACTTTTAAAAGGTCGAAAACAGGTTCCTTTTCGTCGACATTAAAATCCCCGGCAATTATAAGTGGTGTTGCTAAGGAGTCTACAGCAAAGCGACTCAAAGCATCAATCTCGCCTTCCGGGTTTTTATCATGAGGCCTGGAGTGAAAATTAATTACCGTAAATTTTTGCTTATTCAAATAGAAATCCAATAAAAAGGGCTCTCTATCTATCTGAGAATTCAATTCATCAAGTAACCAGCCTCTATTCTTTATTTTGATATGTTTAGTTTTCCAAATAAAGGCATAACGTTCTGTGACATATTTAGAACTATTGGTAGGGTCGCTGATGACGTAATCCCATTGAGCACCCTTTCGATTTAGGTTATCGGTTAGTTGAGCAACTGCTTGTGCACCACCAAAGCCGGCTACGACTTCTTGAATGGCAAGAATATCAGTATCTCTGACAATTTCCGCAATCTTATCAAGTTCATCGCTATTTTTTGTTTTACCAAAATCGCGAATATTCCATGAGACCACGTTAATAGTATCAATTTGCGAATGAATACTAAAATGAAAAAAAATGAAAAATGTCAGGAGTAAATTTTTGAGCATTCCTTTTTGTAGTTTAATATCTACTAAATTACTCAAAATGTTATGTGCATTTTATAGATAAGCGTAAAGTAAATTAATTTTATGCCTTGGTAAGACTAATAGTTAATGACATTTTTAAGGCCAACATTATCGAGAACTGTTTAAGCTTCCCTTTTTCGAAACTCTTTACAATATGCCTTTTGAGTAAGATTTCGTGATTGCGGTTAAACTTCCTGAAATATCCTCTAAAAAATTAGAACTCTTTACAGAATCCACTTTTTGTAAAGAGCTTAAATCCACCATAAATTCATCAAAAATTCAAACTTCTAAAGCACTGAAGACAAATAATATATCTCTAAAACCAAATATTTAGGCAAAAAGAAAAAGCTCTCTAAATATTTGATTTAAAGAGCTTTATAAAAAGTGTGACAGTGAGAGAACAGACTTCAAACTTTTTGAAAGAAGATATTGAAATTATTATTGAAGAATCATTCCTTATTAGTAATGCCCGTTTTTAATTTATCAAGGAGTTTTATGTTCAAAGTTTGGAGAAATGCAGGGCTATCCCTAAAGCGTTGACCGATATCTTTAATTTGAATTTTTGTTGTCATATTCTGCGCCCCCTATTTCTTTTAGGTTTATTGATTCGCTTTAATTCTTTGACATCGAACAAATCTTTGGTTCGATTGGATTTAATCTTACTGCTGATCAAATCATCTAAAGAGATGACACGAAGCCGAGCAACTTTGGTCGGGCCGATCTGAACCTGTTCGGATTCTTCATATGCCTGGTCTAAAGACCTGCCTACACTAAACTTGGTTATTAGTTCAACATCCAGATCGGCCGGAGAAAACTTTAAGGAAATATTTTGTTTCTGTTCTCGCACCTCGTTAGGGAACCCATTGAAATCAAGGCCCATTTCCTCGAAAACCCTCCCCAGCTTTTCCAAGTTTTCTTTAGAGGTTTCCAACCAAAAATCAATATCGGCGGAATGCCTTTGGTGGCATGAAAATTTACTGCTGCGCCACCTACCATCAGCATTCGTACACCATGCTTACGGCCAGCTCAAGAAATTGATCGACGTCCTTTTTCCATTGTTGCATCAATAATACGTTTTGATCATGATCTTGAAACTGTTCTTGTCCAGTTTTTTTGCTTTTGTGGGCAGCCCTCTTGCTGTGTTGCATAAACTCAATAAAACGATAGAACCTTTCGCTTCGGGATAAAGCAAGGAAATGCCTTTCCCGTTCCATATTTGCCTCGTCCTTTGTTCTGAAAGCTATTTTCATAATATGGGATATTACGTCTCTAAGTTAAGCGTTTTTTTAGATTTAAAGTCGTAAGCCTTCGTTTGAGGTTTATGGATGTCCTTTACGATCGATTGGCCTACTGCGAGTACTTCGATTAGCTCAAGGAGTAAACGTTCAAACTGAAAAAGTCCTGATAATCAATACTTTAAATCGAATTGCCCTGTTTAGGTGATACCTTGGGATTCGAACATATAAAATAATGATATCTAGTAATTTACCGTTGTATTATACTCAAAACCCCTTAGGGGAATAGCTTGAATCAATTCAATATAATATTGAATCACTAATCACTTCACTTGTTGCACAAAGACAATTGCTCCAAGACTATACCTGTTCGTTCTATAATTTTTCTTTTTTTGAAAATCGATATGAACAACTTCCCCAAAGTTCCCTTTTTGTTCAATGGCATGTACAACCTTTAAAATATCGGTATAATTGCCATTAAGATTAAAACTATAGGTGTGTAGGCTATTATCTCCCATTTCGTAAATATGGGGCTGATTAAAATCCATGACGATAACCTTGTTTTTTGTTGCTTCTTGATTTATGGTTCGTAACAAGTTGTTCTGTACCGAGGTATCGACCAAATCCATTTTGACCAAGAGGGAATCATAATGTGCATTTCTTTGACCTAAAACGGAAAGTTTTTTAGGGATATCCTTAAACTGTTCCACTTGGGCGTTCAATCGTTGGGACTCCTTTCGCAACAACAAGGTCTTGTTGATTGCCAGATAGTAGCTTGCCAATAGCAAGACCACTAGCCCTAGGAACAATAGTTTATTTTTATTGTCAATCTTCATGAAAACCGATTTCAATTAAAAAATTCGAGGTGCTTTTTCCGGCATAGTCATAATCCAAAGTTTCCACGGAACCGATCCATTCCTGTTTTTCGAGTTCCTCCACCCAGAATGAAAAGTCATTAACGTCTTTTGAAATTCCGGATACCAAGAGTGTTCCTTCTTGTAGAAGAACGGGCTTATTTTCCCGTACGGGTTTTGTTAAAGGGCGATACTTGATTTCACTTAACATGATCGATGTTGGAACATGTTGCGCAAATAAGTCCAAGTAGTAGGTGGCCTTAGAATTCGATGATTTGCTCAAGGCTTCTACGCGTTCCTGTTTTCGTTTCACCGAAGCGTCCAGAAAAGTCAGCTCGTCCTTTTTGGAACTTGTTGCTTCCACGGCAGCATTGAGTTGTCCTATTTTTTCGTGAAAGGAATTGTAAACAAAGAAATTCACCAAAAGAAGAACAATAAAGAAAATTAATGAAAATTTCAGGACTTGATCAAAGATGCGATAGTTTTTGAACTCCCATTCCAACGTATCCGTGACCTCTCCAAAATTGGTATTTCTATTTTGTGGATTCAGGTTTGCCAAAATTTGTGCAAAAGGAAGCAAGTATGTGCTTGACAGTTCTAGGCCATTGATATTGTAAAGCTCTTTGTATTTTGATTCAATTGCTGAAACCGTCAAAATGGATTGATCTATAATACCCACTTTACGATTGGAGACCAGAACTTCCTCTTTGTGCAAATAGGGAGCCACATTTTTTAAAGCGGAAATTCCCAATGAGAACGCGGCTATTTTAATTTTTGAATCCGATAATTTTTTTAATGTGGAATCAATCAGCTCTTTTCGCGAGATTGATACAATGGGATTATTTTCCAACTGGATAACCTCATAATAGAAGTTGCCCAAATCAATGTTCGGAAACGCTTGATTGACGATTTCCTCTAAGTTATCGGAATTGCTCGATTCCACTTTTTTGGTGAGGATTCCAGAGGTATTGATGCATAGTAGAACAGGGTATTTTTTTTGAACGTTCATCGGGATTTCCTCCAAAGAGTCTATCTCTTTTTTATTGGTAATCCGTAATTCGCCCTTATGTCTTTTAAGTTCCAAAAGAAAATAGACCTCCCGATTATCGGATTCTGAAATTTCCAGCCCCGTATAGGTAAACCCCTCCTTCAAATATGTTCGAAATCTTTTGACCATTAGTATATTACCGTAGGTTTTATCAGAATAGTCAACTTCTGTTTTGTGTCTTCCCGTTTTCTCTTACTGAAGAGCCATTTGATTACGGGAATTCTGGCTAAAAGTGGCACTCCGCTTCCAGAGTCGTTTTTAACTTTTTCCTCTAGCCCTCCTAGCACGGCAAGATCCTGGTTTTGCATTCGTATGATAGAGCTGAACTCCCTAGAAGTAAGTCCGGGAGGTGCGTCGTCTTCAATGCGTTCACCACTGAAATCGGATTGTATGACATTAATGTCCAAAGTGACTTGTCCGTTCCCCGATACTAGCGGTTTTATGCTTACGGCCAGTTCGGCATCTATAGGTTCATAATTTCTAATTTCCGATGTGGTCGGGATTTGGGAACCAAAAAAGTTTTGATTGGTAACAACGTAGTACGTGGTCTCACCTATGGAAAGATGTGCCCTGTGCCCATTTAATGTCGAGAGCTTGGGTGTGGAACGGATTTTAAGGTTTCCATTTTCTTCCATTGCCTTGATATTTGCAAAGAATTCCGGTACCACTTGACCGATATTAAAAGAACCAAACCCATCAAAACCACCTATAATCTTATTTACGGTGTTTGCTCCAAGCGTAACATCCGTTTCCGGGAATAATTTTCCACCGGTATTCACCGGACTCTCACCTATGCCCCAACTTATTCCTGTTTCTACCGTTGCCGATTTTCGAACTTCGATTAGCATCACCTCAATAAGGACAACCGGGACCGGCTTGTCAATCTCTTTGATAAATTTTCTAAACCTATTTATTTTAGAGGCCGGACCGCTCACCAAAAAGCTGTTGAGCTCAAAGTCCACCCGAATGTCCAAATCGTTTTTTAATTCATCGGGAAGAATACTGATCAAGGCCTCCGCACCATCTTCGTAAGAATCGAAACTTCTTCTGTCGGTATTGATGTTCCTTCGGTTCCCGATACCCTGCTGCCCCAATCCATTTGGGGAATTCCCGTTTCCAAAATAATTGACGTTACCGCTATTGGTCCTTCCGGCCGTTCGGTTGTTTGTAGAGTATTGTGAAGGATCGCTAAGAAGCTCGACAGAGCGATACATCATCTGTACGACTTCTACTTCTCTTAAACTGAGTTGATTGGCCGTACCAAAAAAATAGATGTTGTTCTCTTTCTTAAAGGTAAAATTGTCCGTTGACAAGATATTTGTTGTAGTGGGACCATTTTGTCTGGCCGATTGATTCCTGTTCGTAGGGTTTTGTTCTATTGGATCAGAAGTAGTTTCCTGACTCTCAAAAATCAACTCCAACATATCATCAAAGAAGATTTTCTCTGCATTGAAAGTTATGTTACCTGCCAAATCCAAAGGGGTAGCGGTATAAACATCCAAGTCCAGGTCATAACTCAAATCATTTATGATAGAGGCGATAGGAGTATTTTTAAAATCAACGTTTATGACCTTGTTGATGGTATCCAATACTTTATAGCTTGGATTTCCAAATGCCAAGACACGTTTTCGTTTCCCCCCCAAACCGTTATTTGACACTTCCGGACTATTGAACAGGTGAAAACCGTCCTTGGATTTCGAATATAGGATACCATTGGATTGTGCCATTTTTTCCATAGCGGTATCAAAGGGAATGTTATTTAGATAGAGGTTTAGTATACGGCCCTCCATCCCTTGGGAAAATAATAAGTTCTTGCCCGTTTCATCCATAATCTTTCGAAATACCTTTTCCAAAGGGTCATTCTGCAGATCTAATGAAATGGATTCGTTGCTGGGATTATAAATGACATTAATGGCCTTCTCCACAGGTTCGGGAACCGGCTCTATGTATTTCTTTATGGAAAGAATATTCCCGGTAAACTCAATATCAAGTTTGTATTCTTTACAGAGATAAACCAGTAGGTCGGCAACAGTGACATTGGCAAAATTATTGACAATGGTAATATTGTTTAGGTTTTGGGAAACGTTCAGGTTTAAACCGTGCACTTTGGAAACTGCGAGCAAAAAGTTGGGCAAGGTTACATTGGTAACATTGATTTCCAATTTTAAATCTTCCTTCAACTCGGAATTCTCTTCGGAAAGGAGTTCCAATTGATTTTGGATACGCTGTATACGGTTCAATTCTTGTCCACGCAAAAGCATTACGGTCAAAAGGAAAAAGAAAGTCAGTATTTTTTTCATTCGTTAGGGTCAGTCGATTAATAGGGAATGTACCTCTTCCACAGAAGTCACTCCGCTCTGTATAAGCTGTATCGCATTTTCTTTCAAGGAGCCAATTTCTTTTTCGTCCAGATAGTCTTCTATGCCTAGATGGTTTTCTTTGATAGGAACTAAAAGATCTTGTGTTATCGGAAGGATTTCATAAATGGCCTTTCTGCCATGATATCCAGTATGGTGACAAGTATTACAACCTATGGGTTTAAAATTTGTATTCAGATATTCCGGAATCGTAAAGTTTTCTGGGAACAAGGAGGTGTCCAAAGGAATTTCCCTCTTACAATCATTACACAGTTTCCGGACCAAGCGTTGGGCCACACTCATATTTAGGGTACTGGCAATCAGAAAGGAAGGGATACCCATGTCTATCAATCTGGAAATGGTTGCCCAAGCAGAATTTGTATGTATGGTCGATAATACCAAATGACCGGTCAGAGCCGCTCTAATGGCCATATTCGCTGTTGCGACGTCGCGAATTTCCCCAAGCATGATAATATCGGGGTCTTGTCTAAGGAACGTCTTTAAGGTATTGGCAAAATCCAGACCGATATTTTCTTGGAGCTGCACCTGGTTAACTCCTTCCAAGGTATATTCAATGGGATCTTCAACCGTTAGAATATTTGTTCTGTCATCGTTCAGGTGCTTTAGGCTTGCGTATAAGGTTGTAGTCTTTCCAGAACCCGTAGGACCTGAAATCAGAACAATTCCGTTGGGTTTCTTGATATTCTCTTCAAACCGTTTTAATTCTGTTTTGGTAAATCCAAGAGATTGTAGATCCAATGCCTCGGTGTCTTTGCTCAGTAAGCGGAGCACTAATTTTTCGCCGTACAGTGTGGGTAGGGAAGATACCCGTATATCGAATTCCGTATTGGATGTCTTTATGGAGATCCGCCCGTCCTGCGGCAATCTTTTTTCCGCTATATCAAGATTTGCCTTGATCTTTATTTTATTGATGATCGTAGGATATTCGTCCATAGGGACGGAAAATTGTTCCATTAATTTCCCATCTATTCTAAACCGCACGCGACACCGCTTTTCATAGGACTCAAAATGGATATCACTACTCCCGATCTGTTTGGCCTGGAACAGGATTTTTTCCAAGAAATCGGAGGTATATTCCAGTTTTTTTCCTGTAGCGGCGAGTTGTTGTCTATAATTGGTGGATAGATATTTTTGTAATTCTTCCTTATTGCATTGTTGTAATATTACAGGAGTGTTCAAAACGATCTGTAGTTCCGCCAAAAGATTTTCCAATGCCTCGGTGTCAGTTTTTAAGACCATACCGTTATCGGAATTCGCTACTGGAACTATCCGGTAGTGAAAAGCTTGTTCAGCGGTAATACGCTGTTGTAGTTTGTTGGGTATACTATAGCTGTTCAACGACATTTATATAAGGTATAAGGAAGGGGAATTGGGCAAAAAACTAAATAACAGCACCATTATCAAAAAGATGCCCATAAAGCCTGCCAAGGGCACGGTATTCATTTTACTATTCCGTTTGAAGGCTATATAGGTGATAAGGGAGAATAAAATGGCTCCCACAAACAACAGTATGAAGGTAAACGGAGGGAAGCCCAATGCAAATGCATAAAAAAATAGCAAATCGCCTAGACCGAAACTTTCGTTTATAAAACCCTTTTTACGTATGGCCTTGGTATAGAGAAAAAGTGTAAGCAATACCATTGTCACCAGAAGAATGTTTAAACCCACCATGATGAAATATTGTTGTACGTGAATATGTTTGAGGAACATAAAACCTAGGAAAACACCCATTAGTAGAAAAAGAATCCAATAGACCATGCGCTCCTTTATGTCTTGGAAGGCTATGGAACCGAGAATGAGACCGACAATCAACTTCAATAGTATCATTAGTCCTTTATGATTTGCTTGGGATTTCCCTGCTCGTCAATTTCCCAAACGTTAAGAATACCGTCTCCGTCAAAATCCGTGACCGCTTCTGCCCGGGCTTTAAAGGAACCGTTTTCGGCACTCGTAATTTCGTACCTATAATTTGCCGTACCGTTTTCCTTAACGGTTTTTGGGGCCACAAAATCCAGTTCGTTAAAATCGGCGGTATACTTGCTATACATATAATTATAGGTTGTTTCCGCATTGTAAATAGCTTTTAATTGCGTTTGTGCCTCCAAGCTTTTCGCTTTTGAAATTAAGGGCATCAAATTGGGAAGGGCCAACAAGAGAAGGATTCCTATAATAGCCAGAACAATCAATGTTTCTTGAAGGTTAAGGGCGGGTATTTTTTTACGGGATAGACTCATAAGATGCAAAATTTTAGGGATTTGCAAAAGCCTTTCTATAACAAAAATTGTAGGAAAATATTGTTTTAAAATAAATATAAAATTGTATATAATTAAAAATCAATATATTATAAATAATACAGAAAAAAATAATGTTAAAGACAAAATAATCCTACAAAAAAAACGATTTGTTAAGGTATTCCTAAATACGGCAGACTTTTAATTTTTCATTAAACAATTCAAAATGAACAAACAGACATCGTTTTTAGCCAGCATCGTTTTCATTCTTATTGCATTTCAAAGTACAAACGCACAGACCGATTTTATTGATACGTCCGCTTGGACCGTAGGAAGTGGTTCTGTTTCCGGGTTCACCAGGTATGGTACGGATAACATAAATATAAGGGAGCAGGGAACCGACCCGTTCAATAATCAAAGCATAGTATGGAAAGCTTTGCGAAACAGTTCTGGGGCCAAAGGAGGGTGGTACACAAATAATATAGCGATAGACCCGACCAAGACTTACCGTTTTAGTGTATGGGTCAAAAAAACGAACTCGCAAGATGGCATTATCATTTTTGCGCCTAATATCTATGATTCCGGTTCTTCCAATGCCGGTCTGAACCTCAATGGGTCCAATGCGACCAACCCCTTGTTCGAGGCCGGTGATACGCCGGAACTGAACAAATGGTATCTCTATATCGCCTTTATTCATGGCAATGGCTATTCCGGATCCAACCTAGGTGGGGTATATGACCCTGCAACTGGACAAATGGTCCTGAACGGAACCGATTACCAATTTTCGTCAGCGGCCTCCATAGTACGCTTAAGAACCTATATGTATTCTGGAACCGATACCAGTGATGAAATGATTACGTTCGGTCCCTCAATGTACGAGGTAAACGGCCAGGAACCTACCATACAGGATTTGATAAATGGGCCAAATAATACTAGTGATACACAGTCCCCGACCGCAGCCACGTTGACCAGTACTGGCCATACCGATACGACGGTCTCGCTTTCTTGGAGCGGTGCAACGGATAATGTTGGGGTTACCGGTTACAAAATATACTGGGACAATAGTTTGTTGACGACCTTGGGAACGGTGACCAACCATCAAGTGAGTGGATTGACGGCTTCAACAAGCTACCAATTCAAGGTAAAGGCGTTGGATGCCGCGGGCAATGAAAGTGGGGACAGCAATATTATAAGCATCACTACCGATTCGGATTCCGATTCTGGTGGCACTACCGGAAATTCGGTATGGTCGGTCAACGGCGCTACGGCAAGTTATTCGGACAATGTAGGCATCGGGACTACCGATACTGGTTCCTACAAACTGGCGGTCAATGGAAAAATCCGTACAAAAGAAGTCAAAGTAGAGGCTGCCAACTGGCCGGACTATGTCTTCAAAAAAGAGTACCAGCTCCCCTCATTGGAAGAGATTCAAAAACATATCGCCGAAAAAGGACACTTGCCGAATATCCCTTCGGCCAAGGAAGTTGAGAATAGCGGTATTGAACTCGGCGAAATGAACCGCTTGCTTTTGGAGAAAATAGAGGAGTTGACGCTTTATATCATTCAGCAGGAGACTAGAGTGTCGAGAATAGAAAAAATGGTTAAAGAAAAATTATAAATAAAAATCTGGTACAGAATTTTCCAATCCTTTTAAATATGAAAAAATCAAAACTGTTTATCGTATTTGCCATTATTTCATTTTTACATGCAAACACAAATGGTCAAACCACAGATCATTCCAATTTTTTGAACGGTTTGGTATCCGCCTATTCAATGGAGGATTCCGCTGTATTGACCGATGAATTTGGTACCAACAACGGTACGGTTAACGGTGCAACCACGGTCGCAGGCAACATTGGCAGTGCACTGAACTTTACGGGGTCACAAGCATCGATGGCGGTAATTCCCAGTTCCCAAAGTCTAGATCTTGACGGAACGGAAACGACTTTTATGGTAGATATATATCCCACTGCCAATGGTCAATCCGGGAAAAGTGTAATATTTCAGAAGGGAGTGGGAACAGTCGGTAATTATATTTACGGGGTAGCCTATACGAATTCGAATACGATAAGGCTCAGAAATAACATCAATGGTAGTGAAAAAGATTTTACAAGTTCAACGATCGCACCATTGGATACATGGTCCCGAATCATTGGTGTCTGGAAATCGGGGCAGCCAAGAATTATTAGGATAAATTCGGCAACGGATATAGAAGGTGTCGTCCACACAGGTACACATGGGGTGAGCCCTGACAGGGATGTTACCATTGGCTCTTATGATGTTTCTGGACCTGCCACCACCCGTAGTTTTACCGGCAGGATTGACAATGTGATGATCTGGAATCGGGCATTGACTACCGAAGAACAAAATACCCTCATAAATGACAATCTTGGTTTCTCTGATTTTAACGTTGCAACAGAACCAGGCGCCAGTGTTTGGTCTACCAACGGGAGTACGGCTTATTATAATGCAGGAAATGTTGCCGTTGGGATTAATACGGTGCCCAGTGGATACAATATGGCCATTAATGGCAAGCTGATTACAGAAGAAGTCAAGGTTCAGCCCAGCGGTAGCTGGCCAGATTACGTGTTTTCCAAAGAATATCGGCTCCCTTCCCTAGAAGATATCCAAAAACATATAGCCGAAAAAGGACACTTGCCCAACATGCCATCTGCGGAAGAGGTAGAGGCCGATGGCGTAGAATTAGGCGAGATGAACAAGCTCCTGCTAGAGAAAATTGAGGAGTTGACGCTGTATATAATTAATCAGGAAAAACGGATACAAACCTTGGAAGAAAAATCTACACCTTAAAGATTAATGTTAAAGAAATGTTCAAGCAGACAAATATTTAAAGAACCCAACAAATGAAGTATCTTTTATTGATTATAATAGTATTAAGTTCGGTTCGCATTTCCAATGCGCAATTGAACTCAACAGATTTAGCACCTGCCAATCCTGATGTTGCAGCCCTGACAAAATTTGTTGTTACCCCTGTTAATAAATATACGGGAATACCCAGTATTGGCATTCCATTGTATACGGTAAATGTTGACAATGTATCCCTCCCAATATCTATAGACTATCACGCCGGCGGTATTATGGTCAATGAAGAAGCCAGTAGTGTTGGTTTGGGTTGGGCACTAAATGCAGGTGGAGTTATTACCCGAACTATCGCAATGAATGATGATTATGATGTTGGCAGATTATTCCCTGATGCACCAGATGTGGTAAATCCACGTGACGGTTTTGTTGATTCTGATGGTGATTGTAACTTTTTAGTAAATGGGGTGCCAACCTATGTTAGAAATGTGGGCCCATCGGAGGGTACTAATGATGGATGGGAGCCCGATAGTGTTCCAGATACCTATTATTATAATTTTGCTGGGTACTCGGGTAGTTTTATGAGAGATGAAGATGGGACAATCAAGGAATTATCCAACAAAACTGACTTGATTATTTATATAGATGAAGGTGGAGGATCAATTAGAACTCCGGATGGTGCTACGTATGAATTTACCCAAAAACAATTCACATATCCAACTGGTGGTGTACTTGGTGTCGTTCAAAGTTGGTATTTAACGAAAATTACTTCAAACGTCGGTGCGGAAATTACCTTTGAATATATGGCAGATGGTAGGATTTCTAGAATACCTTCTTTCTTTCAAAGTTATACTGCTTATACCGGTACACTGGATACTACACCTGCTATATGGAACCAAGTAGGTCCAATCACACAGACAGACCAAGTTCTTTTAAAGAAAATAACTGCACCTAACATCAAAATCGAGTTCGATTATTCGGTCGATGGGGAGCGCGAGGATATAAAAAATTCACATAGTTTAAATGCGGTCAAAGTGTATGATTGTTTGGAAAAAGATAATAATAGTAACTGTATTAATCAAAAATTGGTTAAAAACTATGACCTTGTATATTCTTATTTCGGCAACAATACTGATCCTAGTTTATTTACTTCACAGTATAATTTAAATAAAGGCGATTACGCCGATTTTGTTAATGCAAATAGCGATCCAAGTGCCGTAGCGGATTGGAGTTCTTTTATTGATGGCAGTTTCTTAGGAAGTGATATCCGATTACGTTTAAAGTTGGATTCCATTATAGAAGATGATATAAAACCCTATTCATTCGTATATAATGAAAGTTCAGAATACCCTACAAAAACAACCTTGAGCCAAGATTACTGGGGTTTTTATAATGGGGTTTTTAACCCCAGCATTTTTATACCAGATATTACCAGTATCTATGCGCCAGGAGCAAAACCTGCCAAAAGATATCCTGTACAAAAGCATGCCAAGATATTTAGCTTAAATCGCATCAACTACCCAACAGGAGGTTATAAAAAAATAGATTTAGAGTTGAATACTTATGACCAGCAGTCAATTCCAGGGCCCTATGGCAATAGTCATCCATTTTCTGTTGACCCTACTACAGATGGTTTTAAGTTTCCCTCTATACACTCTGGAAACCTTGCAAGTGATTCTGGGCCCGATGATATACAAGAAATGACAATTGATTTTAATTTTGCAGAATTAGGAGGCACATCAGATGGTTATTTTAACATCACGGCTGATTTTGTTGTAATGAACCTTACGGAGAACCGTCAATATCAGTTTTCGCCTGCTCGGGTATGGTTGACCGATGAAAATAATAACTTAATTGATGGAATTAACGGGTTTAACCGCTATTTTACCTCATCTGTCACTTCAGAACCATTACTTCCACCAGAAAATGGGATTTTGGCTAGAAAATTTACAAAAAGGATTTTTGCAGACCATAATATAACTTATAGATTACATGCCTCTTGGGGCAGCTCGGCATATGTAGGTGATGTCTCGGTAAGGGCAGAATGGATCAGGTCTGCACATAGTCTTCCTTTTTCCTCTGGAGCGGGACTACGTGTAAAAAGCATTGCGGAATTTGATAGCGATAATAGAGAGGAGTTAAGGTCTGATTATAATTATCATACCAAACTTTCATCAGGTCATGAAAGGTCCAATGGCAATTTATTTTATTACCCAAGATATAGAACTGATGCTTTAAGCCTTGCAAAGGAGTTGACACCTTATTTAGCAAATCTTTATGCTGATCAACATCCACTATTAGCCAAATCAGAATCTTTAAATCCATTATTAAAAGAAACAGGGGGCTTTGTAGGATATACCAAAGTAGACGTAAAAAAGGTTTCGCGCTCTGGAGAGGATAATGGTCTATCGGAATATTATTATCACTGTTCGGTGCCACAAAAGGAGTTCTCCCCCGAACATAGAAGATTTTACAATAATATGGATTTTGTTTATGATTTTCCTGAAATAAAATATCCACATAATGGCTTATTGTCAAAGGAAATACACTATGATAATAATGGGAAACTAGTAAGAAAAATTGAGAATGATTATCAAATCAATGGAGTTCACTTTCCATCTGACGTAAATTTATCGGATTATCGTATACCATTATCAACTCCCCTACTTTCAATTGATTACAAAGAAATTTTTGATAATGCGGATTATATATTAGGATGGAAAACGTATCACGCTCCTATACCTCCTCTTGGCACTACAGGCGATAGGATTAATGGAAACGTGAGAAGAGTATTGGGAAATCGAACAGGTATAGGAATATATTCTCTAGCTGAATTGGATGAATATAGAGATAACCATAATGACAATAACCCACCTCAGCCATGGATTTATCATTCGGACGGACCAAACCATATAGCCAATTATGAAGAATATTTTGATTTTATATGTGGCCCTGCTTATTTCAAGTTTAGGTACCATCCCTATTATTCACATGTGGTACAGCCTAGTGCCACTAGAGAATTTGTTTATGATAGTAATGGGGAAAATCCTGTAGTATCAGTAAATAAGTTTTTTTATGATAGTCCCAATCACCTACAACGTACCGGTACGGAACTGATAGATAGCGAGGGCAATACTATTAAAACTAAAATATATTATCCAGATGATATTGATGGTGTCAACGGTTTAGTAGAGGGAGGTACACTCTCCACAGAAGCATATAATGCGATTGGCAAAATGAAAAGAAACGGAGAAAGTAAAAGAGTTGGCACCCCCATACAGACAGTAACAGAGTTGAATGGCGAGAAAAGTATAAAACGTATAAATTTTGAAGATTGGGGCCCCAACTCCAATAATGATGATGCCATTATTTCAGTAAAAACTATTCAAACCTCTAAAGGTGCAAATAGTTTAGAAGATCGGGTTGTATATCATGAATATGATGATGAGGGCAATCCATTGGAAGTTTCAAAAGCAGATGGTGTACACCTAGTTTATGTATGGGGTTACAACTATGAATATCCTATTGCTAAAATCGAGAATGCGACTTTTGAAGAAGGTTTTCCAACAACGATAACAACGCAACAACAAGGTCTGATAGATCAGGTAGTGGCCAATTCAGAACTTGACATTGATAAAAACTCTGAAGAAACCTTAATCGCCGCATTGGAAACTTTGCGTGAAGGTTTCCCCCAGGCCATGGTCACCACGTACACCTATGATCTCTTGGTAGGTGTGACCAGTATAACGGACCCCCGTGGGTATACGATGTACTATGCCTATGACGACTTGAATAGGCTCAAGGAAGTGCGGGACGGGAACGGTGACCTCGTGACCGATTACGAGTATCGTTACAAAGGGCAGATCAACGAGTAGATACACCCAAATCCTTAGAACCGATTAAACCAAAAAATCATGAAAATTTTGTTTCATATTAAATTTTTACCAAGCCTTGCACTTGTATTGCTCATGGGTTTAAGTGGCTTGACCAGTACATATGCACAGTATAGCATCAGCGGTGACGCAACGGTAGACTTGGGGGATACCCATCGTTACTATATCCAAGGAGGAGCCTATTCCAATCCCGATTGGAGCAGGACCCTGGGTACGGTCATCAGGGTGAACCCCACCTCCGGTTATGCGGACATTCAGTTCAACCAGGAAGGTCAGCGGCAGGTAATCGTTACGCTACAGGACCTCAATAACAATTTTCAATCGATAACGTTCCCGGTTACGGTGAACGGTCCGGTTCCTCCACCTTCCGATGCAATAGTACTTGAGCCGGGCTGCGGCAGTACCACCATGCGCTGGCCTAATGGAGTATCCCCGCCGAACGGTGTCGACTGGTTCTGGCAAGGTCTAAACTCAACGGGAAAGAGCAGGACCAACGGGACCAATAGTTATACCACCAACGTAGGGGGCACACATTGGATACGGGCACAGAATAAGTCCACACTGAAATGGAGCGAGCCGATAGGCTTTACCGTGGGTGTGGCAGGAGTGCCGTCACGGCCTACCGTACAATCTGTCGAAAACAGCTGCGGTAATACCAAGATCATTAGGAATAATCCTCCTACGAACAACATAACATGGTATTGGCAGAACAGTAGTACAGGGAAAAACGATACCAATGATGCCCCTTTTATCAACAGGAGTAGCGGAACCGTGGCCTATTTACGTGCAAAGGTGAACGGTACGGATTGCTGGGGCCCTACGCTCACAATAAACTATACGGTAAAGACCACACCATCCGTACCAAATGCTCCGGATGTATATAATGGGTGCAATGCCCCGAACGATATTACGCTTACTGCCAGTAATGTAAACCTTCCCCCCAATGATCCGGATATCGATATTCTTTGGTACACAGCATCAACGGGCGGCACTCCTGTACCGTCCATAAAAAGGACCAATGCGCCCCATCTTGTATCTGAAATAACGGTCAGTGGTCAGAACAGGTCGTATTGGATAAGCAGTTCCGATCATGGTTGTGAGAGTGACAGAATCGAAGTTAAGGCAATTTTTGAAGACAATACGATTCCGCAACTGGGGGTCGTAACGCCTACCTACCAAATTTGTCCCGGTGGTACGGCAATGTTGCAAGTAATAGGAGGTACCGGTGGCAATGGCACAGAATACCGGTGGTTTACCTCTCCTACTTCAAACAGTGCCGTGCATGTCGGCACAACAGGGGATTACAGTCCAGTCATGGGCACGACCGATGTGACCTATTACGTTGAGGCAACTATGACCTCTTCATTGGGATGTCTTTTTGAATCGGGGACACGGAAGACGGTAAGCGTGGACGTTACGGGAGTGGGTACGCCTTCCGTAAACGCACCGTCTAGGTGCGGTAGCGGTACAGCGACCTTTACCGCGACGGGAGTTGGTGGGGCCACATACAAATGGTACAATGCCTCCGGTACGCAACTCCTTTTCGAAGGCAATCCTTTTCAGACAACGGTGATCAATGAAACCACCGGTTATAAATTAAAGACTTTTGTAGGGGAATGTGAAGGTGAATTCGTCAATGTTGAAGCAACGGTTATTCCGTTAATTAGATGGTATTTGGATGCAGATGACGATGGCCATGCGGTTTCATTTATAGATGATTGTGCCAGCCCCGGGAACAACTACACTCAAACCGTATTACCGTTAGGCGATTGTAACGATAACGATTCCCGAATTAACCCTGATACCATTTGGTATGCCGATACCGATGGCGACGGTTATGGGGATATTAGCAGTCCAAGTACCCCTCAATGCGAGCAACCTGTTGGCTATGTTCTGAATTCGGACGATAATTGTCCAGATATAACATCTATATCAAATGAATGTATAGTGGCCGACCCCCTCGACCAGAACTACGTCTATACCCGTACCTACCAGGAAGAGCGGGATAGTGCACCAAATTTTTTCACAGAGGACGACGGTCTGATCCAAGAGATTACCTATTTTGACGGACTCGGAAGGCCCATGCAACAGACCGGGATCGCACAGTCACCGACCAAAAATACCAACGGTACCCCAAAAGACATCGTGACCCATATCGGTTATGACGGTTTTGGCAGGATGGACAGGGAGTGGTTGCCCATTAGCATGGGGGAAGCCGAAACTTTTGCCGGTTATCGCACCATCGATATGGAAGAGGCCACAAGAACCTATTACAAGACGCATCCCGATTACGGTACCGATTTCCCGAACCTGAGCGGTACCGATGTCAACGCGTACTCGCAAAAACTCTTTGAGCCCTCCCCGTTGAACAGGGTGCTAAAGCAAGCGGCACCCGGTGAGGATTGGAAACTGAACCCTACGGGCAACGATCATAGCATCGAGTTCGAATATCTATCGAACGTGACCTCTGACGAAGTACGCCTGTTCGAAGTGACCACCGTTTTTGCGGACAATACCTATACCCCAACGCTGGAATTCGGTACGGACAACGATGGTAACGAGCAGCAGTATTATGGAGAAGGCGAACTCTACAAGACCGTGACCAAGGACGAGAACCATACCTCCGGTAAAAACCATACTACGGAAGAGTTCACCGATAAACAAGGCCGTGTGGTACTCAAGCGTACCTATGCCGATGTTCCCGCCCTGGACCTGAACAATGACGGCGACACCGCTGATATAGGCGAACAGGCCCAGGCCGAGGCCCCGCACGACACCTACTACGTCTATGACGATTTTGGGAACCTTACCTATGTGCTCCCGCCTAGGATGAATGCCAGTGATCTGGGAAGGTCCATTGCGGATATCAGTAACGAACTGGACGATTTAGGGTACCAATACACCTATGACCACCGTAACCGCTTGGTCGTAAAGCAGCTACCGGGCAAGAAAGAGGAATACATCGTCTACAACAAACTGGACCAACCGATCATGACACAGGACGCCAACCAAAGGGACAAGTCCCCTGAGGAATGGCTGTTCACCAAATACGATGCCTTTGGCAGGGTGGCCTATACCGGAAAGGCCACAAGCCCCGACGATACCGCGAGAACCGCTATCCAAGCAGAGGTTGATGCCCAGACCGGAGATTTATGGGTGGAGCAATCAGGTGCGGCAACCAATTTTGGAGGTGCCACGGGCATATATTATGACAATGGTGCCTTCCCGACGCCGACGCCTACCCCGGTTACGGGTACGGTGCTCAGTGAGATCTTGACCATCAACTATTACGATGCCTATGTAGATCCTACGACCGGCGCACCGGCTTCCATCACCATTTTGGGGAGCGACCCTATGGTGGACCGGGCCAACAATGTAAAGGGCCTGCCTACCATAAGCAAGGTAAAGGTATTGGATACAGATGATTGGATCACTACGCTGACCTATTACGATAAAAAGGCAAGGCCAGTTTATTCCTACAGTAAAAATGATTATCTTGAAACCGTGGATATCGTGGAGACACAATTGGACTTTGTAGGCAGACCGTTGAAGACTAGGACGGCCCATACCCGTAACAACGCGACCGTTGTCACTATCGACAATTTCAGCTATGACCATGTGGGGAGGCTGTTGGCACAGACGCAATGCATCGGGGACGAGACCTTGGGTACGAGCTGTGATGGTGCAGGTGGCGGACTGCCAATGAACCTGCCATTGAGTGGCTCCATCAACTCGGCACAGGTGGCTACCCAGAGCATTACCGTAACCGAGGCCACCTTGACCGATGGCGCACGTTTGTATATCGATGCCAACGGTTCCGGTGGAAGTGGCGGTACGGAAGAGCTCATTGCCTATAACGAATATGATGATCTGGGTCTTTTAAAGGAGAAAAAAGTAGGGGGACTGCCCAATACGGATTATGCCGCTACGGCAGGCCTACAGACCGTAAATTATACCTATAACGTCAGGGGATGGTTGCGGAACATAAACGATGATCCTTTTGTGGATAACGACCTTTTTAATTTCACTATAAAGTACAACGACCCTACCAATTTTGGAGGTAACGAGAACCCAGAGCCGTTGTACAATGGTAACATTTCCCAGACCTTGTGGCAGACCCAAAGTGCGAACACCTCGGGCAATACGCCAAGTGAACGATATTCGTACCAGTACGATGCGCTAAACCGGATAACAGCGGCAGTGGATAATACTACCCACTATAACCTGATCAATGTCTCCTACGACAGGAACGGGAATATCTTTACTTTGGACAGAGAAGGCTTAAAGACGGGTGACAGCTCGTTCGGTACCATTGACAAACTCATCTATAGATATAACGGTAACCAACTCACCATTGTTGAAGATGAAAACGGTGGAGGAAGCGATAGCGTTGGGTTTATGGACGTTGATTATATGGGAAGTAACGAATATGTATACGACCAAAACGGGAACCTAACGTCCGATGCCAATAAAGGAATATCTGCGATTGAATACAACCACCTAAATCTACCAACGAAAATAACCGTAACAGGTACGAATGCAGGTACATTGGATTATGTTTATGCTGCCACGGGTGTAAAACTCAAAAAGGAGAACAGCAATGGCACGGTCACGGACTACGCAGGAAATTTTATTTACGAAAATGGAAGCTTGAAACAGTTTGACCAACCAGAAGGTTATGTGGAACCCAATGGACAGGGAGGCTATGATTACGTATATCAGTATAAAGATCAAGTAAATAATGTAAGACTATCGTATTCAGACCTTGATGGAAATGGTTCGATAAATCCGAGTACAGAGATTTTACATGAGAGAAATTACTATCCCTTCGGTCTCGAACACAAAGGGTACAACAATGTGGTGAGCGCCAACAGTAACAGCGTGGCTTCCAAGTTCAGGTACAACGGAAAAGAAATCCAAGAAGAGCTTGGACTTGATATGTACGATTATGGTGCGAGATTCTACGACCCAGCTTTAGGAAGATGGTTCACGCCAGATGCAATGGCAGAAAAATATTATGACCAATCTGTTTATACTTATACCGTAAACAATCCTATTCTTTTTATTGACCCAGATGGAAATCAAGTAGAAATGTGTTGTAAGGAGTTGCTAAATACTCTTAAAAGGTGGCAAAGTCAAGGAAGTGCTATGACAACCAGAACAAGTCAAGCTTTTGATAGAGTTGCACAGCCTTACAGAGATGCTTCACAATTGGCGAGTAATACAGCTACGCAAGTTGTTCGAACATACGAAAACACACAGGGAAGTTCATTACAGACAACAAAATCTCTTTATGGTGTTCAAGCCCAAATGGGAGGTTCAGGTGTAGGGCTTACAAGTGGTATGCGTGTTGCTACAAATAAAGTTGCTAATGTCGCTAATGCGACAGAAGAGGCAAGTGATGCAACCAAGGTCTTTAGGGTTCAGGGTGGTGATATGCCTAATGCCAGTAAACAACGATTTGCGGTAGATGGCGCAGGTGATTTAAGTATACAAGGTGATGATATGTTATTTGTGACCTTTGATGACAAAGCTAGAGCTGTACAATTTTTACAAAAAAGAGGTGAAAATGCAGAATTGATTAGTTTTAATGTTAGTAGTGAATTTGCAAATGAAATAAGAAATAATGCTGTTCCTCAAAGATTAGGTAGATTGAACCCAGGTTCACCACAACAAGTAGACCAAACAGTAACAAATAACTCATTTGGTATACCTAAAGAGTATTTTGAAAAGTTACTGAAAAGTATAGACCAAAGTAGTATAAATAGAACTGCGCAGTAGTAAATTATGAATGAATTAGATAGGCTTTTAAAGAAAGATATTTCTAATGGTATTCCTCAAACAGGATTAGCTATAACTATTGCTTTTAAGTTGTCAAATAAATCTTTTGATAAATTACAAAGTCTAATGGGAAGTATTATAGAGATGAATACTAATGAAAGTCAAGACGATAAAGTTTGGGAAAAAACATTACCCAAATGGTTTGTTTTAAAAACGAAAAATATAACTAGAGATGACCTTTCTACAAATAACCAACTATGGGACTTTGGTTCTTGGATTGATGCTATAAGACAACGACAATGGAAATGGTGGGGTATTAAAAATCTTAATTCTAAAACAGTAATTTATTTAGAAACCATTGGTTACCCCTATAACATTGACCCATTTTTTTATATGCTTTATAGTATTGGAATAGAGCTCAAAGAAACATCTATTTTAGAAATATACCCAGACTCAAGTAACTTACAAGTTGTTTAACACTAAAATAAGTCTAAATGAAGCCACCTTTAACGAGGCGGTTTTTTTATGCGTAGGCTTTTTTAGTTTTAGTATCTCTGATAAAAGCATCAATAATTTTGGTAACCGTATTTCTATCATCTTCCGAAAGTCGCTGTATCTCTTTCATACGATTAAGCATATCAATATCCACGACTTCTAAATTATCATCTTCCGACATCAAATAATCGAGAGATACACCTAAAATCTGTGCTATTTTATTAGCGTTTTCAACAGACGGTACAATATCATCACGCTCATATTTAGAAATCGCATCACGAGAAACACCTACATACGAAGCTACATCTACTTGAGATAACTTTTTCTCTTTCCTAATCTTTGTAATCTTCTGTCCTAAACTCATAGAATAGTCTTCTTAATGTCTTTAAATAGTAGTAAACTATACGTTTTGGGCAAATATAATCAAATAATAATAGTATTGTCTTGATTTATTGAATAGTAATATCTAATATTGCAGAGTAAACAATACAAAAAATAGAAAACTCTGCATTATGAGTAAAAATATTTTGAATACCGCCAATACCAATAACTACGAATACTTCACGAATCATTTAGAGATACACGTATTAGGCGGTATAAAGCTGAATAAATTAGACAGTTTACGAGTAACATTAAGCATCAACAAAAAGGAGCATCACACGAAACTTCGCCATAATATTGATTTATACAACGATAACCAAGTCGAGAAATTAGTTAGAAAAGTAGCGGAACGCATAGAAATAGGAACATCGATAGTTAGAAGAATATTACAGGAACTAACCAACGAATTAGAAACCTATCGCCTATCACAATTAGAGCAAGAAGATGCAAACGAGTTTACCATAAGAGAACTCACAAAGAAAGAAGAAACCGAAGCCATTAAATTACTCAAAAAGCAAAATCTATTACAGCTTACAAATGACCTAATCGGAAATAGCGGAGTAATCGGCGAGGAAACCAACAGGCTGTTAATGTACATCATCTTCACTTCTCGTAAAAGCGCAAACCCATTGCATTGCATCAGCTTGGGAAGTTCCGGAACAGGAAAGACCCATTTACAATCTAAAGTAGCAGAACTCATACCAGAACACGACATCGTGGATATGACGGTTTTAAGCGAGAATGCCTTTTATTACTTCAATCGCACAGAATTACAACACAAGTTAATATTGATAGAAGATATGGACGGAGCAGAAAACGCACTCTATCCATTACGAGAATTACAATCAAAAAGAAGCATCACAAAACGAGTAAGCCATAAAGACAGAAACGGAAATACTAAGACGATAAAATTAACGGTTGAAGGTCCTGTATGTGTTGCAGGTTGTACCACACAAGAAAGCATTTACGAAGATAATAGCAATCGTTCCTTTTTATTATACATCGATGAAAGCCACGAACAGGACGAAAAAATAATGCAGTATCAACGTAAACTATCGGCAGGAAATGTAAACATCGATGCAGAATTAAAAGCTAAAAGACAATTACAAAATGTACAGCATCTACTTAAAAAAATACGAGTAGTAAATCCTTTTGCAGAACATTTACAATTACCACAATCTGTATTTAAACCACGTAGAACAAACTCACATTATTTACAATTTATTGAAGCTGTTACCTTTTACAAACAGTGGCAGCGCCACAGGCATTATGACAAAAACACTGGAGAGGAATATATTGAAACGACTATCGAAGATATTAAAGAAGCTAACCAACTTTTACAAGAGGTTTTACTACGTAAAAGCGATATGATAAGCGGAGCGTGTAGAAACTATCTTGAAGCGCTTAAAACCTATCTCAAAGCCAATAAACAAACTACGTTTACCAATGCAGAAATAAGACGAAATCTACGCATAAAAGGCACAACATTACGAAGATACCACACGCAGTTAATAGCAGATAATTACATCAAGAAAACCACTAATAATAAGTACAAAGGTTATATCTACGAAATCGTAAGTTACGAGGAATACACAGAGTTGCAGGAACAGATAAACAACGCTCTGGACAACTGTGTCAGCTTGATGGAAGTGAGCCAATGAGCCACCAATGGGCCACTTACAAAATGGCTCACTTAACTATCACATTTTAAAACAATTGCCAATAAAAATAGGTAAACCACTAAAAAGGTATGCCCTAATAAAAAACTGTCCAAAATGAAGCATCTAAAATTACAGAACGAACATTACAAAGTACTGGTCAAGAGTTACAAACAATGGTTGGATATACTTGGATATGCAGAAAGTACGGTTTACAATCTGCCCAATCATCTGCAAGAGTTCTTTTACTACTTGGAGCAAAAAAGCATCCTAAATATCAACCACATCACGGCAAAAACCACAAAGGAATATTACAGCTACTTGCAAGAGCGCAACAACGAAAGACGAAACGGAGCATTAAGTAAAAGCTACTTGAATAAACACCAACAAGCCTTAAAAAAGTTCAAGGAATATTTACAGAACCACAACCATAAAGGCATCCATTTACATCTGAAATATGAAACCAATCCAACAGAAGAAAAGTTAAATATACTCACGCAATCAGAAATCAAGGAACTCTTTACGGCTTGCAGTTACAGCCACGATGCAAAACGATTTAGGTTACGGGATAAAGCGATATTGAGCATTGTGTACAGTTGTGGCTTACGAAGAAATGAAGCAGTACACTTGGACGTTAAGGACGTACTTTTTGATAAGGAACGCCTGTACGTCAGAAAAGGAAAGAACTACAAAGAAAGGTTCGTGCCAATGAACGGTTACAACCTGCAAGTATTGGAAGATTACATCTTTGAAGCTCGACCAGAGTTCTACAATTACAAGGGCACCGAAGCCTTGTTGATAAGCCAACAAGGAAGAAGAATGGACGGAATGAGCATTGCCAACCGTTTAAAGGCCATTGTGTTGGCCACAGAAAACAAAAGCATCGAAAAGAAACAAATTACGTTACACACGTTACGCCACTCAATCGCCACACATCTACTGCAAAAGGAAGTGCCATTGGAAAGTATCAAATCCTTTTTAGGTCATAGCAGTCTGGAAAGCACACAGATTTACACCCACTTGTTAAAAACCGTTGAAAATGAATGATTATAAAATACATCTACAAAAGAAAGGGTATGCAGAAACCACAATCGAGAACTACATAAAACAAGCACAGTTATTTATAAAATGGTGCAATAGAAACCATACCACAGCTATCGAAATCGATTATAAGGATTGCTTGAAATACATCAAATACCTACAACGAAAAGGAACGACCAAAAAGACCGTAAACCATAGATTGGGACGAGTAAAAGTCTATCTAAATTACTTGGTGGAAGAAAATTATAAAAGTGAAAACCCAATCGAAAGTACCAACATCAAAGGCGTAAAAAGGATAGTCAATTACAACTTACTTGAAGCTGATGAATTAGAAGATTTATATTATAGTTATGAAACTGAAAACATCAAAGACCAGTATCATAAATTAACAGCTAAAAGAGATAGAATAATAGTTGGTTTAATGGTGTATCAAGGATTATGCACAACCAATTTAAAAGCGTTGGAAATAGAACACATAAAAGTCTACAAAGGTAAAATCTACGTTCCAGGACACAAGAAAATGAACGCACGAGAATTAGAGCTAAAACCTTGGCAAGTCATAGAATTATTAGAATACATCAAAGAAATTAGAGAAGAAATAAAACAACGTAGAAATATAGAAAGTGAACGCTTATTGATACCGAATAATGCACGATTGAGTAACACAATTACCAACATCATTAAAAAGCTGAAAAAGACCAATCACAAAGTTGAGAACATCAATCAAATCAGAGCATCAGTAATTACAAATTGGTTAGGACAATACAACTTGCGAAAGGTTCAATATTTAGCAGGACACAGATACATAAGTTCCACCGAAAGATATTTACAGGACGACTTGGAAAACCTACACGAAATCGTCAACAACTTCCATCCAATTAGCTGAATAAATCCACGCAAATCAAATCCAGTTTTATCGTACCTCAAAATCCTCTGTCTTTGCTTTGCTTCCTCGCCACACTTCTGCATTTTATTGGCTTGCCAAATCGCTCACACAGCACATTACTTTTTTAAGAAAATTAGTCGTTTAAAAGAAAGCAGAAATCTTAAAAAAGTAAAGAGCTGTTCCCACCGCCGAAAGCCAAAAAATGCCCCAAGCTATGTTTACATAATAGTAGTTATAAGAGCTTCCCTTTTGGTTGCCTACGGCTTGTTGTTATTGTTGCGGGCGTCGTTATAACTGCTATTATGTAAAATATCCGCTAATCCAACGCTTTTTACAGCCACTTCTTCCATCGCACTAGGAAAACGGAAATATTTACTTCGTAAGCCAACGCACCGAATTTGCATAAAAAAATCTTCACAAAAAGACATCAAGCGGAAAAGCTTGCTTTACTTCTTTGCTTGTTTTTTTACACAACTCGTTCCGCCAATCTTTGCGTGACGTTCCGTAGCCACTTAGGCTATCATTTTTAAAAGCTGAAGATTGCCTTTGCGTCGAATCCACCGCCTAAATCTTCATCTTTTAAAAACGGTTTTGCTCTTCTGAAAACGGTTTTACGTTTTAAAAGGTTGCGGAAGCTGTTGGCTGATGCGGATGAGTTCCGCAAGCTTTTAAAATGAAACAAACGAAGTGCGTTAGTCTTCATAATCTTCTGAATAATAACTAAAAATATAAATCCGAGTTCCGTTGTGAGCGTTGGAAGTATGGCGAATGGGAGTATTTTACATAAAACTGGTTATAACTACAGGTGGAGAAGCGTTGGACTTTTAGGGAATGTATTATAACCCGTTTTATGTAACATACCGAGGACGTGGGAGCAAGTGAAAGACAGAGGTTTTTGAGGCACGAAAATACTGGCTTTTACTTGCGAGGAATCTATCCTATTTTTTTATCTTTAAAGACTGAAAAGATGATGTAGAAAGGACGTTCTTATGAAAAATTTTTTGAGGGAAACCGCTGAAAACTGACCCGTAGTTGAAAAAAATGTGTAAACGTCTATCCCTTCGGTCTCGAACACAAAGGGTACAACAATGTGGTGAGCGCCAACAGTAACAGCGTGGCTTCCAAGTTCAGGTACAACGGAAAAGAAATCCAAGAAGAGCTTGGACTTGATATGTACGATTATGGTGCGAGATTCTACGACCCAGCTTTAGGAAGATGGTTCACGCCAGATGCAATGGCAGAAAAATATTATGACCAATCTGTTTATACTTATACCGTAAACAATCCTATTCTTTTTATTGACCCAGATGGAAATCAAGTAGAAATGTGTTGTAAGGAGTTGCTAAATACTCTTAAAAGGTGGCAAAGTCAAGGAAGTGCTATGACAACCAGAACAAGTCAAGCTTTTGATAGAGTTGCACAGCCTTACAGAGATGCTTCACAATTGGCGAGTAATACAGCTACGCAAGTTGTTCGAACATACGAAAACACACAGGGAAGTTCATTACAGACAACAAAATCTCTTTATGGTGTTCAAGCCCAAATGGGAGGTTCAGGTGTAGGGCTTACAAGTGGTATGCGTGTTGCTACAAATAAAGTTGCTAATGTCGCTAATGCGACAGAAGAGGCAAGTGATGCAACCAAGGTCTTTAGGGTTCAGGGTGGTGATATGCCTAATGCCAGTAAACAACGATTTGCGGTAGATGGCGCAGGTGATTTAAGTATACAAGGTGATGATATGTTATTTGTGACCTTTGATGACAAAGCTAGAGCTGTACAATTTTTACAAAAAAGAGGTGAAAATGCAGAATTGATTAGTTTTAATGTTAGTAGTGAATTTGCAAATGAAATAAGAAATAATGCTGTTCCTCAAAGATTAGGTAGATTGAACCCAGGTTCACCACAACAAGTAGACCAAACAGTAACAAATAACTCATTTGGTATACCTAAAGAGTATTTTGAAAAGTTACTGAAAAGTATAGACCAAAGTAGTATAAATAGAACTGCGCAGTAGTAAATTATGAATGAATTAGATAGGCTTTTAAAGAAAGATATTTCTAATGGTATTCCTCAAACAGGATTAGCTATAACTATTGCTTTTAAGTTGTCAAATAAATCTTTTGATAAATTACAAAGTCTAATGGGAAGTATTATAGAGATGAATACTAATGAAAGTCAAGACGATAAAGTTTGGGAAAAAACATTACCCAAATGGTTTGTTTTAAAAACGAAAAATATAACTAGAGATGACCTTTCTACAAATAACCAACTATGGGACTTTGGTTCTTGGATTGATGCTATAAGACAACGACAATGGAAATGGTGGGGTATTAAAAATCTTAATTCTAAAACAGTAATTTATTTAGAAACCATTGGTTACCCCTATAACATTGACCCATTTTTTTATATGCTTTATAGTATTGGAATAGAGCTCAAAGAAACATCTATTTTAGAAATATACCCAGACTCAAGTAACTTACAAGTTGTTTAACACTAAAATAAGTCTAAATGAAGCCACCTTTAACGAGGCGGTTTTTTTATGCGTAGGCTTTTTTAGTTTTAGTATCTCTGATAAAAGCATCAATAATTTTGGTAACCGTATTTCTATCATCTTCCGAAAGTCGCTGTATCTCTTTCATACGATTAAGCATATCAATATCCACGACTTCTAAATTATCATCTTCCGACATCAAATAATCGAGAGATACACCTAAAATCTGTGCTATTTTATTAGCGTTTTCAACAGACGGTACAATATCATCACGCTCATATTTAGAAATCGCATCACGAGAAACACCTACATACGAAGCTACATCTACTTGAGATAACTTTTTCTCTTTCCTAATCTTTGTAATCTTCTGTCCTAAACTCATAGAATAGTCTTCTTAATGTCTTTAAATAGTAGTAAACTATACGTTTTGGGCAAATATAATCAAATAATAATAGTATTGTCTTGATTTATTGAATAGTAATATCTAATATTGCAGAGTAAACAATACAAAAAATAGAAAACTCTGCATTATGAGTAAAAATATTTTGAATACCGCCAATACCAATAACTACGAATACTTCACGAATCATTTAGAGATACACGTATTAGGCGGTATAAAGCTGAATAAATTAGACAGTTTACGAGTAACATTAAGCATCAACAAAAAGGAGCATCACACGAAACTTCGCCATAATATTGATTTATACAACGATAACCAAGTCGAGAAATTAGTTAGAAAAGTAGCGGAACGCATAGAAATAGGAACATCGATAGTTAGAAGAATATTACAGGAACTAACCAACGAATTAGAAACCTATCGCCTATCACAATTAGAGCAAGAAGATGCAAACGAGTTTACCATAAGAGAACTCACAAAGAAAGAAGAAACCGAAGCCATTAAATTACTCAAAAAGCAAAATCTATTACAGCTTACAAATGACCTAATCGGAAATAGCGGAGTAATCGGCGAGGAAACCAACAGGCTGTTAATGTACATCATCTTCACTTCTCGTAAAAGCGCAAACCCATTGCATTGCATCAGCTTGGGAAGTTCCGGAACAGGAAAGACCCATTTACAATCTAAAGTAGCAGAACTCATACCAGAACACGACATCGTGGATATGACGGTTTTAAGCGAGAATGCCTTTTATTACTTCAATCGCACAGAATTACAACACAAGTTAATATTGATAGAAGATATGGACGGAGCAGAAAACGCACTCTATCCATTACGAGAATTACAATCAAAAAGAAGCATCACAAAACGAGTAAGCCATAAAGACAGAAACGGAAATACTAAGACGATAAAATTAACGGTTGAAGGTCCTGTATGTGTTGCAGGTTGTACCACACAAGAAAGCATTTACGAAGATAATAGCAATCGTTCCTTTTTATTATACATCGATGAAAGCCACGAACAGGACGAAAAAATAATGCAGTATCAACGTAAACTATCGGCAGGAAATGTAAACATCGATGCAGAATTAAAAGCTAAAAGACAATTACAAAATGTACAGCATCTACTTAAAAAAATACGAGTAGTAAATCCTTTTGCAGAACATTTACAATTACCACAATCTGTATTTAAACCACGTAGAACAAACTCACATTATTTACAATTTATTGAAGCTGTTACCTTTTACAAACAGTGGCAGCGCCACAGGCATTATGACAAAAACACTGGAGAGGAATATATTGAAACGACTATCGAAGATATTAAAGAAGCTAACCAACTTTTACAAGAGGTTTTACTACGTAAAAGCGATATGATAAGCGGAGCGTGTAGAAACTATCTTGAAGCGCTTAAAACCTATCTCAAAGCCAATAAACAAACTACGTTTACCAATGCAGAAATAAGACGAAATCTACGCATAAAAGGCACAACATTACGAAGATACCACACGCAGTTAATAGCAGATAATTACATCAAGAAAACCACTAATAATAAGTACAAAGGTTATATCTACGAAATCGTAAGTTACGAGGAATACACAGAGTTGCAGGAACAGATAAACAACGCTCTGGACAACTGTGTCAGCTTGATGGAAGTGAGCCAATGAGCCACCAATGGGCCACTTACAAAATGGCTCACTTAACTATCACATTTTAAAACAATTGCCAATAAAAATAGGTAAACCACTAAAAAGGTATGCCCTAATAAAAAACTGTCCAAAATGAAGCATCTAAAATTACAGAACGAACATTACAAAGTACTGGTCAAGAGTTACAAACAATGGTTGGATATACTTGGATATGCAGAAAGTACGGTTTACAATCTGCCCAATCATCTGCAAGAGTTCTTTTACTACTTGGAGCAAAAAAGCATCCTAAATATCAACCACATCACGGCAAAAACCACAAAGGAATATTACAGCTACTTGCAAGAGCGCAACAACGAAAGACGAAACGGAGCATTAAGTAAAAGCTACTTGAATAAACACCAACAAGCCTTAAAAAAGTTCAAGGAATATTTACAGAACCACAACCATAAAGGCATCCATTTACATCTGAAATATGAAACCAATCCAACAGAAGAAAAGTTAAATATACTCACGCAATCAGAAATCAAGGAACTCTTTACGGCTTGCAGTTACAGCCACGATGCAAAACGATTTAGGTTACGGGATAAAGCGATATTGAGCATTGTGTACAGTTGTGGCTTACGAAGAAATGAAGCAGTACACTTGGACGTTAAGGACGTACTTTTTGATAAGGAACGCCTGTACGTCAGAAAAGGAAAGAACTACAAAGAAAGGTTCGTGCCAATGAACGGTTACAACCTGCAAGTATTGGAAGATTACATCTTTGAAGCTCGACCAGAGTTCTACAATTACAAGGGCACCGAAGCCTTGTTGATAAGCCAACAAGGAAGAAGAATGGACGGAATGAGCATTGCCAACCGTTTAAAGGCCATTGTGTTGGCCACAGAAAACAAAAGCATCGAAAAGAAACAAATTACGTTACACACGTTACGCCACTCAATCGCCACACATCTACTGCAAAAGGAAGTGCCATTGGAAAGTATCAAATCCTTTTTAGGTCATAGCAGTCTGGAAAGCACACAGATTTACACCCACTTGTTAAAAACCGTTGAAAATGAATGATTATAAAATACATCTACAAAAGAAAGGGTATGCAGAAACCACAATCGAGAACTACATAAAACAAGCACAGTTATTTATAAAATGGTGCAATAGAAACCATACCACAGCTATCGAAATCGATTATAAGGATTGCTTGAAATACATCAAATACCTACAACGAAAAGGAACGACCAAAAAGACCGTAAACCATAGATTGGGACGAGTAAAAGTCTATCTAAATTACTTGGTGGAAGAAAATTATAAAAGTGAAAACCCAATCGAAAGTACCAACATCAAAGGCGTAAAAAGGATAGTCAATTACAACTTACTTGAAGCTGATGAATTAGAAGATTTATATTATAGTTATGAAACTGAAAACATCAAAGACCAGTATCATAAATTAACAGCTAAAAGAGATAGAATAATAGTTGGTTTAATGGTGTATCAAGGATTATGCACAACCAATTTAAAAGCGTTGGAAATAGAACACATAAAAGTCTACAAAGGTAAAATCTACGTTCCAGGACACAAGAAAATGAACGCACGAGAATTAGAGCTAAAACCTTGGCAAGTCATAGAATTATTAGAATACATCAAAGAAATTAGAGAAGAAATAAAACAACGTAGAAATATAGAAAGTGAACGCTTATTGATACCGAATAATGCACGATTGAGTAACACAATTACCAACATCATTAAAAAGCTGAAAAAGACCAATCACAAAGTTGAGAACATCAATCAAATCAGAGCATCAGTAATTACAAATTGGTTAGGACAATACAACTTGCGAAAGGTTCAATATTTAGCAGGACACAGATACATAAGTTCCACCGAAAGATATTTACAGGACGACTTGGAAAACCTACACGAAATCGTCAACAACTTCCATCCAATTAGCTGAATAAATCCACGCAAATCAAATCCAGTTTTATCGTACCTCAAAATCCTCTGTCTTTGCTTTGCTTCCTCGCCACACTTCTGCATTTTATTGGCTTGCCAAATCGCTCACACAGCACATTACTTTTTTAAGAAAATTAGTCGTTTAAAAGAAAGCAGAAATCTTAAAAAAGTAAAGAGCTGTTCCCACCGCCGAAAGCCAAAAAATGCCCCAAGCTATGTTTACATAATAGTAGTTATAAGAGCTTCCCTTTTGGTTGCCTACGGCTTGTTGTTATTGTTGCGGGCGTCGTTATAACTGCTATTATGTAAAATATCCGCTAATCCAACGCTTTTTACAGCCACTTCTTCCATCGCACTAGGAAAACGGAAATATTTACTTCGTAAGCCAACGCACCGAATTTGCATAAAAAAATCTTCACAAAAAGACATCAAGCGGAAAAGCTTGCTTTACTTCTTTGCTTGTTTTTTTACACAACTCGTTCCGCCAATCTTTGCGTGACGTTCCGTAGCCACTTAGGCTATCATTTTTAAAAGCTGAAGATTGCCTTTGCGTCGAATCCACCGCCTAAATCTTCATCTTTTAAAAACGGTTTTGCTCTTCTGAAAACGGTTTTACGTTTTAAAAGGTTGCGGAAGCTGTTGGCTGATGCGGATGAGTTCCGCAAGCTTTTAAAATGAAACAAACGAAGTGCGTTAGTCTTCATAATCTTCTGAATAATAACTAAAAATATAAATCCGAGTTCCGTTGTGAGCGTTGGAAGTATGGCGAATGGGAGTATTTTACATAAAACTGGTTATAACTACAGGTGGAGAAGCGTTGGACTTTTAGGGAATGTATTATAACCCGTTTTATGTAACATACCGAGGACGTGGGAGCAAGTGAAAGACAGAGGTTTTTGAGGCACGAAAATACTGGCTTTTACTTGCGAGGAATCTATCCTATTTTTTTATCTTTAAAGACTGAAAAGATGATGTAGAAAGGACGTTCTTATGAAAAATTTTTTGAGGGAAACCGCTGAAAACTGACCCGTAGTTGAAAAAAATGTGTAAACGTCTATCCCTTCGGGCTTGAACATAAAGGTTACAATTCGGTAGTGAATGGAGTGGAGAACAACTACATGACCTATAACGGAAAGGAGCTTGATAAATCTCTGGGTTTAGACTGGCTGGACTTTGGTTGGCGAAATTTTGACCCTGCTTTGGGCCGATGGTTCAACATGGATAATTTGGCAGATATGATGAAAAGCTACTCCCCCTATAGCTATGCTCTGAACAATCCAATCTATTACATTGATATCGATGGACTCATGCCAGGGGGAGCAGACCGTATTACCGATTATTACCGTACCGGTGATGGGACAGTTATCTATGACCCGGATGTACACGGACCAGGGGATGTTCCGGACGGTGCAACCTACATAGGCCCTTCCTATTATAATCCGGAAACAGGAACTTTGTGGGGGCCTGGTGGGGTTCCGAGTTCTACGGGAGCCATAAATTTAGATGGAGTAGTGGTAACGGCTAGTAGTCCAAGTTCCAATGCTTCCGATGACGGTTGGGACGGAATATCTAGTTGGGGTATAGGTACTGAAGACAGGGGGCGAAGAGGAAGGCGAAAAGGAGAATTAAACTATGATGATCTACCTGGGGCTGGAAGTGCTAAGGGAGGCGGCAATCCATGGGTAAGGCTCATAGAGTGGTTGACCGGTACTTTTGATAGAGCTACGGATGTACAGCAGGTAGTGACTTCCCCGGTACCTGAAGCGAATAAAAGCACAATGGAACAAAAACCGGAACTAGAACCGAATGTTCAATATCCATTTAGTTTTTTCCTAATTACCTTTGATGAGGGTTCCATGGAAAATGTCTTCAGTACTAGTTATTCTGGATTTGGTACATTGGGAGATCAAGAAGCTGCGGTTAAGAAAGCGGACAGTTTGCTTTCAGCAGACTCTAAGCGTGATTCGGTAAGTGTAAGCCCACACTTTACTAGGGCAAGAGGTTCTAATGAAATTAGAACGGTCCGTGATACAACGATAAGGAGAAATTAAATTAAAGATGAATAATTTATGTTCAACAATAAAAAAAAGTTTAATGATGCCATCCTGTTTTTTTTAATTGCTTTAGTGATTATTCAATTCTCTAGTTGCAAGGGTGAGGATAAATCAAAAGCTATTACAAATAAACAGGTTGGTTTTAAAATAGAAACATCATCCGATACCATATACCAAGGTGAATATGCAAAAAGTTTTGCTTTCTTGGAAAAACCTTTTTTTAAAAACTCTGGAATGGTTGTCTACATGGAGAATGATGACGAATATTCACTTAAAGAGGATTTGTCAAATGAGTACGATGTAAATATGGAAATTTTTGTTAATCTAAGACATGATACGATTAATCAAAAATGGATGAAAGGCAATGATTTTGATAAAACCGTAGTCTTTGGAAAAAAGTTTGATTCGACTGGCAGTAATACCATTAAGGGCTACATTCTGGAATATTACAATAAAGATTTACCCATCGATTCTGTTTTCAAAAGCAAGAAGGTTAAAAAGTATTACTTTGAAAAAGAAATCTATGTAGATAGCACACTAGAATAATGAATTATTTTCAGAGAGGATTTATAGAAACCGCCCGCAAGGTGGTTTTTTTATGCCCTAGAGCCCAACAGGTCTTTCAAAGAGATTGTTCTCTATACGGTGGATGATAAGGGCCTCGACCTCGCTCGGATGTTTTAAATTAGGTGTGCCGGGCATGTAGGTATTGTAATCCGTTTTACAGTTCGGGCATATATGGCCGACCAGGGAGCAGGAGCATTTATTACAATATGCCATAATATTTATGATTTTGGTGCTACCCCTGTTCAAGCTATAGTCCCCCCCCCGCTAGCGCGAGCATCTTTCTGCTCGTGCCGTCCAGAGTAAGCAATAACGATTAGAAATATAAACAGGTAAAAAGCCACGAAGGAGATGTCGCGGTTTTTGTATTTTTAGTCGATGAGCAGAAAATACAAGTTTCAAAACCCCTCGGCGGCTTATTTTGTAAGTTTCGCTACGGTCTATTGGCTAGATGTTTTTACAGGACAAGTATATTTTTCAATCTTAGAGGAAGCGGTAACGTATTGTAGAACTGAAAAAGGAATGGAGATATTTGCCTATTGCTTCATGCCGAACCATGTTCATCTAGTATTCAGGTCAGACCATGAAGACCCTTCGGGTCTGTTACGGGATTTTAAAGGTTTCACGGCTAGAAAGTCGATAAGGGCGATAGAGGAAAATCCTCAAGAAAGTAGAAAAGAATGGCTTTTATGGATGATGGAAAGGGCAGGGAAGAAGAAAAGCAATGTTGTGAAAAGGCAGTTCTGGCAACAGCATAACAAACCTATAGAATTGTGCATCGGAAAAGTCATCAAACAAAAGATAGGGTATATACATAACAACCCTGTTGAACAAGGCTTCGTTACCGACCCAGTAGATTGGAAATACAGCAGTGCCAGAAATTATGCCGATGACGATACTATTTTGAAAATTGATAATGAGGGCATGCATTCGGGTATGATGGAACCGTGATTATTGCATAACAAAGCGGGGCACGAGCGCGACGCTCTCGCCAGCGGGGGTATATTCATCGGCATCGAATTATTTAGAGAAAGAATTAATATTGCCGGAGGTTACGGTTTTACCGTAGCAGCGCAGCTACTGCGAAGCGGGGTATTCTTTGCGCATACACAAAAAAGACCCATTATTACTTTCAAGTCATTTCGAAGGAAAGCATGACTGAGAAATCTCAACAAAATCCATAGATTTCTCGCATTCGCTCGAAATGACCCAGTTGCCACGTTTTGTCATTTCGAAATGAGCGTAGCGATCGAGAAATCCCAACAAAAGGTTTTCCGTCATCCTGAGTGGAGCCGAAGGAAAAGGAAAGTGCACAACTCTACTTTGAACATAAATGATAGAAACACGTTAGCTATTTAAAAACAAGGTTAGCATATTGAGATTTCTCGCATTTGCTCGAAATGACATCCCCAAACTAAGAGCTACTGTTCACTACCGAAGGCAGACAGTATGAACAGCGGCATTCTGCGTGCATGCTCCAAAAAGAATCATTGTTACTTTCCGGTCATTTCGAAGGAAAACATGACTGAGAAATCTCGACAAAATCCATAGATTTCTCGCATTCGCTCGAAATGACATTCCCAAACTAAGGGCTACTGTTCACTACGGAAGGGTAGATAAGCGTGAACAGTGACCGTACCGAATAAGAGTATACAGGACCATTGCGAAATCCAATTTATTTAGTAGCATATTTTACCACGTATTTTATGTATAAAAACGTTAGGAAAAATACACTTCGTCCATAGTTTTTACGTTATGTAGTAAAATACCTACTATGTCTTAATAGTTGTTTATTTTTGTTCCGTATACCAACACGACCAAATCTTGAAAAAAATAATTACCGCCTTTCTTATAATCGTAAGTTCCCATGCCCTTTTTGCACAAAAGGAAGCCGCAATCTGGTATTTTGGTAAAAACGCAGGACTCGATTTTAATTCGGGAACACCCATTGCATTAACAGATAGTGCAATGTATACGGATGAGGGTTGTGCTACAGTTTCAGATTCTAATGGTAATCTTCTCTTTTACACCGACGGCAGTACGGTGTGGAACAGAAACCACGCTGTAATGGCCAATGGCACAGGTCTAGGAGGAAATATAACCAGCACCCAGTCCGCAATAGTTGTTCCGATGCCCGAGTCTCCCAACTTATACTATGTTTTTGCGGTTATGAGTGATACCAACTTACCGGGTCTTACGTATTCGTTAATCGATTTGAGCTTGGATGGGGGCTTAGGGGATATTACCACTCAAAAGAATATACAATTAGAATCTTTTGTATCAGAAAAGTTAACTGCGGTGCAACATGCTAACGGAAGAGATATATGGGTTCTTGCCCACAGATGGGATAGCGATGCTTATTTGGCCTATTTGGTTACTCCCACAGGTATAAATCCAGTAGCCATAGAATCTAATGTGGGAGAACCCCATAGGGAAACTTTACCTAATGGGTCCTGGAATTTTGCTGGGTATCTTAAGGCTTCCCCTGACGGTAGTAAATTGGCAGGTTGCATACCTACCATGGGCATCGTGGAACTCTTTGATTTTAACAATGCAACAGGGGAAATAGGTAATGTACGGAAATTGGACGAGGATGTTTCCAAGCAATACTACGGTATAGAGTTTTCGCCTAGCGGCAGGTTCCTGTATTTGGTAGATAGCAGACTTGGTTTACCGCGTTTTAGTAGACTATATCAATATGATACCGAAAGTACTGATATTAGAGGCTCCAGTGTTCTGATACATGACAATATGGGCCAAATAGGCGTGGCTCTAGGCGCTCTCCAATTGGGAATAGATGGAAAGATATATGCCTCTAACTTTAATAACCTATACCTAAGTTCCATAGAAAATCCAGAGGAAAAAGGTTTGGCATGTAATTTTTTAGGAGAAAGTGTTCAACTCAATGGAAGACGTGCCTCTGTGGGACTCCCTCAGTTCATCCAATCCTTTTTTCTGGTATCCTTTACCGCTCAAAATTTATGTTTCGGTGAGATTACTCAATTTGATCTTAATGCGACCGAGCCCATAATTAGTAGCAATTGGGATTTTGGTGACGGTAACACTTCCACTATGGAGAACCCCACGCATACCTATGGAGCTACTGGGAATTATATCGTGTCGGTTACGGTTACAACTGCAACGGAAACCAAAACTGAGACTCGGGAAATCACTATTTATGAAACGCCGACGGCTAATACGGTCTCAACCTTTGAGGTGTGTAGCGTACAACCTACATACGACTTTGATCTTTCTACAAAGAATCCCGAGGTTTTGGGAACACAAAACGCAAACGATTTTGATATAAGTTATCATCCAAGTCAGCTCGATGCCGAGAACAATGTAAACAGCTTACCCAATCCTTACCCGAACACATTGGAGAGCGAGATTATTTTTGTCCGGATTCAAAATAAGGGAAATCACGGTTGCTTTGACACCACTAGTTTTGAACTACGGGTAAAACCCGCCCCGACTCTCTATCCCGTAATGGATTGGACCGTTTGTGATACGGATACCGATGGGGAATTTGAATTTGTTCTATCCGATAAGAATACGGAGATTTTAAATGGGCAGGACAGTACCACATTTAGTATTTCCTTTTATGAAACGGAAGCGGATGCCATGGTGGATTCGCATGAAATAGGCCCTGTTTATACCAACACTACACCTGTTCAGGAAATCTTTTTCCGTTTATACAATAGTACGTACAACGAGTGTTTTGAAACGGGCAGTTTTACCTTGGAGGTATTGGACGGCGTAATGGCCAACCGACCAACGGATTTTGTCAGTTGTGATACGGATAACGATGGCCTACTATTATTTGACTTATCGGACAAAAATGCGGAAGTCATTGCGGCCCAGAACCCGGCCGGCCTATCCGTGAGCTATCATGCTACTCAGATGGATGCGGAAAATGGGACCGGTGCCTTGAATACGGATTACACCAATAGCACGCCCTATTCCGAGACGGTTTTCGTAAGAGTGGAAAACACGGCAGACCCTAGCTGTTATGATACTACTTCATTAGAGCTAAGGGTGTTCGATACACCGGTAGTACAAAATGTTGACGCTTGGTATGTATGTGAGGACAATACCGATGGCATCTTTGATTTTGACCTAACCGAAAAGGAAGCTGAAATTCTAGGTTCGCAAAGTAATTCTACTTATTCCGTTCTTTTTTATGAAAATGAAACGGATGCAGAACAAAATATGAATCCGATCACTGGTTCCTATACCAATACCAGCAATCCGCAGACTGTATATTATCGTGTTCATAATGCGCAAAACGTTGCTTGTTCTATAGTAAGTGAATTCAACATTGAGGTGTTGAACGGTCCGGTCGCCCATAAACCCTCGGATATGAATCGCTGCGATGTAGCTGAAACCGGAAAAGCGAATTTTGATTTTTCCGTAAAGGATCAAGAGGTATTGAACGGACAAGATTCCAATGAATACGAAATCAGTTATTTTATAAGTGAGGCCGATGCCATCAGCAATATGAATACACTTCCAAAAACCGGATACGTGAATGATATGTTGACCGAGACTATTTTTGTACGGACCAATCATTCCCAACTGGAATCCTGTTATGAGATTACCAATTTCAACATCAATATAATCCCGTTACCACAGCCAGATATAGAGGAAACGTATGTCATCTGTCCCGATAGTCCCGAATTGATAGTCGATGGAGGCGATTTTGAGACTTGGTCTTGGAGAAATGGGAGCAATATTGAAATAAGTACGGATAGGATTATTGACATTGTTGCCATCGGGGATTACAGCTTGACCGTTACCCAGACCACGAACGGGGTTGCCTGTGAAAAGACCGTTGCCTTTGAGGTGGTCTCCTCGGGTGCGCCCGAAGATTTTACTGCGGAAATAGGGGTGCCATCGGATAATGTGGAAATACGGGTCAGTGTTATCGGCACGGGAGAATTTGAATATTCCGTAGATGGCGAGAACTTTCAGGACAGCGATCGTTTGGAAGTATTTCCCGGAGTGTACACGGTCTTCGTAAGGGACAAGTATTTATGCCGTACGATAAGCCGGGAGGTCATTGCCTTGGGGTACCAGAACTTTTTTACGCCCAATGGGGATGGGTACAATGAATATTGGAACATTATAGGGGCCAAAAATTATCCCGGATCCAGACTATTTATCTATGACCGTTACGGAAAGTTATTGACTCAGGAATCGGCTACGGGACTTGGATGGGACGGTACGTTGAACGGTACGCAATTGCCAGCTTCGGATTATTGGTTCAAATATATTTATGATGATGGGAAGGTTTTTACGGGCCACTTTTCCTTGAAACGATAAGAATTCCACTTACACGCCTTTTTCGTACAACACTTACGGCTTTTTTTCGTTATGTTCTGTAAGAAAACCTACGTATGCGAACTTTTGGCTATTTACTGCTATCGGCTATGCTGATCATTGGCTGTGCGCCCCTGAAACAAAAGGGCAACACGGAAAAACACATGCCCTTTTTGGGCGACATCGGAAAGCATTCCAAATCATTGTTGCATTCCCAATTTCATAAAGTCGGAAGCCCGGAGCTGAAGAGCCCTATAGCACTCTCCGCAATAGCGGTTTCCTTTGACAGATCAAAATTTAAAAAATATACCGAAATAAGGTCAGCTTATGGGGAAAGTCCTATAGCTACCCAACCCGATTCTTTGATCGGAACCCTTAAGTATGTCTGCCTTGAAATTGCCGATAAAATCGGTATTAGGGAAGCCTTGAACCATGATAGCAATACTGCTGTCATTTCCTATTTGGCAACGGACACGGATTATGTGCTTGTTTCCAAAATTGCCATTATGGTCAACGAAGCCACCCGAAAGGAATTGACCACTGCCGAAACACTTTTCCTAATGGACGATGCTAACGGACAAATTATTGTTCAAGCTATAAGAGGAACATCAAAATCGTACATAGACCTATCATCCGAAGAAATTTTTGATTTTGAGGTCTCCGGATTCTGCTGGGGGGAAACGGTCTATGGGCAAAAACGAATCGAGACATTGACCTCGAACGGAGAAAGTTGCCCGCGGGGCACACAGCGTAAGGCATATAAACTAGATGAAACCAAAGATTACTCCAAATTATGAAGACATTTTTCAAGCCTATGACCATTATACTACTATTGGGAATGGGCCTATCTTGTGAGGATATACTGGAGGTGCCGGACATATCCAACGAAACGGTTCAGCTTGTGGCTCCGGCGGAGAACAGCATCGTAGTACAGACCGATGTAAGCTTCTCCTGGACGGAAGTATACGAGGCCAAAAGCTATCATGTCCAGGTTGCCACTCCCAATTTTGAGAATGCCTCACAGATTGTGATGGACAGCATTGTTGTGGTGGATAGCACCTTTACAAGCCCTAGAATTACAAAAATATTGACCAACAATGATTATGAATGGCGCATCAAGGCCATAAACAGTGCCTATGAGACCAGCTTTTTTGCCAATAGGTTCGTCGTAGATACGCTAAGGAATTAAAATCGATACCCTTGAACAAAAACCAAAAGACATATTTGTTATTGGCACTGGTCCTTGGTGTTTGGGGAGTTATCGCATATAAAATCCTGAATACGGTAAACCCTTCCGTTTCCAAAGTTGATATAGCGATTTCAAAGGACATATTTATACCTGAGAAAGTAAAAGTACGCGATACCTTTAGCATCGTTGCCAATTATCGAGATCCTTTTTTGGGTACGGTAAACGCTCCCAAAAACCCAAAGAAAACGCTCGCCATTAAAGACACAAAACCAAAAGTTCCTGAAAAGGCCATCGCATATACTGGATTCATCACGGATAAATCTTCTAGGCAAAAAATCTTTTTTGTGACCATAGATGGGCAACAGCATATGATGGCACTGAACCAGACTATAAACGAGGTGAAGCTAATAAGCGGTTCAAAAGGTAAAATCAGGGTGCGTTCGGCCGATCGTTTAAGAACAATACCATTGTCCGAATGACTATCGTCAAGAAAATAAAGGCAGGGGCACTTCAATTCGTGCTGTTCATTGGTGCGGTCGTCGCTATCCTGTTAATGGCCTTTGTTTTGTTGTCCTATACCCAATCTTATTTTGCAAAAAAAACGGATTTGGTCATAGCGGTCGTAAAATCCGCTAGTTTTGGAATGGATGTTTCATTGGACAAAAAAATTCCTTTGGAAGAATCCATTCCCATTCCATCGGAAAATAAATTGGGAATCGAGATAAAAGTAGGACGGGAACTATGGGGTATTTTTGAAAAAAGAACGGTTACCGCGGTACATGGAAATATTGGTACTGTAAAGACAGCTCTCGTTGGCGGGGCTTATTCCGATGAAATACCTGCACTTTATGTAAAGGACCAAAAAAGACCAATGGTCATAGCGGGCAACGCCAAAATAACCGGAGCTGCCTACCTTCCGGAAAAAGGACTCAAAGCAGGTAATATTTACGGGAATTCTTATAACAGATCGCAACTCGTTTATGGCAGGACATTCCAAAGTGATTCCGTATTACCTACAATAGATGATGAGATCAAACAACAGATAAAGACGTTGACCTCTATGAATTATGTTCCAGAAGGAAAGTTGGTAACTACTTTTCCGGAGAAGGAACTTAAAAATTCATTTCAATCCCCAACAATGATAATGCAGGGCCACGAGGTACGCTTAAAGGATATTGCCTTAAGCGGCAACATTATCATATCGGCTTCCCACAAAATTGTTGTTGAAGCGAGTGCAAAACTTCAAGATGTCCTATTGATAGCCCCGAAGATTGAAATTAAAAATTGGGTAAAAGGCACATTCCAGGCCTTGGCAAATACCCAAATTACAGTCGGGAAAAAGTGTGAGCTGTATTATCCAAGTGCTTTGGTCGTTCAAAAGAAAACCGCTTTTAATATTCCTTCAAGCACTGTGAATCCCCACTCGACATCATCAACTTATAAACCATCCATATACATGGATTCTTATGCCGAAGTAGGGGGAGTCGTTGCTTTTTTAGACGATGTAGAGCAACAATTATTCGCGCCACAGATCAAAATAGAAGAAAATGCAAAAGTTACCGGCGAGGTCTATTGTGCACAAAATTTAGAACTGAAAGGTAGGGTAAACGGAGCGGTATGTACCGGAGCATTTATGGCTTTGGAAAATGGTAGCATTTATCAAAACCATTTATATGACGGTCTGGTAAACAGTCAGAATTTGCATGCTTCATATTGTGGATTACTTATGGATAAGAGCGATAGGACCAAAAAGGTGATGAAATGGCTCTACTAAAAAAAATAAAGGCTTCAACACTTATGGAAACATTAGTGGCCACGGTATTGATCGTTATCATATTTATGACATCCAGTATGTTATTGAACAACTTATTGCGCCAAAACGTTAAGCAGAATATTGAAGCCGTAGAGGAGCGATTGAATTCGCTGGAATACCAATATAAGAACGGCATATTAAAGTTGCCCTATCACGAGGATTTTGAATCTTGGGAAATAAGCATTTTCAAAGAAGAATATAACGGAGTGGCTTTTGTAGCTCTTGAAGCTGAAAATGCCAAAACAAAGAAACAGGTAATCAATTACATCGGTAATGTCAATTAAAACAAAAAAAGTCAGGGCTTTTACCTTGAGCGAGATGATAGTGGTCCTATTGCTGACCGCCATCGTTGTAGGGATATCTTTTTCTGTATTGAATTTGGTACAACGTCAAATGGGCAGTATTGAAAATATCTATGAGGTAAAGTCGGAAGCGAACAATTTGCGGCAATCGCTTTGGATGGATTTTAGTACCCATAGTTATATTTTTTACGACGCAAAAAATAAACAGCTGAACGTTAGCAATGAATTAGGCTCGAAACAATATGCGTTTACAGGGAATCTTTTGATCAAAGAAAAGGATACTTTCAATATCAAAGTTGAATCCCTTCAATTTTATTTTGATAACGAGCCCATTGAACATGGAGAGTTGGATGCCATCGAATTAGTAACGAGCAAGGAAACCGGAAACCAAAGAATATTTGTCTACAAGGATAATTCTACGGCTACTTATATGAATCGGAACAAATAGAATGGGCTTTAAGTTAGAACAGACCATAGAGAGAAAATCATCCAACCCAACTGGGGGCAATTTGTCGAACCTTCTCAAAAAGGAAATCATTTTGTTCGGGAAAACCTTTGGGAACAGAAGAAAGGAAGATTTTTATTCGGAATTAGGTGTTTTGCTGAAAGCCGGGATCAATTTGAAGGAGGCCTTGTCCCTTATCCAAGAAAACCAAAAAAAGGAAAAGCTGAAAATTTTCTTTGGGGAAATGGTCGATGGGCTAGTTGCCGGGAAAAGCTTTTTTGAGGTGCTTCATGGAAAAGCGGAGTTTACGGAATATGAATATTACTCGGTAAAAATAGGGGAGGAAACCGGTACCCTGAGCAATATAGTTGAAGAACTGGGTAAATTTTATGAAAGGAAGAATGAACAAAGAAGGGGACTTTTAAACGCTTTAACGTATCCTATTATCATTATGTGTACGGCAGTTTTAGTAGTGGTTTTTATGCTAAGAATGGTGGTGCCTATGTTCGATGATATTTTTAGACAGAATGGTGTAGACCTCCCCCCGATTACCAAAATGATTATTAGCATTTCGAATTTTATCAGGGATTATGGTTGGTTGGTTTTGTTGTTCATAGGAACACTGCTGGTGTTGCGCAAGACCTTTTCCAAAAAGGAATGGTACAAGCAAGGAATTGATAAAATGCTCTTGAAAATACCGTATATAGGCAGTTTTATCAGTTCGGTATATTTAGCCCAGTTCACACAGGCTGTTGCGCTTTTGACTTCTTCAAAAGTACCCATGTTGCATAGCATCCAAATGGTGAAAGAGATGATCGATTTCTACCCCTTGAATATCGCTTTGGTCGATGTGGAAAAAGGAGTATTGGCCGGGCGGAGCCTAAATGCTAGTATGGCGGACAGCAAAATCTTTGACAACAAAATGGTTTCCTTGGTCAAAGTAGCCGAGGAAACCAATCAAACGGAATACATCTTTGAACGGTTGAATCAGCAATATGCAATCGAGGTACAGCAAAAGTCAAAACTGTTGTCCACCCTTATGGAACCCCTTATCATAGTCGTTATCGGTATTTTTGTTGGAGTGATATTGATTTCAATGTATTTGCCAATGTTCAAGTTGAGCAGTGTGGTGGGATAGACGCGACCACTTTAAACGAGTTTCCCAAATCTATTTGTACTTCAGCTTCAAATTATTTTTTAAACTTGTTATTCTGTTCAAGAACTGTTTTTGTTTTCTATATTTTACATTTAAGGATTCTAAAACGATATAATCTGTATATAGAGCAATGAAAATTATTATGATTAGTAAGATACTGTAGGCAAGAATTAATTTAGAATCAGTGATAAAATCCCTAGAATTGCTTAAAATTAATGTTGTGTAGATTCCAAACAAGAGTGTTATAACTGGAAATAATCTTTTGATAATATTCTGTAGTCCATACGTGGTCCTTTTAGTGAATAGATTACTCTTTGTTTCTTCTTCAATAATTTCCAATAGCCTTATATCTTTGTTATTCCCGAAAAGATGTCCTTTTGAAATCATTCTTTTATAATATAATTTATTTGTTTTTTGTCTATACTTGAGTGTTGGAAATTTTCTAAATGACCCTTTCTTAATCATTTTCAGTTTTAGCTTCTTGCATATCAACTTATTGATATAATCAAATAGTATAAACTGCACTATAATCATATTTACTCCCCATATCAAAAATACATACGGGATTTTGTTACTGTTTAAATAGATAAACATTGGAATTGCAGTTAACACAAGAATGGAATGGTGTATATAGGTTGGATTTTTATACCATTTTAATTCTTTGAAGATGAAATTTCTGTTTGATAATCCATTATGGATTTTTTCTGCTTTGATAGTTAAGGTGTTCATATTTTATAAATGTTTCAATATTAATTACTCTAAAATAGGTTAATACATATTTATAATCCACTCAGCATTCCCCTACATTTCGGGAAAAGAACTTCACTACCATAAAGTTGACCTTCTCCCGTATTTAGGCACCGGTCATAACTAGAGAATCCGGGCTATTTTCAGTCTTTTCTATGTACTCGTTGGGGGACATGTACCCCAACGAGCTATGCGGTTAGAAACATTAAGTTATATAGATTCAACCTCATCGGTCGGTACATAAGAGCTTGCCCATGGCAAGCCATTGTTGGCCAATTCTTTATTTAAAAACCCTATTTAGTCATACGATGCTATGTCCATATGACGAAATGAATAGTGCTATATAGCAACGATTATAGCTATAAAGCATTATATCATTGACTATGGCCATAATGTGTTGAATATTGGATGAATTGAATATTTGGAAAAATCTATTTTTCTCGGATAGCCTCTATTTTTTGATGCTACCCTTTTGAAGCTCAATTATCTTTTATGCCTCTCAACAACTTTAGATAAAAAATGTTTCAAAGAAAACCCAAAGCAAAGCTTTGGGCCTTTATGGTTAGGGGAAGAAAGAAGCTGTTGATAACTACCTTTGATTTGTTGTTTACATTAAAATCAAATCCGCTTAACTTTAAAACAAAAAGTGAACGAAACCCTTTTGTTGACCGACGAGGTTATCGAATTTCGTGACTCCTATCCAGCGCTTATCGACCAATGGGAAAGGCAAATAGGCCACGGAAATTGCCATCCCGACCTCCATTTTTGCTTCACCTTGGTGGATAGCTTTCCAAAATTGAGAGCATATTTGAGTATGTTGGATTATCGAATCTGTTTTGCCATAAACGCTCATATTGTCCATGCCAACTGGCAGCAGAAATTCATTGAATCAGAATTTGATGGTAACCTGGCACTTGAACTGGCCAATCGTGAAATACAACTGACCTATAAGGCCATAGATGAATCAGAAGCCATTTCAGAGAATTCAAAGGCTAAACTTTACCATGATATTTTGACCGACGGTCGTTCCAGTCATTTTTGAAGTGCGACTGGCAAAAATTAATTAAGACTTCAAAGAAGAACTTGGCTTTGAGCCGTATTTCACTTCGTGGAATACTTCGAAATTTATTTTCGACGGCACAAATCAATCCACTCCCTAGAAAGCACCTACTTCGAGATAGTACTCTCTTCATAGTATTTACCGTACAACACTCCATGTACGGCAAAGCCCTTATTGACTTGCGATATGTTTTAGGTTTGGTCAAAGTTAATCGGAGGTCACGTAGCAAGTTGTGTTTTTGCTAACAAAAACCCTACGCACTTCGTTTGCAGATTACCGGAAATACAAGCTAAATCAATTGAAATGGGAAGACCGAAAAAAGAATTTACGGCACGAAAGACAATACAGGTCAATGTAAGAATGACCGTTTATGATTATTCCAAAGTTTCCAATAATGCGGAAACTATCGGGTTGTCCATTACCGAATTAATCCGAAGAAAGATTACGAAAAAGTCGCTACCAAAGAAAAAGGTAAGTCCATCGGACCGGAAACTTTTTGTTGAACTGAGTCGAGTGGGAAACAATCTGAACCAAATTGCCAAGGTGGTAAACTCAGGCATTTGCGACCCGTTCAGTATCCATAGACAATTGAAGGAAGTAAAAACGCTATTGCAATACCTTAAATCATATATCACGAAAAATGATAGGTAAGATAGTCATAGGAAAGGATTTTTATGGAGTACTGGCCTACAATGAAAAAAAGGTACGTGAAGGGGTCGGGTATGTCATCGACTCCAATATCGAACATTCCACTTCCGTTGAAATGACGCAGGAATTCAACTTGATAAGGGAGCTACGCCCAAACCTCTGGAAAGCGGTACTTCATGTCTCCCTGAACCTGCCGCATTCGGATTATTTGGATGATAAGACGTTCGTATCGGTCGGATGCGATTATCTGATGAAGATGGGTTTTGACAACAATCAGTTTATCATGTACCGTCATACCGATACGGAACATGAGCATATCCATATTATAGCAAATCGGGTAAGGTATTCGGGGAGATTAACAAGTGACAGTAATATCAAAAGAAGAAGCCGTAAAATACTCGATGATCTGGAAAAGAAATACGGACTGACCCAAATCGTGGGTAACGCAAATTCCAAAAAATCACTTACCCAAAAAGAAATAGAGAAGACCCTAAGAACGGGCAATGTTCCGATAAAACTTGTTCTTCAGGACAAAATCGGTTCAGTAATTTCAAGGGCAACGGATACCGCGCAATTCATCACATTACTACAACAGCAAAATATATCGCCAAGATTCAACGTGAGCAAAACCGCGGGAAGAGTCTCGGGCATATCCTTCAAATACCAAGGAGTTGTATATAAAGGCAGTACGCTCGGTAAAAAATTTTCATGGAACAGCATCGTAAAACATATCGCTTATGAGCAAACAAGAGACCGTCCGGTTATACTATCGGCTAATGAAAAAGAACGAGGAACTCATCTTACTGGCGAAAGAAACAATGGAACGACAATCAGGCATGAACAAAGAAATAATAGAACTGCGCAAGGCACTGAAAATTCTTCTGGGCAATCAGAAGGTCATCTGGGAAAAACTGAGGGAAATGGAGTAGTCCAACCTCTAGTAGGTGAAACGGAATGGAATCCGTTTAAACTTGAACTAATGGATGAAGGTATTAAGAAAAAGCGCAAAAGAAAGAAGAAAAAGAAAGGACTGAACCTATAGAAGATATTATGAAAGAGAACAAGAAGTTACAATCTTCGGAATTAACTCCATCTGAAGTTCAGGTGCTGGAGATGATACGGAACAAAAGGTTCCTATCCATTAAGTTGATAATCAAAAATGGGGAGGTCGATACAATCGAGGGTTTGGAGCGACTACATACAGGAGAGCGTATTATCGATATGTTGAAACAACATGATTTTCAGAATCTGGAAATCAAGCAAAGCAATGGTAAAATTGTTTGTGTGAACAGGATTTTCAAGAAAAAAATCCGTCCCGCCGACAATGCCACAAGTTGTTAACCAATACCTCATAAGTATGGATAAAATATTGATTTCTTGAGATTTTAATCAATTAAAAAAAGGTAAATTAAAGCCTGCTTTCACAAATACGAGAGTGACCTTCAAACACAGGAGCTGTCGATATTTATAGGAAATGTTAAACTCAATACTTGAGCTAAAGCAGAAAAACAAAATATTCAACAGTACATGGCTCAGAACTTATGAAGATTTTGAAGATTACTCGGAAGAAGATGCGGAAAAGACCGTAGAACAACTTCAAGCAATCGCCAATATAGTTTGTGACCATGTCCAAAAAGAGAGTATATGAACTTAGAGGTATTCGAGCAATTTGCAAAGAAGGAAAAGGGAAGAATCATAGGTAAAAGTAATACGGCCGTTATTTACACGCGTGTTTCCAGCAAAGAGCAATTTGACAACAATGCCAGTCTTACTACCCAACTAAAATATTGCCAAGAGTATGCGATAAGAAAAGAGCTGGATGTCATAGAATACTTTGGGGGAACTTATGAATCGGCAAAGAGCGATGAACGTAGGGAATTCCAAAAGATGCTAAGCTATGTCAAGCGACGAAAGAACATCGGTTACATCATTGTCTATTCCTACGATAGGTTTTCAAGAACGGGTGCCAACGGTGCATATATCAGCGGGCAACTAAAGAAACAGGGAATAGCGGTCGTTTCGGCCACCCAGGAAATCGATGTTACCACAAGCGCAGGTACGTTCCAGGAAAATCTTTTTCATATGTTTTCCCACTTCGACAACCAAATCCGCAGGGACAAATCCATTACGGGCATGCAGGAAAAGTTACGAAAGGGATACTGGACGGGAGCTTATCCCTTTGGATACACCAATACCAATCCCGGTAAAGGGAAGATTCCGAATTTTGTAGTTTCTGAACAAGGAAGATTGCTAAAGCATGCTTTTATATGGAAGGCGGACTCTAATATGTCCCATGTCGAGATTGCGCAACGTCTGAAGGAAAAGGGCTTGAATATAAACGCAAAAAAACTGACCGACATTTTTAGAAACCCCTTCTATTGTGGACTTATTGTCAACAGTCTGATTCCGGGAGAGGTAATTCAAGGAAAGCACGAGGCCCTTGTTTCGAAAAAGGTTTTCCTGAAAATACATAATCTACTTCACGCAGGCGACACACCCAAGAAATATTCGTTCGATGATGAAAACCTGCCATTAAAAATGTTTGTCAGATCCTCGGTTTGCGGAACACCTTACACTGGATTTATCGTAAAGAAAAAGGGCCTGTATTATTACAAAAACAGGCGTAAAGGAAGCAAGGAGAACAGAAGTGCCAAAAAGCTGCATGACGAATTTTTAAATGTGTTAGGGAGGTTTAAAATAGCGGATAGAAAGTATATCGAACCATTGACCGAGATAATTCACGACACCCTCATAAATAAAAATCAAGAGGCACTTGACGATCAAAAGCGATTGACCAAAGAACTCGGCCAGCTCGAAGAAAGAATCGATACATTGGAAAGAAGATTCGTTTTACTGAACGAAATTACAAGATCGCAGTACGACCTTTTTATGCCTGAACTAAAAGCAAAACAAAGGGAATTGAAGGTAAAATTGGAAAATGGGGGAATAAATAGTTCAAACCTCAAAAAATCCGTAAAAATTGCACTTGATTATGCTTGTAACCTACCGTCTTTATGGGAGTTAGGTAATCTGGAAACTAAGAGAGCCATACAATATATGGTGTTCCCTGACGGGATTAGGTATGACTTCAAAAACAAGCTAGTTCAAACTTTTCGGGTCAATGAAATTTTTAATGCAATCTGCTCATTTTCAGGGAATTTGAAGGAAATAGAAAAGGGGACTTTCCACTCGATTTGCAGAAAATCCCCTTTAGTGACCGCGGAGGGATTCAAACCCCCAACCCTCAGAGCCGAAATCTGATGCGCTATTCAGTTGCGCCACGCGGCCATTATATTTATTATTAAAACAAATCTTACCACTACTCCCGCCGAAACCTGCCTGCCGATAGGCAGGTCTGATACGCTATTCTCCCGAGACTTCGGGAGCGCCACGCGGCCGTTTATTTATGAATTCAATTTCGCTTTTACAATCGTAGAAATGGTCTTTCCATCTGCCTGGCCCGCTAATTCCTTAGAGACCATTCCCATTACTTTTCCCATATCTTTCATCCCGGAAGCGCCTGTTGCATCAATAGTCTGTATTACTACTTTCTCTATTTCTTCCTCGGACAATTGCTCTGGCAAAAACTGTTCTATTACCGCCACTTGAGCCAATTCAGGGGCTGCCAAATCTTCCCTACCCTGCTCTTTGAAAATAGCGGCACTATCTTTACGCTGTTTTACCAGCTTTTGAACAAGTTTGGTCTCATCTTCTTCCGACAGCGCTCCTTCACCACTAGTCTGAGCCAACAATAAGGCCGACTTAATAGCTCTTAACGATTCAAGAGCTACAGTATCCTTGGCTTTCATAGCCGTTTTCATCTGCTCCATTACCTTTTGTTGTAGTCCCATATGAATCTATTTTAGCCGCACGAAGATAAAAAATAAACCCGAAAACAATACTTGTTTTCGGGTTTAAACTTGTAAGTTTTCAAGATTGTTAATCTACATTATCATGTAGAAAAGAGTTGTTGGACCGTAATTGAATTTCATCATTACTATCATCACTTAAACTTGTTCTGGATATCTTATTTTCCCTTGGATTATCGTTTAAATCTACTCCTTGTCTTTTGTAGGCGGGCTCCTTTTCTATTTCATCGATATTACTTAAGCTATTCTGAAATTTATAGTTGAAATCTTTTAGTTTTCTCCTCCGTTCGTCCGCTCTTTCCCTCAATAATTCCTCAATCGGGGATTCCATTGGATCAATTGTTTTTATAGCTTCCTCTGGGCGGTTATCTACGACCGTCTTTTTCTCGAAAACCAATTCGTCCTCTATGATTTTTGGTTCGAACTCTTCTGCCTTGGATTTAGCACCGGTCAGTTTGTTTTCCAATTGCATATAATCATCGAGACTGTATCTTTTTTCACCATTTTTATCATACTCCAACACCGGAATTACCTCAATACTATCCTTGACCTTGATATCCCTTACATCATCATCCAGATTAAAGGTTATCACGTTTTCTTTTTCTTCCTCTTCCTCGATTGGATTTGAAGCCAAGGGCATGTCAAAACTTAGCTCCGTTTGGTCTTCTTTTGCCTTTAAAATCTCAGGCTCCACTACTTCAATATTTCGTAAGGCATCAGAAGATTCTATGATGACAAAATCATCTTCGCTAATACCCTCAGCAACTACTTCCTCATAAAATACATTGAAATTTCTTATGTAGTTCGTTGTGGGTATCAAATCAAAATCCCCCTCGTCCAACAGTTCATATGCAGCAGGTTCTTCGTCCTCATCAATTTCCAAGGTATGAACCGTCCTGCGGTTCATCAACTCCTTTTCGGCCTTTTGTTCATCCTCCAAGGTGTGAATAATTTTTTTTGTTTCCGTATTTACGATATCGTCTTGTTGCTCTACATTAAATCCCGTAGCAATGACCGTTACGGCGATAGCTTCTCCCAAGCCTTCATCTTCACCGACGCCCATAATAATATTGGCACCATAACCTGCCTCTATCTGAATGTGGTCATTAATTTCCCCTATCTCATCAATCGTGATTTCCTGAGAACCGGAAACAATCAATAATAATACATTTTTAGCACCGGTAATCTTATTATCGTTCAACAAAGGTGAATCCAAAGCCTTCATGATGGCCTCATTGGCCCTTGCGGAGCCTGAAGCTATCGCAGAACCCATAATTGCCGTACCACTATTAGAAAGCACCGTTTTAGCATCACGTAAATCTATATTCTGAGTGTAGTGATGAGTAATTACCTCGGCAATACCGCGAGCGGCCGTTGCCAATACTTCATCGGCTTTTGAAAATCCTGCCTTAAAACCAAGGTTTCCATAAACCTCTCTTAGTTTATTGTTATTGATGACGATTAATGAATCAACATTTTTCCTGAGCTTTTCAATACCACGCTGTGATTGCTCACATCTCATCCTGCCTTCAAATTGAAAAGGCATGGTAACGATTCCAACGGTAAGTACATCTAGCTCCTTAGCAAATTTAGCAATGACAGGAGCAGCACCAGTACCTGTTCCCCCGCCCATACCAGCGGTAATAAAAATCATTTTGGTGGTAGTGTCCAACATATTTTTTATGTCTTCCATACTTTCCATGGCGGCCTGCTCACCAACTTCAGGATTGGCACCAGCTCCCAAACCTTCCGTCAATGAAACGCCCAACTGAATTTTGTTTGGCACAGGACTATTATCCAAGGCCTGTGAATCCGTATTGCAAATAACAAAATCCACTCCGTTGATACCTGCCTGGAACATGTGGTTTATGGCATTGCTACCACCGCCGCCTACACCGATGACCTTTATGACATTGCTTTGATTTTTTGGGAGATCAAAAGAAATACTATCAAATTCGTTGTTGTTACTCATCTTCTTTTTATTACTGGTTATTGTATGCTAAACTTTATATTCTTTACTCTGCGTTATCCAAAAATTCCTTTAGTTTTTCGGACCATTTGTCAAATACAGATTTACGTTCTTTTTTTTGTGTTCCGGTCACAGCTGCTTCCATTTCATGGTCTGCATAAGCCAATTCCCGTTCTTGCTCCACTTCTTCCGTTACTTGCTCTTCATAATTTACCTTATACTGATTCTTTATCGCATTCATCAAAAGCCCTACTGCCGTAGCATATAAAGGACTTGCGATTTCCTCACTGGAATCACCGGCCAAATGTTCGTTTGGATATCCTATTCTGGTATCCATTCCCGTAATGTATTCCACCAACTGCTTTAAATGCTTTAATTGGCTGCCGCCTCCGGTCAATACGATACCGGCAATCAGTTTCTTTTTCTGCTCCTCATGACCATAATTCTTGATTTCCACATAGACTTGCTCTATAATTTCAACCACTCTGGCATGGATTATTTTAGATAGATTTTTAAGTGTGATTTCCTTTGGTTCACGTCCTCGCAATCCGGGAATGGAAACAATCTCGTTATCCTTGTTTTCCCCTGGCCAAGCCGAACCAAATTTTGTTTTAAGCGATTCTGCCTGTTTTTCAATAATAGAACATCCTTCCTTGATATCTTCGGTAATCACACCACCTCCAAAAGGAATCACTGCGGTATGCCTGATAATTCCATCCTTAAAGATGGCCAAATCCGTGGTTCCGCCACCTATATCTATCAATGCAACACCCGCCTCTTTCTCTTCTTGGCTTAATACGGCATCCGATGATGCCAATGGCTCCAAAGTAATGTTTCCCAGGTCCAATCCTGCACTTTTAATGCAACGTCCTACGTTTTTGATAGAAGTTACCTGACCTACAACCACATGAAAGTTGGCTTCCAAACGGCCTCCGTACATCCCGATAGGTTCTTTAATCTCTGCTTGCCCATCTACTTTATACTCCTGCGGCAGAACATGTATGATTTCTTCGCCTGGAAGCATAATCAGTTTGTAAACCTGATTGCACAACTTATCCAAATCTTCCTCGTTTATTACTTCTTCCGAATCTGCCCTAGTAATATAGTCGCTATGCTGTAAACTTCTAATATGTTGACCGGCGATACCTACGACCACGGAACCTATCTTAAGACCGGAGTTTGCCTCCGCTTCCTCAATAGCCTGTTGTATGGATTTAATGGTCTGCGTAATGTTATTTACCACGCCACGGTGCACACCCAAACTTTTGGACTTGCCAATACCCAAAATCTCAATCTTACCATATTCGTTCTCCTTACCGATCATGGCAACGATTTTGGTTGTTCCGATGTCTAGACCGACTGAATAATTAGCTTGTTCCATTTTCTTTAAATTTTAGTGCACACTACTTGGTTATTGAATTCTAAACTTACTACCGCAAAATTTTCCAAGGTTTTGTCTTTATTTGCTTTCGCATAAAACGCCTTGAAATTGCTGAACTTTTCCTCTAGATTTTCAATCCCTCCTAGATTTACCACAAACTGGTTCAGCCTAAATTTTAACTGGTAATCATCTTCTTTTTCAATATGAATACCTATTACGTTCTTTCGCAAAAAATCGTCCTTATTGATAAATTCCAATATGACATATACATCCTCCAGGCTTTTCCCTGTAATATTGCCTGTTATAATAGGGACCCTAGCAGAATGATTTTTAGATAACGGCATGCGTTTTCCTTCATCATCCAGATAAAACTTTTTACTCCCCTCTATGCGTCCGATTGGTTTGCGTTGAACAATTTTAGACGTAAGTTCACCATCAACAGTGAGATAAACTTGGGCACTTTTCACCATTTCATTGGCCTCTAGGACCTTTTCTACAGTATTCAAAACTAATTTTTCTTTGGGCACATTCTCGAGCCCTCCATATTTTTGTATTAACAATTTATTAACCGTGCCTTCCGTGATGTATAAATTCTCGTCACCAACGAATTCAACCTTCATTTTAATAATTTTTTTCTTACTGCTGCGATGGTTAGAAAATGCGTAAAGCCCCATTATTACTAACACAAGCGCAGTTATCTTAAAATAGTTCCAATTAATGCGCATATTCCAATTCTTCTTTAATTTTTTTTATTTCTAAGCCGATATCGCCCGCACCCATGGTCACCAACAGCTCAGGATTTTGTTCTTTTATTTCAGTTATTATTTGCTCTTTTCCGATACTTTTTTTATTGCTATTCGTCATTTTTTCCAACAACCAATCCGATGTTATTCCCGCTATTGGCTTTTCTCTGGCCGGATAAATATCCAACACCAAAACATTTTCGAATTTTGATAAAACTTTTGCAAAATCGTCTCCAAAATCTCTAGTCCTAGAGAACAAATGCGGTTGAAAAATGGCCAACACCTTTTTATTAGGGTGCATTTCTAAAATGGCATCGTATACCGCGTCTATTTCTGTGGGATGATGTGCATAATCATCTATAAAGATGAAATCGTCTGTCTTGATCTGATACGAAAAACGTCTTTGTACGCCCTTAAAACTTCCCAAGGCATCCGCTATGCGATATGGTGGGGAACCTGCCTGTATTGCCATAGCAAAAGCTACCAGACCATTGAGCAAATTATGTCTTCCCGGTTTGTTGAACTTAACTCCTTTCAAAACTGTTTCAGGAGTTCCCAAATCAAATATATAGGTACCTTGTTCTATTTTTATATTACGGATACAGTAATCGGAATCGTCCTCTATTCCGTAGGTGACTCCTTTCAACGGCAGCCCGTTCCGTACAAAAAGCGTTCCGCCAGGTTTTAATCGCTCGGTGAATTCCCTAAAGGAATTTTCCAATGCTCTTTTATCCCCATAAATGTCCAAATGATCGGCATCCATTGAAGTAATACAGGCCACGTTGGGTGAAAGCCTTAAAAAGGAACGGTCAAACTCATCTGCCTCCACAACCGAATACTCAGTTCCTTCCAAAAGTAAATTGCTGTTGAAATCTTCTGAAATACCCCCTAGAAAAGCGGTGAGCGGTGTTCCCGTTTCTTTTAGCAAATGTGCCAAAATACTTGAAGTAGTCGTTTTCCCATGTGTACCTGCCACCGCAAAACAGTACGAATCCTTTGTAATGAGCCCCAATACTTCAGATCTTTTTTTGACAGTATATCCATTCTGAAGAAAATATTGATATTCCGAGTGTGAGTCCGGAACGGCAGGTGTATAAACAATCAACGTATTTTCAACATTTAGGAATTCCTCGGGAACAGCCTGAAAATTATCCTGATAGTGTATAGCGATGTTCAAATCCGAAAGCTCCTTCGTTAAAGGTGTTTCTGTTTTGTCGTAGCCTGCTACGGATTTATTGATAAACTTGAAATAACGAGCCAAGGCAGACATTCCGATGCCGCCTATCCCTATAAAATACACCCTATGTATCTGCTCTATATTCATTTGTTCTCTACCAATAATTTTTCTATTTCGTCACATATATCCTTCGTAGCGTTTGGCAAAGCCAATACTTTTATATTTCTCGACAATGTCTCTTGTTGTTCTTCGGATGCCATTAATTGACCGAAAACGCTTTCAAATTCCAAATCCAAGTCCTTTTCCCGAATCAACACTGCGGCATTCTCTTTTTCCAAGGCTTGCGCATTTTTGGTTTGGTGGTCTTCAGCAACATTTGGCGATGGTATAAACACCGTCGGTTTGCCAACTAAACACAATTCGGAAACCGAACCTGCCCCTGCTCTAGAGATGATTATGTCCGCTGCGGAATAGGCCTTATCCATATCATTCAAAAAGGCATATACTTTTACGTCATCCGTATTTCTGTCCTTATAATTTTCTATATATCCTTTCCCACATTGCCATAAAACTTGGATTCCCAAACTCCTGAAATATTCCAACTCTTTATCTATGAGTTGATTTATGCTCCTAGCACCCAAACTTCCACCTAGCACTAAAAGCGTTTTTACATCTGGTTTTAATCCAAAGAAGGCTAAAGCTTCACTTTTAGGAATCGCTATATCAACCAAATCCGCTCTAACAGGGTTTCCAGTTTTCACTATTTTGTCCTTGGGGAAAAACTTTTCCATCCCATCATATGCCACACATATTTTGGCAACGCTACCCTTTAAAAGCTTGTTGGTAATCCCGGCATATGAATTTTGCTCCTGCAATACGCATGGAATTTTTCTTCCCGAGGCTACTTTTAATAAAGGCCCGCTAGCAAAACCACCCGTTCCGATGACCGCATGTGGCTGTATTCTGGATACTATTTTTCGTGCCTTTATCAAACTACTTATCAATTTTATGGGAAACATTATATTTTTAAGGGTGAGTTTCCGCTGTAACCCTGAAATCCATAAACCTTCTATTTTATATCCTGCCTGCGGAACTTTTTCCATTTCCATCCTGTCCTTTGCCCCCACAAAAAGAAATTCCGCATCTGGATATCTCCTTTTCAGTTCGTTCGCTATGGATACCGCCGGATAAATATGTCCGCCCGTTCCTCCTCCAGAAAGTATGAACCTATAATTGCCCACTTAGCACTTCTAAAGGATTTGTCTCATCTATTTCCGATGTATAAGCACCTTCTTGTGCTATACTTTTATTACTTGCACTCAATATAATACCAATGGCCAAACAGGTCATCCAACTGGAAGTACCCCCACTACTGATCAATGGTAAATTCTGTCCGGTCACCGGAAAAAGTTCAACGGCTACGGCCATATTTATCAATGCTTGAAAAACAATAGGAAGCCCAACACCCAATACCAAAAGTTTCCTAAAAACAGTGCCGGAACCATTAGCCACAACCACTATTCTGAACAGTAGAAATAAGTAAAAGAACATCAATGCAAAACCACCGACCAATCCATATTCCTCAACAATAATTGCATAGATAAAATCCGAAGAACTCTGCGGCAGAAAGTTCTTTTGCACACTTTTCCCCGCTCCCCTGCCCACAATTCCGCCCGTGGCGATAGCAATTTTGGCTTTTTCTATCTGATAATTTGCTTCCGTATCTTCCGGATTGGAAAAACTATCGATCCTACTCATCCAAGTATCCACTCTATTAGGGAATAGATCCGGAGCTGCTTTTGCCGTGAGAACAAATAAGGTTAAACATACTATTCCCGTTCCTACAATTCCAAACAAATATTTCAAAGGATATCCGCCTAAAAAACAGAGCATCAGTACCATCGAGAAAATAATGCCAGCAGTTGAAAAATTGGCAGGAAGAATTAAGAACACCACCAAAAAGACCGGTACCCATAAAGGCAGAATACTCTCCGTAAATGTTACTTTGATATCCCTAATTTTTGAAAGATATCTTGCCACATAAATCATTAGTACCACTGCTGCCAGATTTGAAGGCTGAAAACCAAAACCGACGAATGGAATCCGTATCCAACGGCTAGCATTGGCCCCACCGCCACCTGTAGTACCTTGCGCCAATACAAAAATCAGCAGTACTATGACCACGGGCATCGCAATCAAGGACAATCCTTTAAAAAAATGCGTCGGTATTTTGTGAATCCCGTACATGATTCCAAAACCTAAAAAGAGCAATAAGGCGTGTTTTACCAAATGCCCCACCGTGGTACCGTTACCCACTACATACACTAGATTACTGCTAGCACTGTACACCGGCAAGAACGAAAACAGAGCCAAAAGTGCCGCAATGGCCCAAATAGCTTTATCCCCCTTTATATTTTGAAAAATCCGTAGCACTTATAAATTTTTTACACTCTTTTTAAATTGATTCCCCCTATCCTCATAATTTTCAAACAAATCGAAACTGGCACATGCGGGGGACAGTAAAACCGTATCTCCACGTTCCGCGATTTTATAGGCTACCTTTACCGCTTCTTCCATCGCAAAGGTTTCCACCATCAAATCCACCACATTCCCGAACACCTCTTTAATCTTTGTATTATCCTCTCCAAGACAAATAATGGCTTTCACTTTTTCACGAACCAATGGCATCAGCTCCTTATATTCGTTTCCTTTGTCCACGCCGCCCACTATCCAAACCGTTGAGGTCTTGACACTGTCCAAGGCATAGTATGTGGCATTCACATTGGTTGCCTTGGAGTCGTTGATATATTGCACATGATGTATTTTAAGTACCTTCTCCAAACGATGGGGCACTCCTTGAAAATTGGAAACACATTGCCTTATCGTTTCTTTTCGAATCCCTACAAGCTTGGCAATAGTTGCCGCGGCCATGGTATTCTTTAAATTGTGCTGCCCTTCTAAGGCTAGAGTATCTTTCATCATCGTAATAGTGTCCGTTTGTGTTTTAATCATAATCTGTTCATTCTTTAGAAATGCTCCTTCTTCAAAAGTCTTGTTCAAAGAAAAAGGCATCAATTTGGGTTTGATCGGGTTAGCTTTCAAGTTTTCAGAAATCACCTCATCATCGGCATCGTAAATAAAATACTGCGACTCATCCTGGTTCTTAGCTATACTGAATTTAGAAGCGATATACTTCTCGAATTTGTAATCATACCGATCCAAATGGTCCGGAGTAATATTTGTGATGACCGCGATATGCGGCTTAAAATCCTTTATGCCATCCAATTGAAAACTACTGATTTCCAATACGTAATAATCATAATCGTTTTCGGCAACCATTTTAGCATAACTATCCCCTATATTACCGGCCATACCAACGTTCAGACCACCTTCCTTGAGCAAATGATAGGTCAACATGGTGGTTGTGGTCTTACCATTGCTTCCCGTGATTCCTATAATCGTGGCATCCGTATATCTAGAAGCAAATTCGATTTCTGAAATCACAGGAATCCCTTTTTTTACCAGTGCCTTTACCAATGGAACAGTATCCGGTATTCCAGGGCTTTTCATGACCAGATTCGCTGAAAGAATCAGTTCTTCCGAATGCTTTTCTTCCTCCCAATCAATTCCAAAATGTTCAAGAACGTTTTTATATTTTTTCTTTATTTTTCCCTTATCGGAAACAAATACCTTATATCCCTTTTTCTGCCCTAAAATAGCGGTGCCCACACCACTTTCTCCGCCTCCGAGAATTACTAAAAATTCCATTTAGCGCACTTTTAGTGTCACTATTGTCACAATTGCCAACATAATCCCCACAATCCAAAACCGGGTTACGATCTTGCTCTCGTGATAGCCTTTCTTTTGGTAATGGTGATGCAAGGGAGACATCAAGAAAATTCGCTTTCCTTCCCCCAATTTTTTCTTGGTATACTTGAAATATCCTACCTGCAACATTACGGAGAGCGACTCGGCGAAAAAGATGCCGCACAATAATGGAATCAATAATTCCTTCCGTACGATAATCGCGATTACAGCAATTACCCCTCCAATGGTCAAACTCCCCGTGTCTCCCATAAAAACTTGTGCAGGAAACGTATTGTACCATAAAAACCCAACCAAGGCCCCCACAAAAGCGGTGATGAATATAAGCAACTCACCTACTCTTGGGATGTACATAATATCCAGATAATCCGAGAAAATAATATTACCGGAAACCAGTGCAAAGACGCCCAATGTAAATACAATAATCGCAGAGGTACCTGCGGCCAGACCGTCAATACCATCCGTTAGATTTGCACCGTTGGATACTGCCGTAACAATCAAAATAATTATGGGAATAAAAATGAGCCATGCGTACTCCTTTGCTCCTTCACCGGCCCAACCAATAAAATTGCTGTAATCAAATTCGTTATTCTTGAAAAAGGGAACCGTGGTCATGGTAGATTTCACTTCGGCCCCTTGAACTTCCTCCACTGTGTATTGTGCCGTAATCGTTGTTTTATCGTGCTCCCTCATAGTCACCTCAGGGTGAAAATAAAGTACCGCTCCAACAATTAACCCCAACACTATTTGTCCCAAAACCTTGAACTTGCCCTTAAGACCTTCCTTGTTCTTTTTAAAGACCTTTATGTAATCATCGGTAAAGCCGATAATCCCCATCCATATGGTGGTAAAAATGAGCAAAAGAATATAGATGTTTTCCAAACGGGCAAACAAAAGTACCGGAATCAATGTAGCCATGATGATGATGATGCCTCCCATCGTAGGTGTTCCCGCTTTTTGCTGCTGTCCTTCTAGACCCAGATCCCGAATGGTTTCGCCGACTTGCTTATTTTGAAGAAATAGAATGATGCGCTTCCCATAAGCCGTAGCGATGATCAAGGAAAACAATATGGCCATTGCCGCCCGAAACGTACTGAACTGAAACAGACTGGCTCCTGGCAACTGGTATTCTTTTTCTAAATATTCGAACAGATAGGTTAACATATGTTTTTCTAAACCTTATTTATCAAGCTTAATCAATACTTCTTTTACAATTTTAAAATCATCAAAATCTACACGCTCGCCATTTGTTTCCTGATAGGTTTCATGGCCCTTTCCTGCAACAAGGATGATATCATTGGCAACGGCCAGTTGACAAGCTGTTTTTATAGCTTGCTCCCTATTTTCAATCGAAAGGATTTTTTGGGCATTCTGCGGTTCTACCCCCGCCTCCATTTCTTTGATGATTACAGTGGGTGACTCGGTTCGTGGATTATCCGAAGTGAAAATGATTTTATTGCTCATTTCCGAAGCGATATTGCCCATTACCGGACGCTTTGATCTGTCTCTGTCGCCACCACACCCCACAACGGTGATGACGTTTTCATTTCCAGTTCTCAATGTATTGATTGTATCAAGCACATTTTTTAAAGCATCCGGCGTATGGGCATAATCAACTATTGCCGTAATTTTCTTTTTCGATATGTAATATTGAAACCTTCCGTCTACGTTTTCCAGTTCGCTTAACAACCGAAGGGTTTCCAATTTCTCCAATCCCAATAAATCGGCCGTGGCATATATGGCCAGAATATTATAGGCATTAAAATCACCTATTAATTTGGTCCACAGCTCGTTATCATCGATTTTTAATAATTGGCCATCAAACTGATTTTCTAATATTTGCGCCCTATAGTCAGCATAATTCCTTAGCGCGTACGTGTATTTTTTGGCATCGGTATTTTGCAGCATCACCAAACCGTTCTTGTCATCAACATTGGTGAGGGCAAATGCTTTTTTTGGCAACTTGTCAAAAAGTATTTTTTTAGTATCCCGGTATTCGGCAAAGGTTTTATGATAATCCAAATGGTCATGGGAGAGGTTCGTAAAAATTGCTCCCTCAAAAACCAATCCTTCGGTCCTTTTTTGATGGATTCCATGGGAACTCACTTCCATAAAACAAAATTCGACACCTTCATCATTCATCAATTTCAGATGTTTGTTGATGGTCAAAGCATCCGGAGTAGTATGGGTTGCCTTATATTCCGTATCATCTACCATTATTTTGATGGTCGACAATAATCCTACTTTGTACCCCGCTTTTTTGAACAATTGATAAAGCAAACTGGTCACCGTAGTTTTGCCATTGGTACCTGTAACTCCGACCAGTTTTAGGTTTTTGGAAGGATTATCATAATAATTAGAGGCCATGATGGCCAATGCCTTATTACCGTTATCGACTTCCACATAAGTTACATTGTCTGCCATGGTGGCCGGAAGCTCTTCACAAATAATTGCCCTGGCATCCGCTTTTACAACTGCATCAATATACTTATGACCATCTGTCAATGTGCCTTTGATGGCAACGAAGACATCATCTTTTTGAACTTTCCTGGAATCAAAGCATACGGATGCAATACCACAGTTGGTAGTACCGCTTACGGCCTTTAGGCTTACTCCATATAATATGTCCTTTAACAACTTCATGAAAGTTCCAATACGATTTTTTTGACCTTCTTAATATCTGTTCCTTGGGAGATAGACTGTTTTTTTACGGTTCCATTCCCTTTGACCTCTACATTCAAGCCCAGATTCTCCAAGATAGAAACGGCATCCATGCCGCTCATTCCCTTAACATTGGGCACTTCATTAAATTGTTTTTGCGCATTTTCAAAATAGCTCTCAAAAGCAGCTTCCAGACCGGCAACCATGGTTTCCTTCACATCTACCTCATCCGTTAAGGGTGAGGTTGCATATACTTTTTGTGCAACCGATTTAAAAACGGGACCGGAAACATCGGCTCCATAATAGCCTACACTTTTATCCGGTTCATGAATTACCACAATGCAAGAGTACTTCGGGTTATCCGCCGGAAAGTATCCTGCAAATGAAGAAATGTATTTTAATTTATCGGGGTCTTTAGCTACATAGTTCTTTTGACAGGTACCTGTTTTTCCTGCCATTGAAAAATTGGATGAATACAGTCCGTGACCTGTACCATGCTCTTTCTCCACTACGTTTTTAAGCAATTGCTGTACTTTTCTAGCCGTTTCTTTGGAACAGATGGAAGGATTCAGGACTTCTTTATCAAACTTCTTAATAGTCTTGTTCCATTCTTTTACTTCTTTAATCAATCTTGGTTTGATCAACTCCCCATCATTTGCGATGGCATTGTAAAAAGCCAAAATTTGTAATGGAGTCATGGCCACTTCGTAACCATAGGCCATTTGCGCCAAAGAAAGACCTGACCAGCCTTTATCGCCGGGGTAGCGAACAACAGGCACACCCTCGCCTTTTACAGGTAGGCCCAATTCTTTGTGAATACCCATGCTCATTAGCCTGTTCACATATTTCTCCGGGTCTTCTTTATAATTTTCATGGATAGTCTTCGCAAAAGCAACATTGGAAGAAACCTCAAATGCCTTTGAGATGGATATCTCACCATGACCACCATGCTTCGTATCCTTAACCCTATGCCTATATATTTTCCAAGCTCCTTTCTCGGTGTCCACCACCGTACTTGTATCCACCACTTTATCTTCCAAAGCAGCTACTAGGTTTATTAATTTAAAGGTGGAGCCTGGCTCATGGGATTCCCCAATCGCATAGTTTAATCGCTCATAATATTTTCCTTTTGGGGTTCTGCCCAAATTGGAAATCGCTTTTACCTCTCCGGTCTTTGTTTCCATCACAATGACAGTTCCGTGATCGGCCTTGTAGTATTCCAACTGCTTTAAAAGTGCATGGTGGGCAATATCCTGTATATTGATATCAATCGTGGAATACACGTCATAACCATCTTTTGGTTCGATGATATTATCGTTTCCGATGGGTTTCCACTGTCCTTTTGCAATTTTCTGCTTCAACCTTTTTCCTTCGGACCCTCTTAAATAATCACCAAAAGCACCCTCCATACCCACTCTTGTACGGTAACCGTTTTCATCAACACGCTCATAACCCACGCTGCGTTCCGCAATTTTTCCTAACGGATGCTCCCTCTTTGTCTTTTGTTCAATAATAAGTCCGCCCTTAAAAGGACCTTTATTGAATAATGGAAATTCCTTTACGGCCATATATTCGGAGTAATCCAGATTTCGGGCCACTAACGCATACCGATTTTTATTCTCTTTTGCTTTTCTTAAAATCTGCTGATAGTGCGATGAGGTCTTACCAAATTGTTTGGCCAAAGCATCCGACAAGGGTTTTACAAATTCCTTAAAATCGGCATCGCTTACCGTAACCGCATCAAATCGTACGGTATATTTTGAAACCGAAGTGGCCAACAGACTACCATCGTCCGAATACAGGTTACCCCTATTCGGTTCAATGGTAAACATTTTAGTGGTTCTGGTTTCCGCCAAAGCCATGTATTTCTTACCGTCCACTACTTGAATGGATACCAACTTAAAAAGCACGGCACCCGCAAATAGTACAAGTACGCCGGCAACAACGTACAATCGGGTCAATATGCTTTTATCCGTAGCGGGCATGTTCTTACTTATCTTCTTTTAAGGATTTTACTTTGATTTTCTTTGGCGGCGTTTCGGATGGGTATAGCCCTTTTTCCATCACCGTACTCGTAATGGTAGACTCTAACTTCAACTGCTGCACATCTGAACGCACATCCACAAATTCGCTTCGCAGTTCCCTTACTTCTTCATTTAACGCCGCAATCTTATGTACTTTTTTGTCCGCACTGTGGGAGCTGCTGATCATTACCGTTGCCAGAAAAGAAGCGAAAATGATGAAGAGCCAATTCTTGGGCGCGTCACCACTCACCAAAAACTTACCTTTTAAAATGTTCAATACTCCTTTTTTCATAAAACCAATACTTTATATTCTTTCCGCTATCCGAAGTTTTGCGCTTCTGGCGCGGTTATTTTCCCTTATCTCTTCTTTAGATGGTACAATCAACGGACCTACTTTTTTCATAGGAACATCTATATTTCCGTAAAAATCCTTTTCAGGCTCCCCCTCAAATTGCCCGGCTCTTACAAAGCGCTTTACCAGCCTGTCTTCAAGCGAGTGGTAACTTATGGCACTTAACCTTCCTCCTTTTTCCAACAGCCCCGGAACTTGTTCTAAAAATTCCTTTATCACTTCAATCTCCTGATTCACCTCTATGCGTATGGCCTGATAAATCTGGGCCAATATTTTATGCTTTTTGTGCTCCGGAAGAAACTTGGCCAACACCTCCTTTAAACCTTCGGTGGTTTTTATCTTATTTTCCTCCCTACCGTTGACAACCGTTTTTGCCATAGCATTTGCATTCCTCAAGTCGCCATAGTCAAAAAGCACTCTTCGCAAATCGTCAAAAGAATAATTATTGACCACCTCATATGCGGACAGTGTATTCTTATTGCTCATACGCATGTCCAAATCCGCATCAAAACGGGTAGAAAATCCTCTTTCCGCTTTATCGAACTGATGCGAGGAAACCCCAAAATCCGCTAAGATTCCATCTATTTTCCGAATGCCATAGAACTTCAAAAACTGAGTGATGTATCTAAAATTCTCACCAATCAATGTAAATCTTTCATCTTCCAGACTATTGACCTGTGCCTCTTCATCCTGATCGAAAGCAAATAATCTACCTTGGCTGCCCAATCGTCTCAATATTTCCTTTGAATGCCCACCTCCACCGAACGTGACATCAACATAAACTCCACTTTTTTTGACGTCCAACCCATCTACCGACTCCTTTAGAAGTACTGGATTATGATACATCGGGAACGTCTTCTGCATCACCCATTACATCTTCTGCCAAAGCCTCAAAATCATCATTGGAAATCGTAATAGCCTCCTCATAACTCTCCTTGTCCCATATCTCGATAATGTTCACCGCAGGGCTCAACGTTATTTCCTTTTTGATTCCCGCTACGGCAACAAGGTTCTTGGGAATAAGCAATCTACCTGCATTATCAATTTCAATTTCCTTCACACCGGACATAAATATTCGGATGAAATCATTGTTCTTTTTCACAAACCGATTTAGCTTATTGATCTTCCCCATCATGATATTCCACTCGGACATGGGCCAAAGCTCCAAACAGGCCCCACTTACGGATCTTTTAATAACAAAGCCATCTTTCAATACGGGCAATAGCTTATTTTTTAGCGCAACAGGTAGCATTACCCTACCTTTGGCATCAGCCTTACAATCGTATTGTGCATTGAAATTAATCACCTAAATCGTTGATATTTATACTTAAAACTCAAAACTACAAATTTTATTACCACATTTTACCACAAATTACCACTTTGTTAATAATTTTCTATATTCCAGATTAAAAAATAGATTTATAGCGTAAAATTCCCCACCTCGAGAATACATTCATACCAAAGTGCTATACGGTTAAACATCTACTAAATCAATGGATTTCAAATGATTTGAATTGTCTATATTTGCCGAATAATCAGACCGATCTGAATGAAAGACGAAATTATCAAGGACGGAAAATTCAGGTATATTGAAAAGGGCGAAGGAACCCCACTCATTATTCTGCATGGACTGATGGGCGGATTGAGTAATTTCCACGGTGTTACCGATTATTTCCCCACAAAAGGCTATAAAATACTAATACCGGAGCTGCCTATCTATGATATGCCCATGCTCAAGACCAACGTCAAGAATTTTGCCAAATACCTTGAAAAATTTATTGAATACAAGGAGCTTAAAGATGTTATTCTTCTAGGAAATTCCCTTGGTGGCCATATTGGCCTGTTACACACCAAACTTTTTCCTGAAATGGTAAAGGCGCTGGTCATTACAGGAAGTTCAGGTCTATATGAAAGCGCCATGGGGGATGGTTATCCTAAAAGAGGCGATTATGAATTTATAAAGAAAAAGGCGCAGGACGTTTTTTATGACCCGGCCGTTGCCACCAAAGAAATTGTAGATGAAGTTTTTGCTACGGTAAACGACCGTATGAAACTGGTAAAGACTTTGGCTATCGCCAAAAGCGCCATTAGGCACAATATGGCGAAGGACCTTCCTAAAATGAAAACGCCAACTTGTATTATCTGGGGAGAGAACGATACGGTTACGCCCCCAAAAGTTGCAAAAGAGTTCCATGAACTCTTACCGGATTCCGAACTGTATTGGATAAAGGAGTGCGGACATGCCCCGATGATGGAACACCCTTCAGAATTTAATGAAATTCTAGAGGCTTGGTTGAAAAAGCGTAATTTCTAAACAGTTATTTTAATGAAAATAAAGTCGGCCGACTTTGTGATGAGCAATTCAGATGTTGCCAAATGTCCCAATGAGCTTATACCGGAATATGCTTTTATTGGCCGATCCAACGTTGGGAAATCATCCCTCATAAACATGCTTACAGAGCGTAAAAGCCTGGCCAAGACTTCCGGGAGACCCGGAAAAACCCAACTTATAAATCATTTTAAAATAAATGAAAATTGGTTTTTGGTAGATTTACCGGGATATGGTTACGCGAGGGTTTCCAAAAAGGACAAAAGTATCTTTCAAAAGTACATCACTAATTACTTTTTACAGCGTGAGCAACTGGTCTGCTCTTTTGTCTTAATCGATATTCGGCATAATCCCCAAAAGATAGATTTGGAATTTATGGAATGGTTGGGGGGGAATGGAATTCCTTTTGGAATCATTTTCACAAAAGCCGACAAACTGAAACCAAAAGCAAGTGAAAAACAAGTGAACGCCTATATTGAAACTTTGTTGCAAGGCGTTTGGGAAGAAGCTCCACCTTATTTTATTACCTCCTCCAGCCATAGAACAGGTCGTGAAGAACTTTTGCAATATATTGATGGTATCAATGATTCCTTTTTTAAAGCGGCAAAAAAATAAGTCTCCCTATTCTAACAGCTCCCTTAACTTTTTAATCAGTTCTTCTGGAGTTTCCACTTGGTTTAAAGTTGTTGTGCTTACCAAAACTTCCAGATTATCGCCTGTACTCGCCAAGATTATAGGAAAACTGAATTTATAGCTAAACTTTGATCTATATGATTTGATAAACTCATCCTTATGCAGAAAATCCAGTTCATACCCTTTTAAAATAAGTTCTTTTCTAAACTTTTTCCAAATACTTTTTTCGGTAAAAGCACCATAAGTGATGTCACACAAGCTACAAGCATATGTTTTTGGGCTTACAATTTTATGGGCACCATCAATCAGAAGATTCCCTAAGCCAGAATCGGCATTATAAACGAAAATTAGTTTTTGGATTTTTAAATTTTTCATCATAATTCAATAAAACGATACCTTTATGCTTATCATGAAAATCGGCCCAATCAGCATATTGTTTTTAATATGGTTCTTTACAGAAACTATGTCTGTAAAGGCACAACTAACTTACGATTCCAAAACGCTTCAAATAAAACAAATTTCTAAAAATAGTTTTATTCATATCTCTTATTTAAAAACTGATGATTTTGGAAAAGTAGCGGCCAACGGATTGGTTTATTTTAATAAGAACGAAGCTATTGTTTTTGACACGACCAATGATGAAGAATCCTCAAAAGAGCTGATACATTGGATCAAGAAAACCAAATCCGCAAAAATCAAGGCGGTCGTCATCAATCATTTTCATGTAGATGCTTTGGGCGGAATACAGGCTTTTCACGAAGAAAACATTCCTTCTATTGCCCATGAAAAAACCATAACACTAATAAAAAATGACACGCTACTCCCGCAAATAGGTTTTACCGATATAATGGCTGTACCCGTAGGTGACGCTATCATAACCAATCGTTTTTTTGGTGAAGCCCATACCAGTGATAATATTATTAGTCACATTCCCAAAGAAAAACTAATTTATGGAGGGTGTATGGTAAAAACCATCGGAGCCGGAAATGGAAATCTGGAGGATGCCAATCTCGGCGAATGGAGCAATACCATAAAAGCCATCAAAACTGCTTATCCCGATACCAAAATTGTAATCCCAGGCCATGGAAAGCATGGCGGAATGGATTTATTGGATTATACCGAAAACTTATTTCTTCCCAAAAATGAAGATTAGGAAGGCTAAAACAGCGGATGCTGCCAAACTTACCCAACTCACCATTAAATCTAAAGGGTATTGGGGCTATAGTCCCCAACAGCTTGAAGAATGGCGTGAGGAATTAACAATCACCCCTCATTATATCAGCACTAATCAAGTGTTTGTAGTTTTAGAAAAAGATGCTCCAATAGGTTTTTACGCTTTTGCACCGATTAACAGGAACCTAGTAAAGCTTAACTTTCTATTTGTTGACCCCATCTTTATCGGAAAAGGATATGGTCGATTTTTAATGGTCGATTTTTTAAATCGTATCAAAGGAAAAGCGACAAAGGTTACACTGGATGCCGACCCAAACGCTGAAATCTTTTATAAAAAGTTGGGTTTTAAAGTAGCGGGGCAATTACAAAGTACTATTAAAAACAGATTTTTACCCATTATGGAATTAGATTTAACTACCTTTATATCAGTTTAATAACATTTTATGGGGCGTGTTCATTTATTTGAATTTGAAGACCAAAAATGGTTTCCTGATTTTCTAAGAAACTATGGTACGGATTTTTTGCAATTTCTGTCCAACAAGGTCAAAATATATAAACCTGCAGTTCCCATTCTTCAAAAAGGTCTAGAAAAAAGCAACACCAACACGATTATAGATTTGGGTTCGGGTGGCGGTGGCGGTTGGTTATGGCTAAACGAAGAGTTGAAGAAAACCAATCCTGATATTAAGATTGTATTGACAGATTACTACCCGAACATTCCTGCATTTAAAACAACTGCTGCTTTAGCAGACAATTTTGAGTATATTTCTGATGCTGTAGATGCCAGAGATGTTCCAGAAAATCTAAAAGGGTTACGGACACAATTTCTTTCCCTACATCATTTTAGGCCAAAGGATGCACTTTTGATTCTTCAAAATGCGGTTGATTCAGAAAGTTCTATCGGGATTTTTGAAGCCCAGGAAAGAAGTATTCCGAGTGTTTTAGCCATGATTTTTTCTCCATTGAGCGTTCTTTTCACTACCCCGTTCATTAAACCTTTTAAGTGGGGTCGCTTACTCTTTACCTATATAATTCCTATCGTACCGCTCTTTGTTCTTTGGGATGGCATTGTATCTTGTTTTAGGACCTATTCCATAAAAGAAATGAACGGTCTTATTGATCAACTGCAACGCAAAGAAAATTTTGAATGGGAAGTGGGCAGAATAAAATCCGGTCCGGGCGTGGTACTTTACTTATTGGCTGCCAAGAAGTAACGTTTAGCCATTTAATTCAAGCTTCTCGGCAAAATAGTCACAAAAATCTTTCATGGTGGCGGTCATTTTTTCGTCCTGAGTGGCTTTCATAAATGTTTCCGATAATGATACCAAGGTTTGATGAAAGAAGATTTTCATCTCATCTACGGGCATATCTTTCGTCCATAAATCAATTTTCAAGGATTCTTGATTCTTACTGTCCCAAACCGATAGCAACATAGCTTTTGCCGCTTCATTCTCTATACCTCCGTCTTGGGCGGACCATGTTAGTTTTTCGGGAACACGATTTTCATCAAGACCTACTTTCAATGTAATTTCCGATGTGTGTAAATCTGCCATTTAGCTTCTTGGTTTGTAATTTGACTTTTTAAAGATTTCATCCGCCGGCATCTTTAGCATTTGTTTTAGGGGTACATCATTTTTATCCATGAACGCCCTTACAATTTGCCAACCTATGTAACGTCCCAATCTGCCAGGAGATTCATTGTCCAGTTCCAGCCCAAATTTGGAAAAGGGTGACGGTTCCAAAAAACGTTGGTTTAAGGCATTGTCCGTACTGTACAAGTGTTCTTGTTCTATAAAATTTCGCCATATGGGCTCTTCATTGGCCACGGCCCAATCCATCTCTTTGTTAGAATACCCAATTTTAATACTATCTCCCGCATAGGGCATTAACTTGTCCTTCAAGTATAGTTCTTTACCAAAATAGAGCATTCGCGCTAAGAAAGTCCTTTCATTAGGGCGGGGAACAACTCTTTTTGCAAAGGCACTTGCCACATCGCTCACCAAATAACTACGGTCCAAACTTTTTGCAATGTACCGTTGAAAGCCTCCATAGTACTTATGTTGCGGTCCAAGATAATTATCCAGACCGATAAGCAATAAAGTATCTGCCAAAATAATACGGTTATTGTAGTCAACATCATTCGTAACGGTTATAATTTTGGGAGTAGCGATTTCGGGAAAATAATACTTCGCATATTTAAAGAACAGCTTTAAATCCTCGGCCTCACCTTCAAAACTATTAAAAATCTTCCCGACTTCCTGAAACAATTCTATCTGAAGAGAGTCCTGCATCTTTTGTATCCAGACACTATCCGGTGCCGGAAATAAATAGGGATAAGTTTTTCGTAATTGTGGTAGATTTTCAGGAGTTGCTTTTGCAAAATCCCTATCAAATCTTGATATCTTGAGTTCCAAAGGTATTTTTTCTACTTCGGCAGCTACTTTATCGGTTTGATTACAGGCAAAAAAAACCAGTAAAATTGACAATACGATAAAAATGGATTTTCTCATACCAAGTATTTCCAATTACATTTTCTTTTTAGGTAGGGACAAGTTATTTTTAAGGCAAAGTTAATCGATTTAAAAATATTAATAGTGGTATGCAAACGGATAAAGTAATAGACCATATTGTAAATTGGCTGAAGGATTATGCTACCCATGCAAAACAAAACGGTTTTGTAATCGGCGTTTCAGGTGGTATTGATTCTGCGGTCACCTCTACGCTTTGTGCAAAAACAGGATTGGATCTACTTTGCTTGGAAATGCCCATTCACCAAGCGACCAATCAGGTAAACAGGGCATCCAGGCATATAGATTGGTTACAATCCAATTTTCCAAACGTTAAAAGACAACAGGTAAACCTTACTCCAGTATTCGATAGCCTGGTTGCAGCATTCCCAAACGTAGCGAATGAGGAAGAACGTTTTATGTCCTTGGCCAATACCCGGGCTCGCCTGAGAATGACCAGCCTGTATTATTTTGCGGCACTTAAGCGCTACCTAGTTGCAGGTACCGGTAATAAAGTTGAGGATTTTGGTGTAGGTTTTTATACCAAGTACGGGGACGGTGGTGTAGACCTAAGCCCTATAGCCGACCTTCTGAAAACAGAAGTATATGCCATAGGAAAGGCTTTGGGCGTGAATGATGAAATTTTAAGGGCAGCCCCAACAGATGGACTTTGGGGAGATGATCGTACCGATGAAGATCAAATAGGAGCATCTTATCCCGAACTGGAATGGGCCATGAAAATGCAGGACGAAGGTAAAACGATTAATGACTTTGAAGGTAGGGAACAAGAGGTGTTCTCGATATTCAAGCGCTTTAATACGATGAATCAACACAAAATGCTCCCTATACCCGTCTGCGAGATTCCAGAAATGTTAAAATAAACCACTCAACTAACAATCAAGTAGATAAATCGAATATTTCGTGTTAAATTCACGCTTATTTAAGAAAATAACACACCTTTGACTTCTAAATTAGATTATTTAAACTTACTTTGCATGTAAGTCTTTATTGACAAATTGACTTACTAATTGAATCTAGAAAAACGAACATAATGATTAAAGTCTTAATTGCGGACCACCACCCTATTATAAGAATGGGCGTTAGAAAAGTTTTAGAATCTGCGTCCGGTTTTGAATTAGTGGAAGACGTTGCCACAACCGAAGCACTTTTTGAAAAACTTGAAAAAGTTACTCCTGATGTAGTTATGCTGGAGATGGACATTCCTGAAATGAACGGTATAGCGGCACTGCGAAAAATCAAAAAAGAATATCCCGACGTAAAAGTCTTGATGTATAGCGGACAATCCGAAGATGTATATGCATTGAGTGCCATTAGGGCAGGTGCATTTGGATATCTTTCCAAATCCTCCGATATTGATTACATCATTACCGCTGTACAAAAAGTTAGCGAAGGCAGTATGTTCATTACCAATGAACTGGCACAACGCCTAGCTTTTGATGAAGGTACCAAAAAGCCGAGAAGATTTTTCAGAAAGTTGTCTACCAGAGAGGTAGAAGTGCTCAAACTTTTGGCCAGTGGCAAAAGGAACAAAGAAGTGGCACAAGGGTTAAACCTTAACGAAAAAACAGTTAGTACCTATAAGGCACGTTTAATGAAGAAATTGAATGTGGACAATATGGTAGATTTACTGCAGCAGGCCAAAGCTTTAGAACTTTATTAAGCTCAAATTGTAACATAAATAAAAGACCTGCGCTCGCAGGTCTTTTTTGTTTCAAGAAAGTACTCTGTTCAATTTCTGATTCAGTAGTTTGTTCAACTGAATATAGTTCATAATTTCTTCCAAGGTTTCTTTATGGTCCTTATGGATTTCCTGTGTTTGATTTTGTAAGGACTCCATTCGCTTTTTAATCAAAAAGCAGCGTAACGTCAGAATGGTTTCACTTACCAATTGCGAAATCGTATTTTCCTTTGCTTTCGGATAAATATCCTTGCTCTCCCAATTGTGCAGTACATGACGTTCTTCTTCCATAAGTATAGAAGAGATTTCATTGACCATTTCCTGCTCCAGTTCCGTCATAAAACTATTCACGGTAAAGTTCTCTGTGCCGTTGTTTAAAGCTTCTATCAGCTTATAGTAAATATCCTTGAACTTAGGTTGCGCCAGTTCAATTTCATCTTCCTGCAAATCCAAAAATATCTTTTCATACACTTTTATTTCTAAGGATTCAGGTTCTAAAATTAAATCGCCCTCTTCACTTTCCTTCAGTACCAAATCTTCAAATTCTTCTTTTCGAGTACCATATAACAATAGTATCTCGATGATTTTTCGCTCCAATTCATATTGAACATCTACCTTTTCCGGAACGGTTTCATTCTTGACTACATCAAAAGCTTTATGCTCTTGTTTGAGTTGTTTTTTAGCATCGGCAACATCCTTTTTTCCTATTTGGGCCAAAGTATTAAAAAGAACCGCTTCAGAAATGTTCATGATCTGTGCACATTCCTGTATGTATATTTCTTTTTTGATACGATCGGGAATTTTTGCAATGCTATTTACGATGTCCCTAACCGTTTCGGCACGTTTAATGGGGTCATTGGCAGCTTCCTCAACCAATAAGGACGCTTTAAACTGAATGAAATCCTTGGCATTTTTTTCTAAATAGGAAACCACATCTTCCAGCTCGTTGTTTTTGGAAAAACTATCCGGATCTTCCCCTTCTGGAAATGTGCATATCTTCACGTTCATTCCCTGTTCCAAGATCAAATCGATACCACGAAGCGAAGCCCTTAAACCTGCAGCATCACCATCAAACAGCACCGTGATATTTTTGGTAAGTCTATTGATCAAACGAATCTGCTCGGGAGTCAATGCCGTGCCACTGGAGGAAACAACATTATGGATTCCCCTTTGATGAAATTGAATCACATCTGTATAACCTTCCACCAAATAGCAGTTATCTTCCTTCGCAATGGATTGCTTGGCGTAATAAATGCCGTAAAGTACCTTGCTTTTATGATAGATTTCACTTTCGGGGGAATTAAGGTATTTGGCAGCTTTTTTATCATTGGTCAATATGCGCCCACCAAATCCTAAAACACGTCCGCTCAAAGAATGAATAGGAAACATGACCCTGCCTTTAAAACGATCAAATTTTCTTGTATTATTCGGATTGGATGTATCCTCCTTTACAATAGTAAGTCCCGTTTTTTCCAAATAATCCAACTGATAGCCACTATCTAAAGCAGCTGTAGTAAAACCGTCCCACTGGTCCAAACAGTATCCTAATTTGAATTTTTTGATAGTTTGCTCGGTAAAGCCTCGCTCTTTAAAATAACTGAGTCCTATAGCTTTGCCCAATTCAGATTCCCAAAGAATATCCCCAAAATACTTTTGGGCATACTCTGAAACCAAGTACATGCTTTCGCGTTCGTTGGCCTGCTCCTTTTGCTCGTTGGTCTTCTCTGTTTCCTCAATTTCAATATTATACTTTTTGGCAAGATATTTTATAGCTTCCGGATAGGTGAAATGCTCATGTTCCATTAGAAAAGCCACCACATTACCCCCTTTTCCGCTACTAAAATCCTTCCATATCTGCTTTACGGGCGACACCATAAAACTCGGTGTTCGCTCATCACTAAAGGGGCTGAGTCCCTTAAAATTGGAACCGGATTTTTTCAATTGTACAAAATCACCGATAACCTCCTCTAAACGAGCAGTTTCATATACTTGATCTATGGTGGTTTTTGAAATCATTCCCTAAATCCCTCAAAAGGAGAGAAATTTTAATTCTGTAAATTACGAACTCAAAAGTAATACTAAAAATGATTCTCTTTTTTGGAACGCGGCCCGGAAAAACGGTAATCACCCAATTGCCCGATACCGCATGCCCTTATTGCAACCAAATAGGCACTTTACAAGTTTCAAAAACCAGCAGCTATTTTCATTTGTTCTGGATAAAGCTTTTCAAAATAACCACCGATACCATTGCAGAATGCAGTCATTGCAAACGAGTTTATTATGAAAATGAATTCACGGAAGCTATGCGCAAAGAACTTCCCTAATAAAAGAAAGGCATATATCTGAAAATATATGCCCGACCAACTCAAATAAAACACTTTAACTACAAATCAAATCTCAAGCCCAAAGAAATATTTCGTTGTTCTATAAGAGCGTCTTTGAAAATAGGATTTAAATCATATTTCATGTATAGCAGAACACCATCAAAACCGGCATAGGCACTTAATCCATACACAAAATTACTGGTGTTGTACCCTCTCTTTAACTTATCCTTTACGCGTTCCCCGTCCCTATCATATTTTAATTTTTGGCGTGTACCCAAATTAAATCCAGCATATCCTCCCAATCCTACTCTAAACTTGTTTCTAAGGGAATACCGTATTCTTTCATCCGTTTTAGTCACGTTAGAGGGGCCAAACTCAAAATGAAGTGGAAATACCAGGTTATCCATTCTTAACTTTGATTTCCTGAGGTCAAAATCAAATTCCTCAAGTTCCGTTTGTCCATTTTCGGCCAACACAAAATATTGATTGCCTTTTGGTTTCAATCCATTGAACTGAAACGAAAACCCATAGTTAAACCTCAAGAAATTAGAATTTTTGAACACCCTAGTTCGCCATTGCCAGCCCATTTCAAAAAACCGACTTCCGCCTATTCTATAAGGCGAGTCTTCCAAAGATTGGCCATCGATAATTGCATTGTTCAAACCTACCGCCAATACAAAATCCGAATAGGTTCTACGATCGTACCGCACATCCCGTTTCCAATTATCCTTGATAAAAATGGCCGGTTTCCCATTGATATCTATACTGAAACCAAGGCTGTTGGTCGTATCCGACTCCGTTAGCACCAACACACCATTACCGTTTCTCTTCAAAAGTTCAATTTCATTGTCCAAAATGGCCAGCCTGTTTTCAATGTTTAAGGCTCTTTTTTTTGCTGCGGCCTCTTTAAGGGTCTGTGCTTCTTCCGCTGTTATTTGTCCTTCTTCCAGCCTTTCATTGATTCCCTCTACTTCTACTTTAAGTGCCTCTTTCTCCTGCACTGTTACTTTTTCCTTGGCATCTTGCAAAACCTCGATTTTCGTTTTGTTCCTTTCCTTCTTTTGGGCATGACCGGTCTGTATTGCCAATACAACTAACAAACCCACTACATACATGGTAATAATTCTCATAATTTTTGATTTTTACTATTGATTGATGAATAAACTCCTCCCTGTTCCACCGATAAATCGATGAAATATTTAGAATGTTCTTAAATAATTTTGGTTAATTGTTACGGTCCGCGACAGCAGTCCTAACCTTTAAAAAACCGGCCTTTAAGGATTCAAAAATTTGGTCTCGGAAGGATTGATCAAGTTCTCCTTCAACCTCATTTAATAAAGCCAAAGCGTTTACACTATTATCGGTATTAAAAAGTTTCTCTTTTAAAATTGATGTTCTTGCGGCATAAAGCAAAGAATCTACCTCGGCATCCGTGACCTTTTCCGAACGCTCCAAATGATTTACCTGTGCTACTACCTCCGCAATTTTTATATGGAGAACGGCCTCAGGTACTATAATGGGTTCTTTTGTTTCTTCCATGGCCAGCGCTTCTTTATTTACAATCTCTCCCTCCTCTATATACTCCTTTTTCACATCCTTTACCTCGTTTGTTCTTGATTGACCTTCAGCTATAACCTCATCCTCTAAAACAGTTTTATCAATGTCCTGTTCAGTGTCTGTTACAACAATTTCTGTGGCATTCTTGATAACCGTCCCAACATCTCCTTGTCTCTCTTTTGGCAAGGCTTGTTCCGGTGTATTTACCATTTTAATTTCTTCTGTTGTTTTAGCATCATTTCCACTGAAGTAAAAAAGTGAAACACTGATCAAAACGATTACACTGGCCGCAACGGCATACCAAAATCTGTTCGGAGATTTGGTCTTTGGCGCAGTAGTCAATTCTTCCGAAATCTTGTCCCACGCTGCTGCAGAAGGTTTTATCTCGCGCTCCCGTAGCTTTTCCTTTATATGCTTTTCAAATTTATCGGGTTCCATAACCTATAATATTTTGTTTTTTTAATTGCTCTTGAAGCACTTTTCGTGCTTTGAAGAGCTGACTTTTAGAAGTACTTTCAGAAATAGAAAGCATCTCAGCAATTTCATAATGTTTGTATCCTTCTACCGTGTACAATACAAATACCATTTTATATCCTTGCGGCAGACCGTCTATCAACTGCTGTATGTGCTCCGTGTCCATATCCGTAGTTTGATCTAAATCCCCGTACTGGTTCTTTTCATAGATTTCATCATCATAGACCACAAACTGCTGTTTCCTTAAATACGAAATACTTTCCCGAATCATTATCCTTCTTACCCAACCTTCAAAACTACCTTTGAACTTAAAAGAACCCAAATGTGTAAAAACCTTTAAAAATCCTTGTACCATGACATCTTCGGCAAAGTGAATGTCCTTAATATATTGCCGGCAAACACCCAACATTTTAGGAGCATATTTTGAATATATACGCTGCTGGGCATCCCTATTTCCGTTGGATGCTTTTCTGATCAGCTGGCTTTCGTTTTTGTAAAAAGGTATAATTTTCAAAACTGTATTTCTGTCTTCTATTTAGATAGACGATTTGGTTTCCATAAAAGTTGCCTGAAGAAAAAATATTTTATATCGATTTTCATAATCTAATGAAAATCAATAATATGTACAGTCTATTTTTTACGTTCTACAACGTAGTTCACCATCAACTCCAAGGCACTTCTGTAATCGGATTCTGGGTAGGAACTCAAAATTTCCAATGCTTCATCCTTAAAAGCAAGCATTTTTTTCACGGCATAATCCAGTCCGCCCTTTTCCTTTACGAAGGCTATTACCGCTTTGACTCTTTTTTTATCCTTGTTGTGGTTTTTAACGGAATTAATAACCCAACTTTTCTCTTTTTTAGAGCAATGGTTCAAAGCGTAAATAAGAGGTAAGGTCATTTTCTGTTCCTTAATATCTATCCCGGTAGGTTTTCCAATACTTTCATTACCATAATCAAAAAGGTCGTCCTTAATTTGAAACGCCATTCCGCAAAGCTCGCCAAACTTTCTGAACGTTTCCACATCTTCACTTTCAGGCTTTACCGAACACGCTCCCAGACCACAACAAGCAGCGATCAAAGTTGCCGTTTTCTGACGGATGATATCGTAATAGACCTCTTCCGTAATATCCAGTCTGCGGGCCTTTTCAATCTGTAACAACTCGCCTTCGCTCATTTCACGAACCGCTACCGAAATAATCCGTAACAAATCAAAATCGCCATTATCTATGGATAACAAAAGTCCTTTGGACAGTAAATAGTCCCCTACCAATACCGCTATTTTATTCTTCCAAAGGGCATTTATGGAAAAGAAGCCTCTACGCTTATAACTCTCATCTACCACATCATCATGTACCAACGTTGCGGTATGTATCAATTCAATGACCGAGGCCCCACGATAGGTACGTTCGTTTACTTCTCCATTATTCAGGAGTTTGGCCGTCAGAAAAACGAACATGGGTCGCATCTGTTTCCCTTTTCTATTGACGATGTAGTGGGTAATTCTATTAAGGAGCGCCACTTTTGACGACATGGAATCCCGAAATTTGGACTCGAAGAGCTCCATTTCCTGATTTACAGGTTCCTTTATTTGCGCTACTATTTTCAGATGGTCTGGCTTAAACCAACAAAATTAATCAAATAAAGTCGTTTAAAGTTTCTGTTGTAACTTGTTTAAAGGTTAAAACGAACCCAGAAATGAAAGTTGATCAGGCCTTGTTCGCCAATTGGCCACAAGCGGCATCAATATCCTTTCCCCTAGAACGTCTTACGGTTACGGTTATGTTATGTGCCTCAAGGGTTTTTTGGTATATTTCTATCGCTTTGTTCGAGGCTTGTTGAAATTCACCATCATCAATTGGATTATATTCTATAATATTGACTTTGGATGGTGCGAACCTACAAAAATCAACCAATGCTTTTACGTCTTTAGGTGTATCATTGATTCCGTCCCAAACCACATATTCATAGGTAATACGACTTTTGGTTTTTTGATACCAGTATTGCAAGGCTTCCCTTAAATCTGCCAATGGAAAGGTTTCATTAAAGGGCATGATAGAAGTTCTAATGGCATCAATAGCAGAATGTAAGGACACTGCCAATTTGAATTTGACCGCATCATCCGCCATTTTCCTTATCATTTTTGGCACTCCGGAAGTGGAAACGGTAATGCGTTTTGGAGACATGCCTAAACCCTCTGGCGAGGTTATTTTGTCAATTGCTTTCAGCACATTATTATAGTTCATGAGCGGCTCGCCCATGCCCATAAAAACAATATTGCTTAAAGGTCTATCAAAATACAAGCGACTCTCATTATCTATGGCCACCACTTGATCGTAAATTTCATCTGGATTTAAATTGCGCATACGCTTTAATCTGGAAGTAGCGCAAAATTTACAGTCCAAACTACACCCAACCTGACTGGATACACAGGCCGTTGTACGTGTTTTTGTAGGTATCAAGACAGATTCCACGATTAAATCATCATGTAACCGCACCGCATTTTTAATGGTCCCGTCCGCACTACGCTGCATTTGATCAACCTTAATGTGGTTGATTACAAAATTGTCTTGTAGCATATCACGGGTCTGTTTGGAAAGATTGGTCATTCCCTCAAAAGAATGTGCCCCTTTTTGCCAAAGCCATTCGTACACTTGGTTACCCCTAAAAGCTTTATCTCCGTTAGAAACAAAAAAATCACGAAGTTGGTCGCGTGTCAATGCCCGAATGTCTTTCTTCTTGATTTCTTTCATTTTAATCGGATAAGCTTTCATAAATAAAATCCCGCTTTATCAGTCATATTGAAAAAGCGGGATTTTAATAATTTCCGCAGGGGCGGATAAATTTATTTAAATAATCAACATGGCATCACCGTAAGAATAAAACCTGTAACCTTCCAAAATGGCTTCTTTATATGATTTTTTCATTAAATCATGTCCCATAAATGCGGACACCATCATCAACAATGTTGATTTTGGCAGGTGAAAATTAGTGATCATCGCATTGGCTATACTGAAATCATATGGTGGAAAAACGAACTTATTGGTCCATCCTTCAAAGGTATTCAATTGATGATTGGACGAAACAGCACTTTCCAAACCTCTCATGACCGTTGTACCTACCGCACAAATACGTCTTTTCTGCGCTTGGGCCTTGTTCACTATTTCAGTAGCTCTTTCGTCTATATACAATTCCTCACTATCCATCTTATGCTTGGACAAATCCTCGACCTCAACAGGATTAAAAGTACCCAAACCAACGTGAAGCGTTAGTTCCGCAAAGTCTACCCCTTTTATCTCCAAACGTTTTAAAAGGTGTTTGGAAAAATGGAGTCCTGCCGTGGGTGCGGCAACGGCACCTTCATGTTTTGCATAAATGGTTTGATAACGCTGCTCATCTTCTGGCTCAACGTCTCTTTTTATATATTTTGGAAGTGGTGTTTCACCCAATTCCCTTAATTTTCTTCTGAAATCCAAATACGCCCCATCGTATAAAAAACGAAGTGTTCTACCTCTAGACGTGGTATTATCAATAACCTCGGCAACCAAGGTCTCGTCATCCCCAAAATATAATTTGTTGCCAATACGTATTTTACGCGCGGGATCTACCAAAACATCCCAAAGCCTCTGTTCCTCATTTAGTTCGCGTAAAAGGAACACTTCAATACGAGCCCCGGTTTTTTCTTTATTGCCATATAACCTGGCGGGGAAAACCTTGGTGTTATTCAAAACCATAACATCTCCCTCATCAAAATAATCGATCATATCTTTGAACATCTTATGTTCAATTTTTCCGGTCTCCCTATGAATGACCATTAATTTGGACTCATCCCTATTTTCGGAAGGATGTTCTGCCAATAATTCTTTTGGAAGCTCAAAATTAAAGTGAGATAGTTTCATATGTTTGGTATATCTTTTAAACGTTAATGGCAATCCGCGTTAATTTAACACAAAATTGCGGCTGCAAAGATACAATCCCTAATAGGGGGTTGTCAAGTAAATGGGCAATTATAATTCAACAACCTTTATTCCCAGTATTTTCATATCGTCCCAAAAATCCGGGTATGACTTGGAAACTACTTCTGCGTCATTGATGATGATACTCGTACGGAATGCCAAAGGAGCAAAAGCCATGGCCATACGATGATCATGGTAGGTATCTATGGCAATGTCTGGTTTAATACTACTAGTAGCATGTAAGGACAAAGATTTATCCGTCACCTCAATGTCGGCTCCAAGTTTTTTTAATTCAACGTCCAAGGCCTCTAACCGATCTGTTTCTTTTATCTTGAGTGTGTGCAACCCTGCTAAATTGCACCCTATTCCCAGACCGAAACAAGTGACCGCTATGGTCTGTGCAATATCAGGGGCATTGACCAAATCTACCTCTAAAATTTCTGGGTATTCTTTTGCTATTTTTTTTAACGTAATGTTATTTTTTTCAAAAGAAGTCTCCACGCCCAAAGCGGTATAGATTTCAGCCAACACACTATCCCCTTGCAAGCTATTCTTTTTATAGGCCGAAAGAGAAACTTCCGAACCAATTTCTGAAAAAGCAACTATACTATAAAAGTAAGATGCGGAACTCCAATCCGATTCAACCGTTAATAGTGTTTCTGAAACATCATTCTTTGGACTGATCTTGATAGTATTCCCCTCAAACGAATGTTTGACACCAATTTCATCCAATAGCCCTAAAGTCATTTTGATATAGGGAATAGATGTAATTTGACCGACCAGTTCCACTTCCAGTCCGTTTTTGAGACTTGGAGCTATCAATAAGAGTGATGAAATATATTGGCTACTAATATTTGCGGGTAGACTGACTTTCTCTTTATTTATAGCAACGCCTTTTATTTTTAAGGGCGGATAGCCTTCTTCTTTTTCATATGTGATATCCGCTCCTAAACTCTTTAATGCATCGACCAAAACTTTTATTGGTCTTTCTTGCATTCTATGGGAACCTGTCAATACCACTTCTCTATTTGACTGGCATGCAAAATAGCTCGTTAGGAAACGCATGGCCGTCCCTGCATGATGAATATCTACGGTTCCTTTTTCAACCGTAAGACCCCTTTCCATAAATTGTGCATCATCAGAATTGGAAAGGTTCGCGATAGATATATTAGGATATAATGCCGAAAGCAATAAAGAGCGATTGGATTCACTCTTGGAACCTGTAATTTTTATAGCTGCTTTTAACGTATTATTGGATGGACCGTTCAAGTGAAGTTTCAAGGCATCTGCTTTTTAAAAATAGCCCCAAAGATAGTATTATTTCAGCTTTTCATTATTGTGGTGACGGTCATGATCACGCTTGCTTTTTAAATCTAACTTTTTATCAAAAGCCTGTTGTAAATCTATTCCTGTTTGATTGGCCAAACATAACACTACGAACAAAACATCGGCCAGCTCTTCCCCCAAATCCTTGGATTTATCGGATTCCTTTTCACTTTGCTCCCCGTACCTTCTGGCTATTATACGGGCCACTTCGCCCACTTCTTCCGTGAGCTGTGCCATATTAGTGAGTTCATTGAAATAACGCACTCCATGCTTTTTGATCCAATTGTCTACTGCTTCTTGAGCGTTTTGTATGTTCATTACTCTCTATTTTTAGTATCGATGATTATTGTAACAGGACCGTCATTTACCAATTCCACTTGCATATCTGCGCCAAATACACCTGTACCTACTTTTTTTGATAGTTTATCCTCTAACTCGGCAATGAACATTTCATATAATGGAACCGCTACATCTGGCTTCGCCGCTTTGATATAGGAAGGTCTATTGCCTTTTTTAGTGGATGCCTGTAATGTAAATTGACTTACAACGATTACCTTCCCGTTTACCTCCAAAATAGATCTGTTCATAACACCATCGGCATCATTGAAAATACGAAGATTTGCTATTTTTCTACACAACCACTTTATATCTTCTTGATTGTCCTCATTGACTATTCCAAGTAAGATCAATATTCCATTATCGATTGCTGCATTGACAATACCATCAATCGTTACATTGGCTTTCAAAACTCTTTGCAATACCGCCCGCATTACTTTTCCCCGTAATTATCAATTCTATAACTCTCCTCTTCCCCGGTAATCATTTGCAAGTAGCTTTTATACCTGCTCCAAGATATTTTTCCCTCTTCCAACGCTTCTTTTACCGCGCATTTGGGCTCATCCAAATGAATACAGTTGTTGAATTTACAGTCTTTTTTCAATTCAAATAACTCCGGAAAATAATCACCAATTTCTTCTTTTTCCATGTCTACGATACCAAAGCCCTTAATGCCCGGAGTATCTATTATCCTAGCATCAAAACTTAAATCGAACATTTCCGCAAAAGTAGTGGTATGTTGTCCTTGAAGGTGTTGTTGGGAAATTTCCGCTGTTTTTATGTCCAAATCAGGCTCCACTGCATTTATCAAGGTAGACTTGCCGACTCCGGAATGTCCGGAAAACATAGAAGTTTTACCAAACATCAAATCCATTACCTTATCCACATTCTTTCCGGTCTTAGCGGATATTCCTATGCAAGTATATCCTATTTTGCGGTAGAGAGCCGCTAAAAACTTCACCTCGTTCAGTGCTTCTTCGGTATAGCTATCAATCTTGTTGAATAATAAAATCACTGGAATATCATACGCCTCTGCAGTGACGAGAAATCGATCTATAAAAACAGGATATGTTTTTGGATTGTTCAAAGTGACCATCAAAAAAACCTGATCTAGATTAGCGGCAATAATATGCGTTTGTTTGGACAGATTGACCGATTTTCTGATGATGTAGTTTTTACGGTCTACAATCGTATTGATTATACCGATAGTATCGTCGCCGATTGTTTCAATCTCGAACAAAACCTTATCCCCAACAGCAACCGGATTGGTACTTTTAATCCCTTCTATCCTGAATTTTCCCTTGATGCGGCATTCATAAAAAACCCCTTCCTCACTCTTAACGGAGTACCAGCTTCCCGTAGATTTATAGACGGTTCCTAACATGTTGATCGATTCCAGCTCATCATAGCTACAAATTAAGGGTTTTTGAATGAACTTGCAGTGATCTGATGTTCATTAATTCCAATGGCATCTGTCAAAATACTGCCGGATGTCCCTTTGAAAGTTCTTCTTATTTTTTAGTTCTTTTTCAAAAAACCTATTTTTAATATCGCTAAATCGAAAATAGCCATAACTTAATTCCATGAAAAACACCAAGTATTAAAATGTAACTAAAATGTGTCGAAACAATGGAAATTACTTTCTTTATCCATGCAACCCTTTCTAAAACGAATTGTCTTTAATCAACACATACTAAAATTTATATTATGAAAAAAATAGTACTGATAACAAGCTTACTTTTAATTGTATCAATTGATGCGAATGCGCAGCAAATAAAAGTGATTACCAGCGTTGAATCTATTGTTCCCAGTGGTATTGGGCGTTCAAGAATCATTGATGCCCAAGAAGAAAAGGATTTTCAGGAATTCACCTCCGAACAGACCGATGAGGACAATACTAGAAATAAATCCAAACGAGGGGATATCCGCATCAAAAACTTTGAGGAAACCAAATTATTGAACTTTTACAATATTGCCGGAATCCGTTTCCAGAATATTGCCGCCAATGATGCCGTTATCTCTTCAAAACTGACCCAGATGTTAGCCGATGGATGGGAACTCATATTCGTTACCAGTGCCGTTGAGGCGGATGCCGGACAACAAGATGGACAAGGTATTTTTATAACACGATACATTTTCAAAAAGTAACAATATAAAATACTTTATAAACTAAAAATGCCCCGTTAAAGGGGCATTTTGTTTTTCCTAGATAATGCTACTTATTTTACCAAGTTTATTTCTACTCTTCTATTTTTCTGTCTACCATCCTTGTACATATTGGTCGCAATTGGTTTGCTTTCTCCATAACCTATCGCAGACAATCTGTTGGCAGCTATTCCACTTTTTACCAAAAAGTCCATTACGGCTTTCGCCCTAGACTCCGATAGTCTTTGGTTGGTCTGAACAGAACCAATACTATCCGTATGACCTTCTATCACAAAATTGGCATTGGGATATTCGTTCAATATTTTGAGGATATCTACCAATACGGCGGTAGACTCGTCCTTTATGGAAGATTTACCTGAATTGAACAAAATGGTACGTGCATATTCGTTCAATGATTTTTGCACTTCTTCCGTTACTTCAGGCTCAGGACAACCATCATTTGCGACCGTACCTATTTCTTCTGGACACTTGTCATCCTTGTCCAATATTCCGTCGTTATCCGAATCCGGCCAAGGGCAACCGTTGTTTTCAACAGGTCCGGCTTCAGTGATACAATTATCCTCATTATCCAATAAGCCATCGCCATCCGTATCTTGCCAAGGACATCCTCCATTTTCAACGGGGCCAGCTTCGTTTACACATTTATCTTCATTATCCAGTACCGTATCATTGTCCGCATCTCCCCATGGGCAACCATTGTTCTCCGCCGGTCCTGCCACTTTTGGGCAGCCATCTTCCTTATTTATGATTCCGTCACCGTCCTTATCTTTAGGTTGTCCTTGATATACCGGTATTTTAACGCCCGCATACACATCACTTCCTTGTATCTTATCTTCCGTCAATGAAGTAAGTAAAGACCCTGAACCAAGATAAAATGGCCCGGCACGTAATCCCGCACCTACCTGAAAACCACTATATTGAATGGTACTCAATGGTAAATAAAAACTGAACCATTTGCTTTCGAACCTCGGGGTCAACGAAACTACATTGGCTATTCTTACAATGTTCTCACCGGGAGATTTAAGTGATAAATCCGTATTTAGGTTTACATAAAAATGATTGCTGATGTTATAATCCGCATTAAAATGAAGCGCCGTTGGCAATGAAGCTTTAATATCTGCCCTAGATGCCGTAAAGGTGTAAAAATTTCTAAGTTCATCAATACCATCAATACTTTCGTAATCTTCTTGTGTTATTGAATTGGTGATATCATAGTTATCTATAAAACCATTTTTATAGGTGACCGAGCCTAAATCCGTTATGGAAAGACCTAATTTAAGCTTGTATTTGTTTTTGTCCTTCATGACCTTGGTTTCTCCGTCAGGACCAGTGGTGGTGTAATCATTATAATCCGGTCTCCATTCATAAATAAAACCAAGGTCTAGACCAAAACCGCTAGCCTCCTCGGGCACTTCATAATCATAATCCTCATCATCATATTCCGCAATGCGGCCGTAATCCAATTCGCCCGTTGATTGTAACGTTCCGCTCGTAGAGCCATCCGGCAAAGTAGCGCCATCTGCATCATAATTTACGGTTACGCCCCTTCCTGTTGCATAGGCGTTTCCCAAACCTTTTAGGTATTTTAAAGAAAGTCCGCCCTTTAAATAATGCTGTTCCTTATTCATGATGGTCCTAGCATATGCCAAACCAACTTCTGCCCAAGCACTTCCGGAACCAAAGAAATCACCTTCGTTTACGGTAAAATCCCTATCCTCATCAATACCTTCATCCAAATTATCCACGGTCTCCCCATTTATTTCATTTGCACTGGCAAACTGCCGGGCCCTTGAAAAAAATGCGATGGAACTTTTGGGGCTCAAATTGAACATAAAGGAAGGCCCTAACACATCTATATTGTTCGCGAAATTATTATTATCGGAAGGCGATAACTCCGCATCCGCATCAAAATCAAAATCACTTCCCGTTAGTTCCGAAAATCCTGCCGAGAAATAATCGTTCGTAAAAAATGTACTCGCACCCACAAGGTTGATATCTGTTTTAAACCGAGAATCGGTAATATTGGCCGGGTTCGCAATAACACTGTTTACGCCACTATAGTTATCGGTTAAAAATCCGATATAAGATTGTGCACTGGCACCCATACCAGTAATCAACAATATGGCTGCTAAAAAACTTTTTTTCATGCCCCTCTATTTTAATTTTTATTGGTTTTATAGACCCCTAACGCTCCTGTTTTGTCAATATTGCAAGAATATGGATGATTTTTCTTACACTTTGGTGTAAAAACAAAAAAAGCATCCCCGCTAACGTGGATGCTTTTTAATAGTAGCACTCTAAAACTATGCCTTTACTATTTTTTCTTGATGATTAATGGACTCTTGGTGAATTGCCTTGAACATCCTCAGTACAAACTCTTCACTGAGTCCACGGGTTTCTCCTTCCAAAATCATTTTACCCAAAATCTGGTTCCAACGATTGGATTGTAACACCGCTACGTTCTTTTGTTTTTTCAATTCTCCAATGCTATCGGAAATTTTCATTCTTTTTCCTAAGGTATCTATCAATTGATTGTCTATGATATCTATTTGAGCCCTTAGATTGCTCAATTTTGTATTGTACTCGGCTTCCACATCAGTCTCCTTTCGTATTTTCAAATCTTTCATGATCTGCACTAATTTGTCCGGTGTTACTTGTTGTGCAGCATCACTCCATGCATTATCCGGGTCGTGATGCGTTTCAATCATCAATCCATCAAAATTCAAGTCCAATGCGGTTTGCGATACATCAAAAATCATATCGCGTTTCCCCGTAATGTGCGATGGGTCGTTGATCAATGGCAAATCGGGAAATTTATTTTGGAATTCAATTGCCAGTTGCCATTCCGGAATGTTCCTGTATTTTGATTTTTCGTAGGTCGAAAATCCCCTATGAATCGCTCCTAATTTATTTATTCCGGCAGTATGCAATCTTTCAATTCCTCCTAACCATAATGCTAAATCCGGATTTACAGGATTCTTTACCAATACAATTTTATCAGTTCCTTCCAAGGCATCTGCCAATTCTTGCATGATAAAAGGACTAACGGTTGAACGTGCTCCGATCCACAACAAATCCACATCATGCTCCAAAGCCAGCTCAACATGTGCTCTATTGGCCACCTCCGTTGCCGTTTTTAATCCGGTTTCCTCTTTTACTTTTTGGAGCCATTTTAAACCTAAAGCACCAACGCCCTCAAAATTGCCAGGACGCGTTCTTGGCTTCCAAATACCTGCGCGGTAGTAGTTTACATCGGTATCTTTTAAGTCATGCGCAATGCGCAATACTTGCTCTTCGGTTTCCGCACTACATGGCCCTGCTATTACTAGTGGATGGTCTAAACCCATATCATCCAACCATGTTCTCATTTCTTTTGTATTCTCCATTACTTTGTTTTTGGCTGAAGGGCAAAAAGGTGAAGGGTAAAGTTTTCACCATCTTACATCTTCTTCTATTTAAATATTAATTGTTTATTCTACTATCTATTTTTATATGCTCTTGACTCTAAAATCATTTTTTGTTCAGTGGTATACCTTTTAATATTGATTTTATTTTGTTTGTGTTATTCATTTCATTATAAATTCCTTCAAAATTGTCCTTGAGCAATAACTCTTTAAAATCGGATAGATTTTGGATATATTCTTCCAATGTTTCTATAACGTTCTCTTTATTTTGCTGAAAAATAGGAGTCCACATGGCCGGTGAACTTTTGGCCAAACGAACCGTACTTTCAAATCCACTACCCGCCATATCAAAAATATCACGTTCGTTTTTCTCCTTCTCAATGACCGTTTTCCCCAACATAAAGGAACTTATGTGCGATAAGTGTGATACATATGCGATATGCTTATCGTGCGCCTTAGGATTCATATAGCGTATGCGCATTCCCAACAACTGAAAAATAGAGAGTGCTTTCTCCTGAAGCTTAAATGCCGTCTTCTCTACCTCGCAAATAATGTTTGCTTTTCCATTGAACAGTCCGTTTATAGCGGCAGACGGACCTGAAAATTCCGTTCCCGCAATGGGGTGACAAGCTAAATAATTTCTTCGTTTAACGTGCCCGTCCAAAACTTTGCAAATAAGTTCCTTGGTAGACCCGGCATCACATACCACACAGTCATCCGAAATCTTATCCAAAATTTTGGGAAGCTCTTCAACCATAACATCTACAGGGATACTGACGAGGACAAAATCCGCTAGATGCAGTTCATCATAACTAGATTTCTTATCGATGATATTCAACTCCAATGCCTCTTCCAAATGAGATTCATTAACGTCAATACCATAGATAACGGTTTCGGGCATCTTTGCCTTTAAGTCTTTCATGAAAGACCCTCCTATTAAACCTATACCCACTGCAAATACGTTCATTATTATCGCTTCGCTTTAGTTGTCCGTTGTTCGTTGTTCGTTGATTGCTTCATTTTTTTAAATTCATCATTAATATTTATCATCAACCGACAACAAACAACTAATTAAAACCTATCTATTGCTTCTTTTATTTTTTCCTCTGTTACACATAATGAAAATCGAATATATCCTTCCCCGTTACTGCCAAAAATAATACCTGGAGTGATGAAAATATCCTTTTCATAAAGTATATCATCTATAAATCTTTCGGCCGATGCAATCCCTTTGGGTAATTTGGCCCATAGAAACATTCCAACGGCATTTTTATCATAGGTACAGCTAAGTTTGTCCGCTAACTGGCAAACCAATTTTTTACGCTTTTCATATACATTATTCAATTGCTCATACCAAATATCCGCGCTTTCCAAGGCGGTTATCGCTCCTTTTTGGATGCCATAGAACATACCGGAATCCATATTGCTCTTCACTTTTAAAACGGCACTGATATGCTCCTGACTCCCTAACACAAAACCTACGCGCCAACCGGCCATGTTGAAGGTTTTACTTAGAGAATTCAGTTCTAAACACACCTCTTTGGCCCCTTCAATGGTCAAGATGCTTTTAGGTTCGCTGTTCAAAACGAAACTGTACGGATTGTCATTCACCAACAAAATATGATGCTGTTTGGCAAAAGCCACCAACTTTTTGAATTGCGCTATCGTTGCGTTAGCGCCCGTAGGCATATGCGGGTAGCTCAACCACATTAATTTTACTTTGCTCAAATCTTTTTTCTCCAGCGCTTCAATATCTGGAAACCACCCATTTGCCTCGGTTAAATCATAATATTTTTCGGAAGCACCGACCAATTTGGTAACCGATGCGTAGGTTGGATACCCCGGGTTTGGGATAAGTACTTCGTCCCCATCGTTCAGAAAGGCCATACTTATGTGCATAATGCCCTCTTTAGAACCCATAAGGGGCAATATTTCCGAATTGGCATCCACACTTACATTAAACTTATTTTTATAAAATAATGCAATTGCCTTTCTTAATTCCGGCAATCCCTGATAGCTTTGGTACTGATGCGCACCTAAATCCAGCACTGCTTTCTGGATACTTTCTATTACACTTTGTGAAGGCGAAAGATCGGGACTCCCGATTCCCATATTGATAATGGGTTTTCCTTCCGCTGCAAGCCCCCTTACCTCTCTTAATTTTTTGGAGAAGTAGTATTCCTGGACTGTTTTAAGCCTATCCGCTGTTTGTATCATCGCATGGCATTTTTATATTCTCCCAATACTTTAAAATCCTCCAACATGATATTCAAAAGTGCTTTCGCCTTGTCAAAAGCTTGATATTCACCAAAGGTGACATCCACAAAAAAAGCATACTTCCAAGGTGTTTCTATCACCGGAAGCGACTGTATCTTGGTCAGATTTAAATTGCAATCGCTCATCACATTAAGGACAGTGGCCAAACTCCCGCGTTTGTGGTCCGTAATAAACCGTAAAGACGCCTTATTGATTTCGGACTTGGGAAGCTCTTTATTTTTTGTTTTTACAATAATAAATCGGGTGGCATTATTCTTTATGGTTTGGATGTCGTCCGCTACGATGTCCAAACCATATAATTCGGCTGCCACCTTTGGCGCAATGGCCGCTAAATACGATAAATTCTGTTCTTGAATACGCTTTGCCGTTTCCGCGGTATCTACATCTTCTACCAATTTTATGTGTGGATACTTCTTAAAAAACTCCTTACACTGTAACAATGCCATGGGATGTGATGAAACCTCTCTAATATCCTCTAATTTCTGACCTTTTAAAACCATCAAATTGTGATGGATGTTCAAGTAATATTCCCCAATAATATGCAGGTTATTTTGATATACGAGTGCGTAATTAGGTATGATGGAACCGGCAATGGAATTCTCAATGGCCATGATGCCCTTATCCGCTTTGCCTTCCAAGAGTTGGTCTACAAGCGTATCAAAAGATAGGCACTCTACCATTTCCGTATCATTACCAAAATAGTCTTTTGCTACCTGATGATGGTTGGAACCTTTTATTCCCTGTATGGCTATTTTTAGTTTCATTACTTCTAACTTAACTCCTGATAATAGTTTTAGGAGCATCAAAACCTCAAGTTTTAAACAAAAAAAAGCCCCGTTTTTCACGGGACTTCAATTGATATGTATTTTATTATATACTACAACAGTCCCGTACTTCTCTTAAAAAAGAAGTAAAAAAAGAAACCGTTCCAGAAATATTGCTTTGTCATTATCCTATAACTTGGAGCTAATGTAGTAATAAAATTCAATATACCTCAAAAAGGAATATTTTTTTATAATTTTCGCATCGATGCAAATAAATATTGATGATTCTCTATGCAATGTTTAAATTTTATAGCAATTCTTAAAATTTCAATGCCAGGCCCAATCCTTTTTGATTGCTGATCGGCACCAGCTTATAGGACATTTTCTTACCCAAAGCATCGTTATATTCCAATATTGCCATTTTTTTGTTTTTGGAAGAAGCATGAAAGAAAATACCGCCTATAAGCCCAGTTCCCGCGACTGCAATGGCCGGACCAGTCAAAGGTTCGTTTTTATCAAGATTGGAAATTAACCAAATAGCCGAACCAAAATTAGCAGCTCCAAACACTAAACCTCCTAACGCTTGTTTTTTTGATTTCTGCCAGTGCATCTCCGCGACTTGGCTTTCTCTCATAATTTTATCAATTTCTTTCCAAGTCAATTTTTCTTTGTCCTGATAAAAAGCTTCTCCCCACATTCCGGGGAACGCAGTAATTTCCTGTGCTTGCAAACCTGTTAAACACATTCCAAAAAGTAAAACTAGTATTCCTATTTTTTTCATTATATAAATTTTTGTTTAAAGTTAATTATTAATCTTTAAACATTTTAATTATGAATAGTGTTTAATAGTTTTTTATGATAATTAAAACCCCGTTATGCTCAAGAAGACAGATATGCTTTGCCTATTCGCCATATTAAATATTCTGAATCGCCTTTTCAAAGCAATATTCCTTACTATTAACTGTAACCGATAAATTAAAAAGTGACTTGGTGTATTTTAAAAAGTGTTGAATATTCCGCTCGATAAAATCAAAAACTACGAACAGGACAGAATTTCAATTTCTGCTAAGAAAAATATGATTTATGAATATTTCTTTAATTATAGAAAGAGATTATTTGAACTTTATAGATGTTCTTCAAAATTCATTCTTTTGCCAAGTACCCTAACCACGTATATTTCCCCATGACCGTCAAATAAATAATAGATAACATGGCCTTTGAAATTATAAAATTTCAAAGCATTTGCTATTGGAGAAGCATCTCTAGCTAATTCAGGACGTTCAGCCAATTCTTCCAAAAAACCTTCTAATTGAATTAAATAATCCGAAGCTTGCTTCGCGCCAAAAAACTTTATACCATGTTTATATATACCTACAATATCAAATTGAGCTCTAGTAGATAGATTATAAATTCCCATTATCTACCTTCCTGATTATATCACGAATTTTTAGGGGGCTTCTACCGCTTTGCAACCCCTCATCAATAGCTTGTTTTAATTCTAAAAGTTTCATATTCTCCGCTTGGTCTTTTCTTACCAAATCACGAATATATTCACTATCGTTAGTGAAATCCCCTTTTTCAACTCTAAGCTTTATCCAGCTATCCTGTTGATCCGTAAATGTTATTGACTTTCTAGTAGTTCGCATAAAATAATAGATATGGTGCAATATAGTTATTATTAGCACCATTTCCTAATGAGCTACTACCATTAACTTGGTTGAAAAAAGAATCCTCTAATTAGGCTTTATGAGTTATCCTATGCACTTCTGAAAGAACTATAGTTTCATATATTGCTTATGTAACTATTCAAAAATGTATTTCAATTTGTATATGAATCCATCGGAATAGAAATCTAGAATGTTAGATTCAATTTTAAATAATTCATAATACCGGTATAATCTTCAATTAGAATATTTAAATTTAGGAGTAAATATTTAGGTTTTAAATGAAGGCGCAATTCACATTTCTGTTATTCAGCATATTACTAATCATTTCCTGTAAGGAAAAACAAAAGGATAGCAATGCTACTATGGTAGAAGAATCTTCCACTGAAGAGACGGCCTTTTTTGTAGCCAAACCACAGTCCGTTCCAAAACAAGAAGTAATTACTTTGAAAATTGGACAAAAAGCCCCGGATTTTAAGTTACCCGGTACCGATGGTAAGTTTCATTCCTTGAACGATTACAATGGTTCAGAAGTGTTGGTCATCGTATTTACATGCAACCACTGCCCGACCGCTCAGGCTTATGAAGATCGAATCATTCAACTTGCCAAAGATTATCAAAACAAAAACGTGCAGATCGTTGCCATATCCCCCAATTCTATAAACGGATTGTTATTGAACGAGTTAGGGTACAGTGATCTTGGCGATTCTTTTGAAGATATGAAGACGAGGGCTGTGGACAAATCTTATAATTTTCCCTATTTGTACGACGGTGACACTCACGAAGCGTCCCTTAAATATGGTCCAGTAGCTACACCCCATACTTTTGTATTCAACAAGGAACGGGAACTCACTTATGTAGGAAGGTTAGATGCTTCCGAAAAACCTGGTACGGCAAATGCGGAAGATGTGAGAAATGCAATTGATAATACTTTAGCGGGAAAAGCTATTGATGAAGCTGTCACTAAAACGTTTGGTTGTTCGGTAAAATGGGCTTGGAAAGATGACTATGCCAAAAAAATCAATAAGGAGTGGAAGGAAAAAGAAGTAACCTTAGAGGAACTTGATGCGCAAGGGATCCAAACACTTTTTCAAAATGATACGGATAAACTACGTCTTATAAATCTATGGGCTACATGGTGTGGCCCTTGCGTGCATGAATATCCTGAATTTGTTGATATTCACAGAATGTATCGCGGCAGGGATTTTGAATTTATTTCCATTAGTGCGGACAATATGAAATCCAAAGACCGTGCACTAAAATTTCTACGTAAACAACATTCCGCACTCAACAATTATATTTACTCGGAAGAGGATAAATATAAAATGATAGAGGCGGTAGACCCGGAATGGGACGGCGCTTTACCCTATACCGCCTTAGTGGCTCCGGGAGGAGAAATAGTGTACCGGAAAATGGGCAGCATAGACCCGTTCGAACTGAAAAAAACAATTGTAGAGCATCCTATGATAGGGAGGTATTATTGATAAAACTATCAACAACTGCATCCAACGCCTCTTGAATATTTGGATTTGTACAGTTTGTTAATATCGAAAAAACCATTTGCTCATTGGGATACACAAAAAAGTTGGAATAGCCCCCAACTCCATTACCGATATGTCCAAAGTAAGGTCTGCCCTGTTTATCTTCGCTCACTTGCCAACCTAAACCATAATGTGTCGGTTTTCCATTTATTTTTTCAGAAGTCAAAAAAGGGGATAGCACTTTTTCGTTTAAAATTTCTCCATTTAAATACGCCTGTCCAAACTTGGCGATATCCTCAGAAGTGGACAAATATCCCCCTGCAGCCAACTTGTAATAATTGTTTACGGGAATGGCTTCCCTAAAATCGAGTCGGCCTTTGGAATAGAATTCTGAAAAATAGATTTCTCGCTCTGCTAGAAATGACTTCTTATACCCTTCCGGTGCAAATGTATTTTTCATTCCCAAAGGTATCAGTACTTTTTCTTGCACATACTCCTCAAATGGAATTCCACTTACCTCCTGCATTGCCAGAGATATTAAAACCCAATCAAAGCTATTGTACAGATAGTCCGTTCCGGGTTCAAAAAGAAGCGCATCGTCCTTGAAAATATTGATACTTTCTTTAATGGAATAGGGTTTGCTCAATCCGTATTCGGCTCCTTTATACCCCCTTATCCCAGCGGTATGGCTTGCTAGCTGTCTTATGGTAAAATCCCATTTCTTCTTCGGATAATAGGATACATATTCATAAAATGAAGTATCCAAATCGATAAGTCCATCAACAACCATGTGCGCCAAAGCAGTTGCCGCTACGGGTTTAGAAACACTGGCGATACGGAAAACTGTTTTTTGAGGATGTACCAAAGTTTTAGTTTCCAAATTGGCATAACCATAGCCTTTCTGAAAGTGTTTTTTTCCATCTTTTAAAACAGTTATTGCCAATCCAGGAATCTTTTCATTATCAATCAAATCCTGTAACAACCCATCGGCTGTTAAAAGCTCCTTCCATTTAATGTTATCAACAGTAGTTTCTTTTAATGGAGAAAATAAATGTTTTATGTACTTTAAAACGGAATTCATTGATAAGCATTTGTAATTTCGAACATAGTGAGAAATCCAATTAATAGAAAATGAGATTCCACATTCCATTCGGAATGACATTAAAAGTTTAACAGCGTATATTTTGGTCCTTAATCGCTTAGCTTGGCACTATCTAAATAGTAACCTACCATTGAAAATCTCTTCAACAGCAATTGTTTCTGGTCGGTTAAAACTTATTACATCACCATAACCTCTAATAATTCCGCTGATACCCACTTGAGGATTGACCAAAATATCATTGGAACCCCTGTGATTTAAACTTACGGTTTGCGCCGTTAGATTTTCGGCCTCTATCCGAGAATCTCCAGCTGCAATGGTAAGTCTTAAATTTTCCGTGTTACCGCTCAATTTAAAATAAGCTATCCCATTTGATACAACGCTGACGTTTTCCGAACTTAGTTCCAAATCAAATTCCCCATCCGTTGTTTCCGATTCAGGAAACGTAAAACTTTCGGAAAAGAGTGTTAGGCTAGGATAATTTAGAATACCGTCACTACTGATTTTGAGACCCGTACTACTTCGTATTTCATTAATATTGGGCGATGTTACATAAATCGTCGTAATGCCATACTCGCGAAAAAGGTTACAACCATTTTCATTTCTTACGATCAATCTACCTTCTTCAACATTTGCACTGACTTCTTCCAATAAAAACTCACCCGTTTCTATTTCTACTTTTTGCACATCGCCCTGTTTTACGATTAAAGCGATTTTTTCAAATACGGTGATTTTATTAAATGTAGGAAGTGCAATTTCCTCTCGAACCAAATTGCCAGCATTCTGGAAGCAATCAGGAGCATTTTCGGAGTTGCAGCCAGACAAAAGTAAAAGACCAAAACCGACCAAAAGTGTACAAAGTAGGTCTCGACTCCGCTCGACTGGACAGCTATATTCTATTAATCTCCTCATAGTCGTATTCCTATTCCAAATTCTACCGCTTCTGCCGCAGCTCCATGAGATTTTAGGGTAATAGCGCCAAAAATCTTATCACCAAAATATCGCTTTAGACCAACACGGTTATACACACGACCTTCAAAATCAAACGGATAATATACATAATATCCCAACTGGGCGACAATACTCATTTTATTGATAAACAATTCATGCCCCAAGAAGACCCCTGCCCTTTTATAATCCGTATCCGCGGCAACCTCCATTTCAGGAAAAGAAGTGGCCTGAAAACGAATCAATTCTTTTAGAAAATTAGAAAAGAAAACATCCGTACCCAATTGAATGGCACTTTTTCTGCCCAAACGCTTATCCGCATAAGCGGAAAAAATAAAAAATCCGTATTGGCCCGAGCCAATGACATCACTTTCATTTAAACCGCTCCGCAATATTAAATTATACTTGATAGGTTCCGTCACTTTTACTTTTTCCGCCTTGGGCAAGTACATCACTTCTTTGCCGCCATCCAAATCATAGGTCAACCCGGCATTGAAGGCAAAAGTGTTGGTAGAGGTATTGGGAGCCCTAAAATTTGCATTGGAGTAATGGATGATAGAAACACCTGCTTTAAAACCTAAACCTTTATATACATTTTCCTTATAGTAATTGAGCATTAAATAGGTAGAGCTCAAAAAATCCGAACCATAGGCACTGTTCCTAAAATTGGTTTCCCTATCATATGGATTCGTGGTGTAGGCAATGCCCTGCCCCACCCTAAACTGCATGTTTCGTTTAAAAAAATAGAAATTGTAATGCGCATAGAGACCAAAATTCTTGCCCAACGTCTCATTGTTCATGTCCTGATAAATAAACGAAGCCCCATAATCCGGATAGTTGTATAAACTTTCCCATTCCTTATAGCCATAGGTCTTACGATTAAAACCTAAAATAATCCCGCCCGGATGGTTCGCGATCAGATGTGAAATATCCGGATTGTGTAAAAGGACAGAACCATAAAACTGACTGGCATCCAAGGTATATTTTTTCACCTCTTCCCCATCTTGGGCAGTACAATACACGATTGAAAAAAGTAGGCAAAAAAGAAATCTAAGCTTCATGGGATGTAAAAATAGGACTTGTTGTTGGTTTATCGTTGACCATTGATGGTTTTTAAACGAATAGCCACCAACGAACAACTATCTACTATCGACCCTTTAAAACATCTCTTTTGCAATCGCTTTGATGTTGTCCGATTTTCCCATGGAATAATAGTGCAGAACAGGCACTCCGGCTTCTTTAAGCTCTTTGGATTGTTGTATGGCCCAGTCTATGCCCACTTGCCTTACTGCTTTATTGTTCTCACAAGCGTCTAGAGCATCGATCAGATCTTGTGGTAAATCGATACGGAAAACCTGGGGCAGCAATTGCAAGTGCCGCTTAACGGCAATAGGTTTAATCCCTGGAATTATCGGTACATTAATATCCATTTCTTTGGCGGCTTCAACAAATTCAAAATATTTCCGATTGTCAAAAAACATCTGGGTTACTACATAATCCGCTCCGGCGTCCACTTTTTGTTTCAATCGTTTTAAATCGGACTGTAAAGAGGGTGCCTCCAAGTGCTTTTCTGGATAACCTGCCACGCCGATACAGAAATCGGCACAATTATCGGATTCTATAACCTCATGCAAATAGGTACCACAGTTTAAGTTTTGAATCTGTTCCACTAGGCCTTTCGCATAAGCATGACCACCTTTTGTAGGTTCAAAATACTGTTGCTCACGCATAGCATCGCCCCGTAGGGCCATTACGTTTTGAATGCCTAGATAATGACAATCTATCAACATATATTCCGTTTCTTCCTTGGTAAAACCACCACAAATTACGTGCGGCACGGTATCCACATCGTATTTATGTTGAATTGAGGCGCAAATACCTACCGTACCAGGGCGCATACGTGTGGTTTTCTTATCCAACAGCCCTTCTTTTTGCACATAAATGGTCTCTTCACGAGATGTGGTCACATCAATAAAAGGAGGCTTAAACTCCATCAACGGGTCTATATTATCATATAACTCTTGAATATTCCGACCCTTTACCGGTGGTATGATCTCAAAGGAAAACAAGGTTTTTCCTTTTGCGTTTTCTATATGCTCTGTTACTTTCATTCTCTAAATAGTTGACGGTTGAGAGTTGATGGTTTGTAGAAATTGAAAAAAGATTCAGTGATTATTTCTTATTTTTAAAATACTTGATGAAACCGCTTAGCAATTTTTTACAAAGGGTTATTTGTGTGATTTGATTTTTAAAACTTTCACCATCTAAATAGTTTTGATCTAGGGCTAGAAAAAGTTGAGTCTCAAGTTCATACAAAGAACCTTTTGATATATGAAGAAACTGAACGGTGTCCGCTGAAGTTCTTCGACCGCAACCCTCAGCGATATTTGACGGAATTGAAACTGCGCATCTTCTCATTTGACCAGTCAAACCATATAATTCATCTTTTGGAAAAGATTTTGTGACCATATACATACCACTCACCAATTTGCGTGATTCTTTCCATACTTCTAATTCCGTATAATCCATTCTTTTTTACTATCAACTCTGAACCATTAACTCTCATCAATATTAGGCGCCAACCACTTCATGGCTTCTTCCAAAGATATTCCTTTTCTCCGGGCAAAATCTGCCACTTGGTCTTCCTTTATTTTTCCCAATCCAAAATACCTGGCCTCAGGATTTCCAAAATAATACCCACTCACCGAAGCTGCAGGCCACATGGCCAAACTTTCCGTTAGTTTCACCCCAATTTTCTCCTCTACCTTTAAAAGTTCCCAAATCGTTAATTTTTCCAAATGGTCGGGACAGGCCGGGTACCCCGGTGCAGGTCTTATTCCTTTGTACGATTCTTTTATCAGCTCCTCATTGGACAAACCTTCATTGGTAGCATATCCCCAATGTTTGGTTCTCACTTCTTTATGTAAATATTCGGCAAATGCCTCAGCAAAACGATCGGCCAAAGCTTTTATCATGATAGCACTGTAATCGTCAAGATTCTTCTCGTATTCTTTTGCCAACTCAGCCGTGCCAAATCCTGTACTTACACAAAAACAGCCAATGTAATCTTGAATTCCCGATTTTTTCGGAGCTATGAAATCGGCTAACGCGTAATCAGGAACGCCTTCCCGACGTTTTAGCTGTTGGCGGAGGGTTCTAAAAATCCCCCTCTGACCTTTGGACATCTCCCCCGAAAGGGGAGAAAACATAACTTCGATATCATCATCGTTTATGGAATTAGCAGGAAATAGTCCAAAAATAGCTTTAGCCTTCAATTTTTTATTGGAAACGATGTCTTTCAACATGGTTTGAGCATCGGTAAAAAGCTCTTTGGCTTGTTCGCCGACAATTTTATCATTCAAAATATCCGGATATTTTCCGTGTAAATCCCAACTTCTAAAAAATGGCGACCAGTCAATAAAATCGACCAACTTCTTCAATTCCAAATCTTCTATAATTTGGATTCCCAGTTTTTTTGGTTTTACGATTTCAGCGGTATTCCAATCAATTTTAAACTTATTGGCACGTGCCGCTTCAATGGTTTTATATTCTTTCTTTTTGGTTCGTTTTAAAAACTTATCCCGAAACTCCTCATAATCCAGCTTCAAATTCTTTTTATATGAGGTTGAACTGTCCGGTTGCAATAAATCGCCCACCACTGTTACAGCTCGGGAAGCATCATTTACATGTACCACGGCACTGCTATATTGTGGGTCTATTTTTACCGCCGTATGTGCTTTACTGGTCGTGGCACCGCCAATTAAAAGTGGAACCTTAAAGTTTTGACGTTCCATTTCCTTGGCCAGAAATACCATTTCATCCAAAGATGGAGTTATGAGTCCGCTTAGACCAATGATATCCACATTATGTTCTATAGCAGCTTTGATTATTTTTTCCGGAGGTACCATCACCCCTAAATCCACTATCTCATAATTGTTACAGGCCAACACTACGCTCACAATATTTTTACCAATATCGTGTACGTCTCCTTTTACCGTAGCCATGAGGATTTTACCGTTTCCATTAACACTTTGCGGCTGGGGGTTATTTAACTTTTCCTCTTCAATATATGGGAGTAAATACGCAACTGCTTTTTTCATCACGCGGGCAGATTTTACCACTTGTGGCAGAAACATTTTTCCGCTTCCAAATAAGTCGCCCACAACGTTCATCCCGGTCATTAAATATCCTTCAATAACCTCGATAGGTTTATCTGAAACCTGTCTTGCCTCTTCTACATCTTCTACCACGTATTGGTCAATTCCCTTTACTAAAGCACGTGTAATTCTGTTTTGCAAAGGTTCTTGCCGCCATGATAAATCTACTGTGCTCTCTTTTGCTTTTCCCACAACAGATTCGGCAAACTCCAATAAACGTTCCGTGGCATCATCTCTACGGTTGAGAATTACATCCTCAACATGTTCCAATAAATCTTTGGGAATATCATCGTAAACCTCCAACATTGCCGGGTTTACAATTCCCATATTCATACCCGCCTTAATCGCGTGGTACAAAAAGACCGAATGCATGGCTTCGCGTACCGGGTTATTTCCCCTGAACGAAAAAGAAACATTGCTCACACCGCCACTAACGCTACAACATGGTAAATTTTCCCGTACCCATTTGGTCGCATTGATGAAATCCAGCGCATTCAATTTATGCTCTTCCATCCCCGTAGCTACGGGGAAAATATTCAAATCAAAAATGATATCCTCCGGTGGAAACCCAACTTGATTTACCAGAATATCAAACGAGCGTTTTGAAATTTCTATGCGCCTGTCATAATTATCTGCCTGCCCCACCTCGTCAAAAGCCATAATGATAACGGCAGCGCCGTAACGCTTTATCAATTTTGCGTGATGAATAAACTCTTCTTCGCCTTCCTTTAGGCTGATGGAATTCACCACGCATTTTCCCTGAACCACCTGAAGCCCCGCTTCAATAATTTCCCATTTGGAACTATCTATCATAATAGGAACCCGGGCTATGTCCGGTTCTGCAATGACCAGATTCAAGAATTTGACCATAGCTTCTTTACCATCGATCAAACCATCGTCCATATTGATATCGATGATCTGAGCTCCCCCTTCTACTTGGTCACGTGCAACATCCAAAGCTTCTTCAAACTTTTCTTCTTTAATTAATCGAAGAAATTTTTTAGAACCTGCCACATTGGTGCGCTCCCCAACATTGATGAAATTAGTCTCCGGCGTTACGACCAAGGGTTCAAGACCTGAGAGTTTAAGGAATCGTTGTTCGTTGAATGCACTCATAATTTTTTGTGATAATTAATGAATCCGTTCAACAACTTTTTAACTCGTTCCAATTCTGGTAAAACATTATTTAAATCAAAAGACAGGTAACCCCAATCATTTGCTAAAATCAATTGAGTCTCTAGTTCAAAAAGCGAGCCCCTTGCAATATGAAGAAAATGTATTGTTTCTTTACTAGATTGTCTTCCGCACCCCTCAGGGATATTTGAAGGAACTGAAATTACACATCTTTTAATTTGAGAAGTAAGTGAAAATCGTTCATCCTTTGGAAATGATTTTGTCAAAACATAAACTGTTTTTACCAATTTCCTTGCTTGAACCCAAATATCTAATTCTTTATAATCCATTTAAACTTTTCAGTAATCGACGATAAACCGTTAACGAGCAACGGACAACGGTCTAGGGTTATATTCTTTCACAACTTCCGCTATTGCCGTAATATGTTCCGGGGTTGTCCCACAACATCCACCAACGATATTTACCAATCCCTTCTCGGCATATTCCTTAATCTGTGAAGCCATCTGCTCAGGAGTTTCATCGTATTCTCCAAAGGCATTCGGCAATCCTGCGTTGGGATGAGCTGAAACGGCATAATCCGTTTTGGAGGAAACTACCTCCAAATGTGGCACTAATTGACTTGCCCCCAATGCACAATTAAATCCTACGGAAAGAATTGGAATATGCGAAATAGAAATCAGAAATGCCTCTGCCGTTTGACCAGATAATGTTCTTCCCGAAGCATCCGTAATAGTGCCACTGACCATTATTGGCACTTCAATATTTCGTTCTTCTTTTACTTCTTCTATGGCGAAAAGTGCCGCTTTTGCATTGAGCGTATCAAAAATAGTTTCTACTAAAAGGATATCCGCACCACCATCCAACAAAGCCTCGACCTGTTGTTTATATGCTAGTCGTAACTCCTCAAAAGAAATAGCCCTAAAACCAGGGTCGTTTACATCTGGAGACATACTGGCCGTTTTATTGGTCGGTCCTATACTCCCGGCAACGAAACGAGGTTTATGCGGTTCTTTTGCCGTAAATTCAGTAGCTACTTCTTTTGCAATTCTCGCCGATTCATAGTTCAGGTCATACACCACATCTTCCATATGATAATCGGCCATGGCGATGGTGGTCCCAGAAAAAGTATTGGTCTCTACGATATCCGCGCCTGCAGCAAAATACTTCCTATGTACTTCTGCAATCGCTTCCGGCTGCGTGAGCGATAATAAATCGTTATTGCCCTGTAACGGATGTTCCCAGTCCTTGAAACGTTCTCCACGAAAATCCTCCTCAGTGAATTTATAACGTTGTAGCATGGTTCCCATAGCACCGTCCAACACCAGAATACGCTCTTTTAATATGTCTTTTATGTCTGCCATTTTAATTTTTAATCTTCGTTCTTGCATTAGGGATTGAGGTTCTGTTGAAGCTCTTTTAATTTTCACTCAGCTTAGCTGAAGTGATCTATTAAAAAGCGACTACCGAAAGCCCGACTATGCCCTTGCATAGGAATGCTATAATATCATCAAGTAGGAAATAGGTTAAACGACCTTTTTTGGTTATCTGCCGAGATGTCCAAAATTTACGCATCCGATAGAATGTAGCACCTTCTCAGTCACTGATCAGCATCAGGAGAACCAAGGGTTGCTAAGGTTTCAAAGGGTCTAATCCCTCCACCTTTCTTGATAACAATAGTAAATTTATGAACGGACTGCAAAGTAACAGTACAGCTTTATGAAAAGCAAATTAATAGGTGTATTTTGTTTCTCTTATTGATAATAAAAACCCTTCAATCTTGAGATAAGATTGAAGGGCAATAGCTAAAAAACACTAAGAACAAAATTATAAAATACTTTGCACAACTTCTTTTTTTGCTTCTTTCTTGGAACCATCAAATCCTGTGACACCACCCACAGTGGTGTATTTCATTACGAAACGTTTGTCCGGGTTTATGATTTGATAGGCATATTGGCACATGACCGCCGCCTCATGGAAACCGGACAGTATCAACTTTAACTTTCCTTCATAGGTATTTACGTCTCCAATGGCAAAAACCCCTGGAATATTGGTCTGATAATCTTTTGCATTATTGACCTTGATAGCATTTTTCTCAATCTCCAAGCCCCAATTTCCAATAGGTCCCAACTTAGGGGAAAGCCCGAACAACGGTATAAAATTATCTACTTCTACATAGCTGTCCTCCTTCTCGGTATCATTGTGTTTCACTACCAATCCGCTAAGTTCATCGGTTCCATGCAATTCTGTTACTTGTGCCTCGGTCAATAGTTTTATTTTGCCCAATTTTGCCAATTCCGATGCTTTTTCCACAGAATCCAATGCCCCACGAAATTCATTTCTACGGTGTACCAAGGTTACTTCACTGGCAACATCTGCCAAGAAAATAGACCAATCTAAAGCCGAGTCCCCGCCTCCGGCGATGAGCACCTTTTTGTTGCGGTAGATCTCAGGATCTTTTATAATATAGGCTACTCCTTTGTCTTCATAATCCGCTATATTGGCGATGGGCGGTTTACGCGGTTCAAAAGAACCTAGACCTCCAGCGATTACCACAACTGGTGCATGGTGTTGTGTTCCTTTGTTCGTGGTAACGATATAGGAACCATCTTCTTGCTTATCCAAAGTTTCGGCACGTTCGCCCAATGTAAAACCTGGCTCAAAAGGTTTAATCTGCTCCATGAGATTATCCACTAAATCACCCGCTAATATTTCCGGAAATGCAGGAATATCGTAAATAGGTTTTTTTGGATATATCTCCGAACACTGCCCGCCAGGTTGTGCCAAGGCATCAATAATATGGCATTTTAATTTTAACAATCCTGCTTCAAAAACAGTGAACAACCCCGTTGGTCCTGCCCCTATAATAAGTATATCTGTTTTAATCATAATTTAAATATTCAGTAATTCATATTGCGTACATGAAATATTGAGATGGCACTTTGGCCATTCAATACTATGTACCAAGTACTTGATACTCTTTCTTATTTTTATATCTTTCTTTTATCTCTAAAATTTGTTCCCGGTGCTTAACTACTTCTCCGATAATGATAATCGCCGGATTTGATAATTTTTGTTTCTCAACTTCTTTTTCAATGGTAACTATGGTTCCCAGTCCTATTTTTTCATCTTTTCGTGTACCATTTTGAATAACGGCAACGGGAGTTTCCGATTTCCCCTCTTCTTTGAACAAGGCTACGATCTGTGATAATTTGGACATCCCCATGAGGATGACCACCGTGGCATTACTCTTAGCCGCAAGTGCTACGTCTCCTGATATTTTATGTTGTTTTGTAGTCCCCGTAATCACCCAAAAACTTTCCGCCGAACCTCTTTTGGTCACCGGAATATTTTGAAAGGCAGGAACGGATAAACAGGAAGAGATACCGGGTACCATAGCAACTTCTATATTATGCTTGGCAGCATATACCATCTCTTCCGCACCACGGCCAAATACGAAAGGATCACCTCCTTTTAATCGTACTACTTTTTTTCCTTGCTGCGCTCTTTGAACAATGAGTTCATTAATCTGCTCTTGTTGATATGCATAACATCCCTTGCGTTTACCCACAAATAACTGTTCTGCCTTAGGCGCATATTCTAAAAGAACTGTATTCACCAAAGCATCGTACAGAACAACATCCGCTTTTTGTAACGCTTTTATAGCTTTTAACGTGAGGAGTTCCGGGTCTCCCGGGCCAGCACCTATAACGGTTAGCAAACCTCGATTTGGACCTTCCTTCCCTTCGGTAACGGATGCTATAGTATTTGAGTAATTTCCAAACATAACCTACACCGTTGCCAATTCTAATTTTCTAAAATCCGCTACGGCCGATAAAAATTCCTTTGCATCTGCCAAATAACTTTTTGCGAATTCCGCTGTCGGCTCATTTTCGTTGATTTGGAACACTTTGGTATCAAAGCCCCCCGCTATATCCAATTTGCCAGCTACCACAAACTTTTCCTGAAAATCCTTAATAATGCCGTTGTGTGTATTCACTTTGACTTTTTCTGCAGTAAGTAAGGCTTTGGCAGAATTTACCATGGAAGTATAGGAATAGTAGATACTGGCCGCCCATTTATCTTCCGCAAGAAACGCTTCTGCATTTTCTATTTTTTCCTGACTTTCAAACAATAGTGTTGCTATTAAATCTATGACCACACCGGCACATTCACCTATACCGATTTCTTTCTTGTATTTCTCCGTGGTTCCCCAATCGATGAAATCCTCAGCAGTAAGATTGTCCACATCAGTAAGGTGTTTTAATAAATCGTAGAAATAATGTTCTCCTTTTTCCGAATAATAATCCGAATATGATAAATCGCCCCCATTGGCATCATAATCATCCAAAATAATTCGCAATGCCTCAGGGCCTCTCCTACTGGGCACTTTTACGACCTTGTCCGCAAAACGGCCCTCGCCATTTCCGATATTTCCGCCGCCCAATAACACCTGTAGTGCAGGCGCGACCAATTTGTCCTTTGTCCTAACGGACATTCCCTGAAAACCGATATTGGCCATATTATGTTGACCACAAGCGTTCATACAGCCACTAATTTTAATAACTACATCTGCATTGCTGATATATTGCGGGTATTCTTTCTTAATGACTCGCTCCAATTCCTCGGCGATGCCGGTACTACTGGCAATTCCCAAGTTACACGTATCCGTTCCCGGACAAGCGGTAATATCCAATGCTTTATTGTACCCTGCTTCCGTAAAACCCAATTTCTCCAATTCCAAATAGAAAAAAGGAACCAATTCTTCCTTTACATAAGGGATCAATATATTTTGACGTAAGGACAACCTCAACTCACCAGCCGCATATTTCTGTACTAAATCCGCTAGTAATCTAGCCTTATCTGTATAGAAATCGCCCAATAAAACTTTAATTCCGATAGCTACGAAACCCTTTTGCTTTTGGGGTACTAGATTTGTAGACTTCCATTTTTCAAAGGCATCTGTATTTGATATCTCAACCTCGGGAACTGCTATATTTGCTACTACTACCTCAGGATAATTATCTGCATCAATTGGATACGTATGGAAAGGAATTGCCTTTTGTTGGTCTTGCAGCAAAGCTTTAAAACCGTCTAGACCAATATCTTTCAATAAAAACTTCATACGAGCCTTAGCGCGGCTTTTACGTTCCCCATACCTATCAAAAACACGCACTACCTGTTCCATTAAAGGAATAATTTTATCCGTAGCCAAAAATTCAAAAAGCACATCCGCGTGTCTTGGTTGAGAGCCCAGGCCACCACCCAACATTACTTTGAAACCTTTTACACCGTTCTCTATTTTAGCAATAAAGCCTAAATCGTGCATGTAAGACAATCCGGTATCCGCATCAGAAGCAGAAAAAGAAACCTTGAATTTTCTTCCCATTTCCTGACTGATGGGATTTCTTAAAAAGTATTTAAAAAGGGCATCCGCATACGGCGAAACATCAAAAGGTTCATCCACATCAATCCCCGCTGTTTCACTTGCCGTAACATTACGAACTGTATTTCCGCATGCTTCGCGAAGCGTTACATCGTCTTTCTCCAACTCTGCCCAAAGCTCGGGCGTACGATTCAAATCTACATAGTGAATCTGTATATCTTGACGCGTGGTAATATGTAACCTTCCCCTTGAGTATTCATCGGAAACATCCGCAATTCTATGCAACTGTTTGGAAGTAACCTTCCCGTAAGGCAACTTAATACGAATCATCTGCACTCCTTCTTGGCGTTGACCATACACACCGCGCGCCAAACGAAGGCTCCTGAATTTCTCCTCATCCAGTTTTCCGCCATGAAACTCATGTATTTTGCGTTCCAACTCCAGAATATCTTTCTGAACTACCGGATTCTCTATTTCTGTTCTAAAACTTTGCATATTATTAGGCTGATGATTTCTAGTTTTTCTACCGGACTTAATAAATTATAATTCCCATAGACTTACTAGGTTAAACATTTACGGACTGTTAGTCTTTTTAATTTCTTTGAACTTACATTTAATTGATAAATCCTGCTCCTACGGTACTATTGGTCTGTGTATCGATTAAAATAAACGAACCGTTGGTTCTATGATTTTTAAATTTATCATAGAAAATGGGTTTGTTCAGTTTAAAGCTCACTTCGGCAATATCATTCATTCCCAAAGCGTTCGTCTCCGTATCGACCCCGGAATAGTCCGGTGCTATTTTATGGTGTACCGTATCTACCTTGGCCAATACTTTATTGACCCCATGTTGAACAATGTATTTGTTCCCAGCCGTTAATTGTTTGGAATCCATCCAAGAAATTGTGGCGGTAAATTGTTTTTCAATAGTGGGTAAATCATCTACTTTGACCAACATATCTCCCCTGCTCAAGTTAATTTCATCCTCTAAAGTAATCGTAACCGAAGACCTTCTGGAGGCGGTTTGATATTGTTTGTCATAAAAATAAATATCCTTGATTTTAGACCTTGTTTGCGACGGCAGTGCCACTACCTCATCACCAACACTTAATTCCCCTCCGTATACTTTACCAGCAAACCCACGAAAATCATGATGCTCCTCTGTTTTGGGCCTAATGACGTATTGCACAGGAAACCTTGGCGTACCCACGTTGGATACCGCTGCCAAATCCAAACCTTCCAAATGTTCCAACAAAGTTTCCCCTTTATACCAAGGTGTCTTCTCCGATTTGTTCACAACATTATCACCTTTTAGGGCACTAACAGGAATAAAAGTGATTTTCTGATCTGCATAATCGCGCTTACTCATCAATTCTTCAAAGTCGGCCTTGATTTCATTGTATATCGATTCAGAAAAATCGACCAAATCCATTTTATTAACGGCCACAATTACTTCCTTGATCCGAAGTAGGTTATTGATGAAAAAATGACGGTTTGTCTGTTCAATGACTCCCTTTCTTGCATCGATTAAAATAATGGCTGCTTGAGACGTAGATGCCCCGGTCACCATGTTCCTAGTATATTCCACATGACCTGGAGTATCCGCGATGATGTAGCTTTTCTTTTGCGTAGAAAAATAAATATGGGCAACATCTATAGTGATGCCCTGCTCTCTCTCTGCCACTAGACCGTCCGTAGCCAAGGAAAAATCCAAGTAATCATATCCCTTTTGTTTACTGGTTTTTTCTATGGCCTCCAATTTGTCCGTGGTCAGTGATTTTGTATCATATAAAAGTCTTCCTATCAAGGTACTTTTACCATCATCTACACTACCTGCCGTTGCTATTTTTAGTACTTCCATTTTTTATTGGCTGTTGGCTATCGGCTTTTAGCTATTGACTAATTGCCTCACCTATTTTTTATATTCTTTTTATTTCGCTAATGGCTAATCAACAAAAACTAAAAGCAAAATTTGTTTTCGCAAATTTTAAAAGTATCCCTGTTGTTTTCTTTTTTCCATTGCCGCTTCCGAGCGTTTATCATCTATACGAGCACCTCTCTCGGATATGGTCGAATCCCGAATTTCCTGCACCACACCCTCAATATCCGTAGCTTCTGAAAAAACCGCCGCTGTACAGCTCATATCGCCAACCGTTCTAAAACGTACCATACGCTCCAAAACCTCTTCATCTTCATCTTGATAAACATGGTCCGAGTGTGACCAAATCATCCCGTCCCTTAAAAAAACTTTTCTTTTATGAGCGAAATAAATGGATGGAATCTCAATTTTTTCGTTTCGGATATAGGACCAAACATCCAACTCTGTCCAATTGGAAATCGGGAATACGCGAACGTTTTGTCCCAATTCAATTTCACCGTTCAACATATCGAACAATTCCGGGCGTTGGTTACGTTCGTCCCACTGTCCGAAATCATCACGAACCGAAAATATACGCTCTTTGGCCCTTGCCTTTTCTTCATCCCTACGAGCACCGCCAATACATGCATCAAACTTAAACTCCTCAATAGCGTCCAATAAAGTGGTGGTCTGTAAATGATTTCTACTGGAATATTTTCCGGTTTCTTCTTTTACCTTTCCGGCATCAATGGAATCCTGAACATTTCTAACAATAAGTTTCACACCCAACTCCGCTACCAACTTATCTCTAAAAGCAATGGTTTCGGGGAAATTATGTCCTGTATCTATATGCATTAATGGAAAAGGAATCTTTGCCGGCCAAAACGCTTTTTGCGCCAAACGTACCAAAGTAATGGAGTCTTTCCCTCCGGAAAATAAGAGTACCGGTTTTTCAAATTGTGCGGCTACTTCCCTGAAAATATAAATGGCCTCATTCTCCAATGCATTTATCTGCGAAGTGTCCTTTGCCAATTTTAATTCCGGTTCAAGCATGGTGTCTAAATTCATAATCTAATTTTATAAATACTGTTGTGTTTTGAATTTCTTTCCAAACACTATTTTTAATTATGTAAACCGCATTCGCGATTTTCCAACACTTTGGTCGGGTCAAAATATTTATGTTCGTTGGGCAAATCATGTTTAGAAAGGTAAGCATCTAGTTGTGTATCGCTCCAATGATAAAACGGACTCACTTTCAGAACGCCATCTTTGCTTAAGCTTAGAATGTTCAAGGAATCTCGCAAGGCCGTTTGCCCCTTTCTTAAATTGGTGAACCAAACATCTGGCCGGTGTGCTTTCATCGCCCTTTTGAAAGGTTCCAACTTTACTTGTTCCGTGAACAAAGCATGTCTGTCATCGTCTATTTGAGGAATTCCCATTACGGCATCCCTATGTGCCGTTGTCTGTTTGGGAACATATAGATCTATTTGCAAATTCAACCTTTCAATCAAATCCTCGGCATGTTTGTAAGTATTAGGCGTATTATAACCCGTATCACACCAAACAACCGGAATATCACTTTTAACCTGAGAAACCGCATGAAGGATTGCCACCTCATAAGGTCTAAAATTGGTAGTTACCAAAGGCTTCTCAGCATTCTTTATGGCCCAAGAAATAATTTCCTCCGGTGGTATTCCTTTGAACTGAATATTGAGCTTGTCTATTTGATCTTGTGTAAAAGCCATAGTATCCTTTTTTATTTGCCCCAATTAATTCTATTCCAAAGACGTTCGTGAAAAAAATACAAAAACATCTTGGTTACAAAGTCAATTGACGCAATAGATGCCGCAATTGTTATTTTACCCGTCAACAAATAGGATATTAACAAGGTATCCAAGGTTCCGATGACGCGCCAACTTATTGCTTTGGCTACACTTCGTATGGGTTTTTCTGATTTCTTATCCTCAGCATACTTGCTCTTTGGTGTCTTCTTATCTAAAACTAGTTGATCTAATATCATTTCTCGTCAAAATTATTACCCTACTAAATTAGTAGGATTCAAAAATAGAATATTTTTTTTATGTAGGACGGAAAAATCCACAAAAATTACTTTTATCCTATAGATTTAATAGATTATTAAGAAATATCCGTAAAAACTAAGGATATGATAGATGCAAAAAGTATTTATAGCTATTTCAATACGTCCGCTAAAGTGGTATTACGATATACCTCTAAGTTGGCATCACGTACTTTAAGCATGAGCTTGTTTACGGAACAGGTTTCTTCGCTAGGGCAGTCATCGCATTTTTCGTAGAAATTGAGACTTACACAGGGAACCATGGATATTGGTCCTTCTAGAACCCTCATGACATCCGTCATCAGAATATCTTCTGGTGCTTTGATAAGGTAATAGCCACCACCTTTCCCTTTTTTGGAACCCAAAAAACCTGTTTTTCTAAGGGACAATAATATACTTTCCAAAAACTTTTGGGAAATATTCTCTTTTTCTGAAATTTCGGCTATTTGAACAGGTTTTTTATCGGATTGTAAACCCAAATACGCCAAGGCTTTGAGTCCGTATTTTGTTTTTTTGGAGAGCATAGGGCTAAGATAGGGAAAATAGAAACCAATTTTTAGCGTCATAAATTGCAAAGAATTCATTAAGCCATCTCTAAATCAAAGCTTATATATTTGTTTTATCAATCAAATCATGGAATTTCAAACTCAAATTTTATTTTTGTTCAGTGCCTTGGGCGCCATCAACGGATTGGTACTGAGTATCTATTTTGCTTTTTTAAGTAAACAAAATACTATTTCCAATTATTTCTTGAGTGCTTTATTGATGGTGCTGAGTATCCGCATTATAAAATCGGTTTTCTTCTATTTTAATTCCGATCTATCACAAATGTTCATACAGGTGGGGCTATCCGCTTGTATGTTAATCGGTCCTTTTCTATACTTATACATTACTTCGGCCACAGCAGAAACTAATCATAAAAATAGATGGCTATTTCATGTAATTCCATTTCTCATTCTCGGTATCATCGCGTGGTTTTTTATTCCATACCGCGAGTATAGGCATTTATGGGCTCCTTATCTCGTTAAGCTAATTTATTTTCAGTGGTTTGTGTACATCTTCATCACAGGATTTTATTTGAAAAACACTTTTAAAAAATTCTTTTCAAAGAAGAAAAAACTCAATGATGTTGAAGTTTTTCATTTAAGTATCTATGTTGGAACTACGATTATTTGGATAGCGTACTCCACAAGCAGATACACCTCGTATATTATTGGAGCGTTATCGTTCTCCTTTGTTTTTTACCTTCTGATGCTTTTATGGTTCTTTAAGCGAAATAAGAATTCTATCTTCTTTGAAAAAGATATTAAATACGCCAATAAGAAAATAGATGAAGCCGAAGCGAAATCTATAGCCAACAATTTGGAAAAACTAATGATCGAAAAGCAGCTATATTCAAATCCTGATTTGAAATTATCCGATTTGGCCAAGGAGCTTCATATTCTACCACACCGCTTATCTCAGTATTTAAATGATAATGTTGGTAAAAGTTTTTCCCAGTATTTGAACGAATATAGAATCAAGGCAGTGGAAAATATGCTGCTCTCCAATGAGTTACTTACATTGGAAGCCATAGGTAACGAATGTGGTTTTAATTCCAACTCTACTTTTTACGCTGCTTTCAAAAAAATAAAAGGTATCACTCCAGCCAAGTATAAAAAACAAATGCGCAGCTAGTTTTATTCTTTCCGAATTTATAAATCTGTAGTTCTTTCTTTTTTCCATGGATTCCTTTACAGTCCATTTACGCTATCATTGTTACATAAATCATCAATTTAAAATCGAAAACATGAAAAACATTTTCTTCATTATTGCATGTAGTATTGTATGCATTACCCATGCACAGGACAATGACAAAAGAGAAGTTGAAAAAACGGTCTCGTATTATTTGGATGGCGGTACAAATAACGACTTTGAAACGCTAAAAAAAGCGTTTCACAAAGACGCGACCATGAAATTTATACGAAACGGGGAATATAAGGAGGTCAATGCTATAAAGTTTTTTAAAAAAGCTGTAAAACCTGGTCCAAAACAAAATAGAAAAACGAGTATAGTATCTACTGATGTTACCGGTAACGCCGCCGCGGCAAAGTTGAAAATTGAATACGAGCGCTTTAATTTCATAGATTATATGAACCTATTGAAGATTGATGGAGAATGGAAGGTGGTAAACAAGATTTTCTACAGACAAAACAAATAGATAACCAATAACTGAAAAGGACACCATGAAATTAAACATAACTATACTGTTGTTGCTATTTGTTTATAATGTCAATTTTGCCCAAGAATACATTGGAAGCAAAAATGATATAAATCAAATTATAGAAAACACTAAGCATTTCTCTGAATACGTAATGGCATCCGACTATGAAATGATAGCTGCATCTTATACTGAAGATGCTAAAATATTTCCTAACAATACGAAAATACTAGAGGGAGAAGATATTATCAAATACTGGACACTACCTGAAGGTGTAAACACAGCATATCATAAAATCTCGCAAAGTGAAATAACTGTTGTTGAAAATACAGCTTATGATTATGGATATTACGAAGGTAAGACCAAACACAAAGATGGTCGCACTTCTTCTTGGAAAGGCAAATACGTAATTGTATGGAAGAAGGTAAACGATCAATGGAAAATGTATCTGGATATTTGGAACGGAGTACGATAAATACATCAAGTTCTATGCGAATTTTCAGAACTCTTTCATATGGGTCAACCTAGAATAATATCAAACTTTTAATTTCAAATTTTATTTTGGAAAAGTATATATGGAACCGGATGCAGTGCCCATTTCCAAACTGCTTACGGTACCGGCACCCTCAAAATGTATTGTAATACCCCTTATTTTTTCAATAGTATCGGGCATAGGTGTTTTATAGGTAATGGCGTTGTTGACCAGTATTTTAAATATATTGTCATTGACCGTACAGCGTAGGTCTACAAATTCAGAAAAATCTACCCCAAAACCAGAGAGATCGTTCTTCTTTCCATTAATAAATTTTCCGAATACCATCATATCCATTTCGGAGGCACAGCCCTTTTTACCTAAAGGAATACCCACTGCACCACCTTCGTAGAGCACATAAATTTGTACCCACTGGCAACTACTAAATCCATTTTGCATCGTATTTTTCAACGATAGCTTTATGTCAAAATCGTTGGTGTACAACGCCCCGAAATCCTGCACTTGGTAAAAACTAACAGCTACCTTTTCAGTTCTTGGGTCCAAACCATATTCGGCAATGGTTTCCTTGGCTATTGCCAATTGATTGTTCCGTACAATTTCATCTTTGTTTAAATATATAGGAATAGAATCACGCTCAATAACGCCCAACCAACCATCGGTAGGTATAAAAACATCTTGCTCGGCCACAATGACATCGTCTACTACCAATTTTGATTGAAAAAAACCCGGGTAGTAATATATACAGGTGGCAATACTATCTTCTTTAGAAATAGAAATACGTTTACTGCTATCCCAGCTTTGCTGTATCTGGGTGGTAGCATTTTCCGCTGCAGCGGAAATATCGTACTCAAAAACTACTGAATTGGGCAAACCACTGCTTACCGCTCTATTTTTAAAACTAAAATTCCTATTCGCAATCACCTGCTCAGGCATCATAGTCGTTTCTTGAGCTGTAGGCCAATAGAAAGCAGATAAAATCCCAATCAATAGAAGTATTCCTATTATAAAGGGAATGACTCGTTTTAAAGTTGTCTTTTCCTCGACTTTAGACCTAACTGGTAGTCCAGCTGTATTCACAAACGCACGCCAATTGGAAAAACCTGTATATTCGGCAAGAATATCCAAAGTTGCGGAACTGGGATTGGCAATACGTTCCGCACGACCCCAAATTCTTTTTAATGTAGTTACACTAAGCCTCTTCTTGGTTTTTTTTAAAATAAGCTTACTTAATTCCTCAAAGTCCTTATTGCTCCAATTTTCGCCTTTGCCCCAGTTTAATTCTCTTTCTATCAGAGCTATCAAATCTCTAAGCATGTATAATTTGGATTTATCCATAAAACTAAAAAGGATTAATAATACTAGACTTTTTGAACAGAATTAAACAGGATTGAACAGATTGAACAAGCAAAAAAAACACTTATGCAATTACTTTTATCCCAATCAAATTTAGACTTTAATCAAAAATCGAACAAAAATGAAAATTACAATTAAAAGACAATTCCTAATCTTATTTATGATAGGGGCAATCTTACCTTCCCTTGGGCAGCAAAAAAATAAAGAAAAAACGCTCCAATTTCCAATGACCGAAGAATACTGGGCACCGGTCACCAAAAATGTTGAATTCACCACTTATAAATCCGTCAAGGCTGTTAAAAGTAATGATGACAAAGGTTTTGGCATCGTGTTAAAAGACTATGAGTTTATCAATGGCACCATTGAGTTTGATGTGGAACTCAAAGGACAGGGCTTTCCGGGCATTAACTTCCGTACCAGTAAGGATACTTTAAATTCAGAAATTTTCTACCTCCGCCATTTTGGAAAACCGGATCCCTTACGAAGAACCACAATGCAGTATGCAGCTGTTATCGATGGTGTTAATCTATGGGACCTAACGGATGATTATCAAGCCGCAGCTACAATTCATGAGAATAAATGGAACCATATAAAATTGGTGGTTCATGGTAAGCAGATGAAAGTATTCGTGAACGATATGGCCCAACCTGCCTTACTAGTACCATCACTGGAAGGTATCACCAAATCCGGTGGTATAGGTCTTTCCGGCAACGTTATCTATGCCAATTTAACGATAAAACCAAATGCAGTAGACACTTTGCCCGCGACAAAAGGATATGACCCCACATACAACGATCCAAATTATTTGCGTAGTTGGCAAATAACAGAACCCAAAGATTTTCCGTTTGGGAAAGATTTGATGTTGGGCATACCCGTTAGTCCAGGTGTAACAATAGACCCGACTTATTTGGATAGTACCGCTATCTGGAAACCTGTAGCGGCAGAATACCGTTCCGTAGTGAACTTGACCCATAAATTTGGTGCCACAAAAAATGGCGAGAGAAGACTAACTTGGCTAAAGACTACCATTAGTTCCGAAAAGGAGCAAGAGAAGTTGTTGAAACTTGGTTTTAGTGATGAAGTTTGGGTCTTTATCAATGGGCAACCTTTGCACGTAGATAAGAATTATTTTGGCTCCCCGGGTATGAAAGAGCCTCGCGGTAGGGCCTCCTTGGAGAACACTTCTTTCAAGATACCTTTTAAATCGGGCACCAATGAACTATTAATAGGAATTACCAATTACTTTTTCGGTTGGGGCATTATTGCTCGATTAGAAAATACAGAGGGGCTAATCTATAATTAGAATAACGAAAGGTCGGGGCCAATATCTTGGCCCCGACCTTTGCTCAATATATCAATCTTAAACTTTTAAAGCCTGCTCAATATCGGCAATTATATCATCTATATGTTCCAAACCTACGGAAACACGTACCATCCCATCCGTAATTCCGGAAGCTTGGCGTTCTTCTTTGCTCAGTTTGCTGTGCGTTGTAGAAGCTGGATGTGTTACGATACTCCGGGAATCGCCCAAGTTGGCAGAAAGAGACAAAAGCTTAATGGAATCAAAGAATTTTTGACCCGCTTTCAGCCCGCCTTTTACCTCAAAGGCCACAACACAACCTCCTGCCTTCATTTGTTTTTTGGCAGTTTTGTACATGGGGTGCGACTTTAAAAAAGGATATTTCACCCAATTTACTCCAGGATGTCCTTCTAAAAATTCCGCTAGTTTTAACGCATTTTCACAATGCCTGTCTACTCGTATCGCCAAAGTTTCCAAACTCTTGGACAAGACCCAAGCATTAAAAGGTGACAATGCCGGACCTGTGATTCTCGAAAACCGATATACTTTATCAATCAAATCTGCGCTGCCCACCGTGATTCCTGCCAAAACACGTCCTTGGCCATCCATCAATTTTGTTCCGGAGTGTATCACCAAATCTGCTCCAAACTTTATGGGTTGCTGCAAATAGGGCGATGCAAAACAATTGTCAATAATCAATATCAAATTGTGCTTTTTGGCAATCTTGCCCAAGGCTTCCAAATCCAATACATCTACACCGGGATTAGTAGGTGACTCGGCATAAATCAATTTGGTTTTTGGCGTAATCAGTCCTTCAATGGCATCAAAATCATCAATCTTAAAATAGCTATGTGATATATTCCATTTAGGAAAGAAATTATTAAAAAGTGTATGTGTAGATCCAAAAATATTTCCCGCTGAAAGGATGTGGTCCCCACTATCCAACAATGCGGCCAAGGTTGAAAATACCGCTGCCATACCGCTGGCAAAAGCAAAACCGGCCTCTGCACCTTCCATTAGACATACCTTGTCTATAAATTCCGATGAATTTGGATTGGAATAACGTGAATAGATATTACGCTCTTTCTCCTCGGCAAACGAGGCCCGCATATCTTCCGCATCTTCAAACACAAAACTGGAAGTCAAATAAAGGGGCACCGAATGTTCCAAATTTTCAGAGCGTTTTGCCTGTGTGCGTACTGCGTTGGTTTCGAATTTTTTCTCTTTCATTGATTTCAATTTTGTGGCTTCAACTATACTTTGCCAACGATATAAAAGTATTTATTTTTATCAGCTGTGGGTCACTTAGCCTCCAAAAAGTTAACCTTCTTCTTTGTAATATTTGTAATGCGTTTTATTTTTACATTCCGCTAAAATGGGCAAATTTTTTATTTCACCTTTTATTAATGCTTCTTTCTTTATTCTTGACCACCCCTGTATCTGTTTCTCCCTGTAAAAAGCTGAATCAATTCTAAGATATTCTTCAACATAAACCAGTTTTACCGGTAAACGTTTTTTAGTGTGATTAGCTCCTTTTCCATTCTGATGTTCCGTTAATCTCTTTTCCAAATTTACAGTGCTACCGGTATAATAGCTCCCGTCATTACATTCCAAAATGTATACGTAACCTTTCATTTTTTCGTCTTTGGTGGCTGCGACTACGCTCAGCCACCAATCTAATTATTACACAAGATAATTGAGGTTCCGGTGACTGAGCGAAGTCGAAGTCATTGTTTTTCCGCAATTCGTAGTATATCTCCAAAGACACCTCTGGCCGTAACGGCACTACCTGCTCCTGCTCCTTGAATTACCAATGGATTTTCTCCATAGGATTCGGTATAGATTTCTATAATGGAATCGGAACCTTTGACCTGTCCTAAAGCACTTTCCTTGGGGACAGAGATCAACTTTACATCCAATATTCCTTTTTCCTTTTGCAAATTACCGTGTAAATCTCCAACATACCTCAGCACATGACCTGGTTTTTGATTCTTTTTTATCTGATTGAACGTATCATTCAGCGTATCCATATTTTTGATGAAAAACTCGGGTGAACCTTCTTGCAGGGCAGTTGGAATAAGGTTTTCGATAGAGATGTCGGAAAATTCATTGCTTAAATCCAACTCACGGGCCAGAATCAATAATTTTCTGCCAACATCGTTCCCGGATAAATCTTCGCGAGGATCCGGTTCTGTAAAGCCTTTTTGCATGGCATCTTTCAAAATGGAGGAAAACGAAGTATCCACTTCTGAAAATGTATTGAAAATATAGCTCAAAGATCCCGAGAAAACTCCTTTGATACGAGTGATATTTTCTCCCGATAAATGTAACAATTTTATCGTATCGATTAAGGGCAAACCGGCGCCTACATTGGTTTCATATAAATATTGCTTCTGGTTTTTTTCCAACTCCTCGCGTAATAATTGGTAATAATCAAACCTTAAGGTATTGGCAATTTTGTTGGAAGAGACGATATCAAAACCATTTTCGACAAAATCAAAATAATGTGCCACAAAGTCTTGACTTGCGGTATTGTCTATCACGATCAAATTTTCCAAATGGTTGTCTTTCGCAAAATTGATAACATTATCTATTTGATACGATTTTCCTTTTGATACTATATTTCGTTTCCAATTTTTTGAAATGCCTTTTGCGTTTAAAAGCACTTTCTTGGAATTCGCTATAGCAAAGATCCTTAAATCCACCCCTTTTCGGTTTTCAATGGTTTTCGCAGATTTGAGAACTTGTTCTATCAATGTTCCGCCTACATTACCATGTCCAAAAATGGCTAGATTTACTCTTTTGCTTACATCAAAAATCTGACCGTGCATTACATTTAACGCTTTGGTCAAATCTACCTTTTTCACGACCAAACTTACGTTCTTACCCGACACTGTGTTGTTAAACAGTAAAGGTGTTATTTGATTTTTGATCAAGGCATTGTACGGTTTATGAAAAGTGCTCAAATCCTGACCTACGATGGAAATGACCGAAACATCGTTGACCACTTTGATCATATTGATATCCTGTGTATGGAAATCATTTATAAATTCACCGTCCAAAGCCAGCTTAGCTTTTTGCGCCTTGCTCCTCTTCACGACCAGACCTATGCCCCTTTCCGAAGAACCTTGGGAAACAATACTGACACTAATGTTATTGGCCTCCAGAGCCTTAAAAATACGGGCATCTATACCCACTTTTCCCAACAACCCCCTACCCTCTAGATTGATCAAGGCCACGTCCTCGATGACAGATAAGGATTTGATACCTTCCTTACTTGATTTTGCACTGATCAACGTGCCTTCGTTATCGTCATTATAGGTGTTCAGGATTCGTAAGGGAATGTTCTTTTCAATTAAAGGGATTATGGTTTTGGCATGTAAAATGGTAGCTCCAAAATTGGCCAGCTCGTTCGCTTCGGCATAGGAAAGATTGGAAATTCGTTTTGCCTCGGTTACGTAATCCGGGTTGGCCGTATAAATACCGTCTACGTGCGTATAATTTTGCAGTTCCTCGGCATCTAAAAAGTTGGCTACTAGCGCAGCGGAGTAATTACTGCCATTTCGGCCCAATGTGGTCACTTCATTTTCTAGGGTAGAGGCTATAAAACCGGTTGTTACCGGAACGGTATTATTGGGCAATGCCGCAAAGGCGAGCAAAACATTCTCTTTGGAAACGGCCTCCAGTACTTTGGCATCACCAAAAGTGTTATCCGTTTTTATCAATTTTCTCGAATCCAAGAACTTGGCCTTCACTCCTTTTCCGATCAATAACTTGGTTACCAGTTTTGCCGAAATCACTTCGCCATACGCGAGTACCTCATCTTTTATCTTGGCACTATAATCCTTTAGCAAAAAAACACCCTCAAAGAGTTTTGCCAAAGCCCTGAACTCATTATTGAGGTTGATGTTGGTATAGGTATGCTGTTGATACTTTTCCAAAGCCTCAAAATCCTTTTTATAATCCTTTCCCTTGGCCGCTTTTTCTAAAATTAGCTCTAATTGGTCCGTTGCTTTTTCACGTGCGGACAGGACCACTGAAATATTTTCCCCGGCATTGGCTTTGGATACGATGACGTCCAAAACACGTTCCAGACCTTCGCCATTGCTCAGGGATTTTCCTCCAAATTTTAAGACTTTGACTTTTCCGGATTTCCCATTGCTGTTGAAAATGCCATCCAAAAGCTTTTCCATCTGCTCAAACTCTATCAAAAAGGCATCGTGACCGTGGAGCGATTGTACCTCACCATACGTAACATTGCTATTTGCCTGTGCCAGTTGTTTGAACGTATCCTTATTTTCTTGTGCCGTAAAGAACAGATCGGAATCCACACCGATAATATGAATATTGGTATCGCTATTTTGTAGTTTGATGAAGTTTTCCTCCCCATCTCGGGTAACATCAATCGTTTTTAACAATTGGTTCATGAGTTTATAGGCCGATAATTGAAATCGCTCTTGCAGCTTCTCTCCATGGTGCATCAACCAACTTTCCACATTGAACACCTGAAGCTCTTCATTGGTACTGCGTTTGAAACGTTCCTTAAAGGATTCCGGCGTGCGGTAGCACAACATGGCATGCATGCGCGCGTCGTGAACGGGTTGCTTGGAGTTGACCAAAAACTGTTCCTGAATTTGGCAATTAGCAATCAACCAATCCGTTGATTTCCAATCCGATGCTACCGGAATCAAGTGTTCCGCAAGATTAGGTTTCAAGGCAACCATTTCCCAAGCAATTCCTCCGCCCAGGGAACCGCCGATAATGGCGAAAAGGCGACTGACGGACAATTTTTCCAGTCCCAACAAGAAAATATGCGCCATATCCCCTGCCACAAAATCCTTATAATTTTCGATGACGAATTTATCGTGCCCGTTACCCGGAATATTAAAGGACAAAACCGTGTATTTTTTGGTATTTATGCATTTACCGTCCCCAATCAAAGCGGACCACCAACCGTCTTTCCCCGTCACATTGGAATTCCCGGTCAGAGCGTGGTTTACCAAAATAATAGGTGCCGTGTGGAGCTCCCTGCCAAATACTTGATAGGACAATTGAATGTCTTGGGTCACACCACTAATGGTGGTATATTTTTTTATATCTAATTGATGTAACATTTTATTGTTTTTCATCTTTTGTGGCTCCGACTACGCTCAGCCACCATTTAGGGTCACTGAGCGGAGCCGAAGTGACCATTATGCCAAAACAGATTTATCTATTGTTGAAAAAGCATTCACCAAATCGGTTTTTAAATCTTCAATATCTTCTAACCCAACGGAAAGTCGGATTAAATCTTTAGTAACCCCACTTGCCTCTTGGGCAGCGTCGTCCAATTGTTGATGCGTTGTACTTGCAGGGTGAATAATTAAGGATTTGGAATCACCAATATTCGCCAATAGCGAGAAAATCTTGGTAGCGTCCGTCACCTTTTTGGCCGATTCAAAGCCACCCTTAATCCCAAAAGTAACCAAACCACTTTGTCCCTTTGGCAGGTATTCTTTAGCCAAATCGTGGTAAGCGCTACTTTTAAGCCCCGGGTAATTCACCCATGCCACTTCTTCCCTGGATTCTAACCATTCTGCCAAGGCCAAAGCATTTTGGCTGTGTTGCTTCATTCTAATGGGTAAAGTTTCCAAGCCTTGTAAAATTTGAAAAGCGTTGAATGGACTTAAGGCACCACCAAAATCCCGTAATCCTTCTAAAATCAATTTAAAGGTAAAAGCAGCAGCCCCTAAAGCCTCGCTATATACCAAACCGTGATATCCTGCAGAAGGCTCGGTAAATTCAGGAAAATTGCCATTGGTCCAGTCAAAAGTTCCGGCATCGATTATAGCACCACCAAGTGCGGTACCATTGCCGTTGATGTATTTTGTAAGGGAGTGAATCACTAAATTGGCCCCATGCTCAATAGGGTTTAACAATGCCGGGGAAGCTACCGTATTATCAACAATAAAAGGAACTTTTGCAACTTTCGCCTCTTTGGATATTCCTTTTAAATCCAATACATCCAACTTTGGATTTCCTAAGGACTCTACAAAAAAGGCTCTTGTGTTTTCCTGTACAGCTTCTTTAAAATTTTCAGGATCGGAAGGGTCTACAAATGTGGTCGTAATACCCAGTCTTGGTAAGGTTACGCTCAATAGTGTATAAGTACCTCCGTATAAACTACTTGAAGCAACGATATGGTCTCCCGCCCTTAATAAGGTCATTAAACCTGTAGAAATTGCAGATGTACCCGAAGCGAATACCACAGCACCAACACCACCTTCCAATGCTGCCAAACGGTTCTGTAGAATTTCGTTCGTAGGATTGTTTAAACGTGTGTAAATAAAGCCCAGTTCCGCCAAGGAAAATAAGTTGGCCGCATGCTCCGTATTATTGAATACGTATGCTGTGGACTGATAGATAGGAATCGCTCTGGTTCCTCCATTTTGTGTAGTGTCGTGCCCTGCATGTAAAGCGTTTGTTTCAAATTTTTGATTACTCATGATTTAAAGGTTTTGTGTATCCTCTTTTTTAGAAATACTAGTTTTTAAATGACTTTTAGCTTTCGCCCGAAATGACAAAAGATAAATAATGTAAAGCCAAACCCTAGCCAGCCGACTTGCGGTTAGGTAAAATCAAAAAGTTATAAGAAAGTGAAAAACTACCGATGGTAATTTGTTACGGTTATCCTTCCAGAGTTTCTGGTAGAATGTAGCACCTTCTTGGTCCCGATCAGGAATCGGGGAAAACAAGGGTTGCTAAGGCTTCAAAGGGTCTAATCCCTCCACCTTTCTTGATAACTATTCAATACGTGTTTGAACTTTGAAAGGACAAATTAAAGTCAGAAACTTCTAAAAACCTAATGAATTTTTAAAATTTCTCAAAAACCGATTATTTTAAAGGGTTTTCAAATAGTTTTCTGGATTTCTCGCGCACATTGCATTTGGCTCAAAATGACTTTCAATTCTTTTTTATCCAGAAACGAGAACACCGAGGGAAGACAATCGGGAAATCAAAACAAAATCATAGCTTTTCTAAAAACTACATAACCACTACTTTTACTTTGAGTTCCTATTTTTGACAAATGAATTCAGCCAACCCAATTTCCTGATTTATATTTGAACCCTATACAAAAACGTTATGGCTTCAGGATTTTTTGCAGTTTTAGATGATGTAGCAGCACTATTGGACGATGTAGCATCTATGAGTAAAATAGCGACCAAAAAGACCGCAGGAATTCTGGGTGACGACTTGGCCGTAAATGCGGAAAAAGCATCCGGTTTTGTCTCCAAACGCGAACTTCCGGTACTTTGGGCCATCAGCAAAGGTTCACTTCTCAATAAAATTATTATTTTACCCATTGCATTTTTATTAAGTGCATTTTTACCATGGGCCGTGACGTTGGTCCTTGTTCTGGGTGGGCTCTACCTTGCCTATGAAGGTGCCGAAAAAATATACGAATTCTTTGTGCCTCACGAAAGTGCATCTATTCCTTCCGATATGGAAACACCCAGTAAAACGGACATCTTGGAGATGGAAAAGGCCAAGATCAAATCGGCCATTGTGACGGATTTTATCCTTTCTATCGAAATTGTCATCATTGCTTTGGGCACTGTGCTGGACCAACCCTTGACTACCCAAATTGTAGTGGTTTCCGTGGTAGCACTTATTGCTACCGTAGGGGTCTATGGTATTGTGGCTTTGATTGTAAGAATGGATGAATTTGGAGCTCGTTTGATCAACCTAACCGAAAGTGATGATAGTCTCTCGGATAAAATCGGTCGGTTTTTTGTGAAGGCCTTGCCTATGGTCATCAAATCATTATCCGTTATCGGTACAATAGCCCTATTACTGGTTTCAGGTGGTATTTTTGTACATAATCTGGATTTTCTTCATGGTATTTTTCCAGCCGTACCGAGTATTCTTGTGGAGTTTGTGGTAGGGCTGATTGCCGGATTTTTGGCCCTTGTTCTATATAAGGGCATAAAGAAGGTTTTTATTAGAAAGTAAGTTGTAGCTTGGGAATTGACATAGTTTTTGAAAAATTTTAGATTTCTCGTACACGTTTCATTGGGTTCGAAATGACTTTCGTCCTCTATGTCATTTCAAGATAAAACTATCGGAGACGGGCGGTCGAGGGATTTTTTGAATTCGGTAAAAATGAAATATAGCAAATACAAAATTTACGAAGATAAAATAGCATTTGATTTTTACGAATTCCATTTCAGCTCGTTACGAAAAAACAAAGTTCTAACGCTTAATAGGATCAAAGAAGTAGATTTTAACACCTTTCCTTATACTATGAAAATAGATAACGGTGAAATCATCTTTTTTAATCATGGCGATACCGAAGAAATTAAAAATTTCGCAGAACGAAATCACATAAAACAGTCCAATAAAATTGATGTCTGGAGTCTACTCTGTAATGAATTTTTGGATACTGAAATTGAAAAGGAAGAAGCTGAAAAGCAAAAAGCAACACTTTTACATTTAGGGTTTACCGAATCTGAGCTCACGGCCATTCGAAAAAAAATTAAGTGGTCCCTTTTTGGCACATGGGAATGGACCTATTTAGGCCATTGGGATGTATTGGCCATGAAACAAAATAGAAATCCGTTTTACAGATTCAATGGAGCAAATTTCTATTGGTGGACGATGGAAATTGCTTTAAAAGGGAAAGTCGTTTAGGTCTGAAAAAATCATGATTGTATTGGAAATTTCAAAGAATCATACTTTTTTTCAAGTATCAAGACTTCTAACACACATTTCATTGGGTTCAAAATGACTTTTGTTCTCTAGTATTCTTTCGAAGTAAAACGTTGAAGACGTGGCACTGGCGATTGAGAAACCTCATAACATCATCTACTTTATTGGCCAAATGGTTTCAAAGCTTTCGCAAACTACCAACATTTCTTCCGTTGGCTTTTCACCACTCTCCTCCAAAGCCTTGGAAAAAAAATCCCAATGCGCTTTTTTCCATTTTTTGAGCGGCTCTATTTCTGTACCCATATCCATCTTCGCATATTCTTCGGAAATTTGATGAAACGGGATGGTATCAACCTTTCTAATTTCAATTATTGCTCGGGCTTTTTCATTAAAATCCGTTATAATATGTTTTGTACCGATTTTTGGTAAATCTGCATTGGCCTCTTTATACCAAACATACAAACCAGAACTGGCTTGCTTTTTTCTGTTTACCGTCAAGTCAGCCAACCGATTGGCATCTTGCTCATTGTTATGAAAGAACCATGATTCAGGCATTTTCTCATTTTTAAATCCAGGATTTGATTCAGTGAAGTCATTCCACATGGCATAAACACTTTTGTCAATTGTGTTTTCATCAGGTTCCACGACTTCAAGGTCTTGGGTTTCTTTTTTAACTTCTCTACAGCTTGTTAAGAAGAGTAGTAGCGAAAACATGAAAATCAATAACTTTCTACGGTTCATATTCTTTGGTTTTTATCTTGTTCTAAACATTCCAATAATCAGATTTATGAGGTAAATAAATTGAGCGATAATCATTAAGCTAATTGTAGATATCATTATTAGATTTTTTCTTTCAAGTTCGTCAAAAAGGGGAAATGCAGATTGGTCCTTAAAAGTGAATGAAAAATATGGAGTCATGAACAACACTATTAATCCCCCAATAGTCAATAAAATATGGGTCCAATTCAACCACATGGAAAGTCTTTTATTCATTTTATGCATAATCCAATACCCCAAACCAATTAATCCGAAAAATATTGAAATCAATACAGCAAGGTGTAAATACCCAATTATGAAATAAGTATCATGAATATTTATATCCAATGTGGCATCTCTGCTCAAAATTCCTACTAGCATGGTTACAGCTGCGGCAATAAAAAAAATCAAATATGGACTTTTACTAAATTTGCTCATTGACTTTAAAGAAACTGGACTAAGGCTTTTCATAGGAGCCACTGTTGTGCTTTCGTTATTTTATATTATTCAATCTTTCTGATTCTGGCATTTTTCTTCAAGTAAACTTTTTGTTGACAATATTTCATTTTCAAGCAATTTCAAAAGTTGTTTGTTTCGAGAGTTGATTGCTAAATAAAATATTGCATCATTTGTCATTCTTAATCTAGCTTCGTTTGTAAACTTAACCTTTGATTTTAGTAACTTAAGGCTGACTTTTGACGTGTCAATTTCATTGAAATCTTCTAAGAATTGTATCCAACCTGAGCTTAGTAAATCCTCACTTTCAAAAAAACGTTTCTCTGTTATCGCTTTTCCATTACTTTCTATAATAGAGTTTGTATTCCCTAGTGATTCATAATAGGATGTCAATTTATTTTTAACTGAAAAATCTTTTATTATATTTAAGTTTCCACTTGACTTAATATCCTCAAACGCATCTGTTGTGGCACTTACATTTCTAATAGAATATTTTATTGATTTTATAATGTATGGTGAAATACTATCTAATGGCATTTTATTGTCAAGTAACTTTTGAATTAAGGTATTATTAGTGTTAATTTTTTCGTTCAGTAAGTCAATAGAATTGTTGTAGTTAATATAATCCTGTTCGACATCTTCCAATAATCTACAATAATATTGTTGTTCTAATTTTTGGTTTTTCTTCTTCTGATTCCAAGTATTAATTTGAAGTGCGATAAGGATTCCTATGACAACAAGAACAATTTCTCCGACAGCATATTTAAAATACTTTCCAGTTTTTCCTTCTGAAAGCAAGTTTAGTCTAATTTTTCTAAAGAATTTTATCATTGGTTAGTGATTGGTTATAATGAAGCACAACGGTTCGTGTATGGATTCGTTGCGGACTTTTCCAATGGAAAATGTCCGCCTGAGACTAAAGATAATTGATTGCAGGAATTTCCAAGTGGAAATTCCGACCGCAATTAATTATACACCGTGTTGTGCAACGTATTTTATTTTTTCCTTACTTCTCGCAGTATTATTAATCCAATGCGTTTTGGTCAACTCCGTAATATTCAACTCCAAATCGGTCGCTCTTTTCCAAGTATTTTTTTACTAAATCGTTTTCATCTTCTACATAAGTATTTACACCTAAAAAGGAAACATTGTCCTCATATTTATGTACCATAATTACCTTAGGTTGTCCAACCATAGGAATAAATGGAGAATTCTTTTCATGGCCAATGGTTGGGTTATCCTTTTCTAAATCGTAAATGTATGTTACGTCCACTTTTCTGTTTTGATAGGCAAATTCCTTTTCGACTTTTATTATAAGTCCTTGCACTTCAACAAAGTTCTCTTCATTATAATCTTCAAAATTCTTTGTCGATTGTTCTTTACAACCGTGGAATAATATTATAAGTGAAATAATCAGAAACTTTCTCATGGCAATATGTTGCACAACGGTTGAGCTATGAACAGTACGGGAGCAAACTAGCGTTTGCTTTCCGCCACGCACATAGCAAAATCTTTTTGTTTTGATTTATTTTTTCCTATACAGAGCAAAATCCAAAAGATTTTGCGGACTTCATAAAAATACACAAACCTTGCGATTAAGCCCGAAACCCGTATTGTTTATAGGTTTTGTTGTACACAGTATTTTTGCGTTTTACTTACAATCCGTAATCTTTTTTTGAATCAGATTATCGAAATCCATAGACTTTCTACCTTTGAAATTATTCAAACTGTCATAAGTAGAAACTGAAAAAGACTGGAATGAAACACTTTCAGTATACCCTGTTCCAATCATATTCCCTAAACCTCCCCAGCCAAATATTCCTAGAGTATCGCGTGGTGGTTCATTCGGATTTTTTGTATTAGTGTATTCTTCGTTGTAGTCACGAACATCCATTTTTGTCAATTCGGTTCGATTTCCATTATTATCAACTAGGAAGTATTTATGGTCAATAAGTCCAGATGGTGTTTTAAATTTTGTCAATAAAATTCCATCATCAGGAATTCGATAAACTCTTCTATCATTTTCAAATTCGGTTTCCATTCCGCATTTTTGGTCATAAATAATGTTCACCCGACCTCTAAAATCTGACGGAATTAAATAAGTTTCTGGTTCGGTTTTCATTACACAATTTGAAAAAATCAGAATGCTTAAAATTCCAATAACTTTTAAGTGAAGAAAAAGTGCTTTTTTCATATTGTGTACAACTTGTTTATATAAATATATAATACATCTTTATACGCCCATTTTGGTATAAAACCGTTGAAAAACGTTGTTTTTACTCCAACACCGAAAACTCAATACTAGAATCCGTAAACACTGTATGAGTCCGGGTTTTAAAATCTTCTTCATCCGCCTTAAAAATATTCTCCACATAGGTCTGCGGATTTAAATCAATAAGGGGAAACCAAGTGCTTTGCACCTGTACCTGTAGTTTATGCCCTTTTTTGATGGTATGGAAAACATCCTGTAGTTTAATGTTTACTTCGGTCTTTTGATTAGGGACAAAGGGTTCCGGATTGGTAAAACTATTTCTGAATCGCCCACGCATCACCTCGCTACGTACCATTAAATGGTAGTTGCTCATCTTTAAATGGTCCTGCATTTCTTCGTTGGTTTCTGCAACTGCTGGGTGTACATCAATTATTTTTACGATCCAATCCGCGGCATCACCCGTGGTGGCTACTTTTAGTTTTGCCATGATATCTCCCGCTAGGGTAAAATCCTCATCCATTACTTCGGTCTCAAACACCAAAACATCGGAACGGCGCGCGGCAAAACGCTGGTCGTCCGTCATATATTTTCTGGGGGTAAAAACAGATTTTACATCCTCGGAATACGGGACCGGTTTTTTAATATCGCTAATAAATTGGATTCCTTCGGTATTTTTCAATTCAGAAGTCAGTTCCTGATTTTCGGACAAGAACATTTCCTGTTTCCCTACTTCTTTTGGCGGCCAAGCATCGTATTGTTTCCATTCTTTTCTACCAGAATCAAACACATAAGCTTCTGGCAAACCGCTATTTTTATCGCCTTCGCCCTTTAAAAAATGATGAAAGAATTTTGTTTCGATGTTCTCCTGAAAAAACTCCGAGATTCCATCGCCAAAATAGTAGTTCCCCACTACGGTTCTCCCATCTCTTCTTGCCCATCTCCCATGGTCCCAAGGACCGAAAACCAAAGTATTATAATTGTCCTTGTTATATTTTTCTATATTCTTGTAGGTCTCCAATGGGCCATATAAATCCTCGGCATCAAACCAACCACCAACGACCATAGTGGCCACATGACTTTTTACATCTTTCAAATGCTGAACCAACCCTCTACTTTGCCATAATTCATCATAGTTGGGGTGTTCCTTCAATTCGTTCCAAAAGAAATCATCCGTCATTTCATCGGGAGCAATAGAAACCTGGTCCTTTAAGTCGTATTCAAAGAAAGAATTCAGATTTTTCAAAGGTCCTTTGTCCAAGAAAAATTGGTATTGGTCTTCTGTACCTAAATCCGGCAATTGATACCAAGCGGTGTCTATGGGCTGATTTCCATTGGGCCGTGGCGTTCCAAAAAGGGATGTTGCCCTAAAATAACTCAATAAATAGGCTCCGTTGTGATGAAAATCGTCAAAAAAGAAATCTCCGATACTCGCCTGTGGAGACGCCGCTTTCAAGGCCGGATGCGCATCTACCGTGGCGTAAGTGGAATAATATCCGGGATATGAAATTCCCCAAATACCGACCCTACCGTTATTATTTTCCACGTTGTTCACCAACCACTCAATCGTATCATAGGTATCCGAACTTTCATCCACATCTGCATCCGTTTCCTTGTTAGGGATATAGGCACGCATATTCTCATAATGCCCCTCGCTCAACCAACGCCCGCGGACATCTTGGTACACTACAATATAGCCTTCCTGCATCATATGGATATTTGGGCCTATCTGGGTTTTAAATTCACCCTCTCCGTAAGGTCTTGAACTGTATGGCGTACGTTGCATGATAATGGGATATTCTTTGGAAGTGTCTTTTGGAGCATAAATGGTGGTATGCAATGTGATACCATCCCGCATTTTAATATCCACTTCTTTTTTGGTATAGTGGTCTATCACATAAGTCTCTGAAATTTTGGATTCCGAGGTGGTTTTGTTGGTTTTTGAACAGGACAGCACTATAGCAAATAGCGCAATGAAAAGAATAAGATATTTAGCTTTGGATTTTTTCATGGAATTTATTTTAAATATTAAAACTACTAAAGATTAAGAGGATTTGCTAATAAACATCTCGACTCCGCTCAATGTGACCGTTACCGCAATTAGAAAGCTCCTCCCTTTAGCAAAGGGAGGTGGCAATGAGCAAAGCAAAATTCACGAAGGGATTGAAAAGTAAAGATAAAAGGTACACTTAAAATATCTCCCCTTTCTTCCTGACCTCGTCAGGAATCTATTCCTACTCTCATTTTTTAGGTTTGGAAAATAGAATTTAGTTGATAACCATTTCGACTCCGCTCAATTTGACCGCTACTGTAATTTTAAAGCCCAAAAACGGTTTTTACTTCAGAAACCTTATCCAATTTTTCCCAAGTAAACAATTCCACTTCCATTTCAACGCGACCGTTATAGGGGCTTTCAAATATTTTGGTCACTGTTTTTGGTTCTTTTCCCATATGGCCATATGCCGCGGTTTCCAGGTAGATGGGATTACGCAATTTTAAGCGCTCCTCTATGGCAAACGGACGCATATCGAACAATTGTGCTACTTTTTCCGCTATTTGACCATCGGATAAATCCACGTTCGAAGTACCATAAGTATCCACAAAAATAGAAGTCGGTTCTACTACTCCAATCGCATAACTCACCTGGACCAGAATTTCTTTCGCTACACCTGCGGCCACTAAATTTTTGGCGGCATGTCTTGCTGCATAGGCTGCACTACGGTCTACTTTACTGGGGTCTTTTCCACTGAAAGCACCACCACCGTGCGCTCCTTTTCCACCATAGGTATCCACTATGATTTTACGACCCGTTAATCCTGTATCCCCGTGAGGACCACCTATCACAAACTTTCCGGTTGGATTAATATGATATTTGATTTGCTGATTGAACAGTTCCTGAATTGCTTCCGGTAATTGTGATTTTACCCTTGGAATGAGAATTGAAACAATGTCCGATTTAATTTTGGCCAACATTTTTTCATCATCGGCATCAAAAGCATCGTGCTGCGTGGAAACAACGATTGTATCGATTCTAATGGGTTGGTTATCGTCCGAATATTCTATGGTAACTTGAGCTTTGGCATCGGGTCGTAAATAGGTTATTTCTTTTTCTTCTCGGCGTAAATCGGCCAAAACCTGTAAAATTCGGTGTGAAATATCCAGGGCTAACGGCATGTAATTTTCCGTTTCTTTGGTGGCATAACCGAACATCATCCCCTGATCTCCCGCGCCTTGTTCTTCTTTTGTGCCCCTGTCCACTCCTTGATTGATGTCTTGGGATTGTTCATGAATCAATGAAATGACCCCACAAGAGTCGCCACTAAACTGATACTCTCCTTTGGTGTACCCAATCTTATTGATGACACCTCTGGCAATGTTCTGAACATCCAAATAGGTGTGGCTTTTCACCTCTCCCGCAAGTACCACTTGTCCCGTGGTTACCAACGTTTCACAGGCCACTTTGCTCTGTGGGTCAAAAGCTAAAAAATTATCCAAAAGTGCATCACTGATTTGGTCGGAAACTTTATCCGGGTGTCCTTCACTAACAGATTCAGAAGTAAATAAATAAGCCATTCTATTATAAAATTGTCGAGAAGATTTGACGGAAAGGCTCAAAGAAGTTCGCACCACTTTTTAGCATTTTTTACCGAGGTTGCAATCAGTCAAATCCTTCCTCATTATTGAATGCCAAAAATATGAAAATTGTTCCTTTTAAAAATTAAACACTTCCTTTTTTATCTTAAAATAGACCTAAAATATTATCTGCATTTCATCTACATTTTTTTCTCAAACCCATTAGACTTTGTATCTTGTGCGGTACTCTTCTATGAAGACACTAACCAAAAAATAAAGTGAAATGCATATTGCGGTAGCAGGAAACATTGGGGCCGGAAAGACCACACTCACCAAACTACTTTCTAAACATTACCAATGGGAGGCACACTTTGAAGATGTGGTGGACAACCCTTATCTAGATGACTTTTACACACAGATGGAACGCTGGAGTTTTAACCTTCAAATTTATTTTTTGAACAGTCGCTATAGACAAATTCTTCAGATCAGGGAAAGCGGCAAAAACATCATTCAAGACCGGACCATTTACGAGGATGCCCATATCTTCGCGCCTAACCTGCATGCAATGGGGTTGATGACCAATCGCGATTTCGAAAATTACTCGAGTTTGTTCGAATTGATGGAAAGTCTTGTACAGCCACCAGATTTACTGATTTACCTACGCAGTTCTATTCCCAATCTAGTAAAACAAATACATAAACGCGGTAGGGAATATGAGAACACTATTTCTATTGATTATTTAAGCAGACTAAACGAACGTTACGAAGCTTGGGTACATGGTTACGAAAAAGGAAATCTACTCGTCATCAACGTTGATGAACTGGATTTTGTGGACAAACCCGAAGACTTGGGAAGCGTTATCAATAAGATTGATGCCGAAATTCACGGCTTGTTCTAAATAAAACCATGCTGTTTGGCATGTGCAATGGCATCCGCTGTCTTTTTAACCAATAGAAAAGGAATTTGCGTATATTCTTGAAATAAATCTTCAATACGCTGTACTCTTTTTAGATCACTGACACTCCTTAAGTATATCGCTTTTATCTGACCGGGAAATTTTTTTGCTATAGTGATGTAAATATCCCCATCTTTTTCACCACTATCCCCGATCAATATGAACGGTAATGCTGGGTAGGTTTTTAGTATATTAATGATTTCATGCTGCTTTTGCGGTGCCGGACCTATTCTATTCCTAGACCTGAAACTTGCCATGCTCCGCAATAAAATAGGTCCTTTTGGGAAATTATTGGTCTTCAAAAAAAGCTCTAAATATCGGTACAAATTCCAAGGGCTATGGCTTACATAAAAAATTGGGTTCACAGCGGCACCAGTTTTACCGCGATGCAACTGATGGTAAAAATCGGCCGTGCCTTCCAAGGCATTTCGTTTTGTGGCCCTTTTGAAAGCCGTATTCAACAGCACCTTCCATTTGAGGGAAGATACCACGCCCGTGTGCAGAATGGTGTCGTCTATATCACTAATGACACCATATTCCGAAGTTTTACTTGGAATAAGCATCTCTCCGGGAAATTTGTTTTGATGTATTATTTCTCGTTTCAAATGGGTATCGGCATAAGAAATTTCAAAGGTTAACCAACCTTCACTATTGATCAATTCTTCTAGGTTTTCTTGTGGTTCATCCACTGTAAAATAACCGTCTTTGTCGGTTTCGGCACGAAAAGTCTTTTTGTTCGATAAATGAATGTTGATCGGTGTATGTTTTATTTCATCCGTCTCAAAACGTTTCCATGTATTTAGCAATAGATTAAAAATTCCTTTTTGCTGTAAATCTATTTCCTCATCCTCCAATGCACGTCCGCGTACATATAACTTTGAAGGCGTACCATAACTTTGAAACCCTATAATCTGTAGTTTATCTTTTTTGAATACTGTCATAAAACAAAAGTATCATGTTTTAAGGTATTCCGTTATTCCAATTCATCCGTATCCAAACTCATTTGATATAAATCCTATTCCCTCATTTAAAAGCCGTGTTCCCTCATTGTTCCTATTTTAAGCCATTTGTTGGCAGTAGATTTAGGTGACGATTAATTCATGTTTAACCCATTTCGCTTAAATGCGAACATAAAAACTTTAAAAAAATGGAACCAAAAAAGAATCCCAAAAAAGACCTCAACAAAAAAAGCGGTCTGTATTTCGTAATTGGACTGCTGTCCGTAATGGCACTTTCCTATATAGCACTGGAATGGAAGACCTATGATAATGCTTATAAACCAGATATTGGTATGAATGATGTTGATGAGTTACTTGACGAAGAAGCTCCGGTTTTTCAATTGGAAACGCTACCGCCGCCTCCACCTGCGCCGGTAATACCGACTGAAATTGAGGTCGTTGAAGATGATGACCCTATAATTGAAACAATAATTGACGCTGTTGATACGGACCAAGACAAAGAAGTATTAGAAGCAGACGATTTCGAAATAATTGAAGTACCTGTAGATGTAACTGTTCCTTTTTCAGTTATTGAGGATGTACCCGTATTTCCCGGTTGCGAAAATACAAAGGATAAGAGAAGTTGTTTTAACAAAATGATGCAAAAACACATTCGTAAAGTTTTTAAATACCCCACTATTGCCCAAGAAATGGGCGTACAAGGAAAAGTATACACAACTTTTACGATAGAAAAAGACGGTACCATCGGAGATATAAAATTTAGGGGACCGGACAAAAATTTAGAACAGGAAGCCGTTAGAATTATTTCAAAACTCCCTAAAATGACCCCAGGAAAACAACGTGGAAATGCCGTGAAAGTACCTTTTAGTATTCCAATTACCTTTAAGCTACAATAAGAAATGGCATAAACTTTGATTTACGTAAGCCATCCCAAGCTTTGGGATGGTTACTTTTTTATAAAAATTAGGATATGCAGCCCAAAAAGTATCGTGATAAAGACCTAAACCCCAAAACTGGGTTGTACTTTGTTATTGCCCTGCTACTTTTATTGGCAATTGTTTTTATTGCATTGGAATGGAAAACGATACATGACACCAATGGTTATGAAGTGGAGAATGCCCCCGAGAAAGAATCCATCATATTAGAGACCAAAGCAACTTGATTCCTCAAAAAGTGAAATACGAAAAAGGGCTTTGAAATTATTCAAAGCCCTTTTTTTAATTATTGAAAACAGAAGTTACTTTTGAATCTTCTTCTCTATTTCGACTTCTGTAAGTTTGCCTTTACTATTGTTTGTAACGTTTTCCAAAGAAGCCAACTGGGCCTCTACTTCGGCTTTTGTTCCCGTATATACTTTTTCTTCGGAAACTTCCTCTCCATTTACGATCGTACTATAATGGACAATAGCTTCTGCCGTGCCATCGTTTTCCACATTCATGGTAATCGTTTTGGAAACTTCTTCCGTTACGTTCGCCATCCCAGTGTCACCGTTTAAAGCAATACTTGGTGCAATGACCAATGCCACAACCGACATTAACTTTAATAGGATGTTCAAAGAAGGCCCAGAAGTATCCTTGAACGGGTCACCAACAGTGTCACCCACTACCGCGGCCTTATGAGCGTCCGAACCTTTACGTCCATCGGACTCTATCATTTTCTTCGCATTATCCCAAGCACCTCCAGCATTGGATTGGAATATAGCCATTAAAACACCACAGGTGGTAACACCGGCCAAGAGACCTCCTAACATTTCTGCACCACCCAAGAAACCAACGGCAACTGGAACCGCTATGGCCAAAAGACCCGGCAATACCATTTCCTTTATAGAAGCCTGTGTAGAAATCGCGACACATTTATCATATTCGGCAACACCGTCAGCAGCATCAAAGATTTCTCGTTGCGCGGGTGTAGCTTTTGACATATCGGAATCTACGGCTCTCATCACCTCTAACGCCGCTTTTAATTGTGGTATGTCCCTAAACTGACGACGAACTTCTTCAATCATGGCCATTGCGGCACGACCTACCGCATTCATAGAAAGTGCGGAGAATACAAAAGGTAGCATTCCTCCTACCAACAAACCTGCCATTACCGTAGGCTTGGAAACATCAATTGCCGTTACGTTTGCCGTCTGCATAAAAGCAGCAAATAATGCCAATGCCGTTAAGGCAGCAGAAGCGATTGCAAAACCTTTACCAATTGCAGCCGTTGTATTACCCACAGCATCCAATTTATCGGTACGCTCACGAACTTCCGGCTCCAACTCCGCCATTTCAGCGATACCACCTGCATTATCGGATATAGGACCATAAGCGTCAACCGCTAATTGAATACCCGTATTGGCCAACATCCCAACCGCGGCGATTGCAATACCATATAGCCCTGCAAAATGATGTGAAACCAAAATAGCGGCAGCAATCAATAAAATAGGAATCATTGTGGACATCATACCGACACCCAAACCAGCAATGATGTTTGTGGCAGCGCCCGTTTCTGATTGACGCACTATCGAATTCACCGGCTTAGTACCCGTACCTGTATAGTACTCTGTAACTTTACCTACGGCAAGACCTGCTACCAAACCGGCAAGTACCGCCCAGAAAACACCCATTGCACCGTACTCAGCACCTCCGAAAGTCCAAGTTTCAGGCAACATATTTGTGATAATAAAGAAAGATGCTACCAACATTAAACCAGCCGAACCAAATTCACCAATATTCAATGCCGTTTGAGGGTTGCCACCATCTTTTACCTTTACGAAGAAAGTACCGATTATAGACATAATGATACCTACTGCGGCCAATACCAATGGTAGATATACTGCACCAAGACCATCAAAAGAGGAGGCAAAAGCGGGAATCTGCGTAAAGGCAGCACCCAAAACCATTGTACCGATAATGGAACCTACATAAGATTCAAAAAGATCAGCTCCCATCCCGGCAACATCACCAACATTATCACCAACATTATCTGCAATAGTAGCAGGATTTAATGGGTGATCTTCTGGAATACCAGCCTCAACCTTTCCTACTAAATCCGCTCCAACATCGGCCGCCTTGGTATAGATACCTCCACCAACACGGGCAAATAATGCTATAGATGAAGCTCCTAAAGAGAAACCGGAAAGAACATTCAATACTTCACCGAGTGCCCAACCTTGACCACTATATATCATAAACAAACCACTAAGACCTAAAACACCAAGACCTACAACACCAAGACCCATTACAGCTCCTCCTGCAAAAGCGACCTCCAAAGCTTTTCCCAGAGACTGCCTAGCAGCATTCGTTGTTCTTACGTTTGCCTTGGTAGCCACTTTCATTCCAATAAATCCAGCAAGTGCAGAACAAATTGCCCCTACAATGAAGGACACGGCAACCATTCCATTTGAACCTTCCTCACTATTTCCCTTGAAGAAAAGAAGAACGGCCACGGCAACAACAAAAATCGATAAGATTTTGTATTCCGCTTTTAAAAAAGACATTGCGCCATCTGCAATATTTTTAGCAATACGCGCCATTTTGGCGTCACCGACTTCCTGTTTGCCTACCCAAGCATTTTTGATCGCTACGAACAAGAGTGCCAAGACCCCAAATGCAGGTAAAAACTGTACAATTAATTCCATTTTGTTGATTCTTTATTAGTTTTTTTAACGGCTGCTAAAGTAGTAAAATTGAGGTGAATAAAAAAAGCCACTTTATTTTGCAAAAAGTGGCTTTTACATCAGTGTTTTTTAGCTATATCATAAAAGTGCGTTTATCCTTATGATCACTTTCAGCATAACGTTTTACACATTCATGGTATATTTTAACGGCCTCGTCCGCATTTCCCCAACCGCCTACATCAACCTTCTTCTTTTCCAGATCCTTGTACACTTGAAAGAAATGCTCGATTTCTTTTTTTCGGTGCGGGTTGATGTCCGATAGATCATTTTTTTGATTCCAAATAGGGTCGGAAACTGGTACACAGATAATTTTCTCGTCCGGTCCTTTTTCATCGGTCATATGAAAGACCCCGATCGGTTTCACTTCCATGACTACCATAGGATATGTGGGTTCCGTAGTCATTACCAAAACATCAAGGGGGTCCATATCCAAAGCTAATGTCTCGGGAACAAAACCATAGTCTCCGGGATACATCATAGAAGAGAACAGCGTACGATCAAAACGAATCTTGTTCAATGTAAAATCATATTCGTATTTATTTCTACTCCCCTTTGGGATTTCTATGAGGACATCAAAAGTGACTATTTGTTTATCTGACATGTGTAGTTTTTTAAGACTTTAAAATTTATGTAGGTGAACGCAAAAACTAGGTGAAAATTACTAATAAAGCGTAAAGATTTTCGGATTCAAAAGAATACACAAAGTTAATGAGATTAGCGCTTCCGAAGGAATGAAAATAAATTCATTTTAAAAATTAAACCCAAAAGTTCCCGTTACGCCAAAGGGCCTGGCATTAGGGCTGTCCAAATAGTTGCCCCGGAAGTTAAAATCGATTCTAAATACTTTAAAGATATTTCCCACACCAACTGAATATTCGTAATAAATAGTTTCCGAAGGTGCCCGTAAGGGAGTGTTCACCGTAGCTGGAGCGCTTAACGCGATATTCTCGTCCGAAAGGTCTCCCCACACTCCCCTAAGACCAATAATCTCCCTTAAATTGAGCTTTCGCAACCACGGAATTCTGGAAAATAACCTTCCGTTAAAATTATGCTCCAAATGAACCGAAGCATAGGTATCCGTCACAAATTCGTAAAAATCTAGATTGGGGAAGGTTCCATAATTGGTAAAGAACGTTTGGTTCCCTGGAACAACGCTCAAGAGGCCCAAAGGTACTTCTCCAAATGTTTTTCCCAGTTCCACGGTACTTAAAAGCCGACCAAAACCTCCGAGTTGCCAAGGTTGGCTATAAGAAAACTGTAATTTGTTGTAGTTAAAATCACTATCAAGCGGTCCCTCAACACCTCTTGTATAATTTAGAATTAGGGTGCTATACGTATCGTTAACATCCCTACGCTCCACTCCATAGCCTATTGTTCTCTTTCCCGGAGTATAGATCAGTATGGCATTGACATCAAACTGTCTTATTTCCGAAGATATCCCGTTTGGGGATTCAGCATCAATATAATCAAGGCTAAAATCATTGGGCAATGCAGAGCTTAAGGTTCTAAAAGTACTTCCCAATCCCACCCGTAGGTTGTTTATAGGTTCTATCTCAAAATTAAGGGCACTTAAATTTATATTGGTCAACCTATTATTTGCTCCCACTGTGAGCAGTGCCGATGAGGCGATACTTCTACCTAAAACATCATTTGTTGCCGTGAGACTGACCCCTAGTTGCTCTATATCCCTGCGGTTTCCGCCCGAAACGATCAGTCTGCTCCTTTTGTCCAGAAGAAACTTTCCAGAGAGGCCATATTTAAACTTGTTGTCCTTAAAACCATAAGCCCCATACCCTTCTACACGCCAAGGATCATTTTGACCAAAGTAGGTTCGCGCCCCTATTCTCAATCTAGGGCCCTCCGCATCATTAAAACCAAAAACATCGTACACGGAACCAATATCCAGGTTCCATTTATCGATTTCTACATATCCGGAACCTAAGATACTTACCAGATTATAATAGGATTTAAACTTGGGGACGGTCTTTAAGGTATCCAACAACTTATAAATACCTGCTTCATCCTTGTTCAAGGATTCCAGTCTGTTCTTTTCCCAAAATGCATCGCCCTTTACTATTAAAGCTGGGTCCAAAGGATTTTTTTCCTTCCTATAAAATTCTTTCGGTTTTGGGATATCAAAGTCGTAGTTATCATAAACCGTGGTTCTTTTACCATATACGCCCCTGGATTTTTCTTTTTTCTGAAAACTGAAATCACTGAGCATGTAATCTCTCTTCAAAAGAAAAACAGAATCGTTCATCACATCAAAATCCTGTTCAATATAAATTTCTTTTACCCAGTTGATATTCGCACTTTTTGTGACTTCCAAGTTTATGTTTTTTATGGCCCAAGTGGAATCGTTCACCCAAAAATCGCCTTTAAAGGTCAATTCATTTTTTCTTCTGGGATAGTACACAATATTATAACACCACTTATTATCTATGAAAGCACTGTCCCGTAAGGCGTAATTATAGGTGTCTATCCCTGTTCTGGAAAGGGGACTCGTAAAACTTTTATCAAAGAACTTTAAATAATTGTCATAGATATCATAATTCTGATACAGATCTTGAACAAAAGCAATAATGGCCTGATTGTTATCAAATCCCGAATTTTTATTTCCCAAGACCTGTTCTTTTTCTTCATTCAGAATATTATCACCGGATACCTTGGAAAAGGTTTCGTTCAAAAAAATGGGCAAATATGTTTTTCCGGTAATGCGCGATGTATCCAAATCTTGAAAAATAAATTCCAAGCCCTTGAATATTTTACGTTTCATCAATACGCTATCAATAGTATTCAAATCAAATTCTACTTTTTCATATTTATCAAAAGCATATTGTTTGAACTTTCTAATACCGTTTTCCCGTTTTTTGGACCATATCTTTCGGAGGATATCAATAGCCGGATTGTTCTTTTTGGATTGCTTCCCGGAAATCAGGACTACTTCGTTCAACTGTTCGGTAGCTTCTTCCATTTTGATGTTCATTTCATACGTAACCCGGGAAACAAGCTCAATTTCTTGGTTTTCGTAGCCAATGAACGATATGACCAAGGTATCATAGGTATTTTCCGATTCCAAATAAAATCGGCCATTATCATTGGTAATAGTACCCTCCGTAGAACTTTTGAAAAAAACGTTGGCAAATGCTACCGGTTCCCCGGTCCCATCTATTACAATACCACTGACTTTTGTCTGTGCGTTCAAAAAGCAAACCAAGAAAAACAAAAAGGTAAAAAGTAATCGTCTCATGAATGATGATGTGTTCTCAGGAAGCTATATAACAAATAGCATACCAATAAAAAAGCTTCCTCCACCTTGGTCGAAGAAGCTAAGATACTTTTACAATAGTTCTCTCCTATTTATATAACACTTTTTTAACGGCTTTGATGACATCCTCATGGTTTGGCAACCACTCCGCTAGAAGTACCGGAGAGTAAGGTGCCGGAGTATCGGCAGTGTTTATTTTTACAATAGGCGCATCCAAATAGTCAAAGGCATGGGCCTGGACATGATAGGTGATTTCCGTGGCCACATTACCAAACGGCCAAGCTTCTTCCAGCACGACCAATCTGTTGGTTTTTTTAACCGATTTCAAAACGGCCTCATAATCTAAAGGTTTTACGGTACGTAAATCAATGATTTCGCAGCTAATTCCATCTTTTTCCAATTCTTCCGCAGCTTTATCGGCCTCTTTAATAATTTTTCCAAAAGAAACTATGGTAACATCTTTTCCTTCTCTTCGGATATCCGCCACACCGATGGGAATCGTGTATTCGCCCTCTGGTACTTCTCCTTTATCCCCGTACATCTGCTCGGATTCCATAAAAATAACCGGGTCATCATCACGAATGGCCGATTTTAATAAACCCTTTGCATCCGCTGGATTGGATGGTACAATTACTTTTAGACCGGGACAGTTGGCATACCAACTTTCAAAAGCTTGTGAATGCGTTGCCGCCAGCTGACCTGCCGAAGCGGTAGGTCCTCTAAATACAATGGGGCATGGAAATTGTCCACCGGACATTTGCCTGATTTTTGCTGCGTTATTGATAATCTGATCTATCCCGACCAATGCAAAATTAAAGGTCATAAACTCTATGATGGGCCTATTTCCCGTCATGGTAGAGCCCACACCGATACCGGCAAAACCAAGCTCGGATATTGGCGTATCTATGACACGTTTTTCACCAAACTCGTCCAACATTCCTTTAGAAGCTTTGTACGCACCATTATATTCCGCTACTTCCTCGCCCATTAAGTAGATGGACTCATCCCTGCGCATTTCTTCTGACATGGCCTCTGCTATGGCCTCCCTAAATTGTATCGTTTTCATCTGAATGGATAAATTAGCTGATTAGCTCTCTTTGAAAGCAAGCAAAAATAGGAAATTATATATCAATTTAGCCCGTCAAAGAATCAAAAAAAAGTTATAAATTTATTATGCATGCATAATAAATAATAAAGAAATAGTTATCTTTACGCACAGCATTTTTAAAGAAATTAATAAATGAAAATATTGGTTTGTATAAGTAATGTCCCGGACACTACTTCTAAAATAAATTTCACGGATGACAATACTAAATTTGATACCAACGGGGTACAGTTTGTCATTAATCCAAACGATGAATTTGGTTTGACCAGAGCCATGTGGTTCAAAGAAAAACAAGGTGCCGAAGTACATATTGCAACCGTTGGCGGTCCTTCCGTAGAACCTACCATGAGAAAAGCCTTGGCTATTGGTGCCGATGAAGCTATTCGTGTTAATGCAGAGCCGACCGATGGTTTTTTTGTTGCCTCCCAATTGGCCGAAGTAATAAAAAACGGAGGATATGATTTAGTTATCGGCGGTCGTGAATCCATTGATTATAATGGCGGTATGGTTCCCGGAATCATCGCTTCCTTATTGGACATGAACTTTGTAAACACCTGTATTAGTTTAGAGGTCGATGGTACAAATGTTACCGCCGTTCGTGAGATAGACGGAGGTAAGGAGACACTTAGCACATCACTTCCCTTGGTTGTTGGTGGGCAAAAGGGCTTGGTGGAAGAAAGCGATTTACGTATTCCGAATATGCGGGGCATCATGATGGCTCGGAAAAAAACATTAAATGTTGTAGAGCCTATCGAAGCACCAAAAACTACGGAAGACATTAGTTTTGACAAACCTGCTGCCAAAGGAGCCGTGAAACTATCCGACAATGTAGATGATTTATTGAACCTATTGCACAACGAAGCTAAAGTTATTTAAAACCGAAATCGAAAAGTCAGATGCCCAAACTTTGAGTTGGGATTTGTGATTTAAAATTTCTAATCAAAAAAATATGTCAGTTCTAGTATATACAGAATCCGATAACGGAAAATTCAAGAAAAACGCTTTTGAAGTAGCTTCCTATGCTGCGGAAGTGGCCCAACAAATGGGAACGGAAGTAACGGCAATAGCCGTGAACGCTACCGATAATGAATCACTTGGAAAATATGGCGTTTCTAAAGTATTGAATGTTCAGAACGATGCTTTAAAAGTATTCAATGCCAAAGCTTATGCCAATATGATTGCACAGGCCGTTGAAAAAGAAAGCGCAACAGTAATCATAGTAAGTTCCAGTGCGGACACCAAATTTATGGCACCTTTATTGGCCGCTTCCTTAAAAGCTGGTTACGTCCCCAATGTAGTTGCCGCCCCGGAAAGCACAAGTCCGTTCACCGTAAAAAGGACAGCCTTCAGTAATAAAGGTTTTGCGCATACCCAGGTAAATGCGGATATAAAAGTAATCGGTGTTTCCAACAATGCTTTCGGGACTGTTGAAAATAATAAGGATGTTACGGTTGAAGATTTTAATGCAAGTTTAGCGGATTCCGCATTCAGCACTAAATCGACCGAAATTGATAAAGTAGTAGGAAAAGCTACTATTGCAGATGCCGATATTGTTGTTTCCGCAGGTCGTGGTCTTAAAGGACCTGAAAACTGGGGAATGATAGAAGAATTGGCCGATGTTCTTGGAGCGGCTACCGCTTGTTCAAAACCGGTATCCGACCTAGGTTGGAGACCGCATGGTGAGCACGTTGGGCAGACCGGAAAACCTGTTGCCAGCAATTTATACATTGCCATCGGTATTTCTGGAGCCATTCAACATTTGGCAGGTGTGAGTGCGTCCAAGACCAAAGTGGTCATTAATACGGATCCGGAAGCTCCTTTCTTTAAAGCGGCCGACTACGGCATTGTAGGTGATGCTTTTGAAGTTGTCCCGGAATTGATTGAAAAATTAAAGGATTTTAAAGCCCAAAACAGCTAATTTTTGTTATTTTGTGCCCGAAAGGGCTGTTCAAATTATTAGGGTCCTAATCGTTTGAACGGCCTTTTTTATTTTACACGACCTACATGAGCTTAGTACGACTAAAAATAAAGGGGATTTCTTATAGCCAAACACAGAATGGTGCCTATGCCCTTATTTTAAATGAAGTGGATGGGGAACGAAAGCTGCCAATCGTTATCGGTGCTTTTGAAGCACAATCGATCGCCATTGCCTTGGAGAAGGAAATAAAACCACCAAGACCTTTGACACATGACCTTTTCAAAAATTTTTCGGATAGGTTTGATATTGTCATCAAGCAGGTCATCATCCACAAATTGGTAGATGGTGTATTCTACTCCAGTATTATCTGCGAACGCGATGGCATAGAAGAGATTATCGATGCCCGCACCAGCGACGCCATAGCGCTGGCCCTTCGTTTTTCAGCTCCTATTTTCACTTACAAAACCATATTGGACAAGGCCGGTATTTTCTTGAAATTCTCTTCCAAGGATAAAGACAAAAAAGAGACCGAAGGCAGCATTATGGTAGATGAAATTCTCCAAGAGGGAGAAACGGTAGCTATCGAGTCCGGAGCTACTGACGGCTACACGGAACTCACTATAGATGAATTAGAGGCCGAACTCAAAAAAGCCGTTACCAATGAGGACTACGAAAAAGCGGCTAAACTTAGGGATGAGATATCCAAAAGAAATTGATGGAGCAATCTCTTCTATATGTATAAAAAAATAGGGTTTTTACTAATTTTTTCGCTTTATACTTTTGCCGTATTCTCTCAAGATTCGGAAATCCCGGAAACGATAAACAACACTGTAGACACTATTACCTTCAATGATATAGTGCCGGTAGAGCAATCGGAAATACTTCCCAATGAAGGTTTTTCCATAAATAGTCTGGGGCGTGGCGCGCTTGGAATGCTCGTCTTGCTAGTCATTGCTTTTTTATTCAGTTCCAACAGACGGGCCATTAATTGGAAAACGGTCGGGATTGGCTTGGCACTGCAGTTGCTCATAGCTGTTGGCGTTCTAAAAGTTCTTTTTGTACAAATTGTATTTGAATGGATCGGGGAACGCTTCATAGATATTTTAGAATTTACGAGAGCGGGAAGCAAATTTTTGTTTGAAGGGCTTGTTGTAGATATGGACACTTTCGGCTATATTTTTGCATTTCAGGTATTGCCCACCATTATTTTCTTTTCGGCCCTGACCTCTGTTCTTTTTTATTTGGGCATTATCCAAAAAGTAGTAAAAGCATTGGCATGGCTATTAACCAAATCTTTGGGGATTTCGGGTGCGGAAAGTTTATCCATTGCGGGAAATATCTTTTTGGGGCAGACCGAAGCTCCATTGCTTATAAAGGCCTATTTGGAAAAAATGAACAAATCTGAAATTCTTTTGGTCATGATCGGAGGAATGGCCACCGTTGCGGGGGCAGTGCTCGCAGCCTACATTGGTTTTTTAGGGGGAGACGATCCTGCGTTACAGCTTATTTTTGCTAAACATTTGTTGGCTGCATCCGTTATGGCGGCTCCTGGTGCTATCGTCATTTCTAAAATATTATATCCGCAGACCGAAACGATTAATACGGATGTAAAAGTTTCTCAAGATAGGATAGGCTCCAATATTTTGGATGCCATCGCCAATGGGACTACAGAAGGATTGAAATTAGCCGTAAATGTAGGGGCCATGCTTTTAGTGTTCGTTGCTTTCATAGCCATGATCAATGGTATTTTGGGCGGTATTGGCGAATGGACTTCCTTAAATTCTTGGATTGCGGAACATACCGCCTATGAGAAATTTTCTTTGGAAGCCATTTTGGGAACAGTATTCGCTCCTTTAATGTGGCTTATTGGTGTAGCAAAAGAAGATGTCATGCTCATGGGGCAGTTATTGGGAATTAAACTGGCGGCAAGTGAATTCATAGGTTATATACAATTGGCCGAATTAAAGGATTTAACCACTCTCCCACATCTTAAGTTTAATAAATCTGTAATCATGGCGACCTATATGCTCTGCGGATTTGCCAATTTTGCTTCTATTGGTATTCAAATAGGGGGTATTGGTTCTTTAGCTCCTGGACAACGTAAAACACTTTCCGAATTTGGAATGAAGGCCGTTCTCGGTGGATCATTGGCCTCTTTGCTCTCCGCAACGATTGCAGGAATGATTTTGGGGTAAATACAGGTAAAAGGCAAAAGTTTTTTGGGAAAAAGGTAAACTTCTGAATCAAATGAGAAATTTTCGAGAACTTGAAGTCTGGAAGGATGCCAGAAAGTTAGTCAAAGAAGTTTATATATTAAGTAAATTGCTTCCTGAATCCGAAAAGTTTGGGCTTATCTCACAAATCAATAGATGTGTAGTTTCCATTCCAGCAAATATCGCAGAGGGTTCTGCTAAATATTCTCAAAAAGATTTTGTCCGTTTTCTACAAATAAGTTTAGGTTCTGCTTATGAACTTGAATCGCATCTGATACTCTGTGGCGATTTGGAATTTGTGAGTAATGAAAAAATATCCGAAATAATTAGAAAAACACAAGTTTTGCAAAAACGAATAGCATCGTTAATAAAATATAATAACTCAAAGCATTAGACTTTTAATCTTTTACCCATTACCTTTTACCTTTGGGGCAATGAAACAATACCACGATTTATTAAAGCATGTTTTAGCGGAAGGAAACCAAAAAGGGGACCGTACCGGGACGGGTACCAAAAGCGTATTCGGTTACCAGATGCGATTTGATTTATCCGAAGGATTCCCCATGGTTACCACTAAAAAATTGCATTTGAAATCCATCGTATATGAATTGTTATGGTTTTTAAAGGGTGATACGAACATTAATTACCTTAAAGAAAACGGAGTCCGTATTTGGAACGAGTGGGCCGATGAAAACGGCAACTTAGGACCTGTTTACGGACATCAATGGCGAAATTGGAACAATGATGAGATTGATCAGATAAAAGAAGTAATCCAATCTTTAAAAAATAATCCGAACAGTAGACGTATGCTGGTCTCTGCTTGGAATCCCAGTGTTTTGCCGGATACCTCAAAATCCTTCTCTGAGAATGTAGCTAATGGTAAGGCTGCGCTCCCCCCATGCCATGCTTTTTTTCAGTTTTATGTAAGCCCCCCGGCCCCAGAAGGGGGTGAGGGTGCCAAACCTAGATTATCCCTACAACTTTATCAAAGAAGTGCGGATATTTTTTTAGGTGTGCCGTTCAACATTGCATCCTATGCTTTGTTCACCATGATGATGGCACAGGTTTGCGGTTACGAGGCAGGTGATTTTATTCACACTTTTGGCGACGCGCACATTTATGACAACCATATGGAACAGGTGGAATTGCAGTTAAGCAGGGAACCAAGACCTTTACCAAAAATGGTCATTAATCCTGAGGTCAAGGATATTTTTGATTTTAAGTTTGAAGATTTCACACTGGTCGATTATAATCCCCATCCACACATAAAAGGCATGGTAGCGGTATAATAGCAATCTATTAACCTTTTGTTGCAATAGTACACTCAGTATTTTCTTTATCTTTAAGGAAAATTGTTTTAATGCTGCTTACCGATTCTCTTTTGGACTTCTTTACAGAAACCCGAAATCACACAGAAACTATATGCGCTCCCTTAGAAATTGAAGACTATGTGGTACAGCCCATTGTGGATGTTTCGCCTCCAAAATGGCATTTAGGACATACCACTTGGTTTTTTGAGGAGTTTATTTTAAAATCCCATTTGCCCGATTATAAAATCTTTGATGCAGATTTTTCTTTCGTGTTCAATAGCTATTATGAAACCGTTGGGAAACGCGTTGTACGTTCGGACCGTGGGAACCTATCCAGGCCTTCCGTAGAAAAAGTATATGCTTACCGCAAGTATGTAACGGATGCCATAAAAGTGTTGTTCTCTGAAAATCAGGATACGAAGCTGACCGATTTATTGGAAATTGGAATTCACCATGAAAAGCAACATCAAGAATTATTGTTGACAGATATCAAATATATTCTAGGAAACAATCCTTTATTACCCCAATATTCTGACACGTTCAAAGAGCATCAAATAGAAAAACACCAACAGGATTGGATTTCGATGGACGAAGGGGTTTATGAAATAGGCCACCATAAGGAAGCATTTTGTTATGACAATGAGTTGGGAAGACATAAAGTCTATCTCCATGCCTATGAAATTTCGAATAAACTGGTGACAAATGAAGAATTTATAGGTTTTATTGAAACCGATGGATATCAAAAGTTTGATTTATGGCATGCCGAAGGTTGGGATTGGGTGAACACAAATGACATAAAGGCTCCTCTTTACTGGCATAAAATAGATGGAGAATGGTATCATTACACCCTAAAAGGACTCGAAAAAATTGACCCAAAAACTCCGGTCTCCCATATCTCCTATTTTGAAGCATTTGCCTTCGCACAATGGAAAGGATTACGGCTGCCCACAGAATTTGAATGGGAAACTGCCCAATCCTTTTTTCCTTGGGGGAAACGCTGGGAATGGACGGAAAGTGCGTACCTGCCCTACCCCAACTATCAGAAGGCAGATGGTGCCCTAGGCGAGTACAATGGGAAATTTATGGTGAACCAAAAAGTGCTCAGAGGGGGTTCCGTAGCCACCCCAGCAAAACATACGCGACATACTTACCGAAACTTTTTTCAGACCAATTTAAGGTGGCAGTACACCGGATTGAGATTGGCACGATAAACACTCTACTAACAATTTATGCAAGAAACTCTAACTCCTGTCTTAACGTCCGATTTTGAAAAGGATGTTCGCAAAGGTCTTACCGATTTTCCAAAGCACTTATCCTCCAAATATTTTTATGACAAAAAAGGTGATAAACTGTTTCAGGATATTATGGCGATGCCAGAATATTATCTTACGGATTGTGAGTTCAATATTTTGGAGCAACATAAAGAAGCCATCTGTTCTCTTTTTTCCAAAGGAAACAAAACCTTCAATCTTATAGAATTGGGTGCCGGAGATGGAAAGAAAACAAAAATTCTTCTTCGTCATCTATCGGAGAACAACATCAATTTTAATTATTTACCCATTGACATTAGCCAAAATGCATTGGACCAACTCGCGGATTCCATCCAAGAAGAATTGCCAAAAGTTTCTACCAAAATAATGCAGGGCACGTATTTTGAAACGTTGGAAGCAATTTCAAAACTGAATACAGACCCTAAAGTAATTTTATTTCTAGGCTCCAACATCGGTAATCTTTTGCACGATCAAGCCATAGATTTCTTGAACGATATTCAAGACCTAATGACTCCGGATGACCTACTGTTCATGGGTTTTGACCAAAAGAAGAACCCGCAGACCATACTGGATGCCTATAATGATGCCCAGGGCATCACCGAAGCATTCAACAAAAATCTTCTTGTTCGTATGAATGATGAGTTGGATGCCGATTTTCAAGTCGATAACTTTTTACACTGGGAAACATATGATCCGGAAACCGGGACGGCAAAAAGTTTTTTGGTTTCCAAAAAAGAACAAACCGTACATATTGATAAAATAGACCTAGAAGTACATTTTAATACCTGGGAAACCATCCATACTGAAATTTCTCAAAAATATGACGACCAAATAGTTGCTTGGCTGTGCGAAAATGCAGGATTAGAGATTCTAACCGAGTTTAGTGATGCCGAGTCTCTATACAAAAACTATGTTTTTAGGAAAGGGTAGGCAAACTAATAATTAAAAATAATATGAAAGCTATTTGGAACAACACCGTAATCGCTGAAAGTAACGATACCGTAGTGGTAGAAAACAACCATTACTTCCCAGCGGATAGTATTAAAAAAGAATTTTTCAAAGAAAGTGAAACACACACTACTTGCCCATGGAAAGGACAGGCTTCCTATTATAGTCTAGAAGTAGATGGGGAAACAAATCCAGATGCTGCTTGGTATTATCCGGAAGTAAGTGAACTTGCCAAAGGGATAAAAGGTAGGATCGCTTTTTGGAAAGGGGTAGAAGTAACAAAATGATATAAAGCAAAAGAGGGGAACCCTGCGGGTTCCCCTCTTTTATTCATTTTAGATGCGTACTATAATTCCAGTACGGCATTTTCAGAACCTGCATAGTCGTTCCATTGGTAACGATCTGCTGATGTTTCGTTTACGTATTCACCGTCTACTAAATACTTAAATTCATAAGTACTTTCCTTTGGTAGATCAAATGTTCCCTTGAACGTACCGTTCTTTAATTTTTTTAAAGTGCTATCTTTGGCATTCCAGTTGTTGAAATCACCCACTACAGCTACTTTTTTAGCTTCTTCCGCCGGTACGGTAAATGTTACCTTACATACCGGTTTTGTTTTTAAATATTGTTTTGCAATTGCCATGGTACTTATTTTGAATGTTATTTTAAGAGGCAAAACTACTACATTAAAACGCTCATTTCCAATGACTAATGTCATTTTTATCAATTTGATAAAAATATAATAACATTTAACATAAGTTGTCAAATCTATCCCTTGCCAATATGACAATTAGATAATTTCTACAACAACTTTTTTAAGGTTTTAACAATGGTATCAATGTCATCCCCATTATTGTAAAAATGAAAACTAAGTCGGATTCCATTTCCCCTTTGCGCACATAAAATATCATTTTCCAACAGGTGATGAAAAACCTTATCATCCCCTTTAATGTTGAAAATAGTACTATGCCTTTTTCTAGCTACTATGTGTTCTTCCAAAAGACCCAATGCCGCAAACTCTTTTTTTGCTTTTTGGGACAAAACCTGGTTGTGCCGAGTAATATTGTCCATTCCTATTTTTTGAAAATAGGTTAGGGAGAACTTTAAACTACCAAAATTGAGACAGGATAAATGACCGGCTTCAAACCTTTTGGCAAATCTGATCCTATCTTTTTTGTCGAAATCGCCATCAGCTGCATTAAAACCTATATTTTGAATAGTTATCTCATTTATCAATTGGTCCGAAAATAGCATAAACCCATTTCCATAACCCGCCAACAACCATTTATAGGCACTGGCTCCCAGTACATCGATACCGGAAGCATTAAAATCAAAATCCATTGCGCCACAAAATTGTGTGCCATCCGCAATGATGAATAGATTTGGATGTTCCTGCTTTAATTTTTTTAGAAAATCAAGGTCTATTAAAAACCCATCCTGCCATTGCACTAAGCTGAGTGCGAGAACATCAATATGATCTTTTGTTACGGCATCTTTTATTTTTTGTTCAACATCGGCTTCAATCTTAAGATAGGAAATAGTAAAATCCCTATTCTCAAAAGACCAATTCACCGAGGGATAGTCGTTTTCTAGAAGTAGTACTTTTTTCCCTTGCGGCATGCCTTCCAATAATATATTCAAACCAGTTGAAAAATTATTGACCAAAGCAATGTTCTCTCGCTTACAATTGAAAAAATCCCCCACAGCAGTTCGCGTATCGGCTATGAGTTGCAACGATTTTTCTCGCATATCACTGGCGTGAAGCAAAAAATCCAGGTCATGTTCCTGTCGCCAATCAATGAGTTCGTCATACAATGCCCCATATACTGCCGTATTCGCATATATACCCTTGCGTAGGGCCGGGAATTTATTTCTTATTTTTTCCATTTAATTCATGTATCTATAATGACCTATTATTTTGAAATTGAAAAGACAGTCTTCCATTACCTGACCTGCACCAATATTATGCACGATAAGGCTTCTTCTTCCGTCCGCTGATTTTTTGTCGACCACAATTCCGATATGGGTAATGGCACCGCCCAAGTTCCAACATACGATATCTCCGGGAAGATACTCTTTTGGATTACTCGTAACCGGTAGCGACGCACCCTGCCTTTCAAAGAACATCATTAAATTGGGAACTCTCCTGTGGTCAATATTTTTGTCCGTACGTTTTAGTCCCCAGATTTTAGGATAGGCATCAAAGGATTTCAACATGTCTTCGTGTACTTCTTTTTGTAAATCGATGTTCATCTTGCGGTAGGCCCGGATTATGACATCAGTACAAACCCCTTTATCCCTTGGCACATCCCCGTTTGGATATCCAATGGAAAAATAACTTCCATCATAGGTCACGTCCTGTTCGGTAAGTTGCAGTGCATAATCCGATAGTGTTTTTTCTTGAACCTCGGCTTGGGAAAAACAACCTTGAACAAAAAGTAAATAGGTTATAATAAGTAATTGTTTCATGAATCGCTCAAAAGCATATAAATGATAATTCTGCAATACAAATTCTTAAGAAAACTTTTCTATTAAAGTATCTTTGTCATAAAGATAGTCATCCTCTTATTTTGTTGGCTTGCTTTTTGTTGTTCTATCTTGTATAATTTGTGAAGAAATTAACGTGAACGCGATTACCATGATTGCCGCAGCAGCGGAAAACAATGCTTTAGGGAAGGATAACGATTTGCTATGGCACCTTCCGGACGATTTTAAACGTTTTAAAAAATTGACGACCGGGCATAAGATTATTATGGGACGTAAGACGTTTGAAAGTTTTCCAAAACCGCTCCCCAATAGAACTCATATTGTTATTACCAGAAACAAAGAGTATACAATAGCCTTTGATGATTGCCTTGTGGTACATTCCTTGGACGAAGCTTTGGAATTAATAAAAAATGAAAACGTCTTTATTATCGGTGGTGGAGAAATCTACGCCCAAGGCGAAAAGTATTCGAACAAAATTGAATTGACCCGAGTGCATGCTACTCTTGAGGCCGATACTTTTTTTCCTGAAATCGATGAAAACAAATGGGAATTAATTAAAGATGAATTTCATCCAAAGGACGAAAAGCATCAATACTCTTTTACCTATCTGACCTATGTCAGAAAGAATAAATAACAATAGATTTAAAATCCATAGTTTTCTTTAAAGAACGAAATTCTTTTTGAGCAAGAGTCGTTCCGACAGAGCACGGCGACGAGGAATCCCACGGCATCATTTCATCATGAGATTTCTCACTGCGTTCGAAATGACAGATACTCTTAAAAAGTTTAAGGAAACTGAAAGTAACTGCAATGGAATTCTAGGGTTTTAACCTTTATACTAGGTAATCAAAACGAATGGACAAACGATTAAAAATCCAATTGTTCTATTATTAGATTTTCAGTAGCATTCTTTAAAATCATTTCCAACGTATCCGTAGCAACGTTGGTATAAAACAGATGCTTCCCGTTGCTATCATCACTGTTTAAAAGTTCTTTTTCTTCCAATATAGATTTTGTTTGTCTGGCAACAGCTTCGCCAGAATCTATTACCGTTACATTGTTCGGCAGTATTTCCCTCAACAATGGAATCAAATATGGATAATGGGAACATCCCAATACTAAATAGTCGATATCCTTTTTCAACATCGGGTTTACATATTCCTGCAGAAGGGCGCGAGTTTCCTCACTTTTCATTTCGCCGTTTTCAATAAGTTCTACCAAACCTTTTCCCTGCCTTTCCAAAATTTCAATCCCACTGGCATGCAATTGCGCGGTACTGTGAAATAATGCACTGCTCAACGTTCCTTTCGTAGCCAAAACACCCACTTTTTTAGATTTTGTATGCAGTGCAGCTGGTTTTATGGCAGGTTCGATTCCTATAAAGGGAATTTCGTAGTTTTTCCTCAAATAATCGATTGCATTTGTGGTCGCCGTATTACAGGCCACAACAATGAGCTTACAACCCTTTTGGATTAGAAATTCAGTATTTTTTATACTTAATTGCAATATCTCTTCGGCAGGGCGCTCTCCATAAGGTGCATTTTTGCTATCTGCCAAATAAATGGTATTCTCAAAAGGCAAAAGATGGGCTATCTCTCTCCAAATAGAAGTGCCCCCCACTCCCGAATCAAAAATACCAATAGGCCGCCGATTCATATTTTTGTTTTATTCCAAGACCTTTGAAATGGGTTTCCCAGTAGTACCATTGGGAAAGGCAATTCCCAATAAAGCGGCAATAGTAGGAGCTATGTCCGGTATTTCCGTACGTTCTACCGTGCTTCCCTTTTTTATCCCCTTTCCAAAAAACAACAATGGAGCGTGGGTATCATAAATCTGTGGGGAACCATGGGTTGAACCTGTCTTTGGGTAACTGATAAAACCTGGTTTCGCCACCACTAAAATATCACCTGAACGTTTCTGATGGTATCCATTTTGTAGAATGTACGGTATTCCGGTAGTATAATTATTTTGGCGCATCTGATAACCGGTATAAACCCTATCCACAAAACTGTATCCTAAAACTTCATTGGCAATACGTTCCTGGACCTCTCTCAGTTGTAAGTCTAAGTTTTTGATAATCTTATGGTCCAGGAAAAATTGGAAGTTGGAATAGTCTTTTACGATATCCTCTGTTCCATAGGTATATTTCAAGAAATCACTAAAACCGGCCATATCCGTTTTTTCAATATATCCAGCGGGTATCTTTTGGTCCTTTAGATAAGCGGGTACGTTTATTGCAGCATGATCCGCAGTTAAAAAAACAGTGTACTCGCCTTCTCCTACTCTTTTATCCAATGTCTTGAACAATCGCGCCAAATCCTTATCCAACCTTAAATATGTATCCTGCACTTCTTTGGAATTTACCCCATATTTATGTCCTACATAATCAGTGCTAGAAAAGCTTATCGCAAGAAAATCGGTAATAGTATCGGCACCTAATTGTTCTTTTTCAATAGCTTCGATGGCGAAATCGGCCGTTAGACTGTTTCCGTAAGGTATGGCCTTTATAAATTCAAAATCCTTTGTTTTGTCCAAAAGGTTGGGAGTGCTATGCGGAAAAGTAGGAGTTGTTTCATCTTCGAAAAGGCCCTCATAATTATTGTTATCCAAGCCACTTTCTTGATAGGTATTAATATCTTTTAACGTATTCCAAGCTTTTTTATAGGATTGTACCTTTCCGGATGCATTAAAATCATTTACCCATTTTGGCAGTTGATCCATATAGTAAGAACTAGTTACCCATTTACCTTCGTCATGTCCCTGAAACCAGTAGGCCGCATTTGCGGTATGCCCTCCCGGAAGTACGGCACCACGATCTTTGAGAGCTATAGCTATGGTCTTTCCGCGCATCTGTGTGTGTAACCGTAGCTGATCCGTAATGGTAGTGACATTCATTCTATGTGGCGACATTTGCCCTGCAGCTGTCGTAGTACCAACGGAAGCATAACTATCGTCCGATGCACAATAAACCTCTACATCATTTAATTTATCGTACCAATTGTTCCCAATGATACCGTGCGTGGCCGGAGTAGTTCCGGTATAAACCGAGGCATGGCCCGGACCCGTACTGGTCGGCGCGTAATTAAAATGATTGTTTTTACAATTGAAACCTTCGTTCACCATACGTTTAAAACCGTCATCCCCATAGTGATGGTAAAAACGTGTTAGATAGTCATAACGCATCTGGTCCACGACTATACCTACCACTAATTTGGGCGTAGTTTTAATAGTTTCCGTTTCGGAAATTTTGCCTCTCTTTTGGCTTTGGATTACCAAAGAAAACATCAAAAAAAGAATTGGAAAAAAAAGGAATTTTGATTGATTTATGCGAATCATGTGCTACGAATTGTTAAACGGCAAAAGTAAATAAAATACCCCTTAAAAGATTAATTACAGGTTAAATGAAATCCTTTATTGTTATTTTTACGACAAGAAATTTTTAGTTAATGAATTATTTATCCTCTATTGGTAGTTACGCCATCATGGTGCGCGAGGTTTTCAAAAAACCTACAAAATGGAGGATAATGAAATCATTGATTTTAAAAGAAATAGATGAGCTCGTTTATAATTCCTTGGGAATTATTGTCTTTATCTCTTTCTTTATTGGAGCCGTTGTTACCATACAGACCGCACTGAATCTTACGAATCCTATTATCCCCAGAAGTTTAATCGGTTTTGCCACTCGGCAATCTGTTATTTTAGAGTTTGCGCCTACGTTCGTTTCCGTGATTATGGCCGGAAAAGTAGGTTCGTATATCACTTCAAGCATTGGGACTATGCGCGTTACCGAGCAAATCGATGCTTTAGAGGTAATGGGTGTGAATTCTTTGAACTACCTTGTTTTTCCTAAGATAATAGCGATGCTTTTTTATCCTTTCGCAATCGCCATTTCAATGTACGTGGGAATCTTTGGAGGTTGGATAGCCGGTGTTTTTGGAGGGTTCTTAACGAGTACGGATTTCATAAACGGACTTCAAGAAGATTTTATCCCGTTCCATGTCGGTTATGCTTTTACCAAAACCTTCCTCTTTGCATTTGTTATTGCGACCATACCTTCTTTTCACGGTTATTACATGAAAGGAGGCGCCTTAGAAGTAGGGAAAGCTAGCACTACCTCTTTTGTGTGGACCAGCGTAATCATTATTATTTTAAATTATGTGCTAACCCAATTACTCTTAGGATAATGATAGAAGTTAATGACTTGAACAAGTCTTTTGGAGATGCACATGTACTAAAAGGAATCACGACCTCTTTTGAAACGGGAAAAACCAATCTGGTCATTGGCCAGAGCGGTTCTGGAAAAACTGTTTTTTTGAAATGCCTTTTGGGCCTTTTTGCTCCTGAGCAAGGCACCATTAATTACGATGGGAAAATTTACTCCAACTTAACGGATGACGAAAAGAGAGACCTGCGCCAAGAAATGGGAATGGTCTTTCAGGGAAGTGCTCTATTTGATAGTATGACGGTTGAAGGAAATGTGAGATTTCCGTTGGATATGTTTACCAAACAATCCAAATCCGAAATGGAAGATCGCGTAAATACCGTTTTAAAACGTGTGAATTTAATCGATGCCCATCATAAATATCCTTCTGAAATTTCTGGTGGTATGCAAAAACGTGTAGCTATTGCACGCGCTATTGTGATGAACCCAAAATATCTTTTCTGTGATGAACCCAATTCTGGATTGGATCCAAAAACTGCTATCTTAATTGATGACCTCATCAAGGAAATCACGGAAGAATATGACATTACAACGGTTATCAATACCCATGATATGAATTCCGTGATGCAAATCGGTGAAAAGATACTGTTCTTAAAAAATGGTCTCAAGGAATGGGAAGGTACCAAACATGATGTATTCAAAACGGAAAACAAGGCGGTTACCGATTTTGTATATTCCTCTGATTTGTTCAAAAAAGTACGCCAAATGTATATTGAAGAGCGAAATTAAATTATTAATCCTGAATGATTTCCGTTAATAGGATTGTACTATCCTTTAAACGAATACGGAGCCAATTGTGTAGTTTTTTAGCATCTTTCAACACCTCGCTTCTTTTAGCGTTTCTTTTCCACTTTGCCTCAAAAACCGATACCGTATCCAGCTTTTTAAAATCGGTGCGTATCGCATTGGAAAATGCCAAATATTCCAGGTTTTCATAATTGCTTTGTGCCTCTGCACTGATATCCTGAAAAGGTATCTGGCGCGTGTTCAGCTTATTCAACCGTTTCAACTCGGCCTCTAAAAATCGGATTTTTTCATCCTTGTCTACCAATTGCATTTTTTGGGATTCATAAAGCTCATTAACATACTTAAGCTCGTTGGCTGCTTCATTCTTGGCACCTTGTACTACGTTCAGGGAACAGCTCTGCAATTTTGGATACTCGCTCATTTGTGCCCTCCATGTAGCAATAACATTCTCCGGTATTGTTTCATTTCCCATAAATACTACCTGAAGTGACGGGTTTTCACCATTATCATACTCAATATCCGTGAAGTCCTCTAAAAATCTACCCTCTCCCGAGAACTGAAAAGGAGCTATTTTTTCGTTTATGAAACTATTGGCATCTTTTCTAAAAAGCGATTCTTGAAGTGCATTCCAAAATGTGATTCCTGCGGGGATCATCACCGCAATAGCCACCAATGAAGCCAATCTTGCAATAAGTCTTCGCCTTTTGGAGTTCACATAGCGCACCATGGGAAAACGTAGCAACCTTATCACCAAAAAGGTTGCAAGGGCGATGAATATGGTGTTAATTGTAAACAAATACATAGCACCTCCGGCATAGCTCCAATTACCTATGGCCAAGCCGAAACCTACCGTACAAAGTGGGGGCATTAACGCGGTTGCTATCGCGACACCAAAAATAACACTGGCTATAGTACCCTTTTTTGCTCTAGCGATAACTAGTGCCAATCCACCAAAAAAAGCGATCAACACATCCCTAATATCAGGTGCGGTTCGTGCCAAAAGTTCCGAGGATTCATCGCGGATAGGGAAGAATTTAAAAAACAAAAAAGCCGTCAAAACACTAAGAACGACCATTACCCCAAAGTTTTTCAGAGACCTCTTCAAAGTATCTAAATCGTTGATGCTTATTGAAAGCCCAATCCCTAAAATAGGGCCCATCAATGGTGAAATAAGCATCGCTCCAATAACTACCGCTGTAGAATTGGCATTTAATCCAATCGAAGCAATGAATATGGAGCAAATCAAAATCCAAGAGGTATGGCCTTTAAACGGTATATCTGCAATGATAGCTGCCTTTGTCGCATCTTGGTCCGTGTTGGTACGGATGTCCAAAAGTTCCGAGAGAAATTTCTTGATGCTCCCCAGCAGGCCTTGAAAGTCTTTTTTAACTTCTTCGCTATTTACCTCTTCTTGATTTACCGGAGGTGTCTGGTCTTTGTTTAGATCTTCACTCATATGTTAAGCAAACTCATTGCCGAAGGTATCTTTTACGGTATTCAACACTTTCTTGATATCCTGTTCCTTCTCTTTTGGATAAATCAAAAGTACATCTTCTTTGTCAACAATGATATAATCCGATAATCCATCTACAACTACGATCTTTTTATTATGGGCCCGTATCATGTTTCCGTTGGCATCCTGAGCCAAGACCCTTGCATCAACGATTGCATTTTCAGTAGCATCTTTATCCAGTTTATTATAGAGTGAACCCCATGTCCCCAAATCGTTCCAATCAAAAGTGGCAGGTAGCACAAAAATAGATTTGGACTGTTCCAAAATAGCATAATCTATGGATATATTTTCTGCCTTTGGATAATTCTCCTTGATAAAAGCGCGCTCGTCACCAGTATTATAACAGGACGTCCCAGACTCAAAAAGATTATACTGCTCTTTTTGATAGTTTTTAAACGCGTTGACAATTGTCTTTACGCTCCACATGAAAATACCGGCATTCCATAGAAAGTTTCCTTGTGCCAAAAACTCTTTTGCGGTTGCATAATCCGGTTTTTCACGGAACTGGGCAACTTTTTTAAGTTCAGATTTACCGGTCTTTTCAAATTCAATATAACCAAAACCCGTATTTGGAAAAGAAGGTTTAATACCTAAAGTACACAACACCTCTTCTTTTTCACATTTTTCAAAACAGGTAGTCACATCTTTCGCAAAAGCGTCTTCATCTTCTATCCAATGATCACTTGGCGCAACGATCATCACGCCATTTGGATTCATTTTTTGAATTTTTAAGGCCGCATATAAAATACAGGGCGCCGTATTCCTCATGGCCGGCTCCAAAACCACCTGTTCCTCAGTTACCATGGGAAGCTGCTCCAATACCAAATCATTATAACGCTCATTGGTCAGGATGAGTATATTTTCAGTAGGCACAAACTTGTTCAGTCTTTGAAATGTTTTTTGGATCAGCGTATCTCCGGTTCCCAACATATCATGAAACTGTTTTGGATTCTCACTTGTACTAATGGGCCAAAACCTGGAACCTACTCCTCCGGCCATTAAAACTGCATAGTAATTTTTGTTCATGCTAACCTTTAATTAATTCTACTTCCGCATTGGGCTGAAACAGATACATTCTTCCCGTTTTTATATCGATGCATTCATAGCGTTTCACTCTTTTATTTCCTTTTTGGAAATGTTTTCCATTGTAGATTTTAAAGATGCTCCCATGTGGAAGTTCAAAAACGTAGGTCTTATCGTTTTCTACAACATCAAACTGTTTCAAAGCTATGGATAAATTGGCATCCGTACTGCTGCTTGCCTTCGGATTCCTAAAATGTTTCGCTAAAAGGGGCAAAAGTTTAGAGGGAAAGATTTCAGGACGTATAAAGGGCAGCATCAAACGCTGAAATGTTCGTTTCCATTCCAATCCGTGTGGCTTTATATGACGTCCGTACTTTTCAAAAGCCACTAAATGGGCAATTTCATGTACCAAAGTAATCAAGAAACGATATTTATTGAGCGATGCATTAACCGTAATTTGATGTTTCCCATCAGGAGTTCTTCTATAATCGCCATGTCGTGTGACCCTTTCATTTACAATTTTAAGATGTACCCCATTTTGTTTGATAAGTTCCAAACATGAAACTAGCGCTCTATCAGGAAGATATTTTTTAAGAACTACATCCATCTACAACAAAAATAGTTTTTCAAAGACCAACAATCTAATTTCCCTTAAGTTGATCTACAGCATAAGCTAAAAGACCTACGATATTGCCAACGGCCATTGCCGAATAATGAGGTATTGCAAACAATCCCTCGTAGATATTCCCTGCTACCGTTCCATATTGATCAACGCATGCTCTTCCAATATACGACATACGCCACCAGTGTCTGGTCGATTTCCCAGCTCTCCCATCTTTAAACACTTCTTTTCCGGTAATATAGACACATTTTAAATGCTGAAACGGCGTACAGCGGTTCACAAATTTCCTTCCTTCTTCAAATTGATTTTTCATAAGGCAATCAATCCTGTTAACGTTTTCATGGGGTGCTATTGCTAACTTGCAACAGTTTTCCGTTGTATATTTTATGTCCTGTCAAGGAAAATTCTTTGATATAGGTGGCCATTTCTAAAGCCGTGGTCGGTGCCTGATAACCGGGAAAAGCCTCTTCCAGCATTTCGGTCTGTACCGCTCCCAGAGCCAAAACGTTAAACGACGGTCCTGTTTCCTTAAATTCTTCCGCCCAAAGTTCGGTCATGGTGATTACGGCCCCCTTACTGGAACTGTATGCCGAGAGTCCCGGAAACTTCATACTTCCTTGTACCCCGCCCATGGAACTAATGGTGACCACGTGCCCGTCTTTCTTCATTTTGGGCAGTACCAAACGTGTTACCTCGGCTACTCCGAAGACATTTACATCGTACACCTCCTTAAATTCCTCGGACGACGTTTCTAAAAAAGGTTTGTTCAATAACCGGCCCGCATTGTTGATGAGCACATCAACTTGACTCCATTTCTCATTTAGAAAGGTTTCCAACCTTTCTAAATCCTCTTTTTTTGATAAATCAAAAGGAAAATAATGAATGTTCCCATGGCCCAAGTCCGCTATCGGTTTTTCGTTTCTGGACAATGCCAAAACTTGATGTCCATCATCCGCGAACAATTTTGCCAACTCAAAACCTATACCTCTGCTAGAGCCTGTTACAATAATGTTAGCCATTACTTATATTTTATCTCCTGAGTTGGAGCATTCGCAATACCCTCAACAACTGGAATCATTTTATTTACAACGTTGGCCATATGCTGAAAATCCATTAATTCATTTTCATCACCGACCTTGTGATAATGCTCAAAATTGGTGAAGTCAAAGGTGCTAAAAGTTTGTGAAGGTACGTTAAACGCTGTATGAAAAGGATAATTATCGGACCGTTTGAACAAATTGAACTCCTTTGCCTTTGGTAAAAATCCAACTACTTTTTCATCAGCGTAGGTATTGCTGACCTCAGCTAGATTTGATAGCTCATATCCCGTGAGGTAAACCAAATGATCTTTCCCGACCATTGGAACCCCGGTCATTTCAAAATTCAGCATAGTATATAAATTCAGACCTTGATCTTTTAGTTTTTTCGCCAAATGTTCAGAACCTAAAAGGCCTTTTTCCTCGGCACTGAACAAGGCAAAAATGATACTCCTCTTATTTGATCTTAAATTCCCAAAATAGCGCGCCAGCTCCAAAACTGTTGATGTTCCGGTCGCATTATCATTCGCACCATTCGCAATGGCATCTCCATTTTCAGGGCTTATTTCCCCAATATGGTCATAATGCGCCCCGATGAGGATATACTCGCTACTTAAATCAGCGTCCGTGCCTTCTAAGATCCCAACAATATTATAGGCGGTTTTATCAAAATTGGATAAGGTATCTTTATAACTTTCAAAATAGGGTTTGATGCCATTTTCTTTAAAAATATTTTCTGCAAAATCAGCTGCTTTTTCAATGCCTTCACTACCTGAATCCCTACCCTTAAGATTATCCGAAGCTAAAAACTCCATTAATATTCTTATACCTTCGGCATTGGAAAACTTGGTGTCTTTTTTAGCTGCCATATTATTCAAGGTGGCATTATTACGCTTCATTTCGGCATCTTCTACCATAGCCCCTTTTACACTGATGGCAGAATTATCCGGATTTAGAGTCGTTTCTTGATCTACTTTCGCAGTCCCACATGAAAATAGACAGCTAGCGGTAAGTAAAAGGAATATTTTTTTCATATCACTTTAGTTCTTTGTTTTTAAAGATAAAAAAAGCAACCCGTTCAAGGTTGCTTTTGTATCGTAATTTAAAATATTGCCATTTAGGCAAGCATTGTTACCGGATTCTCTATAAAATGACGCAGCGTCTGCAAGAATTGAGCTCCAACGGCACCATCAACTGTTCTATGATCACATGCCAACGTGAGCTTCATGGTACTCCCAACAACTATTTCTCCGTTTTTGACCACTGGTTTTTCTACAATGGCACCAACAGAGAGAATTGCTGAATTAGGTTGATTTATGATTGAAGTAAACTCCAAGATACCGAACATCCCCAAATTGGAAACTGTAAATGTGCTACCCTCCATTTCGGCAGGGGATATCTTTTTATTCCTTGCTTTGCCGGCAAGGTCCTTAACCGCTCCCCCTATTTGCGTTAGCCCTAATTGGTCTGCAAATTTTACCACAGGAACCACAAGACCTTCATCTACCGCTACCGCAACCCCCATATGGATGTGCTTGTTATATCTGGTCGTATCCCCGTTCCAAGTTGTATTAACCTGAGGATGCTTTCGCAATGCCATAGCACATGCTTTTAGCACCATATCGTTAAAGGAAACTTTGGTATCCGGCAAACTATTGATCTGTACCCTAGAGGCCTTGGCGTTATCCATATCTACCTCAATGGTCAAATAAAAATGAGGAGCCGAAAATTTAGAATTGCCCAATGCCTTTGCGATAGCCTTGCGCATATTAGAATTCTTAACTTCTTCAGAACCTTCCTCACCTGTAGGCAGTACCATTGGTGCAACGGCCGAAGCAGTTTGAGATACCGACTTAGTATCGGATGGTTGTGCAGCTTTTGATGGCTGATAGTTTTCAATATCTTTTTTTATAATTCTACCGTTATCTCCCGAACCGGAAACATTGGCCAGGTCAATACCTTTATCCGCAGCAATCTTTTTCGCCAATGGCGAAGCAAAAATACGTTGACCATCATTCACCTGAGCTTTACTTTCTTCCGAAGAAGCCGTTTCTTTCTCTTCTTTTTTTACTTCTTCCTTTTTGGCTTCCGGATTTTCGCCTACGTTAGGCTTAGCATTTAGAACTGCATCTACATCTGTTCCTTCAGGGCCAATGACAGCAAGAACTGCATCAACGGGAGAGGACTCTCCTTCTTGAATACCGATGTATAAAAGCTTCCCAGAATAAAACGATTCAAACTCCATCGTAGCCTTATCGGTCTCTATTTCTGCCAAAATATCACCTTCTTCAACATCATCCCCAACCTGTTTTAACCAAGTGGCAACGGTTCCCTCTTCCATTGTGTCGCTCAAGCGGGGCATTTTCACAACCTCTACTCCTTCAGGAATTGCAGCAGTCGTTGTTTCAGTTCCTGTTTCAGCAGATGAAGTATCGGTACTTTTTGCCTCTTCCTTCTTTTCTTCTTTTGGAGTTTCCCCATTTCCATTCAACAAACCGGAAATATCCTCTCCTTCCTCTCCAATGATGGCCAATAAGGTATCCACGGGGGCAGTATCGCCTTCGGCAATGCCGATATGTAATAGTGTTCCTTCATTGAAGGATTCAAATTCCATCGTAGCCTTATCGGTTTCTATTTCCGCCAAAATATCTCCCTCTTCAATCTTATCGCCCACTTTTTTCAACCATGTGGCAACAGTGCCTTCTTCCATGGTATCACTTAATCGGGGCATATTTATTACTTCAGCCATCTACTTACAATTTATGTTGAACAAATGGAAAATCTTCTTGTTCGTAAACCATATCGTATAATTGGTTCACTGGCGGATAATCGGATTCCTCGGCAAATTTTTCACACTCCTTGACAAGGTCTTTTACCCGCTTATCAATCTCTTTTATCTCATCTTCCGATGCGTATTTCTTTTCCTTGATAACATCTAAAACCTGAGTAATAGGATCTATTTTCTTGTATTCCTCAACCTCTTCCTTAGTTCTATAATGTTGTGCATCTGACATGGAATGACCTCTATATCGGTATGTTTTCATTTCAAGGAATGTTGGTCCGCCTCCACTCCGGGCGCGCTCAATGGCCTTGCTCATTTCCTGTGCTACGGTAACCGGATTCATTCCATCCACAGGACCGCATGGCATTTCATATCCTAGACCTAATTTCCATATTTCCGTGGAGTAGGAAGTCCGTTCCACGGACGTTCCCATAGCATACCCGTTGTTCTCACAGACAAATACTACCGGAAGCTGCCATAACATGGCCAAGTTGAATGTTTCATGCAAAGAACCCTGTCTAACGGCACCATCACCCATATAACACAATGTAACGGTATCGTTCCCATTATATTTATCGCCAAAAGCCATTCCGGCACCAAGAGGAATCTGACCTCCTACAATACCGTGTCCGCCATGAAATCTATATTCTTTTGAAAAAATATGCATGGAACCGCCCATACCCTTGGAAGTTCCGGTAACCTTACCATACAATTCTGCCATTACTTTTTTAGGGTCAACGCCCATACCTATAGGCTGTACATGGTTTCTGTATGCCGTAATCATACGGTCCTTGGTCAAGTCCATCGCATGAAGTGCCCCAGCTAAAACCGCCTCCTGTCCATTATATAAATGAAGAAAACCTCTTACTTTTTGCTGAATGTATACTGCCGCTAGCTTATCCTCAAACTTTCTCCAAAATAGCATATCCTCATACCATTTTAAATAGGTTTCCTTGGTGATTTTTTCCATTGATCAAATATGTTTTATAATCGAAATAAGGTTTCTACAAATTGAATCTTGCAGAAAGACAAAAATACACATATAAATGAATGGATAAAAAAAAGAAGAATGAAATGAGGCAATAAAATAAACCCTTCACAAAAAAGGAAAAAGACGTGTTTTTTATTCGATTAATATCATGTTTATTTCAAAAAAGTATTGCTAAATCCTAACGGTAAAATATCCGAAATGGCGTTGCACTGAATAATCTTACCCACCTCGCCCATTAATAAGAGCTTAATAGGTTCCTTTTGTTTTAATTCGTACTCCAATATAGCTTGTCTGCAATTACCGCAGGGAGCGGCTGGATTTTCTACAATATAGTTATTGGAAGCCGCCGTTATAGCTATGGTTTTTATGGTAATTCCCGGAAACCTTGCTCCAGCTTGAAAAATAGCGACCCTTTCCGCACACAGCCCAGATGGATAAGAAGCATTCTCTTGATTACTCCCAATTACGACCTCTCCATTTTCAAGAAGTATGGCTGCTCCAACATTAAAGTTTGAATAGGGTGCATAAGCTTTTTTTCGAGCTTGTATAGCATTTTGTATTAATTGTCGTTCCGAGTTTGACAATTCCTCAATGGAATCATAAACGATTATTTCAAAATCGATTTTCTTTTTTTCCGACATTCCTTAGGTTATTTAAACTAAATATAGGCTTTAAAATAATATTAAAGATTTCTTCCCAAAAACAAAAAACCTGCCGTGAAGCAGGTTTATATCTTTAATTTTTTAATTTTTCTATTAGTCGTTGATATACTCTTCCCCTAAGCTAAAGGTCAACGAAAAGCGCAGTGTATTTTCCAATGGGTTCCTTACTTGCGAAGTAGAGAACAAATAGGATAAATCTATTTGGGCCGCCTTAAATTTAAATCCGGCACCGAGCGTGAAGAATTTTCTTGAACCTTTTTCTTCGCTTTCGTTAAAGTATCCTGTACGAAACATAAAGGAATCTTGATAAACGTACTCCGCTCCCAAGGCCCAAGTGAATTCCTTCAATTCTTCGCTAAAACCATCTGGCGCATCACCAAAGGAATCTATAATACCACTAAAGCCACTTATATTTTGATAAATATCATTATCCGCAGAGTCAATCTGACCATCATCGTTAAAATCTTGTGGTGTTGGTACCAATAGTTTACTGACCTCTGAAGTAATACCGATCACGTTATCCTGATCCAGGATAAAATCAAAACCAAGACCCAATCTTAAATTACTGGGTAGAAAGTTTTCTTGTCCTCCTTCATCATAAGTTATCTTCCCTCCTATGTTGGAAAGGTTGAACCCGGCTCTCCATCTACCATCAAAATTATTGTAAGCAATTTCCCTAGATCTATAGAACCCAGCTATATCTACAGCAAAAGAGTTTGCTGCCTGTGAATCTTGGGCACCATCCTGAAATCTTAGATTTGAACTAATAAACCTTCCTGCAACGGCCATTGAAAAGGTAGGGCTTAGTTTTAAGGAATAAGACCCATCCAACGCAAACTCATTTGGCTTTACACGTCTTCCATCCTCGTTTATGGTCTGCCTTAATATAATTTCCCCCAAGGTAAAATATCGCAAACTGAGTGCGAATGCACTTTGCTCGTTTATTTTATTGTAATATCCGGCATTAAGCAAGGCTATATCGGTAATAATACTTTCCAAATAAGGCGTATAACTTACTCCTATTCCCATTTTTCGTTCGGCAAAGGCAAATTTGGCAGGATTCCACTGTTGCGAAAAAGCATCGGTTGATGTGGCAACACCCATATCTCCCATACCAGCGGCTCTTGCATCTGCGGCAATCGTTAAAAAAGGAACGGCCGTAGTAATGACACGTTGCTCATCTTGTGCCGATGCCTTAATAACAAATACTAACAATAAAAATAATATGGTTTTTTTCATTTAGGTAAAATGTTAATAGACAGCTAAATAGCTTTTTCTCAAAAATTTGGGTCTATCCGTTATTTTAGTGTAAACGCCCTTTTTAATATAATCTTGTGTTAGGAACAGATTATTTGATTGCACAACTAGCTGATGGGTAATGTTTATATAAGCGTTAACGGTGCTATTCTTCAATCTCATTAACCTGTATTTAAAGATACTGGCACCACAATACTATAATAGCATTTTAGCCGTTATAATTATTAGTCATATAATTTGGCGATTACCTGAGGAGTCAATTGTTAAAATTATTTTGCAATGTGAAATAATATGACAAAAACATCGTTCTAATCAGCGAAAGTGATTTAAAAATTAATATAAATCTCAAATCTTTGACTCGATATAATAGTCAAAAAGTAGATCTCAAGTCCTAATTATGAAAAAACAGTTTATTAAAGTTTTACTCTCATGTACTGTTATAGCAGGAGGTTTTTCGGTAACCAGTTGTTCAAAATCTGGTTCCTCCTCTAAAAATGTATCAAGAGCTACAGGCTGGAACATTAATGATAAAGATGGTAAAGGCTTTCAATTCAATACTGATTTCAAGGAACAGGAAACTGCTCCAGGATTGGTTTTTGTCGAAGGTGGAACTTTTACTAAAGGAAAAGTGCAGGATGATGTAATGCATGATTGGAACAATACCCCAACATCGCAACACGTACAATCATTTTATATGGATGAGACCGAGGTCACCAATAAAATGTATTTGGAATATTTGGATTATTTAAAAAGTGTTTATCCACCTGAAAATCCAAAGTACGCCAATGTGTACAAGGGAGCGCTTCCCGATACTTTGGTATGGAGAAATAGATTAGGTTTTAATGAAACCATGACCAACAACTATTTAAGGCATCCGGCTTACGCGGAGTATCCCGTGGTAGGTGTCAATTGGATACAAGCTACTCAGTTTGCAGAATGGAGAACGGACCGTGTTAACGAAGTCATGTTGGAACGTGAAGGCTATCTTTCGGAAGATGCAAAATATCAAGCATTAACGGGAGAAGTACAGGGAACGTTTAGCACGGAAGCTTATTTGAACAGACCAGAATCTGTTTACAACGGACAAATAGATTCCCTCCAAGGAAAAAAGAAAAAGGACAGTGTATCCGTTTTTGCTAAACGAAGCACGGGTATTATTATGCCGGAATATAGATTGCCGACCGAAACGGAGTGGGAATACGCGGCACAAGCTCAGGTAGGATCTAGGGAATACAACAACTACCGTGGCAGAAAGAAATATCCATGGGAAGGCGAGTACACCAGAAACGGACAACGCGTTGGTAGAGGCGACCAATTGGCCAATTTCAAGCAAGGAAAAGGTGACTATGGCGGTATTGCAGGGTGGTCCGACGATGGCGCGGATATTACCGCAGAAGTTATGTCCTACAAGCCAAACGATTTGGGATTATATGACATGGCCGGTAACGTTGCCGAGTGGGTATCCGATGTATATAGACCTATAGTTGATGATGAAGTAAGTGATTTCAACTATTACCGTGGCAATATTTATACCAAAACAGCTATTGGAGAAGATGGAAAAGTCAACATTCTTAAGGATGAAATAAAGTATGATACACTTCCAAATGGTAAAATAGTAGCCATTAACTTACCGGGCGAAATTGAAATGGTTCCGGTTGATGAAGAAGAAACTTATTTAAGAACCAATTTCTCTTCGAGTGATAACAGAGGTTATAGGGACGGTGACCCAGGTTCTTCTAGATTTTTTGATAGGTTCAGTGATGATGATGGTGCCAATCAACGAAAAATGTACAACTCACCTAAACATCAAGTAGAACGCGATTCAGCTGGAAATTTGGTTAGACAATACGATAAATCCAATACTAGAACTACGCTTATCAATGATGAAGTAAGAGTTTACAAGGGTGGTTCTTGGAGAGATAGGGCTTATTGGTTAGACCCTGCCCAAAGAAGATATTTACCACAGTATATGGCTACGGACTACATTGGTTTTAGATGTGCCATGTCAAGAGTTGGTTCAAAATCGAAAAATAAAAACAAAACGGTTAGAGGAAAGAAAGCAAAATAATTTTCCAACAACAATAAGTTCAAAAGCCCTTTTTTAAAGGGCTTTTTTTTATCTTCGATTTCATGGAAATTGAAGCACTTCACAAGATTTTTTTACAGCATCCCAACATTTGTACAGACACCCGTAAAATAAGAAAAGGCGACTTATTTTTTGCTTTAATGGGGGACAACTTCAATGGAAACGAATATGCCATACAAGCCTTACAAAAGGGAGCGAGTTTTGCCGTGGTGGATGAACAGAAGCACACTACCTCCGAAAACTGCATTCTAGTAGAAGATGTTCTAACAACGCTTCAAAAATTGGCCAATTTTCATAGACACTTTTGCTCCGCAAAAATCATAAGTCTCACCGGAAGCAATGGCAAGACCACAACGAAAGAACTAATAAACGCCGTACTGTCCAAAAAATATAAGACCATTGCCACCAAAGGAAACCTCAACAATCATATTGGCGTACCGCTTACGCTGCTCACCATTAAAAAGGATACAGAAATCGCTATCGTGGAAATGGGTGCGAACCATCAAAAAGAAATAGCATTTTTAAGCAGCCTTGCAGAACCTGATTTTGGTTACATTACCAATTTTGGAAAAGCACATCTTGAAGGTTTTGGCGGTGTAGAAGGAGTCATAAAAGGCAAAAGTGAACTTTACGAATACCTACTAAAGCATGGGAAAATAGTTTTTCTAAATGCCGATGACCCTATCCAAAAGCAAAAAACAGGCCACTATATAAAAAAATATGGCTATAGCCAGAACGACTCCCAATTTTATAAGATTGAAATGATTTCTGCGAACCCTTACGTAAATGTAAAAGTAGAAGATATTGTAATCAACTCTCAGTTGATCGGGGCCTATAATTTCACCAATTGCAGCGCCGCCATTTTAATGGGAAAGTACTTTAATGTCCCGTTGAACGAAATCAAGGAAGCTATAACTTCATATGTTCCGGAAAATAACCGTTCCCAAATAATCAAACGTAAAGGATATCATGTCATTTTAGATGCTTATAATGCCAATCCAACAAGCATGAATGCCGCTTTGGAAAGTTTTGAGGCGATGGAGGCAAAACATAAAATTTTGTTTTTAGGAGACATGTTTGAGCTAGGCGATACCACGGCAAAAGAACATCAAAAAATAGCGGATACTTGCTCAAATCTCGGTTTTGAAGAAGTCATATTGATAGGTGAGAATTTTCACGGAACCAATACGGATTTTATCAAGTTTGGGCAGTTCAAAGAACTCAAAGCGTATTTAAAAGAGTATAAATTGAAAAAGGATGCCTCCATACTCATTAAAGGCTCAAGAGGAATGGCCTTGGAACGCGTATTGGACCTATTATGATGATTTTGTGGGATATACTGGATTCGAACCGGTGACCTCTGCCCTGTCAAGGCAGCGCTCTAAACCAACTGAGCTAATATCCCCTAGAACAGGCGAAGGTAAAATTTAATTTACATTTTAAAAAACTACTACTGATAAATAGTGCCATATAAATCCAAGATTGAACATTTGTAGTCCTTTCTAGCACCAAATTAGCCTTGATCCATTTTTCATACCTAATATTATACATTAATTTAGAACTTCGAACAAGAAGTATGTTCGCTCTAATCTGAAAGAACATTTTTTTCGTTTATTTATCTGTAGTATGATACATTTTTTGGCTTTTGATTTTTCGAATTTTATAGGACGTTTTCACCCTCTATTTGTACACCTCCCCATCGGGTTTATCATTTTAGCAGTCTTAATGGAATGGTACCAACGCCTCAAAAAAAAAGATAAGCTCAGTAGTCTAATTAGTTACGCGTGGTTATTGGCCGGTATTGGCGGTGCCTTTGCTGCGTTCTGCGGATGGTATTTGGGCGAGACCGGACTCTATTTTGAAGACGATTTATTTCTTCATAGATGGATAGGTATCGCAATCGTCATACTATCGTTTTTAGGTTGGTGGTTGAAGAAAAGTCCGGAAAAATATTCAAATGTCGTCCATCAAACAGCAAATATCATCATCATTGCCTTAATTTCATTTGAGGGACATTTAGGCGGAAACCTTACCCATGGGGAAGAATATTTATTTGAATTTGCCCCGGAAGGCATTCGCAACATGATGTTGAGCGAAAATACTGAGGAAACCGATCTCTCTAAAGCCGACTCGGTCTTTGTTTACAATGATTTGGTCATGCCCATTTTCAAACAAAAATGTTTTGCATGTCATGACAACAACGTACAGAGAGGAGGGCTGAATATGGCTTCAATCGATTCTATGTTGGTAGGCGGTGATGGCGGTCCGGCCTATTTAGCAGGTAATGTAGGAGAAAGTGAATTGTTTAGAAGAATCACATTGCCACAAAAAAATATCAAATTTATGCCACCGGTGGGCGACCCTTTGACCTATGATGAAATTAAAATCGTTGAATGGTGGATCGGTACCGGGGCGGCATCCGATGCAACGATAAAAAATATTGAAGTCACCGAAAATATTAAGCCTACACTACTCAGAAAGTATCAGTTGGACACCGATCCAAAACCCCATTATGAAATGGTAAATATTGACCCGGTAGATGTTAAAATCCTTGATGACTTGACAAATGCAGGTTTTACCGTGAAAACATTGGGCCCGGACAACCCGTTATTGGATATTGAATATAACTCTAAGGGCCTGGATGAAAATAAACTCCAATTATTGCAGAATGTTTCGCAACATGTGACCTGGTTATCTTTTGCCGAAAGCGACATTACGAACGAGGGATTGAATTTAATTTCAGGTTTTTCCAACCTTACCCGTTTACAACTGGAGAAAACCGCTATTGGCGATGCCGGAATGCAACATTTAACAGGTTTAAAACATCTTGAAGCATTGAACCTCTATGGCACGAACATCACTAATGCTTCCTTAGAATACATACAAAATATTGAAAGCTTAAAAAGAGTTTACACTTGGCAAACCAATGTTACCGAAGAGGGAATAGAACAATTAAGGGAGAAGGAAATTCAGGCTAAAGTGGTCATGTAAATTTCTTGGGTTTCCACGATTTAAGAGCATTATGGGATAGTGTCATTAATTATCATCCGTTTCGCCATCTACCTCTTCTTTCACATCTTTATATGCCTCTTTTACTTCTTCACCTGCTCTTTTAACGCCATCCTCGGCCTCCCCGGCTGCTCTTTCCAAAGTACCTTTGTCTTTCTCTTCTTTTTGTTCCCTGCAGTTCCCCAAGAACAATGCCGCACTTAATAATACGGTCATAAAAATTGGAATCTTCTTCATTGATTTGATATTTTTCAGTTGATTCTTTTGCCTTCTTTGGTAAATTCTATATCCTGTTTTTCACCATCAATCTTAATTTCTACATCATAAAAAACTCCTTTGGTAACATGGTCCACTTTTTCAATCTCTACAATCTCTACGTCCCCATGTGAAGCTTTCAACGCTGCTTTAACCGCTTTTGGCAGTTCTTTTTTCTTGATGTTGCATTCCGTTTCTATCCAATCCCCATTTGGACTAAAGTCCGCCCTGTAATGTTCCCCATCTTTTTTAAAGTGGGATTCGTAGTTACCGTTCTTATCCTTCCTCCAATCAGGATCTGTTTCCCCAGGGTATTTGGATTGAAATGTTTTTTTTACGGCCTCTGGCACTTGCCCTTCCGTTTTTGAATTACAACTGACGATAACAAGGGCAAAAACGATTATTAAATGTCTCAATGTATTTTTCATAATGTATAGTTTTTAATTTATTGTGGTAATTCCGGAAGGTCCAAAACCCGATCTGGACCATAAAATTTTAAAGCGATCCCGAATACGATTACGGATAGAATCATCCCGATCATAAACACGGTATACGTCCAACGCAACAATCGGTATTTACGTTCCAGAACAATACCTAGAAAGTATAAATCTTTGGTAAGGGAGCTATAGATATAATCCTTGTTCTTAATGAGCTCCTTCATGGCCCAATCGTATTGTGAAAGTTCCATTTTATGAAAATTACCAAAAAACAGAAGGTTCACTTTTTTTGATTTTACGTCTTCCTCCGTGAATTCTCCACTGGTTACGTTGGGTTTGGTGGCCAAAATGGACATGACCATGGAAATAATACTAAAAATGATAAAGATAAAAGTGGGATAGAACAGATAATCATTCGAAGGATTATCCAGTTTAGGAATCAAATTGGCCAATGCCAGCGAAATAATAATAGCATTTACCGAGAGTAAAATATTGGCTTTGGTATCTGCAATATCACTAAGTTTCAAATGATTTCTCAGCGTAACCCTATATAATGTCTGTATACCGCGATCGGGTAATTCTCCCTTGAATTTTGCTTTAAGCGATTCTTTCTTTATCAGCTTTTTACTTTTTTTCTTCGCCTTGACCAGTCTTTTTATATTCTTGTCTTTTTCGGGCAGCCATTTTTCTTTGGCATAATCCGTATAAAATCGATGTTTTATACGTAGAAGGTTTATATTTTCCTCTCGCCATTCCTCAATATTATATTTTGCTATTCCTAAAAGCGATAATTCCTCTCTAAGTAGTTCCGACGTCTGTATGAAACTTTTTTTGGCAAAATGGGAGGAATCGGCATCCCTGATAATTTTTTCCTGATGGTTTTCAGGTTCATAATTTCTTCGGGTTGCCATAATCAGTTTACTCACATTGGCTATAAAATCAGCTTTGCAATTTTCCTTTTCCAAAAACTCCTTGGCCATTTTGGCGCTATGCTTTTCATGCTCTTCCACAGAAACGGTATATCCTAAGTCATGGAACCATGCCGCTACCAACAATTCCTCTTTTTGGGCTTCACTTACCTTTTCCTCTTCCAGAATTTCTTCAGTGCTTTTTACAACACGTTGCGTATGCCTTAGATTATGGTACAAATAACTGTCATTTGTTTTCGATATCAATTTTTCGGTGACGAATGCTTCTGATTTTTTTATGATAGATGACATATTTTTTGTTTTATGGTTGGTACTATAATTTAAAATGGGAATCCAAAACCGACTTGTAACAGGTTATTTTCTTTGGAATTAAAATATCCGATATTAAATTTGAGTGCTTTTAAACTACTGATCCAAAAACCGATCCCCTGTGAAGTATGCCATGTATTGGATTCTTCGTTGGGTTGCCAAACACGACCATAATCAAAACCGCCATAAATACCAATCGTAACCGGCGAAACGGCAGTTATATATCGCTTTAGTTTAAATTTAAGATCGGAACTCTGATAAAAATAAGATTTTCCGGTAAAACGTTCGTCCCTAAAACCTCTGAGCCCATTGTCACCTCCTATAGAGGGTGTGTGATAAAAGAATACATTCTGTTCATTAAAAAGTGACTTGTATTCTGCCGTGGTACCGAATACTAAGTTTCCGGCAGCATCTATCTTATGGTTAAAACCTAACTTTAAACTAGCATAGCCAAATTTATTATCATCCAGTTGCAAGTTATATTTATACCCTGCTTTAAGACCGATGTAAATTGATTTTGAAGGAAAATCCTTGGCATCCATATTATCGTAATACCCCGAAAGTTCCGCCCCTCCAAAGTTTTGATTCTCAAATATTTCAGGAGCAAAATTAGTAGGGGTGAAAAAGCGTTGCTCGTTTTCATTTAGTCTAAAAGATTCAAAAACACCCCGAAATCTAAGACTGTAATATGCTATGCCGGCACTGGCCTTAAGTTGCCGAAGACGCGCCCTGTAGAAATCACGTCCAATATTGTCCTCATTATTAAAGGTGTTATTACCAAAACCATAAAAGTTTTTGGAATACCGATCACTGGTATAGTATCCGTCCAGCTCAAAATTCCATTTGGGAAAAATGTTTCCCCATATACCGGAATACTGTAGTTCCGTAGCTTGAAAGCCGAAATAATAATTGGCCTGTAGTTTATGTTTTTGCCTAAACTTATTGCCGTTAAGTCCATTTTTGGTGAACGTATTGCCTACGCCCAAGAAAAAACCATCATCCGATCGAAACCCGATTTTAGGGACTAAAATATTGGTATTTGGCCTAAAGTATCTAAAATGATAACTATTGGTCGTATAAATATCACTCAATTGTATGGAAGGCTCCTCTTTCTTAAATTCTAATTTTTCATGTTCCCATTCAAAAATCTTGATCCGTTTTTTATGGGCTATATCGTAAATATCCTTTCCGTAACCCCCGATGATTTTTAGCTTAATTTTTGAATTGGCACCTCCTTTTACCTCAAATACATCATCATCTCCCAAACCATATAACCATAACTCTTTTGTTTCTTTGTCATTGAAGGTACGCTCATATATTTTTTCATTTTTCTCATCGGAAAGAAGTCGTTTTACCACTACGGAAACAGTACCATCATCTGCTCTGGTTACCTCAAAAATATCATCTTTTTCGGTTCCGGTAATTGCCACTATTTTATTTAGGTATTCACTGTATTCCTTGGCTTTTTGCGGTAATTGTTCCAATCTTTGCAAAAGACTTTTTTTAATATACTCAGAGGTTTCGTCCTGTACGGCTTCGGGCAATCTTTTAAAAGCATTTTCCACCACTTTAGGCGTGATATTTTTTTGAATGACCATGGCTTCTTCTTCCCAGACATCAGTGCCGTATTTGGTCAATAAGGTCCTATCCAATGTATTACCCCCAATGTTCTGCCATTTAACATTATCGATATCCTCGTCAAAAGTTTGCCACCTTCTAGCGTTAGGCACAAAGAGTTTGATCAATTTCATCGCATTGCCATTAAATCTAGGGAAAGCATTGTCCCTATCCCTTGGTACGGGCATAAACTCTTTTTCCCCATCTTCGCTTTCATATTCTATCCATCTCCATTGGTCTTGATGCCGGTCCCAATCACCAATGAGCATGTCAAAAATCCTTGCGCGAATGAAATTTTTTTGGTCTATATGATAGGATTCATCGCTTTTAATTTTTTCGAGCATATCCGTTGTGCTCTCATAGTCCGTTACTTTTCCCGTATCCTCGGTAATGGTCCGTCTGTATCCTTTGTAATTCAGTTGCTCTTCGGAAGGCCTTCGCTCTATATAGTATAATTCATCTCCATACGTGTCATTGAATTGTCCCAATAGTTCTTGTTTGGGCACATAGAAAAGTTCGGTATCCGAATGGTTGATTTCTACAGCTTTTGCCAACGGGTCTATGACCAACTGCATGTACGGATGTGCAGTCGTGAAAAAATCGGAAATTACCTCTTCCGCCCAAGTATCCTGAAAGTCATCATCGGTATATGCGATTCCTGGCAACTTAAATTTGAGAAATTTCAAGGCACTTTTTCGTAGCGATCTCATGGCATATTGCTTGCCATTTTCATCTTCCAATCGCAATGAAAAGGATTGATGCCCCCCGCCTTCCTTCACTACTTTAAGACCACCATATAGCGTATCCAATTTTACAACGGGAGCGTCTACGGGATGCCCAAAATATTTTCTATAACGTTCTCCCCATAAAAATTTATAGAAACCACTTTTATCGTAATCCTCACGGTTATCCAGGATTTTTTCACTTTTGGTCTTTGTACCGTTCGTGTTCGAAAAAACAAACTGTTTTTCTTCTTGCCTCAACCGGGGCAGTAAATCGAAGGATTTTTCCTCAGCTTCGCTTTCAGTGATGAACGCTACTTTAGAACTTCCATCGGTATAGAAATCCAACCGAGCAAAACCGCGTTCCCCGTGTGCATAACTACCCTCATATTCCATAGCACCGCCAATAGCCGTAATTCTGCCCTTTCCCAATCTTGTAGCACTTTTGGAACCTAAAGAACCACTCACTATTTGATGTACACCTCCGCCCGACAGCAACTGAAGACTCTCCTCATGACCGGAAACCAAGGTAATTCTATCATTTGCCTGTGCCAACGCGCTTACGGCAATGCGCAAATAATTGTATCTTCTGGAATTGAGGTGTTCAGGATTGAAAGCCCCTAAATCCAAAACCGTGTTTTTTAAGGTACCAAGAATGGGAAGTGGGATCATGTGGTCCTTCAGTGTAGCTTTTCCCGCATATATGCCGTTACTAAACACGGGGTGATGCATGGCTATTACGATATTTTTGTCCTGACCATCATTGATATAACCTTCCAACTCCTCCATGAACCGTCTCCGTGTCACGATATCCGAACATTTTTTATTGATATCCACTACACGTGACCAATTGGAAATAAACCATTTAGAATCGATTAAAATCAAATCCAAATCATCATTGATGACCTTATGCTCAATGGGACAGCCATTTTCTGGAAATACCTGAATATCGTCAAGTCCTTTGTCCTTCAACAAATCCTCTACCCTTTCCATTTTATCAAGGTCATAGCTTTTCCATTCGTTATTTCCAGGCAGAAAAACGGTTTTTCCCTTATAATTCTCCACTAACTTGAGTTGTTCCTCAACAAGCATGCTGTCCTTTACCCATGGGTTTTCTTCTAGGGTAGCTATATTATCTCCTGTGAAAATGAGCGTGCTATTCTCGGGAGCGTTAGTAAGTTGCTCTTTAAATGTAGAAAGGAGGTCTTTATTGTCCGTTTTGCCTTCGTTACCATATCCCCCGGCAATGAAAAAAGTATAACGTATCTGTTTGGATGATTCTGTAGTGGAAAGATTCTGCTTTTGCTGTTCTTTGTACGTTGCGCACGAAGCCAAGAAAATGAGTAGCATCAATGCAAAAGTGGTAGGATTCAAGTAAGTTTTGGAACTAAAAAAATGTTTTGAGCTATTTGGCATATGTTGGTATTAATTAAACAATATGTACTCCCTTAAAATCTAAGCGAATACGGCTCCTGAAAGGGCAATTCCTAATATAATCAGAACCAAAAAAGCAATAATAATGACCAAACCTACTTTGGTCTTGCTATTTTTCTGAAAGATATATTTACGCGAAGATTGCTCCGATTCTTTTACAAATTGTGTATTTTCTTCTCCCTGCTTCATTATTTTATTTTTTTATATAAACTGTTTTTTTATTTACAAATTCCAATATCCCTTCTTTACTCAACTCCCGTCCGTAACCCGAATTTTTGGTACCACCAAAGGGCAGTCTCGGATCGGATTTCACCATCTCGTTAATAAAAAAAGCCCCATCCGGGATTTGACTTATAATCTTTCTTCCCGCTTCCACATCTTCCGTAAACAACATAGTGCCCAAACCGTAATTAGAAGTTGTAGCCAATTGAATACTATGTTCCCTATCCTTTGCCTTTATTACGGCCGCGACCGGACCAAAAGTTTCCTCATCAAAAACGGGCATGCCAGAAGTTACGTCTCCGAGAATGGTCGGTGAATAGAAGGCACCGTCTCTTTCGTTGCCCAATAAGAGTCTGGCTCCTTTCGCTATGGATTTTTCCACTTGTTCCGATACGTCCTCTGCTAAATCCGGTCGGGCGAGCACTCCAATATAGGTTTCGTCTTCTTCTGGATTTCCTACAGGTAGACTCTCCACTACACTTTGAAATTTTTCAATAAATGTATCATAGATAGTCTCACAAACAATAAACCTTTTGGCAGCAATACAACTTTGTCCCGTGTTCTGCATTCTGGCCTTCACCATAGTTTCCATGTATTGCTCTAAGTCTGCATCTTCCCAAACAATACATGCATTGTTACCACCTAACTCCAATACTGTTTTTTTTAAGTGCTTGCCGGCCAAAGCGGCAATAGCTTTACCCGCTTTCTCGCTACCTGTGAGCGTAACCGCTTTTATGGCATCATCCGCTATCAATTCTTCTATAACCTCGTGGCCGGCCAATATTGACTGGAAGCAACCTTCTGGATAGCCAGCATCTTTAAATAGGTCCTCCAATGCTCTTGCACAACCGGGAACATTTTTTGCGTGTTTTAGTATAGCGGTATTTCCTGCGGTAAGTGTTGGAGCTGCAAACCGAATAACTTGCCAAAAAGGGTAATTCCAAGGCATCACAGCCAGTATTACACCTAATGGGTCATAACTGATGAAGCTTTCTTCCGCATCGGTTTCAATTAATTGGTCCGCTAAAAAATTTTCTGCATTAACATGATAAAAATCACAGGCCCATACACATTTTTCTATCTCTGCAATACTTTGGGAAATTGGCTTTCCCATTTCTTTGGTCATCAAATTGGCATATTTTTCTTTTCTTTCCAATAAGAGTTTGGAAACATTGTGCAACAATTTAGTACGTTGGGCAATAGTTTTAACGCTCCAGGTTTCAAATGCCGTTAAGGCTTTCTCCTTTTTGTTTGCAATCGATTTTGATGTATCTTTTTGATACGTTTCAAGAGGTTCACCATTAAAAGGATTTATTGCTTTTATTGATTTCATTGTTTATTATTCGTAATAAACAAAGTTAATCGGGTGTGGAAAACCTACTTAATGCGTTCCACTAAAATCTTAACCCTTTTGCCTTAAAGGGTTTCCGTCAAGATTTAAATTATTTGAGTCAAGGATAATCACTTAAAAATTAAACCTTTGTACCATGAACGATGAAAGACATCGTATGAATATAAATTTAAGATAACATGAGTAATAATAGCAACACACTTTTAGCAGTAATTGCGGGTTCTGCGATAGGGGCCGCATTGGGAATTTTATATGCACCTGACAAAGGAGTCAATACTAGAAAAAAAATAGCGGAACAGGCAGCCGCGACTAAAGAAAATATTGCGGATACTGCAATAGATTTAAAAGATAGGGTTGTCAATAAAGTCGCTACGGAGAAACAAACGTTGGACACACGGGTAGAATCCTTGGTCTCCGATGTAAGTTACAAGACCGAAGATATCATCAACACGCTGGAAGCTAAATTAATACAGTTGAAAGCTAAAAATAAAAAATTACAGAAAACATCATAGATGAGCGTTCTTGAATCTCTTAATGATACTTCTAATAAGGCTGTTGAAGTAGGTGAACAGTATTATAAGAAAACCCAAGAATATTATAAGCTTAAGATATTTCAACAATTAGCACTGACTACCGGGATGTTCAGTAAAATGGCCATCATCGGTAGTTTATTGTTTTTAGGATTTCTTTTGTTTATGATTGCCGGCACCATTTATCTTGGTAACCTTTTGGGTAGCATTATTTTATCGTGTATAATCATGGGGTTTGCCCTGTTAGTGATTGCTTTCATTCTTTTTAAGATAAGGAAGAAGATAGATAATGCCATCGTAAAAAAATTATCCGCCAAATTTTTTGATTAGACATGTACCACAATTTCGAACAAATAGAATATGATTTAAAGCGCCTCAATTTAGAGCGTCAAATAGCTTTGGAGGAAATCAAAGGTTTAAAGCAAAATGTAAAAGAAGATTTGAGTCCTTATAGTTGGGTTTCCACAGTAATTTCTGCTATCAAAAAGTATGGGATATTATATCTTATACGAAAGATGTTTCGTTAAATTCACCATTGATAAGGTTAGGCTACCAAATCTGGTTCCATGGTTCTTTTTACATGATGTTGAAAATCACTTGGGCTTATACCGTATTTGTTCTTAAAGATTTTAGAAAAGTAACTTCTACTGCTGAATCCTATGGAATATACAATTTGTGATATATTCATATCTGTAGTACTGATATAATCTCGCGCCGCTTCCAAACGAACATGTCTAATGTATTCCGTTACCGTTCTGGTGTACAACAACTTAAACCCCTCCTGTAATTTTGCCTGTGAAAGGCCTGATTCCATGGAGAGTCTTTCCAAAGTGTAATCCAAAGTTATATTTTTTGCTATTTTATCGGCCAACTGCCGTACTATCTTCAATTCACTCCTTAACAATGAGGTCTGCGGCATTGCATTCACACTTTCCTTTTCGTGCTGTGCTATATGCATTGCCAAAATTTCATATACCAAGCCTTCTATCTGCATAATACGAATCATGCCGTTCTTATTTCTAACTTTTCGCAAGGCTCCTATTTTATTGGCCAATTTTAAATTATATGATCCGTAATAAGCAAAGGTATTGTCATGATCTGTATCCATAAAAACCTCATACAGCCTTTTGTTAAGTGCTTCCACTCCATTAATACGCTTTTTCAAGAATTTTTTTCGAGCTATTTGTATAACATTGATTTCCAGTTTTACACCTTTTGGAAAATAGCCATAGTTAAATCCTCCTTCCTTGCTCGTTATGATGACGGACTGAAATTGCTCCAATGTCTTTGTTTCCTCTAAACTTTGATATCCGAACCTGTGACCACAACTCCCTTCCAAACAGTAGGCAAAATGAATGGGGTTATATTTTGAAGCGTCCATGATCAATGTAATCTCATCGTGGAAGGTAATATCATACTCCAAGAGGTTAACACCCCAATCAAACGTGATAAACCGAATATTACCCGTAGCTTTTGCACTGTTTACCGTAAGCGTGTATTCGCCCCAGCGTTCCGTGATTTGACCTCCAATTACCTGTTGAATCTGCTTTACGGTACCCTCAGTACTAGTAGCCGTTATTTCAATAATAGTCATGTTCCCTAGGATTTTGAATTTGAAAAATATTTACAATTTAAGTTATTTATTGACATCAATTTTTTTTTACATCTTAAATCTTCGATAAGATTAATCTTCATATTTTTTGAGCACAAAAAAAGCCCCTATTTACAGGGGCTTTCCTTTTTTGAAATTCAATGTAACTAATTGCTTTTGAGTTGATCGTGCGTATCTTTTGTCCAGGCATCCAACATCCAACTTACCTTTTCCAAGTTGCCGATATAGGCACCTATCATGTCTATGGTACCCTCATCTCCCGCAGCTTCAGCTTTACTTACAACTCTGCTCATCTGCTTTAAAATATCTTCATGATTGGATAAAACATGATGCACCATTTCTTTATCAGAAATTAGGGAAGGCGTTTCCTTTACTGCCGCAATTTTGAAATACTCTGAAAATTGACTTTTAGGATGATAGCGTAGTGTTAGAATACGCTCGGCTATTTCGTCTATTTTTATCCTAGCATCTGTGTACAGTTCCTCGAATTTTTCGTGTAGATCAAAGAAATTCTTTCCGAGAACATTCCAATGAAATCCTCTCAAATTTTGATAATAGATGTTATAATCCGCCAGTAATATATTCAATTCCTCTACTATGGGACTCACTTTTTCTGAATCGATATCCAAATAGCTCATATTCCTCTTTTTTAAATTTATTTATTCAAAATTAAGGATACCTAAAATCCTTAAGTTGCTTAAAAGAAAAACTCATTGATGCTTATCATATAATGCGTGTCATGAAAAAAAACACTCATCTTATTTTTCCAAAATAGGTTTAAGGTTAATAAAATGGTATTTAATTTTCCCTACGTGGTCATACTCCGTAGCACCTTCTTTTAAGGTTCCCCAATCAAATCCGTTTTTTAAATCGTGTTCTTTGTAATAATTGGTCAGGCCTTCTGATAATAGTAAATATTCGTCCAGGTCTATTTCATTTTTCAATAATCTATGGGCAACAATTAAATCTTCCCCAAAAAGTTTTATACGATTGCCCACTTTTGTCAGCGCCACCTCTTCGCCAAAATGCAACACTATCTTCAATCCCAAAATTTCCGGAATATTGAACGCCTCTTTATTTTTTTTATACTGCTCGCGGAGCGAGTTTAATTGTTTGTAAAATTCCGTATAAAAATATTCACATTGTGTTATCAATTTACTCAATGACGGCATATCACCGGATTTGTAGAAGAGTACCGCGTCACCTTCAATCTCGGATACTTTTAAGCCTATCTCATTTGAATAAATGATATTGTTCAACAACGTGGGAATAACTTTTGAGCTCAATTCAAAATCGGTTTCGCTCATAAACTCCGTAAAACCACTGATATCCGGTATACATATTAACGTTGGTGATGCTTTCATAAAAATGTTCTATTTGTAAAGATTAGCTTTTTGGTTTATCGGTATTCTGGATTCTCAAAATTCCAGCGTGTACCGTCGTCCCACTCCTCACGTGAATTACCATAATTAGGATAGCCATTATTTTCCTTTAACATCTTGGCTAAATGAAGCATGTTATAGGTCATGAACGTAGTGTTTCTATTAGTAAATTCATTGTTCTTGGCATCGGATTCCTCATCCAGATAGCTTGGTCCCGGACCGGCTTCCCCTATCCAGCCGCAATCGGCCTGCGGGGGTATACTAAACCCTAAATGCTGTAGAGCGTAAAGAATGCCCATGGCACAATGCTTAATACCGTCCTCGTTCCCCGTTATCACACAACCACCAACTTTGCCATAGTAAATATACTGCCCTTTGGCATTGGTCTTACCGCTCATCCCATACAATCGTTCTATCAATTTAGTAGCGACAGAAGATTTTTCGCCCAACCATATAGGAGTGCCAATAATCATAAAATCGGCATCCATGATTCTTTCATATATTTTTGGCCAATCGTCTTTATCCGCTCCCTCTTCTGTCATGTCCGGCAATAAGCCCGTAGGCACTTTATAATCTGACAACCGAATGTAATCCACTGCTACGTTCTCTGATTTTAAAATATTCATCGAAACATTCATCAGCCCTTCCGTATGGCTGGTCTTGGGAGACTTTTTCAACGTACAATTGATATATACGGCCTTTAATCCTGAAAAATCTTGCTTTTTATTCATTTTGATATGCTATCTACAAGTCACACAATGTAAAAAGATCTATACGTTGACACTATCTCATATGCTTAAAATAATAGCTCCTTTACGCCTTGAGATTATTATATGTATCAAACATACTCTGTATAAAGTCAAGATTTCGATGGATACAGCAAACGTACCAAGTAAAACCATTTTAATTTTACTCCAACGAATATGAACACAAAAAACAGAACAATGAAAAAAGCATTATTTACAATTACTGCTGCAGCTCTTGTTTTGGGTTGCAATATTAAAAAAGAGGAAAAAGGTGAGCTTCCAGAGCTCGATATAGATGTTACCGCAGAAGCCGGGGAATTACCTGAATACGATGTTAACTGGGCCGATATTAATATCGGGACAACTACCAAGACAGTTACCGTTCCAAAAGTGGTCGTAGTAATGGAAGAAGAGGAGGTAGAAGTACCATATATCGATGTTGATATGCCCAATGATGATGGTACTGAAAATGAAGAACGCACTATTATGGTAGAAGCAGAGGTTACGGATAACGAGCATGCAATATCCATTGACAAAATATATGCCAGTGAGGATAAGTTATTTGTAGTCTCAGAACTAGAGCGTATGAATCAGAGCATTGGGGATAAAAAAATGAGGGTCTCAGATCAAGTAGTTCTAAAGGCACCCGATATGAATGTTAAACATTATGTAGTTGGAGAAAAACCCGACCGCGTGTTCAATACTCAGTATACTTATGTAAAAGATTTGAATGAATTGGAAAAGAAAATGGATGATTACGAAGTGATTTATACGAAGTAAATCGTTTTAAAATTTTGTTTGGTTGGTTTTGTAATGGTCCCAAATAGTTCACTATTGGGACCATACTTCTTTATAATTTTCTTATAACTTATGAATAATATGGCATTAGATTCAAATAATAATATTGACTTTATAGAAAAACTCATAAGTGCTCCACAAGAAGCCCTTGAACATTTGAATCTAAAATATGTTGCCAGAGACCAACTCAGCATTTTAAGAATTAGAAAAGAAAACGGTTTCCTCTACTTGTACAAGAACAAACCGCTACTCCAAAAGAAACAGCTAAAAAGAATTAAGGAATTGGTCATACCGCCAGCATGGGCAGATGTTAAAATAGCTCCGTTGGAGAATGCCCATCTACAGGCTATCGGTGCAGATTCAAAAAAAAGAACACAATATAGATACCATCCTATTTGGCTTAAGCTAAGAAATAGGACAAAATTCTATAAAATGCTTCCTTTCGGCAAAGCACTACCAAAAATTCGTGCTCGAGTAGAAAAAGATTTGGAACTTCCCGGCTGGCCAAAAAATAAGGTATTGGCCCTGATAGTCAGATTAATGGAAGAAACCCATATTAGAGTCGGGAACGAACAATATGCAAAAAGAAACAAAACCTATGGCCTTTCTACCCTAAGAACAAAACATATAAAACAGCTTGACGGAAAAATTAGATTTGAGTTTACAGGAAAAAAAGGTAAAAAGCACAAGATTACGCTTAGAAACAAAAAACTAATACACTTGGTCAACAAATGTGAAGAAATTCCGGGATGGGAACTGTTTCAGTTTTATAATGATAATGGTGAAAAAATGTCGGTGGATAGTGGAATGGTGAACGATTATATCCACGAAATAAGCGGGCACTTATTTACTGCTAAAGATTTTAGAACGTGGGCGGGCACCGTTATCTTTTTTGAGACATTAGGGGAAACCCCGATTACCGCGAAGAAAAAATCGAGGGAAAAAAATATCATCAAAGCCTATGATGCCACCGCAAAAGCTTTGGGCAATACTCGTAACGTCTGTAAAAAATATTATGTGCATCCGCTCATACCAAAGATGTACAATGAAGGAGTTTTAGATAACTATTTAGACCAAGCGGACAAATCCAAGGAAAACAACTATTACGCTCCCTCGGAAATAACCGTACTTCAACTTATTGAAAAATATAAACCGTTAAAAAATTTAAATTAAGAAACATGACCGAACAATTTTCCGAAGCATGGTCCTTGATGACCGAGAAATTAAGTTCTTGGTTCAAAGCCGTTGTATTGAACCTGCCCAATATCCTGATTGCAATCGTAGTATTCACCTTAGCTATCATTATATCGAGATATATAAGCAAATTAGTTTCCAAATTATTGGAAAAAACCAAATTACAGGCTTCCATGAGGAGCTTGCTTTCAAAAATTGCTTCAATCGTAGTCGTTATGGTCGGCCTTTTTTTGGTTTTGGGCATTTTGAACCTGAGCAAGGCCCTTAATACCATATTGGCAGGTGCCGGGGTGGTTGGCTTAGCGGTTGGTCTTGCCTTGCAAGGTGCATTGGCGAATACCTATTCAGGCATTGTACTATCGTATGTAAAACATTTAAAATTTGGGGATTGGATAGAAAGCAATGGTTACGAAGGCGAAGTAGTAGATTTGGATTTACGCTCCGTTACGTTGAAACAACCCGATAACAATCTGGTCTACCTTCCCAATAAGCTTGTTGTGGAAAATCCCATAAAAAACTATTCTACCACGGCACAGTCAAGAGTAATTTTAGAATGTGGTGTGGGTTATGAGTCCAATTTGGAAAATGTAAGGGATTTGGTCAAAAAGACCATTTTAGAAAATTTTGAATCCGTAGAAAATAAAGAGGATATTATTTTCCTTTATCAAGAATTCGGCGATAGTTCCATAAATTTTGAATGCAGGTTTTGGATCAATTCTACTTCTGCCCTAGAAGTGGCCAGAGCAAAAACAGATGCCATGATCGCCATTAAAAGTGCGTTTGATAAAAACGATATCAATATTCCATTCCCGATAAGAACGTTGGATTTTCCTCAGCCCTTGAACATAGTTACTGAAAAAGTATCTCAGGAAGAAGAAAAGTAACAACGAACTAGTCGGCGCGTTCTACCTCAGATTCACTTTTGAGCACGTAATCGCCGTCATCTTGTTTTATATACAAAGCTTTATCTCCTGATGAACCATCGCGAGTGACGGAAGTTCCCTTGATGGTTTTAGTAATTTTACTCGTGTAGGTCTCCTCTACCGTTCCTTCTGCGGTACCGCTGCCCCAATTCCATTTTACTTGTGTTCCCTTTTTTATCATGATTTCATTTTTTATCGAATTTGTGCTTCCCACTATTTAAAATTTTGGAGAACTAAATAATGGGAAGAAGGTTTTGTTGAGTCAAAATCCACAAATTCAATTTAACCAACAACCAAAGACTAAATATCCTAAAAATACTTCTTAAGAATGTCTTACAATCCACTCTTTTTTAACTCATTCAATAACAAGTATTTGCTCTATTAAAACGAGTCAAAGTTTAAACGATATCAGTCATTCCATCCAAGCCCAGAGCCATAATTTTATATCAAAACCAAACTGCTATGACCTTATTTATTGAAGTATTCGGAGGCCTTTCCATATTATTGGGTTCAGTTTTTTTGTTCCTGTTAATCAAGGATGGTGTACAAAGTCTTAAAACCGATAACACAACAAAAACTACCATTGAAAAAGACCTGGATGCTCTGATGGAATTGCCAAAAGAATTAGATCCCTTTATTGAAATTCCTTTGGATGTCGTTGCTAGAGAAGGAAACAAAAAGGGTCAAAGCATATCTGATTTAAGGAGGAAAATAAAAGAATTTGAAAGTAGAAATAGATTCTACAAACTATAAAAAAAGGGTGTAAAATGGCTGGCATCCATTATATAAACAGTCATATAATTTTAAATATTATTTATTATGAGTACCTATACGGAGTCTGTTGGAAACAAATTGAACGATTTATTGGAAAAAACCTATGATGCTGAAAAAGGTTTTAAAAAAGCAGCGGAAAACACCAATAACAGTGCGTTAAAATCCTATTTTAACGGGAAAGCGCAACAACGCTATGATTTTGGACATGAATTAAAATCAGAAATTAAATCTTTTGGGCAAGAAGTGGACAAGGGAGGCAGCTTTACCGGAAAAGCGCATAGAACTTGGATGGATGTAAAGGCAATGTTCTCTTCCGACAATGAAGAAGCAATGCTAGAGGAAGCTATCCGTGGAGAGAAAGCGTCAATAGAGGAGTACAATGAGGTATTGAACGAGACATCTTTGCCAACAAGTACCTCGCAAGTATTGAACAAACAAAAGGTTGCCATTGAAAATGGTCTTTCAACCATCAATACTCTTGAGGACCTTTCTTAGAAAGAATATTTTTATTGATTAAAAAAGGAAGCTTAAAAAGCTTCCTTTTTTTGTAATTCCAGTGCTGCTACCGCACGATTTTTGTATGCCTTTGGATTACAGCCATATTTTTTCTTGAATATCTTACAGAAATAACTTCTACTTGTAAATCCTATGGAATAAACCACCTCGGAGATATTTAAATCCGTTGTTCTTAAAAGATGCTCCCCTTTTTTAAGCCGAACATCCCTTATGAATTCTCCCAAGGTCATATTATGCATAAACTTAAAACCCAACTGCAATTTGGAGGGGGACAGACCGGATTTGGAGGATATAGTATCGATCCTATGTTGTACTTCAGGATAATTTCTAATGAAATCGCTTATTTCACTGATCATCTCCAATTCCTGTTTTAAAAGAGAGGTAACGGGCATAGTACTATTCTCCATGTCATCCTTGAATTGTTCCAGTTGCTTGGCCAATACCATGTGACATATGCCTTTAAAATGCAATAAAGTTGATACCGAAATTGCAAATTTTGCATTTTCCAATGACTTTATGAGTTCCCCGATTTCCAGATTGAATTTACCAATGTGAAAATTACCGAACTCCTTATTATAAGATTTTAAAAGCGGAGACAATCCTTCTTCCAGATGCCCATCCGTGATATTTTCATCGTTTTCGTACACCGCTAAATCAACCCTAATACAATTGAGCACTAGGCGTTCATCTTTTTTTAGCAACATTTTGCTTTGGTTATAATCATCGTTAAAAAGTACGGCCGTCTGCAGTTCTTCCAATTTGGTTACTCTCTCATCGTTTTCAAACTTATGAAAACAATTACCTTTTAAACAATAGAATAAGTAAACCAAATCTCCGTTTGCCCAATCTGTCGGAAAATCACAGTCTTGGTACAATAATAGGTCAAACTCCATAGCGATCAAACCGTTATCCAAACAAACACAATGTACTTGCCCCGAACCGATGGACGTATCTAGTTCCAATAATTGCAACCCATTGTTGTTGGCAACATTTCCTTTTAAGTAATTACTTAATATAAGTAATTCCTCATTGGCCTTTTTTCTCCTGGTTTCCATATTAGATTAATTCTGTGCGATTATAGGTTAACACTCACTAATGTAAATTTAGATCGACTATAACGGAGTACTTGCCGAAATAAAGTAAATGTTTAACAATATCGCATATATGGCATCTATTTCATCAAATCTAATAAACAACTTATTTTTAATGAGTTACATTTTTTTTGAAATGAAACAATAGCACATATACAATATTTGTTACTTGCATTAGGAAAAGGAAAGTATATGTATTATAAAATATCAAATACGGCGGAGAAGGATACTATAGAAAAATGGGCCAATGCCTCATTTAAATACCCGAATCTATATCAACCACAACAAGTAATCAACGGTCTAAACGAGGTTTCCATACCTATCATTACCATGGAAAACCAAACTGAAATAGCTTTGGCCATATGGGGATTGCTACCTGAAAAATATAAAGAGGACTGGGATATTTTTCAAAATGCCACCAATACCTTAAATTTTCATGAAGAATCCATGAACTCTGAAATGTGGTATACAAAGGCTTTGGAAAACAGGAGAGGTATAATACCCGTCACGGGGTTTTTTACACACTATCTCAAGAATGGAGACAGCTACCCCTATTATATCTCATTAAAAAATGGTAAACCTTTTTTTCTTGCCAGCATTTACAACCAGTTAGAGGATGGTTTCTTTACATGTTCCCTGTTGGTAGGCCAAGCCAATAGCTTTATAAAGAAATTTCAGAATATGATAGATTGTATGCCACTTACCGTGGCTCCAGAGGAGAAAGAGGAATGGTTGAATAGTAATACACCCATATCTAAAATCAAAGAAACGTTAAAAAGCCCTTTGGAAAACGATTTTGTGGCCACACCTATCGCCAAAGAGCTTTTCAACAATAACATCTCGTATGACAGTATGTTATTGCCCTACGAATATCCTAAGTCTTAGTTATTAAGAACCTGTTTATTGGATTTCAACTGTTTTCTATAGTCCGTAGGTAAAATACCATAAGCCTCATTGAAGATTTTAGAAAAATAGCTTCTGCTTTTGATACCTATGGAATATACTATTTCGGATACTGATAATTCAGAATTTTTTAGATAATCCCTAGAAATTTCCAACTTTAATTGCCTTATGTACTCATTCACGGTTTTGGAATACAGCACCTTAAAACCTAACTGTAACTTTTTAGGACTTAGACCGGACTCATTGGAAAGTATTTCTACGGACATTGGCCCAGCAATATTATCCAAAATAAAATCCGTTAGCTTATGTATCTTCTTAATGTCCTCTTTGGAGAGCGCCTCTGGAAGCACTCCCTCTGTTTCAAAGGTGTGATGTTCCAATAACTGTAACGATAAAATAAGATAAATTCTTCCTTCTATGGATAAGGTTCGCATAATACCGTTATCATGTACCTTGCCCAATTCCTTTATCTGGTCTGCTATCTTTAAACTAAAACTACCCCCATGCGTATAGGGCATATCTGCCTGTTCGTCATTAAAAACAGACAACAAAAGTTCATTTAGATATGTTACATTATTATTTTTCTTTTTTAGGTATTCTTTACGCAATATTCGTATGAAATTCACTTTTAAATCTTTCCCCGCCGGAAATAGAAATGTCTTTTTAGCAAAACGTTTTGGCGAAAGAATAATATTTTGGTAGCGTTCCAAATCCAAATATTCCTCGGTATTGTCCTCGCTATATTTAAAAGATCCTTTTGATATGAATACAAACTCTATGGGAGACACGCTCGAAGTTCTGAAAATAAGTTTTATATCTTGGTAAAAAGTAACATCACAGTCCAAAAGGGAAACGCCCCAATCAAAACCGATGTTTCTTATAACACCTTTACCTATTTCATTATCGAACCGCAAAACACGTTCGCCCCAATTTTCTTCCAACGTTCCTTCCAAACAAGTGTTCAATTGTGAAAGTATACGTTCATCCTTTATACTTGTTATTACAATTTCCTTCATCATATGTACTTTATGGCACAATTAATTTGTACTGCACAAAGTAATCTCAATACCTAGAGAGGCATTAACAAAATTGAAACCTTAATTAACACTATTGCACTAATTGTGATTAAACAATATGTTAAAAAATTAAACAACAAGATAGTTGAATCTAAATAAATTGATTCAATTATGCTGAACGAGGAGGCTCATTTTTTGGAGAATTCAGTTTTTTAAGATATTGTTTTGGGGTCATCGCATAGCGTTCCTTGAACAATTTGGAAAAATAGCTTCTAGAATTTATACCTATTCTGTAGGTAATTTCCGTGATGTTCAAATCGCTATTTTCCATTAAATTTTTGGCCATTTCCAAACGTGCGTTGCGTATGTACTGGTTTACAGAGGTGCCATAAAGATGTTTAAAACCGGTTTGCAATGTATTTTGATTTAGTCCCACTCTTCTGGACAAAGCGAGAATATTATCCATTTGTTCCAATTCCGAATGAATGATTTCAGCGGCCTCCTCTATTTTCTCAACGGTGGCCTGTCTCAGAATTTTTCGTCTGTCGGGATCCGTAAGGTCGTCAAGATACTGTCTTAAATGATGCGCCAAAATCTCATAACATTTGCCCTCTATAAAAACACTTTTCGTAAAACCCGTATGTTCGCATTCATTGCTTTCCTCAATACATTTGGCAATGTCCAAACTATAATGTCCTTTATAAAAGAAGAGGTTTACGCCATTAACATCTCTAAACAACGCTTCTAACTCCGAATTCATTTCCGGCAAAAAAACCTCTATTTTTTCCTCGAACAACTTACGATTGATTTCTAGGTTGAAAAAACAAATAGGCTCATTTGCGGGCAAAGTAATTATGTTGCCATGCTTGTTATTGCAGGACAGGATAGCACTCTCCAAATGCCTTATTTCCTGAACTTTTCCTTTGCCATCAAATTCATGGGTAAAGGCAGATTCTCTATTGAAGATTATTTCCAAAGGCTGTACCAAGGACTGGTTTAGCTCAAAACGTACCTCTTCTTTTAAACGTATGTCCAAATTCATTAGCCCAACACCGTGGGAAAATATAGAGGCATTTATGGTCCCAACGCCTATTTCTTGTGGTATATCTATACATATCTCATTATTTTCTTCCTCATAATCCACATTTAAACGTTTGGCAATGTCTTTTACGACATCAATAACACTTTGTTCCTTTAACTGTTTTTTGTCGCCCATTGTATTTTACATCTAAAATGAAAAGAACAAGATAGCATATTTTTCAGAGCGAAATTGACTTAAAAAAGAAATGGGTCAAAATAAGTTATAAGAGAAATTAATTTTAAACGAATCTAGGTATATGGGTCAAGGATTATATGGATACAACAAAGAAGTAATCCGTAATTCCCTGATATTTGTATTGTTAGCAACAAGGAAAGACCTTGAACGCATATAAACTTTAAAAACAACATTATTATGTTACGTTGGACAATTACATTTATAGTATTAGCAATTATAGCAGCCGTATTTGGTTTTGGTGGTATCGCCGCAGGAGCCGCAGGAATAGCTAAAATATTATTTTTCCTTTTTATCGTTCTTTTTTTGATTTCGCTCATACGAGGAAGAAAAGTCTTATAACACTCGTTAAAAAAGTAGAGATATAACATTATTAACCATAAACTAAAGTAAAATGAAAAAATCCATATACATGTTTGTTATCGCGCTATTCACCGTTGGAATAGCGATGAGTTGTAGAGAAGAAAAATCGGCCGGGGAAAAAATTGAAGATGGTATTGAAGAAGTAGGAGAAGGAATTGAAGATGGTGCCGAAGAAGTAGAAGATGCTGCGGAGGATATAGCTGACGACAACTAGAAAAAACTAACAAACACTAGTTACAAGCGAAAGGGCAGATTAAATCTGCTCTTTCTTTTTGTCCAAATTTTAGTTTTCTTCATTAAACATAAATAGTCAAAATAATAGATATCAAATCCTATATGAAGTAATCAGGTTTTTTCGATTCTTGCACTATCAGGTTCCATATGCTTCTTGAACGCTGAGGCAGATTGTAAGGAATAATATTCGTTTCCATCAATCAATATTGGATATTTAAGCAATTCCGGATGATTGTTGAGTATTTTCAACCAATCCGTCGGGCTCATAGATTTTTGGCCATCACCATATTTGTTGGTAAAGTCAGGATGTTCTTGATCTATTAAGTCAGAGATTTTCATGTTCAATCCTTCAGCAAGCTCTGTCCATTGTGTTTCCGTCACATTGGTTTTTGAAATATCGATACTACGTACTTTTTTCTCCGAAGAAACCACGTAAGGCTCAACCTGTTTTCCAATAGTGTTTTTAGAGCTAAAATATAGTGTTATTAGATTTTTGTGTTTTGCGATTGTTCCCATATTCTTTTTTTTTTTTACAATTTAATCTTTATGTAGTTGAACTCTTAACACTATCCACAATATTCATGACCTAAATGAACTGGAAAAACTTTCCCATTGAAGAAAATCCTATATTGTAATCTTAAAAATATTGGACAAATGACAACCTATACTTTAATAGCATATCTTCTTGTTACTATTTGGAGTATAGTGAATATTATCTTCAATGGCTCCAGACCAACCAAAATGATAAGTTGGGTGTTTGCCGTAGTTTCGCTGCCTTTTGCTGGACCGTTATTGTATTATTTTTTTGGGGTAAACCGAAAAAAATTCAAACTCTTTAAACTCAGACAAACCGAAAAAAGAAAACTCTATTCCGAATCTTATAAAGAATTGAAAAATGGAAACTATGCCATTCATGAATTTAGGGGAGTCAACAAAAACCAATTGGCAAATCTGATTCGAAACAATAGTTACTTTCCTCCTTATGAGGGGAATAAAATTACGTTGTTGAACGATGGCAAAACGGCTTTTGAAGCTATTTTCAAGGCCATTGAAAATGCCAAAGAGTCCATTCACTTGGAGTATTACATCATGGAACGCGGAGTAATTCTGGACCGCTTTTATGAATTATTTCAAAAAAAGGCCGGAGAAGGTGTAGAAATCCGAATGATTTATGATTCATTTGGTAGTCACAACATGCGGGGAAAAACAGTAAAACGTTTCAAGGATTTAGGTGTAAAAACATTTTCAACACTACCCTTGAGATTTGGCAACCTACTCTTTACGCTTAATTATAGAAATCATAGAAAAATTATCGTGATAGATGGTAAAGTTGGCTTTACAGGAGGGGTCAACGTTTCGGATAAATATATAAAACCTGTTTCAGAACTTGGAATCTGGGGAGATATGCATCTTAAAATCGAAGGTCCTGCCGTAAATAGTTTACAACGGGTGTTTGTTAAAGATTATCATTTCGCCAGTGATGAGGAACTTATGTTGGACGAAAAATATTTCCCAAGAATAGAATCTTGTGGAGATAATATTGCCCAGATAATATCCAGTGGACCCGATTCCAAATACCCGGCAATCATGCAACAGTATTTGGCCATGATACATAATGCGGAAAAGAGTATCTGCATAGCTAATCCTTACTTTATCCCGGGCACACCCATACTTGAAGCATTACGGGTGGCAGCTTTAAGCGGTATTGAAGTCAATTTATTAACACCCGAGAAATCAGATTCCCGTTTAGCGAAATATAGTATGTTTTCCAGATTTGAAGATTTATTGGAAGCCGGAGTCAATATCTTCTTAAGACCTGATTTTTCCCATAGTAAGGTCATCATCATTGACGGAGAAATAGTCTCCGTAGGCTCAGGAAATTTTGATTATAGGAGTTTTGAACATAATTTTGAGACCAATGCTCTCATTTATGATAAAGACATTGCCTCCCATGTAAAAGATTTGTTTGACAAGCATTGTAAAAAAGAAATTCAGTTGGAATACGTAGCGTTCAAGAACAGGTCTCCCATAACTAAATTTATTGAAGGCTTGGCCAAGTTTTTTAGTCCTTTATTGTAACGGAATGAATTTTACGATTATAAGTAGGACAATAATCCCTTTATGTACTTTTATATTTATGCAGACATCCTTGCCAGCACAACATATCATTCCAGAATCCATCAAAAAGGAAGCTCTCATTGCCCTATCTCATTATCCCGAGTTGAAGCAAACTGCTATTGAATTTAAATTCAAGAAAAAAATAAAAAAATCTACCATGCAAGCGCAGCCCGTTTTTGGAAGTATTTTCAGGTCCAAAGAAAAAAGAAAATATAAGATATTGATAAGCGAGTACGTAAAAATTACCGATACCCTTTACAGAACGGAAAATATGCCCCCAGAGATCATGATTGGCTGGCTTGGACATGAGTTAGGCCATATCATGGATTTTAAAAATAGAAGCGGTTTAAATTTATTGGCCTTTGGCGTACGTTATCTATTTTCAAAAAACTATTTAAAGGATGCGGAACGCAGGGCGGATACTTTTGCGGTAATCCATGGGTTGGAAAAATATATATTGGCCACCAAAGAATTCATATTGAACAAGGCAGGATTTTCAAAAAAATATGTTGATCGCATTAAAGAATTATATTTATCGCCCGAAGAAATTATGCATTTGGTGGAGGAACGTGATAATTAAACCGAATGCTTAAGATAGGGTCTGACTATTTACAAACTGCTCCCATTCCTCAAATTTTTCTTCGCCCATGACCCGCTCCATTTTTACTTGCCCGCCTTTCTTTTTGTTTTCATCGCTCCAACCGTAAAAAATTTCTGGGTCTATCATTTTTACTTTCACTCCTTTTAAGGCTTTGGAACGCGCTACTTTATAATTTTTATTTGCCTCTTTTAAAAAATTATCCAATTCATGTACGACCTCCGAATTTGGAATATTGGCATCCGATCCAAGATACCAGGTATGATAAAATCCATCATCGTACTTTTTTGCACATAACGTGTATTCGGATATTCTAGCATTGAACTTTTCTTCTAAATGTCGCAATGCATCATCCATTTTATTGACCGAGAGTTGAGAACCAACCGTATTCAAAAAGAATTTTGTACGGCCAGTAATCCGTATCTCCGCTCTTTCAATATCCGTAAACTCAATTGTATCCCCAATCATATAACGCCAAGCGCCGGATACAGTACTGATAATCAATACGTAATCCTCATTTTCTTGTACCTCGGAAATAGATAATGACGGAGCATCTTGGGACAATGACCCATCTTGATTGATATAATCCGGATGAAAAGGAACGAATTCAAAATAAATTCCGTTATCGGTCACTAATTTCATGGCATCTGTTTCCGGTCTGCTTTGAAAAGCGATAAAACCTTCGGATGCCAAATAAGTATCTATAACCGTAATTGGCCTACCCATAAGGGCATTGAAGCTTTTTTCATAAGGTCCAAAAGCAACTCCACCAGAAGTATATACTTCCAAATTCGGCCAAATTTCATGAATATGACTCAAATTATGTCCTTTAATTACCTCCTTTAGCATCAATTCTATCCAAGACGGTATTCCGCTCAGTGCACCAATGTCCCAGTTAGGAGCCTCTTCCACAATTTTTTTGACCCGTTCATCCCAATCGTCTATTTCTGCAATCTCTTTTCCAGGTTTGTAATATCCCCTGAACCAAGAAGGTATGTTACTGGCGCTTATACCACTGATTTCTCCTTCTAAATGGTCATTGTTTTCAATTAAATCCGTAGAACTCCCCAACATTAGAATGCCTTTTTCAAAAAAGTCCGTAGGGAGGTCAAAATTGCTCAATGCCAATACTTGCTTGATACCTGCCTGTTTTATAGCATTGATCATATCATCGGTTACGGGTATTCTTTTGCTGGTTTTACCTGTAGTCCCTGAGCTAAGCGCAAAATAATTTGGATTTCCGGGCCACGTAATATCCTCTTCCCCTTCTTGCAGTCTTTTCCACCATTCTTTGTTGATTTTATTATAATCGAAATAAGGAACTTTATCGGAATAACGTTGTCGTGGATTGCCCGATGCTAAAATCGATTTAAAATCATATGCTTTCCCAAATTCCGTATCCGAAGCTTTTTCCAATAAGGATTTTAGAACTTCCTCCTGTTCGGCAATCGGGTCTTCAGTTTTAGTAATCTTGTCCGTTACCTCAATAATTCCTTTTATAAGACTTCCAATGATAGGCATTCTCTATATTTTTAGTTGTTATGTTAAAATTAAACATCCCTATTCCTATTCTTTTCCTCAAAAGAAGCTTAGGTTGACTGATTCGGAAATATCAAATTAATATATGTTTTATAGAGATAGAAATACAGAAAGCGTCATATTGTTGTGAAGCTTTTCTGATGTGAATCCTCATGGATTAGAATTATTGAACCCTACCGGCTATTTTTATTTCGAAGTGAACAGCTAAGGCCCATGTAATAGGAATCGATATCCTTCGAATAAATAGCGTAGAAATAACACATAACGAAAAAAACCGCCGTGGTAGGCGGTTTCCGATTTAAGTGGGCGATACTGGATTCGAACCAGTGACCCTCCCGACAGGTCGGGATGCTCTTTCCGCTAATCCGAGCCAAATATCAAATGTTCGATCCTCTTTCTGCTCTTCCAGGATTTCACCTCCCGCTCACGGGCGTAGGCAGCACTTTTATCGCCGTACCGTTCCGAAAACAGCAAAATCCAATCGTCTGCTTTCCCGGTATAGCCTCTGTGATTTGAATTATGCTTGCGGATCCTCTCGACCAGGTCCTCACAACTATGGCCCGTGTAATAGGAATCGATATCCTTCGAATAAATAATGTAGAAATAACACATAACGAAAAAACCGCCATGGTAGGCGGTTTCCGATTTAAGTGGGCGATACTGGATTCGAACCAGTGACCCCCTGCTTGTAAGGCAGGTGCTCTGAACCAACTGAGCTAATCGCCCTATTCAAAAGTGACCCTCCCGACAGTCGGGATGCTCTAAACCTAAAAAGCCAAGAGCGTTATTTAAATGACCTTCCCGATAAATCGGGATGCTCTGAACCAACTGAGCTAAGAGCCCTAAACGGGGTGCAAATATAGAATAGTTTTGTATACTCCAAAAGAAAAAATGATAAAATTTAAAGGACTTCCGCAACGGTAAAATTACTGCCGCCAACAAATATTAGATCATCTTTGTGGGCTTTTTCTTTTGCTGCAGCCAAGGCAGCCTTTACGCTATCGTATATACTACTCTTTAGAGTATGATTCTCTGCTTGTTGCGCAAGTAGATTAGCATCCAAACCCCTGGGAATTGAAGGTTTGCAGAAATAGTATTCAGCTTTTTTAGGTAAAAGAGGCAATATATTGGATAAATCCTTGTCTTTTACAAACCCCAGCACTAGGTGTAATACCTCAAAAATCTCAGTATCCAGTTGATCTAAGACCAAAGAAAGGCCCTCTTTATTGTGTGCTGTATCACATATAATTTTGGGGTCATGTCCTAATATTTGCCACCGTCCCAAAATCCCTGTATTTTCTTGGACTTTCTGAAGTCCATTTGTAATGTGGTCTTTATTGATTTGAAACCTTTTTAACAGCTTTAATGTTTCAATTACACCTCTGATATTTTTCTGCTGATAATTTCCAAGCAAAGAAGTTTCGTATTGTGGATGTTCCTTTTTATCGGCAAAAATAAGTTTGGCGTTTTTAGCATCCGAAACTTCCTTAAAAACCGAAGCGATTTCAGACTGAAACTCGCTTACGACTACGGGTGTGTTTTCTTTAATTATCCCAGCTTTTTCAAAAGCGATTTTTTCCAAGGTATCTCCCAACATATCCATATGGTCCATACCGATATTGGTAATCAGCGAAACCTCTGGAACAATAATATTCGTAGAGTCCAAACGCCCTCCAAGACCGACTTCAATTACAGCAATATCCACTTTTTTTTCCTCAAAAAAGGAAAAAGCCATCCCTACTGTCATCTCAAAAAAGGAAAGCTTATTTTGCTCAAAGAATAATTTATTATCGGCAATAAAATCGATTACAAACTTTTTTGATACCGGTTTACCATTGAGACGTATACGCTCTCTAAAATCCTTCAAATGCGGAGAAGTGTACAATCCAACACAATAGCCTGCTTCTTGAAGAATGGAAGCCAACATATGGCTACTGGAACCCTTTCCGTTGGTTCCTGCCACATGTATACTTTTGAAATTTTTGTGGGGATTCCCTAAATGTTGGGTCAAACCCTTAATGCCATTCAACTTTCCGTTAAAAGCAGTTTTCCCCTTTTGTTGATACATCGGAAGTTGTGCAAACATCCAATCTAGCGTCTGCGCGTAGGTCACTCTCCCAATTTAAAGTTCACTACTACAAAACCGACTTGCTGGCTCGGCGCATTGGTATCCAAATTCCATTTATGCATAAACGCCGTTTTTTTGGCAGGTTCTAAAAGACAAGGACTGGTATTCGTAGTTCCGCGAACTCCAGGAGTAGCACTTATTACTTTTCCATTTCGATCTACCACAATTTTTACGACTACCCTTCCGGACTCGTTGCATTCTTGGGCCACTTTGCCTTTATTGACCAAAGAGCGTCCGTTTAATCCGTAACCCCCTGTACCATCTCCAGAACCGGGGCTTCCGTAATAGCTTGTGGCATAAGGGTCTCCCTCCGGACTTCCTTTGTCACCAGCCCTATCGTCATCACCTTCACTCCCGGAAGCGGTTCCATCGGACTTATTGAGACCGCCCATCAGCTCGTCCAATTTTCTCTTTTTTGCTTCCTGTTCCTTTCTCGCTTTTTCTTCGGCCGCTCTCTTTTCTTGCGCAATTTTGGCCGCTTTGGCTTTTTCGGCTCTAATGGCGTCCTCTTTTCTTTTCTGTTCCGCTTTTGCGGCATCCTCAGCTTTTTTCTTGGCTTCTTCCGATTTTTTCAGTTTTATGGCCTCTTCATTTTCCTGTGTCAATAGCTTTTCAGCAGGGGCTTCTTTGGGGGTAGGTTTTTCAGGAACTTCCTCGATTACTTCTTCTTCAACGACTTCTTCCTGAATTTGCTCTTGTTTAACAGGTTCCACCGGAGGTGTATCCAACGGTTCGGACTTTATTTTCTCTTTAGGTTGTATACGACCACTCCCAAAGTCCGTAGTTCCAAAATTTATGGAAATTCCATTTTCAATAGGCGGGTCCATATAAGTAAGTCCTATGTAAAATAATACCAACAACAAAACACTTAACAACAGCGTGGTAAGTGTAAATGATTTTTTCTTGTGTCTCGTATCTAAAAATGCCATTAGTTAGGCCGCACGGCCAAAATAACCTTATAATTATTTCTGTTGGCGATATCCATTACGTTTACTGCTTCTTTGATAGCAACGCTCTCTTCCGCCCTCAGAATAATAGTAGGTTTTTCTTGACCTTCCAGTGCTTTTTTTAATTCAATTTCAATGTATTCTCCGTTGATTCTCTGATTGTTCACAAAATACTGTAAGTTCTTATCGATACTTACGGATACGTTCTGTGTATTGGTGGATTTTCCTTTGGCCTTAGGTAACAACAAATCCAGCGCATTTGGTGAGTTTGCCGTTAACATGAAGAATATCAATAACAAAAAAACGATATCCGTCATAGAGGACATACTAAAGTCCGGACTCACTTTATTCCTTCCTTTTAATTTCATAGCAAAGAATTAAAGCGGTTCGTTCAAAAGATCTAGAAACTCTACCGCATTGGCTTCCATTTTATGGACTACCTTATCCGTACGGTTTACCAAATGGTTATAACCCATATAGGCAATAATCCCAACAATCAGACCCGCTACGGTTGTTGTCATGGCCGTATAAATACCTGATGCCAATGAACCCATTTCGGCTTGACCTCCACTACTTGCCATTTCATGAAAAGCTAAAATCATACCAATTACGGTTCCCAAGAAACCGATCATTGGGGCCGCACCTGCCACAGTTGCCAAAACACTTACGTTTTTTTCAAGTTTATACACTTCCAAAGTGCCCGCATTCTCAATTGCGGTATTGATATCGTCCAACGGCTTTCCTATTCTGGAAATGCCCTTCTCCGTTAATCTTGCCACAGGGGAATCTGTGGACGCACACAAAATCTTGGCCGCTTCCAGCTTGCCCGTAGTTACGTGGTCACGAATCTGATTCATGAAGTTCTTATCGATTTTGGAAGCCGCATTTACAGCCAATAAACGCTCAAAGTAGATATAAAGCGCTACGCCCAACATTAAAAAAAGTACCGTGATAATGACCACGCTTCCTGTACCGCCATTGAAAATTAAATCCATTACGGATAAGGTCTTCTCCTCGGACAGTAATTCTCCCGTTTCCGGATCTTGGGCCAAATCTTGAAATAATAACATAGTATTCTTTGATTATCAAATTTGCCTTAATAACGGTATTTTATCGATTAAATTATCCGTGAAGGACAAAATCTCTTAATAAAATAAAGGCTACGGCACCACATACGAAACCGACAAGAGCCAACCAAGCAATTTTTTTGAGATACCAGAAGAAATCTATCTTTTCCATTCCCATAGCCACAACTCCTGCTGCCGAACCGATAATAAGCATACTACCTCCCGTTCCAGCGGAGTATGCTATAAAGTGCCATAAAGGACTATCCAACGGCTCTCCGAACATTCCCATACTGGCCGCTACCAAAGGTACATTGTCTATTACTGCCGAACCTACCCCAAAGAGCATTACTACAATGTCCGTATTCGGTATGGCTTCGTTCAAACTTTCGGCATAATGGAACAGCATCCCCAAGGATTCCAAAGCGGCAACCGCCAACAAGATGCCCAAAAAGAAGAGAATACTGGGCAATTCAATCTTGGAAAGAGAAGAGTGAACAGGACTGTGATGGCCTTCCGAACTGTGCTCACCATCCCCTACATTGGAAATATTGAATTTTTTGTTACTATAAATTTCTGCAAAAGTAGCTACAACGGCCAAGGACAACATCATACCCACATATGGGGGAAGATGGGTTATCGTTTTGAAAAAAGGGACAAAAACTATAGCGCCCAAGCCCAAATAAAGCATGGTAGAACCATATTTTGACTTTGGGGCCTCCTCATCGAGCTCACCGTCAATTAAACCCTGAAAAGCTTTAAACCTTCCTGCTATCAAGGTAGGGACGACCATACACACTATGGAAGGTATAAGTACATGAATAACCAACTGTCCTGCGGATACCTTATCCGCTATCCAAAGCATCGTAGTCGTAACGTCACCTATCGGAGACCATGCACCACCTGCATTTGCAGATATAATGATCATACCGGCAAACCAAAGCCTGGTATTGCGATCATTGATAACTTTTTGAAGTATCGTAATCAAAACGATCGTAGCGGTGAGGTTATCTATGATTGCCGAAAGAATAAAGGCCAAAATTGAAAACAACCATAATAACTTTCTTTTGCTTCTGGTCCTTATATATCCTTTGATCGTAGCAAAACCATCAAAATAATCTATAATTTCCACAATTGTCATGGCACCTAATAGAAATACCAATATTTCTGCGGTTTTACCCAAATGATGCAATAGAATTTCGTCTATATGGGTAGGCTCCAACTCTCGTAATTCCGCATTCACCTCAAAAACGTCCATATGGGTCAAGGCAATTATGGCCCAAAGAATCGCCATCATGGCCAAAGCCGGAATCAGCTTGTCTATTTTAAGATTGTGCTCTAAGGTAATGGCCAAATAACCTGCCAGAAAAACAATTATGATTAAGGTTTCCATTTTCAGTTGGTTTTATGAAAAGATTAGTTCTAAATCTTCTTGTTATCAATTTCAATGTAAAATTCAAATTCCATAAATATATTTAAAATTGTGGTCGTATTCAACTTACGAGAGCGGTTTAAATTAATTTAATTTTTGCCCGTATCCTTATTCATTGAAATAAAGTGAATTATTGAAAACCCGGTGCTATTTTGAGAATCGATTTTTAGAACGAAATCAATCTTATGACATAGAAAATTTTGATGGAGTAGCCTTTTTAGCTTGATGTAAATACAGGGACTATTTCTGCCAAAGCTTATTTTTCAATACTTTTTCCTTGACCGCATCTCTGTAATTACGACTCAAGGGTATCCATGTATCACCTATTCCTATTTTACCGTTTTCGATAGTATCTATCTTGGGTATGCAAACAATGAACGACTTGTGCACTTTCAGAAAAGCCTGCGGATTCAATTTTTCTTCCACACTTTTGAGGGGCATTAGGGTTACATGTTTTTTTCCATCCGTAGTATGAAAAATCACATAGTTCTGCATTGCTTCGACAAAACGAATGTTCTCCAACTCAATCTTTTTAAAGGCATTATCACACTTTATAAAAATATAGTCAGCGGTATCATTGGGCAAAACTAATTTTTCCTGTGTTTTTTGGTTCAGCAACAGATATTGTTCCCTTACTTTATTCACAGCCTTGAAAAAACGGTTAAAGGTTACGGGTTTCAATAGATAATCCAGCACATCCAGCTCGAAACCTTCAAGCGCGTAGTTGGGAAAAGCGGTAGTGAGAACTACCATGGGGGTGTTGACGGACGATTTCAAGAACTCGATGCCGTTCATACGCGGCATCTGAATGTCCAAAAACAGCAAATCTACCTGATGCTGCTCCTGAATTTTGGAAAACTCCAACGGATTGTTGCCAGAGCCTACCAATTCCAAAAAATCTACTTCCCGGACATAATTAGCTATACATTCCCTCGCCAAGGGCTCATCATCTATCGTTACGCATTTTAATATCATGTGCCTATTCTCAAGATTGAAAGGATATCATCGGTGTTTTGAGTGTCTCGGACAGGACTGCTTTACCGGTAAGTTGAAGCTGCAGCAGCACCCGAAAGGCTACATCCGTTTTCTCTATTTCCAGTTCATAACGGTCGGGATATAGCAAATCTAACCGCCGTTTTACATTCTTTAAGCCAATCCCGCTATTTTCAATATATGTATCAGATTTTTGATAGTCTGCAGATACGATACTATTTATCACTTCAAAAACGATTGCTGTTTCAGAAAAGCTCAACGCTATCTTCATCCAATTTTCTTCTTCCTTGCCTTGGGACACATGCTTAAAGGCGTTTTCAACAAAAGGCATTAAAATAAATGGGGCTATGGCTTTACTGGAATATCCCGAAGTATCCAACTGAACATCCACTTTTACGGTCTCGTCCAGACGTAATTTTCCCAACTCGATAAAATTTCGCAAATAATCCAACTCACGTTCTACCGGTATCTGCGGTTCGTTGCACTCGTATAGTTGGTAACGCATCAAGTCCGAAAATTTGGCCAACGATTCCGAAGCCATATCCGGATTCTTGTGTATCAACACAAAAATAGAATTGATGGTATTGAACAAAAAGTGCGGATTAAATTGTGATTTAAGGAATTTTAGCTCGGTCTCCAACTTTTCCTTTTCCAATATCTGTCTTTGTTTTTGCGAATCTACCCAGTTTTTCGTCAATTTTATACTCATTCCCAAAGTAGTGGCCGCCACACAGGAAGAAAGGGCATTGTACTTGAAAATAGCATAAGGTGTGGGTGGTGAAATATGGAACAGTTCGTATACATTGGCATTGGCCACGGAAGCCGCAATAAAATAGTTAGCGGTTATGGCTGCCGACATCAACAATATTACACAAAGGGTGGATAGAAAGAAAACAAGGTATTTTCCTTTTTGTAGAAACTTTGGAATAAGCACATACAAACAGAAATATACCCCTAAAGCTTGGTATACCACGTATCCCAAGTATTTGACAATCCCGTGTGGCTCAGTGATCGACTGAAAAACTTCGGCAATACTCCCTGAAAATAAGGTCCACCACGCAAAATGATATCCCGCCCAAAAAAGCACATGATGCATTTTGTAACGTTCTAAAAAGGCCAAAATAGGCGCTAAGCTTTTCGTGGACATGATTTTTCCAAAATTGATGTGGAACGTATCACAAGATACGGTGACAGTCTTTCTTTATCAAACGGAACTCTTTGCAAATTGACATGCGGTGGGTTTTTATTGACCAAATGCATTTAGTGCACTATTTGGAACACTATAAATCCAAGAACGTCCTGTTTCTTCACTTTGTAAAGAAAAACGACCTTCTTGTCATTCTATTTTTTATCACAGTTTTAATAGCTGCTACTTACCTTCAAATTCGTAGCAATGAAATTAAACGTTCTCTTTTTAATATGTTCTTTAACCAGTATGCAAACTCTTTTCGGCCAGTTGTCCGGTTCGGTTGTCGATGAAGACGGCAACCCTGTTCCGTATGCTAATGTAATGTTACACAGTGTACCTGATTCTGTTTTACAAACGGGCGTTATCACCAATGAAAAAGGCATCTTTGTAATCAACTTTTCGGAAGAAGGTTCGTATGAAATACGTATTGATCTACTATCCTTTAAAACTTGGGATTCCGAGCCGTTTACGATTTCTGGAAGTGATTTTCAGAAGAACTTTTCAACAATAATTTTACAAGAAGAAATAACCACTTTACAAGGTGTAGAGGTCACAGGGCGTCGTAAACTCATAGAGCGCACCCAAGAAGGTAATATCATTAATGTACAACAGAGTATTTTGACCAAGGGAAGTACTGCTTTGCAACTATTGGAGCGTTCGCCGGGCGTGATTTTGGACCAACGGAACAACAGTTTTTCCATGAACGGAAAAAGCGGAACACTCATTATGATCAATGGAAAGGCACAACGCATTCCAACAGCAGATTTAATCACCATTCTTAACGGGATGAGTGCCGACAACGTAGAAAAAATAGAATTGTTGACCAATCCCTCAGCACGATACGATGTAGATGGAAACGCTGGAATCATCAATATTGTTATGGTCAAAAACGAAACCTTGGGTATTCGCGGAAATATAAATGTAAGCGCAGGATATGGCAAAGGTCCTAAACAGACTTCCGGACTTTCCCTCAATCATGGCAAAGAACGGGCTACGTTGTTCGGTTCGTATACGTTTTCCTATGATGATTCCTTTGATGGATTCAGGGGAGTAGGAACAACGGAAATACCCTCCCTGGACGGAACTACAGCCATTGATTTTACGAATAGAAGACGACCTATAAACCGAAACCATAATATAAACCTCACTTATGATTACAAGCTTTCAAAAGTATCCTCAATTGGAGCCAATATCCTTTATAACAATTCACTGTCAACCATTTCCGTTCAAAACATAGGGCTTTATAATTTTACGAACGACCCATTTTTAGAAGCACAGATTCGCTTGGATGAAAATGGAAACTTAAAAAATCTTACTGCTTCTACCTATTTTGAAAAGAAAACCGAACAGCACACTTTTGCGATAACAGCAGATTACATCAATTATAACAACCAAAGACCTAATCAGGTAAGCAGCTCCTATTTTGATGAAAACGGAGACCCGTTTCAACCGGAAAATGAAATTTACAGTCGTGGAAATAGAGGGTTCAATGAAACCGATATCAATGTCGGTGTAGTAAAGATGGACTATAAACAAACCATTAATGAAAATTTATTTGTAGAAGAAGGTGTAAAAGGCTCGCTCTCCAGAACGGTCAATGACGCCCGAATAGAAATTTTACAGGGTGATGATTTTGTCCCCGATGACCGTTTTATCAGCACCATTGAAAACAAGGAAAATATAGGAGCCATCTACGCGCTTACCGATTATATATTTAATGAAAAATTGAAAGCACAAATTGGGCTACGTTATGAGTATTGGGACCAGGATTTTAGCAATGATCAATTGGACCGTAGTTTTGGGAAACTTTTCCCTTCGTTTTTTTTAACTCGTACCCTTTCTGATACCACGGCCCTAAATTTTGCGTATAACAAACGGATTACACGGCCTAACTATGCTGACTTGGCATCATTTCTCATCTACAACAGTCCTACTTCCGTGTTCAGTGGAAATCCGGAACTACTTCCTGCGGTAAGCGATAACATTAGCCTTACCTACAGCAACAAATCGTTTAGCGTTTCGTTATTGGCTTCCAATGAGGACAACCCTATTGCCCGTTTTCAGGTTACCCGAAATGCACAAAGTAATGTAGCCGTTATTGCTCCGGTCAATTTGGCATTTCAGCGAAATGTGGACGTTCAGACTAATATTCCAATCCGTTTTACCCATTGGTGGAATATGAATTTTAATGGGACTTTAGGCGTTAGAAAATTCAAATTATTACATACCGATGACCAGATTACCCATAGTTACGTCCATTTTAATTTCAATGGAAGTCAGACCGTACGACTACCGGGCAATTTCGCTTTGGAATTATCCGGATGGTATACTTCACGTCATTTTAATGGAAGTAGCAAGGTCAATGGTTTTGGTGTCTTGAACATGGGGCTAAAAAAAGAATTTAAAAACGGAAGTAGCCTGCAGTTTTCCGTGGCGGACGTTTTTGAGTCGTTTGATATCCATTCCTCCGTAGGTTCACTCACAAGAGAGGCTTTTGGCGATGAGTTTGAAGTAGATTACAGTTCTGAATCCGGATTTTCACGGATTTTCAGGATAGGATTTTCCTATCCGTTTGGCAATAAAAAAGTAAAGGAAATACAAAGAAAAACCGGAGCTGATGCTGAAAAATCGAGATTGTAAAAAATGAACGGTCCATATGGATATTATTCGCCTAAGAAAATAGCAAAAATGAATCAATTGTTCATCATCGCGACAAATTTTGAGCAGATTTAACATTATAGTTGCGGTAAACATAATCAAAATGTAATCAGGCCCTAAATATCTTGATTCCGTAATGTTGTGAACCAAGCTTTACAGTTTATTCAACATTGTTTTTTACATATTCCGTCTTATCTTTACTCGACTAACTTTTAAGCAATTGCGATGGATTTTTCATTGACCGAAGAACAAGAATTGATACAACAGGCCGCTAGGGATTTCGCTCAGAACGATTTGCTCCCAGGGGTTATAGAAAGAGATGAAAAACAGCTTTTTCCTAAAGAAGAAGTCCGCAAAATGGGAGAACTTGGGTTTTTGGGCATGATGGTAGACCCCAAATATGGCGGCAGCGGATTGGACACTGTTTCATATGTTTTGGTGATGGAGGAACTTTCCAAAATCGATGCTTCTTCTTCCGTGATTGTTTCCGTAAATAACTCTTTGGTATGCTGGGGATTGGAAACGTTCGGAACCGAGGCGCAAAAAGAAAAATACCTTTCAAAACTCGCAACGGGCGAAATTATAGGTGCTTTTTGCCTATCCGAACCTGAAGCGGGCAGTGATGCTACTTCCCAAAAAACCACAGCTATTGACAAAGGGGACCATTATGTTCTAAATGGCACTAAAAACTGGATCACCAATGGGAATTCCGCAGATTTCTATTTCGTTATTGCGCAAACGGATAAAGAGAAAAAACACCGTGGTATAAATGCACTGATCGTCGATAAAAATATGGATGGGTTTGAAATTGGGCCCAAAGAAAATAAATTGGGAATTCGTGGCAGTGATACGCACTCCCTTATATTCAATGATGTAAAAGTTCCCAAAGAGAACAGAATCGGTGAGGACGGCTTTGGGTTTAAATTCGCCATGAAAACTTTGGCAGGAGGTAGAATAGGTATTGCCGCTCAAGCTTTAGGAATCGCAGCAGGTGCATATGAACTTGCATTAAAATATTCTCAAGAAAGAAAAGCATTCGGAACGGAAATTTGTAATCATCAGGCCATAGCTTTCAAATTGGCCGATATGCATACACAGATAGAAGCTGCAAGACATATGGTATATAAAGCTGCTTGGGACAAGGACAATGGGAAGGATTATGATTTATCCGGAGCCATGGCCAAACTTTATGCATCTCAGATAGCCATGGAAACTACCGTTGAAGCTGTACAAGTTCATGGTGGGAACGGCTTTGTAAAAGAATATCATGTGGAAAGATTGATGCGTGATGCAAAAATTACGCAAATTTATGAAGGTACTTCAGAGATTCAAAAAATTGTGATTTCCAGAAGCATTCTTGATTAGGTTCATCAAATCCATAAATAACACCCCTAATTTCTAGGGGTGTTATTGTTTTTAAAACATCTTAAGATATTCTCTCCACTAAATTCCATAGGGCATATATGTACCAAGAATTGTTTTTAGTGCAATCACCCTATAAAATCAACGCTATCAGATTATTTTCCTTCCTATTTTTATTAATCTGATAATTTGCGCCCATTCAAATTATTGATTTCAACAATTTTTAACATTAATTTAAAAGTGTTGAATATTCTTAATCATTATACTTAAATAACTGAATATTATTCAATTAAAATGATATTTTTGGATAAATACGATAATTTATGAAGTTGAAAAAACAAGGGTTGTACCTACCGGAATTTGAACATGATAACTGTGGAGCAGGATTTATTTGCAGCCTTAAAGGAAAGAAATCTAACGATATTATTCATAAGGCCTTAGAAATTTTGGATCGCTTAGAACATCGTGGTGCCGTAAGCTCGGATGGTAAAACAGGTGATGGCGCAGGTATTCTGATCGATATACCCCATGACTTTTTTAAGGATGTATGTGATTTTACATTACCAGAAGCTGGCAACTACGCCGTAGGTAATGTTTTTTTTCCAAAAAAGGAAAACCAACGGGATTTCTGTATTTCAGTATTTGAAGAGAATATCAAAAAACAAGGGTTAAAACTTTTAGGTTGGAGAAACGTTCCGGTAAATCCATCCATACCGGGTAGGATTGCGGCAGAAACAGAACCCTTCGTAAAACAAATTTTCATTGGAAAAGAAAATGGGGTACAATCTTATTTTGATTTTAACCTGAAATTGTTCATCGCTAGAAAAGTAACGGAACATGCTATCATTAATTCCAAATTATCCGAAAGCCAGTTCTTCTACGTACCTAGCCTTTCTACAAAAATCATCATTTTCAAAGGATTACTGATGCCACATGACATCAGTTTATATTATACAGATTTACTGGATTCTCGGGTGGTTACCCGGTTGGCATTGGTACACCAGCGTTTCTCAACGAACACCTTTCCCACTTGGGACTTGGCCCAACCCTTTAGATATATGTGCCATAATGGTGAGATTAACACCCTTAGGGGCAATGTTTCCAGAATGCATTCTAGGGAAGAATTGTTGGAGAGCGATTTATTCGGGGAGGAGATAAAAAACGTTCTTCCTGTTATTTTGCCAGGCAAATCGGATTCCGCTACTATGGATATGGTAGTAGAACTATTGTTGATGACGGGACGTTCCCTTCCAGAAGTCATGATGATCTTAGTTCCGGAAGCGTGGGAAAAGAACGATGAAATGTCAGCGGCCAAAAAAGCCTTCTACGAGTACCATTCCTGCATGATGGAACCTTGGGACGGGCCTGCCTCGATACCCTTTACCGATGGCAACTATATTGGTGCCGTTTTAGACCGTAACGGTTTGCGTCCATCAAGATATTCCGTGACCAAAGATGATTACGTGGTTATGTCCTCCGAAACGGGGGTGGTAGAAATTGCACCTGAAAATGTAGAATTCCATGGTCGTTTGGAACCCGGTAAAATGTTCTTGGTAGATATGGCCGAAGGAAGGATTGTAAACGATGAAGAAATCAAGGAAAATATTGCCAAAAAACATACGTATAAAAAATGGTTGGATTCCAATTTGGTGCACTTAAAGGATATTCCATATAATGATTGTCCGTTATTTTTGGGAGAGGCTCCTCTAGAGAAAAGAAAGTCTGTGTTCGGTTATACTTTGGAGGATATCAATACTATTATTCTTCCTATGGGCAAAACTGCCAAAGAGCCTATTGGTTCTATGGGGTCTGACACTCCTATTGCTGTACTATCGGAGCGTCCACAATTAATTTACAACTACTTTAAACAGTTGTTCGCCCAAGTAACAAATCCTCCATTGGACGGTATTCGGGAAGAATTGATAACGGATATTAGTCTTACATTGGGTAGTGACCAAAATATTTTTGAATTCTCAGAGCTTCACTGTAGAAAATTAAAAATCCAAAATCCCGTGATTTCAAAAGAGGATTTGGATAAAATAAAAAACTATGATGCCAGTCCGGATTATAAAGTAACCTCTATTCCTATTCTTTATAGCATACAAAAAGGACACAATGGCTTGGAAGATGCTTTGGCCTCTATCCTACAACAAGCTTCAAAAGCAGTGGATGAAGGCACTAATATCATAATCCTTTCCGATAGGAACGTAAACAAGGAAAATGCACCTATACCGGCATTATTGGCGTGTGCATATGTGAATAGTGGTCTTCAGAAAATGGGAAAACGTTCCAAATTGAGCATCATTATAGAATCTGCAGAACCTAGGGAAGTACACCATTTTGCCTTATTGTTCGGATTTGGCGCAAGTGCCATAAACCCATATTTGGTCAACGAAATTATAGGAGAGCAAATTGAGGAACAGGACATTACGGAGTTTACCACACAAGAAGCCATTGAAAATTATAATAAGGCAGTGGGTAAAGGAATTCTTAAAGTGATGAATAAAATCGGAATCTCTACATTGAATTCCTATAGAGGCTCACAATTGTTTGAATGTATCGGTATCAATTCAAAAGTGGTTGAGAAATATTTTCCAAATACCCCAACGAGAATTCAAGGAATCGGTCTTTATGAGATTGAAAAAGAAATATCCAAAAGACACGAAAAAGCTTTTACGGAAAAAGAAGTCGCTGCCAATCTAGATTTGGAAATGGGTGGTGAGTATAGATGGAGGAGAGATGGGGAAAAACACATGTTCAATCCTTTATCCGTAGCCAAACTTCAAAAAGCGGTCCGTAGTAATGAATCTAGCAGTTATAAGGAGTTTTCCGCTATGGTGAACGAGCAATCCAAAAACTTGATGACCATTAGAGGTCTTTTCGAATTTTCCAATTACGATCCGGTTCCATTGGAAGAAGTAGAACCTTGGACCGAAATTGTAAAACGATTTAAAACCGGTGCAATGTCGTATGGCTCGATCAGTAAGGAAGCCCATGAAAACTTGGCCATCGCCATGAACCGCATTGGTGGAAAGAGCAACTCTGGCGAAGGTGGTGAGGACGAAGAACGCTTTTATAAAAACGCAACGGGTGACTGGAAGAACAGTGCTATCAAACAAGTTGCTTCAGGAAGGTTTGGGGTTACCTCGAACTATTTGACCAATGCCAAGGAAATACAGATTAAAATGGCACAAGGGGCCAAACCCGGTGAAGGGGGACAGTTACCCGGACCCAAGGTGAATCCTGCCATTGCAAAAACGCGTAATTCCACGCCTTATGTTGGTCTGATTTCGCCACCGCCCCATCACGATATTTATTCCATAGAGGATTTATCCCAGTTGATCTATGACTTAAAATCAGCGAACAGAAAGGCACGGATCAATGTGAAATTGGTTTCGGAAGTAGGCGTGGGTACTGTTGCCGCAGGTGTTGCCAAAGCAAAGGCGGATGTGATATTGGTTTCCGGTTTTGATGGCGGTACGGGAGCATCTCCCCTAACATCATTAAAACATGCCGGACTCCCATGGGAATTGGGTATTGCCGAAGCACAACAAACATTGGTCATGAACGATCTTCGTAACAGGATAGTCCTGGAATGTGACGGACAGTTAAAAACGGGTCGTGATGTTGCAGTTGCCTGTCTTTTGGGAGCAGAGGAATTCGGTTTTGCGACCGCACCATTGGTCGCTTCGGGTTGTATTATGATGCGGGTATGTCACTTGAATACTTGTCCTGTAGGAATCGCTACCCAAAATCCCGAATTGCGCAAAAAATTCAAGGGAAAACCGGAGCACGTTGTCAACTACATGTATTTCGTAGCTCAAGAACTTAGAGAAATCATGGCGCAACTTGGTTTCAGAACGGTAAATGAAATGGTAGGTCAAGTTCAAAAACTAGATCGCAAAAAAGCCATAAACCATTATAAGGCAGCTGGAATTGATTTGACACCGATTTTGCATCAGGTAGATGTTCCGGCGGGTACAAAATTCTATAATACAAGCATACAAAAGCATGATGTTGAAAAATCAATCGAATTTGAAATTATAGAAAAAGCAAATCCCTCATTGTTCCGAAAAGAGAAAGCGAGTTTGGATTTTCCAATTTGTAATACCGACAGGGCAGTCGGAGCTATAGTCAGTAATGAGATTTCAAAAATATACGGAGCACAAGGACTACCTATAAATACATTGAAATTGAATTTTACAGGTTCTGCAGGACAAAGTTTTGGTGCATTTGCCACCCGTGGACTTACCATGATCGTAAACGGAAATACTAATGATTATTTAGGCAAAGGGCTTTCAGGAGCTAAATTGGTCATTAAGGTACCAGACGGTTCTACCATAGTACCGGAAGACAATGTGATTACGGGTAATGTGACTTTATACGGCGCTACCGCAGGCCGTGCTTACATCAACGGTAAAGCGGGCGAACGTTTCTGTGTAAGGAATTCTGGGGCAAAAGCGGTCGTTGAAGGTATTGGCGATCACGGTTGTGAATACATGACCGGTGGAGTTGCCATAATTCTGGGAGAAGTTGGTAGAAATTTTGGGGCCGGTATGAGCGGCGGCATCGCTTATATTTATGATGAGAAAAAAACCTTTAAAAAGCGATGTAAGGGAGAAGGTTTAAATCTTTTAAGCGTAAAAGAGGATAACGATATTGAGGAATTGAAAGGACTTATTGAAAGTCATTACAATTCAACTTTAAGTCCATTAGCGCAGCGTATCTTAGAAAATTGGGAAACTTGTTTACCCCAGTTTATCAAAGTGCTTCCGGAAGAATATAAGCAGGCACTCATACGTCTTGAAAAAGAGAAATTACAAACAATATAAAATCGAAACATGGGAAAGATAACAGGATTTTTGGAATTCGATAGAAAAGTAGAATCATATGAACCCGTAGAGCAGCGCGTTCAAAACTATAAGGAGTTTACCGTTCCTATGGAGGAAAAAGAACTCAAGGAGCAGGGTGCACGTTGTATGGACTGTGGTATTCCGTTTTGTCATAGCGGCTGCCCACTTGGAAATTTAATTCCTGATTTCAACGATGCCGTATATAGGGGAAAATGGGAAAAAGCAGCCAGAATTTTGCATTCCACCAATAATTTTCCTGAATTCACCGGGAGATTATGTCCTGCACCTTGTGAAGAAGCATGTGTTTTGGGGATTAACGAGAACCCGGTTTCTATTGAAAATATTGAAAAGAATATTGTTGAAACTGCTTTTGAAAAAGGATGGGTAACTGCAACTCCTCCAACCAAAAGGACAGGAAAAAAAGTAGCTGTAATTGGCTCTGGACCGGCAGGATTGGCAACAGCACAACAATTGAACAGAGCAGGCCATGCTGTTACCGTATTTGAGCGAGACGAAAAACCAGGAGGATTGTTGCGCTATGGCATTCCGGATTTTAAGATGGAAAAAAGTGTCATTGACCGCAGATTAACTGTACTTAAAGAAGAAGGTATCGAATTTAAATGTGGAGTCCATGTCGGTATAGATATTAAAGCCGAAGCATTAAAAAATGATTTTGATGCAATCGTTTTGTGTGGCGGAGCAACCGTAAGAAGAAATCTTCCTATCAAGGGGTCCGACCTTAACGGAGTAGTTCAAGCAATGGACTTTCTTCCTCAAAATAACCGCCGTGTTGATGGTATAACGCAATTTGATAAAGAAATCATGGCCACGGACAAGAACGTAATTGTTATTGGCGGTGGAGACACGGGTTCAGATTGTATCGGGACGTCTATAAGGCATGGTGCTAAATCCGTTTCAAATTTTGAGATTATGCCAATGGCAACTACAGATCGTCCTGAAAATCAACCTTGGCCCTTTTGGCCTATGCGTCTTAGAACAAGTTCTTCCCATAAGGAAGGTGCAGAACGTTTCTTTAGCATTTCCACAAAGGAATTTATTGGGGATAAAGACGGTAATCTAAAGGGGCTCATTACCGCTGAGGTAGAATGGATAAAACAACCGGGACAACGTCCTGTATTAAAAGAAATAGAGGGTACGGAAAAGGAATGGAAATGTGAATTGGCATTGCTAGCCATGGGGTTTACAGGTTCAGAAATGACAATTGCGGAACAATTGGGACTTGAAAGTGATGTCAGAACCAATATCAAAGCATCGGAATCTAACTACAAAACCAATGTAGATGGTGTTTTCGTTGCAGGAGACCAAAGAAGAGGTCAATCGTTGATTGTCTGGGCCATATCCGAGGGTAGACAAGCTGCACATCACGTTGATAAATACTTAATGGGTGAATCCGCATTACCTTTAAAAGGAGAAGGAGATTTACCAAGAGTTTAACCAACAACCATTTTATACCAAGAAAACCCGAATGAGATGAAATTCATGCGGGTTTTCTATATGTTTCAAAAATTCAATTTAAATACCATAGGTTTTTTTGGCACTTTCAATCTGATCCTTGACCGTAGTTTCAGGATAAAGAACATACTTAGGTGCAATTATTGGTTTTACTTTTTCTGGTGATATGTAGGTAATCGTAGAAAAAGGATATTTACCCCCTGTCATTTTGGTCAGAACACTTTCCATTTCTAGGAATAAGGAATTCTTTTTACCTATAATTTCTGCTTTACCCTTGATTTGATAACCCATCTGCTCAAAAATATCAATAAAACTTAGGCAGATATTAGGGTTGGACTTAATATTTTTTACAGATTGTGGCGATGCTATATTTGCAACAATAATATTTTCTGAGCCAAAATAGTTAAAACATTCTTTAGGAGAAACATTGGGCATACCATCTTCTGAAACGGTTGCCAACCAGCATAATACACTTTTATCTATATATTCTTTAATTTCTTCCGTAAGCACCATACCAATTAATTATATACCACCAACAAGATAATTTATCATCAACTTGATACAAAACAAATAGTGTAGGAAAATAATCAAAAATGGATGGTACAATTTATCACGGCCTTCCCCACACTCCTTTTGTTCCCCTGGAAAGGGTAGCGGCCGGTTCGCGCGGGCCTTCCGCCCCGGGCGGTACGCAAACAAAAAAAGGCCCCCCCACGTAACGTGAAGGGGCCCCGAATAAG
>NZ_JBLFES010000006.1:0-11422 GCF_047345745.1 Maribacter algae
ATTTGCCATTTGAACAAGAATCGAATTTGAAATTTCTTCACTATCGACAAGTATTCCATCACAATCAAAAATTATGCATTTATATTTCAATGGAATTTCGGTTTTTCATAATTAATGGCAACGGTTTTGTATAAGATTAGTTGCGTGTTTTAGCAACTAATTTTGCAAGTACAAACCGAATAGAAAATCCGCGAGGATTTTCGTAAGCAAGCTCGTAACAAGCAATTAATTTTATACGTTGTTGGCGTGTCGTTTTTTATTTCCAGAACAAAATATTATTTTTCTTTTTAACAGTAATAGTCCAATAAGTTCCGAATCTTTCTCGTTCACTCAATTCAATCTTGCATTGTTTTAAATTCCAATAGTATTTATGTTCTAATTCATTTATTTTTTTAAACTTTCCTTTTTGTCCTAATTCAGAATCCAGCTTTGTTTTTGTTTCCTCAAATTCCTTGTCAGAAATATAAGAGAATGCTTGCGTAAGCTTTTTTTTAAAACCTCCAATTCCAGCCCATTTCATAACAACGAGATTAACTTTTAGTCCGTTTAAAATGTTCTCATCTTTCCATATCAAATCAGTTCGCTGTTCAGAGTGTTTGATTAATTCTGGATTTCCTAATTTTTTTAATTCACTAAAAGGTGTTTTCCAAGGAAGAAGTTGATTGCTTATTTCAAGAAAAAGTCCTTTATTCAAATTGTCAATTAAATTTTGATTCATTCACTGTGTTTTGTCAAATGCACACTAATTCAGGAATTTGCATATTTGTCAATCAATTCATAGAGTTTATCTTCTATAAATTCAATTTTTTGAGATTCAAATACTTCTTTTGGTTTATCCCAATCATTGTCATAAATGACATATATTTTATAATTGTCTGTGTAAAATCCAACATCCAAAATCGGTCCTTCCTGATAAATATGACTTAATTGTAAAATATCTTCTGTTTTTTCAGCAGTAACTAACCAATTTTCGTCAGACACAAATCCGTTTTGGTCATATTCAATATTCCATTGATTTATGTTATTCGAAATTCTACTGTTTTTAATCATTTTCTCGATGTTCCTTTAATGCACGCCAACGCCGCGCTATGTGCAGTCCGGCTAATTTTAAGGAAATATAGCGAAATCCTGTAAAACCATAACGAGAGAAAGGTTCCTCCGCTTAGTCTTTCGTTATGGTTCCCGGCCAGGCCTGCTTGGCAGGCCGTGAAGCCTTGGGATTTTGCGGTATTGGGATTAAAATTAGCCGAACCGGATTGCATATAGCGATTGATATGTCGAGTAATGGAGCCGTTGCGGCGATATTGGCAAAAGGGACCCTTGTCCTACGGATTTTGGCGATCCGGCATAGCGCGGCGATGATGTCGACCCGCTTTTGGTGCGGTAGCTGCGTTAGCAGTGCAACAAAAGTACGCCGCAGGCGTATTCGACATCATCGGCTTCGGCTATGGCAAGTAGGGCGGTCGGGAAGCACCGGCCTTTCCGCCAAGCCCTTAGCCGAATCTTTTGCGTTCGTATTTATCTTGTTCATTATAAATGCCGAATCCAAAAGATTCGGCGGTGTTCGCAAGTACGCTGAGGCCAATGGAGATGGGACTTTACGCCCTATTTGCTATAGCCATTGTTGTGCTTAGTACTTTTTCCCTCTATGTTATAATTAAGATGGTTCCTTGTAGTGATATTTTGTCTAGGATTCATTATAAAGACTGCGTCTCCTAATAATTCTTTCTTATTATTATATCGCATGTTCCCCGTTGCTGAACTGAGAAAATAGCTTGGGGAAGCATGTTCTTCCATGCCTTTTTCAAAATATAATTCAATTCCCAAAAAGCTTTGGCATTCGCAGTTTTCCTTTGGTAATAAAACCATTAATGGAATAGTTGTTCCTGAAGGATGATTTAGGCTTATTATCATGTTACTATTCTCATCAAATCTAATAAATCGTTTAAAGGTTTCATTGAAGCAATAGCAGCTTACAATCAGACATCTCATTTTATCATTATGAAGTAGTTTATCTATGTCGAATATCCTGAAATCCTTTTTTATCGTATTGACCTTTTTAAATTCTTTATAGCCATAAATAGTTGCTATTATGGTCGGTCCGGGGACAGGATTATCTAAAGGAAAACTTTGAACACCAATACCTTTTAGATTTCCATTCTCATCAATTCCAGATTTTATACCATTACCTGAAACTTGTATCAGCCCACTTTTATGATGACTTAATTTTAAGCTATTAAAGTTATCATCTACCGAATCGAATTCTATTGTCTCGTTAAACGAAATATCTACAAGGTCTTTGCTATAATTAACAGTAGATAGCATTACTACTGATTCCGCTGATTTCAAGTATGGTAAGGAGACATAAATAGAACCATCTTTACCATAAATAAGTTTAAGAAGTTTAAAATATTCTGAATTGTCTTTTAATATAATTGTGTGAATATTATCAATCAAGAGAAAAGGTTTTTGGTATTAAGCACAACGGCTTCGTATAACCGTCAGTTACGGGTTAGAATGCGTTAATTTTCGATTAATCACAGGCTTTAGCAATTCCGAGTGGATTCGGACGTAGTCGAATCCGCCGTAATTGCGGTTATACATTGTTACCTACCGTTTTTATTCCCTCAAATTCTATTATTGGGAAATGCGGTTTCCACATTTTTCCAAGTTTCTCTTTACTTTCTGCAAATCCAATCCCAGTTATTTTAGCACTTTCCAATTTGTTTTTTAATCTCTCCGAAACATAAATTCCCCACGAATAATGAGGGATTTTAAACAAGTCAAAATCATAATCGAAGTTTTTTCCAAAAACCACTTTTTTAGTCTCAAAAGAATATTTTTTTTGAGAGTCAGATTTATTTTCCGCAATCAATTCCAATTCTTGTTGATGAGATAAGATTTTAATGACATTTCCAGTTTCGTCAGTCGCAAATATTTCGCTTTTCTCAAAGTCAATCCAATTATAACATTCGTCTACGTATTTGTCAGGAAAAGTCAAGTCAAAATAATCGTAGGATTTATTCTTTTTTAAAATTCCGAACAGTTTTTCTTTTCGAAGCACTTTTGCTTTTCTCAAATCATACTGTATCATTTTTCTGTCCTTCAAAATGTTCAATACTTTTTCATTCAGTATGAACTCATTAATAGAATGTAAAATGTCATTCAGCTTGTTGAATTCATCGTCGTCATACATTTTACAAATCGTAATATTTTGTCCATTTACTTTTTTATAATCAATGTCCTCAATTGCTCCAGAATCGTCGATGTGAAATGTAAAGTACTTCATTTTGTTAAATGGTAGGTAACGCCGCGCTATGTGCAGTCCGGCTAATTTTAAGGAAATATAGCGAAATCCTGTAAAACCATAACGAGAGAAAGGTTCCTCCGCTTAGTCTTTCGTTATGGTTCCCGGCCAGGCCTGCTTGGCAGGCCGTGAAGCCTTGGGATTTTGCGGTATTGGGATTAAAATTAGCCGAACCGGATTGCATATAGCGATTGATATGTCGAGTAATGGAGCCGTTGCGGCGATATTGGCAAAAGGGACCCTTGTCCTACGGATTTTGGCGATCCGGCATAGCGCGGCGATGATGTCGACCCGCTTTTGGTGCGGTAGCTGCGTTAGCAGTGCAACAAAAGTACGCCGCAGGCGTATTCGACATCATCGGCTCCGTATATGAAAAGTAGCGCAGAAAATAAGCGATAACTTTTCGGATTAAACACAAGCCGAATTTTTAAATTTTACTATTTATATTTTTACTTGGAAATCGTCAAATTTAAAAATTTGGCGACTTTCCAAAAATGCCCAAACCTTAGTGTTAGCAAAGACTTGCGCTATTTTTTATATACAATGTTGCCACACGTTTTTTCTTCAATTGTTTTTGTAGAATGTCCTTAATCTCCCGTTTGGACTGATATGAAAAGCGTAGTAATCTCCATTGAAGTAAATACTTTGCGTTCCAACCTTTTTAAAATCTCTTTCAGGATTATTTGTAAAATGCTCTATTATTTCATCTTCGGTATTTTTAAGAACTGTTTCAATCACTCTCTTAATATCTTTAAATTTATATTGAAATACGGTTTTTGATTCAAATCGCTCTCCAACTTGTGTTTCACTGACGTGTCGCATATAAATGTGTAACAAGCTTTCGTAATCCCACCATACAGGTATTTTTCCGTGCGTTAATCTTTCAGGTCTAAAGTTTGATGAGAAGTGAATTAGCCAAGCAAGTGCTTGTTTATAATCTATCCCGACTTCTTTCCATCTTTCTTGACTTTTTTCTAGTTCTTTTCGTAGAATTTGGATTTTTGCATCAACTTCTTTTTTTATTACTTCTTCAAATTCAGTCTTTTCTTCATCGGAAAGTAAATCTTTGAAATATTTGCTATTCAGATAATGATATTTGAGTTTTTCCTTTATTTCTCCTGTTTGGAGGTCTTTAAAGTTTTTTAAATGCTCGTTTGGCATTTGGTCTTCATATTTTCTTAGGATAATTCCATTATGACGATTTATTTCTTCTGAAATTAATTTATATCCGTTCTTCAGTCGTTGATTATTTGTCCATAGTGTTAGTTCTTCTTCGTCAATATCAGAAAAATTGGATTTTATAGTTATCGGGTCTGGTAAGTTTCTAATGTCAGATTTTGAAAATTCGTTTTCAACATGCTTTGCAAAAGATAAAATTTCTATAATATCAGATGCCAAAATTCCTTCATATCTTAAATCTCCAATTTGCTCATTTGTCAATTTGTTTATTCCTCTACCAACTTTGAATTTTATTTGTCCATCAGTTTTTGGGTGTTCTTCGTTGGCTATTATCTGTTCTAAATTCTCTCTTTCGGCTGGTGTGTAGTAAAAAGTTCCAGTTATATGGTTGCCATATTTTTCTCTTGATTCAGAACCATATCGAAAAGAGACAGAAACTATTTTATCATATTGTCCTGTAAACTTATATATTTCTTCTTGTGAGTATGTCATTTTAAATGTGTGGCAACGCCGCGCTATGTGCAGTCCGGCTAATTTTAAGGAAATATAGCGAAATCCTGTAAAACCATAACGAGAGAAAGGTTCCTCCGCTTAGTCTTTCGTTATGGTTCCCGGCCAGGCCTGCTTGGCAGGCCGTGAAGCCTTGGGATTTTGCGGTATTGGGATTAAAATTAGCCGAACCGGATTGCATATAGCGATTGATATGTCGAGTAATGGAGCCGTTGCGGCGATATTGGCAAAAGGGACCCTTGTCCTACGGATTTTGGCGATCCGGCATAGCGCGGCGATGATGTCGACCCGCTTTTGGTGCGGTAGCTGCGTTAGCAGTGCAACAAAAGTACGCCGCAGGCGTATTCGACATCATCGGTTTTGTATATGGCTCGTAGCGTGCAAATTAGCAATAACTATTCGGTTAAGTACGAGCCGAATTTTTTAATTTTCTTATTACCTTTTTTTATCAATAAGCCAAATTTAAAAATTTGGCAGACTTGCAAATATGCCTTAACTTCATTTAAGCAACTAATTAGCTATGAGCTATATACGTTGTTGGCAACTGGCATTTTCAGAGTATGTCTTTATCTTGTCCGTCTATTTTATGTTTCATTTTTTGTCCCATTCCGCCAGTTACATATCCAGCAACAGTTTCTGATTTTTGTTCTCCGTTTTCCAGATATTCGACAGCAATTGAACAATCGCCTGTAATTCCGACCCAAACCGTTTTGCTTTCATTCGGTTTCAATTCTGCGATATGTTCCGTTTCGCAACCAACAATTTTAATATCAGTCAATTTGTTCTGAGTTCCATTTGTGAATGTAATTCGCATATTTCCAAGCACAATCATCGCGACCCAAATACAAGCAAACATAATTGGAAGATTTAAAAGCATTAGTCCGCCAGTTTTCAATAATCCTTTACGATTGGCTTTGTCAGATTGTGCTTTAGTCAAGATTATAATTAAAATTATCAGGTTGACTATTCCTGCAAGAACTACAAATCCGTAACCGAGAAATAATAAATCGGCGTTTGAGGTAAAAAAATATGTTCCAAAAATCAGTATTCTGATTATGAATGAAATCAGAGCTGTTACTTTTCCGACTGAATTATACTTCTTCGAAGTCATTTTTTTTTTTGCTTGTTGCCAACGGTCATGGCTATGGCAAGTAGGGCGGTCGGCACGCACCGGCCAATCCGCCAAGCCCTAGCCGAATCTTTTGCATTTTGTTTTATCTTGTTTTTCTAAAAGCCAAATCAAAAGATTTGGCGGTGCCAGTAAGTAAGCCCAGGCCAATGGAAACAGTACTTACCGCCCTATTTGCTATAGCCGGTGTTGTACGCTGGCTTTCTCTACTGCTTATCGATCTTGTATTCTTTTAATTTTTGTCTGTACTCTATCATTGTTCTTTACCTAGAATTTTCAAAAAGTACAGCATTAATTTTGTGTTCTAGGTTCTTGATAAATCGATATTTAATATTGCTTTCGAATACCTAAAAAATCTACTAGATAAAAGAAAATATCTCTAAGCTATCCATCTCTTTTGTTTGCGGCTTACCCACATTTTTTTGACACTGTCGTTTTAGTTGGATTTACATGATTTATAAACTTCGATAAATATCAATTGCTTTTTAGCTCTTCGGCTACTTCATCATAATATTCTTGTGTTACCACCTCGGTCCAAGTTGTCGGTTGTTCGCCACTGTATAGGGCTAAATAAGTAACATCACTATATCTGGTCGAGGAATGCCAGTGTTCGATATCTTTTTCACATTTGATTATATCACCTTCTTTCAGGATTTCGGGTTCATTCCCTTTCTCCTGATAATAGGCTTCTCCATCAACAATTATCAAGACTTGTGCTGAACCGTGCTTGTGCCAATCCAACGTTGAGTTGGCCTTAAAGGTCGCTTTTGTAATGTTATAGCCCAATTCTTTATCATCGTGAATAATGGGATTCAACCAAGCTTCTCCTATATAATGGGTATTTGGTGCTTTAGTACCCTCTGTCAGATAAGAGGAAACGTTATATTTTGCATCTTGGGAAAATACCGATACCGAGCTTAGAATTAAGAATAAGAAAATAGAGTTTTTCATTTTGTTTTTTTAAGTCGTTATTTTTCCTGTTTAATTATCCTACTCTGGCTATAGCTTGCGTACAACGCCGCGCTATGTGCAGTCCGGCTAATTTTAAGGAAATATAGCGAAATCCTGTAAAACCATAACGAGAGAAAGGTTCCTCCGCTTAGTCTTTCGTTATGGTTCCCGGCCAGGCCTGCTTGGCAGGCCGTGAAGCCTTGGGATTTTGCGGTATTGGGATTAAAATTAGCCGAACCGGATTGCATATAGCGATTGATATGTCGAGTAATGGAGCCGTTGCGGCGATATTGGCAAAAGGGACCCTTGTCCTACGGATTTTGGCGATCCGGCATAGCGCGGCGATGATGTCGACCCGCTTTTGGTGCGGTAGCTGCGTTAGCAGTGCAACAAAAGTACGCCGCAGGCGTATTCGACATCATCGGACTTGTGTATGAAACGTAGCGTGCAAAAAGACACTAACTTTTCGGAACAACACAGAGCCGAATTTTTATATTTTGGTTTTAATTTTCTCTTTTTTAAAAGCCAAATTTAAAAATTTGCCGGGCTTTCTAAATATACAAAAACCTTGCGGTTAAGCATTTATTAGCTATGTTTTATACACCGTGTTGTAAGCCGTTTTTATTCGGTTTTTTTAATCAGTTCGATATTATACAGTTCAATTTCTGTCAAATACTGTTCGACCTTTTTGTGTTGAGCTTTATACCATTCTTGCTTTCTAAAATACTTGTCCATTTCTCCTCCTTTTTTAAAAGTATAACCATATCGAGCAAAAATTTCATTTCGCATTAATTTCAAATCTTCCGAACTCATTTGTTTTAACTCTTCTATGTTTAATTTTCTAGAAGATGCTTCATTAAATTTTCCATAATAGATGTTCTCAAATTTGAGTTGAGTTCTAGTTCCAATTTCAAATTTACTATTCTCAATCCAACTCGTCCAAGGATTGTCAATTCTAATTCCTTTTACTAAATCACCAGATTCCGTTTTATATCTTATAAATTGTCCAGAATGTTGGTCGCTCGTGAACTTTCCTTTTTTATCTATCAATATGTTCGTTAATGTTATGTAATTACTTTTCCAAATTCCAGTGTTTTCTTCCCAATATCCATTCTGAACTTGTCCAATGATGCAATCTCCTGAGAAAAATAAGTGAAAATCAGATTCACTTTCACTTTCTCCAAAATGATAAGTTCCAGCATATTCAATTTCAAATTTTGGTATCCAATTGGTTAAATCAGATTCATTAATTTCTTGTCCTCCCCAATATTGGGCAAAAGTCAAATTTGAAATAAATATTAGGATTATTAATATTCTCATATTTTTTTCTCAAATGGCTTACAACGCCGCGCTATGTGCAGTCCGGCTAATTTTAAGGAAATATAGCAAAATCCTGTAAAACCATAACGAGAGAAAGGTTCCTCCGCTTAGTCTCTCGTTATGGTTCCCGGCCGGACCGCGCAGCGGTCTAATGGTCTAGGGATTTTGCGGTATTGGGAATAAAATTGGCCGAACCGGATTGCATTTAGTGTCCTGATATGTCGAGTAGTTAAGCCGTAGCGGCGATTATGGCAAAGAGGTCCCTTATCCTACGGATTTGGCGATCCGGCATAGCGCGGCGATGATGTCGACCCGCTTTTGGTGCGGTAGCTGCGTTAGCAGTGCAACAAAAGTACGCCGCAGGCGTATTCGACATCATCGGTCTCGGCTATGAACAGTTGCGTGGGGTAGCACGGACTTTTGCAAGTACACGACAAGCTGAAAATTCCGCAGGAATTTTCAGGATAAGCCTGTAAAAGCAATTGTTTATAGCCATTGTTGTAAAACGTTTTTTATTTAAAATCCTAACATTATCAGACCAAAACCAGCAATTAACGCTCCAATTATAACAAAAAATCCAACTATTCCAGTTCCAGTTTTTTGTCCATCTGATATTGTTCCGTTTTCATCTTTTTTTAATAATCTGCCCAAGAGCATTCCAATTCCCCAAACAACTCCACCAATCAAGAGACATTTAACACCCAAACTCAAACTACGAGGACCATCGTATCTATCATATCTATGATTTTGGGCAAGAAGATTAGTACTTGATACAAGCAGTAAAATAATAGGCGTGTATTTCACTATTTTAGATTTCAACTACTTAATTTTAATTCTTTCGGTAAGACTATTTGATTTAGTACTTGTCAAGTCATTTGTTGTTAAATTGACAATGAAGCTCTTTTGTTTATATAGAAAGACTATAGACGTGTTTTTAAATTTTTGGTCTGCATAAGTCAAAAAAGATTCAATTTTCACAGCTTTTTCTCCATTTGCCAAAACAATATTTTCCGCTTTTTCATTATTCGATTCAGCGTTTTCGGTCGTTGTTTTTAAAAACTGTTCTTTAAAAGCTTTAAGTGTATTTCCACTCAATCCGCTCATTTCCTCAAATAAATTTTGAACTGTGATTGAATATTGGAAGATTTCTCCTGTGCTTACTTGCGTTACACAACTGTAGTTATTTTGATTTCCCAAATTTCGAGTGTATTCTAATTCGCAAGGTGCGTCAAAATTCAGTCCCTCAATTTTATTGTCAGTTTGGGAAAACCCTAAAAAGGGAATTAAAAGTAATGCAAATATTATTTTTTTCATTGGTTGGCTGTTGGTCAAAATGTTTTACAACGGCTTCGGCTATGGGCAGTACGGGGACTTTTAAGCAAATACGTTTCAGTCTTGCAAGTAGCAAAGCCCTGTTTTCGTTTTTAAATTTAACCATAAAGACTAACAACAGGGCTTTGCGGGGCTCGATTTACACGACTACCTTCCAGCAAGCACTAAAGCCCCGTATTGCCTATAGCCATTGTTATCTTCTGTAGCGACACGCAAGAGTAAGAACGTTTCGATTCCGTTCCCATTTTATTCCGTCCGAGTAAAGTCCCGCGTAACAGTTGCGTTTGAGTGAAGTCCATCTATACGGACTAGCTCAAAAGTCCATCTACGAAAACTAGCTAATTCAGTTCAGGTAAAAGTTCTTTGACTGCTTTATCGAAATTTTTTAGCAATAAAGTGTCATATTTAAAAGAATTTGGTAACTAAAATAGTAGAGAGAGGATTTATCAATGAAAAAAGAACAGGAAACCATATTTCTAAATGGTCTAGAACATAATCAGGAAAAGCTATTTAGAATTTGCTTGATTTATTCTAAAGATGATGAAGACGCCAAAGACCTTTTTCAAGAAGTTCTGGTTCATATTTGGAGGTCGATTAGCACATTTAAATCTAATTCTAGTATTGGAACTTGGATGTTTAGAGTTGCCCTAAATGTTTGCCTCCGTTTTAAATCTAAGCACACTAAGAATCAAAATCGATTCATAAGGTTAGATAGTCTTACCATTGCCAATTTTGGTTATGAAGAAAATAGCGAAGATGAAAATGAAAAACTCAATAGTTTGAGAAAATGTGTGAAAGAATTGAATGAAGCGGATAAGGCAATAGTTGCACTTTACTTGGAGGGTATTGCTTATAAAGAAATTTCAAGTATTCTCGGATTATCTGAAAACTATGTAGCTGTAAAAATCAATCGAATCAAGTCAAAATTGTTGAATTGTATAAATAAAACATTATGATAGAAGATGAATTAATTAAAATTTGGCAATCGTCTAGTAATCAAGAACGTGTAAAGTTTGAGAAATCTAAATTGATGATAGAATTACAATCAAGTTTAGGTCGTCTACATCGTTGGTGGAAGTATATGGAGCTTTTTGAGGTAGCATTAGCAGTAATTGGGATTTTAGTTTGTGTTTTTATAATATTCAAGGTTCCTTTTGTTCTAGTGAAAACAGCGATAGCTCTTATGATAATTTTGGCTATTATTTTGATAATTAAATATAAAGGTGTTCGTAGGTTTAAGCCAAGTGACTTAGAAGATAATTATCTTGAATATCTAAAAAAGAATAGGCAATATCTTGAAGTCCAAAAGAAGTTCCTTAAAACTTATTTGTATTGGGGAATTTTACCGGCTTACCCTATAATGCTGTTGTGTACTATTGCCGTTTGGGAGAAGGTACCACTTCATTTTATTGCTTTTAACAGTCTAGCTGTAATCGCAGTAGGGATTTATGGATATTTTTTAAATAAAAAAAGAGTAAAAAATGAAATTAATCCGCGAATAGCGAGGGTTGATAAATTGATAAAAGAATTAAAAGAATAGCTTTCTTTACTTTTTTTTCGAGCTATTGAAGATAACGCCGCGCTATGTGCAGTCCGGCTAATTTTAAGGAAATATAGCGAAATCCTGTAAAACCATAACGAGAGAAAGGTTCCTCCGCTTAGTCTTTCGTTATGGTTCCCGGCCAGGCCTGCTT
>NZ_JBLFES010000007.1:0-2797 GCF_047345745.1 Maribacter algae
TTATCCTACGGATTTGGCGATCCGGCATAGCGCGGCGATGATGTCGACCCGCTTTTGGTGCGGTAGCTGCGTTAGCAGTGCAACAAAAGTACGCCGCAGGCGTATTCGACATCATCGGTCTCGTATAACCGACAGTTACGGGATTAAAGTTAGTGTTTTTCGGTTAAGCACTGGCCTTGCAATTCCGAGTGATTTTCCGATTAGGAAAATCCGCCGTAATTGCGGTTATACATTGTTGTAAGTAGTGCTTTTTATTCAATTATTTATTTTTTCTAACAGTTCTTTGGCGTCTATCATTCCGTATTTTGATGCTTCAGACAGAAATTTTCTCGCATTCAAAGTATCGTTCAGTTCGTAATATGCTTGTCCTGTCCAACTCAACGCATCTGGCAATTCGTAATTGTATTTGATGGCTTGTTCTAAATCTTTTATTCCGTTTGTGTACTCTTTCAAGTACACATATGAAATTCCACGTTCGAACTCAATTTCGTGTTTACGAACATAATAGTCCGATTCCTTGTCCCATTCGTTTGGTAAATTTATTTCAAGATAGATGCTGTCAGATTTAATCGCTCCATTTGAGTTTAGTGCTCGCGTGTAAAATTCGACAGACTTTTTATAATTTTTTAATCGCTTGTAATTATTTCCTATGTTCATTAGAGCAAGAGTATTGTCCGAGTCATATTTTAGGATTAGTTCGTAATCATTAATTGCTCCTTTATAATCATTTATTGCAGATTTGTCCGCACCTCGATTCAATAATGCTGGTTTCAAATCGGGTTTTTTCTCAATTGCTTTATCCAAAAAAACAATTGCTTCTTCGTATTTTCCTTTTTCTTCAAGTTCGTAAGCCAAATCGTAATAATCTTCGGCTGTTTTAAAGTCACAAGAACTCAACAGAAGTGAAATTGATAATATGTAGATTAAGTTTTTTGGCATTACTTACAACGGCTTCGGCTAAGCGTAGTGCGGGGGCAAGGAAACTTTTCGTTTCCGTCTTCGCACATAGCGAAATCTTTTGGTTTTCTTTTTTTTGTCCCGCTAAAAAGCAAAATCCAAAAGATTTTGCGGACACTATAAAAATACACAAACCCAGCGATTAAGCCCGAAGCCCGTATTGTTTATAGGTTTTGTTATACCATGTGTTTTTACGTAAGCAGCCTGTAACGCATTTTTTTACCATTTTGAATCCATAAGATTTCGATATATAAATTGTTATTTTTTTTAATTTTTCCAACTGTAAATCTTGGATTTATTTTTAAGGATTCATTAGACGAATTTGACCACCATTGATACCCATTCCATTCACTTTCGAATACATTTGCTTTGTTTTTTATAGAAATCTCCTTTTTATAACAAAGCATGTCATTATTGATAAAAACATTATTAGATTTCAAGTTGATTTTAATTACTGGGCAGAAACTATTTTCAATAGGCTCTATTGTAAATAATGAGTCCTTGTAATCAATTTTTAATTTAATTGATCCGGCGGTTTTGAATTCTAAAACCGGTATGTATTCCGTAAATTCTATGTCAAATTCTGAATCAAGTATTTTTCCGTTACCATCTATTAGTAATGGTTTTTCCTGTTTACTAGGAACTACTTGATTAGTCATTATTTGAAATGTATGATTTCCAGTCTTTAATTCAGTTTGCAAGAATTTTAATAAATCAGCTTGTGATTCTTGCGCAAATCCACTTTGGAAATTGCAAATGAAAATTAACAAAAAGGTTAATATCTTTTTCATGACATATGGTATAACGCCGCGCTATGTGCAGTCCGGCGAATTTTAAGGAAATATAGCAAAATCCTTTCAACCATGACAGGAGAAGTCGGACATCCGCTTTATCTTCTGTCATGGTTCTCGGTCAGGCCTGCCGTGCAGGCCGTGAAGCCTTGGGATTTTGCGTTATTGGGAATAAAATTCGCCGACCGGATTGCATTTAGTGTCCTGATATGTCGAGTGGTTAAGCCGTTGCGGCGATTATGGCAAGAAGGTCCCTTATCCTACGGATTTGGCGATCCGGCATAGCGCGGCGATGATGTCGACCCGCTTTTGGTGCGGTAGCTGCGTTAGCAGTGCAACAAAAGTACGCCGCAGGCGTATTCGACATCATCGTCTCGGCTATGATTAGTTGCGGCGTTAGAAATCCGCCAGGATTTCCAGCCGTACCCTAAACATAGTAATAATGCGTAGATTTTCCGCAGGAAAATTCCCAGCAATTAATTATAGGTATTGTTGTAGCGCGTTTTTATTTTTTTCCGAATAGACGTTCGCGTAGATTCTTACAGTTTTCTTCTGTCAAACTGTTTAGATATTTAATTCCTTTTTCAGTGGCTCCAATACTGTAAATCGGTTTTCCGACTGGATACCAATTGTAATGATTGTTAAGAATATCCTGTATCTCATTTTTCTCAATTACTCTTGTGGGGTTCTGTGATTCTCGAGAAGAATATTCTTCCAATTTCACAAGTCCCTCCATTAAAAGCTCTGTCAAAATCGAATAAGTCAGGTCCATTCTTTGAGGAAAAGTCAAGTCGTATCGAGCAAATTCTGAAGGCAATTCAAAAAGTCCTTCTAGACCTTCGTCGGAAGCGAAAACCATAACCTGTCTTTCAAGCTCCCAATCGATATTTTTCAACCATTCTTTAGTATCCATTTTTTAATGCGCTACGCCGCGCTATGTGCAGTCCGGCTAATTTTAAGGAAATATAGCGAAATCCTGTAAAACCATAACGAGAGAAAGGTTCCTCCGCTTAGTCTTTCGTTATGGTTCCCGGCCAGGCCTGCTTGGC